>NZ_JBIDCQ010000010.1:0-332249 GCF_043204655.1 Micromonospora sp. NPDC047762 | reverse complement strand
GGGGGGGGGGGGGGGGGGGGGGGGGGGGGGGGGGGGGGGGGGGGGGGGGGGGGGTTGGGGGGGGGGGGGGGGGGGGGGGGGGGGGGGGGGGGGGGGTGCCCCCCCCCGCCGCGACGGTCAGCAGTTGCGGAGTTCGGGGGACTGGTTGAGCAGTTGGCCACGGGTCGACACGAAGCGGCGGTAGCGCTCGCCGTCGACGGCCGATGGGCGGAACGCGGCGACGCGGTGGCAGTTCTGGAAGGCCAGGCGTACGCCGAAGTGTCGCTCCAGGCCACCGCGGATGGCGTCGCTGGCCAGTGCGCGGAGCAGTTGACCCCGGTCGGCGTCGGTGGGCGGCGGAACGACGTTGTCGGCCAGGTCGTCGTCGCCGGCCTCCAGTTCGGCGACCACCCGGCTGACGGTGGCCCAGGCGTACGGCAGCGAGTCACGGACGCAGGCGATGAACGCCTCGTCGTCGATGGGGCCGCGTTCGGCGGCGTCCAGCAGTGCGGGCGGGACAGTGAGCGACATGGTTCTCCTCCGCTACAGCTAATGATTACCGTTTCCAATAACGGCGTCGACTGAGCAGACCACGTCTCTCGCAGGACGTCAACGATGGCCCGGCGCGCCACGCCGCGACCCACCCGTGTCCTGGGACGAGCGGCGGCGTCAGGGTCGGCGGGGATGGCCCTTGAGGTGCCGGCCCAGTTCGCGGGCGATCTCCCGGTTGGCGTCGCGCTCGGCCAACGTCTGCCGCTTGTCGTAGGAGCGCTTGCCCTTGGCGAGGGCCAGTTCGACCTTGGCGAAGCCGTTCTCGAAGTACATCGACAGCGGAACGAGGGTCACCCCGCCCTCGCGGACCTTGTCCAGGATCCGGTCGATCTCGGCGCGGTGCAGCAGCAGCTTGCGGTTGCGGCGCGGGGCGTGGTTGGTCCACGTGCCGTAGGCGTATTCGGCGATGTGAAGGCCGTACAGCACGATCTCACCGTCGCGCTCGTGCGCGAAGGCGTCCACCAGCGAGGCCCGCCCCTCGCGCAGCGACTTGACCTCGGTGCCGACCAGCACGATGCCCGCCTCGTACGTGCGCAGCACCGTGTACTGGTGCCGGGCCTTCTTGTTGGAGGCGATCAACCGGCGGGTGGGTGGCTTGGACGGGGTCACCAGGCGACGATATCCGGCCGTCGGAGCAGTCGTACCGGCCGGCTCAGTCGTGTGCGGGGCGCGCCGGACGTAGTCGCGCGGTGAGGTCCCTCACCGCGTCCCCGAACGCCTCCTGCGACTCACACGGCCAGTGTCCGAGGATCGGCGGCGGAACGCTGTCGCTGGGCGCCGGCACCACGTCCTGCGGGTCGGTCAACCGCCGGTCCACCATCGCCGCCGGCCCGGTCAGCGTCTCGGCCTCCCCGGGACGGTGGGAGGCGAAGATCCAACCGCCGATCGGGTCGGTGTCGCGCCACAGGTTGATCCAGCGCCAGCCGACCCGTTCGCCGATCTCCCGCAGCGCCGGGTCGTCGGCGTACGCCGGGAAGAGCCGGGAGTAGAGCCGGCCCAGCGGTGAGCCGTAGGTCAGGAGGGCGACCCGGTGGGTGATCCGGGTGGGCAGTTGCAGAACCGCGGCGGCGAGCAGTACCGAGCCGTGGCTGTGCCCGGCCAGCAGCACGCCCTGACCCTGTTCCACCAGGTAGGTGATCCGCTTGGCCAACTCCGGCACGGCCCGCTCGGCATAGCAGGGCGGCGCGAACGGGTGCGCCGCCCGGGGCCAGAAGGTGCCCAGATCCCAGAGCACCCCCACGTACCGGCGGAACTGCGGTGTCCGGTACGCGAAGATGCCGCCCACCACCAGGCCGAGCAGGATCGCGGCGATCACGTAGCTACCCGACCCGATCAGGAAGTTGACCATGCCCTCCGGCACTCCGACGTAGCGCTGCGCCACGTCCCCGGGTAGGAGTTGGAGCAGGCCGAGCAGGCTGGTGGCCAGGCCGAGCGCCGCCAGGCTGGCGTACACCACGGAGAGCGGTTCCAGATTCTCGGTGAAACGGGCGCGGGCCACCGCCTGCTCGACCCGCCGCAGCCGGGCCGCCGCGTGCGGCGGCGCGTCCGGGAAGTCGGCGGCCACGATCGCCCGCGCGGCCTGCCGCCGCCCGCGCCGGGTCATCCTGGTGACCAGGCCGGCCACCAGCAGTGCGGTCACCACGGCCAGGAAAAACCCGAAGATCGCCCATTTGTACGCCAGGGGAGGACTGGTCTCCAGGCCGTCCGCGGTCGTCCCGTTGCGGTCGAGCAGGTCCGCCACCCGGAAGACCAGCTCGGCCGAGAACGCCACGGCGAGCCCAGCCGAGATCGTCATGAAGACCGGCGCTCCCAACGCGCGGATGGGTGACCTGCGCTGCCCGCCACCCCGCCGCCAGATCACCAGCACGGCGAGCGCGACCACCAGCACGGTCTGGCTGACGAACAGCCAGGCCACGATCGCGCTGTAGCCGGGCAGCACGCCGCCCTGAGGCCACGGCGCCGGGCTGATGACGATGTGCACGATCACCAGCATCGTCAGGCCGCAGGCGATGGTGCGCAGCCCGCGGAAGACCCCGTCCACCCGGGGCGACGGGTCGGTGCGGTCGATGCTCCGCACCACCGTGACCAGGACCAGGCAGCTCAGCAGCACCACTCCGGTGGCCGTCAACAGGATCACCATCACCCACGAGCGGTGCTGGCTGGCTCGCGCGGTCAGCAGGCTGCCGCTGAGCGTGGCGAACGCCGCCGCGACGTGGACCGAGCGCAGCCGACCCACGAGCGGCTCGCCGTCCCACTGGCCGACGGCGCTCAGTTGGTGTTTCGACATCGTCGTCGACGGCGTCCGGAACGCGTCGAAGGAATGGCCCGGGCGAGCGCCCAACCACCAGACGAGCCCGATGGCGGCGACCGGCACGAGCGCCAGCACACCCAGGCGCAGCCCGGTCGGGCGCCCGCCGAGCCAGGACAGCCAGGTCCGACCGGCCAGGCACGACGGGGTGCCCATGCAGCGCCACGCGATCAGGTCCAACGCCACCCCGACGATGGAGAGCACGTAGAGCATGGTGAGAGTGAGGGCGAGCACCCGGCACAGCGCCATGAAGCCGCGCTTCGAGACGGTGTTCGCCGGCCGCATCCACAGGGCCACGTTGCAGAGCATGAACGGCAGCAGGAAGACCAGCGACAGGGTCCGCACGGCTGTGCCGGACGGCAGGTCACTCCAGCGGTACGCCTCCAGCGTCACCCCGTCCGTACCGGTCGAGTCCGGGTATCCGGGGCGCGGTCGGTAGAAACCTCCGCTGCGGTCGCCGGCTACCTGGTAGACGTACGGCCGGTCCAACACCTGGTCCGCGCCCGCGCCGGAGACACCGTGCACCCGCAGCTCCACGATCCCGCCCGACGTCGGCGGTCCGTTCGGTGTCGCGTCGGCCATGGGCCCCCCGAGGTGTGCGCGGCAACCGGGCGGGTCGTCGATGTCCGGCCACCCGCGCGGCGTTCCGGCTTACCCGTCTGCGGGGCGGTCAACCGTGGGGTCGGGCGCCGGCGATGGTGCGGTCGACCGTCGGCAGGTGATTTCATGGCGCCATGGCGAACCCGGTGATCCTGACCGTCGACGACGACCCCGTGGTGTCCCGGGCGGTGGCCCGCGACATCCGGCGCCGCTACGGCGACCGCTATCGGGTGTTGCGAGCCTCTTCCGGCCCAGAGGCGCTGGACGCGCTGCGCGAGGTCAAGCTGCGCGGCGAACAGGTGGCGCTGCTGCTGGCCGACCACCGGATGCCGGAGATGACCGGCGTCGAGTTCCTCGAAGCGGCGATGGACATCTTCCCGGCCGCCCGTCGGGTGCTGCTCACCGCGTACGCGGACACGGACGCCGCGATCGAGGCCATCAACGTGGTCGACCTGGACCACTACCTGCTCAAACCCTGGCACCCGCCGGAGGAGAAGCTGTATCCGGTGGTCGATGGGTTGCTGGAGGCGTGGGCGGTCACCCCGGACGCGGCCAGCGCGGAGATCCGGGTCGTCGGGCACCGCTGGTCGGCGCCGTCGTTCAAGGTCCGCGACTTCCTGGCCCGCAATCTGGTGCCGTACCGGTGGCTGTTGTCCGACGATCCGGAGGGCGTCCGGTTGCTCGACGCGGCCGGGGCCACCGAGGCGGACGTGCCGCTGGTGGTGACGCCGGAGGGCAAGGCGTTGGTTGCCCCGAGCGAGGCCGAGTTGGCCGCGCTGGCCGGGTTGACTGTGGTGCCGGCGTGTGACTTCTACGACCTGGTGGTGATCGGCGGCGGCCCCGCCGGTCTCGGTTCGGCGGTGTACGGCGCGTCGGAGGGGCTGCGCACCGTGCTCGTGGAGCGACGGGCGACCGGCGGTCAGGCCGGGCAGAGCAGCCGCATCGAGAACTACCTCGGCTTCCCGGACGGTGTCTCCGGCGCACAGTTGACAGATCGGGCCCGACGGCAGGCGGTCAAGTTCGGCGCCGAGCTGCTCAGCGCCCGGGAGGTGGTCGGTCTCAGCGAGGCCGGCGGTGCCCGACTGCTGCGTTTCGGCGACGGCACCGAGATCGCCGCGCACACCGTGGTGCTGGCCACCGGCGTGTCGTACCGGGTGCTCGACGCCCCCGGGCTGGCCGACTTCACCGGGCGGGGGGTGTTCTACGGCGCCGCCGCCACCGAGGCGCCGAGCTGCGTCGAGCAGGACGTCTACATCGTCGGCGGTGCCAACTCCGCCGGCCAGGCGGCGGTCCACTTCTCCCGGTACGCGTCGAGGGTGCACCTGCTCATCCGTGGTGCGGACCTGACCGCCTCGATGTCGCGTTACCTGATCGACCAGCTGGAACGGATCGACCGGATCACCGTGCACCCGCATACCGCAGTGGTCGGCGGGGCGGGAGAGGACCACCTGGAGCGGCTCACCCTGTGCGACACCCGCACCGGGGAGGCCCGCTCGGTCGACACCTCCTGGCTGTTCATCTTCATCGGCGCGGAGCCCCGCACCGACTGGCTGGACGGGGTGCTGGTCCGCGACGACCGTGGTTTCATCGTGACCGGTCCGGATCTGCTCGCCGGGGGGCGACGGCCGGCCGGCTGGTCGTTGTCGCGCGACCCGTACCACCTGGAGACCAGCGTGCCGGGCGTGTTCGCCGCCGGGGACGTGCGGGCCGAGTCGGTCAAGCGGGTGGCCTCGGCCGTCGGCGAGGGCGCGATGGCGGTGTCGTTGGTGCACCGCTACCTGGAGGCCCAGTGAGCGCGAGGAGTGAGCCGGGTTTGCGAGCCCCGCAGTCGCGAACGAAAGGTAATCCAGTGAGCGCGAGGAGTGAGCCGGGTTTGCGAGCCCCGCAGTCGCGAACGAAAGGTGGCCCAGTGAGCCGGTTCTGCGAGCGAAGGAGTCCCTGTGACCATCGAGTCTGACCGGCTGACACCGGCGCAGTTGCGCACTCTGTTCCTGTTCGAGGCGCTCGATGACGGGCAACTCGCCTGGCTGGCCGAGCACGGCCGGGTCGAGCAGCGTGCCGGCGGCACCCTCGTGTACGGCGAAGGTGAGCCCGCGACCTGCTTCTTCGTCCTGGTGCGCGGGGCGGTGGCGTTGAGTCGCCTGGTGCGCGGCGACGACGTCGAGGTCAGCCGGACCGACCAGCGCGGGGTGTACGGCGGGGCCACTCAGGCGTACCTGGGTGACCAGGTTGAGCAGATCTACCGCAACAGCCTGCGGGCGGTGACCGACGCGGAGTTCTTCGTGCTGCCGGCGGAGGACTTCGCGTACGCCCTGCGGTCCTGGTTTCCGATGCCCATGCACCTGTTGGAGGGGCTGTTCTTCGGGATGCGGGACAGCCAGGCGATCGTCGGTGAGCGGGAGCGGTTGCTGGCCCTCGGTTCGCTCTCGGCGGGGCTGACCCACGAGCTGAACAACCCGGCCGCGGCGGCGGTGCGGGCCACGTCGGTGCTGCGGGACCGGGTGGCCGGGATGCGGCACAAGCTCGCCATGATCGCCGATGGGCGGCTCGACGGGAGCGCCCTGCACGGCCTGGTCGCGTTGCAGGAGGAGGCGGTCGCCCGGGTGGCCACCGCGCCGAAGTTGACCCCGATGGCCACGGCCGACGCCGAGGACACCCTCACCGACTGGCTGGAGGACCATGGCGTCGGCGGGGCCTGGGACCTGGCGCCGATCCTGGTCGGCGGTGGGCTCGACGCTGCCTGGTTGGCGCAGGTGAAGGCCGCGGTCGGTGCCGCGGACCTGGAGGCGGCGGTGCGCTGGCTCACCTACACCGTCGACACCGAGCTGCTGATGCGCGAGATCGGCGACGCTGTCACCCGGATCTCCGGGCTCGTGGACGCCGCCAAGCAGTATTCGCAGCTGGACCGCGCGCCGCACCGGGTGGTGGACGTGCACGACCTGCTCGACGCGACGCTGGTGATGTTCAAGGGCAAGATCCCCGCTGAGGTCAAACTGGCCCGCGAGTACGACCGGGGCCTCCCACCGGTCCCGGCGTACGCGGCCGAGCTGAATCAGGTGTGGACCAACCTGATCGACAACGCGTTGGGCGCGATGGGGGAGAAGGGTGTGCTGACCGTCCGCACCGGACGGATCGGTGACCAGTTGGCGGTGGAAATCACCGACACCGGGCCGGGCATCCCGCCAGAGGTGCGTCCGCGCATCTTCGAGCCGTTCTTCACCACCAAGCCGGTCGGCGCGGGCACCGGTCTGGGGCTGGACATCTCGTACCGGATCGTGGTGCACAAACACCACGGCGACATCCGGGTGGAGACCGAGCCGGGCCGCACCACCTTCCGGGTCCTGCTGCCGATCACGGACGAGCCCCGCGACGCGCCGACTACCTAGAGACAGCAGGTGGTCGCGGGCAGTAGTCTCGGGCGGCATTTGTGATCCCCGCCCGGAGGAGGGTCCGTGGAGTCGATGGCCCGCCAGCGCACCGCTGCTGAGGACGACGACCAGCCGATCGACCCGCCCGGCGACAGCTCGGTGCTGCCGGAGCTGGAGGATCGGGACTGGCTGCACCACGCGCAGGAGTTCGCACACACCAGCTTCTGGGCGGTGGCCCGGCGGCTGCCCCGGCTGGTCCGGGAAGCGGTCGGCCTGGCCTGGTCCACGAACCAGCGCGACACCGTCGCCTCCATCGGCCTGAACATCGCCGCCGGGGTGATGACCACGTTCGGCCTGCTCGCCACGACGAGCGTGCTGCGCGAGTTGTTCGCCGCCGGTCCCACCCCGGACCGGGTCCGCTCG
This sequence comes from Micromonospora sp. NPDC047762, assembly GCF_043204655.1. Lineage (NCBI taxonomy): Bacteria > Bacillati > Actinomycetota > Actinomycetes > Micromonosporales > Micromonosporaceae > Micromonospora > Micromonospora sp. NPDC047762. Next base: position 325,019 of record NZ_JBIDCQ010000010.1, on the reverse strand, counting down.
GCCCTGCCGGCGCTGATGGTGGCCGCGGCGGCGGTGTCGGCGCGCGGCGGCCTGACCATCGCGGCCGGTTGGGCCCAGGCCCGGCTGACCCCGCAGATCAACTACCAGGTGGAGTTACGGCTGTTCGAGGCCACCACGGCGGTGGACCTGGCCGCGTTCGACGACGCCGGCTTCGCCGAGGAGATGGACCGCGCCCGCGACCGGGGGATGGGCGAGGCGGCGTGGATCGTCGACCACACCGTCAACCTTGTCACCGGCGTGGTCGGTATGCTCGCCACCGCCGTGGCGGTGACCGTCATTCAACCGCTGCTGCTGCCCTGCCTGTTGCTCGCCGCGGTGCCCCAGGCGATCACGGCGGTGCGGATGGCCCGCCGGGAGTACCTGGCGATGCTGGCTCGGATCACCCGCCGACGACGGATGTGGATGCTCGCCCACCTGATGGCCAACCGGCACACCGCCGCCGAGGTGCGCGCCTACCAGATGCGCGACTTCCTGCTCGCCGAGTACCGCGGCGTGATGGCCGTCGAGACCCGTGCCCAGCTGCGGCTGGTCCGCTCGCAGACGGGCACCCGGGTCGTCGGTGCCACGGTGGCGGGGCTGGCCACCTTCGGCGTGTACGCGGTCCTCGGTGGTCTGCTGCTCAGTGGGATGGTCGCCCTCGCCGCCGCGGCCACCGCCCTGCTCGCGTTGCAGTCCGCGCGGACCAGCCTGGGCGTGGCAGTCGTCGCCACGAACTCACTGTACGAGGACGCCCTCTACTACCAGGACTACCAGGACTTCCTGGCCCGCGCCCGGGCCCGGGTGCCGGTCGGAGGCAGTCGGGTGGCCGACGGCGTCGACGTGATCGAGGTGGACGGCGTGAGCCTGCGCTACCCGGACACCGACGCACCGGCGGTGGACCGGGTCAGCCTCACCGTCCGCCGGGGCGAGGTGATCGCGCTTGTCGGGGAGAACGGCTCGGGCAAGACCACCCTGGCCAAACTGATCGCGGGCCTCTACCAGCCGACCGGCGGAATGATCCGCTGGGACGGCGTCGACGCCGCCGAGTTGGACCCGCGTGCCCTGGGCGCCCAGGTGGCCGTGATGACCCAGGAGTGGTGGAAGTTTCCGTTCACCGCTGGGCAGAACATCCGCGTCGGGCGGCACGACCGCGCCCCGGACCTCCCCGGCCCCACCGTGCAGGAGGCGGCCAGCGCGGCCGCCGCGCACGACATGATCGTCGGCCTGCCGCACGGCTACGACACGTTGCTCGACCGGGAGTTCAAAGACGGCCACGAACTGTCCGGCGGGCAGTGGCAGCGGCTCGTCGCGGCTCGCGGCCTCTACCGGGACGCCGCCCTGCTGATCTGCGACGAACCCTCGGCCGCCCTGGACGCGCGTGCGGAACATGCCCTGTTCCAGCACCTGCGCCGTCGCCCCGACCGGGCGGTCGTGCTGATCACCCACCGGCTGGCGAACGTCCGGCACGCCGACCGGATCTTCGTGCTGGAACGGGGCCGCCTTGTCCAGCACGGCAGTCACGACGAGCTCATGACCGCCGGTGGCCTCTACCGCGAGCTGTTCAACCTGCAGGCCAGCGGTTACCTGACCGGGGTCGACGGACGCCGCCCCGCCGACACCCGCTGACCAGACTGCGCGGAGCCCAGCCGTGCGGATCGGCCAGGCAGTCCCCGCGTCAGAGCACGCGGGCGACCCCGCAGTAGCCATCCACGACGGCCGCGGGCCTGCTGTCAGTCCGCCAGTGCCCCAGCGGCACGACACCCGGCTCGACGAGGTCGAGGCCGTCGAAGAACGCCGTGAAGTCCGCGACCGCACGCAGGTGGTACGGCAGAGCACCGCTTTCGTTGTACTGCCGATGCGACTCGATGACCCGCTCGCTGGTAGCCGTACCGTCGGACATGGCCAGAAAGCTGCCCGATGGTAGGGACGAGACCAGAGCGTTGACGATGGCCTGCGCCTCGGCCGGCTTCTCGACGTGGCCCATGACGCCCAGCATCATCAGTGCGATCGGTTCATTGAAGTCGAGTGTGTCGCGAGCGTCCTGGACGATCTTCTCCGGGTCGCGCAGATCGGCGTCGACATACTGGGTGGCACCCTCCTGGCTGCTGGTCAGCAACACCCGGGCGTGCGCGAGAACCATCGGGTCGTTGTCGACGTAGACGACGCGCGCCCGCGACGTGATCCGTTGGGCGACCTCGTGGGTGTTGTCGGCGGTGGGCAGGCCCGTACCGACGTCGAGGAACTGGCCTATCCCCGCCTCTGCGGCGAGATAGGTCACCGCTCGTTTGAGAAACGCGCGCGAATACCGTGCCGCCTCGACGATTTCCGGAAAGACCGCCCGTACCTGTTCACCGACCTCGCGATCCGGGGCGAAGTTGTCCTTACCGCCGAGCCAGTAGTTCCACACCCGTGCCGAGTGCGGCGCTGTCGTGTCCAGCTTGGCGGCCGAACCTCCCACCGGCTGCTCAGCTCGATCCTGCGACATGCTCGTCTCCCCTCACGGGCGTCGGGGCCGTAGCCTAGCGGCGCGGCGGCGCCCGCATGGTCCTGCGGATCGACGAAGCCCTTGTCCCTGGCCGAGCGCGGGGGTCAGGAGGTGACTGTCAGGAACTCGGCCAGGATCCGCGTGTGGGTGGAGAACGCCAGCTCGACCGGGTCGGTGAGCACCAGCCACTCGGTCGCCTCCTCGGTCGGCGCCGACGGTGGCAGGTCCTCGGCCGCCCGCTCGGGCAGCACTCCGAAGACCATCATCGTGCCGCCCGTCGGTGAGCCGTGCACCGCGAACAGTCGGGCGTCCCGGGCCGCCGCGATCAGGCCGGTCTCCTCCCGCAGTTCCCGCACGAGCGCGTCGGACCACTCCTCGCCGTACTCGATGAAGCCACCGGGCAGCGCGAGCAGGCCGCGGGCGGGTTCGATGTCCCGGCGGACCACCACCACTCCCAGGCCCTCGGCGGTGCGGACCGGCAGCACCGCGACCGCCACCGGCAGCGGGTTGCGCCAGACGGTCTCGCCGCAGACCGCGCAGACTCGCGGCCAACCGCCGGCCGGCGGGTAGGCGGCGCCGCAGTAGGAGCAGTGCGAGTACGGCGTGCCGGTCATGCCGCAGCACGTTACTCCGATCCCTGCTCAGGCTGCCGCGCCGCCTCGCCGCGCGGTCAGGCTGCCGGGTCGCCCGTGTAGAAGGCGGTGGTGCGTTCGGCGGCGGCCTTCGCCTCGTCGGCGTCGGTGCCGGCGGCGATGCTCGCTTCGCACCACAGTTGACTGCTCAGCTCCATGGCCCGTCGTCCCTCGGCGGAGGCGGTCCACTCGGCGCCCTGTTCCGGCGTGATCCCGCTGCCGTCGGAGGCCAGGTGCGAGGCGAGGCCGAGCAGCCCGAGGTCCCACCCGACACCGACCGCGCCCGGCCCGAACTGGGCCCACCGGTCCTGGTCGACGTGCGCGATGTGGTCCAGGTCGAGGCGGGCCCGCTCGTCGCCGACCGCTGTGACCCGCACCTCGATCCAGCTCACCTCGCCGCCCATCTCCCAGGTGGCGGTGAAGCGGTGCGGCGGCTCGCAGCTTTCGACGGTGCCGTGGGCGTTGCCCTGGAGCTGGTACGTGCCGCCCAGCCGCAGGTCGCCGGAGATCGGCAGGAACCAGCGCGGGATGCGCTCGGCGCTGGTGCAGGCGTCCCACAGATCCTCGGCCGTCGCCTGGTAGGTCTGGCTGATCGTGGTGACCCGCGCCTCACCGGCTTCCAGGGTGCGGCTGCCGACCTTGCGCTGGACGGCGTTGATCTGCTCGGTGGCGTCGAACATCAGGTGTTCCTCTCGTCGGGTAGGTCGGCGGGGCCGCGCAGCCGACGCTCGCGTCGGCCCCGGGCCAGCTCGGTGGCGAGTGCCGCCAGGGGTGGGGTCCAGAACCGGCGGAAGTGCTCCAGCCAGCCGTCGACCTCGCGCAGTGGGCGTGGGTCGACCGCGTAGAGCCGCCGGGTGCCCTCCGGCCGCACGGTGGCGAAGCCGTTGTCGCGTAACACCTTGAGGTGCTGGGACACGGCGGGCTGGGAGATGCCGAACTCCTCGCGGATGACAGTGCTGACCGCGCCGGCGGTCTGCTCGCCGGCGGCGAGCAGTTCCAGGATGCGGCGCCGGACCGGATCGCCCAGCACGTCGAAGGCGTGCACGACGACAGTTGTATCACTGACGGCTTATTTAAGCCAACTCTGATACTCCGATGAGCTTGTCCAGCCGGATCGGCAGCTCCCGGATCCGTACGCCGGTCGCATGGTGCACCGCGTTGCCGACCGCCGCCGCGGCGCCGACGATGCCGATCTCGCCGATGCCCTTCACCCCGGCCGGGTTCAGCTCGTCGTCCCGCTCGTCCAGCCAGTAAGCCTCGATCGACTCGACGTCGGCGCAGCCGGTGATGTGGTAGGTGGCCAGGTCGTGGTTGACCCAGTCGCCGTAGCGCTCGTCGAGCAGGCCCTCCTCGTGCAGCGCCATCGACAGCCCCATCGTCATGCCGCCGATGAGCTGACTGCGGGCCGTCGTCGGGTTCACCACCCGCCCCGCCGCGAACACCCCGAGCATCCGGTTCAGCCGTACCTCGCCGGTGTCCACGTCGACCCGCACCTCGACGAACTGCGCCCCGTAGGCGTACCGGGGGAGCGCGGGCTGCTCACCCACCTCCTCGGTGGTGTCCGCCTCGGCGGTCACCTCGTCGGTCGGCGGCCCGCCGTCGCGCAGCTTCTCGCGCAGCGCCTGGGCCGCGCGTATCACCGCCCAGCTCCAGCTGGCGGTCCCCATCGAGCCGCCGGCCAGCGGTGCCGTCGGCAGCGCGGTGTCCCCGATGCGGATCTCCACCCGTTCCGGCGGCACTGCGAGGGCGTCGGCGGCCACCTGCCAGATCGCCGTCCGGGCGCCGGTGCCGATGTCGGTGGCGTTGATCTGGACCAGGAAGCTCCCGTCGGGCCGAGCGGTGGCCGTCGCCGAGGAAGGCCGGGCCCGGGCCGGGTAGCTCGATCCGGCCACCCCCGTCCCGATCAGCCACCGCCCCTCGCGCCGGGACCGGGGCGACGGATCACGGCCGGCCCAGCCGAACCGCTCTGCGCCCTCGCGCAGGCAGGCCACCAGGTTGCGACTGGTGAACGGGCGTCCCAGGTCGGGGTCGACAGCGGTGTCGTTGCGGATCCGCAGCTCCACCGGGTCGATGCCGACGGCGATGGCCAACTCGTCCACCGCGGACTCCAGGGCGTACGCGCCGGGGCACTCGCCCGGGGCGCGCATCCAGAACGGAGTGGGCACGTCGAGGCGGACCAGCCGGTGCGTGGTGCGGCGGTGCGGTGCGGCGTACATGCTGCGGGTGTAGACGGCGGTCTGCTCGGCGAACTCCCTGATCGTGGAGGTCTGGCTGATCGCGTCGTGGCAGATCGCGGTGAGCCGGCCGTCGGTGTCGGCGGCGAGGCGGACCCGCTGGATGGTGGGGGTGCGGTAGCCGAGCGGCCCGAACAGTTGCTGGCGGGTCAACGCCAGCTTGACCGGGCGGTCCACGTGCCGGGCGGCGAGGGCGGCCAGCACCACCGACGCCTTGGCGTACCCCTTGCTGCCGAAGCCGCCGCCGACGTGCTCGGCGACGACGCGGATCGACTCCGGCGGCAGCTCGAACAGCTCGGCGAGGGTGGCGCGTACCGGCGTCGCGCCCTGGGTGGAGTCGTGCACCAGGAGCCGCCCGTCGTGCCACTGCGCGATGGTGGCGTGCGGTTCCATCGGGTTGTTGTGGTACGCCGGCGTGCGGTAGGTGACGTCCACCCGCACCGGGGCGGCCGCGTACCCGGCGTCGAAGTCGCCCTCGGCGGTGTCCGTCGGATAGCTGGGGTTCACCTGGTCCGGCTTGTACAGGCCGGGATGGTCGTCGGTGAGCACTGTGCTGTGCGGGCCGGTGTCGTAGTCGATGCGGACCAGTCGGGCGCCCTCGCGGGCCGCCTCCAGGCTGGTGGCCACCACCACGGCGACGTACTGCCCCCGGTAGTGCACAGTCGGCTCCTGCAACAGCCGCAGCTCCGGCTGTGGGCCGGGCGCCATCCGGGGCGCGTTGCCGTGGTGCACCACTGCCAGCACGCCGGGCGAGGCCAACGCCGCCGTCGTGTCGATCCGGGTGATCCGGCCCCGCACCACTGTGGACGGGACCGCCCAGCCGTAGGTGACCCCGTCCACCGGGTACTCCACCGCGTAGCGGGCCGCGCCGGTGACCTTCGCCGGGCCCTCCAGCCGGGGGTACGCCCGGCCGACCGCCCCGGTGCTCACGACGACGCCAGTTCGGTGAGCGCCCGCACGGTGATGGCCCGGGTCAGCGGCAGCTTGAAGCCGTTGTGCCGTAGCGGGCGCGCCTCGGCCAGCTCCGCGTCGGCGGCCCGCGCCGCCAACTCGGGGCTGAACGGACGTCCGCGCAGCTCCTCTTCGGCCCGGTACGCCCGCCAGGGCCGGTGCGCCACCGCCCCGTACGCCAGCCGCACGTCGCGGACCACGTCACCGTCGAGGTCCAGCACCGCGGCCACCGAGCCGGCGGCGAAGGCGAACGAGGCCCGGTCGCGCACCTTGAGGTACGTCGAGCGGCGCGCGGCCGGTAGTGGCGGCAGCCGCACGGCGGTGATCAGCGCGCCCCGGGCCACTGTGGTCTCTCGTTCCGGGTGGCTGCCGGGGGAGCGGTAGAAGTCGGCGATCGGGATGTCACGGGGGCCGTCGGCCTCGTGCACCTCCACCACCGTGTCGAGGGCGGCCAATGCGACGGCCAGGTCGGACGGGTGGGTGGCCACGCACTGCTCCGACCAGTCCAGCACCGCCAGGTCGCGGTTCTGGCCGTGCAGAGCGGCGCAACCGCTGCCCGGCTCCCGTTTGTTGCACGCCTTGCCGGTGTCCTGGAAGTAGACGCAGCGGGTGCGCTGCAACAGGTTGCCGCCGGTGGTGGCCATGTTGCGCAGCTGTCCCGAGGCGGCGGCGAGCAGGGCGCGGGCCAGCACCGGGTAGTCGCGGCGTACCGCCGGGTGGGCCGCGAGGTCGCTGTTGCGGACCGTCGCGCCGATCCGCAGCCCACCGTCGGGCAGCTCCTCGACGGTGTCGAGGGGAAGCCGGGTCACGTCCACCAGCACGTCGGGGCGCTGCACCCCGAGCTTCATGAGGTCCACCAGGTTGGTTCCGCCGCCCAGGTAGGCGGCCTGTGGTTCGGCCGCCAGCACGGCGACCGCCTCGGCCACGTCGGCGGGCCGGTGGTAGCGGAACGCCTTCACGAGGACGCCGCGGTCTCGCGTACGGCCGCCACGATGTGCGGGTACGCGGCGCACCGGCACAGGTTGCCGGCCATCCGCTCGCGGATCTCCGCGTCGGTCAGCTCGGCGGGCGTGTTCAGGTCGCCGGTGACCGCGCTGGGCCAACCCCGGGAGACCTCGTCGAGCATGCCCCGGGCGGAGCAGAGCTGCCCGGGAGTGCAGTAGCCGCATTGGAAGGCGTCGTGCGCGACGAAGGCGGCCTGCAACGGGGACAGTTCGTCCGGTCCGGCCAGCCCTTCGACTGTCACCACCGACCGGCCGTTTACGGTCACCGCGAAGACCAGGCAGCTCTTCACCCGGCGGCCGTCGAGCAGCACCGTGCAGGAGCCGCACTGGCCGTGGTCGCAGCCCTTCTTCGCCCCGGTCAGGTCGAGGTGCTCGCGCAGCGTGTCAAGCAGTGTGGTGCGGTTGTCCAGGGTCACCTCACGGGACGCGCCGTTGACCTCGACCGTCACCCGGGACGAGTGGCGCTCGTCGATCGTCGTCGCGTTCTCCGGTCCGCCCTGCACCGGCCCAGACTAGCTTTGTCGGTATATCTCGGGGCGAATAACGCAAAGCCCTTCGTACGGGAGGTGACGACGGTGACCGCCGGACTGCTCCTCGCCGCCGGCGCCGGGCGGCGCTACGGCCGGCCGAAGGCGCTGGTCGAGCTGGACGGCGAGCCGCTGGTGCGGCGCGCGATCCGGCTGCTCGGCGATGGCGGCTGCGCACCCGTGCACGTGGTGCTCGGTGCGGGCGCCGATCAGGTGCCCGACCTGCCCGGCGCGGTGCCGGTCCGGCACGATCGCTGGGCGGACGGGCTGGGCTCGTCGCTGCTGCGAGGCCTGGCCTCGCTGCCGGCCGACGTGCCGGCCGCCGTCGTGGTCCTCGTCGACCAGCCACTGCTCAGCCCGGTCGCGGTGCGCCGGGTGCGCGCGGCGTACGACGGCGGCGCCCTCGTCGCGGTCGCCACCTACGCCGGCCGACCCGGGCACCCGATCCTGCTGGGCCGGGAGACCTGGCCGCTGTTGAGCGGGTACGCCGTCGGCGACCGGGGCGCGCGCGACCTGCTGCGCGATCGGCCGGACCTGGTGGCGGAGGTGCCCTGTGACGACGTCGGGTCCCCGGTCGACGTGGACACCCCGGCCGACCTGCGCCGACTCCGCCCGGTCAGCGACGGGTCAGCCAGCGGGGCAGACCCTCGCTGGTGATCGCGTGATAGGTGATCATGACGATGACGCCGATCAGGCCCAGCACCGGGCTGACGAACCAGCCGAGCAGACCGCTGAGCCCGTACAGGATCAGGCCGGTGACCGGTCGCAGCCGCTGCGTCCGCACGTACCCGGGGCTGACCCGACGTTGGAGCAGCGCCGGGTGGCGGTGCAGGTAGCCGAAGAACACCAGCCAGGGGGCTGACATCAGGGCCGCAGCCAGCGCGTACAGGGCGACAGCCGCCCGTTGGTCGTCGGTGTCGCCATGGGTGAACGCGGACGCCAGCACCGCGGTGGGGAAGGGGATGATCACCGCGCCGAAGAGCACACCAAGGTTGATCCAGCTCAGCGTGAGCGTGGTGCCGCGGATCAGCCGCAACAGCGCGTGGTGGTTGAGCCAGAGCACCCCGATGTAGACGAAGGACACCACGAAGGCCAGGTAGGAGGCGCCCTCGCCGAGCAGACCGGTGAGCAGCTCACCCTCGTGGTACTCGGGCACCCGCAACTCGATGACCAGCAGGGTGATGACGATGGCGAAGACCCCGTCGCTGAAGGCCGTCATCCGGTCGGTGGCGGACACTCGACCCGTGGGGTCGGGCCGCTCGACCTCGTCGGGTGCTGCGGACATTGCCGCAGGCTAGCCACTCGGCAACGCGGCCGGTGGTGGTTTCCTCCGATCGGAACGGAAACGGCCGCCCGGGGTCGAGACCCCGGGCGGCCGCTCGCACCGCCCCCGTTCAGGCCACCGGAGTCGCGGTGCCGGTGGTGCGGGCGAGCCGCTGGTGCGCGCGGATCACCTCGGCGTAGCGCAGACCGCTGGCCTTCACCGTCCGGCGCTGGGTGGCGTAGTCGACGTGCACCAGCCCGAAGCGCTTGTCGTAGCCGTACGCCCACTCGAAGTTGTCCAGCAGTGACCAGACGAAGTAGCCGTCCAGGGGAACCCCTCGGGCCACCGCCGACGCGCACGCGGCCAGGTGCTGCTCCAGGTGGTCGGTGCGTTCCTTGTCCTCGACAGTGCCGTCCGGGGTGACCTCGTCCGGCCACGCCGAGCCGCTCTCGGTGACGATGATCCGGCCCGGCCGGTACTCCTCGTGCACGTCGACGAGCAGCCGCTCCAGGCCCGCCGGGTACATCTCCCAGCCCATCGCGGTCTCCACCGAGCCGGGCACCGGCACCTGCTTCGCGAACGGCGCCGGACCTGTCGGATCGTCGACCACCAGCTGACGGAAGTAGTAGTTCACCCCGAGGAAGTCCGTCGGCGTGGCGATCACTGCCAGGTCGTCGCCGCGTACCGGCGGCTCGACCCCGTACGTGGCGATCATGTCGGCGGGGTAGCCGCGCCCGTGGATCGGGTCCAGCCACCACCTGTTGACGTGCCCGTCGGCCCGGCGGGCCGCCGCGACGTCCTCGGGTCGGTCGGTCGCCGCCTCGATCGGGCTGAGGTTGACGACCAGGCCCACCGAGGCCGGCCGGGCGGCGTTGGCGCGGATCGCCTGGGTGGCCAGGCCGTGCCCGAGCAGCACGTGGTGCGAGGCGTGCACGGCGCGGGTGAGGTCGCGCTCGCCGGGGGCCATGTTGCCCTCCAGGTGCCCGATCCAGCACACGCAGAGCGGCTCGTTGACGGTGCACCAGTCGGTCACGCGGTCACCGAGGCGGCCGGCGACGACCGCCGCGTAGTCGGCGAACGCCTCGGCGGTGGCCCGCTCCGGCCAACCGCCGGAGTCCTGCAGAACCTGCGGCAGATCCCAGTGGTAGAGCGTGACGAACGGTCGGATCCCGTCGGTGAGCAACGTGTCGACGAGCCTGTCGTAGAAGTCCAGCCCGCCGGCGTTGACCCGCCCGACGCCGTCGGGCATGACCCGGGGCCAGGCCACCGAGAAACGGTACGTGTCCACGCCGAGTCGGCGCAGCAACGCCAGGTCCTCCGGCCACCGGTGGTAGTGGTCGCAGGCCACCGCGCCGGTGTCGCCGTTGTCGACGTTGCCGGGTGTCGCCGAGAAGGTGTCCCAGATGGACGGTGCCCTGCCGTCGACGTCGACGGCCCCCTCGATCTGGTACGCCGCCGTGGCGACACCCCAGAGGAAGTCGGGTGGCAGCTTGGACAGGTCGGGCACGGGTCGGTTCTCCTCTGGGGTTGGATGACTCACTTGACCGCACCGGCGGTGAGGCCGGCGACGAAGTAGCGCTGCAGGGCCAGGAACCCGACGACGACCGGGATGCTGACCACCAGCGAGGCGGCCATGATCTGGTTCCAGTAGACGTTGAACTGGGTGGAGTAGCCCTGCAGGCCGACGGCCAGGGTGCGGCTGCCCTCGTCGGTCATCACCGACGCGAAGAGCACCTCACCCCACGCGGTCATGAACGCGTACACGGTGACCGCGACCACGCCGGGCACGGCGGCCGGCAGGATGACCTGGAACAGGGTGCGCAGCGGACCGGCGCCGTCGACCTGCGCCGCCTCGTCCAGACCCCGGGGGATCGAGTCGAAGTAGCCGACCAGCATCCAGATCGAGAACGGCAACGAGAAGGTCAGGTACGTGATGACCAGGCCGGTGCGACTGGCGTACAGCTCGATGCCGGTGGCGTTGCCCAGGTTGACGTAGATGAGGAACAGCGGCAGCAGGAACAGGATGCCGGGGAACATCTGCGTGGACAGCACGGTCACCGAGAAGACACCGCGACCGCGGAACCGGTAGCGGCTCACCGCGAACGCGGCGAAGATGGCCACCGCCACCGAGCAGACCGCCGCGATGCTCGACACCACCAGGCTGTTCACCAGGTACCGGGCCAGCGGCACGGTGCTCCACATGTCGATGAACGGTTGCAGGGTGGGCCGGCTGGGCCACCAGGTGAAGCCGTTCTGCACGTCCTGCAACGGCTTGGCCGCCGAGGTGACCATGACGTAGAGCGGGATGACGACGAAGAGGGTGAGCAGGGTCAGCACGATGCGCCGGCCCCAGCGCTCGCCGGCGGTCTCACGCATGGTCGTCCCTCCGACGGTTGGTGATCAGCAGGTACGCGGCCGAGACGACCAGCAGGAACAGCAGCAGCGCCACCGACATCGCCGACCCGGAGCCGAAGTCCCAGGTCTTGAAGGAGCTGCGGTAGATGTGGATGGAGATCAGGTCGGCCTGCTCCGGCGCGGAGCCGCCGAACAGCACGAACGGGGTGTTGAAGTCGTTGAACGTCCACAGGAACAGCACCAGCAGCAGCACCAGGTTGACCGGCCGCAGCATCGGCAGGGTGACCGAGCGCAGTCGGCGCCAGAACCCGGCGCCGTCGATCGCGGCGGCCTCGTACAGCTCACCGGGCACGTTCTGCAACCCGGCCATCAGGCACAGGAACGCGAACGGCCAGTTACGCCAGACCGACACCACCAGCAGGGACCAGAAGCTGTTGTCGCCGATCAACCAGAACGGCCGTTCGTTCATCAGCCCGAGCTGGTCCACGAGCACGTGGTTGACCAGGCCGGTGTCACGTTGCAGCAGGAAGCTCCAGGTGATCACGGCGGCGTAGACCGGCAGCGCGTACGGGGTGAGGAACAGCGCCCGCAGGATCGCGCGTCCCCGGAACGGCCGTTGCAGGACGACCGCCGCCGAGATGCCGAGCAGCCAGGCGAACCCGACCGAGAGCAGGCTGTAGGCCAGGGTGACCCAGAACGAGTGCAGCAGTTCCTTGCCGGCGGCGCTGTTCAGGTCGAGTGTCGCCCGGTAGTTCTCCAGCCCGACGAAGGGCGCGGTGGACCAGTCGCGGATGTGGAACTGGGTCAGCTCCAGCAGGCTCATCCAGACCCCGACGACCATCGGGATCACGTGGATGGCGAGTTCCAGCACGACGGCCGGTGCGAGCAGCAGGTACGGCAGAAGTGAGCGGCGGGGGCCGCGGGGCCGGCGGGCCGGCTTCCGGGTCGGTGATCCGGCCCGGGATTCGCGTCGGTCGGCGTCCGGCGCGGTGGTGCTGGTTGCCATCAGGGTCCTCTCGGAGGCGGTGGCCGTGGTCGGGTTCAGCACCCGACCACGGCCACCGGTCACGCCTCGGTCAGCGCATCTTCTGCTGCGCGTCGGTCAGCTTGGCCTTCACCGAAGCCTCGGTGACCGGCTTGCCGCTGGCCGCGTCGGCGAACAACTCCTTCATCGCGGTGCCGACCAGGGTCTCGAAGGTGCTCTCATCGGGCACCTGCGGCAGCGGGGCCGCGGTCGTGACCAGGGTCTCCTGGATGGTCTTCTGCTCCGTCGCGCTGAACGCCGGGTCGGAGGCCGCGGTCTTCACCGCCGGCAGCGAGCCGTACGTCTTGTTGAGGAGCGTCTGCTCCTCGTCGCTGGTCATGAACTTGACGAAGCTCAGCGCGCCGTCCTTGTTCTTGGTGTGCTTGAAGACCGCCATGTTGATCCCGGCGACCATGCTGTTGACCTTCTTGCCGCCGGCCGGCGGGCTGGCCAGGAACGGCACCGGGGCCACCCCGTACGCGTCGGCGGGCATGTTCTGCGTCTTCAGGTTCGACCCGGCGGACTGCCACAGCAGCATGGCGGCCTTGCCGTTGGCGAAGTCGGAGACCGACTGGTTCTGCGCGTATTCGGCGTTGCTCGGGTTGGTGATCTTGTCGGCGGCCATGAAGTCGATGTACCGCTTGATCGCCGACACGTTCTGCGGGGTGTCGAAGGTCGGCTTGCCGGCCGAGTCGAACCACTCGCCGCCGTACTGCTGGCTGAAGGTGAACGCGTGGTGGGCGTTCTCCGACGGGTTGGCGCCCTCGATCGCCAGGCCCCACTTGCCGCCGGTGCTCAGCTTCTTGCCGTACTCGACGACCTGCTCCCAGGTGGTGGGCGGCGCGGTGATGCCGGCGTCGGCGAACGACTTCTTGTTGTAGTACAGGCTGTACGCCATGCTGTAGAGCGGCACGGCGGCCGGCGGCTTGCCCGGGGCGCCGGCGGCGGCGAGCGCGGCGGGCACGATCCGGTCCTTGCCCCCGACGGCCTGCAGGGCGGCGTCGTCGAACTCGACCAGCGCGCCGGTGGCCTGCAACGACGCCGACCAGGTGTTGCCGATGTTGACCACGTCCGGGCCCTTGCCGGAGGCGGCGGCGGCCAGCAGGCGGTTGAGCAGATCCGACCAGGGGACCACCTCGACGGTGACCTTGATCCCGGTCTGCTTCTCGAACTTGTCCAACTCCGGCTGGAGGATGGTCTTGTCGGCCTCCAGGCTGGCGCCCTGGTTGCTGGCCCAGTAGGTGAGCGTCTTGGGTGATGCGGCGGAGTCGTCGCCGGAGCCTCCGCAGGCGGTCAGCGAGGCGGCCGCCAGTACGGCGGCGGTGAATATCCCGAGGTGTCGTCTCGACACGGGTCAGCCCTTCCGGTGCGTGGTGGGGGTCCGCCGGTCTTCGTCACCGATAGGGGTCGGGTGACGGGGGCCGGCCGCGGACAGGGTTCGGGGGTGCGCCGTCGGGGTCCGTCGGCGTTTCCCGGGAGTTACATCACGGCTTAATTTATGTCGTCATTAAAGTTGCTGGCAGGTGGGTCGTCAAGCACGAGGCGGTTACAGTCGCCTCGAACGGCCGACGGGAACGAGGTGACGAGTGGAGCTGGCGCGTGCCACCAACCGCAGCGTGCGGTTGCGCAACCGGTCCGCCCTGCTGACCAAGCTCTTCCTGGACGGCCTGCTCACCCGGCAGGACCTGGTGCGCAGCACCGGGCTGAGCCAACCCGCGGTCAGCAACGTGGTGGCCGACATGATCGACGAAGGGCTGGTCGCCGAGGCCGGCGCCGCCGAGTCCGACGGCGGCCGGCCCAGCATGTTGCTGCGGATCGCGCCCCGCTTCGCCTTCGTGATCGGCGTGGACGTCGGCGAGACCCGGGTCCGGGTGGAGCTGTTCGACTTCGCGATGACCCTGCTGGCCAGCATCGAGTACCCGCTCGACCCGGCCCGTACCGAGCCCGACCTGGTGGCCGGGCACGTGCTGGCCGGCATCGACGCGGTCACCGGCCAGGCCGGGGTGACCGCCGGCGACGTGCTCGGCGTCGGCATCGGCGTCTCCGGCGTGGTCGAGCAGGGCACCGAGGCCGTCGTGCACGCCCAGGCCCTCGGCTGGGACCGGGTGCCGCTGGAGCGTCTGATCGGGGCCGGCACCGACCTGCCGCTGCACATCGACAACGGCGCGAAGACCCTGGGCCAGGCCGAGATGTGGTTCGGTGCCGGCCGGGGCGCCCGGCACGCCGTCTTCGCACTGGTCGGCTCCGGTGTCGGCGCGTCGGTGGTGACCAACGGCGCCACCTACCGGGGCGCGTCCAGCAGCGCGGGGGAGTGGGGGCACACCACCCTGGTGTACGGCGGCCGGGTCTGCCGGTGCGGCGCGCGCGGTTGCCTGGAGGCGTACGTGGGGGCGGAGGCGATCATCGACCGCTACCGCGAGGCGCGCCGGGGTCGACAGGTGCCGGGCGAGGACGAGGAGTCTCAGATCGCCGCGCTGGTCGCCGCCGCCGAGACCTCGGCCACCGCCCGACGGGTCCTGGAGGAGACCGCGGGTTACCTCGGTGCCGGGGTGGCGAACCTGATCAACCTGTTCAACCCGGAGCGCGTGGTGCTCGGCGGCTGGGCGGCGATGGCCCTCGGCGACCTGCTGCCGGCCGTGCGGGAGGCTGCCGGCCGGCAGGCGCTGCGCCAGCCGTACGAGCAGGCGTCGATCGAGCTGTGCCGGCTCGGGGTGGACGCGGTGGCGTTGGGCGCGGCAACCCTCCCGATCGCCCGCTTCCTCACCGAGGGTGGCGTCCGACGCTGACGGAGCACGACTCCGCAGGCCGACGGCAAATTACCCAAAAAGAATCCTCGGGATAAATAACGAAGTTATAGATCGATGTCTTGACGCCGCCGCAATCTCGCCGCAACACTCCTACGAGAGCGCTCTCCTCCCCGCGGCACCGCGTCGGCGGCACCATCCACGGCGTCACGGGCGAGTCCGATCCCATCCGTGCGGCAACCCGTAACCCCCTATCGACAGGCGATGTCATGACATCTCGTGCTACATCCGTACGCCCGCGTCCCCGGGCCGTGCGCCACCTGCTCGTCGGGCTCACCGTGGCCCTGGTCGCGGCGCTCACGCCGACCGGAGCCACCGCACCCGCGCAGGCCGCCCCCGTCCTGCTGTCCCAGGGCCGTACGGCCACCGCCTCGTCCACCGAGAACGGCGGAACCCCCGCCGCCGCCGCTGTCGACGGCAACACCGGCAGCCGCTGGTCCAGCGCGTTCAGCGACCCGCAGTGGCTCCAGGTCGACCTGGGCGCCCGCGCCACCATCACCCAGGTCAACCTGCTCTGGGAGGGCGCCTACGGCCGGGCCTTCCAGCTCCAGACCTCCGACAACGGGTCCACCTGGACCACGATCTACTCGACCACCACCGGCACCGGCGGCACCCAGAACCTCACCGTCTCCGGCGCCGGCCGCTACGTCCGCATGTACGGCACCGCCCGCGGCACCGGCTACGGCTACTCGCTCTGGGAGTTCCAGGTCTACGGCGAGAGCGGCGGCACCAACGAGCCCCCGGTGACGCCCACCGACCCGTACAACCCGAACCTCGGGTCGAACACGTTCGTCTTCGACCCGAGCACCCCGACGTCGACAATCCAGAGTCGACTGAACACCCTCTTCACCCAGCAGGAGACCAACCAGTTCGGCCCGCAGCGCTACGCGGTGCTGTTCAAGCCCGGCACCTACACCGCCGACGTCAACCTCGGCTTCTTCACCCAGGTCGCCGGCCTCGGCATGAGCCCCGACGACGTCAACCTCAACGGCCACGTGCGTGCCGAGGCGTTCTGGTTCGGCGGCAACGCCACCCAGAACTTCTGGCGGGCCGCCGAGAACCTGTCGGTCACCCTGCCCGCCGGGCAGACCGTGGAGCGCTGGGCGGTGTCGCAGGCGGCGCCGTACCGGCGGATGCACCTGCGCGGCGCGCAGAACCAGATCCAACTCTGGAACGGCGGCGACGGCTGGTCCAGCGGCGGCCTGCTGGCCGACACCCGCATCGACGGCCTCGTCGTCTCCGGCTCGCAGCAGCAGTGGTACTCCCGCAACAGCGAGTTCGGCAACGGCTGGACCGGTTCGGTGTGGAACATGGTCTTCCAGGGCGTCAACGGCGCTCCCGCGCCCAGCTTCCCCAACCCGTCGCACACGGTGATCCCGCAGACCCCGCAGGTACGGGAGAAGCCGTTCCTCTACGTGACCGGAAGCGGTGAGTACCGGGTCTTCGTGCCCGCGCTGCGCACCAACTCCACCGGCACCAGCTGGTACAACAAGACCCCGGCCGGCTCGTCGCTGTCGCTGTCGCAGTTCTTCGTCGTCCAGCCCGGCACCAGCGCCGCCACCATCAACACCGCCCTCGCCCAGGGCAAGCACCTGCTCTTCACGCCGGGCGTGCACCGGATCACCGAGCCGATCCAGGTCAACCGGGCTGACACGGTGATCCTCGGCCTCGGCCTGGCCACCATCCAGGCCGACAACGGCACGGTGGGCATGCGGGTGGCCGATGTGGACGGCGTGAAGGTGGCCGGCATCATGTTCGAGGCCGGCACCACGAACTCGCCGGTGCTGATGGAGGTCGGGCCGTCCGGCTCGTCCGCGAGCCACGCCTCGAACCCGACCTCGCTGCACGACGTGTTCTTCCGCATCGGCGGGCCGCACGTCGGCAGGGCCACCAACACGCTGACGGTCAACAGCGACAACGTGATCGGCGACCACATGTGGCTGTGGCGGGCCGACCACGCCGCCAGCGGCGTACCGACCGGGTGGACGTTGAACACCGCCGACACCGGGCTCACCGTCAACGGCGACAACGTCACCAT
The DNA here is from genome assembly GCF_043204655.1 of Micromonospora sp. NPDC047762. Taxonomy (NCBI): domain Bacteria; kingdom Bacillati; phylum Actinomycetota; class Actinomycetes; order Micromonosporales; family Micromonosporaceae; genus Micromonospora; species Micromonospora sp. NPDC047762. Next base: position 307,701 of record NZ_JBIDCQ010000010.1, on the reverse strand, counting down.
GTACGGCCTCTTCGTCGAGCACTACCAGAAGTACCAGACCATCTGGAACGGCAACGGCGGGCGGACGTACTTCTACCAGAACGAGCTGCCCTACGACGTACCGAACCAGGCGGCCTGGATGAACGGGTCGACCCGGGGTTACGCCGCGTACAAGGTCGCCGATTCGGTGACCAGTCACCAGGCGTACGGGCTGGGTAGCTACAGCTACTTCAACGTCAACCCGGCCGTGGTCGAGGAACGGTCCTTCGAGGTGCCCACCAACCCGAACGTGCGGTTCACGAACATGGTGACCGTCTCGCTCGGTGGCGTCGGCACCATCAATCGGGTGATCAACAACGCCGGTGGCACCGCGAACGCGGCCAACCAGACGGTGTACCTGACCACCTACCCCTGACCGGGGCGCCCGCGCCGACCCGGTCCGCTGTGACCGGGTCGGCCGGGTGGCACCCAGGGCCGTGGCCGGCCCGGTCCCGCCGAGACCGGGCCGGCCGCGGTCGTGCCGCTCAGCCGGCCAGCACCTCGGCCGCCGCCCGTTCACCGGCGCGCACCGCGCCCTCCAGATAGCCACTCCAGCGGGTGGCCGTCTCGGTGCCCGCCCAGTACACCCGCCCCACCGGCGTCCGCAGGTGCGGGCCGTACGTCCGCCAGGTGCCCGGGGTGAGCGCGCCGGAGAAGCAGCCCCTGGTCCACTCGTCGGCGGACCAGTCGTACTCGACGAGATCCACCGGGTCCTCGGCTCGTGGCCCGACCACGTCGGCGAACGCTTCCAGCAGGCATCGCCGACGCCCTGCGGGGGACATGCCGCGCAGCGTGGCGGCGTCGGTGGAGTAGCTGAACCCGGTCAGCACCCCGATCGGTGAGGTCGGGGTGGAGTTGTCGACCGTCTCGGTGAGCGGACCGGCGCTGGTGGTGGCCACCCCGGAGCACCCGGCGGCACGCCAGAACGGCTCCGGGTAGACGGCGTGCACCTTCAGCGCCGAACCCATCGGCATGCGCTGGGTGAGCCCGTCACGCAGCGGGGGCAGCGGCGGGTCGTACCGGATCCGGCCGGCCAGCGCCGGGGCCAGCGCGACCACCACGGCGTCGCCGTCGACGCGCCCGGTGTCGGTCCACGCCGTCGCGCCGTCGACTGTCTGTTCGATGGCCCGCACCGGCGCGGCCAGCGTCAGCGCGCCCGGCGGTAGAGCGGTGGCCATCCGTTCGGCCAGCGCTGGCGGCCCGCCCACGATCCGGTCCTGCTGTGCCCCGCCGGCCATCCCCAGCAACGGTCCGGTCCCGCCGGCACTGCGCAGGTAGAACAGCAGGTGCAACAGGGACAGCTCGTCCGCGCCGGTGGCGAGCAGCCCGCCGGCGAGCACTCGCCCCAGGTAGTCGGCGATGTCGTCGTCCCCGGCCGTGGCGGCGAGCCACCCGCCGAGGGTCGTCCGGTCCCACAGTGCGGCCTTTGGCGTCGCCCAGGGTTCGGCCGGGTCCAGTCGCGCGGCGTACTCGTCGAGCAGGCCCAGCACCCGGCCCACCTGCGCCGGCGGCTCGGCCCGGCGCGCACCGGCCCAGAGCACTGTGGGCGCGCCGGTCGATGCCGAGGCGAAGGTGCCCAGCCCGTGCTCGGCGACCAGCGCGTACATCCGGTCCTGGGTCGGACCGATCCACTGCGCACCCAGGTCGAGTTGCGTGGGTTCCGGCAGCCACCGGGTCAGCACCCGACCCCCCACCCGGTCGCGGGCCTCCAACAATCGCACCTGGGCGCCGGCACGGGTGAGCGCCAGCGCGGCGGCGAGCCCGGAGAAGCCGGCGCCGACCACGACCACCCGCAAGCCGTCGGTCACACCGGGGTCTACCCAGAACCGTCGCAGGCATGGCTACCGGCTCCGGTCGCGGCACACACCATGACCGGGTTGGCCGCAGAAAATTTCTGCCGGCCTGTCGATTCGGGCGGCGGCCGATCGTGTGGAGGATGAGAGGTCGGCGACGGGCCGGCCCCCCGCGAGGAGGAACGATGACGCTGTACCTGCTCAGCCTTCATCAGCCGCAGGGTGAGCTGCCGCCGGAGCCGGAGTTCCTGGCCGGGGTGATGCGTCAGCTCGGCGAACTGCGCGACGAGTTGGCGTCCACCGGTTCGTGGGTCTTCGGGCAGGGCCTGCACGGCCCGGAGACCGCCACCGTGCTGCGGCCCCGCGACGGCGAGGTGCTCATCACCGACGGACCGTTCGTGGAGGGCAAGGAGTACCTGGGCGGCATCACCATCATCGACGTGCCGGACCTGGACGCCGCCCTGCACTGGGGTCGCCGCTACGCGTTGGCCACCACCCTGCCGATCGAGGTGCGCCCCTTCCACGGCGGGGCCGGCGACTGACAGTGCCCGACGTGGAGGCGGTGTTCCGCGCCGAGTACGGCCGTGCGGTCGCCGTCCTGGTCCGCCTCCTCGGCGACATCGACCTCGCCGAGGAGGCCGTCCAGGAGGCTTTCGTGGTCGCGGTGGCGCGCTGGCCGACGACCGGCCTGCCGCCCAGTCCGGCCGGCTGGATCATCACCACGGCTCGGAACCGGGCGATCGACCGGCTGCGCCGCGACGCGTCCCGGGTCGACCGGCACGCCCAGGCGGCCCTGCTGTACGCCGCCGACCATCCCGTGGAGGAGGGACCGGTGCACGACGACCGGCTACGGCTGATCTTCACCTGCTGCCACCCGGCGCTCGCCCCGAGCACACGTGTCGCCCTCACCCTGCGGCTGCTCGGTGGCCTGAGCACCGCCGAGATCGCCCGAGCCTTCCTGGTGCCGGAGCCGACCATGGCGCAGCGGCTGGTCCGCGCCAAATCGAAGATCCGCAACGCCGGGATCCCGTACCGGGTGCCCCGCGACGCCGACCTGCCCGACCGGCTGCACGCGGTTCTCGCGGTGCTTTACCTGATCTTCAACGAGGGGTACACGGCCAGCGCCGGCCCACACCTGGTCCGCGCCGAGCTGTGTGCCGAGGCGATCCGGTTGACCCGGCTGCTGGTCGAGCTGATGCCGGACGAGCCGGAGGCGCTCGGGCTGCTCGCGTTGATGCTGCTCACCGAGTCCCGCCGCGACGCGCGGACCAACGCCGAGGGTCAGCTGGTGGCGCTGCCGAGCCAGGACCGGGCCCGGTGGGACGCCGAGCTGATCACCGAAGGCCAGGCGCTGGTGCGCCGCTGCCTGCGCCGCGACCGGCCGGGCCCGTACCAGATCCAGGCCGCGATCGCCGCCGTGCACAGTGCCGCGCGGCGCGCCGCCGACACGGACTGGGCGCAGATCCTTGCGCTGTACGACCAACTGAGGGTGGTCGCCCCCAGCCCGGTGGTGGCGCTGAACCGGGCCGTCGCGCTCGCCGAGCTGTCCGGACCGGCGGTCGCGCTGATCGAGGTGGACCGCCTCGACCTGGTCGGCTACCACGTCTACCACGTGGTCCGCGCCGACCTGCTGGCTCGGCTCGGCCGGGGCGGGGAGGCCGTCGAGGCGTACCGGATGGCTGTCGCCCTGACGGACAACGCGGCCGAACGGGCCTTTCTCACCGCACGCGCGACGGCCCTGGCATCGCCCTGAGGGCGCGTTTGCCGCAGGGGCGGCCGGGAATCCGAGGCTCCGCCGCAGCAGTGGATGGGAGGGGCCATGGCGTACCGACCGACCGCCGTCGACACCGCGCCCGACCTGTCCACCCTCACGCTCGGCGTGGAGGAGGAGTTCCTGCTGCTCGACCCGGACAGCGGCCGGAACCTGCCGGTGGCCGACCAGGTGCTCGCCGCCCTTCGCGGCCCCGCCCGCGAGCAGAGCCGCCAGGAGTTCCGGCACAGCATGGTGGAGATGGTCACCCCGGTCTGCGCCGACCTCACCGAACTGCGCGCGCACCTGGTGGCGTTGCGCCGCTCCGCCGCCGACGCTGCCACGGCGGCCGGGGCTCGGCTGGTGGCGGTTGGTGCCACCCCGGTGGCCGAGCCGCACCGGACGGTCCCCGACGAACCGCGCTACCACGCGATGTCGCGCCGGTACGGGCCGGTGGCCCACGACCCGGCGGTGTGCGGCTGCCACGTGCACGTCGGCCTGCCCGACCGGGAACTGGCCGTGCAGGTGTGCAACCACCTGCGGGTGTGGCTTCCGGTGGTGCAGGCGATCACCACCAACTCGCCGCTGCACGACGGGTACGACACCGGGCACGCCAGTTGGCGCTCGATGCAGTTGGAACGCTGGCCCAGCATCGGACCGACGCCGTACTTCGACTCCAGCGCCGACTACGACAGCACCGTCGACGAGCTGATCGCCGCCGGGATCATGCTCGACGCGGCGATGGTCTACTGGTACGCCCGGCCGTCGTCGACCTACCCGACGGTGGAGGTGCGGGTCGGTGACGTCTGCACCGAGGTGGACGACGCGGTGCTGGTCGCCGCGCTGGTCCGGTCCCTCGTCGCCACCCTCGCCGACGACGTACGCGCCGGGGTGGACGCGCCGAACGTCCGGGACTGCCTGGTCGCCGCGGCGCACTGGCGGGCTGCCCACGACGGTCTCGACGGCGAGCTGATCGACCTGCGTGCCGGCGGTACCCGGCCCGCTTGGGCGCTCGTCGACGAGATGATGGCGGTGATCGCCCCGGCCCTGCTGCGCCACGGCGACCTCGGGTACGTGTTGGCGCAGCTCGCCCGGCTGCGTCGCGACGGCACCGGCGCCACCCGGCAGCGGCGGGTGCTGGAGCGCACCGGAGACCTGCGCGTGGTCCTCGACGATCTGATCGCCCGCACCGCCGCCAGCTGACCGCCCGCCCGTCCGTAACGGCCCACCGGGATCAGCGGATGTCGTGGGTCTGGAGCCACAGCTCCAGCAGGCCGAGTTGCCACAGCTTGTTGCTGCCGGCCGCGGCCTCCGCCCGGTCCGGCTCGGCCAGCAGATGTGCCACGTACTCCGGGCGGAAGAGCTCGCGCTCGCGCGCGGCCGGCGCCTGCAACGCCTCGGCGACCAGCTCGCGCACCGGGCCGTCCACGTTGCGCAGCGCCGGCACCGGGAAGTAGCCCTTGGGCCTGTCGATCACCTCGGCCGGCAGCACCTCCCGGGCGACCTCCTTGAGCACGCCCTTGCCACCCTGGCCGACCTTGTGCTCCGGCGGGCAGTGCGCGGCCAGGGTGACCAGGTCCTGGTCGAGGAAGGGCGTGCGCACCTCCAGACCCCACGCCATGCTCATGCTGTCCACCCGCTTGACCGGGTCGTCGGGGAGCATCAGGTGGGTGTCCAGGCGCAACACGGCGTCCAGCGCGGTCTGCGCACCGGGCGCGGCGAGGTGCCGGGTGAGCAGGTCCCGGCTTGCGTCGTGCTCCAGCGCGTACGCCGGGCCGACGATGCGGCGCAGCTCGTCGTGGTCGCGGTCGAAGAACGCGGCGGCGAACGTCTCGGCGGCGCCGTGCCGGGGTGCCTCGACCAGTGGCTGGTGGTAGCCGTAGCCGGCGAACACCTCGTCGGCGCCCTGCCCCGACTGGGCCACCTTCACGTGCTGCGCCACCTGCTCGGAGAGCAGGTGGAAGGCGACCACGTCGTGGCTGCCCATCGGCTCGGTCATCGCCAGCACGGCCCGTCGGACGGCGGGCACCAGGTCGTCGTCGGCCAGCCGGATCCGATGGTGGTCGGTGTCGTACGCGCGGGCCACCAGGTCGGAGTAGTGGAACTCGTCGCCGGACTCGCCGTCGCGGCTGTCGAAGCCGATGCTGAACGTCCGCAGGTGTTGCTGGCCGGCCTCGGCGAGCAGCGCCACGATGAGGCTGGAGTCCAGTCCGCCGGAGAGAAGCACCCCCACCGGCACGTCGGCGACCAGCCGTCGGCGTACCGCCGCGCGCAGCGCGTCGCCGATCGCGGCCCGCCAGTCGGCAGCGTCCATCCCCGCGTCGGCGGGCTCCCGTAGGTAGTCGGGTCGCCAGTAGAGCTCCTCGCGGCTGGTCCCGTCGGCCTCGATCACCCGCAGGGTGGCCGGCGGGAGCTTGCGCACGCCGCGCAGCACGGTCCGCGGCGCGGGCACGATGGAGTGCCAGGACAGGTAGTGGTGCAGCGCCACCGGGTCGATGCCGGTGTCGACGTCGCCGGCGGCGAGCAGCGCGGGCAGGGTGGAGGCGAACCGCAGCCGGCCCGGTGTCTCGGCGAGGTAGAGCGGTTTGATGCCGAGCCGGTCGCGGGCCAGGATCAGCCGCCGCCGGACCCGGTCGACCAGCCCGATCGCGAACATGCCGACCAGGTGGTCGACGAAACGCTCACCCCAGTGGGCGTACGCCACCAGGATCACCTCGGTGTCGCTGGTGGAGTGGAAGGCGTACCCGGCCCGGCGCAACTCCTCGCGCAGCTCCGGGTAGTTGTAGACGCAGCCGTTGAAGACCAGCGCCAGGCCCAGATCGTCGCGGACCATCGGCTGCCCGCCCGCGTCGGACAGGTCGATGATGGTCAGTCGACGGTGCCCGAGGGTCACCCAGCCCTCGGCGAACAGGCCCTCGTCGTCCGGCCCTCGTGAGCGCATCGCCTCGGTCATCCGGGTGACCGCCGCCGCGTCGGGCGAGCGACCGTCGAATCGCGCCTCCCCGCTGATCCCGCACATCAGCCGGGGTGGTGGTGGTTCAGGGCAGACATGCGCGTCCTCCTGTGGCGTCTCCCCGACTGGTGGTGGCGGGGGCCCCGCCGTGCGAACGGGGCCGCTGGCTACCCGGGTGTGGGGCGGGCAAACCCGCCGATCTCAGGTACGCAGGGTGCGCAGGATGCGGGCCAGTTCGGCGCGGTCGGCGTCGTCGAGGTGGCCGAAGAAGCGGTCCGCCTCGGCCCGGCGCGCGGCCCGGATGGCGGTGCTGACCCGGTCGCCCTCCTCGGTGAGCGCGACCAGGGTCGCCCGGCGGTCGGCCGGGTCGGGCCGGCGTTCGACAAGCCCTCGGGTCTGGAGGTCGTCGACGACCTCGGTCGCCGAGCGGGGCGCGATGCGCAGGTGTTCGGCGAGGGTGCCGGGGCGTACCTCGCCGTGTCGGGCCAGCACGCCGAGGGCCCGGGACTGGCTGGGGGTGACGTCCCAGGGCACCAGGGAGTCCCGGGTCTGCCGACGCAGACGGGACGCCACCGCCCAGAACGTCTCCGCCAGGCTCTCGTCGTCGGCGCTGTCGACGGTGTGCTCGGTCACCGGAATACGGTAGCAGGAGATGTGGTTGCTACCTCATGATGAGGTAACCTCAGCAATATCGCCAACGAAGGGTAGTGCCCCCTTGGAACCCACCCCGATGGGCCGCGACCGCGGCCACCGCACCCCCAGCGCCGAAGAGAAGATGCAGGCCCGTCAGGTGTCGCTGCGCCGCATCGGCCGCCTGTTCACCCCCCACCGACCCGCGCTGGCCGCCGTCATCGCGATCATCGTGGTCTCCTCGATCATCGCGATGGCCACCCCATTCCTGCTGCGGGCCGTGATCGACCGGGCCCTGCCGCAGGGCGACGTGACGCTGCTGGTCTGGCTGGTCGTCGGCATGGTCGCCGTCGCGGCGGTGACCTCCGCCCTCGGCGTCGTGCAGACCTGGATCTCCACCCAGGTCGGCCAGCGGGTCATGCACCGGCTGCGCACCGACGTCTTCAGCCACCTCCAGCGCCAGTCACTGGGCTTCTTCACCCGCACCCGCACCGGCGAGGTGCAGTCCCGGATCACCAACGACATCGGCGGCATGCAGTCGGTGGTCACCTCCACCGCCACCGCCGTCGCCGCCAACCTCACCACCGTGGTCGCCACCACGGTCGCCATGGTCGCGCTCTCCTGGCAGCTTTCCCTGGTCTCGCTCGTGGTGCTGCCGCCGGCCATCTGGCTGACCCGTCGGGTCGCCCGGATGCGCCGCGAGATCACCGCACAACGGCAACGCGAACTCGCCGACCTCAACGTCACAGTGGAGGAAGGGCTTTCGATCAGTGGCGTACAGCTGGCCAAGACCCTCGGCACCGGCCCGGCGCTGATCGACCGGTTCACCGCCTCCTCGGCCCGACTGGTCGACCTGGAGCTGCGCAGTGAGCTGGCCGGCCGCTGGCGGATGGCCTCGATGAGCATCATCTTCGCCGCCGTACCGGCGGTCATCTACCTCGCCGCCGGGCTGCCCGGCACCGCCGGCACGCTGAGCATCGGCACCCTGGTCGCCTTCACGGCCCTGCAGGGTGGCCTGTTCCGACCGTTGATGGGCCTGCTCAACGTGGGTGTCTCGCTCACCGCCTCGCTGGCGCTCTTCGCCCGGATCTTCGAATACCTGGACCTACCGGTCGACGTGGCCGACCCCATCGAGCCGGTCCGCCTCGACCCCGCCCGGGTACGCGGCCACCTGCGCCTGGAGGACGTCACCTTCGGCTACCCGGGCAGCGACACCGCCGCCCTCGCCGGGATCACCCTCGACGTGCCCGCCGGCACCAGCCTCGCCCTGGTCGGCGAGACCGGCTCCGGCAAGAGCACCCTCGCCGGGCTGGTCAGCCGGCTGCACGACCCGACCGCCGGCCGGATCACCGTCGACGGCGTCGACCTGCGCGACCTGCGCCTGGCCGACCTGGCCGCGATCGTCGGCGTGGTCAGCCAGGAGACGTACCTGCTGCACACCACAGTCCGGGAGAACCTGCGCTACGCCCGCCCGGAGGCCACCGACACCGAGATCGAGGACGCCGCCCGCGCCGCCCAGATCCACGACCTGATCGCCGGGCTGCCCGACGGGTACGACACCATGGTCGGCTCACGTGGGCACCGGTTCTCCGGCGGTGAGAAGCAGCGCCTGGCCATCGCCCGGACGCTGCTGCGCGACCCGCGCATCCTGGTCCTCGACGAGGCCACCAGCGCGTTGGACACCGAGACCGAGCGCGCCGTGCAGCGGGCCTTCGACGTGCTCGCCCAGGGGCGCACCACGATCACCATCGCGCACCGGCTCTCCACCGTGCGCGACGCCGACCAGATCGCGGTGCTCGACCACGGTCGGATCGTCGAGGCCGGCACTCACGACAACCTGCTGGACCGCAACGGTCGCTACGCCACGCTGGCGGCCTGAACGCCGAATCACAACCGTCTCGAAACAGTCTCGGAACTGTCTCGTTATTGCACGGTCAGGTGGCGGTAGACGGTGGCCCGCGAGACACCCAGCTCGGCGGCGATGGCGTCCACCGAGTGGGTGCCCGCCGCGTGCATCCGTCGGGCCGCCTCGACCTGCTCCCGGCCCAGCGCGGGCGGCCGCCCCGGACGCCGACGCCGGCTCGCCGCCCCGCCGGCCCCGCCCGCTGGCATCGCCGGGGTCACGCTCCCGAGGGCCGCGTCCGAGTGCGGCTCGGCGGCTCCTGCGTGTGGCCTGGCTGCACCTCTGTGTGTCCTGGCGGCGGAGACCGTGCGCGGCCTGGCTACGGCGTCTGCGTGAGGCCCGTCCCAGGCGTCTGCGCGCGGCTCGGCCGCGGGGTCCGCAGGCAGTGGGGCCAGCAGTCGGCGTACGCCGTCGAGCATGTCGGCGCGCAGCACCTCGTCGGACACGTCGGTGAAGAAGACGACCGGATCGCTGCACGCGCCCAACGCCTGCACCGCGGAGACCCGCTCGCGGCGGCCCGCGTTCGGCCCGGCGATGAGGTCGTTGGCCCGCATCGCGACCTCCATGAGCCGGTGGTACGTGTCGCCCCGGCCGATCAGCGCGATGTCGTGGAAGAGCATGCCGAGCGGCCGGCGGTGGGCGAGCATGATGTCCACCCAGCCCTCCACCACCGTCCACCGGGCCTGCTCGGTGGGCTGTGTCTGAGCCGAGTCGAGCAGCGCCTCCAGGTCCGCCACCAACGGCTCGACCAGTGCGGCGAGCAGATGCTCCTTGGCCGGGAAGTGGTACAGGATCGCGGTCTTGGTGAGCCGCAGCCGCTCGCCGATCTGGCGCAGCGAGGTGCGCTGGTAGCCGTGTTCGGCGAACAGGTCGAGCGCAGCGCGCAGGATCCGGGTGCGGGTGTCGTCCGCGGGATCGGCGGTCATGCCAGCCAGCCTAGCGACGCCCTGACCGGTGGGCACCATCACCGTTGATTCGACTGACCGTTGGTCAGTACAGTGGTGGCGGTCGACGTAACCAACGGCAGGAGGGGCCATGCCCGTCATCTCGATCGGCAACCTGGTCAAGACGTTCGGCGCCATCCGGGCACTCGACGGGCTGGACCTGCAGGTCGAGCAGGGGGAGGTGCACGGTTTCCTCGGGCCCAACGGCTCCGGAAAGTCCACCACCATCCGGATCCTGCTCGGGCTGCTCCGTGGCGACTCCGGCGACGCCCAGGTGCTCGGCGCCGACCCGTGGCGCGACGCGGTCCGCCTGCACCGCCGACTGGCGTACGTGCCGGGTGACGTCAACCTCTGGCCCAACCTCACCGGCGGGGAAGCCATCGACCTGCTCGGCCAACTGCGCGGCGGCCTCGACCGGCGCCGCCGCGACGAACTGCTGCACCGCTTCGACCTGGACCCGACCCGCCGTTGCCGCACCTACTCAAAGGGCAACCGGCAGAAGGTCGCCATCGTCGCCGCCTTCTCCTCACCGGTGGAGCTGTACGTGCTCGACGAGCCGACCTCCGGCCTCGACCCCCTCATGGAGGCGGTGTTCCAGGACGAGGTCCGGCGGGTCAAGCAGGCCGGCGCCACAGTGCTGCTCTCCAGCCACGTGCTCGCCGAGGTCGAGGCGCTCTGCGACCGGGTCAGCATCATCCGCGAAGGCCGAACCGTCGAATCCGGCACCCTCACCGAGCTGCGCCACCTCACCCGCACGGCGGTGACCGTCGAGACCGCCCGCCCGGTCACCGGCCTGGACGCGCTGCCCGGCGTGCACGACGTGCACGAGGTCGACGGCCGCACCCACCTGGAGGTCGAGCCCGCCCACCTCGACGAGCTGCTCGGCCAGCTCATCCGCTTCGGCGTCCGCGCGCTGACCAGCACACCACCCACCCTGGAGCAGCTCTTCCTCCGCCACTACGGCGACGACCCCGCCGCCGCTGCTGGGTCGGTCGCTGGTCCTGCTGCCGGGGCCACGTCGGCCGATGGCTACGGTGCGGATGCTGGGTCGGCCGACGGTCCCGGCGCCGCCGCGTCGGCCGATGAACCTGCCGCCGGTGTGCAGGCTGACGCGTCGCAGGGCGGTGCCCGATGAGCGCCCTCACCGGCACGACCCGGCTGGCCCGGCTCGTGCTGCGCCGCGACCGGATCCGCCTCGCCATCTGGATCCTCGGCACGCCCCTGCTCGGCTACGCCCTCGCCGGCAGCGTCGCCGGCATCTACCCGGACCAGGAGGCCCGGCTGGGCTACGCCACCACCTCGGCGTCCAGTCTGGTCGCCCGCGCCTTCAACGGCCCCATCCACGGCACCGACCTCGGTGCCGTGGTCGTCGCCGAGACGTACGTGACATTGGCTCTGATCGTCGCGCTGCTGAGCACCTTCGCGGTGACCCGGCACACCCGCCAGAACGAGGAGACCGGCCGCGCCGAACTGCTCGGCGCCAACGTGGTCGGACGATACGCGCCGCTCACCGCCGCGCTGCTCATCATCGTCGCGGCGAACACCCTGGCCGCCGTGCTGCTCGCGGTCGCCCTGGTCGGCGCCGGTCTGCCGCTCGCCGGCTCCGTCGCGGCAGCGGCCGCGATCGGTGGCGTCGGTGTCGCCTTCACCTCGATCGCCGCCGTCACCGCCCAGCTCTCCGTCACCTCACGCGGCGCCAACGCGCTCGCCGCCGCCACCGTCGGGCTGTCCTTCGTGCTGCGCGCCGCCGGCGACGTGCTCGGCGAACAGAGCGCCGACGGCACCCGCGTGCGCAGCGCCTGGCCGTCGTGGATCTCCCCACTCGGCTGGGGCAACCAGGGACGAGCCTTCGACGGTGAACGCTGGTGGGTGCTCGCCCTACCTGTCGCGCTGCTGCTCGCCGGGGTGGCGCTGGCGTACGCCCTCGCCGAGCGACGCGACCAGGGCGCCGGGCTGATCGCCCCCCGACGCGGCCCGGCCACCGGCGCGCCACGGCTGCTCAGCCCCACCGGGTTGGCCTGGCGGACGCAGCGCGGCACGCTGCTCGGCTGGGCGGTCGGGGTGGCCGTGCTCGGCCTCTCCATGGGCGTCGCCGCCGACGAGTTCAACGACATGATCGACGCGAATCCGGCCGCCGCCGAAGCGATCAACGCGATGGGTGGCGGAGCGAACCTGATCAACGCGTACCTGGCCGCGATGCTCAACCTCTTCGCCATGACCATCGGCGCGTACGTCGTTCAGGCCCTGCTGCGCGTACGCGGCGACGAAGCCGACGGGGTGCTGGAGGCCGCCCTCGCCACGGCGGTCAGCCGAACCCGCTGGCTCGGCACCCAGGTGCTCGCCGCGACGCTCGGCGCGGTCGCCCTGCTGCTCCTCGCCGGCGTTACCACCGGCCTCGGCTACGGCATCGTCACCGGAGACCCGCTCGGCCAGGCCGTCGAGCTGGGCGGTGCCGCGCTGCTGCGCCTGCCCGCCCTGCTCGTGATCGCCGGGGTGGTGACCGCGATCTTCGGGCTGCTGCCCCGCTGGTCGGTGGTGCTGTCCTGGACGGCGCTACTGGTCTTCCTGCTCCTCGGGCAGCTCGGCGCGGTGCTGGAGCTGCCGCAGGCCGCGCTCAACGTCTCGCCGTACACCCATGTGCCGGCCGTGCCCGCCGTCGACCCGGCGGTGCTTCCCCTGGTGGTGCTGGCGGCGGTGGCCGCGGCCCTGCTGGCGCTCGGCGTGGCCGCCTTCCGCCACCGCGACGTCCCGTCCTGACCTGTTGCCCTGAATGGTGCCTCCTGCGCGAGTGGTCCGGACCAATCGCGCAGGGTCTCGGCTGAGGCGATCGATGCCTACAGTGGACCCGTGACGGAGTCCGGGCGGGCGAGCTGGTGGAACACCATTGGGGGCCTGCTGACCGGCGTCGCGGCCGTCATCACGGCGATCGGGGCGCTCATCGGGGCACTGCACGTCGTCGGTGTCATCGGCGACACCGGAACGGCGGCGCCGTCGCAGAATGCAACCGGCCCCGGCGCAGGTGCCAACCCTCCACCAGCCGGCTCGCCTTCCCGCACCTCAGCCGGGAAGGTGCCGATCGCACCGAGCGTGGACGGAGCGTCGAGTCAGGGCCTGTTCACGATTTCGAGCATCACGAGCGCCGACCTGGAGAGCGGCATCGTCGGCTTTGGTGTGCCAGGGCAGGACTTCATGGTCATGCCCGGCGGACGGGCATTCGTGCTGAAGAGCACCTTCATGGGTACGTACTTCAGCACGAGCGGCAGTGACCCGCGCAAGGAGACCTGCGTCGAAGCTCTCACCACGAAGCGGCTCGGCGACCTCGACATCGATGCCGATTCACTCGGTAGGTGGTGGTGCGTGCGGACGAACGAAGGGCACACCGGCGCGATCACGGTGAAGACCGTTTCGGTCGAGGAACCGCGCGAGTTGGTGCTCGGGTACGTGCTCTGGCGGTGACCCGGTATGGACGGCCCGACCGCTCCTGCCGCTCGGGCACCAGTGCCGCCCACCTCTGCCCGGGGTTGCCCTGGGCTGGCAGCCTCTAGCGCGTGAGCGACCTTCTGACGCAGCTTCCGGCGCTCCTCGGTGTCCTGGTTGGCACCGTGGGCACGATCCTCGCCACCTCCCTCGCCGACCGCGCCCGATGGCGTCGCAGTCAGAGCGTCCGCTGGGACGAGCGGCGGCTCGACGCGTACGTCGACTACGCGCACGCCCTCAAGGAGAGTCATGCCGTGGCGCTGCGACTCACGGCCGACCACCGGCCGGGTTCGCGGAGTCACCCCATCGACCGCGAGCAGGGGCTGGTCCGGTTGGCTGAGGCGGACGCCCGGCGCACCATCGTCTGGGAGAACCTGTTGATGCTCGGCGACGAGCCGACCGTTGCGGCCGCCGCCAACTGGCGGGACGCGATCTGGCAGGTAGAACGGCTCGCTCGTGGGATCGTCGAGCCGCCATCGGACGTGGCGGGGATGCTGACCCGCGTCGACGAGGCCCGCGACGGGTACTACCGGGCGGCCCGGCGCAGTCTCGGGGTGCGCGGGGGGTCGGTGGAGCAGTCCGCGACGCTGCGGCAGGCGTTCGTCGACAGGTCCGCCGCGACGCCGGAGGTGCCCGCCAACTGAGTGCGGTGGTGCCGGGGGCCCGCCTGCGGGCGGGGTGTCCTGGCTGGCGCGGGTCGACCACAATCGTGCGGTGCGGCGTCGCGGGTGGAAGTTGGGATCGCTGGGCGTCGTGGCCGCCCTGGCGGCGGGCGGCACGGCGTGGGTATGGCTGCGGTACGACTTCGAGAAGGTCAACTGGACCTGGGGCGTCGTCGCCGGGGTCATCGCCGTCTACGTCCTGCTGGATCAGCTCTTCCGCACCGGAACGGCGGGCCTCGCCGAGGTCGCCGCCCACCGGCGCGCCGCCGCCGACGAACTCGTGGAACTGATCCGACGCGACCCGACCGACGAGGCGTTGTTGCGAACCGTCGACGAGCCGTACCCGCTGCCGGTGCGGTGGCACACCGCTCCCGACCGGTTCCTCCCCTCCTGGCGGGCCATCGGCCGATCCAGCGCCGCCGTCCCGGTGGACCTCGCCGGTGGCGACGGATCACTGTGGAGCTGCTACCGGCGCGTACCCTCCGGGCGGCTGCTGCTGTTGGGGCCGGCCGGCTCCGGCAAGTCGATCCTCGCGCTGCGGATGGCTCGGGAGTTGCCCGTGCACCGCGAGCCGGACACCCCGGTACCGGCGTTGGTCCCGGCGGACTCCTGGGATCCCGACCGGGAAGGCTTCCACGACTGGCTGGTCGACCGGATCGCTCGGCGCTACCCACAGCTCGCGGCCGGTCACCCGCGCCGCGACGCCGTGCTGCGCGACCTCATCGAGACCGACCTGGTGGTGCCCGTCCTCGACGGACTGGACGAGGTGCCCGAGGACCGGTTGATCGCCTGCCTCGACGAGCTCAACGCACTGGCGACCCAGCGTTTCGTCCTCACCTGTCGGACCTTGGTCTACGAGCGCTACCTGAGCCAGGGGGAGAAGCTGCGCGGCACCGCCGTGGTCATGCTCGAACCACCGGCGCCCGCCGAGGTCGCCGACTACCTGGTGGACGCGGCCCCGCTGCATCAGGTCGGCAACTGGACCGCCGTCGCCACCACACTCGGCGACGCCCCGCAGCTGACCGCCGCGCTCTCCACCCCACTGATGGTGGCGATGGCCCGCAGCGCCTTCGACCAGCCGGGCACCGACCCTCGGGACCTCGTGCCTCTGGCTCTCGAACGGGGCAGGCGTTCCGTCGAGGACGATCTGCTGACCAGGGCGGTGGACGCGGCGCTGCGCTCCCGCCGCGGTTCCCAGGGGCTGCGGCGCTGGGAACCCGAGACCGCCCGGCGCTACCTGGCCTTCCTCGCCGCGCACCTGGAGTCGCTCGACGTCCGGGAGTTCCGCTGGTGGCAGTTGGCGAACGCGCAGCCCGGCCCGTTCTGGGCGCTCGTCGCGGGGGCGCGTACCGCGGTGGCGGTTTGGCTGACGCTGACCCTCTCCGCGGACGCCCTCACGGCGACGGCGGAGCTGGTCACCCACCCGCCGACCCGGAGTCTCCTCGACGATCTGGTCCACCAAACGGGTGCCCTGGCGATGACGGCCTTCCTGCTGGCCTCCGTCGTGGCGCTGGTCCGCGGCTCAGGTCGGGCCGGTCGAGAACGACCGCGCCGGGTGGCGTTCGCCGGCGGGCTCCGGGCGTTGCGCGTCGGGCTGCCCGGCGCGCTGTTCGTCGGGGCTGGCACGGCGCTGCTCGTGTTCACCTTCCTTACGGCCTACGCGCCCACCCCGCAACTGGTTGCGCTGCTGGACCGCGTGCCGGGGCTGCCGCCGTGGCCCGACCCGGTCCGGGCCGCCGTCGTTGTCGGTCTGTTGGGTTGGGCGTACGGCCTGGTCATGGCCGGACTGCGGGTGGACGTCGCCGCGCCCGCCGCCGAACTCGGGGCGACCAGCGTGGTCGATACCCTGGAGGCCGACCGCGCCGCCAGCGTCGCATCCGCGCTGGCCAGCGCCGCCACCGGCATCCTGCGGCTGCTCCTCGTCATCGTGGCGCTGCGTCTCACCGGGGTGCTACCCGCCGTACCGCCGCTGCCGGCGCTGGTCTGGGCCGGGGTGGGGCTGGGGCTGGGCTGGTGGCTGCACCGGCGCGGAGGTGGGGCGTGGCTGCGCTTCGCCCTCACCCGTGCCACCCTCGCCGTCCGCGGCCGTACGCCGCACCGACTGCTCGCCTTCCTGGCGTACGCCGAGACCGTCGGCCTGCTGCGCGACGGCGCGGGGGCCTACCGGTTCCGGCACGGCCGCCTGCAGAGCCGACTCGCCGGCGGGTCGGTGAGCGCCCGACGGGGCAGCCGGCTGCGCGAGGAGTTCGGTGTCGAGCTGGCCCGGGCCGGCTACTGGCCGGAGGCGCTTGGCGTCTTCGCCGACGTCACGCAGACACGGGCCGCGAGCATCGGGCACGCCGACGACCTCACCGTGGCGGCGCTGCGCCGGGCGCTGCTGGCCGGCGCGGCTGCGGGAGAATGGACCCGGCTGACGAACCTGCTGGCGCTCATCCCACCACCCACCGAGCCGACGCCGTTGGCGGTGCAGCGGCAGTGGCTCGCCCGGCTGATCGCGAACCACGCACCGGTGGCTCAGCTGATCGTCGCGGCCGAGGAGCTGAGCCGGGCGGCCACCGCCGGCACGCCGGAGTCTGCTTCCGCGGACCGCCCGGCCGCTCCCGGAATGCAGGAGTTCCTGGCCGTCCTGCAGTACGTCGGCGGAGACGTCGAAGCCGCGCGCACCCGCCTGGATACGTTGCGTACGGCGGCCAGCCAGGATGTCGGGGAACCAGCACCCATCGGCGCCGGCCTGCTCGCCGGCCTGCTCGTCGACGACGGTGAACCCGCCACGGCCCTGGCCATCTGCCATCAGGAACTGCTCCTCGCCGATCAACCGCCCGACCGGGTCGACCTGCTGCTTCTCGCCGAGACATGGCGCTGGCAGGTCGAGGTTATGCGACGCACCACCGACGAACAGGCTGAACTGCGCCGCCGCATCCGGGCGGTGCTGGCCAGGCGGCGAGATCACCCTCGGCGGATCGAGCTGGGCCGACGCGAGCTGGCCGAGCTCGGACTTCAGCTGTGCCACGCCGTGATCGAGCACCAGACGTTGGGACCACTCGCGGTCGCGGCGTCCCGACGGCTGGTCGCCGTCCTCGCCGAGCCGGCAATCGTCGTGCAGACCGTCAACCGCAGCGCCCCCATGTGGCACGACGGCTGACGGGTACCTGACATTCATGGCGATCGTGTACGCGGTTTGTCGGACGCTGCCCCGACACTGAAGCTCCCTCGACCGGGGAGGTGCGTCGTGCCGTATGTCAGGTCACACACCAGGAAAGGTGGCGCGCGGGTGCGGGCGCACTACCGAAGGCGGCGCAGCGGCAGCGTTCGGCGTAGATCGACGGTCCGCCGCACGGCTGGCGGTGGCAGGTCGGCCAACGGCTGGGTTCTGGTGCTCTGCACCGTTGTCGGCTTCGTGCTTCTCCGCATGGTCATCGACTTCGTACAGCGGCACCCATACTGGTCCGCTCTCCTGATGAGCCTCATCGTTGCGGGGGCGACCGCGGTGGCCCTCGTCGTTTCTAAGCAGCGTGCCCGCGAGCGGGCCGACCAGGCCCAGCGGGACAGGCTGATCGCGGTGACCGACACGATGAGCGGACCCGAGTTCGAGCAGTGGTTCGCACGGCTCCTGGTCACGTCCGGCTTTGGCAATGTGACGGTGTGCGGCGGCTCCGGCGACCGCGGAGCCGACGTTATGGCGATCGCTCCCGACGGCCGACGGGTCGTGGCGCAGTGCAAGCGGCAGAGCCCCGGCAACCGGGTGGGCAGTGCCGCGATCCAGCGGTTCGCCGGCACCTGCCGGGTGATCCATGGCGGCGAGATCTGCCTGCTCGTGACGAACAGCTTCTTCACCGCCGGCGACGGCATCCCGATGGCCCGGCAGCTGAACATCAACCTCATCGACCGGCACGCATTGCAGATGTGGGCCTGGACGGGGAAACCTCCGCTGCAGTGCGGCACTGAAAGATCAAGGACAGCGAATTGACAGTGCGGGAATTACTGTCTCGACATGGCACCGTCAATTCCCAGAAGTGTCAGTGCGAAAGACGTTGCCGACCCACTCAGCGGCCGTGTCGGCGGAGGGTCGATGCTGCCCTCGGTGCCGAAAGACCTGGCCAGCCGGCAGATATGCTGCGCCATGCATCTGCGTCCGCCGTTGGCGGCGCAGGTGTTGCTGCTTTACAGCCTCGACAACCCAAAGGCATGGTGTCCCCCTTTCGGGGTGGACGCAGTTGCGCTGGTGCGCCACGCCCAGGCGGCCGACACCCATTGGCGGAAGCTGTACGACGCGGTCGCGATGACACGTTATGCGTTACTCGGTCTGGTCGGGCTGGGCATCCTCCTCCTCTGGCGTGACGGGCTGGTGACAGCGCTGCTCACGCTGCCTCTCATCGCCGTGGCGTGCGGGGTCGGGTGGCGGACCACCTTCCTCAGCCTTCAGGAGACCCGCGCGGCGGCGATCGGCACCCTGGCGGAGGAGAAGGATCTGGCCGCCCAGGCGCCAGAGGCCGAGTCCGAACTGGAGGACGAGCTGGCCGCCCTGCAGGACGCCAACATGATTGTCTTCGACGTTGCCGCGGACAGCCCGTTCGTCGGCAGCGGCACCGAGATCGGCCGCTGGGCCCTGCCACCCATCGACGTCAGCCGCAGTCGAGAGAAGAATCGAGACGGTACGCGCACACCTGCGACCTTCTCCGTCGGAGACCTGCACGACGATCTGATCCGGCTCGCTCGGTCACGGCTCGGGCTGAGCGACATCGAGGTCACCAAGCGGATCTACGTGCGGGGGGACGTGCTGCCGGATTGTGAGGGATTGTTCCATCCCGACGAGATGCGCCCGCCTTCCCGGTTGGACACCTCCTGGGTTGATCTGGGCAGCGACGCGCCGGGCGAGCAGGCCAGGACGTACGTGTGTCTCGCGAAGAGCCTCGTCGGCGGCCAGATCGTCGTCACCCTCTTCGCCCGCTACACCCTCGACCAGGGCATTCTGTCCTGCGAGTTCGCCGCCTTGGTGCTGCCGCCCGTCCGTCGCGACTCCGCGCCCGCCACCGGGTTCTACGGCCTGTTCGGAGAGGATCTGAGCCCGCTTCACGGGCGTTCGACCACCTGGGCCCTCGCTCTCGCGGCGTGGCGCACCTACCTTGCCCAGCTGTCCTGCGCTCGGACCGGGGCATCGACCTGGCCGAGGCGCACGAGGAACGGACACGGCATCACTACGAGGCGCTCCAGGAGGGGCGACGCTACGACTACGGCGCGCCCTTCAGCGCCCGGGAACTCGCGGCCACCACGAGCATCGAGAGCTATTTCGAAGTCGCGGACGTGCGCGACGGTCTGTTGCGGATGCAGCGAGGAGTGATTGACTGTCTGGTCGCGTTCCTGACGGACAAGGGCATCGACACGTCGGAGATAGCCGCCGGAAAGCAGCGGATCATCAACAACATCACCAACATCGGAGAGGTGTCCGGCCGGGGCAACATCTTCGGAAACCACGGACGCGTGACGAATGTCGATCACGACGACCAGACGGACTGATCGGTCGGTGTCCCGCAGGCCCGGCCAGCGGGCGACCCGGAAGGACGAGTCAGTGAGTCAGTTCAACTTCAACGGCGACATCAACGGTGAGGCGAACGTCTTCGGTGACCACGCGCAGGTGCACAACCGGAGCAACGATTTCAGTCGAGGCTCGGACCTCGCCGGGCTCGTCGCCGCTCTCGTCGACGAGATCGCAAAGCACCGGACGGAGGTTCGCGAGGCCGAACGGCTGACACAGTTGGCGAGCACAGCAGCGGCGTACGCCGCCGAGCCACGCCCCAACGTGGAGGGCATCCGCAGCCTGCTACCGGCCCTGCTGGCAGGTGCCGGAACGGTGACCGCCGTTGCCGATGCCGTTCTGCGCGTTTCCCAGGCCGTCAACAGCCTCTAACCGGCGAGCACGGGGGTCAGTTGGCACTCGCGGACCAGCGTGGACCGCTGTTTCCCAGGTGGCCGACACGTTGTAGCTGCGCCAGATCGTGAACGACGATCTGCCGGTAGCCGGTCCGGATGACTCCCGCCCGCCGCAGTTCGCGGAGGGCCTTCTCGACCGTCGGCTCCGCAGCACCGCAGAGTGACGCCAACTCCGGCTGAGTCAGCGTCACGCCGACGGTGCGTCCGTCGCTGATGGCCTCACCGTGCGCCGTCGAGAGTTCGGCCAGAACCCGTGCCAGGCGGATCTTTGCGGGGTAGGCGGTGAAGTCGACTCGGCGGCGGTTCGCCCACCGGAACCGCGCTGCCGTGGTCCTCGCCAGGGCAAGCGCGGCCTCTGGCTGGTCGTGTAGGAACGGATGCCACTCTCGCTTGTAAATGACGGTAACCAATCCCGCACCGCAGGTTGTGACCGTGGCCGTCCGCGGGGTGTCATTGAGTGCGGAGATTTCGCCGACCAGGTCGCCGGAGACCCGGATGGCCAGGAGCGTTTGGCGGCCATCTGCCATGTTGACGGTTACCTTTGTTACGGCTTCCCTGAGCAGTATCAGGTGACTACCGGTGGTGCCCTCCCGCAAGATGTGGTCTCCGGCCTTAACCGAGACGGTTGTTCCCAACGCGAGAAGGCTGGCTCTTGTCTTCGGGCTGAGGGAGCCGAGCAGTGTGCCAGGAGGCCAGCGAAGGCTCGTCGGCGGCTGCTCGTAGCTGTGTCGCACCTCAGCACCCCGTTCGTCGGCGGGCAGCCCTGCTCATGTCGGATGAGACACGGGCAGTCAATGGATCCAAGTATTTCTGATTCGGGATCCTCGGAGAAGCCCTGCACCGCTTCTTTCAATCACCCAACACGGCAGTGGCCAGCCAAACTGCGGCTGCGCAACTCGCCGCCACGCTCCACGGCAACGCCGCCTGCACCCGCCGGTGCTTCCTGAGTGCGATGTTTGCGAGGACCGAAGCCAGAAACCATGCTTCGGCGGCCTCTCGACCGGCGTCGAGTCGTGGCGGCGCGATGCGGGCGCCCCGCAACGCCGGGAACCCGAACCTGTTGGGCGAGGGAGGCCCGGACGTCTGTGGTCGAAAGCCGATGGCGAGGTGTCGCGCCGCGATCAGGAGAGTGATCACGAAGAGCAGGCCGACTCCGTTGACGACCATGGAGAGGGCGGGGAAATCCGCAAGGACGTGGAAGACCGCCGGCGCCTTGCTGACAATGAGGGCCACCACCGAGCCGTGGAAGGCGAACAGCCGAGAGATCTTGGCATCGGCATGTCGGATGGCGTCCTGGTGTAGGCGGGTCGCGGCGAGTGCCCGCTCTACCTCCACGTCGGACCGTCGGTATTTCACGTGGCGCGATGAGATGGTCATGCATCCAGTGAAGGCAACAAGGTGCGGACGATGTCCGTAAGAGTATGGGATCTCGCGTATCCGACACATGCTCATCTACTTCCTGACAACCCGTACTTCGACGGGTTTCCCACGGCTGGCCATCGCTATAAGTGACATGACCAGGACCGCAGAGCGTGAGGAGGCAAGATGGCAACGCTGCAGCCAGACCGCAGATTGATCATGTTCGTCGACATGGAGAGCTACAGCCGGCACGACGACGCCGGCCAGGTCAACGCCCAGATGAACTTTCGCCCACTCATGCGGCGGGCGGCCGAGCAGTGCGGCCTTGACCGGGACGGCTGGGAGATCCAATCTTCCGGGGACGGGGAACTCGCGCTCTTTCCCCTCGGGACGCCTGAACCTCGGCTTGTTGCCGACCTCGTACCCGCGATGGACAGGATCCTCCGGGACCACAATCGCGACGCCGGTGCGCACGCGCAGGTGAGGATGCGGGTCGCGTTCCATCAGGGACTTGTGACGAGGACCGAGAACGGCTACGCCGGATCAGCAGTGGTGACTGCGGCTCGTCTGGTAGAGGCGCCCGCGCTGAAGGAGGCGCTAGCGTCGTTCCCCGCGGCAGCGGTAGCGATGATTGTGTCTTCGACGATCTACCGGGACGTGGTGAGCCAGTCGTACAGCGGGATACGGAAGGAGCGTTACGGTCGCGTCAACGTTCGCGTCAAATCGTTCGGCGATGAGGCTTGGATCTTCATTCCCGACGAGAACGTCAACGCGACGACGATCGCATCCGCCGATGCCTCGACACCGGCCCCTCGGCCTGACCGGAGCGGTGCCGAGCGAGCACAAGCCGAACCGCCGAGTGGAAGCCGCTTCGCCTTCGGCTCAGTGGTCAACCACGGCCCGACCGTCTTCGGCGATCATGGCCGAGCGTGGGGTGCGGAGGCTACCCGCGCTGATGGGCAGCGGCGACAGTGAGCCCGGAGACCGCAACAGGGCCGGTGCAGGCGCAGGCGCCCGCAGCCGAGCCAGCCGTCGGTCCGGCCGCACCCGCTGTGCCGCAGAACCCGGACCCCGCGGAGTCGCCACCTGTTCCGGAGCAGGGCACGAGACGCGAGGCGAACGCGGGTGACAGAGGCCATCGCGATTCGGAAGACCCGACAGACGTTTCCGACGAGCGGAATGATGATCGCGACTCGCCCGACGACTTCATCCGCTCCAATCCCACCCTTCGTTCCTTCACGTCGCGCCGGGGAAGCGAGTTCCGGATCGAGGACTTGACCAACGCTGGTCCCAGTGCGTTCGGTGATCGGGCAACGGTCATCGGAAATCTGAGTTTCGGGCAGGGCAGCTCGAAGCCGAGGTTCTTCGCCGACCGAATCAGCGATCTGACCGCGAGACGCCACACCTTCGTACGGCCAGCCCACTTCGGTGAGTTGCTGGATCGGTTGCGCCGCTATCCAGTAGTGGGACTTGCTGGTCCGGTGGGCAGCGGTCGTTCGACCGCCGCCTGCGTCGCTCTCGCAGAGCATCTTGGATCCGACGAGGTGATGGAGATCGTGGTACCGCCCGGATTGGACGACGTCCGATTGATCCGGGAGCAGCCCGAATTTCTGAAGAAAGGTGTTGGTTACATCGTCAAGGTTGGCGGCCGGCAGGTTCGGAGCGCCGTCCGATCTATCGAGGCGGTGTTCCACGAAAATGACTGTAGTGGGGTCGTCATCCGGGACACGGAGGAGCCCGAGGCATCCCGCCACCGAGCGGAGGTGTTCCACCACTCATCAGTCTCGCGCGTTGACGTCTTCCGCCAGCATCTCTTGTATTACCTCAGAGAAAAATGCGTTGGCAACTGCACCGATTGTGATCGCAGCTGCGGGAGAGCGTACACGGTCCAGATGCTCACACCAGAGGTGCGCAGATTGCTCGATCTGCTGACGAGACCGAGTGAGTGCGTCCTACACGCGGAGACGATCGCGCGTGAACTCCCCGCAGACGCTAATGGTGTCGTGGCGCTGTTGCCATCTGAGAACAAGCGGTACCGGGACAAGGCGCGACAGATCCTCTTGCTGCCCGACGACAAAGAAGCGGTCTTTCAGAACAGGCCCGTACAGCATCGACGAGCGCTGCGGATCGCATACGCCGTGTTCGCGGGACAATCCATGGCGCGTGTTTCAGAGGGCGCTGGTCTGCTGCTCGGAAAGCTCGATCGACTCTTCAATGAGCCGGCTATCGGCCGGCCCGCGCTGCTCAACGACATGCCGGCTCTGTTGGGTCAGGAACTCGGAGCGGACTGGCACGACAGGGCCGCGGAGGGGGAGTCTTCGCATACGACGGCGAGAGTGGCCCACATCAAGCCCGAGATGGTGAGGGCGATCCTCGACGTTGCCTGGAACGATTTTGACAACACCCGCCCCGCCCTCGTTGAGTGGATCGACGAACTCGCCGCCCATCCTGCCCCAGGGTTCAGCAATTGCGCCGCGGTCGCCGCCGCGATCTTCGCCACTCATGACTTTGAGCAGGTCTACGAGGAGGTGATCCGGCGATGGGCGAGGGATCGAAAGCGCGGGAGACGGAAGGCAGCCGCAGCTGCCATGGCTTCCGCGGCAAACCTGGACGGTGCGGTGGCGGTTGGATTGACGGTGAGCTCCCAGGTCAGGGCAGACGTGGGTAAGAAGCTCGAATGGCTCGCCCACTCCAGGTCGGCGCTCGAACGGGACACCGCAGCGATGGTGTGGGGGATGGGTTACACACCACGTCACCCCTTCCAGACCGCACGGGCCCTGACTGCCGTGGCAGCAAATGCCAACGCGTCGTCCATTTGGACCGTCACGGACGCGATCGAGAACCTGTCTCGAAAGTATGGGAGCGCATGGACGGTCAACGTCCTTTCCTGGTGGCTCGACAGCGACGACGTCACTCTCCGCGCGGGTGCTACCCACGCCTTCCTGAACTGGTTGGAGGAGCCGCTCACCGAGCGAGTTGATCAGCTCGTGGCTCTCCTGGAGGCCCAACCATCCATGGCCGATCGGTTGGCCACATTGTGGCGAGTCGTACTCCTCGATCCCGGGTGCTCCGTCGCCGCGTGGCGGCGCCTCGCGGCTTGGCTACGCGGTGGTGCCAGCGACGCCCGGCTCAGGGAGCCGGTTCGAGCGCTCGCGATGAGGCTTGCCGCTGAACCGGCGATCCGCTCCCGGCTGAACTACTGGCTCTCCAATGCCTCACCGACATCCACTTCCCCCGCCTGATCCAGGAGCCACCATGACCGCCGAGAATCAGGTCCCCCCAAAATCAGAACTGCCCCAGGGGGCCAGCGCCATTCGCCGGCTGCTGACCCATTTTCGAGCGGCGTTCGACTATTGGGACCGACCGCCAGCACCCGACCTCACCCAACGCCGCCGTCACCCCAGGCCGGTCATCGTGCCAGCTCGGGGCTATGTCTTCTCGTTCGAAATACATGTGGCTCTCACCTGGTATTCGGAAGGTTTGCGGGAGGATCAGCTCGGCGCGTGGTCGCTGCAGTTCGCCGACCTGGCCCGACGGGACGTTGAACACAAGGCGGCGGATCTCGCTCGGCACTTCCATCCTCACCAGGCGGGCGCCCTGGAGATTCAGCTCAACCGTGAGCTCTCTCGCGCTCGTCGACGTTACGAGCGTCAGGGTGTCGTACTGCACTGCAGGCCAGAGGTGCGAGTGAAGCTCGACGAGGACGTGAAGGCGGAACTCCGGCACGTCCACCTGCAGCGGCTCAGGGAGGAGAGCGAGCACGAGTTGCGGATTCGGCGGATCCAACTGACCGACCAGCTGACTCAACGCTGGATCGCTCTGATCGATCGCCTACGCCCGAGCCCACTGGCGCACGCCGCCCTCCGCCTCACCGATCAGGATCTCGCCAACGTCCTCGACGCATTCGTCCTGAAGGAGGAGCGGTCGAACGTCGAGCGCCTGGCTGCTCAATTGGAGGAAGCCCTGCGCCGGAGCGGCCGAGTCGGGCAGCCCCTGGAAGAGCACGAAGCCGCAGAAATCATCAAGCTTCTCGACGACATCCTCAGGGACGAGGCGACCGCACCGACGCCTGAGGCTGCCGGGATGAACGGAAACGGTCGGCACCCAGCACCGCCAGCGGGTAGACCGTGACGGAAGGTCGGACGGGAACGCCCCGAAGGGGGTGGCGGGCCGCCCTCCAGCAACCACCTCGCCCTAGGATCTCTGGCATGCAGGAGGGCCGGTGGACGACGATCACGCCGTCGCAGTTCGCGCACGAGCGGGAGGCGCTGGCGCACGTCCAGGCGCTGCTGCCGGACAGTGAGCCCTACCGCGCCTGGTCGAACTTCACCTTCACCGCCCAGACCGGGCACCCCTACGAGGTGGACCTGTTGGTCGCCGCGCCCGGCGGTCTCTACCTCATCGAGATCAAGAGTCTGAACGGCCGGCTCCGATCCAGCGGCTCCAACTGGATCCTCCAAGGTCCGAACGGCACTCGCACCTTCGACAACCCGTTGCATCTGGCCGACGCCAAGGCCAAGAAGCTCAAGTCGCTGCTCCAGGTGGCCGCCTCGCGACGCAAGGGGCAGCCGGTCAGGATCCCGTTCGTGCAGGCGGCGGTGTTTCTGTCCAAGCCTGGCCTGCGGGTAGAGCTGTCGGAGCATCATCTGCACGGCATCTTCGGCCCGGAGCCGGCGCCGGGTCACGAACCGGGGCTGCTGCCGGCGATCACCTCGCTGCTGCAGCGTCCGCCGCAGGACGAACGGCAGCGGGTCACCAAGGAGATGTCGGCGGCGCTGCCGGACCTCCTCGACGCCGTGGGCATCGCCCGTAGCCGCCGGCACTACCAGATCGGCGCGTGGGAGTTGGAAACCCGGCCGTTCGACATCGGCCCCACCTGGCAGGACCACCAGGCGCGGCACCGCGACCTGGAGCGCGAACGTCGCCGGGTGAGGATCTACCTGGTCGAGCGCAACGCCGTGCAGACCGAACGGGCCAGCATCGAACGTGCCGCCAAGCGTGAGATGCTGGCCCTGCACGGCATCAACCACCCCGGCATCGTGCAGGTCGACGCGATGGAGTCGCACGAGGCCGGCCCGGCGCTGATCTTCCGGTACGACCCGCGGTCGGTGCGTCTCGACCACTACATCGCTCAGTACGGCGACCGCCTGGACGCGCTCAGCCGACTCGCGATGATCCGCCAGCTCGCCGAGACGGTGGCCTACGCACACGGTCGGCGGTTGCACCACCGTGCGCTCTCTGCCCGCAGCGTGTTGGTGAACCCCGGCCGGGTGCGGCGTGGTGGCAGCGACGACGAAGCATGGCTGACACCACAACTACAGATCAGCGACTGGCAGGCGGCGACCCGAGGCGCGGACAGTGCTGGTGGCAGCAGCGGCCAGCCGGTGACTCTCTCCTCACACGCGACCGCTCACATCGAGCGGTCCGCGGAGGCGTACCTCGCTCCGGAGTTGACCGCGCCGACGCCGGACGCGGTGGCGATGGACGTCTTCGGCCTCGGCGCACTGGCGTACCTGGTCCTGACCGGTCAGCCACCGGCCACGAAGCGCCCCGAGCTGCTGGCCCGGTTGGCTCGGGACAACGGTCTGCGGGCCGCCGCTGTTGCCGACGGCATCAGTGAGTTCGCCGACGAGTTGATCCAGGCCGCCACCGCACCGGTTCCGGCCCAGCGGCTTACCACGGTCGCCGACTTCGTCGAGATGCTTCAGCTCGTCGAGGACGAGTTGACCAGTCCGCCACCGGGTTCGGTGCACCCGGAGGAGCCGGCGCCCGAGCAGCCTGATCCCCTGGAGGCGCGCGGGGGCGACCGGGTCGGAGAGTGGAAGATCGTCCGCCGCCTCGGCACCGGATCGACCTGTCGGGCGTTCCTTGGCTTCAACGAGCGCACTCGGCGGGAGGAGGTCCTGAAGGTCGGGCTCTCCGACGAGAAGGGTGCTCGGCTGGCTCACGAGGCCCGGGTCCTCGGCCCGCTCACCGACTCCCGGGTAATCCGGCTGGCCCGGCCTGAGCCGTTGCAACTGGGCAACCGCACCGTCGTGGTCCTGGAACACGCTGGCGACCACACCCTGGCGCGCAAGCTGCGCGACGACGGTCGGCTCACTGTCGACGAACTGGAGACGTACAGCGACTACCTCTTTGGTGCCCTCGACTACCTGGAGGGCGAGGGCGTCTACCACCGCGACATCAAGCCGGACAACATCGCGATCCGGATCCGGCCCAACCGCACCAGGCAGCTGGTGCTCTTCGACTTCTCCCTGGCCGGAGTCTCGGTCAAAGAAATCATCGCCGGCACTCCTCGCTATCTGGACCCGTTTCTCGGCACCGCCAACCGCCCGGTCTATGACAAGCACGCCGAGTGGTACGCGCTCGCGGTCACCCTGCACGAGATGGCCTCCGGAGAGCTGCCGGTCTGGGGCGACGGCGGCACCGAACCGCAACTCACCGACGGCCCGCCGGTGCTTGCCGCCGAAGCGTTCGACCCGGCGATCCGCGACGGCCTCGTGGAGTTCTTCCAGCGCGCACTGCACCGCGACCACCGTCAACGCCACGCGTCGCTGAAGGATCTGCGCGACGCCTGGCAGGACGTCTTCCGCCGCTCGGACGCCAGCACCCCGGTCGGCACCGAGCATCCGGACGTTGACGAGCCGGACGAGCAGGTCGCCGCAGTGGCCCGCGACGAGGCCGCCGGCAAGGCCACCCGGGCGACCGCGCTGGAGGCGGCCGGTCTCACCCCACGCGCGGTCTCGGCCGCACACCGCTTGGAGGCCACCACCGTCGGTGAGCTGCTCGCCGTCGCCAACAAGCTCGCGCACCTGCCCGGTCTTGGTGCGAAGACCCGCCAGGAGTTGCAACGTCGGGTCAAGGAGTGGCGGCAGCACCTGGGGGAGCGGGAGACGCTGCCCACCACGCCCGCCGCCCGCAGGGCGGCCAGCGAAGAAGCGGCCACCGAAACCACCGCGGGCCACGGCGACACCGATCTGGTACGCGTCGGCCTGGACGCCATCGCCACACTGCTCGTCCCGGCGAAGAACGGCCGCAACGCCACCGAGATCGAAGGCACCCGGCTGCTGCTGCACCTGCCCGACGAGTCAGGTGCGCTGCCGGCGTTGCAGCTCTGGCCGCAGCAGCCGCAGGTGGCCACCGCGCTGGGCGTCACCGCCGGTCGGGTCGCGCAGATCCTCGGCAAGCAGCGCAAACGCTGGCACGAGATCCCAGTGGTGGCCAGCGTGCGTACCCAGATCATCGAGCTGTTGCACGACGCCGGCCGGGTGATGGGCGTCGCCGAGCTCGCCGCGGCGCTGCTGAGCAGTCGTGGCTCGGTGCGCACCGGGGACGCGCTGCGTCTCGCGGTGGCCGTCGCGGCGGTACGCGCCGCCGTGGAAGTCGACGCGCTCGCCGACGAGCCGCGTCTGCTGCTGCGCCGGCACGCCCGCGCCGACATCGACGGCAAGCCACACCCGCGCGGCGACCGGCTGCTGGTGGCGCTGGAGGTCAGCGATGACGACGCACCGGACACCCCGGCCGCGCCGGCGCTGCTCGACTACGCCGACGCGCTCGGCAAGGCCGCCGACAAACTCGCCGCGAGTGAGGTGCTGCCCAGCCCTGCAACAGTGCTCCGTACCCTCGCGGCCGTGACCGCGCCCGGCGGTGCGGCCGAGGCGTTCGACGAGCGGCGTCGGGTGTTGCTCGCCGCAGTGGCCTCGGAGCGGGCCGCTGCCACCGCGCGGTTGGAACTCTACCCGCGCAACCTCGACCCGGTGCGGGCGCTGCGGCTGGCCCAGGCCGGTGTGGTGCCGCCGACGAGCGCGTCTGATGGCCGGCGTGGGCTGACGCCGACGCATGTCGCGGACCGGGTGACCGCGCGTTTCCCGGAGCTGGACCCGCTGCCTGGTCACCCCAAACTGGACCGGTTGCTGGCGGAGGCGGGCTTCGAGCTGCGCTGGGACCGGGACCGGTACGTCTCGCCACCGCCCCGCGCGGCCTCGTCCTCGGTGTCGATCATCCAGCGGCGCCCGTCGGTTACCGCCACGCCGAGCCGGTGGACGGCAGAGTCTCCGGAACTGGCGGCGGCGATGCGCGCCGAGGAGCGGCTGGCCGGCGCGCGGTCCGCGGGCGGGTTCCGGGCGCTGACGGTACGCCTCAACCGGTACCACCTGGCCCAGCAGGAGTTGGTCCGACGCTTCGACGCCCGACCGGTCAACGTGGCGGCCCGCTTCCTGGATCACCTACACGCCCTGGTCGACGCCCGCCCAAAGCCGACGTGGGAGACCGTGCTCAGCGCGGACATCGCCCAGGAGGGGTCGCGGCCGGCGATCAAACTGGGGGAGTACGTCGAGCAGGCGTGGCAGCTCACCGTGCCGTCGCTGCACGCCATGCTTGCGGCCGGAGATGGGCCGGTGCTGCTGCACGACGCGGCGGTGCTGTCGCGGTACCGGGCGATGGAGCGGCTGCACGAGGTGGCTGACGCGGCGCGCGGTGGCTCGGGGGATGTGTGGCTGCTTTGCCCGATGGAGGATCCGGCGCTGTTGCCGAAGTTGGACGGTGCGGTGGTGCGGGTGGGCGACAACGAGTGGATCTCGTTGCCGGACGCCTGGGTCGTCAACGCCCACCGGAGCGCAGTCATTGCTTGACGGCGTAAGCCCAGGGCAGACGCATCGACCTGCGGCTTCAAAGACTGTCGGGATGTTGACAGGCGAGGCGTACGTTCACGGCTGGTCGGTCAGCCGATCGGATCGTTCCCCCTCCGAGATGCTAATGGCACACTCGCTGTCATCAGCGGATCACTCCGGAGGACCAGGTGAGATCATGGGTAGCGCTGTTCTTGGTGATCTCCCGCCTGTTGCTCTCCTGGTTCGGGCGTCGACTGGAACTGCCCGGCGAAGGTAACTCACGCAAGAGGTTCGTCTATGTGTGCCGGGCTGCCGGGTGCACGTGGAAAAGTCGCCCAATAAGCGGGACCAACTCCAGTCTTCGCTGTCCGACGCATCGCGTTGCCGGTGTGGACCAAGTCTTCGTTGCTTCGTTCAGCTGCGACGAGTGCGACCGGGTTCTGGTTTATCCGCAGCACGTCAATCCCGCGTCAATCGTCCACCTTGATGATGGGCGGCACTATCCCGGTCCCTTCGACGAAGAGTTGGGGTGAGGTTCGGTGTGGTTGGGCGCGCTGTTCACGTCGACCGCCGCGAATTTCGGTCGACTGCTGATCGTCGGTTTGCTCCCGAACGCGATCGTCGTGGCATATGCCTGGGTTCTCGTGGCGATTGGCGCATTCACCAACACCGGGCCGCCGCTGACCTTGCGAGCGTTCGGGCAGGCTAGCTTCCGGACCGACGCTGGTGGCCTGCTCGTCTTCGCGCTCATGGTCATCACCCTCACCACCGTGATCCAGCCTTTTCAGATCCGACTGGTGCGCATCCTTGAGGGTTACTGGCACAGTCGTCTGGGCGCTGTGCCCTACCGGTTGGCCACTGCGGCGCATAGGAAGCGACGAGACCGGCTGCGCCGGGCCGCTAATGCCGATATTCCGGACCTTAGTGACGCCGAGCTTGCCCGGCAGCCGATCTGGCAACAGGTCCGTGAACAACGACGGGTCCATAAGCTTAATCTGCGAGCGGAACGAGCCGTGGCAGCCCTGCTGTCCTACCCGCCCGGACCCGAGCCAGTGCTCCCCACGATGCTCGGCAACGCTCTGCGGCGTAATGAACGGGTGGCAGGTGAGCGCTATGCCCTGAACACCCTCAGGTCGTGGCCAAGGCTCTATCCGTTCGTCAGTCAGAAGGTGGCCGACGAGTTTAACTCTGACAGCGACAGCTTGGACGCATCGGTCAATCTCGCTGTCACCTTTCTCGTGATGAGTGGTCTAGGTTTCGTCGCGTTCGCGAACGACACCTGGCTGCTGCTGGTGCCCGGTGTGCTTGTGCTGCTGTCGGTGGCCGCGTACCGGGCGGCGATCGCTGCCGCGCGCAGCCAAGGGCTGGCCATGTCGGTCGCCTACGACCTTCATCGCTTCGACATGATCCGGGGCCTTCACCTCGACCTTCCGGCGACGACACAGCACGAGGCCGAGCGGAACCGTGCGTTGTCGTTGTTCCTTGAAGTCAGCGACGAGATGCCCGAGCCACCCCCGGCGGCGGAACAGTTGCGGTTGAGCTACGTCCACCCGCAGCGTGATTAGCTGCGGCGGAGTTCGAGCGCACCGCCGAATCCGAGCAGTCGTACCTCCAAGTCTGGGCCGCCGTCGCCCTCGACCGCTCGACGGCCAGACTCGCGGACGATGAGCAGTGAACGGGCGGGTGGCCTGGCGAGGATCTGCCATTCGCGGGGAACGTCGACCACCACTCGACCGCCGAGCGTCACTGCGGTGAGGACCGGCCGTCCGGCCGGCTCGGAGCCGAGCATGTCTAGCCGCACCTCGCCGAGGACCGCGACCGCACGCATATCCCCAAGTAGCGCCGTTGGGGCGGACACCCGTCCGGTCCACATCACGCGGGCCCACGACCGCTCCTCGGCGTAGGTGGACACCACCAGGGCGGCCGCGCCGAGGAACGCCACCGCGATGCTGAGGTTCGTCAGATGCGACAGGCGGATGCCGGGTCGCAGGACCAGCGCTGCCGCGATCGCGGCCAACGTCAAGGGGCCGACGAAGATCGCGGCGGAACGCGTGGCCGCCCGTCCCAGGTTGACCAAGGCGAGAGCCACGAGAGCATACGGCCCGAACTCCGTCAGCTTCCCCCAGGCTAGTTCGATCCGCTGCACCGGATCGAAGATCAGGTAGCTGGTGGCGACGAGACCGAGGATGCCCAGCCAGAGCCGCATCCGTTTCACGATGCTCGACTAATTCCTAGGAGGGCCTGGACGCGCGCTTGTATGTGCACTTCACCGCCACGGCATGGCGGTCGTCGTCGCGAACCAACACCACCCCGGACTCGGCCTGCAAGTCGAGGCAGAACGTCACCTCTAGACCGTCCAGGTCCCAACGCTGCGACGGACCGGTCTCTTGATCGAGCTGCGCGGGCAGCCCTCGGGTGACATCGGCGATCGCGGCGGCGAGTTCGGCAATCCGCGAACTGTCCGCGACATGTCGTGTGCCAGGGCTGTCCGGAGCCTGGACTTCGACGGTCAATTCCATGGCCACCTTCATACCGTCTGAAGGTCGGCTACGGCAGTGCAGGCGGTGTTCGAATGCGGTGTGGCGCGTCGTGGGTGGCAGGCTCAGGCCAATGCTCTGGTAGGTAACTCGCGCGCTTGGTGGTCGTCCCGCCGCAGCGGCTGATGAGTGGTGGCGACCTGTAGCAGCTAGGTACCCGCCGTGCATGTTCTGCCGGTCGTGCAGCGATCGCTCCGCTCGATCTCGCGGCCGAGCAGTCATACCGCCGCGTTGAGCATGGACAGCTCGTAGGTCACCCGAATCTGCAGATTTCTTCGACCACGTCCATCAGGAATCCGACAACGTCGATTGGTCATGGCAAGGTGCGCACCTGACTGGCAGCCGTGCAGTCCCGCTGGCGCGGCAAAATGCCCGATCTTCAGTGACGGGACCGATTGGGGGCGACCATCCAGGCACTTAGGGTTATCTCTGCTTCACCCCAAGCGACGGCGAGCCGATTGGCGGACTGTGGATGGTTGTGAACACGCATCGAGCGAACTGCGCGAATGCCAAGAACCCAGGTTGCGAGTGCTCCGGTTGCGGTGGCTCGCTGCACGGTTGGGGTGGTTGGGTCGATCTCGCCGTCAAGCCCCCGGCCGTGCGCGAGGAGCGGCGAAAAGCGCTCAGGAGAAATCTGAGCAAGACCTCGGCGGGGAGGCTGGGGTTCAACGCGAACAATCGACAGCAGTCAGTCGACCTCGCTCGTTTGGATCTTGCCGGCCACCTGTGGGGCACCGACCCTCGCCCCACGCCTGATGGCAGCCGCCTGCGTGCTTTCGAGCTCAGTGAGCCGGCGTCGCTGACCTTCGACAACGGGCGGATGAACATCCTCGCCAATGAGGTCATGCACAAGCCATGGCACGAGATCGATGGCAGCATTGACGCCCTCGTCGGTAACAAGCAGACCGCTAGAGAGATCAAGAAAGACCTGGCCCGGCATGGCTGGTGCAGCATGCTGGTGGCGCTGATCCAACTGATCGAGAAGGTCAACAAAGCCATCGGCCTTGTCGCCGACGTAGCCAAGCAGGCACTCAAGACGGCGCTGTCTAAGCGTTTTGGCTCCGGCGTCGCCGAGCGATTGAAGGATGCGATAGTCGACCTCGTCGTCGACAAGGTGTGGTCGGCCCTGGCGCGGCTCCTGGACGCCCACTTTCCCCTTCTGGGTGCGGACACCGTGCGCGTCCTCCGGATGTTGGCCGTGTTCGCCTGCCCGTCGGTCGAACGACACCAGGGCGTCTACCAGCACGCCCTCGTGCCGCTCATGGGTGACGGCCAAGGGCTCGTCGCGGACGAAGTCAAGGCCCAGGTGTCCACCCTGTTCACTGCGTGGTGGCAGCGGAAGGAGTCACCAACTGCCCCGTGACGCCGTCAGTTTCGGCCTGTGGTCCTGAGCGCGACGGGCAGCGCTCAGCGGATGCTTCGGAGGTCAAGGCCTTCCGCCGCGAGTTAGTGCGACGGGCACGGCAGGGCGAAGGCCAGCGAGTTGGACGAAGACCTCGCGCTTGGTGGTCGCGTTGCCTCGGCGGTTGATGGCGTAGCCGGTCAACCAGACCCAGCCCTCGTACGTCGGCCGGTCGCAGACTGAGACGACGCGAAAGGTCAAAGCGCGGTCACCGGCGAACTGCACCGAGGCCAGGCCGTCGATGACGAGCAGGTCGCCGGGGGAGAGGCGCGCGGTCACCAGTGGCCAGAGTTGCGGCTCTGCTCCTGAGCCGACGAGCACTCCCGGGCGTGCATGGTCTGCCAGTCGCGCAGCGCCCGCTTGATCCGGTCGTTCTCCTGGCTGAGCAGCCGTACCGCCTCGTTGAGCATGGCCAGCTCGTCAGCCACCCGGGCTTGGAACTCGCGTACCTCATCGGGGTCGACGCCGCGCCGGCAGGCGGCGAACTCGCGGGTCCGCACCTCGTGCGGCGTCAACCGGCCTGGGTAGCCGGCGGGGTAGGGCTGGCCACCTCGATACACCTGAGCCACGACGGTCCTCTCTGAGGGCAGGCGGGAGCGCGGAAGGTCCCTGTGGTGGGTCTGGAAGGGCGGGCCGTCCGCGCGGGGGCCGCGGGCGACCCGCCCGCTCCGCCGCCGCAGCCCAATTCAGCGGTACGACAGCAGAGCAGTCCGGAGGGTCGGGACGGGCACACGCACCCGCCCCGACCAGGGGATGAGCCGAACTCGTTGCCACGCGAGGAGCAGCTCAGGCTCAAGAGTAACGACCTAGTCGTTTAAGTCAACCACTGAGTGTTGTCGTTCCTGGGCGGTTCGTGATCGAATTGGCGAGCCACGCAAGGAGCGCCATGCCTACAACACCTGACTACATCCGCATCGCCGATGACATCATCGCTGGAGTCAAGGCGAGGAGGCTCAAGCCTGAAGACAAGTTGCCGCCGATCGCGCAGATGGCAACGGACTACCGGGTGGGCACGTCCACCATCCAGATGGTCTACGTGCGACTCGAAGCCCTGCGCGTCATCCGACGCCATCAGGGCAAGGGCATCTTCGTGACAGACCCGAAGACCTGGATGCGGGAGCCGTAGGTAGCGGGCCGGCTACCTACACGAGCCTATTGGGTACCCCCGTCCCGCCCATGGGACGACTAGAGTCGGCGCGTGATCGACCGGAAACTGCTCTTGTCCGACCTGCAGAAGCAGGTCAAGAACCTGGAAAAAGACCTGCGAGAGCAGGCCGAGTCGGTCGAGAAGGTGCGCCTCCGACTGCGTAGCGAGTACGACCACGCCTTCAAGGTCGGCCGCACCGCCGCCACCTGGGCAGCCTGGCGAGATGAGCGGGTAACCCAGGCCGCCGTCGCCTGGGTGCTCGGCACCGTCTTCGTACGCTTCAGCGAGGACAACGGCCTGCTGCCAGATCCCTACCTGGCTGGCCCGGGGGACCGCCTGGTCCTCGCCGAGGAGGCCGAGGCGCAGTTCTTCCGCGACCAGCCCGACAAGACCCTCCGCGACTGGCTGCATCAGGGCTACGACGCCATCGCCAGCACGCAGGCCGGCAAGTCACTCTTCGATAAGCGGCACAACCCGCTCTACCAGATCCCGCTGTCGCACGATGAGGCCAAAAACCTCATCGCCCTCTGGCGTCGGCGTGGCGAGGCCGGCGGACTGGTTCACGACTTCACTGACCCGGAGTGGGACACTCGCTTCCTCGGTGACCTCTACCAGGACCTCTCCGAGGCGGCCCGCAAGACCTACGCTCTGCTCCAGACTCCGGAGTTCGTCGAAGAGTTCATTCTCGACCTGACCCTCAGCCCGGCGATCGCCGAGTTCGGCCACGACGTGGTCAAGATGATCGACCCCACCTGCGGCTCAGGCCACTTCGTCCTCGGTGCGTTCCACCGGCTGTTGAAGGAGTGGGAGCAGCACGCCCCCAACCGCGACCCGCACGAGCGAGTACGCCTCGCCCTCGACGCCGTCCACGGCGTCGACATAAACCCGTTTGCGATAGCGATCGCCCGCTTCCGCCTCTTGGTAGCCGCCCTCCGAGCATGCCAGGTCAAGACACTCGCCGACACCGCCGGCTACGCATATCCGCTGCACTTGGCGGTCGGCGACTCGCTTGAGCGAAGTGAGCAGCGTGCATTCATCGACGAGCAGGGCGAGCTAATCGACTCGAACTACGCCATGGAGGACGTGCAGGAACACGCAGGCATCCTGGAGCAGGGTCGGTGGCATGTCGTCGTTGGCAACCCGCCGTACATCACGCCAAGAGATGAAGCTGCCAATCGGCGCTACCGCCGTGCCTACCCGAAGGTCTGCCACCGCCAATACGCACTATCGATTCCATTCGCGCAGCGTTTTTTCGAACTGGCGATACCATCGGACGGCAACGGTCAAGGCGCTGGTTATGTTGGTCAAATCACTGCCAACTCTTTTATGAAGCGTGAGTTCGGCAAGAAGCTGATCGAGGACTTCCTGGCGCACGACGTCGAACTGACGCACGTTATCGATACTTCCGGTGCCTATATTCCTGGTCATGGCACACCAACGATCCTCTTGATCGGTCGCAACCGGAGTCGTAACCGCCAAGAGATGGTGCGCGCGGTCCTAGGCATCCGGGGAGAGCCGGGAGTGCCGGAGGATCCAGCGGCTGGATTCGTTTGGAGCGCTATCAAGGACCAGGTCGCGTTGTCGGGATCGGACAGCGAATGGGTCAGTGTTGCGGACCTCCCCAGAGGTGCTCTGGCTAGATTTCCGTGGAGCCTTTCTGGCGGTGGCGCCAGCGCCCTTCTCGCGGCGATCGAGGCCCAGACCGCTCGCCTCAGGGGGGCGATTGAGGTGACCGGACGGACAACCCATACAGGGCTTGACGAGGCTTTCTATGTTACAGGCGCGACTGTGATGACGCGGGAGCTTACCGGTGGCGCCGTTCCTGTGGTTCTCGGCGAAGACGTTCGCGACTTCAACCTCGACGCGCCCACTTGGACCCTGTTCCCCTATGATCGGTCGGGTGTTGCGAAGGCGCTTGGCGCTGCGGAGGAAGAATTCTACTGGCGTAGCCGCACCTTGCTGCGGCAACGCGTTGACTTCGAACAGACACCCGAACAGCGAGGATTGCGATGGTTTGATCACAGCATGTTTTTTGCCAAGCGCTACAAAATTCCTCTATCGATCGTAACGGCCTTCGTCGCATCCCACAATCACTTTGTGTTGGATCGAGGTGGCAAGGTATTCAATCGCTCCGCGCCCGTGATCAAACTCGCGGAGGGGGCATCGGAGGACGATCACCTTAGACTGCTTGGCCCACTCGCCAGCTCGGTTGCCTGCTTCTGGCTGAAGCAGGTGAGTCAAAAAAAGGGAGGTGCAAACAACTCAGGCGGTGGGCGTGCCGACCAGCCTTGGTCCTGGAGTTACGAATTTACCAGCACCAAGCTGCAGGAATTTCCGCTGCCATCGGCGTACCCCCTCGAACTGAGTCGGGAGATCGACGGCCTCGCGCAGCGGCTCGCCACGGTGAGCCCGGCGGCGGTCGCGGCCTCCGGTGTTCCCACCCGCGAGCGGTTGGACCCTGCCGCTTACGAGTGGCACGCCATACGAGGCCAGATGATCTCCTTGCAGGAGGAGTTGGACTGGCAGGTCTACTCGCTCTACGGGCTGCTGGACGAGGATCTGACCGCCCCGGAGAACATCCGGCCGCCGATGCTCAGCCTCGGGCAGCGGGCGTTCGAGATCGTGCTTGCCCGCAAGGTCGCTGCCGGTGAGGCGGAGACGCAGTGGTTCGCTCGGCACAAGTCGACGCCGATCACGGAGCTGCCGGCGCATTGGTCGGACGAGTACAAGGCGGTCGTGGAGCGGCGGATCGCGATCATCGAGGGCAACCGCAACATCGGGCTGATCGAGCGGCCGGAGTGCAAGCGGCGCTGGGCCACCGACGGCTGGGACGTCATGCAGCAGAAGGCGCTGCGCGAGTGGCTGTTGGACCGGTGTGAGGCGCGTGAGCTGTGGTACCAGCACGTTGACGGCCTCGAACAGCCACGCCCGCTCACCACCGCGCAGCTCGCCGACGAACTGCGCCGCGACGCTGACGTGCTCAGCGTCGCCAACCTCTACGCGCCCGGTCAGGATCTCGGCAAGGTGATCGCCGACCTGGTCGCCGACGAGCATGTGCCGCACCTGGCCGCGCAGCGCTACAAGGACACCGGGCTGGCCAAGCGCGCCGACTGGGAGCAGGTGTGGGACCTGCAACGGCAGGAGGACGCGCTGCCCGACGAGGCGGCGAAGCGGGAGTTCCGCAAGGGCATCCCGGTGCCGCCGAAGTACACCTCGGCGGACTTCCTCAAGAGCAGCTTCTGGAAGCATCGGGGCAAGCTCGACGTACCCAAGGAGCGGTTCGTCTCGTACCCCGGTGCCAGTCGCGACGGTGACCCGTCGCTGCTGGTCGGCTGGGCCGGCTGGGACCACCGCGAGCAGGCCCAGGCCCTGGCGACCCTGATCGTGGCCCGCGAGCAGGAGGACGGCTGGGCAGACGACCGGCTGTTGCCGCTGGTCGCGGGGTTGCGCGAGATCCTTCCCTGGGTACGCCAGTGGCACGGCGAATTCGACCCGGAGTGGGGTGCGTCGCCGGCGGACATCTACGACGGCTTCCTCGCCGAGACCACCAACCGACTGCACCTCACCGACGAGGCGCTGGAGTCGTGGCGCCCGCCGAAGGCGACCCGCGGCCGCAAGGCCAAGGCGTGACGACCGAGTCAGTGCCGATCGGCTTGTGGTCGGCGGACGACGTCGAGGAACTGACCGGAATCCTGGCGGCCCGCCGTTCCCGGCTGTGGCAGCACGCCCAGCCGGCCGAACTCGCGGCATGGGTGTTCGCCGACCCGCAGCCAGCGCCGCTCGACCCGTCGCCGGCCGCCTTCGACGGTGACTGGGCCGATGGGCTGGACGAGCCGCAGCGCGCCGCCTGGGCGTTTGCGGGGTGGGTGGCCCGGATGGCGGTGCCCGAGGCGGCACCGACTGCCGGCACGCACTGGCTGCTGTCGCGGGTGAGCGGCGGCCACGCTTCGCTGCTGCGGCTGACCGTCGGAGTGCTGGAAACCCTCGGCGTGTACGAGTCGGGCGAGGAAGTGTGGCTGCGGGTGGCTGCGGCACCGATCGGCCTGGCCATGGACGCTGGTACGGCGGACCTGGAGGAATGGGTACGGCGCGGCATCGACGTGGGCGAGGACCGGACGAAGACCTTCGCCGAGGACAAGCTGCTCTTCACCTGCCCCGACATCGACACGGCGCTGTGGCTGCTCCGGCAGCCACCCGTGATGGCCGCCGCCCGGATGCTCAACGCCTGGGTGGCGGCCGGCCCGTTCCCGTTCGAGAGCCGGTATCGACCCGAGGTAGCCGGCCGTGCCTGGCGGGCCGCCGAGGCCCTGATCTCCGATGCGGTGCCCGCCGGGACCGGCGGGGAGCGGGGCTTCGACCGGGAGTACGCCGGGTCGGCTGCGCCGGTCGACCTGCCGGCGCAGCGGTCGTTCGACGCGGACGCCTACCGGGCCGGGGTGAATGAGCACGATCGGCTGTGCCGGGCGCTGATCGATCACCTCAGCGCCGAGGGCATACGGGCTGGTGCGGGACTGCACGACGTACTGGTGGATCTGGCGTGGCGGGATGCCGATGGGCGTCAGTTCATGAGCGTGGTCGGGGGCAACGAGGTGGAGCAGCTGCGGCTGGGCCTCGGTCAGGTCCTCGAATACCGTCACCGCCTGGCGACGCGGGGAGTCGAAGCGACGCCTGTGCTGGTCGTGTCGAGATGCTCGGACCAGGCCTGGTTCGACATCTGCGCTGAGAACCAGGTCGTCCTGGTCCAGGGCGAGGGCCTAGCGGATTGGACGACCGGGCTTCGATCTGCGCCCTGAGGATTCTGTTGGTGTCGCAACCGCGGCGATGGTGCTGTCAGTTCGGGGAGGGAACAAGACGTGACCACTGTTGACACGGCGCAGGTGCCGGTGTGGACGCTCGCCACGGAGGCGGCGAGTGTGCCCGACGTGCTCGGTGCGGATGGTATGACGCCGGCCCGGCTCGCCGAGCTGAGAACGGCCCTGGCGGCACTCGTGGCTGCCCCCATCGCCACGCTGGAGGCCCATCCGATCTCGACCAGACGCGACCGGACCAGCGGGATTCCGCTGCACGCGACCAGCCCGCTCGCTCAACAGCTGTCGCACCTCGTCACTCAGACCGCGGCCTCAGCGCCCAGAACGTTGAATGCCGCCACCTCGGGTGACGTGCTCTACCGCTTGGTGGTGCCGGCCAAGGTCGCTGCACAGGTCGGTAAGGGACTCGTGCGACCCATGGCCTCGAAGGCATCCGCGGGAGGCATTCACGGCGCCCTGGTCAACTCGACCGGCATCGCCGCCCAGGCCACCTTCGTGCCTGTCGCCGGCAAGACCGCTGTTGCCGGGGCGGCGACCGGCTCAGCCGCCACCGCTGGTGTGGCTGCGGCCGGTGCCGGAGCGTTGACGGTGGCCGCGCCGCTCGTGTTGATGGCCGTCGCGGTCGGCGTCAGCGCCTACGCCGATCACCAACGTCAGCAGGCTATCGAGCGAATCACCGACCTCCTGGAGCAGTTGCACGAAGACAGCTTGGAAAGAGAACGCAATGCGTTGGACGGTTGCCGTGACGCCATCGACAAGGCAACGTCGGTCCTCCTGGACCAGGGCCGCGTTGGCCTGTCCTTGGGGCTGGATTCCTCGTCGTACGCGATCAACACAGCGATCGAGGGAACCAAGCGTCGGCTGACGAAGTGGCAGCAGGCGCTTGCGGCGCTGCCCGATGGCCCGATGGAACTGAGCGTGTTGACGAAGGCGTTCCACGGCATCAACGAAGAAGGCGGTGCGTTCCGCGCCCACGTGGAACTGGCGCGACTCGCCATCGCGCTCAAACGCCGGGTGCTCGTGCTTCAAGCGGTGGAGCACGCCCAGCTGGCGGGTGCGGACAACCCATTCAAGAGCTTTGTCGTGAGCCTGCAGGAGGATGAGCGTCGCATCGACGAGTTGGAGTCAGGCATCAACTCGGTTCTGCTTCGGCTGTCGTCGGTGGAGCTGAAGCGTCACAGCGGCATCCGAAACATCATG
The DNA here is from genome assembly GCF_043204655.1 of Micromonospora sp. NPDC047762. Lineage (NCBI taxonomy): Bacteria > Bacillati > Actinomycetota > Actinomycetes > Micromonosporales > Micromonosporaceae > Micromonospora > Micromonospora sp. NPDC047762. The sequence goes on along the minus strand of NZ_JBIDCQ010000010.1, from coordinate 266,581 downwards.
TTCACGCAGGGCGAGGTCGACGAGCTACTCAAGGCGGCGTACCGCCTGCGGGCTTTGGGCGACGGCCTCAACGTGTGGAACCACCGAGCCGACGTGGCGATTGAGATCGAACGAAGCAGCGACGGATCACTCGTAGTGTTTCCTGCAGTCGCTGCCTGACGGACGCCGCGCGCCGGGCGGTGTGACGGCGGTGCGCACCTGCGTCATCTGAAGGGACCTGAACTGTCCTCACCGTGAAGCCGGTCTCAGCGGCCGGCCGGGATGGAGGGAGCGGTGGTAGTGAGAGACATCCCGTCCGGCTGGCGCATTAGGGAAATGCTTCCTGTCCGGGGGCGGCTGCAGCAGTACCGGCTCCAGTCAGCTGTGACGTTTCCGTGCGGCCGCTGCGGCCGAGATACGACGACCCAGACAGTCGCCACCCTTGAATGGGACTGGTCAGCCCCGATATGCGAAAGCTGCCACGGCGAACTGTCCAAGACCACGCACGCCGACCCCATCTGGCCAGTGGTTCCCGAGCCGTGGAAGCCGTCCGTTCCAGAGCCGCAGAAACCTGCGTCAACCAATGCGAAGCCGCAGAAGCGAGAGGCCCGCACTGGGTCACCGGGGAGCCTGCCCAGTAACTTCGTGCAACTGGCCACGATTCTGCGTGACCGGGCAGCCGGGGCAAAGCTGACCTCCGAAGAACGGCAGGCGCTCAAGACCCTCGCGGACGGCCCCATCTTTCCGGTGGCGTTGCGTTATGCGGAGTTGCTGGATGAGGGCGAGGCCATGGTGGCCAGGCATAGCGGACGCCCCGTGACCAGCCACGCCAAGGCGCTGGCTCGGCGACGCGTCGACGCTGTACGGAGCTTTGAGAACCACTACCGGCAACGGCTCGCCCACGTGCGGAGTACGAGCAGCATTCCAGATCGATTGAGCGTCCTGGTAGTGCGAGAGATAGCCGGAAAGGAGTACGACCGGGCGCTCGCCTCCGTGCTGCGGCAACGAGGTTTGAGCGCCGAGGCTATCAGCGTCCCCACTGTTCGCCTCTGGTCCTGGCTCACCAGTGCGGCAGGCGCCCGGCCGCCCGGCAATGAAGCTTTGCCCCCAGGGGTCCGCCGGCTGCTGCGTATGCACGACGCGGCCTTCGTGCAGGCCGTAGTGGCCGATGCGAAGAGCTCCCATCCGGAGGCGGCCTTTGAACATCCCGCTGTCGTGGAGCGTTGGGCGTCGTGCACCGGCGAGGTCGAGTCTCGGCTGAGGTCTGCCCGTGACCAGTGTGACCGGACGCTGAGTGGGAGGGTGCCGAAGGGACAGCGGGCCAAGGAGATCGGCAGGCTGCGCTCCGCCGCAGGCGCATACGCGATGGCGTCGGCACGCAACCTGATGGCTGACTTCGCGCTGAAGTCGCTTCGGCTGCAGGTGTTGCAACAGTACGGGCAGCAACGATTTCAGCAGTTCCGTGTCGCACTGCTGAAGGAGGCCATGGAGGCGGTCTTTCGGACCGAGCCGGCATTGGCAGCCGAGGTGGCGCGGGCCAGCGCGGACCACCGGCGGACCTGCCCGCAGTGGTCCCCGAGTAACCCCTGTTTGACGTGCGCGCCAGGGGTGGCGAACGTCGTACGCGAGCGACTCTCGTCACGGGCGGGTGCGAGTGCGGGCAAGGAACAGACTGCGACCTCCGCGCTCTCTGAGGTCGAAGCTGGGGATGTCACGGGCAGCACCTGTAGCCGCGGCCCTGAATCCTTCGCCTGCTCGGATCTCCGCGGGCAACTGTCGGCGAACCTCGGGCGGATGGTCGGTGTCACCGAGCTGCGACATGACAGTGGAACGGGACGCTTCGGCCATGGCTGGGTGACCGAGCACGGGGAGTGGGGCACCGGAGGCGGCGACGCCGCCAATGTGCATGACGCATGGCTGCAGGCCGTATGCCGTACGGCTCTGGAGCTTGGCGGTGGGGTGTCCCGCGTTCATGTTCTGTGTCGCAACCAGCGAGCAGCCTCCGTGGTGAACCACGTTGTGAAGGTCAAATTCGTCGCCGAAGCGCTGGGATTTCCGGTCACCGAGCAGACCCGGAAGCTGCTGACACGGCTGATTGAGAGCCGCGGCAAAGTTTCGGCATCAGCTAACTGCTGCCAGGAGAGCCACCGTGGGGCCGAGGCGGCAGGGCGACTGGCCGACCTCGCGATCCGCGCTCGCCAGCCGGGCGGGACGGAGGCCATCAAAGCCGCGGGGGACAAGATCGCAGAGGAGTTCCGCAGGCTGTCAGCGGCGGCCAGCGTGCACTCACCGGAGGAGAGCGGCAGGGCGCTTTGGGTGCCGGGCGGCTCCAACGCGGGGGAACTCCACTGGCGAGGCGCGTTGCGTCGGGTTCACCTAGCCGATGGCTGGACCGAACTCCCTGACGGACTGAAGGCCACAGTCGAGGACAGACAACGGCTTCGTCTCGTCGTTGACCATCCCCGTCGAGGGTCCACGCCCCTTCAGGTCGAGAGCGAGGTACTACTTCGGCGTACCGGCCGACGATGGGAGCTGCACGGGGTGACCTGGCCCAGAGGGATACTTCCGGGAACCCTGGTCACCTACCGCTGGCGTGCGAGTGAACGCCTCATCAGGGCAAGCAGCCAACTGCTGCCGCAACCAGAGCGGATCGATGAGCTGACCTACCGACACCGGTACGATATACGGGTTGTCACCAGGGAGAACGCACCCGGAGCGGAACAGGGTGGGCAAGTCCATGATCTGTCGGATGCGGCCTGGGTGATGCGTACCCTGCGAATCTTGGGTCACCTCAGTGCGGACGGCAGCGCGATCCTGGCTGAGGAAGCGCTCGTGCATAACTGCCTGGAGCTGGGCCTGCCGCAGAAGTGGGTGAAACGCGTCCATTCTGCGGTCGAGCGGCTGTTGAAGGAGCAGCGTATAGGACGCGTATGGGGAAGCCTGGACGGCAGCGGCCAGCCCAGCTATCCGCCGCAACGCGGAGAAAGCCGAATCCGACTCCTCCGCTACGCTCCGCGACTGGAACGCCTCGCCCCGCCCTCACCCAGGCGCCCGCAAGCACAATCCCCTGGCCGTGAAGAGATGGTGAACGGTTTTGTCCGTCGCCTCCCGGCCGGGCGGCAGGCATCCGACGAACAGAAGGAACTGCATCATGAGGCGGTCCGCGCCAAGCGAATGGTGAACCGGCCACTCCCCGACGGCTACACATTTGTGCGTCCCCACCATCGCAAGCGGTGAGTCAGCCGACGACCTGCGGAACCGAGTTCGGCTGAGGAAGCGGACCTGACGGTTGCGCCGTGCGTCAGCGAAGCGGTCTTGACGGGTGCTTCTCCTCCGGCAGACTTTCCGGATGGGCTTGTTCGAGATGACCGCCGACGGGAACTCGTTCCCGTGCCGTCCTCCACCTTCGCCGCCGAACAGATCCTTCAACGTCACCCGCCTGTTGCGGTCGTAGGCATTTGTTTCAGGTCAAGGGGCGTCTCGTCGCCTCTTTGCGAGGCACCTTCCGTACTCCCAGAGTGCCCGCTCCACGACGTCAGTTTCCGTCCCGGCACCCCATCCCCTTGCCCTCTGCTGGGCCCAGGAGAGGTACTCGCAGTTCTGATCCGCCGTCCATGGTCCGAGTGGCTCCCACGCTGTGTTCCGGGACGCGTTCAAGCCGATCACGACGTACTGGTCCATGATCAAGGGCTGATGACTTCCCACCGCCGAATCCCAGCCGAGGAAGTAGAGCAGCTTGGTGAAGAAGGAAGCACCCAACCGCCTCAACCTCTGGTCGCCGCCGTGATTAAGGCCTTCGTAGGCGGCAGAAGGACCTCCACTTCGCAGAAGGCGGAGGGCCTCATCAAGGTGCTGCTCGACACGGCCGATATTGCGGTCGAACACTTGGCGTACGCGGGCGGGCCCTCGCCCGGCGGGTAGCCCGTGGCCCCACGCGTACGCCCCGATCAGAACGTCGACTGCCATGCGGCCGGTGTCTGCGGCGGCACCGTCCCGCAGCAGGTCACCCCGTGTGATTCGTGGCCATCGGCCGGCGCGCGGGAGATCACCGAACCAGGCCGGCAGGTCGATCCCGTCAGGCAAGCGCCGTTGCCAGATCTCCGGATTGAACCGGAACCCGTGATCAAGGATGTACGTCCCCCGTGGAGGAGGATCCTCATCGAAGAGCGGCGTACAGGCTGGCGTCCCCGTCACTGTGGCGTCCTCTGTTGTGGGACGAATCGAACTGTGCCACGCGCAAGATCAGGATGAGCTGTAAATCCGGCGTCGCCCCACGACCGGCAGTGCGGATGGCTTACGTCGCCGTTCGCCCACCACGCCTCGTACCGATACGCCGACCGGGGAAGCCCACCCGGCACCAAATTAGAGACCTCCTTCAGCGTGTACCCGACCTCGCCCGTCCGGCACCGGAGGTCATCGCGTAGAGCGTCGTACTTCGACATGTCGTCCTCCGCCGAATTTGTCCGGAAATCGGCACCTCGTTGTAGACGTCGGGTGAGGAGGCAGCCTATTGTCGGCGCCGGGCGCAGGCTTCGTCCGATCGGCTAGATCGGGGCCACGGGCGGCCTGTAGACGGCCGGATCATCAGCGGTACGCCGACATCCATCGGATTCGTTAGGGTCAACGTCCGGGACCAGGCGAGGGGAGCCAGCGTGGCGAAGCCAGGGGGTGTCTTCTGCTTCGAGGGCGAGTGGGAGGACGATCTCGCCGAGCGGGGATCCGTTCTGCCGACTCTCGAATTGCTTGAACGGCTAGGCAGCATTCGCTTCATCCACCGTGACACCGCCACCCCACAGGAACTGCGCTACTTTCTGGAACGGTGGCTGTCTCGCAAGTACTCCGCCTACCAGGTCGGCTTCTTCGCGTTGCATGGTTCGCCCACTCGGCTGCACTTGTCCGGATCGCACTCGGTGGGGCTAGCCGAGATCGCGAGCTGGATGTCAGGCCAGTGCGAGGGCAAGCGCTTTTACTTCGGAAGCTGCTCGGTGCTTCGTGCCTCGGACACGACGCTCGCCGAGTTCCTTCGCGAGACGAAGGCAGCGATGCTGTGCGGCTTTACGAAAGAGATCGACTGGATCGAGTCTGCGGCATTTGAGACGGTGGTCCTCAACAACATGGTCAACGGTGGCAAGGTCGACAGCGTGGAGCGGCTGGTGAGGTCGTCGCGCTGGGCGGCGCTGGCGCGGCACTATGGGTTCAGGATCGTCTACCAGAATGGCCGATCGACGTAATTCTCGCCTGGGCGGCGATCATGGGCTTGTTTCGAGCCGGCGCGCTCAGGTGATGCCGGTGCGGGCGGCGAAGCTGCGGAGGCCAGGTAGTGCCTGGCGGCGGTCGGCGCTGAGCAGCGCGCCGGTGAGCTGCTGAGCCCACGGCCGATATCGGACCTCCTGCGGAGCCGTCTGCTCGGCGGCGAGCAGCGCCCGGTACGCCTCCGCGTGGGCGCCGCGGCCGAACAGGGCCAACGCGACGTCCTCCCAGTACCCGCGCCCGACGCTCCACATTGCCCAGCCGCTCCGGACGCAGTGCACGGGCGTATTGAACCGCCACTCCGAAGTCACCAAGTGTCCGGGCGACGCTGATCTTGTAGAGCGCGACGTCCACCCCCGCGAAGCCGCTGCCCGCGCCGGCCCGCCGGCTGGCCTCATCTGCCTCTGTCAGCAACTCCCAAGCGGTGTCACGGCGGTCCGAAAGCGCGGCCGTGTAAGCCGCTGTCGCCAGCAGTCGTCCGTAGGCGCAGCCCTGCTCAATCGAGGTCAACCCGGTTGCCGCATTGAGGGCCTGGGCGGCGCTGATCACCGTCTGTTCTGCCCGGACCCGGTGCCAGGAACGTCGCAACACGATGGCGGAGATCCGCGCGGTCTCGGCGGTCAGGAGTGGGTCGTCGGCTTCCCGAGCAGCCTGGCGAGCCCGGTCCATTGCCGACCACGCCATGCCGTCCTCATGCAGCTTGATGAGCACCTGCGTGGTCAGGTGATAAGTCTCGGCCAGGGTGCTCGCCGTCGTCGACCGACCGTCAAGGTCGGCGGTGGTGTGCGCTGCCGTTGCCATCGACACCAGCCCCGACAGCCGTGAGGATAATCGGGTGTAACGGCAGGCTTGGAAGTCGGACCAGGCGGTGCCAAGCGCCGCACGTAACCGAACCGGGTCAACGGGGCCGGTCGGGGCCGGTGCATTCCCCAGCAGTGCGTCCTCCAGGCTGCTGACGACGCGGCCGGGCATCGCAGCCGGTCCGTCATCCGTCACGGGAATGGCAGCGCCCACGATGCCTGCCAGGCCGCCGAGCACATCACGTCGTCGCACCGGACCACCTCCCGCCTCGCGCGATGGCTCTTCACCGAGCACCCTATCCAGTGAGCCACCGGGACGGTTGAATCTCTGGCCGTCTCCTGTCGCGAGTCCGAACAGCTCCGGTGGAGTGTCGAATATCTCGGCGAGGCGACGCAACACCGTGACGTCCGTCAGCGGTTGGCGGCCACGCTCGATCCGGGAGAGGGTCGCCGCCGAGTATCCGCAGCGCTGGCCGGCCTCCGCGAGGGTGAGCCGAGCAGCGGTACGTGCGACCCGCAGCAGCACGCCGAAATCCCCCGTGGAGGCCGCCTGCTTGGCCTCCGGCAGCTCGTACCAGCGACGGTCCGCATCCATGGCGGCCTCCAGTCGGCCCCGATGTTGCCTCTGCCGACTGTGCGGCGTGAATGGAGTCTCACGCAAGGCTCTCTCGCAATACGACGCGCCGGGTGCCTGAACACCCACATCCCTGCTGCGCTGAACACGATGGACGCTACTCGTTGGGAGTTGTGATGGATGAGTCGGAGAACCAGGCAGGGGATGGTCTGCCGTCAGCAGTGGTCGGTGGCACCCTGGCTGTCGGCGCGGTGTCCACCGGAGTGCTTCTGGTGGTGGCACTGACTGGCCCTGACGGTACGGCGACTGCTGCGGTAGCCGCCGTTGGGGCCATCGTCACTGCGTTGACTGGCCTCGCCGCCCGGCATTGTCGTCCGACCCAACAGTGACGTTTCCTCCTGCGCTATTTGCCTGCGGGAACGTTGGTGTCGAGCACGACAAGGATGGCGGCGGCAGTCTGCTCGATCCAGTCGATCGTTTTGGTCGCGCCAGGCGCATCGATCGCACGCTTCCTGCTGGGATTCTCGGGATCCTCGTCGTACTCGTGCGCGATCTTGTGTCGCCGCTGCACGATCTGGTGCAACTGGTCCTGCACCTCTGCCCCGGTAAACGAAATCCCGTCGCCGCTCTGCTCGGTGAGGACTTTCGCGACCCTGTTCCAGAACCCGTTCACGTCGGCGACGAGCGCGAAGCCCTCGCGGATCTTGTCTGGGTGCTGGTAAACGAGGTGGCCGCGGTCGCGCAACTGCTGGTCGACCGCGTCGACCAAAGTCGCTGTGCCCATCTGTACCTTTTCCACCAGCCCCATGGAGATCTGGAAGGCGGCAAAGGCGCGCGGTTTCTCGACACCGGGTTGCGCCGCCAGTCGTAGCATCCGGGCCCGGATCTCCTGGCGCACCCAGTGGTCCAGAGCCGCGACACTCTGCACCCATGCCGCACGGAAGACGTCAGAGATCTCGAACGCGCCGACTTTCAGCAGAGCCAGGTGCTGGCCAGCGGTCGCGAGACTGCGGGCGTAATTCAGGTTCCGTTGGAGGTTGGCGAAAGGCTCGGACACCTCGTCCGGTCGGGCTGCGGCGACCACCTCAGGCCTGATGACGACCGCGTCAGCCAACGGCTGTGGGTTGCCCGCAAGTCGCACAAGCCGTGCGACAGTCTCGGCTTGGTTGATGCGGTAGACGGTGGTGAGGGCAGGGAGGGCGAGCAACTCCCGCTCGACCGAGGCGCGGGGCAAATCGGTACGCGCCCACGTGACCGCGCGAACGTGACCGATCCCCGCAGCGAGGTCCTGGCGGAACTCATAGCCGCCGGTGACCCGACCGAGTGCCACATCTGGACTCGATCGGCGAAGGAGGAGAACGACGTCACCCGGGGCCATCCGGGCCCGGAAGGCGAGGAGTTGGATGGAGTATCCGTCCGCCGCCTGGTGCTCCACCGAGGGGTACGCGGACAGCACCCGATTTCGGATGGCGGTGAGTGTCGTCGAATCGCTGAGATCGCCGGTCGCCGACCAGCCGACTGCGATCAGATTCTTGTTGAGAGCCAAATCCTCGTAGCTGTCGTCCCGTCCAGCCCGGACGATCCACGCCTGAGTCACGGTTACTCCTTCAGTCGGTGCTGGTGACGGGGAATTTGATCCGGTCGCCGCTCCAGGGAGCCGGAGCGAGCAGTGGCGCCGCCGACAGTGGTTGCGAGGCGAGCCGTTCCCGGTCGAACACTGCACGCCACTCCTCGGGAGTGCCGGTCACGAGGAACGGACCGATGGGAACGTGGAGGGAGTCCTCGATCATCTGGACGGGCACCGACTCCCCGGCGATGGTCACATCGCTGTCGATGCCGGCGATGCGTGCCGAGTCGATCGCGGCTTCTAGTTCGCCGACGTCGGCGGAACCATGCCAGGAGATGTTGTCACCGGTCGCGGTAAAGACCATCTGCCCATCGTCTCGACGGCTCTCGAACAGCGCCAGGTCAAGCGACAAACCAGCGTTCGGGTCCGCAGGGCCAGCCGGCACCTCGTCGAGAAAGTCCGGTCGGAACCGGTCCAGCAGGGAATTCATCGCGTCAGCCAGCATCCGCCGCCGCTCGATCAGAAAACGGGCGTAGCCGTCCGCGTTGCGCAAGGGCTCATCCGATGGCACGCAGTGTGCACGAAGCTCCTGTTCCTCCAGCGTCGGGAAGTACTCGGCGGGACTCCTTCCATTGATCTGCTTGTTGGCCTTTGTCGAGATGAAGACCAGATTGGAAAGATCGTTGACCACGCCTTTGTCGAATCGGTCGTCAAGAGTCGCGGGGGGATGGATGTGATGGTGCTCGAGTCTCTGCCCGTCATCGTGTCCCGGCAGGATCTCGCTGCCGTACCACCAGTCGCGGGCACCGTTGGCCAGCGACACCAGGAGGCTGAGGAAGAAGTACGGGCTTTCCTTCGTCCGGCCTCGCAGTGCCCGGTCAGTCACTTCGGCGCGGGATTGCTCCACATTGAGACCCTCGAGCAGGGCGCGGACGGGCTCCGGTTGACGCGCTGCCCGGATGTCCTGGCTCAGTTTGGTGTCCGTGGAGCCGCTGTAGCGGGTCTGGATCGTGGCGAGGAGCAGCCAGTAGACAATGCCGTCGATAGTTGGTTTGTCGATCGGCTCGTCGCTCCGCTCGCCGACGAGGACGACCAGTGGGATGAGAACGACCATGGAGGGGAGCGGGTCGGACCGGGTGAGCCGCAGGTTCGCCTGGAGCAACGGGACCAGCCGCCGAAGGCCTCGCTTGACAACCTCCCAGCCTCGTTCGAGTTCTACGTCCTCCGTCTGCCTCAGCCGACTGTGCGACCAGATCGAGAGCCCACGTCCGAGCACCACGCCAGCCAGGGCGCGGGAGAGGAAGTTGACGTCGATGTCCGGATAGCCGCGTTGCGCCCAGTACTGCGCCTCGTCCTTCAACTTGGCCAGCACGCCCGTCCAGCGGGTTGAGAGGGTGGCCATGGCGAGGTCCAGCGTGCCCAGTCGGCGACCGCCGCTGTTGACCCGCACGAAGATCTCAGCGACCTCTTCGTAAGGGAAGCCCTTGAGCACCTCCATGACGAATCGTCGGTCCCGTAGCCGCCTGATGTGGCTGAGCCGTTCTTCAATGTCATGGTCTGGCAGCGTGGAGCCCGCGTCGAGCAACTCTTTGGTCAGCCGCAACATGCTGGTCTTCGGGTTGAGCACGTCCGCCACTTTGATCCACTTGGGGTCGCGCTGTGTGGCCGCGCTCTGGTTCTGAAACTTCTGGGTTTCGACGTTGAAGACCACCTGGGCCTCCAGGTGGTCATTGAAGACTCGGTGCAGCGACGTCAGCCTCTGCTGCCCGTCGAGGAGGAACAGGGGTGGGCGGAGTGGGCTGACCTCCGTGCCCCTCACCGACATCTCGCGGGTCTGCGGCGTGTCGTCGGTCTCCCAAAACAGCAACGAACCGAACGGGTAGCCGCGGTAAATGGAGTCCATCAGCTTCGCTACCTGTGTCGGCTTCCAGACATATTCCCGCTGGATCTCTGGCAGCAGGATCTCAGCGTTCGAAATTTGGTCGATGAGTTCACCAATCGACCGGTCGATTCTGTCTACGTGCATGTATGACCCTCTTCGTCATGGCTGGACGTCGGTGCAGGCCAGCCACTTTCCCCGCATCGTGAGGCCGTGGTGGCAACCGCCAGCTCTGGAGGTGACGCGGCGGCGACTTCAGAAACGGCTCGATGTTTCCTACCCTGTCGTGATTGAGGTGTCCACCCCACTTGCAGGCGACCTGCCCCCGAATCTCGCGCACCGGCTGGTACGTCCGATCTCTTCGGCCCATCCAACGGTCAATTTGGCTGCACGGTCGCCGTGCCTGGTCAGTTGGGCAGACGTTCGATCGGTACGGTGTCAAGCATGTCTTCGCCCAGCCCCGCGCCGCTGCTTCGGGAGTTCATCCACATCCCGGAGCGCACGAGCCAGAGCGACTTCGTGCTCAAGCTTGCCGACAGCGTCACCGACGCCGATACCACCCTGCGCGACTATGTCGTCACGGAGCGGCTGCTCGCTAACTTCGATGAGGCGCTCGGGCTGATTCGCTCCGCTGTCGAGGGGCACGCGTCGAAGGCGGCCTACCTGCACGGCTCCTTCGGTTCCGGTAAGTCGCACTTCATGGCCGTGCTGCACGCGCTGCTGCGCGGTGAATCCGCTGCCCGCGGCCGCGACGAACTGGCCCCGCTGGTGGCGAAGCACAGCGTCTGGCTGGACGGGCGTAAGTTCCTGCTGATTCCGTACCACCTGCTCGATGCGCGTTCGTTGGAGCAGCGGGTGCTTGGCGGCTACGTCGACCGGGTCCGCGCGCTGCACCCCGATGCGCCCATCCCGGCGGTCCACCGCACCGACGCGCTGCTGGAGCAGGCCGCCTCGCTGCGGGAAAAGATTGGCGACAAGCAATTCATCGACGGCCTGCCCGGCGGGGACGCCGAAGACGAGTGGGGCGACAGCGAGACGTTCTGGACGCCGGAGCGCCTGGATGAGGCGTTCGGCGGTGCGTACTCCGACGAACTGCGCCGCAAGTTGGTCAACGACCTGCTGACCAGCTGGAACGTCGGCTTCTTCAGCAACGCCCGCGAGGACGCCGAAGCGTTCGTCTCGCTCGACCGGGGCCTGACCGAGATCAGCCGGCACGCCAAGGAACTCGGCTACCACGGGTTGATCCTCTTCCTCGACGAGTTGATCCTCTGGTTGGCCAACTCGATCGGCGACCAGCAGTTCGTCTCCCGCGAGATCCAGAAGATCACCAACTTCGTCGAGGGCGGCGACACCCGCCGGCCGATCCCGGTGGTCAGCTTCATCGCCCGGCAGCGCGACCTGCGGGAGCTGGTCGGCGAGGAGGTCACCGGCGCCAACGAGCTGAGCTATCAGGACACCCTCAATCTGGCGAGCGGCCGGTTCGACGTGATCAAGCTGGAGGACCGCAACCTCCCCGAGATTGCTCGCCGCCGGCTGCTCAAGGCGCGCGACGACCGACCCGGGGCGGGCGGGGCCATCTCCCGGGCCTTCGACGCCACCACAAAGGTACGGAGAGAGGTGTTCGACACCCTGCTCGGCACCGACTCGGGTAGTGGCGCCGACATCGACGCCTTCCGGTCGACGTACCCGTTCAGCCCGGCATTCCTCTCCACCCTGGTGCACGTCTCCAGCGCGTTGCAGCGCTCCCGGACGGCCCTGAAGTTGATGCGCCAGCTACTGGTCGATCGCCGCGACACCCTGCGCCTCGGCCAGCTGGTACCACTCGGCGACCTCTACGACGTCATCAGCACCGGCGGTGACCAGCCCTTCACCGAGAAGCTCAAGGCCGAGTTCGAGATGGCCCAGAAGCTCTACGACCTGAAGCTGCGCCCGCACCTGCTCAACCAGTACGACCTCACCGATGATGACCTCGACGCGGCGCGCCGGGGTGACACCCAGCAGGCTGAGACCGTTGGACGTGTCCGCGCCTTCACCGGCGACGACCGGCTGATCAAGACGCTGCTGCTGGCCGCGCTGGCGCCCAGCGTTCCGGCGCTGCGCAATCTCACCGCCCGACGGCTGTCGGCGCTCAACCACGGCAGCATCACCAGCCCGATCCCAGGAGGTGAGGTCGCCCAGGTCAACCGGAAGCTGACCGACTGGGCCGGCCGGTTCGCCGAGATTCGCATCGGTGAGGGCGACGACCCGATCGTGTCGCTGGAGTTGGTCGGCGTCGACGTTGACAGCGTGCTCGCCACCGCCAAGCACTACGACAACGAAGGCGCCCGCAAGCACCTCGTGCAGCGGTTGCTCTGGAAACAACTTGGCGTGCCCTGGAGTGACTCATTCTTCGCCGAGGCCGGGCTGACCTGGCGGGGAAGTCGTCGCACGATCGAGCTGGTGTACGGCAACGTCCGCGACCCGCACGACATTCGGGACGAGGCATTCCCGCCCAACGACCCCTCCGGCTGGCGGATGATCATCGACTACCCGTTCGACGACGGGAGTCACGGACCAGCGGACGATCGGCAACGGGTCCAGGAGCTGAGCGGCCGGATGACGCCGCGCACGGTCTGCTGGATTCCGGCCGCGCTGACCATCGAACGCCGCACCGAGCTGGGCAAGCTCGCCATCATCGACAAACTTCTGGAGGGCCAGCGTTTCGACAGCCACGCCGAGCACCTCAACCCCGACGACCGTCGGCGAGCACACGCGGCGCTGACGAACCAGCGCAGCGCGCTGCTGAACAAGATGCAGGCGGTGCTGCGCCAGGCGTACGGGCTGGCAGGCAAGCAGCCCTCGGATGTGCAGCTTGGCTTCGATGACCACCTGCAGTCGCTCACCCGTGCGTTGGAACCGAAACTGCCCATGGGCGCCACATTCGCCGACGCGCTGCGCAGTCTCGGCGATCAGATGCTCAGCCAGCAGTTCCCCGCCCATCCTGACTTCGACCCCGACCGCAAGGGCGAGCCTGTGCGGCTGCCCGAAGTAAAGGTCGTGCTCGACCACGTCCGGCGAGCGGTCGAGTCGCCTGAAGGGCGCGTCGAGGTCGAGCGGACGCACCGCCAGACCATGCGCCGGATCGCCAATCCGCTCGGGCTCGGCACGATGCACGAGGCGGCCTTCGTCGTCGAGGGTCAATGGGCGCAGCATTTTCACCACAGGGCGGCCGTCGAGGGCGTCAGCGGTGAGCTACGCGTCGCCGACATCCTGCGCTGGATCGACGAACCCAGCTCGCGTGGTCTCGACCCGATCGTGGCGCAGCTCGTTGTGGCCACCTTCGCCGAGCAGACCGACCGCGCCTTCCACCTGCACGGAAGCCCGGTCACACCCGCCCCTGATCCCGGCAAGATCACGACCGACCATGCGCTGCGCGAGGAGCGGCTGCCCAGCGAGGACGATTGGGCAGAGGCTCGGGCCCGAGCCGGGGCGATCTTCGGTGTGCACAACCTGAACCTGCGGCGGGGCCGGCTGGTGGCGATGTTTGGTCGCGACCTCAGCAACGAGGGCGCGCGGTATCGAGAAGCGGCGCACGGCCTGACCACCCGGCTCGAGCAGCACGACAAATGGCTGGGTATCGACCAGGCATCGTCGTCGGGCCGGCTCGCCACCGCTCGCGCGGCGGCTGACCTGCTGGAGCGGCTGGCGACCGGGCGTACGGCCGTGGAGACCATCGAGCGGTTGGCTCGGGCGGAGCTCGCCGGACCGGCCGACAGGGTCGGAAAGAGCATCAAGAGCGCGGCCCAGGTGTCCGCCGAGTTGGCCCACGCGGCGTGGGAGAACTTCGAGATCATTGCCGGCCTCGGCGAGCCATACGCCGGGGAGGCGACGGCGATCCTCGCCGAGCTGCGCCGCGTCGGCCAGGCCGACGAGTTGACCGCGCCGCTGAGCCCGGCTCTCCGGCGCGCACAGTCTGACGCGGTGGCACTCATCCGACGTGCCACCAAGAAGCCCCCGCCCCCGCCGCCGCTGCCTCCACTGCCGCCGCCTCCTCCGCCCCCGCCCATCGGGGGTAAGGCGGTCGTTTCGGCCGGGCTCTCCGCGGATGCGGTGAACGAACTTCGCCAGTACGTAGCCGCCCACCCGGATGCGACCATCGAGGTGACCTGGAGAATCGTTTCGTGACTCAGGCACCTGCACCGGCCCAGGCACTGCGGATCAGCCCAGTGGCACTGCGGCAGAAGGTGGCGCAGCAACTCGAACGGCACCGTAACGGCGACGCGTACCCGGTGATGGTGATCCGGGCGGAACCGACATGGCCGCACGACCCGACCGTGCTGTTGCCCGACGGACGCCCGGTCCGAGTAGTGCCATGCGTCTCCCCGCTGGCCGTGTGGGAGCGCCTTGTCGCCGACCGCGACGAGGAGGTTCTCGTCCTGCTGACCGATGTCCCAGAGTCCGTGCTGCACCACGGCGTGCGTAGCCGGGTTTTCCGTCAGCGCGTCATCACCGTGGAACCCTGGGATCTGGTCGTCGACGCGTTCGGCGCGCAGCTACCGGACACCGCGCTCGAACGCGAGGCTTGGGCCGGCGAGGCGTTGCTCGACGCCATGCCGCCGGGCGGCTGGCCGGGGCTGGCTACGTCGGTGCTGACCCGCGACATGGCTCTGCGGCATCTCGCGGCGGTGCGGCTCGGTCTCGACCGGCAGGGCATCGGCCCGGACGACCTGGACGTGACGGCGCTGTTGCGGTGGAGCGCCGAGCCAGGTGCCGTCGAGGCCTATGGACTGCTACGGGAGGCCGAGCGAAACGGGCTCGCACGCTGGTTGCTGGAACAGTTCGGCCGGCCGGCGAAGGCACTCTTTGCGCTGGTCGATGCCGGGCACGGCAACGAGGCGTTGCCACTGGGCCTGGTCTGCGATGCGCTCTGGAGCAGCGAGAGCGCCGACTCGGTGCGCGCCCAGGGGCGCATCGACCAGTACTTCGGCAACCTCAACGACGATGCCACAGTGCGCAGCTTCGCGACGGCGGCCGTGCAAGTGGTCGGCGCCCTGTTGAACGCGCCGCGCGCGGCGGTTCGCCGCGACGGCCATGCCATCCTCGACCGAGCGGAGCAGCTACTCATCCAGTTCTCCGCGGCCAGCAGCGCGGGCCACAGTCCGATCCTCCGGACCGGCTTCGCCAACCGCCTCGGTGTCGCCGCGGGAGCCCTGCTCGCCGGATTGCGGAATCCCGCGTACCCGGAACTCGACCTGGCGATCGAACACCTCGCCGGGCATCGGCTCGCTGAGGCCGAGGCAGAACGGGTGCGTCGAGCCCGGATGGCCCGGCGCCTGGTGCGGTGGCTCGGCACGACGGTGGTGCCGCCACAGAGCGTCGCCGACGGGGTGGACCGCCACATCGCCGAGTGGGGATGGGTGGATCAGGCGCTCAACCACGTCTGGGCTGGCGAGGAAACACATCCGCAGCTGCAGCGGGCGTACCGGGAGATTCATGAACTGGCCCAGCAGCGGCGGCGTGACCTCGACGGCGCTTTCGCCGGCCGGCTCGCCGCGTGGGCCACCGCCGGGCCGGGCAGCGACGGCGACCTGCTCACCGTCGAGAATCTTCTGCCCCGCGTGGTCGATCCGCTGATCCGCGCCGGTCGGCCGTTGCTGCTCGCCGTGCTCGACGGAATGAGCGCCGCAGTCGCGGTGCAGCTCGCGGACGAGTTGGCCCCGCACTGGGTGGAGTACGACCCCCTGGCAGGGTCGGGAGCGGCCCGGCGTCGGGGGATTGTTGCCGCGCTGCCCACCCTCACGGCGGTTTCCCGCACGTCGCTCTTCGCCGGCGCACTGCGTGCCGGGAATCAGGACCTTGAGCGGCGGCTCTTCGCCGAGGGGCGATGGGGCCGAGACTCCCGAATCTTCCACAAGGGCCCGGCGCGCGGCGGTGCGGGCGAGGTCATCGCCGCCGAGTTGACCGATGCCGTGGCGAGTTCTGCTCCCGTGGTGGCTGTTGTGATCAACACGGTTGATGACGCGTTGGCCCACGGCCGGGAGGGCGATGAAGCCGGGTGGCAACTCAACGATCTCGGCTTCCTGCGCAGCCTGCTCGACCAGGCTCGTCGGACCGGCCGGGCCGTCATCGTCACCAGTGACCACGGGCACATCCTTGAACGTGGGGGTCAGCACCTCAAGACAGCGGACGCGGCATCCGCCCGGCACCGGATCGGGGCCGGCCCGGCCGGCCCCGGTGAGGTGGAACTGACCGGTCCGAGGGTCATCTCGGATGACAATCGCATCATCGCGCTCTGGGATCCGCTGCTGCGCCACCGACCGAGCCGGGCGGGATACCACGGCGGTGCGTCGCTGGCCGAGGTGACCATCCCGTTGTTGGCCTACCTGCTGCCCAACGTTACGGACCCACCGGCGGGCTGGGCACCCGTCGAGGAGCGCACACCGGAGTGGTGGCAGACGGGCGCTGCGGCGTCGGAGCCGAGCGCTCCGACACGGCCGACCAACGCGCCGAAGCCGCGCCGGAAGGCACCTGCCATCGCTGGGGACGCGCTCTTCGAGGTACCGGAAGTGGCGGCCGAGCCGCAGGCAGCATCAGCGGCCAGCGACGGTGACCTGGTTGCGGCGCTGCTGGCCACCGAACTGTTTGAGGCGCAGCACAGTCTGACGCCGCGCCGGGTGGAGCTGAAGAAGATCCAGGCGGCGCTGCGAGCCCTGGTCGACGCCAAGGGGGTGCTGCCCGTTGCGGTTCTGGCGCAGCGGGCCGGCGAGGCACCGGTGCGCGCGGTCGGCTTCGCCACCACCCTGCAACGGATCTTCAACGTGGACAACTATCCGGTTTTGTCGCTCACCGACAACGGTCGGACCGTCCGGCTGGACCTCCGGTTGTTCCAGGAGCAGTTCCGCGTCCGGGGAGGCGCGGAGTGACGACGGTCAGCCCGGCGCGCCGCCGCGAGGTGATCGACGCGTTGCGACGCGGCGCCGTGCCATCGGCCGGGCTGGACCTCTTCGCGGTGGGGTTGAACCGCTTCGCCGGTGCCATCGGCGATGACCTGGAAAGCGTTGCCGCCGGCAGTTCCGTCTTCAAGGCGGTTCGTGGTGAATACGGCTCCGGCAAGACGTTCTTCGCCCGGTGGATTGCCGAGCGGGCCAAGCAGGCGAACCTCGCCGTCGCCGAGGTGCAGATCTCCGAGAACGAAACGCCCCTACACAAGCTGGAAACCGTATACCGCCGGCTCAGCGAGCGGCTCACCACTTCGACGTTTCCGCCCAGCGCACTCCGTCCGATCGTGGACGGCTGGTTCTATGCGCTGGAGGAGGATGTCTTGGCAGCAGGGCAGGTCGCTGCGGATGACGCCGACGCTCTCGACGGCGCTGTCGAAACTCTGCTCGACCAACGGCTGGCCCTGGTGAGCAGGAGCGCTCCCGCTTTCGCTGCCGCGTTGCGCGGCTACCGGGCTGCTTCCGCGCGAGGCGATGCGGCGACGGCAGACGCCGTGCTCGCCTGGCTCGGCGGGCAGCCGCACGTCGCGGCCGCCGCCCGTCGGGCAGCCGGTGTACGGGGCGATCTTGACCACTTCGCGGCACTCAGCTTCCTGCAAGGGTTGCTGGCAGTACTGCGCGACAGCGGGCATCCGGGTCTGCTGCTTGTGCTCGACGAGGTGGAGACGCTGCAACGGGTCAGGTCGGATGCCCGGGACAAGGCGCTCAACGCCCTGCGGCAACTCATCGACGAGGTGCACTCCGGACGGTTTTCCGGTCTTTACCTGGTCATTACCGGCACGCCGGCATTTTACGATGGCCCGCAGGGCGTCCAGCGGCTCGCGCCACTGGCACAGCGCCTCGCCGTGGATTTCAGCACCGACCCTCGGTTCGACAACCCCCGCGCGGTGCAGATCCGGCTGCCGGGCTTCACCGTCGACTCCCTCGTCGAACTCGGCGGCCGAGTGCGAGACCTCTACGCCGACGGGTCCACCGTGCCAGAGCGGGTGTCCGCGCTGGTTGACGACGGATACCTCGGTGAGCTGGCACGGGCCATAGCCGGCGGTCTGGGCGGCAAGGTCGGGGTGGCGCCGCGGCTGTTTCTCAAGAAGCTCGTTGGAGAGGTGCTCGATCGGGTGGACCAGTTCCCCGAGTTCGACCCTCGGCAACACTATGCGCTCACCCTGTCCACCGCCGAGATGACGGACGTAGAGCGAAACGCCACGAGCGCCGACGAGATCTCGCTCGACCTCTAAGAAAGAATCAGTTCATGAGCAACGACCTCGCCGCACTGCTCGGCACGCAGGAGACGGCCGTACTCGAGTTCAAGCGCGAGGCGAAGGATCGCAACGCGATCAGGAAGGCAATCTGCGCACTCGCGAACGACCTGCCCCGG
Source organism: Micromonospora sp. NPDC047762 (assembly GCF_043204655.1). NCBI lineage: Bacteria > Bacillati > Actinomycetota > Actinomycetes > Micromonosporales > Micromonosporaceae > Micromonospora > Micromonospora sp. NPDC047762. Next base: position 248,180 of record NZ_JBIDCQ010000010.1, on the reverse strand, counting down.
CTCGGAGGCGGCGATCTGCTCATTGGTGTGGACAAACACGGCCAGCCGGTCATGGGGTTGGACACCTCTGACGAGGCTCTGCTGACCTTCACCAGCATCCGTGACGAGGGTCGGATCCTCGATCGCCCGTCGATGGTCGTCTCCCGGGAGCCGTACCAGGGCGAGCAGGTTATCCGGATACGAGTCAACGCCTCCCACACACCACCGGTCAGGTTCGACAACGTCGTCTACGTTCGGCCCGGGCCCTCCACCCGTACCGCGAGCAGCACCGACGAGCGTGTGCTTTCCGAACGCCGCCGTGCCTACGACACCCCGTTCGATGTCCGGCCCATCGTCGACGGAACTTTGGATGAACTCGATCTGGACCTGTTCCGGTCCGAGTATTTGCGCCAAGCCGTTGATGTTTCTGTGCTGGAGGAGAACCACCGACCGACGGCTCAGCAACTCGCCTCCCTCCGACTGGCCGACGCGGACGGTTCTCCAACTGTGCTCGGCCTTATACTTATCGGCCTCGACCCGACAAGCCGGATTTCCGGCGCCTACCTTCAGTTCGTCCGCTACGAAGGTATCGACGTGGGCGGCGCCATTCAGGACGAGCATGAACTCCGGATCAACGTCATCGACCTCGCCGAGCGACTTGAGAGCGTGCTGAAGGGACACCTTCGGACCCGACTGGTCGAGGTGAGCGGATTCCGCGAGGAGCCCCGCCCAAACTATCCGATCGAGGCGCTGCGGGAGGTGTGCATGAACGCGCTGATGCACCGCAACTACGAGTCCTCGAACGCGCCGGTGCGCGTCGCCTGGTTCGACGACCGGGTGGAGGTGACCAACCCGGGCGGTCCGTTCGGTCAGGTCCGGGCCGACAACTTCGACCGGGTCAATGACTACCGAAACCCGTCTCTAGCCGCTGCGATGAAGTCGTTGGGCTACGTTAACCAGTTTGGTCGGGGAATCGGCCGGATCCGAGCTTCTCTCGCGCGTAGCGGCAACCCGCCGCCGGAGTTTGTGGTTGACGACTCTTCCTGGACCGTCATGGTTAGGAGCGCCTCGTGATCTCCGTCGCGCTGTTCAACAACAAAGGCGGCGTCGGCAAGACGACCCTGACTTACCACCTGGCGCACATGCTTCAGCGGCTGGGGCATCGCGTGCTGGCGGTGGACCTGGACCCACAGTCGAACCTGACGGCAGCGTTCCTCGACGAGGACGAGCTCAGCGAGATCTGGCAGGAAGGACTTGAGTCGAACTGGCCGCTTGCGGAGGGGCAACAGAAGCTTCTCCTACGGGCATACCGCGACTCGGGCACGGTGGCGTCTGCGGTCCAGCCGATCATGCAGGGTTTGGGTGACGTCCGATTCAACGATCCGATTACCATCACTGACGGCCTGTGGCTGGTACCCGGTGATCTCAACCTGAGCGCCTTCGAGGACAAGCTCTCGGCGGCATGGCCAAATAGTCTGATTGGCGATCCTGCGGCTCTTCGAACGACTACAGCATTTCACCGATTGATCACTGATGCTGCGCGCAGGGTTCGTGCGGAGATCGTGCTGGTTGACGTCGGTCCAAACCTTGGTGCGATCAACCGGGCGGCGCTACTTGCCGCCGACACGGTCCTGATGCCTCTGGCCGCTGACCTCTTCTCGCTGCGAGGTCTACGCAACCTGGGCCCTGCGTTGCGTGATTGGCGGCGGGTATGGCAAACGAACGTTCTTCCCCATGTCCCACCAGATATTTCAGCGCCTCTTGGCACCATGACACCCCTGGGCTATGTGGTCATGCAGCCGAAGATGAGGCTCGACCGGCCGGTCAAGGCATATCAGCGTTGGCTCGACCGGGTGCCGGTTGTCTTTGCGACTTCGGTCCTGAACCAGCCGAGTGAGGGAAGCGACGGGTCGTACGAGGTGGCAACGTTGCGCAACTATCAGAGTTTGATGCCACTCGCCCACGATGCGCGCAAGCCGATGTTCGACCTTCGGTCGGCCGACGGCGCTCTCGGCAGCACCCAGACTCTGGTGCAGCGGTGCTTCCAGGATTTCAAGTCGTTGAGCGAGAAGGTTCTGAAGCGGCTCGACGATCTGCCCATGCACTCGTCATGACCGGAGCGGAGCTGCTGCACCCGGTCGTCCTGCATCACGTCGTGAACTCACTGCAGTGGCCAGCGTTGCGACCGTTGCAGGAGGCTGCGGTGCAGCCGCTACTTGCCGGCGAGGACGCACTGCTGCTCGCGCCGACCGCTGGTGGCAAGACCGAGGCGGCGGTGTTCCCCCTGCTGTCCCGGATGGCGGGGGAGAACTGGTCAGGCACCTCCGTTCTCTACGTCTGTCCGCTGAAGGCACTGCTCAACAACCTCCTGCCTCGGCTGGAGAGCTATACGGCGTGGCTGGGGCGTCGGGCAGCGCTCTGGCACGGCGACGTGACGATGGGGCGGCGTCGGGTGATCCTCCGAGAGAAGCCAGACATCCTGCTGACCACCCCGGAGTCCTTGGAGTCGATGCTGGTCAGCACCGCCGTCGACCACGACTCATTCTTCGGCCAACTACAGACGATGGTGGTCGACGAGGTGCATGCCTTCGCTGGCGACGATCGCGGCTGGCACCTGTTGGCCGTGTTGGAGCGGCTCAGCCGCGTGGCGGGGCGACCAGTACAGCGAATCGGACTCTCGGCGACTGTCGGTAACCCTGACGAGCTGTTGAAGTGGTTGCAGGGCTCGGGCCGTGACCAGCGGGTTGCGCAGGTGGTGGCACCCGATCGTCCTTCGACGGAGGTTCCGACGAAACCGGTACCGCGTCCAGCCGGCGAAGTCGACCTGGATTACGTCGGATCCGTCCACAATGCTGCCAAGGTGATCGCGGCTCTTCATCGGGGACAAAAGCGCCTGGTCTTCTGCGACTCCCGAGCGCTGGTCGAGGATCTCGGGCAACGGCTCCGCGCGCTCAACGTGACGACCTTCCTCTCTCATGCGTCACTCTCGGTTGACGAGCGGCGGCGGGCCGAGGAAGCCTTCGCGCAGGAGCGGGACTGCGTCATCGTCGCCACCAGCACCCTCGAACTCGGGATCGATGTGGGTGATCTCGACCGGGTCATCCAGATCAACGCCCCACGTAGCGTCGCTGCGTTCCTGCAACGGATCGGCCGGACGGGTCGGCGTCCCGGCAGCAGCCGCAACTGCCTCTTCCTCGCCTTGGACGGTCAGGGGCTGCTGCACGCCGCCGGGCTGTTGCACCTCTGGGCGCAGGGCTGGGTTGAAGCCGTCGTCCCACCGCCCGAGCCGCGCCACATCGTGGCCCAGCAGATGTTGGCGCTATCGCTGCAACAACACCGAGTCGGTGACAACCTCTGGTCGCAAGAGTGGAACGGGTTGGCACCCTTCGACAAGAACGCCCACGTGATCGTGCGGCACCTCGTCGAGCAGGGCTACCTCGACGTCGACTCCGGGATGCTCTTCATCGGGCCAGAAGCTGAACTCCGCTTCGGACGTCGGCACTTCATGGACATGTTGGCGGTATTCACCGCACCACCGCAGTTCACCGTGCTGGCTGGTCGTACCGAGATCGGCCGGACCGACCCTGCACTGTTGACCGCCAAGGTGCTCGGTCCCCGGCTGCTGCTGCTCGCCGGCCGAAGTTGGCGCGTCACCTATATCGACTGGAAGCGCCAACGCTGTTTCGTCGAGCCAGCCGAGGGGGGTGGAAAGGCCCTGTGGATGACCGACGGATCGCCGCAGGGATTGTCGTACCGAATGGTCCGCTCGATGCGTGATGTGCTGCTCGGTGCCGACCCACCGGTCACCCTCACCGGACGGGCGAAGAGCAGACTGGCTGTTCTACGGGACGACGCAGCCCCTGTCGTTCATCCCGCGGGCCCGGTGCTGGTCAGGGACGGCGACGGTGAGGTGCGTTGGTGGACCTGGGCGGGCTTCCGGGCCAATGCCACTCTGATCGCTACCCTCAGCGAACTTGCCGATCCGGCTCAACGGTACGACGACGCCTCCATTCGGCTGCGGCCGGATGTGGACCGCACCGTCGTGCATCAGGCCATGTCAGGCGCGGCCGACCGAATCTGCCTGCCCGACGTCTCAGAAAGGGCGCTTGCCGGTCTCAAGTTCAGTGCCGCTCTGCCGGAGCGGCTCGCCGTCGCCACCCTGGCCGCCCGGCTGGCGGACATACCGGCGGCCCAGGCGGTTCTCGCCGAGCCAGTGCGGATGACCTACCTGTCTCCAACCTGACCGAGTGTTGCTTAGTGCTTGCCTCACTAGCAGGTGTCCGTCCTGGCGCCCCCGTTTGGCGCGGCGGCCGACGCGTGTTCAGGGAGGATGCCCATTCGACGGAGATCGCGCTGGCGGATCATCGCGGTGGCGCCACCCGTTGTCGGGAGCCAGACCACACGCGCCCATGCGAGCCTTTGCGTTGACGAACTTCGATGTCCCGGTCTCGGTTCAACGCGGAGCCGCCATGCACCGTGGACGGTGATGAGGAGGCTTCATGCGCGGACGCAGATGGGCGACCCTGGCGACGGCGGTGGCCCTGGCACTGGGCGGAGTGGTCGGGTTCAGCGCCACCCCGGCTGCGGCGGATCCACCGGGCGGCACGCTGCGCAACGTCTACTCCGACGGTCAGTTCTGCAACAGCTACGGCAGTGAGGGTGTTCGGACCGGTCTCTGGAGCTGGTACTACTGCGAGTACCGCCAGTACGGCCCCAACGCCCCCGGCTTCTACTTCCTCTGGACCTTCACCTACTAGCGCGCGCACACCTGTCTGGACGGGCGCTTTCGGGGCCGATTGGCCGCCGCCGGGTCGACCAACCGGCGGCGGCCATTCGCCGTGGAATGGGCGGCTACCTAGCTGATCCATCAGTGCTGGCGCGAGGTTACCGGCCGCGGGCATAGCTCGGGCGCGCCGACCGATTTCCTGACAGCGTCCGCAGGCCCTACGGCGTACCGTCCGGGTCAAGCATGGGGAGGAGCCGGATGAGTTTCCTGCAGCAGGCAGAGCAGTCGCCGGACACCGAGCGGATGTTCGATGCCGACACGAAGGCGATGGGCTACCTGCCCAACTACACCAGGTTGTTCGCCCAGAGCCCAGCGGCGTACCTGGCATGGCAGCAGCTCAACGGTTCGGTGAAGGCCGGGATGGAGCTGCGCCGCTATGAGTTGGTGACCCTCGCCGCAGCCCGGGCCCTGAAATCCTCCTACTGCGGCCTGGCGCATGGGAAGGTCCTACGCGACAAGTTCTTCGACGCGCCAACCGTCGCCGCCATCGCGTCAGACACTGGCAGCGCCGGTCTGTCCGCGCAGGAGGTCGCAGTCGTCGGCTTCGCCGGAAAGGTCGCGGCCGACGCGAACTCCGTCACCGAGGCCGACGTCGAGAGCCTGCGTGGTCACGGTCTCGATGACACGGACATCTTCCACGTGATCCTCGCCGTTGGCGCCAGATGCTTCTTCAGCACCGTCCTCAGCGCGGCCGGGGCTGAGCCCGATCCGCAGTACAACGAGAGCCTGGACGTGGATCTGCGGCAGGCGCTGAAGTTCGGCGGTTAGAACGCACTAACCAGGCTGTCCCAGCGCCAGCGGGCGAGCGCGGACTGTCGCTTGACGGGCGCCTACCACAATCGACCGCGGCCCGATCGGCTGTCCACCGGTGCCTCCGCTGTCCACAGCGGCCCTCGCAGGGCTGCGCATCACGCCAGGGTGAGGCGGTGGATGCGCGGATTCAATCGCTCCTCGTCAGCGGCGATGGGCTGGTCACTCGACGGGACATCCTGCGGGTGACCCCGGCGTGGAAGATCCAGACCGCCCGGCGGGCGGACCTGCTGATCCGACTGCTGCCCGGGGTCTACGGTGACGCCGCGCTGATCCGCAACTCCAACGTCGACCTGCCGATGCTGGCCCGGGTCGAGCGGGACGTCGCCCGACGCGCTGCGCTGGCGTACGTTGACGAGCGTGGGGCGCTGAGCCGCCTGACCGCGCTCGACGTGTGGGGTCTACGCCGCCAGCCACCGGGCGAGCCGGTGTATCTCGACCTGCCGCGAGGATCAGGCCTGCGTGACCGGCCGCATCTGGTCGTAGCCCACCGGTCCGACTTCGCGGTCGCGCCGCCGCAGGTGGTGACACGGGGAGGACTGCCGGTCACCCGGCTCGACCGGACCCTGGTGGACTGTTGGCCGCTGCTGCCGCCGATCGACCGATCGACGTTGCTCATCCGCGCGGTCAACGATCGGATGACCACGCCGCCGCGCCTGGCCGACGCCCTTGCCGAGGTGGCGAGAATGCCCGACCGTGGGGCACTGAGCGGTCTGCTGGACCGGCTCGCCGCCGGGTGCCGCAGCCCGTTGGAAATCTGGGGCCACGACCACGTCTTCACCGGACCGGGAATGCCGAGGTTCATCCGGCAGGCGCGGGTACGGGTCGGTGCCCGGACGATCTACCTCGACATGTTCGCCGAGGCGGAGCGGGTCAACATCGAGTTGGACGGCGCGACCAGCCACGGCGACCCGGCCGAACGCGAGATCGACCTCCGCCGTGACGCCCTTCTCGCGACCGTCGGCATCGTCGTCGTCCGCTTCAGCCACCGCCGCCTCACCACGGATCCGGTCCAGATCCGTCAGGAGACCCTCGCCATCCTCGCCAACCGCATCCGCGCCATGATCAAGTGATGAGAAATAGCTCCCACAGGCCCTCCGCACCTACTTTTCATCACTTGATCATGGGGGCAGCGGGAGAGGGAGGGGGAGCGGGGCCGGAGGGCTACTCGGGGGCTGGTGGGGCCGGGGCGGGGGTGGGGTGGGTCTGTTGTGGGGGAATTTTGGGCGTTGGTGCCGACTCTGGTGAGGGGTTGGCGTGGCGGTGGAGGAGCTCGGCGATCCACCGTGCGGCTTCTCGTTGCGCCGTGAGCATGTGGTCGCGGGCGTCGGCCAGGTCGTCGTCGTCCGTGTGATCGTCCAGGATGGCCGTCCACCGACGGCTCAGCTCCTCGGCGTACCGGGCCTTTCGGATCTGCTCGTCGAACTGGTACTCCAGCTCGACCATGCGGTCGACGTGCGGCTGAAGCGCCGGCAGGATCCGCTCGTCGAGTCGTACGGCGGCGTCGGGGCGGCAGGTCAGCGTGATGTCGCCCCGTTGGTAGTGCCACAGGGGATCCTCGGCCAGCGCCCGCTGCAACGCCACCTCCAGGTCCGCTGCCCGGTTCGGCGGCAGGTGCCGGGCGGCGTCGGCGGCGAGACGGGTCAGCCGCTGGATCGCGTTCGGTTGGAAGTACTGCACGTACCAGCTCAGCACCTCGGCCCGCAGGCTCGCAGGCGACGACCAGGCGAAGGTGGCGCGGACGTAGAACGAGTACACGTATCCGCGAGCGGGGACCGCGATCAGCCGGGGCGCGTCGCGCTGTTCGACCAGCGGACCGGACGGCGACGGCGGGGCCGCGGAGCCGACGGGCGCCTCGTCCTGGAGCGCGGCGACCAGCCGATCCCAGCTACGAGCCCACCACCGCCAGCCACTCACGGCGCCGTCGCGGGCGATGGTCAAGCCGCGTACGCCCCGGTGTCGCCGCTGGTCCGCGGGCCTGGGCCTCCCGTCGGGGGCGTCCGTCATGGCACCCCTCCACGGTCACGGATCCGCGTTTCACGCTAACAACCGGTGACCGATATGTCCGCCGCCACGCCGTCACCGAGCGGACGGCATATCGACACGATCCAGGCCATGTGCGTCGGGTGGCGCTCAGCCGCTGACGACATGCTGCCCGGGTGCGCCGAAACAGATCATTCGCGGTTCACCGAGCATTGTGGAGCAGTTGGGACGCCGAGGGGTGTTGCCGTCGACCGTCAACGGTGAGACTGGGCCTGGTCCGACAATCACGCGGATCGATGAACTGGATGGTCTGGAGGCAGCCTGTGTCCACCCTCGTGTCCCCGCTGGCCACGCTTGGCGCGATCCGCCGGCGTACCACCACCCTCGCCCTGCTCCTCGCCATGGTCGCCGCCGCGTTGGTCGGCCCGTCCGTGGTCTCGCCTCGATTGACCGACCCGGCCTCGGCGGCGGTCTACAGCTCCTGCACCATGAGCCGCTGCGCGGACGCCCGTACCGCCCGCTCGGGCTGGTCGGCCAAGGGGTTCCCGACCAGCCGAGGCTGGTACTCCTGGAGCGGCGGGAAGTCCAACTTCGCCGGCGGCCAGTTCTACAACTACGAGGGTCAACTGCCCGCCAACGCCACCTACCACGAGTACGACGTCTACCCGCGCAGCCAGGGCGCCGCCCGGGACGCGTACCGGATCGTGGTGAACCGCAGCACCGGCGTCACCTGGTTCTCGCCCAACCACTACACCGACTTCTACCGGCTCTGAGTGGCCTGGGGGCCGGCCGGCCGCGGCGGTCGGCTGGCCCCGCCGGGGCGTCGTTGTCCCGGTCAGACGTTGTCCCGGTCAGATCAAGGAGGAACGTCATGGTCGACGAGGACGCGGGTCGGGCGCCCGATTGGCTGATCGTCTGCCGCGACGGTGCCGTCGACGTGCCCGGCGCGGTGGTGCTCCCCGGAACGACGACGCGGACCAGGGCCGGTCTGTTCGCCGCGCTCGCCGCCGTGCTGGCCCTGCCGACGTACCTGGGGAACACCTGGGACGCTCTCTCCGACGTGCTCCGGGACCGGCTCGACACCGGTCCGGTCACCCTGCTGATCACCGACGCCGGCCAGCTGCTGGTCGACGAGCCGTCCGATCAGTACCGCCTGCTGCTCGCCGTGCTCGGCGACCTCGCCGCCAGCTCCCCGCATCCGTTGCGCGTCGTCCTCGACGAGGCAGTGCGATCGTGACCGCTGGCCAGCCCTACCGGCAGCGGCAGCGGCAGCGGCAGTGGCAGTGGCAACGGAGACTCACGATGAGTGACGGCCCGGCGGTGCGGGTCGGAGTCACCCGCACCGCCGGTCCTCCGGGTCAGTGCGTCGCGGGCGGGATGCTCTGCTCGTACTGGAAGACGTTGTGCGGGTCGTACTTAGCCTTGATCTTGCGTAGCCGCGGGAAGTTGCGCCCCCAGTAGGCCTTCTCCCACTCGGCCATGCCGATGTTGGGCACGTTGACGTAGGCGCCGTCCACGTAGGGCCGCAGTGCCTGGCTGAACTCGGCGATCCAGGTCTGGGCGATCGGGGTGATGGCGTCGTCGCTGTCGGGTTCGCCGCGGGTGCCCCAGCCGACGCCGGGCTCGGAGTAGAAGAGCGCGTCGCGGTGTGGGAACGCCGAGCCGCCGAAGGGCTCCTGTCGTTGGGCCCCGCGGCCGAAGGCCTGGGTGAAGAAGTTGCTGTCGGGTGAGGGCGCCTTCTCCATGAACTCGCGGACGACGCTGACCGCCTTCTCCGGGAACGGTTCGCGGGTGAACTGGGAGAAGAACTTCCACTTCGCCGGCTCGTCCTCGTTCGGGATCTGGAAGCCGGCGTAGACGTCGCCCCAGCCGCCGATCTGCACGGTGACCGTGGGGCTGCCGATCGACAGGATCGGCGCCAGCAGCTTCCTGGCCTCCGCCTCGGACCCCTCCGCGAGCACCGCGAACAGCAGGATCTCATCCGGGTGGACCTCGACCTGGGTCCCGAGGCGCGGGTCGGTGAACGGTGCGACGCGCTGCCAGGTGTCGAAGACCTCGTGCAGGTCGCCGAGGCCGGGCCAGGTCACCTGCAGGTAGGCGACGCTGGTGAGCGGAGCGACCTTGTAGGTGAGGGAGGTGACGATCCCGAAGTTGCCATTGCCCGCTCCGCGCAGCGCCCAGAGCAGGTCTGGGTAGTTCCATGGGTCCACCTCGAGCACCTTCGCCCCGTCGGCGCCCGCCGCCACGACGATCTCCGCGCCGATCAGGTTGTCGCAGGCCATCCCGAGGTAGCGGGTGAGGAAGCCGAAACCGCCGCCGAGGGTGGCGCCGGAGAGGCCCACGGTCCCCTCCGTGCCGGTCGTCGCCGCGAGATCGTGCTCCCCGAGGGCGGTCACCGCCTCCGACTGGTTGAGCCCCGCGCCGACCTTCGCCGTGCGGGTGGCGGTGTCGATGTGGACGTCCTTCAGCTCGCTGACGTCGATCACGATTCCGTTGTCGACGTTCGACCAGCCTTCCAGGTTGTGCCGGCCACTGCGTACCCGCAGCGCGACGTTGTGTTGCCGCGCCCAGGTGAGCGCGTTGACCACGTCCTGGGTCTCCTGGGCGAAGACGATGACCAGCGGATAGTGCACGAACAGCTCGTCCCAGCCGAGGCTGGCCTCCGCGTAGTCGGGGCTCTGCGGGCGGACGATCCGGCCGGTCAGCTCTGCTGGGGGGAACGTCGTGTCGGAGGGCCACCCGGGACCGTCGGCCGCGACGGCCGAGCTGCCGGCGATCACGCTCGGGATGGCGACCGCTCCGGCGCCGACGGCCGTCGCCCTGAGCAGATTACGACGGGAAAGGTCGCGCATGGTCCGAATCCTCTCGATTGGGGATACGCCCGAAAGTGAACGGAGAGGGACATTGCCTCTCATCTGGCGCAAACCAACCGTAATGCCCGAGGCTTCCGGGCAGATCTGAGAACTTGTCACGGAACCCGGTCGGGTGATCGGAGACGGGTCAGTGCGGGGCGGGCTGGTCCAGGATGGCGCTGAACCGCTCCTCGGCAAGGTCCAGCTGGCCGAAGATGTGCCGCTTCACCGCCGGCGACAACGGGGTGTCCGGCCGGCCGATCAGATCCCGGAACAGCGGCACCAGCGGCCGGTACTTCCGGGCCGACGAGACCACCTTCGGCCCGACCGTGTGGATCACACCCACGCCGTTGTCGGTGAAGTCCGAAACCTTGATCACCCGGGCCCAGGGTTCCCGGTCCAGGCTGACCGCCAGATGCTCCCGGTACTGCGCGTTGCGGTCCCGCTCGGGGTCGTACACCGGATTGGTGACGGCGGCGACCAGGGTGGCCACCCGTGGCCCGAACCGCGCGGCGAGCGCGGCGAGCGCGGCCCCGGTCGGGTCGGTGCCCGGGTCGCCGTCGGCCAGCTCGACCGGATGGTCCTCCACCGCGTCGTGCAACAGACCGGCGACGATCACGTCCACGTCCCGCACCTGGTAGTGGTGCATCAGCCTGATCGCCACCCGCAGCAGGTGGTTCAGGTACGGCTCGCGGACGCGTCGATCGTCGCGGTGCAGTTCGGCGGCGAGGTCGAGCGCGGCGGTCAACCGCACCCGGGCGGCATCGTCGAACTGCTGGACCTCCAACCGGAAGCGTTCCAGCAGGCCCGGTTCGCCGTGGATCTCGGTGATCGCGTGCATCGGCATGCTGCCCAGGTGCGGCGGGAAGTCCATGCGTCACTTATAGCCGATCTTCACCAGATCGATGAGCCCGTACGTCGCCGACCCGACCGCGAGTCGCGGGCGCGCCGAGCCGTCAGATCGGCAGCCGGTCGGCGCCGGCGAGCGGGCCCACCAGGAGCGGGACCAGCGGCGCTGGCAGCACGGGGTCGCGGCGCAGGGTGGGAGTCCAGCCCGCGTCCGCGGCCAGGTCGGGGTCATGTGTCGCGTTGTACGCCGCCAGCAGGTCGACAGGTCGGGCCGCGCCGCCGCCCTGACGGACCCAGGAGCCTCGCTCGGTCACCGCGGTGCCGCCCCAGTCGTAGAGCAGGTCCGCCGGGTCGACCGCCGCGTCCACTGTGAAGAAGTTGTTCTGCGCGTAGATCGCCGACTGGACACCGATGCCGAGCGCGTACTGGAAGTCGTCCCCACCGAGTCGGTAGTGGTTGTTGTAGACGTCGACCTGACCGAAACGCACCCGGGGCAGCCGTTGCAGGACGCCGTCGAAGAGGTTGTGGTGCACTGTGACCCGCAGCCGGCCCACGTCCGGGCCGACCGTGTTGGACGAGCCGATCAACAGCAGCTTGTCCCGACCGGTGAAGCGGTTCCAGGAGGCGGTGACCAGGCTGGCGGTGTGCGTGACGTCCAACGACCCGTCGTGCACCTGGTACGGCCGACCGAAGTACACCGGCTGGGCGCTGTCCGGGTTGTCGCCGTCGGTGAAGGTGTTGTGGTCGACCCAGACGTTCTCGCTGCGGCGTACCGAGATCTGGTCGTACTGGCTGTTCCAGTTGCCGGCCTCGCCGTCGGTCGGCGACCAGGCGGGGAAGCAGTCCCGGGCGTCGACGAGGGTCAGGTTGCGGACGATGACGTTCGACGCCCGGTCGATCATGAGGGTGAGGCCGGTCAGTCGAGCGCCGCGCAGCCCGACGATCGTGGTGTTCGGCCCGACGTTGATCTGGGTCTGCCGGGTCTGGTTGGTCACCGAACGCACCCGAGCCTCCTCCAGCGGCCCGCTCGGTGGCACCCGTCCCCACACCGCCGGGTCGTACGCGGCCAGGTAGGCGTCCAACCGGTATCCGGGGTCGGCCAGGTCGGCGCAGCTCAGCGGCGTGCCGTCGGGCCCCTCGAAGCCGTCGATCGCGCCGTCGACGTAGATGAGCTTTCCGGTGGCGTCGGCGGCGTTGCCGGCGTTGTCGCCGCCCAGCGCGGCGACCAGTTCCGCCCGGCTGTGGACCACCCGGGTCCGCTCGGGAGTGGCCGCCGAGCCGCCGGTGGTGCCGGGGCCGTCGGCCGCCCAACCGTCGCGCTCGGGCAGTGTCTGCCGGCCGAGGTGGTCGGCCAACCAGGAGAGCCGGTCGGCGGACGGGACGTCCGGACGGGCAGCGGCGGCGGCCGGTGCGGCGCCGAGGAGAAGGGCGACAACCGTGGCGCCGCCGAGGAATCTGCGCATCGACTCACTCCGTTCGCTGATCATGGGACCTGTCGGTTGTTCGTCTGTCCCGCCAGCTCGGCGCGGTACGCGCCGGACGCCCACGGCACCCCCAGCTCGCTCGGCAGCGCCCCCCGCTCGGCCGCCCGGCGCAGCACGTCGACGACGCCCCGCAGGTGGCGGACCCGCTCCCCGCCCTCGCCGAGGGTGGTCACCAGCTCGCCGTCGAGCAGCCGGGGCTCCGGCGCGGGCCGCAACGCGTCCAGCAGCGCGGTGAACGGCGCGGTACGGGCCAGCGGCGCGATCAGTGGCACGCCCGACGGATCGGCCCGGTGGGCGAGCAGGTTCTCCAGCAGCCCCAGTCGCCCCGGCACCCGGCGGGTCACCACGTCCCCGGGCAGGCGCAGCCGGTCGGTCGGGTACTCCAGCACCGCCTGCCCCGTCGTACCGGTCACCACCACCTCGCCCGCCACGAACTCCTCGGCGGCCAGGGTCACCGCCACCAGCACCGGCGGCCCGGCGCGGAACCGGACCCGCAACACGGCGGTGTCCTCCACCTCGATCGGCCGGACCCGATACCGTTCCACCTCGATCGCGACCGGCCACGGCGTCGCCCCGGCGAGCGCCTCGGCGATCGCCAGGCACTGCATCACCGCGTGCGCGAGCGGGTTGACGAGCGCGCCGTCCAGCACCGGCCGGCCGTCCACGGCCCGTCGACCGGCCCAGGGGGAGCGGGCGTAGTAGGCGTCCGGCCGTTGCCAGGCGGCGACGGTGGAGATGCCGGTGACAGTGCCCAGCCGGCCGGCGGCCAGCGCGTCGGTCAGCGCGGTGAGGGCCGCCGAGCCGAGCGCCTGGAAGCCGACCTGGGCCACCCGACCGGCGGCGGTGAGGGCCCAGGTCAGCTCCTCGTGCTCGGCCAGCGACAGCACCGGCGGCTTCTCCAGCAGCAGATCCGCGCCGGTGGCCAGGGCGTCGCGGGCGATCGCCAGATGGGTGTGCGGAGGCGTGCAGATCACCACCACCTCCGGTCGGGTGGCGGCGAGCATCGCCCGGTGGTCGGTGAACACCGCCACCCCCGGCGGCACCGGGGCGGCCGGGTCGTCCTCCACCGGTCGGACGTCGACCAGGGCGACCAACCGCAACCGACCGGCGGCGTGCAGGGGCGCGATGACCCGCCGGTGCCAGCGACCGTGCCCGTTCGCCCCGATCACCGCCACCCGGGGCGGCGGGGTGGCCCCGCTCACCGCCGACCGGCCCGGGCGGACCGGCTCACCGCGCACCGGCCAGGGTGGCCTCGACGCCGTGCCGCTCCAACGCGGTCAGCCAGGCGATCACATCCGCGCGGACCTCGTCGTCCTCGGCCACCTCCATTGGGATGACGTCGCGTAGCGCGAAGACCGCGTCGACAGCGCCCGCCGGGCTCTGCGACCCGGCGTCCAGGGCGGCCCGGATCGGCCCCGCCAGTGGGTCCTGGAACGGCAACGGCCGGCCGTCGTCGGCGTACCCCAGCGCGAAGCGCAACCAGGACGCCACGACCAGCGCGCCCCAGCGCGCGGACCGGCCGGTCGCGCGCAGGTCGGCGATGGTGTGCAGGACGCGCTGCGGCAGCTTCTGCGAGCCGTCGATCGCCACCTGGAGGGTGCGGTGGTGGATCGCCGGGTTACCGAAACGGGCGAGGGCCTGCTCGCCGTAGTCGACCACCCGCACCCCGTCCGGCGGGGTGAAGCTGGCCGCCACGTCCTCGGCGATCAGCCGGCGCAGCACGTCACGCAGGTGCGGGATCTCCAGCGCGTCGGCGATGGTCTCCCGACCGGCCAACGCTCCGAGGTAGGCGATGGCGGAGTGCACCCCGTTGAGGGCGCGTAGCTTCAACCGCTCCCACGGGCCGGCGTCGTCGGTGAGCACCGCCCCGGCGAACTCCCAGCCGGGCCGACCGCCGGGGAAGTCGTCCTCGATCACCCACTGCGCGTACGGCTCGGCGGCCACGGCGGCCAGGTCGGTCACGCCGAGCGCCCGCCGGGCCGCCTCGATCGTCTCCGGGGTGCTGGCCGGCACGATCCGGTCCACCATGGTGCCCGGGCAGGTGACGTTGCCGGCCACCCACTCGACGAGCCCGGCGGGCACCCCGCCGGCCCGGCCGACCGCCTGGTCGAGCATGCCGCGCAGTCGACGACCGTTGGCCGGCAGGTTGTCGCAGCTCACCAGGGCCACCGGTCCGGCGTCCGCGGCGGCCCGGGCGGCCAGCCCGCGCAGCAGCAGCCCCGGCACCGTGGTCGGCGCTCGGCCGCCGGCCAGGTCCGCGGCGAGCGCCGGGTCCGCGGACAGTCGTCCGGTCACCGGGTCGAGGTGGTACGCCTTCTCGGTGACGGTCAGGGTCACCACGCGGACCGCCGGGTCGGCGAGCAACGCCACCACGGCCTCCGGGTCGCTGGGCGCGTGCCGGACCCCGCTCAGTGCACCCACCACCCGGGTGGAGCTGCCGGCGGCGGAGAGGGCGCTGACGCTGAACAGGTTGTCCTGCGCGGCGATCGCCTCGACCACCGCCGTGCTGCGCGGCGCGACGGCCACGATGCCCCAGTCACCCCCGGCCGCGCCGACCGCCGCCTCGGTGAAGACGGCCTGGTGGGCCCGGTGGAACGCGCCCAACCCCAGGTGTACGACGCCGGTCGGCACGGTGCCCGGCCGGATCAGCGGGCGGGCCTCGGCGGGCAGCCGGCGCAGCATGCCCAGGCCGAGCCGGGAGGCCCCGACGGTCACTGCCATGCCGGGCCGTCCGGGAAGCGGAACTCCGCGATCGACGCGGGTTTCATGGTGGCGCTGTAACCGGGCCGTTCGGGCAGCAGGTAGCGGCCACCGCGGGTCCGCACCGGATCGACGAAGTGCTCGTGCAGATGGTCGACGTACTCGATCATCCGACCGTCCAGACCGGCGCCCACCCGCAGGTAGTCGAAGATCGCCAGGTGCTGGACGTACTCGCAGAGGCCCACGCCGCCGGCGTGCGGGCAGACCGGCACGCCGAACTTCGCCGCCAGCAGCAGCTCGGCCAGGACCTCGTTGACGCCGCCGACCCGGCAGGCGTCGACCTGCATCACCCCGATCGCCTCGGCCTGAAGAAGCTGCTTGAAGATCACTCGGTTGGCGGCCACCTCACCGGTGGCCACCCGGCAGCGACCGCCGGTCAACTCGGCCACCGCGCGGGCGATCCGGGCGTGCCCGAGGATGTCGTCGGCGTGGGTGGGCTCCTCGATCCAGTACGGGTCCACCTCGGCCAGGGCCGCCATCGCGGTGATCGCCTCGTCAACGTCCCAGACCTGGTTGGCGTCCATCATCAGCAGCGCGTCCGGGCCGATCTCCTCCCGGATGATCCGGGCCCGCCGCAGATCGTCGGCGAGCGGGCCGCCGACCTTCATCTTCATCGCCCGCCAGCCGTCGGCGTACGCCTGCCGGGTCAGCGTCCGCACCTTGTCGTCGGGGTAGCCGAGCCAACCGACCGATGTGGTGTACGACGGGAAACCGTCACGTTCGAGGGTGGCCAACCGGTCGGTGAGCCCGTCGCGTCCCTTGTCGAGGATGGCCGCGGCCTCGTCCGGGGTGAGCGCGTCGGTGATGTGCGTGAAGTCGACGCTGGCCACGAGCTCGTCGGTGGGCAGGTCGGCGAGGAAGCGCCACATCGGCTTGCCGGCCAGTCTGGCCCGCAGGTCCCATACCGCGTTGACCAGCGCGCCGGTCGCCATGTGGATGACGCCCTTCTCCGGGCCCAGCCAGCGCAACTGCACGTCGGCGCTGAGCGAGCGCCAGAACGCCACCGGCTCGGCCGTGATCTCCTCGATGGTGCGCCCCTGGACGTGGTGGGCCAGGGCACGCACCGCCGCGCAGGTGATCTCGTTGCCCCGGCCGTTGGTGAAGGTGAACCCGGCGCCGGTCGGGCCGGCGTCGGTGCCCAGCTCCACGTACGTCGCCGAGTAGTCGCCCCGGTTGATCGCGTCGGAGCCGTCGCCCCGGGCGGCGGTGGGGAACCGCACGTCGTGCACCTCGACGGAGGTGATGGTGACGGTCACTGAGCCTGCCTTTCGTTCGCGACTGCGGGGCTCCGCTGCGCTGCACTCCTCGCGCTCACAGGTGGTGGTCCCCTCCGAAGTTGAAGACCCGCTTGGGCAGCCGGTACGCCAGGTCGACGATGGTCTCCGCGGCCTCGTCCATCGGCAGCCGGTGCTCGGCGACGAGCCGGGCCAGGAAGCCGGCGTCCACCCGGCGGGCCACGTCGTGGCGTACCGGGATGGAACAGAACGCCCGGGTGTCGTCGACGAACCCGGTGGTGTTGTAGAAGCCGGCGCTCTCGGTCACCGCCTCCCGGAACCGGCGCAGCACCTCCGGGGAGTCCAGGAACCACCAGGGCGCGCCGAGCAGCAGCGCGGCGTACCCGCCCGCGAGGGGCGCCAGCTCGCGGGTGAAGGTGTCCTCGTCGAGGGTGTAGAGCACCAGTCGCAGCCGGGGGTCGTTGCCGTAGCGGTCCAGCAGCGGGGCGAGCGCGTGCACGTACTCGGTGGCCTGCGGGATGTCGCCGCCGACGTCGCGACCGTGCCGGGCGTGCAACCACCGGTTGTGGTTGCGCACCGCGCCGGGGTGCAGCTGCATGACCAGGCCGTCGTCGAGCGACATCCGGGCGAACTCCACGAGCATGTGCGCCCGGAACGCCTCCGCGTCGGCGGCGTCGGCCTCGCCGCGCCGACCCCGGTCGTAGAGCCGCTCGGCCTCGGCCGGGGTCAGATCCAGGGTGCGCGCGGTGGGGTGGCCGTGGTCGGAGGAGGTGGCGCCGGCGGCGATGAACGCGGCGCGTCGGGCCCGCAGCGCCGCCAGGTAGCCGGCGTAGTTGCCGGTGTCCTCGCCGGCCCGGTCGCCGAGACGGTCCACGTTGGTCGACCAGCCTTCGAACTCCATGTCCACCACATCGTCCGGGCGGAACGTGGTGACCACTCGGCCGCCCGGCCCGCCCCATCCGTCGGCGGCGAGTTTGGCGTGCTGCGCGAGGTCGTCCAGCGGCGACTCGGTGGTCGCGAGGACCTCGATGTTGAACCGCTCGAACAGCGCTCGGGGCCGGAAGTCCGGCTCGGCGAGCCGGGCCGCGATCTCGTCGTAGATGGCGTCGGCGGTGCCCGGGCGGAGTGGGGTGTGCACCCCGAAGACGGTGCGGAAGGTCTGCTCCAGCCACAGTCGCGACGGGGTGCCCCGGAACAGGTGCCAGTGCGCGGCGAAGCGTCGCCAGATTGCCCGGCCGTCGGTCTCCACCGGGCTGCCGTCGCGGGTGGGCACCCCCAGATCCGCCGGGGGTACGCCCTGACTGAGCAGCATCCGGGTCAGGTAGTGGTCGGGCACGATGAGCAGCTGCGCCGGGTCCGGGAAGGGTCGGTCCTCGGCGAGCAGGGCCGGGTCGACGTGCCCGTGCGGCGAGATGATGGGTTGCTCCGCCGCCAGGGCGTACAGCTCCCGGGCCAGCGCGCGCTGGCCCGGCTCGGGCGGCAGGAGCAGGTCGGTGTGGTCGAACGTGGGCACGGAGTGGGGCTCCTCGTCTCCTGTGTCAGCGGGGGGTGAGCAGGTCGGCGACGCGGACGGGTTGGCCGGTCTCGAAGGACCGGTTTGCGGCCAGACCGGTGAGCAGGGCCAACGCGCCGTCGTCGGCGGTCGCGGCGCGGCCCAACGGGTCGGGTTGACCGCCGAGGAGCACCCCGGTCATCCGGGCGTCCGCGCCGCCGTGCCCGTGCCGGCTGCGGCCCTCCACCGGGATCTGCCGGGGCGGGGCCCAGAACGGGCGCAGGGTAAGCGTCGCACCACCGCCCTCGGCCGGCGCCTCGGCACCGTGCAGGGCGGCCCCCTTGACCGCGCCGGCGGTGCCCCGGTCGACGTAGTCGTTCTCGGCCACGTTCAGCTCCAGTCGGCCTCGGCTGCCGTTGACCATCACCCGGTAGCCCTCCCAGGGCGCGTACGCGGTGAGGTGGTAGGTCATGGTGGCGCCGGTGGAGTAGCGGGCCAGCACCGCCATGTCGTCCTCGATGCTCACCCCGGGCGCGAAGACGTTGCGGTCGCGCTGGTAGCCGTCCTCGGCCTCGGCGTCGAGGTACAGCTCGCGCAGCCGGGGATGCGCGTCCAGCCGTAGGGCGAACGGGTCGTCGGCGGCGGCGGGGGAGCCGTGCGCCCGGTCGTAGTCGCGGGCGTACCCGTGCCGGCGACCGTCCTCGCCGTAGAAGAAGAGTCGGCCGGCCGCGTACACCTCGACGGGCGTGGCGGCCAGCCACCAGTTGACCAGGTCGAAGTGGTGGCTGGCCTTGTGCACCATCAGCCCCCCGGAGGTGGCCTTGTCGCGGTGCCAACGGCGGAAGTAGTCGGCGCCGTGGCGGACGTCGAGCAGCCACTCGAAGTGCACCGAGCCGATCTCGCCGACCGCGCCCTCGGCGAGCAGCCGGCGAACCTGTTCGTGCAGCGGGTTGTAGCGGTAGTTGAAGGCGACTGCCACCCGCCCGCCGGTCTCGGTGACCGTGTCCAGAATCCGCCGGCAGCGGGCCGCGTCCACTGTCATCGGCTTCTCGGTGACGACCTCCCGGCCGGCGCGCAGTGCTGCCACCACGTACTCGTCGTGGGTGACGTCCACGCTGGTGACCAGGACGACGTCGACGCGTTCGGAGTCCAGCATGGTCGTGAAGTCACCGGCGGGGTACGTGGGCACCGGGCGGTGACCCAGCTCGCCCAGCCAGCGGTTGTGCGCGTCCATGCGGGCCTGGTTCACGTCGGCGAAGGCGACCAGCTCGGTGGTGTCGGCGTGGTCGAGCACCAGCGCCCGGACGAACATCTCGGCTCGCGCGCCGGTGCCCACGACGGCGTACCGGACCCGTCCGGCGGCTCTCGGTGACATGCGGTCGCCTCCCGTGGGTGCTGCAAAGGTTTGCAGTGAAGTAATCACGATCGATGCGTTCGCGTCAACGATGACGGCGTGATCGGCGTCATTTGTCGGCGTTTGGGGGGTTGCAGGTGACCAAGGGGAGTGTGGGTGCAACGAAGCCGTAATCATTGACCGTTGACACTGGCGCAACCGTTTGCATTAATGGGCCACACCTGCGTGACCGCCACCACATCGGACGAAGGGGCCGCCGTGCCAGTCACCATCCGGGACGTCGCCCGGGCGTCCGGTGTGCACATCTCCACCGTGTCCCGCACCTTCTCCGCTCCGCACCTGGTCAATCCCGAGACCCGGGTCCGGGTGCTGGCCTGCGCGGAGGACCTGGGCTATCGGCCCAACCGCGCCGCCCGGGCCCTGATCACCGGGCGGACGCACAACATCGGGCTGATCATCGCGGACATCGCGAACCCGTTCTTCCCGCCGCTGATCAAGGCGGCGGAGAGCCAGGCCCGGCACCGCGACTACCACGTCTTCGTGGCCGACACCAACGAGGACCCGACCGCCGAGGAAGAGCTGGTCCACGCCCTCGCGAAGCAGGTGGACGGCGTGCTGCTGTGCAGCCCTCGGATGAGCAACAGCCTGATCGAGCAGCTCAGCCGCGAGGTGCCACTGGTCGTGGTGAACCGCCAGGTGACCGGCCTGCCCTGCGTGCTGATGGACGTCGGGCAGGGCGCCCGGTCGGCGATCGAGCACCTGGTCGGCCTGGGGCACCGCAGCATCGCGCTGCTCGGTGGACCGCGCAGCTCGTGGACCAACCGGGAGATGCGCCGTGCCGCCGGCGCGGCCGCCCGAGCCGGCGGCGCGGAGCTGACCATGCTCGGCCCCAACGCGCCCACCGAGGTCGGCGGCTCCGCAGTCGCCGAGCAGGTGCGACGCAGCGGCGTGTCGGCAGTGCTCGCCTACAACGACCTGATGGCGATCGGCCTGATCGAAGGGCTGGACGCGCTCGGGGTCCGGGTGCCGCAGGAGGTGAGCGTCGTCGGGGTCGACGACATCACCCTGAGCCGGCTGACCCGCCCCAAACTGACGACGGTGGCCACACCCACCGGGGCCGCCGGCCGGACGGCCGTCGACATGCTGCTGCAACAGGACATCGAGTCACCGCGCGGTGCGCGGGGGTCCGGTGCCGGCACGGCGCTCGGCGTCCGTCGTACCACCGCACAGGTAATGCTCCAGACCGACCTGGTCATCCGCGACTCGACCGGTCCGGGCCCGTACGCCCGACCGGCACGTCCCCTGGCCGCACCACGTGGCCCGGGCCCGCATTGCCCTGCGGACCCGGGCATCCCGACTGCGGCCACCGGTGACGCCGTCGCCTCCTAATGCCGAGGAGTGAGCGCACATGCACCCCGCAACGCCCCCCACCACTGACGCGTCCGTCGGGCGCGCCCACCGTACCCCGCTGCCCCGGCGGCACCTGCTGCGTGGCCTGCTCGCCGTGACGGTCGCCGCACCGCTGATGTTCGGCGCCGCCGCCTGCGGAGACGACGACGGCGGCGCCGCCGACCCGAACGCCCCGGTGAAACTCTCGATCTTCTGGTGGGGCGGCGACGCCCGGGCCAAGCTGACCGAGGACGCGCTGGCGCTCTACACCAAGAAGCACCCGAACGTGACCTTCGAGAAGACCTGGCAGGCCAACCAGGGCTACTTCGACAAGCTGGCCACCCTCACCGCCGGCGGCAATCCGCCGGACCTGTTCCAGATCGACGACAACTACCTCGCCGAGTACGCGGGCCGCAACACCACGCTCGACCTGACCTCTTACCAGGAGTCCGGGAAGCTGGACACCTCCAAGTTCCCCGAGAGCCTGTGGAAGTACGGCGTCGTCGACGGCAAGCTCGCCGGCCTGGCCGCCGGGGAGAACACCCAGGGTCTGGTCTACAACAAGACGCTGCTGACCACGCACAACCTGCCCGAGCCGACCACCGGGATGAGCTGGGAGCAGCACATCGCCTGGGCCGAGCAGGTCACCGCGAAGACCAAGGTGCCCGGCACCCAGGACCCGAGCGCCGACTACAAGGCGTTCTGGGTCTGGCTGCGCCAACAGGGCAAGGACCTCTACAAGGGCAAGGAGCTGGGCTTCACCGCCGAGGACGTGACCAAGTGGTTCGACCTGTGGAAGGGCGCCCGGGACCGCAAGGCCACCCCGAGCGCCGACGTCATCCACGAGGGCAACTCCAGCGACGTCACCAAACAGTTGGTGGTCACCGGCAAGTCGGCGACCTCCTGGGTCTGGGCCAACCAGATGCCGGACCTGAAGAAGAACACCAAGGACGAACTGGGCGTGATCGCCTACCCCGGTGACCCGAGCGCGCAGTGGGCCCGTGCCTCGATGTACTGGTCGGTGTTCAAGGGCAGCAAGAACAAGGACGTCGCCGTCGACGTGATCAACTTCCTGAACAACGACCTCGAAGCGGTCAAGCTGCTCGGCACCGACCGTGGTCTGCCGTCCAACCTGGACCTGCGCCGGGTGGTCAGCGACGACACCACCGACCCGGCCATGAAGCAGTCCATCGCCGTCGAGGCGGAGCTGACCCAGAAGTTCGGCGAGTCGCCGCAGGTGCCGATCAAGGGCCACAGCAAGGTGAAGTCCGAGCTGATCAAGGCCGCCGAGAACGCGCAGTACGGCCGGGCCACCCCCGCCGAGGCCGCCACCCAGTTCATCGAGGCGTGCAAGTCCGCCATCGCCTGACCGCCCGCGAGGCGAGGAGAGGAGCTGTTCGTGGCGTTGACCACGGCGCCCGACCCGACCCGACGCGGCCCCGGATCCGTGCGGGCCCACGCGCAGAGGCGTGGGCCCGGACGGATCCGGCACAGCGAAGGTCTGGCGGGGTACGTCTTCCTGTCGCCGTGGCTCATCGGCCTGATGGGTGTCACGGCGATCCCCATGCTGCTGTCGCTCTACCTGAGCTTCACCAACTACGACATCCTCACCCCCTTCTCCGAGGTGGAGTGGGTGGGGTTGGCCAACTACGAGCGGATGTTCACCGCTGACCCGTCGTACTGGCACGCGGTGCGGGTCACGCTGACCTTCGCGTTGATCGCCGTACCGCTGAAGCTGGCCGCGGCGCTCGGCGTGGCGCTGCTGCTCAACCGCGCCTGGCGCGGCGTCGGGCTGTTCCGCGGGCTGTTCTACCTGCCGTCCCTGCTCGGCGGCAGCGTCGCGCTGGCCATCGTCTGGGTCAACATGTTCAACCGCGACGGCGCGTTCAACTCGCTGCTGAGTCTTTTCGGTATCACCGGCAAACCGTGGGTCAACGACCCCGACTGGGCCCTCGAAACACTGATGGTGCTGGCCATCTGGCAGTTCGGCGCACCGATGGTGATCTTCCTGGCCGGGCTCAAGCAGGTGCCCACCGAGCTGTACGAGGCCGCGTCCGTGGACGGGGCCGGCCGGTTCCGCCAGTTCCGCAACGTCACCCTGCCGATGCTCTCCCCGGTCATCTTCTTCAACCTGGTGCTGGAGACCATCAACGGCTTCCAGGGCTTCACCGCCGCGTTCGTGCTCAGCAACGGCACCGGCGGCCCTGTCGACTCCACCCTGATGTACACGCTGAACCTCTACATCACCGGCTTCACCGACCTCAACATGGGCTACGCCTCGGCGATGGCCTGGGTGTTCCTGCTCGCCATCGCGGTCATCACCGCGATCTTCTTCAGCACCGGACGGTTCTGGGTGCACTACTCCGACGGGGAGGACCGGTGATGGTGGCGGTGACCCCGACGACCGCAGCGCCGCCGAACGTGCGCCGACGCCCCGGCGGCCGGCCCGTGCTGCGACTGCTGATCCTGGTGGCGATCGTCGCCGTGGTGCTCTACCCGCTGATCTGGATGGTGGGCACCTCGCTGAAGTCCCAGGAGGAGATCGTCAACAACGTCGGGCTGCTGCCCGAACGGTTCACCCCGGGCAACTACACCGCCGGGTGGTCCAACTTCGACGTCAGCTTCGGCCGGTTCTTCCTCAACAGCGCCATGGTCAGCCTGCTCACCGTCATCGGCAACGGGCTCTCCTGCCTGCTGGCCGCGTACGCCTTCGCCCGGCTGCGGTTCCGGCTGCGCGGCATGTGGTTCGCCGTCATGATCGGCACGCTGCTGCTGCCGCAGCACGTGTTGATCGTGCCGCAGTACATCCTGTTCCGCACGCTCGGGCTGGTCGGCGGTGACTGGCCGTACCTGCCGCTGCTCATCCCGCAGTTCCTGGCCACCGAGGCGTTCTTCGTCTTCCTCATGGTGCAGTTCATGCGGGGCGTACCCCGGGAGCTGGACGAGGCGGCCCGCATCGACGGCGCCGGCCCGTTCGGCATCTTCCGGCACATCATCCTGCCGCTGAGCCGCCCGGCGCTGGTCACCACGGCGATCTTCTCGTTCATCTGGACCTGGAACGACTTCTTCCGCCAACTGGTCTTCCTGTCCCAACTGGAGGACTACACCGTCCCGGTCGCGCTGACCCTGTTCATCGACTCGACCAGCCAGAGCGCGGTCGGCCCGATGTTCGCCATGTCGGTGCTGTCGCTGCTGCCGGTCTTCCTGTTCTTCGTCGCGTTCCAGCGGATGCTCGTCGAGGGGATCAACACCAGTGGCATCAAGGGCTGAACCCGTGGACACCGGCGGGCGGCGGGACTGGCGCGACGTCGGCCGCGACGCCGCCGACCTGGCCCTGCTGGGCATCCTGCTGACCCTCGCGGCGGTCCCCCTGCTCACCGCCGCCGCGGCGGCGGGCACGGCCAGCGCGGCGGTGCGCGACTGGACGCGTACCGGCAGTTGGCCCTCGGCACGCACGACACTGCGCCGGTTCGGCCGCGCGGTGCTGCCCGGTGTGCCGGTCAGCCTGCTCGCGCTCGCCGCCACCGCGCTGCTCGCCGCCGACCTGGCGGCGCTGGCCACCGGCCGGGTGCCGGGCGGCCCGGCTGCGCTGCTGGTGACGGCGCTGGTCGCGGCCGGCCTGGCCGGGTACGCCGGGCTGGTCGTCGTCGAGGTGGGCGGCAACGGGGGCGTGCGGTGGCGGGCCTCGGCCCGCTCCGCCGCGCGCGCCTGCCTCGACGCGCCCACCCGCTGGGCGGCGCTCACCGGGGTGGTCACACTCGCCGGACTGCTCACCGTCCTGGTCACCCCGGTCGCGGTGCCTATCCTCGCCGGCTACACGGTGGCCGCCCTGCACGCCGTCGCCAATCGCCGACCGGTCTCCGTCGCCGTCGCCGGTCCTGGGGAGCTGCCGTGAGCGGGGAGCCGGTGCGGCTGACCGTCGGGGCCACGGAGGTTGCCGAGTATGTGCTCGACCCGGCGCTGGACGCCCAACACGGTCCCCGGCCGTACCTGCACCCGGTGCGCACGCTCGGCGGAACGGTGGTCACCGACGCGCTTCCCGCCGACCACGTGTGGCACCTCGGCGCGTCCCTCGCGGTCCAGGACGTCGACGGCAGCAACCTCTGGGGCGGGCGCACCTACGTCCGCGACGTCGGCTACACCTGGCGCGACGACCACGGCGTCATCACGCACACCGGTGAGGTCGAACGGTCCCCGGGCCGGTACGCGCACGATCTGCAGTGGCGCGACCGGACCGGCGGGGTGCTGCTGACCGAGCGGAGGTGGCTCGCCGCGTCGGTGGTCACACCGGACGCCTGGCGCCTCGACGTGGAGTCCGTCCTCGTCGCCCCGGACGACCGGGAGATCCGGCTGGGCAGCCCGGCCACCAACGGCCGCCCGGGTGGGGCCGGCTACGGCGGGTTCTTCTGGCGGGCCGCCGCCGACGGCGAACCGGCGGTGTTCACCGCCGACGCGGTCGGGGAGGAGACGGTCAACGGCAGCGCGGCGTCGTGGCTCGCGCTGACCGGCGTCCGGTCGGGCGCCGGGGCGTACACCCTGGTCTTCTCGGGGCTCGGCCGCGACGACAGGTGGTTCGTGCGGACCGGGATGTATCCGGGGGTCTGTGTGGCGTTCGCGTTCGACCGTCCGGCGGTGGTGCCGGCCGGTGGGAGCCGGCACGGCCAATACCGGGTGTGGGTGGCCGACGGGGCCCTCGACGGGGAGGCGGTGACGGCCCTGGTCGCGCTGACGCCCTGAGTGCGGATCAGCCGGACCGGTCGATCAGCTCACGGATCGCGACCTGGTACGCGGCCTGGGTGTGGTACGGCCAGTGTCCTTCGATCGGCGGCGGCACGGTGTCCGCCGGGTCGATGGTCAGGCTGCGGGGATCACGCAGTCGGATGTCGACGTCCGGCGGTGTTCCGGGCGAGCCCGGAGGGAAGATCGGCCCGCCGATCGGGTCGGTGTCCCGCCACAGGTTGCGCCACCGCCACCCGATCCGCCCACCCAGGTCGTGCAGCGTCCGCGGTCCGAAGTACGCGGGGTAGAGCCGCGCGTAGGTGCGCCGCAGCGGTGACCCGTAGGTCAACAGCGACACCCGGGTCAGCACGGACGGCGGCAGGTGCAGGATGGTGGCGGCGGCGAGCACCGAGCCGTGGCTGTGCCCGGAGATGACCACCGGGCCCCGCGCGGTGAGCCCGGTGACCCGTTTCGCCAGCTCCGGGACGGCGCGGGCGGCGTAGCAGGGCGGCGCGAACGGGTGGACCGTCCGGGGCCAGAAGGTGCCGAGGTCCCACAGCACCGCCACCACCCGCCGGGTCTGCGCCGACCGGTACGCGCGGAACCCGAGGATCAGCAGGCAGATCACCAGCAGGCTGATCACCCAGACACCGGCGTCGGTGACGTAGGCGAGCACGACGGCCGCGCGGCCGTCCCCGCCCAGCCGGTCCGCGAGTTGCGTGGGACCGATCCCGATCACGTCGAAGGCGACGGTGGCCAGCCCGAGCGACGCGATCAACAGGAACGCGAGCAGCACCGGGCCGAGCTCCTCGGTGACCCGGGACCGGGCGATGGTCTCCCGGACCACGCGCAGCCGGTGCGCGTCCGCCGCCGGCACGTCGGGGTAGTCCCGTTCGATGATCCGTGCCGCCAACCGCCGTCGCCGTCGCCGACTCAGCAGGAGGGTCACGGAGGTCACCGCCGCGCCGATCAGCAGCGCGGCGAGCCCGGCGAGCGCTGCCCACCAGTAGGCCACCGGCGGGTCCAGCGGGCCGACGATCGGCGGGTTGGGCCGGATCGGGTCGGGGATGTCGCCGTGGTCGAGGGCGTCGGCGACGCGGTAGACCAGAGTCGCGGTGAAGGCGGCGCCGACGCTCACCGCCGCCGCGGCCATGACCGGGGTGCCCAGCCCGCGCAGGACGGGGCGCTCGTCGCCGCGGGCGGCACGTTGGCGGGTGTACGTGACGACGGTGAGCACGACGAGCAGGACACCCTGCGTGGCGACCACCCCGGCGGCGGCGCCCTCGTACCCGGGCAGCTTGCCCGAGCCGGAGGGTGTCGCGTCCGCCAGCGTGGCCGAGCCGAGGCACAACACGGTCGTCAGCACTGTGGTCGCCCACAGGGTTCGCAGGATCCGTCGGGCCCGCACCGGGCTGGTCGGCACGGGCAGGGCGAGGAGCACCACGCCCGCCCCGAGCAGTCCGACGGCGATCACGAACAGCACGACGTGACCGATCCCGCCCGGTGCGACGCCGGCCAGCAGTGCGACGTTCAGCGTCCCGATGCCGAGCACCACGTGGACCTGCCGTAGCCAACCGGTGACGTGCGCGTCCTGCCAGAAACCGGCGTCGGTGAGGCTCTGGTCCCGGTCGTCGGAGCGGGGTTGCGCCGCCAACGGGCCGAACCCCTCGAAGGCCCGCGCCGACCGGGTGCCGATGGCCCAGACGACCCACAGCGCCAGCAGGGGAACGATCGACAGCAGGGCCAGCCGGGGCCCGGTCGGGAGGGTGTGCAGCCAGGCCAGGTAGGGGCGGCTGGCCCGGCACCCGGGGTACGGCACGCACTGCCAGCCGACCAGGTCGAGTGTGACGCCCACCGCCGCCAGCACGAACGTGGCCGTGAGGGTGCCGGCGAGCACCCGGCACAGCAGGCCGAGCAGCCCCCACCTGTCGTGCCCCGCCGGCCGGAGCCAGATCGCCAGGTTGCTCAACATGAAGGGCAGCAGCAGCAACATCGAGGCCGTCCGTACCGCCGCGCCGGCGGTCAGCGAACCCCAGCGGTACGCCTCGACGGCAACCCCGTCGGTGGCTCCGCCGGCGGTGCCGCTGCCAGGCCGGGGCCGGAAGAAGCCCGCATGCGTGTTCCCGGCGACCCGGGTCACGATCGGGTGGTCGAGGATCCGCTCGGCGGTGACGCCGGAGATGCCGTGCACGCGCAGCTCCACGGCGTCGCGGCCCGGCGTCTCGTCCACGCCGTCAGGGTCACAGACAATCGACCCAGGCGCTGCCGATACCGCAAAGGTCAACGGCTCGGAAGGGCGGCCGTTACCCGGATGGCCTTGACGATCGCCGGGATGGAGCCGATCAACAGCACCAGGCCCCAGATGATCGCGATGATCGCGAAGACCAGCGCCGCCACGTCGTCGACGATGCTGACCAGGATCACCGGCACCAGGTTGTGCAGGAACTCCAGCACGACAGTGCACAGCAGGGTGGTGAGGATCAGCAGGACGAGGCCCTTGTTCTGCAGGAAACGCGGTTGGGCCAGCACCAGCATCCCGGCCCACACCAGCTTGAGCAGCAGCACCAGCCCGAGCAGCACCGCCGCCTCACCGACCGGGAAGAACCCCCACAGCGCCAGGTAGGCCAGGGTGCCGAACGGGACGGCCAGGAACAGCGACACCATGATCATCAGCTCGACGAACGCGACGACCAGCGCGACCAACCCGACGATGATCAGGATGATCGAGAAGATCAGGCTGGCGACGCCCTGCACCCGACCCTGGACGCGCTCGGGCAGCAGCAGCCCCAGGCAGAACAGCCCGGTGCTCCAGACCGCCACCGCGTCGATCAGAGCCAGGTAGCCGGTGCCCCGACCGGACGGTTCGCTGACCCCGGACACGTCGTCGATCTCCACGTCCAGCGCGCCGGCGCTGTCGGCGAGGGCCGCGCCGGCGTCGGCGCCGCCGAGCAGCAGCCCAGCGCCGAGCTCCACCCCGATCGCCAGGACGATGGCGAGCATGGCCATCAGCAGGAACGGCTTGCGCAGGTCACCCACGGCGGCACCTTCCTCTCGGTCCCTGTCGACTCAGGACGTGGCCACGACGACCGTGCAGCCGCCCAGGCCGGGGCAGGCAAGGCCCACCTCGGTGGCCTGGTCGACGGCGATCTTCGCCACCGCGCCGGTGCCGTCCGCGGCCGGCTCGACCTCGTCGCGGATGGTGAGGTCGGCGTCGCCGGGCGCCGGGGCGACGACCGTGAACCGTGCCGCGCTGCGCAGCACAAGGGTGCGCAGCCCGCCGGGGT
This sequence comes from Micromonospora sp. NPDC047762, assembly GCF_043204655.1. NCBI lineage: Bacteria > Bacillati > Actinomycetota > Actinomycetes > Micromonosporales > Micromonosporaceae > Micromonospora > Micromonospora sp. NPDC047762. The sequence continues at coordinate 219,204 of NZ_JBIDCQ010000010.1, read as the reverse complement.
CCGCCACCCGCACCACGCAACTGCCGGAGAACGCCAGTCGGCCCGTCTCGTCGGCGCAGTCGGCGCTGACCGTCAGCGGATCCACGGCGGAACGCTCGCCGCCGAGCGCGCCCAACCGGTCGACGAACCCGTGCCGGGCCCCCGGATCACCCCGGTCGTCGCGGCCCGTCCCGACCGCTACCACGAACAGCGCCACCAGCAGGACGGCGAACAGCCCCAGCAGCGCCTTCTGCCGTCCACTCATCGCGCCACGGCCTGAGCCACGATCTCAGTGAACCGGATCTCGTCGACGCCCGCGAAGTAGCGGTTCGTGCCCTGCGTCTTGCCGACCACCAGGAGCGTGACCTGGTGAGGGCCCTTGGTGAGTTGGACCGTGCCGACGTCCAGGAACTCCGTCTTCCGCACCGTCGGGGTGAAGCCGAGGAACGTCCCGCCGACCTGGCGGCCGTCGATGACGAAGACGGTGTTGGCGTAGTCGAGGGAGGTCGTACGTACGGTGGCGAAACGCCAGGTGCCGTCGGCCGGGATCTGCACCGTCACGGTGACCTTGTCGCCGATGGCCAACCCCTGGAAGAACAACTGCTTGTCGCCGGACCAGGTCACCCCGCAGCAGTTGGGTTGCGCCTCCACCTTCGCGGCGCTCTTCTTCGGAGACTCCACCAGCGCGCCCTCCACCAGGCTCTCCGCCTCGACGGTGACCACCCGCGGCTCGCCGGGGGTCGGCTCGCCGTCGCGGGTCAGCAACACCACCCCCACGGCGACCACCACCAGTACCAACGCCGCCGCGGCGGCGATCCACAACCACGGGGTACGCCGTGGCGGCGCGACCGCCCGCACCTCGTAGGTGACCCGGCCGCTGGAGCGGGAACTCTCCTCCGGCGCGGTGTTGGCCGAGTACGCGAACCCGGTCATGTCGTAGCGCCGGGGCGCGGTGCCGGCCGGCACCGCGAGCTTGACCAGGAACGACACCGAGCCCTGCCCGGGTACCACGCGTTGGGGTTCGGCGACGGTGAACCAGGCCCGCTGCGAGCCGTCACCGGGTGCCACGTCGAACACCACGGTGTCCGGCGCGTTGCCCGGGTTGGAGACGGTGAAGGTCAGCTCGCCGCTGTTGCGCGGGTCGAGGGTGAACTGCTCGGCGGCGGCGACGACCGCCCACTCGGTGGTCATGACGACTCCTCTTCCAGGACGATCTCGACAGTGGCCGAGGCAGGTTTCTCCGCCTCGACGATGCGGGTGATCACGGCGAGCTGACCGGCGGCGGCGACCGGCACCCGCACCACGACGTGGAAGGCCCGCTCGGGAGGCTCGTCGATGGCGAAGCCCGACATCCCGGTGGCCAACTCCAGGGCCCGGCGCATCCCGTACGGGGTGCCGCGCCAGCGGGCCAGCAGGGCGGCGTTGGCCACCAGGTCGCGCAGCCGACCCACCGGCAGCGGCAGCGGGGTGTCCGGCCGGGGCGAGGCCACCACGTGATCCATCGCCACCCAGCGGGTCAACCGCACGACAAGCCCGTCCGGCGCCCGGTACGGGTCGAACAGCGCGTCCACCTCGGCGAGGATCGCCTCGTCCGGGGCGTGCAGCCCTTCCATCACGTCCAGCAGCGCCCAGAGCACGCTGCCGGGCACGCAGGCCCGCTGGTAGGCGGCGGGCAGCAGCCGTTCAATCGCCGAACGTCGCATCCTGGCGCACCACCTCGATGTCGTGCTCGCCGGAGCAGAGCAGCCAGGTATCGGGGACGGTCACCACGTCGGCGGTGGCCTGGTTGGCGCTGGGCGTCCAGGTGACGGCGTCGGCGCTGCGGTGCACGCCGCGTTCGCCGCTGGCCAGGATCAGCCGCTCCGCCGCGCCCGTGCCGCCGGCCGCCGCACCCCCGGCTGTCGGGCCGCTCACCGCGATGGCGTCGACCGGCACGAACCGGGTCCGGTCCCGCAACGGCAACCCGCAGTTGACCGACACCGCCTGCCACTGCGGCTGGGCGGCGAGGGTGTCCAGCCGCAGCACCCCACCGCTCTGCGTGGCCGCCACCGCCTGCTGACCGACGAACGCGAGGTCCCGGCAGGTGCCGCCGATCCACCCGCTCTGCATCGACTGCCACTTCACATCCGACTCGAACAGCCGGGTGCGGTGGCAGCCCTGCCCGGGCTTCTTCGGATCCGGCTCACCCGCGCCGCTCCAGAGCAGGGTGGCCGGGCCGTCGTACTGCACGGCGAGGACCCGGTTGTCCACGTTGGCCAGGCCGACGTGGGTGAAACTGCCGGGTCGGCCGCCGGTTGTCGACAGGTACACCCCGAAGCTGGCCTGCGCCGCCACCGCCACCCCCGGCGCACCACGCTCGGACACGAACGTGCGGACCGCGTAGAAGCCCCGGTCGGCGTCGGACGGGTCGACCAGGATCTGCAACGGCACCGCCCCGGGCAGCAGCGACACCTCGTACAGGCCGGTGTCGGTGGCCACCAGCAGCGCGCCCGCGCCGTCGCGGTCCAGCCAGGCCACGTCGGAGATCCGCGAGTCCAGGTCGGTGAGCAGCGACCACGTCTCGCCCAGGTCGGTGCTCAGGTGCACCCGGGAGCCGCCCGAGGCGCGCAGCGTCACCACGGCCACCGAGCCGGGACGAGCGACGATGCCCGGCCGTACCGGCGCGGGCGCGGGCGCCACCCGCAGCACCGTCTCGTCGTCGAAGCGACCGGCCGGTTCCCAACCCGCGCCGCCGTTGCTGGAGCGGAACAGCACCGGGCCGCGCCCGGCGTACCAGGTGCGCGGCTGGTACTGGTCCACGGCGAGGGCGCGGACGTCGGCGTCGGGGGCCTCGTCGACCACGAACCGCACCGACTCGACGTAGCGCACCCCCGGCTCGGCGTGCTCCAGTAGCCGGTACACGTTGGACGCCCGCAGTGGCTCGCCGAACGGCCAGCCGGTCGGGTTGAGCGCGGTGGGCAGCGGACTCAACGTCTGGTGCAGCCGGTCGTGGATGCGGCGACGGACCGCGTCCACGTCCTCCTCCCGGCGGACCACCACCCGGGCCCGCACGGACACCGCCTTGAACCGTGCCCAGGTGGCCCGGGAGCGAATGCCGACCATCCGGCGTTCCTCCAGGTCCGCCTCGACCCGGTGGCGCGCCTCGGGCACCTCGTGCTCGCGCAGCACCGCCACCGGCAGCCGCCCGCCCGGTCGGGCCGCCTCCGGCACGTACGGCACCAGCACCACCTCGACCTCGCCCGGCCGGGCGAAGCTGTACACCGCCGCGCGGGTGAACGCCCGCGCCCGCGCCACCGCGCCGGAGCTGGTCGCGAGGACCTCGAAGTCGCGGGCGGTGACCGCCCGTTGCTGGGCGAAGAACTCGTACGGGCCGCGCAGGAGCACCGACTCCAGTGCCTCCATCTCCCGGCCGCCGGCCGCTGGCGTGGGGTTGTCCACGCGTACCCCGGGTAGGGGGTCGCGCAGGCTGGTCAGCGTGCCCGCCGCCACGTTGCCGGTCGGCCCGCCACCGGCGCGGTACCAGAGCCGGATCTGCCGTCCGGCCGGTGGCACCGCCGCGACGGTCACCGGCGGCGCGGTGCTCGTCGGTGCGGCCGCGTCGGCGGTGGCCTCGCCGTGCGGCGTCGTCCCGGCGGGTGGTCGCAGGTCGAGGGCCGGGGCGAAGATGACAGTGCCGGAGCACCGGTCGACCAGGTACGCCTTGGCCTGCGGACCGAGCCCGGCGAAGCTGTCGACCGGCTGCCAGATCTCGAACGTGCGGCCGTCGTGCTCGCGGGCCGCCGCGCCCAGCTCGACGGTGCCGGCCGCCACCTCCACCCCGAGCAGCAGGTCCAGCGCCTCGGCGGTGCGTGTCAGCGGCGCGTGGGTCGCGCGCAGCACCTGCCCCGGCTGGCCGGTGCCCACCCCGAGCAGCTCCGCCTCGACCGGTTCGCAGTGGTGCATCCGTACCGTCACCGACGTCTCGTCGGCGGGCAGCAGCGTCGGCTCGGTGGTGACGAACACGACCGGCCGGGGGTCCGCGCCCCGGGCCGCGGCGACCCGCAGCCCGGCCGGGATCCGGACCGCACCGCGGTCGGTGCCGGTACGGGTGAACCGGACGTCCGCCCAGGCCGCTGTCGGCGCGTGGCGGGTGACCCCGAGCAGGTTCAGAAACGAGACGTACGCCTTCTCCGGCAACTGGTTCAACCGGTAGATCATCACCTCGGTGAGGTGTGCGAACGTCTCCACCAGCGCCATGCCGGGGTCGTGCGCCGACAGGTCGGTCCACGCCGGGCAGGACTGCCGGATCCGTTCCCGGGCCTCGGTGACCAGGTCGAGGAAACCGCGATCGTCCAGGTGCGGCACGGGCAGCGTCATGACGCTCCTCCCTCAGCGGGCTCGTCGACGGGGAGCAGATCCACGGAGAAGACCAGTTGTCCGGGTGTCAGGCTGGCCCGCACCCGGTAGTCCAACCGGATCACCAGGCGCCACGCGTCGTCGGGGTCCGGCCCGGCGTCCACGTCGATCACCTCGACCCGGGGCTCCCACCGGGCGATGGCCTGCCGGACGTAGTGAATCGCCAGACCGGCGGTGGTGTCGTCGTTGGGCGCGAAGACCAACCGGTGCAGCCGGGAGCCGTACCCGGGTCGCATCAGCCGCTCGCCCGGCGTGGTCGACAGGAGCAGGAACAGCGCCTGCCGTACGCTCTCGTCGCCATCGGTCATCGCCAGGCCGCCGGCCGCGGTGAGCGCCAACCCGCCGGTCCGGCCGGCGTCGAAGCCGGCGCCGACGAAGCGGAACGCCCTCATCGGTCCGCCCCCAGAAACTGCTGGCGGGGGTCGCGCACCGTGTGCTTGACCAGCCCCGGTGGTGTGCCGTTGGTGAACCCCTCCAGGTGCGACAGCACCACCCGGTGCCCGTCGACGCGAACCCAGTCGCTGTAACCGACGCGCACGGTGAGTGTCGTGGTGCACGGCTTGATGGTCGGGCCGTAGTTCGGGCAGGCGACGATCTTGCGTCCCTCCGGGTCGTCGTCGACGAGCACGGGCACACCGGTGACGGTCACCCACTCCCGCGAGGGTCGGTTCTCGACCCGGCCGTCGTGATCGCAGGTGATCACGGAGTCCCGGTGGATCCAGCGCATCAGCCGCCTCCTTCGTGGTGGGCGCGGGCAAGCGTTCGGGCCTGCTCCGCCGCGGTGGTCGGGTCCTCGGTCGAGGCGGCGTGCAGGAAGTCCACGCTGCGGGCGCGCACCACGATGGCCCGGCCGGGCGCGGAGATCACCAGGTCGGACGCCGCGTGCAGGGTGGCCAGGTCGGGGGTCAGCTCCAGGAAGCTGCCGCCCTCGGTGCCCAGCCGCAGGCTGCGCCGTACGTCGTCGACGACGATCGACTGGCCGCCGGAGGTGCGCATCGTCCATCGGCGGGCCTTTCCGTCGTCGATGCCCGCGTCGTACGGCTCGACCGCGCCGAACAGTGAGCCGAGCACGATGCCCGAGGCCGGCTCGCCGCCGGGCAGCACCACGAGCACCGTGTCGCCCGGATCGGGGAGCGCCACCAGGCCCTTGCCCGGCCCGGCCCCGGGGCAGAGCACGGCCAGCCAGCCGGCGTCCAGGTCCCCGTACGCCGGAAGGGTCAACCGGACCCGGCCCAGCCCGTCCGGGTCGGCGACGTCCGTGACGCTGCCGAGGGTGACCACCGCGCCGCCGGTCGGGGTCGCCGGGGTGGTCGGCGGCACAGTGGAGAACCGGGTCAGGTGCCCGTTGCCGTCCACCGTGTGCACCACCTCGGTCAGCACGTACGTCCCGGCGACCGGGTCGGGCACCCCGCCGAGGTCGACGCGGCGGCCCGGGCGTAGCGCCGGGTCGCCCTCGGCCACCCCCTCGGCCGTTGCCAGCGCCGCGGCGCGGCTGTCGAGTCGGGCCTGGGCCAGCGCCGCCAACTCGTCGTCGCTGCGGCCGGGCTGGTCCACTGCGGTGCGAACGCCATCGGCGCCCACGTCGGCCGGGTCCGGGCGGTCGTCGGCGGGTCGGCCGCAGCGCGCCTCGTCGACCTGCTGGCTGATCACCTCCGCCCGCTGTGGGTGCCAGCCCAGGGCCGCACTGGCACCGCTGGCCTGGTCGGTGTTCAGGGAAACCCGGAGGCTGTGCACCCCCGCGCCGAGCGTCAACGTGACCGGCTCCCCGTAGCCGGCGAGGGTGACCAGCCGGACACCGTCACCGTCGGCGGCCAGGTGCAGCCCGGCCCGGCCGGCCACCTCGCGCAGCAGCTCCAGGTCGCTGTGCCGGTGCTGGAGCAGCCGCTCCAACCGAGGGCCGTCGACCTCGGCGGTCACCGCCAGCCCCACCGCGCCGCACAACTCCTGCGCCAGCTCGACGGCGGTCACCGAGGTGAAGACCCGCAAGCCCTGCCGCTTGCGCAGCCGGTGCAGTGGGTCGTACGCCCGCAACCGCAGCACCGCCGCCCCGTCGGCGGCGAACTCCACCTCCACGCAGGTGACCTCACCGGTGAACAGGGCGTCCGCGTGGTCGGCGAGCCGGACGTCGAGCGCCGTGCCGGGGCGTACCGGTGGGTCGAACGCGCCGGTCCCGGCGGTGGTGGCGAGCACCAGCTCGGCCTGGGTGGGCTGGTTGAGCCGGGCCGCCACCCGCACCGAACGGACCCGCTGACGAGCCGCGCCGACCAGCTCGACGCCGTCCAGCAGGACGACCAACGCCCGGGGTGCGAGGCTGGTCACGGCGTACCCCCGGGACTGCCGGACGCGCTCGGGGCGGCGGCGGCCGGGTCGGTCGGCGCGTTCCACGGCGCGTTGGCGATCGAGGCGCCCAGGTACGACGCTCCCGCGCCCACCACACCCGCCACCGCCCGCGCCAAACCGGTCACCGGAGCGGTGCCGGCGCTCGGTGGCACGGCGAGGGTGGTGCCGGCCGGCACGGCCAGGGGGTCAGTGATCCGGTTGTGTTCGGCCAGCAGCCGCCAGCGCAGCGGCGAGCCCAGCGCGTCGTTGGCCAGCAGGTCGAAACGCACGCCGGAGCGACCCGGTTCGGCCGCGCCGTCACCGGCGGCGATCACCGCGCTGCCCGGCGCGGCGGTCGGGGTGCTCGCGGCGGCCAGCTCCTCGGCGAAGCCGGCCTCGGCCTGATCGGCCGTCTCGGCGGCGCGGACAAGCTTCAGCCGCAGCCAGGACCGCCGCGGCGACCCGGTGCCGGTGAACGCGTCGAATCGTTCCGCCACCGCGACGATCACACCTGGCACGTTCCAGGTCTTGCCCCAGACCAACCGGACCAACGGCGGTCGCAGCCAGCCATGTTCGGCAGTGGAATTCTCCGCCAACATCCACAGCGGACGGGTGAGCACCCGTACGTCGGCCGGACGCAGTTGCGCCTCCACGAAGTCGACGTCGAAGAGCAGGTCGAGCACCAGCTCGGTACGGCCACCACCGGTGAAGACCAGCGGGTCGTCGGCCAGACCGGCCCCGGTGAGCTGCCCGCCGCCGGCACCCCGCTGCCGTACGCCGGCGAGCCGGGTCACCTGCACGGTCTCCGGGTTGAGCAGGCAGTCCACCCGAACGCCGGAGGAGTCGATGAGGAAGGCGACGCGTTCCATCAGTCACCCGCCTGTTCCCGGTCCAGTCGGGTCAGCTGGGCGGCGTCCAGCGCCGCCCCGGCGACCGACCACAGCGCGGAGTCGTCGGGCAGTGCCGGCCACGGGTCGGCGCTCCGGGCCGCCGCGCCGGGCGGCGGCCCGTCGATGCCCGTCGGTCGTCCGCCGCCGGCCGCGGCCGTCCCTGCGTCGCGCCGTGCGGCCGGGTGCCCGGGTGGCGCCGGTTCACCGGGCAGGGCCAGCCACGGTCCACCGTCCGCCAGGCGATCCAGGTCACCGCGCGCAGAGGCCGACGGGTTCCCGGCGCTCGTCGCCGTCCACCCGTTCCAGGATGCGTCGACCCCTCCCCGGATCGGCCCGTTCCCGTCGCTGCCCCGCACAGCCGCCGAGTCCCCTCGAGACGTCCAGGCCGCGTCCTGCGCATCACCACGCGGGTGCCCGCTCCGGTCCGCCCGGGGCCAGGGCTGACCGTCCGGGTGGCCCCCGAACCCGTCGCGGTCACCCGGGAGCCGGTCGGTGGTGCGTCGCGCGGTGGAACGCCGGCGGTCGACCTCGCCGGACCGCCGTGCGTCCAGGCGCGGGTGTGAGATGGTTCGGGTGGCCTCAGCCCGGTGCGAGCGGTCGCTCGGCGAATCGTGCGGCCCGAAGACCATGGAACGGACCGGCGGTAGGGGTCCGTCCGCCCTGGGCAGCCCGCTCGCGTCGAGGGCCGTGCTGTCGACGGTCGCGGCATCGTGGGCCGTTGTGTCGTGGGCCGTGGCGTCGAAGGCTGTGGTGTCGACCCGGGTCGTCCGCCGTACCGGAGGCACCGCCGCGCCCGGTTCCGCCGGCCAGGTCGATCCGGTTGGCGGGGTCGACGCGTCCGGCCAGGTGGATCCCGCCGGCGGGGTGGTCAGGTCCCAGTTGGACGAGGGCGTTCCGTCGCCGGGCGGGCCGGCAGCACCGGTCCGCGTACCGTCGGGCTGGTCACCGGCTCGCGACGGACGGCCCGCCCTGCCGGTTCGGCCCTCGGCACGCGACCTGGTCGGCCCGTTGTCCCCGCGCGCACCGGGACCGCCCACACCCCCCTCGTTGCCGAGCCCGCCGAGCCTGCCGGACCCGCCGGACCCGCTGAGCCCGCCGGACCTGGCGTTCGCGACCGGGTCCGCACCGTCGGCCTCGATTCGACCGGTCGGTTCGCCCTGTCCGCCGTCCCGGACCCCGGCGTTGCCGGCTGGGGACGGGTCGAGGTCCAGGTCGTGCAGCAGCCCGGGCGCGTGGGCGGCGACCAGGTCAAGCCAGTGCCGCGGCGGTTCTCCGAAACGGCGTGGGGCCGCCTCGGGCGTCTGCGACGGGGGCGGAAGGTGGCCGGCGGGCTCGACCCGCCCGGCGAGGCGCTGCACCGCTCCGGCCGCCGAGCGGAGTCGGCCGGCCAGCCAGCTACGCGGGCGTCGGCGCGGTGGCACCGCCGGTCTCCAGCTCCAGGCCCTCGTAGCGCAGGGTCAGCGAGGCGATGGCGATTTCGTGGCTGAGGGTGTTGAGGTGTGCCCCGCGCCACCGGGTCGGCCAGGCGTCGATCAGGTTCCAGCGCAGCACCTCGGCCGTCCCGACCGAGTCGAGCAGCACCACGGAGACGTTGCGCCGGTTGAGGGTGCCCTGGGCGGTGGCGTTCACCCAGTCCCACAACTCGCGGGAGGCGGTGAGGCCGAAGTGCAGCGTCACCGGCTCGTACTCGGCCTGGCCGGGCACCATCCGCATCCGACCCAGGCCGTGCTCCCGGTACGGCTGCCCGGGGATGTTCACCTCCAACCCGGTCATCTCGGTGAAGTGGCCGTTGGTGACGCCGTTGATGAGCAGTCGGAAGTTGTACGCCCGGTACGGGTCGACCGGGGCCCCGGGTTGCGGGGTGGCGGTGGTGGGCATGTCAGCCTCCGATCGTCTCGGTCTCGGTACCGCCGGCCCACTGGCTCAGCTTGAACACCACGAACTCGGCGGGCTTGACGACCGCGATGCCGATGTGGGCGATCACCATGCCCGCGTCGCGGACGTCCGGCGGGTTGGTCTCCTCGTCGCACTTGACGAAGAACGCCTCCTCCGGGCTGCGCCCCAGCAGCGCGCCGTCGCGCCACACCCGGGTGAGGAACGCCCCGATGTCGCGCCGGATCGAACGCCAGAGGGTGAAGTCGTTGGGCTCGAACACCATCCACCGGGTGCCGTTGGCGATGGCCTGCTCGATGGCGATGCTGAGGCGTCGGACGTTGAGGTAGCGCCACTCGCTGGCCTCGGCGGCGAGCGTACGGGCGCCCCAGACGCGGATGCCCTCGCCGGCGAAGTAGCGGATCACGTTGACACCCTTGGGGTTGAGCACGTCGTGTTCCGGTCGGGTGACCAGGTAGCCCAGGTCGACGGCGCCGCGCACCGGCTCGTTGGCCGGCGCCTTGTGCACCCCGCGCAGGGCGTCGGTGCGGGCCCAGATGCCGGCCAGGTGCCCGCTCGGCGGGGTGAGTTCCAACTCGCCGCTGATCGGGTCGCGCACCCGCAGCCAGGGGTAGTAGAACGCGCCGAACTCGGACTGGCGCGGCCGGTAGGCGGCCCCCTCGTGGCCGCCGGAGCCGCCCGGCTGGGCCGCGCCGCCGCCGGGACCGCCGCTCGTACCCTCGGCGGGCTTGGGGGGTTTGCCGGAGGACGGCGTGGCCACCCGGGTCAACGCGGAGATGTCGTCGATGTCCGGCGCCGGGTCGCAGATCGCGACCATGGTGCGGGTGCGCTCGGCCATGCTGAGCAGGGCCTCGTGCGACACCACGTCGTGGAAGCCGGGCGCGGCGATGATCGAGATCTCGTCGACGGCCTCCAGCAGTTGCAGACCCCCGCGCCGCTGCCCGGAGCCGGTGATCGCGCCACCCTCGCCGACGTTGACCACCCAGCAGCGGGCGCCCCCGTTGTCCAGGAAGCCGAAGACCGCCCGTGCCAACGGGGTGCTCTCCACCCGCTCCCCACTGGCGAAGAGCCGCAGGAACTCCGTCCAGTTGTTGACCGGCACCGCCTTGCCCAGGTGGGCGGAGCGGTCCGGGGCGACGCCGACGAAAGCGGCGATGCTGGTGCTCGCCGGCCCGATCGGTCGGGCGCCGCTGGGGACCTCCTCGACATAGATGCCGGGGGAGAAGTAACTGGGCATCGGTCCTCCTGTGCCTGTGGGTGTCAGTGGGTCGGTGGCGCGCAGACGATGACGATGTCGTCCTCGGCCGGGTCGACGTCGGCGGTGAGGACGAGCCCGCGTCCGCTCAGCCGCAGCCGGACCGGGCTCGGGTGCTCGGGGTCGTGCGGGACACCGACGATCAGGAACCGGCCCTCGGTGTCGGTGCGGGTGGCGGAGCCGGTGGCGGGCAGCTCGACCCGCATCGCGGCCAGTGGCTGCTCCTGGGGGCCGACGACCCGCCCACTGAGGCTGCGCACGTCGAGTTGCCGCAACCGCAGCGGTTGCAGCACCGGCGGCGCGGCCGGAGTGGGGTGGTCCACCTGCGCCGCCACGTCGATCAGCAGCGCCGGTCGGGGCGCGGTACCGAACGCCGTCCACAGCGGTGGATCACCGGCCTCCAGTACGACCGGGTAACTGCCGTCGCTGGTCGCGGCGGTGAGCACCCGGTCCAGCCGGGGCAACCCGGCCGGACCGGTGACGCAGAGCAGGTGGCGGACCGTGAACCGGTACGGTTCGCGGACCGCGCCGCTGGAGCGGGTCTGCCGGGCCGGGCGCAGTTCGAGGGGCCAGAGAGTGAGCCCGTCGGCGTCGTCGCACGCGCGGGGCGGGCCGATCGGGACCGGTTCCCCCGCCGCGCTGGTCACCCAGGCGACCAGCTCGGCGGTGGCGCTCTCGATCGGTCCGCGCCCGTGGGTGGTCATCGCGGCGGCGTCCCCTGGATCCGGTACGCGATGGCCTCGTTCCACACGTGCGGGTAGACGCCGATCTCGAAGTACCGGGTGAAGCGGTTGATCGGCGCGTTGGTGTGGTCGTGGTAGAGCAGCCACACCGGCGCGATGGTGAACAGGACGTAGTTGGCCAGGACGAGGGGGATGTAGAGCGGCCCGAGCAGACGACCCTGGAAGATGTGCACGTCCTCGTGCCGCTGGATGCCGGAGCTGGAGCCGGCGCAGACGGTGCCGATGGTGGTGGCGTAGCGGGGCGAGACTCCCTCCACGACGCTGACCCGGCCGCTGTTCAGTGATGTGGGCCGGTCCAGTGAGTGCCCGAAGATCAGGTGCACCGTCAGGTAGATCGCGCCGACGACAGTGTTGAGCAGACTCCAGGTGTGGTCGACGACGAAGAGGAAGATGCCGCGGGCGTCCGAGCCGTACACCCCGGCGGAGGCCACCGACCAGCCGAAGACCGCGCCGACCACCAGGCCCACGACGGCGCCGATCAGCAGCCCGATGGGGCCACCGGCGAGGAAGCCGAGCAGGGCGCCGAAGCCGACGTGAGCGGCTGCGCTGAGAATTCCGAAGACCATGACGGCACCCCTCAGACCCAGGAACGGAAGACTCGGGGCTCACGACCGCTCGCGACCTGGGTCGGCGTCGCCTGTCGGTTGCCGGGCGGGAACTGGTTGACGCCGAGCGCGGCGGAGAAGATGACCAGCGCGTTGAAGAACGCGATGACCCACTTCTCGCCGCCGGCCTCGTCGGCGAACGCCGCTGTCACGTAGGACAGCAGCAACGCGATGGCGATGGCGATCCACTTGCGGAGCTTGTCGCCGCTCGGGCCGATCAGCCCGCCGATGACGTTGGTGGCCAGCAGGGTGGCGGCGCTCGCGCCGGCGATGGTCCCCAGGGCTGCCCAGGTGAAGAGATCGTTCATGACGATCCCCCTTCTGCGATGGTGCGACCGGGATGTGGTGGTGGTGAGGTCCGGTGCCCCTGCGGGGAGCACCGGGGCCGGTCGCCGTCGTCTCGGGGGCGGCCGGGGCCGGGCGTGGCCGGCCGAGCCGGCCACCAGGTGGATCAGCCAGGCCCCGGGGCACCGGCGGGAGGGCCCGGCGGCGGGGTCGGACCGGGCGCCGCCGGCGCCGCGGGGTGACGGCGGCGAATCAGGAGTACGACCACCGCGGCGAGCAGCAGCAGGAGGAGGACACCGCCGACGACGAGCAGCCAGGGGAATCCGCCGTCGTCCTCCTCGCCGGCGGCAACCGGCGAGGTGGACGGTCGTGGTGGCGCCTCGGCCACGGCCCGCAGCTCGGCTGGCTTGTCCTGGTTGGGATCGACCTTCCAACTGACCGACCGGCCGTTGATGGTGCCATTGCTTTCGATCACCCGGCCGGGAAATGTCACCGAGATCTCGAACGACATGAGCTTGAGGAACGCCTGTTGGTTCTGTGGATTCTGCTCCGCAACCTTTCCGCCATATTTCTTGGGATCGAGCGGCAGCGTGAAGCGGTAGAGATCGTCGTCCCTGACCAGTTTCACGCTCTCGGTGTCGAAACCGGCCAGCGGCGCCTTGCGGTAACTGATCTGGGAGCCGTAGAAAGTGTCGTCCTGGTAAAGGGTTTCCTCGCCGGCCGGCAGGGCGGGGATGTTCTGCCGCAACTCCGCGAAGGCGACCGGGAGGTTCTTGTTACGACTGCTCAGAACGGACTTCTGGGCCGTCAGCAGAAGTTGCCCGTCGACCGTGTCGTCGGCGTTGACGGTCAACCCCATGTTGAGCTGCATGCAGCCGCTCAGCGCGGCGAGAAGAAGGAGGCACACCGCGACGCGGAGTGCCCTACCGCGGTTGACTCTCCTGTTCATGGGCTCAGTGTGTGTGATCGCTTTCACCATCAGCAGTCAGCGATCGGTCACAACGAAGTCGCCGATTGTACCGGCGCACTGTCGCCTTTGATTAGTTCCGCCGACGCCCCGAATGACTATTCTGGAGCTTTGGGGCCACGACGGCTCCTCGCCGGCCGTAGTCTGGCCGGATGAGAATTGTCGCGTGCGTCCTGCTGGTAGATCCCGACGGGCAGCTGCTGTTGCAACTGCGCGACGGCGACGCGACGCACCACCCGAACGTGTGGGGGCTGCCCGGTGGCCACGGCGAGCCGGGGGAGACGCCGGAGCAGACCGCCGAGCGGGAGTTGTTGGAGGAGACCGGCCTGCGGGCCGACGGTCCACTGCAACCGGTCGCCGTGCAGTCGCTGCCCGAGCTGGCCCGGGTGAAGCACTACTTCCTCGGCAGCACCAGGGCCCGGCAGGAGGACGTGGTGCTCGGCGAGGGTGCGGCGATGCTCTTCGTCCCCGGTGCCGACGTGCTCGACGGTCGTCCCTGGACGCCGGGCACCGTGGAGGTGTTGACCGAGTTCCTCGCCTCGGCCGAGTACGCCGCCCTGGCCACCGGCCGGATCGCTGGGCCGGCTCAGCCCGCCGGCGGTCGCCAGTCCGCGTAGCGGGCCATGCTGCGCAGGGCCAGCCGGCTCGGGATGAGCCGCAAAGCGACGGTCCGCATCGCGAAGGCGACCGGGTTGTGCAGCTGCTGTCCGAACCGTCCGGCGACGTAGGAGGCACGGGCGACTGACTGACTGCGTGGTCGACGCTGCTCGTCGTACGCCGCCAGGGCAGCGGGCACGTGCCCTGCGCCGCCGGCACAGACCGCGCCGAGCACCACAGCGTCCTCGATCGCCTGCCCGGCGCCCTGCCCCAGGTTGGGCGTCATCGGGTGGGCCGCGTCGCCGAGCAGCGCCACCCGCCCCCGCACGTACGAGGGCAGCGGCTCGGCCAGGTGGTGGATGTCGTTGCGCAGCACCACGTCGGGTGGGGTTGCCGCGAGAAGCGCCGGGATGGGGTCGTGCCAATCGCCGAAGTACTCCCGCACGGCCGTCAGCTCGTCGGGGGCGTGGCCACCGGGCGGGGCGTTCAGCGCGCCGTACCAGTAGAGCTGGCCGTCGCCGATCGGCACCATGCCGAACTCGGCTCCCGGCCCCCAGGTGATGGCCGCCGGGATCGGATCGGGGAAGGCGATGGCCGCCCGCCACGTCGTCGATCCGGCGTACACCGGGCCGGGGTGTCGCGGCCAGAGTTGGGCGCGGACCCGGCTGCGCAGGCCGTCGGCGCCGACCACCAGATCGGCGGTGACCGTGTGCGGGCCGTCAGGGCCCTGATAGCGCACCTCGGCGCTGTCCGGGCCCGACTCGACGTGCTCCACCGTGGCGGAGGTGTGCAGGGACGACGCCGGCAGGGCCTCGCGCAGGGTGCGGTGCAGCGTGGCCCGGTGCACGCCCAGCGCCGTGGTGCCCAGCTGCCTGATCATCTCCGCGGCCTCCACCCGGGACAACCACCGCCCGTGCCGGTCGCGCATTCCGCCGGGCGCCTCACCGTGTCCGCCCCGGCGCAGGGCCGGGCCGAGGCCGAGGGCGTCCAGCGCGCGCACCGCGTTCGCCATCAGGCTCAGGCCGGCGCCGACCTCGCGCATCTCGGGGGCGCGCTCCAGCACGGTGACCCGCCACCCGTGCCGGTGCAGGGCGAGCGCCGCGCTCAACCCGCCGATGCCGGCACCGACCACCACCGCGTGTGAGTCGTCCATGTCGACCCTCCTTCTACATCTGTAGAAGAGCGATACTACCTCCGGACCACCGGGAGGGAGGAGTGCCATGTCGGCGCGGGGGAACCGGATCGCGACACTGACCGACGCGGCCATCGAATTGATCGCCGACGGTGGCATGCGAGCCCTGACCCACCGGGCGGTCGACGGCCGTGCCGGAATGCCGCCGGGCACCACCTCCGCGTACCTGCGGACCCGGCAGGCGCTGATCGAGGCGGTGGTGGGACGGCTCGCCGAGCGGGACCGGGCCGACCTGGCGGCGTACGACCTGCCGACCGGCCCGCCACCCCCGACCCCTGCCCCCAGGCTCGACAGCGGCGACCTCGACGCGCTCGCCGCCGGCGTCGCCGAGGTGCTCGACCGCTGGTTGAGCACCGGACGCAGCCGGAGCCTCGCCCGATACGCGTGCCTGCTGGAGGCGGTGCACCGGCCCGAGCTGCGCGGCATCCTGCAGCACGGCACCGGCCTGCGGGTGCAGGCCCGGGACCTGCTGACCCGGGCCGGGGCCACCGACCCCGATCGGCAGGGCGACCAGTTCGTGGCGTTCGTGGACGGGCTGCTCTTCGACCGGCTGGCCGGCGCGGGCGCGCTCAGCGCCCCACCGCCCGGTACGGTCGCCAGCCGCGCCGACCTGAGCGCCGCCGTCCGTACGCTGCTGCGCGCCCTCACCGGAAGCTGACCCGACCGGCGCCGGTCGACGAGCGGGACGCCGGGCCTGGCCGCGCGCAGGCCTGATGGTGTGCGGGCCTGGTGGCGCGTGGGCCGACGGTGTGCGGGCCCGCCTGCGCGCTGGCACCCGGGAGGGTCGCACAGCAGCCCGGTGATCAGGTCCGACGCGTTATGGGAGACGATCGCCACGGGATGCCGTGGCCGCCGGCGTGGTGCGGTGGGCCGGCCCTTTGGAGCTGAATCGTTTACGACATCGCGCCTGATTCGTTTATGGCATCAGCTCCAAAGGGGGAGTGAACGGCGTGCTGCGGTGTGCGGGCGTGAGCTGGTGAGAGGTTGGGCGATGGAGCGGTTCAGCGGCCTGCGGACGGCCGGCGGCCGGCTGCGGCACGGCTGGCGGCCGGTGTTGGAGGCAACCGTCGCGGCGACAGTGGCCTGGCTGCTGGCCACCCGGTTGCTCGGGCACCCGCAGCCCTTCTTCGCGCCGGCCGCCGCGCTGATCGTCCTTGGACAGGCCCGGGGGCAGCGCATCCGCCGGGCCGTCGAGGTCATCCTCGGGGTCGCCGCCGGGGTGCTCGTCGCGGACCTGGTGGTGCAGGCGCTCGGCCCGGGCAGCACCTGGACGGTGTTCACCGTCATCCTGCTCACAGTCCTCCTGGCGGTGGCCTTCGGCGCCACCGGCGTGACGCTGGTGCAGGCGGCCGTTTCCGCGCTCTACCTCGTGGTGGTCGCACCGCCGGACGGCTCGTTGGTGCCGTTCCGCTTCGTCGACGCGCTGGTCGGCGGCGCGGTCGCCCTCGCGGCCAGCCTGCTGGTCGACGCCCGGCATCCGCTGGCCCCGCTGGTCGCCGAGGTGCGGCGGACCTTCGACGAGCTGGCCGGTCTGCTGGGCGGGATCGCCGACGCGCTGAACGACCGCGACGAGCCGGCGGCGGTCGCCGCGCTGAGGCAGGCGCGGGGGATGGACGCCCGGGTGGACGGGCTGCGCGACGGTGTGCTGGCCGCCGGTGAGGCGCTGCGGCTCAACGTCCGTCGACGTCGGCACATCGGTCGGCTGCGTTCGGTGGACGAGTCGATCCGACAGATCGACTACGCGGTCCGCAACGTCCGCGTGCTGGCCCGTGCGGGCGTGACCCTCAGCCGGCTGCACACTCCTGTTCCGCCCGAGCTGGGCGTCGCCCTGCGGTCACTGGCCGAGGCGGTCCGTCAGGCCGGTGCCGCCCTCGCCGCCGACCTGGACGGGCAGGAGGAGACCGCCGACGGGCACGCCACCCGGGCCGACGAGTCGGCGCTGGCCGCGGTGCACGCCGCCGGGCAGCTCTTCGGCCCCACGCAGACCCTCCCCCTAGCGATGATCATCGGTCAGGTCCGGGCCACGGCCATCGACCTGCTGCGCGGCGTCAACCCGGAGGACGACGCCGCCGTCCTCGCCCGCGTCGACGAAGCCCTGGGCCTCCCACCGGTCTGAGGTCCGCACTGTTCAACGCTGGTTCCCCGCCCTTCAAGGATGGGCGGTCAGCCAGGTGGTGGCGGCGTCGCGGATCGGAGCGGGGATGTCGTGGCCGCCGGGGAACTCCTGGTAGGTCACGTCGTAGCCGAGGTCGTGCAGGTGGGGGACGAGACGGCGGCTGCACACGTCGATGGGCAACACCCGGTCGTCGACGCCGTGCGAGACGAAGATCCGTGGCCGGCCGTGGGTGACCGGTGGCGCGGCGAAACCGGGGGAGAAGGCCAGCACCGCGTCGACCAGATCCCCGTTCGCCAAGCCCAGCGACAGCGCGTACGAGGCGCCGTCGGAAAAGCCACCGACCGTCACGTCGGCCACCGGGTAGGTGTCGAAGACGGTCGCCAGCAGCCCGTCGATGCGCCCCACGTCCGCCCCGAAACCACCGGCGATCAGGTCCCAACTGGCCGCTGACGAGTCCGGGGCGACCAGCAGCAGGTGATGCGCGTCCGCGACCGGCAACAGCAGGTCCAGCCCCTGTCGCGCCGAGCCGCCCGCACCATGCAGGAGAAGCACCAACCGGTACGCCGAACCGTCGGTCGCCGGCTCCGGGGCGTACCCCAGGGCCAGCCGGTCACCGTCGGGGCCGGTCATCGGCACCAGCCCGGTGCGGCCCGGCGTCACCGGAGGGTGGCGGCGGGCGGTCAACCGGCCGTCCCGGGGGCTCGGCGCCGGGTCCCAGTGCGACGGCGCGGAGTCGGACACGGGTCGGCGCTCCTCACGGTGGACGGAAGGTCCGACGCGGTTACCCGGCCCGCCACTGGTTAACCGTGAGCGTGCTCGACCGGGCGTCGACTCAAGCGCTGGCCCGTGCCACCAGTGCGGACGGGAAGAGGGTCACCGGGGCAGCTGGGCGCCCCTCCAGCAGAGCGGTGGCTGCGGCGCCGGCGATCCGCCCGACCGGATGACTCGCCGTGGTCAGCGCCGGGGCGGTCATCCCGGCCAACGGAATGTCGTCGAAGCCGGCCACCGCGACGTCGCCGGGCACCTGCGCGCCCGCGTCGCGCAGGCCAGCGATCACCCCGAGCGCGGTGTCGTCGCTGATCGCGTAGATGGCGTCGATGTCCGGCCAGCGGCGCAGCGCCTCGCCGGCCGCCGTCCGGCCGCGCGCCGCCCGGAAGTCCCCGGGCAGTATCCGCTCCGGTAGGCCGGCCTCGGCCATCAGTCGGCGGTACGTCTGAACGGGGCGTTGCGCGCAGGGCAGCCACCGGGGGCCGGTCACCATGGCGATCCGGCGGCGACCCGAGGCGTACAGATGACGCAGCACCGCCTCGGAGCCGGCGGCGTTGTCGACGTCAAAAGAGGGCACTGTCGCCGAGCCGATGCCGATCGAGACCACCCGACCGCGCAGCGACCGGGGCACCGCCGCCAGCAGTTCCTCGGTGGTGTTGACCAGGATCACCCCGCACACACTGCGATCGCCGTCGAGTTGGTCGAGGCTGCGGGGGTCGCCGAACGGCAGCCAGCACAGGGCCACCCCGACACCGGCGGGCGTGCACACCCGGGCGGCCGCGCCGACCACCTGGTTCACGTACGGGTCGTCCAGCACGGCGGCGCTGGTGCCCAGAACGGCCACGACCAGGCGTACGCCGCCTCGGCCGTGGACCAGCGCCCGCGCGGCCGGGTTGGGCACGTAGCCGAGCTGGTCGACGGCGGCCGTGACCTGTTTCCGGGCGGCCGGCGAGGCGAACCCCGTGCCGGCGATCACCCGCGACGCGGTGGACCGGGACACCCCGGCGACCCGGGCCACGTCCTCAAGAGTGGCCGGTCGGTGTGCCGCTGTCGTCATCGTCGCCTCCTGCGGCGGCCCGTCCGGTCGGACCAACGCCTGCCCATCATGCCCCGGCCGGTCCAGCAGCGGTAAGGGGCGGTGCCCGGTTGTGGTGGTAGCGCTCTCAGGTGTGCGATCGTGCCAGGAGATCACCTCGAGAAAGAGGACTTACCCTCGTGAGCGCCCCCACCAGTCGCCCGTTAGCCCCGGAAACCGCGTCGCCGACCCTGCGGACGGTGCGGCTCGCCCGCAATGGCGTCGCTGTCACCTTCACCCTCAACGGGCTGGCCGTGGGTAGCTGGTTCTCCCGCGTTCCGGCGGTCCGGGAGGCGTTGGACCTCTCCGCCGGCCGACTCGGGTTGCTGCTGCTGGCGATGAGCGTCGGCGCGTTGCTCGCCATGCCCACCGCCGGCCTGCTCGCCCAGCGTCTCGGCGCGGCCCGCACCGTCACCCTCGCCACCGCGGTGGTCGCGGTCGGCCTGACCGTGGCGGGCCTGGGCGCCACGATGACCGGGTCGTTCGCCATCGTCGCCCTGGGACTCGTCGCCCTCGGCTACGGCTCCGGCGCCTGCGACGTGGCGATGAACGTCGAGGGCGCGGCGGTGGAACGGCGGCTGGCTCGTACGATCATGCCCCGGTTCCACGCCGGGTGGAGCCTCGGCTCGGTGGCCGGAGCGGCGCTGGGCGCCGGGGCGGCCCGGTTCGACGTGTCGGTCGGCGCGCATCTCGTCGCTGTGGCGGTTGTCGTGTTGACCGGCACCGCGCTCGCCGCCCGGACGTTCCTGCCCGTGGGCAGCGATCACACCGGCGACCCGGCGGACGCCACCCCGGCTGCCCGCCGCCGGGCTCAGCTCGCCGCCTGGCGGGAGCCGCGCACCCTGCTGATCGGGCTGTTCGTGCTGGTGGCGGCGTTCACCGAGGGTGCCGCCAACGACTGGCTGGCCGTGGCGTTCATCGATGGACGGGAGCTGAGCGAGGCCGCCGGCGCGGCGGTCTTCGCGGTCTTCGTGGTCGGCATGACCGTCGGACGCACCGTCGGCACCATCGCGCTGGACCGGTGGGGTCGGGTGCCGGTGCTCAGTGGCACCATCTGCCTCGCCGTGGTCGGCGCCGGCCTGGCGGTGCTGGCGGGCTCCGGGCCGGTGGCTGTCATCGGCGTCGCGTTGTGGGGCCTGGGCGCGTCGCTGGGCTTCCCGGTCGGGATGAGCGCGGCGGCCGACGACGAGGCGCACGCGGCGGTGCGGGTGAGCGTGGTCGCGGTGATCGGCTACACCGCGTTCCTCGGTGGCCCGCCGTTGCTGGGGCTGGTCGGCGACGAGGTCGGCACCCTGCGCGCGTTGCTGGCGGTGCCGTTGCTGCTGCTGCCGACCCTGCTGCTGGTGCCGGTGCTGCGCCCGCCGCACGCGGTTTCATCTGCCATTAAAAACTAACCCACTCCGCCGTCGGGCGGTATCGGGTGCGTGGCCGACTGCGTCACGTACCCGAGCTGGTTAGGGTCGCCCGATGCCAACCGACGAGATCACCGCCGCTGCGGCGGGCACCTGGACCCTGGGCGACCGCACCGTGCGCCGGATGGGCTTCGGCTCCATGCGGATCACCGCGAACCCCGACCCTGACCGGGCCGTCGCCCTGCTGCGCCGCGCCGTGGAGCTGGGCGTCAACCACATCGACACCGCCGCGTTCTACGTCTCGCCCGGCGGCACCCTACGTGTCGGCACCGGCCCGGCCCGCTACGCCACCGAGCTGATCCGCGCGGCGCTCGCCCCGTACCCGGAGGACCTGGTGATCGCCACCAAGGTCGGTTTCGGGTACGACCCGGAGGCGGGCTTCACCGAGGCGTTCACCCCGGCGCAGTTGCGGGTCCAGGTGGAGGAGAACCTTCGCCGGCTCGGCCGCGACCAGCTCGACGTGGTGAACCTGCGCCTCGGCCGAGGGCCGGGTGCGGTGCCGGTGGCCGACCGGTTCGGCGCGCTCGCCGAGCTGCGGGCCGCCGGGCTGATCCGGCACCTCGGGCTCTCCAACGTCCGGCCGGAACAGCTGGACGAGGTGACGGGCATGGCGCCGGTGGTCTGCGTGCAGAACAACTACGGGGTGGACGCCTACCGGGAGCAGGACGCGTTCGTCCGGCTCTGCGGTGAGCGGGGCATCGCCTACGTGCCGTTCTTCGCGCTGGTCGGCACCGGGCGGGAGGCGGGCGCGAGCACCACGCAGGGCGAGGCCGTCGAGGCGGTCGCCCGCGCGCACGGCGTCACCCCGCAGCAGGTACGCCTCGCCTGGACCCTGCACCAGGGCCCCCACGTGCTGGCCATCCCCGGCACCGCCAACCCGGACCACCTGGCGCAGAACGTGGCGGCCGGTGCCCTGCGCCTGATCCCGGAGGACCTGACCCGGCTCGGTTGACCGGCCACCCGGCCACCCGGCCACCGCTCAGGCCCGCACGACGTGTACGACGATCTCGTAGCCGTTGCCCACGGTGCCGGAGAAACCCTCCGACAACGCGTCCACCACGGTCAGCCTGAGCGCGAGGGTCTCGTGCGCGATGAGCTTCTGATGCGTGGATATCGCCGCCGCCACCTCGGCGGACGCGGCGATCGACACCGTGATCCGGTCGGCCACCTCGAAGTCGGCGTCGCGGCGGGCCTGCTGAACGATACGGACGACGTCGCGTGCGACGCCCTCGGCTGCCAGTTCGGGGGTGATCTCGGTGTCCAACGCGATCGTCGCGCCGCGCTGGGACTCCACGACCCAACCGGTGCGCGGCACCTCCGTGATCAGGATGTCGTCCAGGCCCACCTCGACCTGCGTACCGTCGACCGACAGCGGGTACGTCCCGTTCACCCGGACGCCGTCGACCAGGTCGCGGGGGGCGACGGCGGCAATCGCCGTCGCGACGTGCTGGGTGCGGTTGCCGAACCGGCGGCCCAGGGTCCGGAAGTTCGCTTTGACCCGCACGTCGATGACCCCGCTCTGGGCGTCGAGCGGCTGGAGGACCTTGACGTTCAACTCGTCGCCGATGTCGTCCAGCAACGCCTGCGGAAGAACGGTGCCGGCCGGCAGGCCCACGAGCGCCCGGCTCAACGGCTGCCGGATCCGCAGACTGCTCGCCTTACGCGCGGACCGTCCCGCCTCGGCCAACGCCCGCGCCGTGGCCACCTGGGCCGACAACTCCGTACTGATCAGTGTGGTGTCGGGGGTTGGCCAGGTCGCCAGGTGCACCGACTCCGCGGCCGTCGCGGCACCCGGCCGGACGACCTGCTGCCACACCTGCTCCGTGACGAAGGGCACGAAGGGCGCCAGTAGCCGCGTGAGAATGTCGATGCACTCGTACAGGGTGGTGAGGGCGTCGGGGTCGCCCTCCCAGAAGCGCTGCCGCGACCGCCGCACGTACCAGTTCGACAGGTCGTCGATGAAGTCGGCGAGCAGCCGGCCGGCGCGCGCCGTGTCGTAGTTCTGCATCCGTTCGTCCACGGCGGCCGCGAGGGCGTGGACCTCGCCGACGATCCACCGGTCCAACACCGGCCGCTGGGCGACCGGCTGCGCCAGTTGCGGCGCCCACGTCGAGTTCGCCGCGTAGAGGGAGAAGAACGCCGCGGTGTTCCAGTACGTCATCAACACCTTGCGGACGATCTCGTCGAGCGGGCCGGGCCCGATTCGGCGCGGCGACCACGGTGAGCCGGAGCACGCCATGAACCAGCGCACCGCGTCGGCGCCGTGGGTGTCCATCAACGGGATCGGCAGCAGGATGTTGCCCAGGTGTTTGCTCATCTTGCGGCCGTCCTCGGCCAGGATGTGCCCGAGGCAGACGACGTTCTCGTACGGGGACCGGTCGAAGACCAGCGTGCCCACCGCCATCAGCGTGTAGAACCACCCCCGCGTCTGGTCGATCGCCTCGCAGATGTACTGGGCCGGGTAGGTGCGCTCGAAGATCTCCCTGCTACCCGGCACGTGGGGGTAGCCCAACGACGCGAACGGCATGGCCCCGGAGTCGTACCAGGCGTCGATCACCTCCGGGACCCGGGTGGCGGTCCGGCCGCAGTCCGGGCAGGCGAAGGTGATCTCGTCGACGTACGGGCGGTGCGGATCCAGCTCGGACAGGTCGACGCCGGCCAGCTCCCCGAGCTCCGTACGGGAACCGACAGCGGTCACGTGGTTGTCCGGGCATCGCCACAGCGGCAGCGGGGTGCCCCAGTACCGGGAACGGGACACCGCCCAGTCGATGTTGTTCTTCAGCCAGTCGCCGTAGCGGCCGTGTTTGATGTGCTCCGGGAACCAGTTGGTGTTCTCGTTCTCCCGCGTCAGCTCGTCGCGGACCTCGGTAGTCCGGATGTACCAGGACGGCTGCGCGTAGTACATCAGCGGCGTGTGGCACCGCCAGCAGTGCGGGTAGGGGTGCTCGAACGGTTCGTGCCGGAACAACCGACCAGACTGCCTGAGACGGTCGATCAGCAACGCGTCGGCGTCCTTGAAGAACACCCCACCGACCAGGTCGATGCCGTCGTTGAACCGCCCGTTCGGGGCGACCGGGTTGACCAGCGGCAACCCGTACGCGCGGCAGACGGCGAGGTCGTCCGCGCCGAATGCCGGCGCCTGGTGGACCAGGCCGGTGCCGTCCTCGGTCGTGACGTACTCCGCGAGGACCACGAGGTGCGCGTCCGGGATGTCGACCAGGTCGAACGGCCGCTCGTACCGCAGTCCTTCCAGGGCCGACCCGGGTACGGTCGCCAGGATCTCCGCCTCGTCGCCGAGGACCCGCCGGGCCAGCGGTTCGGCGACGACGAACGTGCCCTGCCCGGTGCGGGCGAGGGCGTACGTCACCCCGGGGTGTACGGCGACGGCGGTGTTGGACACCAGGGTCCACGGGGTGGTGGTCCAGATCAGCAGGTCGACGCCGCTGTGTCCGGCCACGTCCCCGCGCACCGGAAACCGCACGTACACGGAAGGGTCGGTGACGGTCTCGTACCCCTGCGCCACCTCGTGGTCGGACAGGGTCGTGCCGTCGCGGGTGCAGTACGGCGCGACCCGGAAGTCCTCCACCAGCCGCCCGCCGTCGTGGATCTGCTTCAGTGACCACCAGACGCTGTCCACGTACTCCGGGGACATGGTCTGGTACGGATGCTCCAGGTCGATCCAGTAACCCATACGCTCGCTGAGCTGGACGAACTCGTCGACGTGCCGCAGCACCGAGGTGCGGCACAGGGCGTTGAACTCCGCGACGCCCATCCTCTCGATGTCGGCCTTGCCGCTGAGCCCCAGTTCCTTCTCCACCGCGAGCTCGACGGGCAGGCCGTGGCAGTCCCACCCGGCACGGCGCGGCACCGAGAAGCCCCGCATCGTCCGGTACCGGGGAAAGAGGTCCTTGAAGACCCTCGCCTCGATGTGGTGGGTGCCCGGCGTGCCGTTGGCGGTCGGCGGGCCCTCGTAGAACACCCACGGCGGGCCGTCGGCCGTCTGCTCCAGACTCCGGTTGAACACGTTGTTGGCCTGCCACCACTCGATGACCGCACGGTCCATCCCGCCAAGGTCGATCTTGGTGGGCAGTGGCACGAATGGCGACTTCGACGGACCGTCCGGCACCGACGTTCTCCCTACACTTCACGTCCGCTCGCGGGGGCATCAGCTCACTGCCCACGCGGGGACGAAGCGCCGGGCGTATGGCCAGGACTCCGCGGTACCACCCCGCTTGCGCCTCGACGGTGCAGGCGCCGCTCAATTTCACGACGTGACGTGCCGCTACGTCCGGTTCTACCGGGGCGGTCGAACTGCCCGTTCTTCCGGAGGCTCCCCGGTGATGGCCGGATCGGTGCCGATGCCAAGCAGCATAGCTGTCCGTGCGCTGGGCCCGTGGCCGGAGCGCTAGCCGTGCAGCCAGATGCGGAGAGGGCCGGTGGTGGTGAAACCAGCGGAGAGCGCCGGCGCCAGTTCCGGCGTGCTCTCGTAGCCGACCAGCGGCGCGCCGGGCGCTGTGGCACACACCGCGCGCCAGATGGCCCGGGAGGTGTCGACGCGGGCGAACAGGTTGGAGACGCCGTACGGGCCGTCGCCGCTGAGCACCGCTCCACCGGTGACCACACCCCGGTCGTCGTGGCGGGCGAGCACCCGTACGCGGGGGTCAGCCAGGAGCGCGGGGCGGAACAGATCTTCGCCGCCGTGGGCCGCCGCCCAGGCCGCCAACTCGTCGGGTGTGGTGACCGGGGCCAGCGGTGTGTCGGCAGGTGGTGCAGACGGTGGCCGGTGGATCCACTGCGCGTCGAAGAGCACCCGGAACCCGTACCCGGACAGGTCGAGGTCGGCGAAGCTGTCCTTCACCGACGCGCCGGGCCCGGCGTCGATCCGGGCCAGCAGGGCCTCGGCGTCGACGCCCGGCCGTAGGGTGACCGCGTCCGGGTACCACTGCGGCGAACGGTGGGGGACCCACCAGGCGTCGGCGTCGGTACGGCCGGCCAACCCCTGGTTGCCGCAGACGATGTCGCACCACTCGGCGTTGTTGCGGGCCGCCGCCGCTACCCGTTCGTCCTCCTGCACGTCAGGCAGCCTAGGTGGCCCGGCGCTGGCTCAGGGGGCGTAGACCAGGTCCATCGTGTCGGTGTGCCCGGACCAGCGCAGGTCGAGGCGCCAGCAGCCGGCCTCGGGCAGGTCGATGATCGACGGACCGGGGCCACCGGGAACCTCCCGGATCACCCGGGTGTCGGTGCCGTCCAGCCTCGCGGTGATCTCCAGGGTCGCCGGCGCGGTCGGGTCGGGGGAGGTCGTGGCGGCGCGCGCCACCCACAGGATCTTGTTGTTCGACCCGTCCGTCCGGACCTGCCGCAGTGGGTGGGCGAACAGCACCGCGACGATGTCACCCTTCGCGCCGAAGACGTGCGGAACCCGCGCGTCCCCGCTGAACCCGGCGTCCGCCCAGTCCGGCAGCGACCCCGTCTCGACCCGCGCCGCGCAGGCGGGCGCGGTGCGCGCCGTGGTGGCTTCCCCCGCCGTCGGCGCCGCCCCGCTGGTCGTGGTCGTGCACCCCGCCAGCAGAACCACCGAGGATGCCAGCATCAACCTGCCCCAGGAAATCATTTCGCTCCTTCCGGTACGCGTCGACGACTCGTCGCACCCTTCCGACACCGCCCAGGCCCACAAGGTTCCTGGTGCTCGGCGGAGCCGCACGCGTCCTGGGCCGGCAAATTCACTATCCGGCGGGCGGAGCGCAGTGATACACATCCGGGGTGCCGAACACTGTGGAGTTCCCTGAGGTCCTGCGGCTGATCGAAGACCGCTCGGCGGCGTTCCGCGCCGCGATCGCGTCCGCCCCCGACCTTGACGCCCAGGTCCCGACCTGCCCGGACTGGACGCTGCGCGAACTGGCGCAGCACCTCGGCGACGGCCGCCGCCGCCAGGCCACCATCGTCGCGGCAGGCCCGGGCGCCGAGCCCCCGACGAGGACGGACCCGAAGGGCGCCCCGACCGCGCCCCGCAACCGCGAAGCCCTCGACGCCTGGCTCGCCGAGTCGACCGAGCTGATGCTCGACGCCATGCGCGAGGCCGGCCCGGACCGCGGCTGCTGGACCTGGTGGGGCCACTCGCAGGCCCCGGAGACCAGCGGAGCCGTGGCCCGGCACCAGGTCCAGGAACTGGCCGTCCACACCTACGACGTGCAGCTCACCCAGGGGGCGGCACAGCCGCTGCCGACGGACGTCGCGGTCGAGGGCGTCGACGAGTTCCTGACGACAGTGGCGGCGACGACCGTCCCCTGGCCGTTCGAGCCGGCGACCATCGACCTGCACACGACCGAGGGCCGCTCCTGGCGCCTGACCCTCAACGCCGACGGCGTCCGCTGCGACGACCTCGCCGCCGACGCGGAGCCGGGCGACATGGCGATGCGAGGCACGGCGAGCGAAATGGTCCTCTACTTCTACGAGCGCGTCCCGCTCGACGTCGTGGAAACCACCGGCGACACCAAGCCGATGGAGCAGCTCGCGGACTGGGACCCGAACGCGCACTAGCCCAGTGAGCGCGCGACCTCGATCGCCTCGGCCTTGGTGAGGGCCCCCTCCAGCCGGTAACTCACGTCGTTGTCCTGCCAGATCAGGGTCGAGGCGGCAAGTCGAGCGGTCTCCCTGCGGATCCCACCCGCCCGGTCCACGTAGGACAACACGTGTGGGCCGTCAACCCAGACGGCGAAGTCGCCGTTCACCTGGACCCAGTTCGCGCCCGGCGGGGTGATCTCCTTGTGGAAGGCCAGGTCGAGGTGGCCGTCGAACGCGTCGACGCGCAGCGCGCCCCCGTCGTAGAGCAGCGTCGCCACCCGGTAGCGGCCAGTGGCGTCCGGGTCGGCGACCAGTACCTGTTCGGGCGTGCCCAGCTTCGCCGGCAGGCGGATCGGAAACCGCACCGCCCGCTGGGCCTCGGCCAGGGCGACGGTCCGCTGCCCGGGCAACGGCGACGCGGTGCCGCCGGGCGGCATCGGGGCGGGTGAGGTGGCGATGCTGACCCCGGCGAAGCGCAGCAGCCCCGTGACGGCGTCGGCGATCGCGGCCCGCGTCGGCGGCAACAGCGCGACCAGCAGGGCGACGAGCGCCACCGCGGCGAGTGACCGCCACCGGCGCCGCCGGGGCGGGGTCGCGCCCAGTCGTACGCGGACACGGGCGGTCACGTCGGGCGGATCGGGGGTTTCCAGCCAGGCGGACAGGTCGCGCAGTTCCCGTTCGAGGTCACCCATGCCGGACCTCCGCACTGTCGAGCAGGCCGCGGAGCTTCGCCAGCGCCCGGGACGTACGCGACTTCACTGTGCCCCGGGGCCAGCCCAGAGCCGACACCGTCTCCTCCTCGGTGAGATCGAGGAAGAACCGGCAGACGATGACCTCGCGGTCCCGTGTTGGCAGTTGCCGCAGCGCCTGCACCAGCGACCTCCGGCGCTCCCCGGCGAGGACCGCGGCGACCGCGTCGTCCTCGGCGATCTCAGACCTCGGGTCCGCTGCCGCCGCCCGCAGGACGAGCCCGTCGCGCCGGCCACGGGAGCGGTGCAGGTTGCGGGTCTCGTTCGCGACGATCGCGAGCAGCCACGACCGGAAGGACGCGTCACCCCGGTAACGGGACAGCTTCCGGTACGCCTTCACAAACGCCTCCTGGATGACGTCCTCGGAGTCCGAGCCCGCGCCGAGCAGCACCGCGGTCCGGTACGCGGACGCGGTGTGCCGGGTGACCAGGAGGTCGTACGCCTCCAGGTCACCTGCCCGAGCGCGGGTGACGAGCGTCTCGTCGTCCAGGGGAGCCTCCGTTCGGATCACACTCATGACACCGCCCACCCGCCGCGGGTTCCACCCGGCGCGGGTCAGGTTTTTCCCATCCGCCGTGCAGCGTATTGCCAGGATTTGGTGGTGCACTGGGAGAGGTGTCGAGGAGAGGGGCTGGTCATGAGCTGGTTCAGTCGCCGGTCACGGGGTGCCGAGGCGACCCCGACGAAGCTGGACCGGGAGGCGACCCGCGAGGATCTCGCGGCGCTGGAGGCGTTCGTCGCCAGCCGGCGAGGGGTGGAGTTCTACCTGGAGCCGGAGACCACGGCGACGGACACCACTGTGGTGGCGATCGCCCACGACGGCGAGTGGATCCGCCGCCGTACCGGAACGCCCCGCGCGGCCGGGGCCATCGCCCGCAAGCACGCGGTGCCGCTGTACGAGGCCGGGCGCACCGGCTACCCGGAACGGATGCGGACCTGGAGCCGAGCGCACCCGGAACGCCACGCCCGTTGATCGGGGCGTCGACCGGTGTCGGTTGTCGCGCGTGGCGTCTGACGAGGCGCGGACCGCGAGCCGAGGCTTCTGAATCGTCTACGACATCAGCTCCAAAGGGGCCGCGTGACCACTCCGCCCCCTGCCACGGGCCAGTCCGCGAGGCCGACCAACAATTTGCCCAGCCCGCCATCGCGACGGGAGGCATCACCCGCGCGCCGATATTTTCGCAGGTCGATGCGGTGAGCGTGGTCGGGTGGCGGTGGGGTCCGCGTTGACCGGCGGCGCGGCCGTGTGGCAGCATTCGCGGCCTGACGGCAGTGAAGGAAGTCGGTGCGAATCCGACGCGGTCCCGCCACTGTCACCGGGGAGCGATCCCCCCTCGTGAGTCACGGCCGTGTGTCTGCGGTTGGAAGGCCGGGGGAGAGCGTCGATCCGGAAGCCAGGATACTTCGGCCGTCGGGATGTACCCCAGGGCGTGGACACCCGAGGAGGACCCGATGACGCACGGCGTCTCATTCATCGACGACTTTCGTCGTCTCGCATTCCAGGCAGTGCATTCCAAGGACACCGGACACCGGCACCGCTGAGCTGATCGCCCGGCGCTGACCGGCCCCGACCCATGCGTCGGCGCGCCGTTCGCTCTGGCCGTCGTACCGGCTGACGCCGTACCCACCCGCATCGCCCCGGTCGCCTCCGTAGCGGCCAGGGCGTCACTCTCCGGAGCCTGCCGTGCGCATCCTGCTGCTGTCCACCGCCGACACCGACCTGCTGGCCGCCCGCGCCAGCGGTGCCGACTACCGGTTGGCCAACCCCGCCCGAGTCGCCGCCGAGGAGGTGCCCGCCCTGCTCGACGGGGTCGCCCTCGTCGTCGTACGCCTGCTCGGCGGTCGACAGGCGTGGCCGGACGGCCTCGCCGCGGTGCTCGCCACCGGCGTGCCGACTGTCGTGCTCGGCGGTGAGGCGCTG
This sequence comes from Micromonospora sp. NPDC047762, assembly GCF_043204655.1. NCBI lineage: Bacteria > Bacillati > Actinomycetota > Actinomycetes > Micromonosporales > Micromonosporaceae > Micromonospora > Micromonospora sp. NPDC047762. The sequence goes on along the minus strand of NZ_JBIDCQ010000010.1, from coordinate 189,482 downwards.
CCCGACGCCGAGCTGATGGCCATCTCCACAGTGCCGTCCGGGGTCGTCACCCAGTCGCTGGCGTACCTCGTGGAGGGCGGCCCGGACAACCTCGGACAGTTGGCCCGGTTCCTCTCCGACACGGTGCTGCTCACCGGCGAGGGGTTCGCCGCACCCGCGCCCACCCCGGCGTACGGCGTGCACGGCGACCACCCCGCCGACCCGGACCGGCCCACAGTGGGAATCGTCTTCTACCGGGCGCACGCCCTCGCCGGCAACACCGGATTCGTCGACGTGCTCGCGGACGCGGTCCGCCAGGCCGGCGGCAACCCGCTGCCGATCTTCTGCGGCTCGCTGCGCGGGTTGACCGCGGGCGCCGGACCACTCGGGCTCTTCGCCCGCTGTGACGCGCTGCTGGTCACGGTGCTCGCGGCCGGCGGCGCGGTCGCCGCCGACGCCTCCGGTGGCGGCGACGAGGACGCCTGGGACGTCGGCGCCCTGGCCGCCCTGGACGTGCCGGTCATCCAGGCGCTCTGCCTCACCAGCACCCGCGCACAGTGGGCCGACAGCGACGCCGGCCTGTCCCCGTTGGACGCCGCCATGCAGGTGGCCATCCCCGAGTTCGACGGCCGGATCGTCACGGTGCCGTTCTCGTTCAAGCAGATCGACGCGGACGGGCTCTCGGTCTACGCCGCCGATCCCGAGCGGGCCGCCCGGGTCGCCGGGATCGCGGTACGCCACGCCCGGCTGCGGTACGTGCCGCACGCCGACAAGCGGGTCGCCGTGGTGCTCAGCTCGTACCCCACCAAGCACTCCCGGGTCGGCAACGCCGTCGGGTTGGACACCCCGGCGTCGGCGGTCCGGCTGTTCGCCGCGTTGGCCGAGGCCGGCTACGACCTGGGTGACGCGCCGCCGCCCGACGACGGCGACGCGCTGATCCACGCGCTGATCGCCGCCGGTGGTCACGACGTGGAGTGGCTCACCCCGGAGCAGTTGGCAGCGGCCGAGGCACGGATACCGGGGCCGACGTACCAGCGGTGGTTCGACCAGGTGCCGGCCGAACTGCGCGAGCGGATGCGGGAGCACTGGGGTGAGCCGCCGGGCGAGCTGTACACCGAGGGCGGAGACATCGTGCTCGCCGGGCTGCGCTTCGGCAACGTGGTGCTGCTGATCCAGCCGCCCCGCGGCTTCGGGGAGAACCCGATCGCCATCTACCACGACCCGGACCTGCCGCCGAGTCACCACTACCTGGCCGCGTACCGCTGGCTGACCGCGCCGGTCGCGGACGGCGGCTTCGGCGCGGACGCCGTGGTGCACCTGGGCAAGCACGGCACCCTGGAGTGGCTGCCCGGCAAGGGCCTCGGCCTTTCCGCCGACTGCGCGCCCGACGCGGTCCTCGGCGACCTGCCGCTGGTGTACCCGTTCATCGTCAACGACCCCGGCGAGGGCACCCAGGCCAAGCGGCGGGCGCACGCCGTGGTCGTCGACCACCTGGTCCCGCCGATGGCCCGCGCCGAGACCTACGGCGACCTGGCCAAACTGGAACAACTGCTCGACGAGTACGCGACGGTGCAGGCCCTCGACCCGGCCAAGGTGCCCACCGTACGGGCGCAGATCTGGGACCTGGTGCGCGCCGCCGAGCTGCACCACGACCTGCACGCCGAGGCGATGCCCGACGCGGACGACTTCGACGACTTCGTGCTGCACCTCGACGGGTACCTGTGCGAGGTCAAGGACGTGCAGATCCGCGACGGGCTGCACATCCTCGCCGACGCGCCCACCGGTGAGCCCCTGGTCAACCTGGTCCTCGCGGTGCTGCGCGCCCCGCAGATCTGGGGCGGGGCCCGCGCCCTGCCTGGCCTGCGACAGGCCCTCGCCGTCGCGTACTCCCTCGACGAGCAGGAACTGCTCGCGTCGCCGGGACAGCGACTGACACTGCCCGCGGCGCTGACCGACGTGGTGGACGGGCCGGCCGGCACCGCCGCCGACGCGATCGATCTGATCGAGGCCCTCGCCCGGCGGCTGGTCGTCGGCATGGAGACCCTGGACTGGGCGGTGGACACCATCGACGCCGTCGTGACGGAGGTGACCGGTCGGTCGATCCCGGACGTCGCCGCGGTGCTGCACTTCGCCGCCACCGAGCTGGTGCCCCGACTGGACCGGACCACCGACGAGCTGACCAACACCCTCGGGGCGCTGGACGGCAGGTTCGTGCCGCCCGGCCCGTCCGGCTCACCCACCCGGGGCCTGGTCAACGTGCTGCCCACCGGCCGCAACTTCTACTCCGTCGACCCGAAGGCCATCCCCAGCCGCAACGCCTGGGACGTCGGGGTGGCCCTCGCCGACTCACTGCTGGCCCGGCACCTCGCCGACACCGGCGCGTACCCCCGCTCGGTGGGGTTGACCGTCTGGGGCACCAGCGCGATGCGCACCCAGGGCGACGACATCGCCGAGGTGCTCGCGCTGCTGGGCTGCCGGCCGGTCTGGGACGACAGGTCCCGGCGGGTGACCGGCATCGAGGTGGTGCCGACCGCCGAGCTGGGCCGCCCGCGCGTCGACGTCACAGTGCGCATCTCCGGCTTCTTCCGCGACGCGTTTCCGCACGTGGTGGCGCTGCTCGACGACGCCGTGCGGCGGGTCGCCGCCCTGGACGAGCCGGACGAGGAGAACTACCTGCGGGCGCACGTCGCCGCCGACGTCGCCGAGCACGGCGACGAGCGACGGGCCACCGCCCGGATCTTCGGCTCGAAGCCCGGCGCGTACGGCGCTGGTCTGCTGCCCCTGATCGACGCCCGGACCTGGCGCAGCGACGCCGACCTGGCCGAGGTGTACGCGGTGTGGGGCGGCTACGCGTACGGCCGGGGCCTGGACGGGCGGGAGGCGCGCGCCGACATGGAGCGCTCGTTCGCCCGGATCGCGGTGGCGGTGAAGAACCAGGACACCCGTGAGCACGACATCGTCGACTCCGACGACTACTTCCAGTACCACGGTGGGATGGTGGCGATGGTCCGCCACCTCACCGGCACGTCACCACAGGCGTACGTGGGTGACTCGGCGATGCCGCACGACGTGCGCACCCGCACGCTGGGCGAGGAGACCCGGCGGGTGTTCCGGGCCCGGGTGGTCAACCCGAAGTGGATCGCCGCGATGCGCCGGCACGGCTACAAGGGCGCGTTCGAGCTGGCGGCCACAGTGGACTACCTGTTCGGATACGACGCCACCGCCGGCGTTGTCGACGACTGGATGTACGAGCACCTGGCCGCCGCGTACCTCTTCGACGAGACCACCCGGGAGTTCCTGGAGCAGTCCAACCCGTGGGCGTTGCGCGGCATCACCGAACGCCTGTTGGAGGCCGCCGACCGGGGGCTGTGGGCCAAGCCGGAGCCGGCCACCCTGGACCGGTTGCGCGACACGTACCTGGCCAGTGAGGGCGACCTGGAGGACCGGGTGTGAGCGCGAGGAGTGAGCCGGTTCTGCGAGCCCCGCAGTCGCGAACGAAAGAAGGCGCAGTGGCGATTTATCCGTTCAGCGCGGTGCTCGGCATGGCCGACATGCGACTGGCGTTGCTGCTCAACGCGGTCTCCCCGGCGATCGGTGGGGTGCTGGTCCGGGGTGAGAAGGGGACCGCCAAGTCCACAGCCGTGCGGGCTCTCGCCGCGCTGCTGCCCCCGGTGCGGCGGGTCGCCGGCTGCCGTTTCGGCTGTGACCCGGCCGAGCCCGACCCGGCCTGCCCGGACGGCCCGCACCCGGCCGACGTCGCCGCCGAGACCCGCCCGGCCCGCCTCGTCGAGCTGCCGGTGGGCGCCGCCGAGGACCGGGTGGTTGGTGCGCTGGATCTGGAAAAGGCGATCGGCGAGGGGGTACGCGCCTTCGAGCCGGGCCTGCTCGCCGCCGCGCACCGGGGTGTGCTCTACGTCGACGAGGTCAACCTGCTGCACGACCACCTCGTCGACCTGCTGCTCGACGCGGCGGCGATGGGCCGCAGTCACGTCGAGCGGGAGGGCGTCTCGGTCAGCCACGCGGCCCGGTTCCTGCTGGTCGGCACGATGAACCCGGAGGAGGGGGAGCTGCGCCCGCAGCTGCTCGACCGGTTCGGGCTCACTGTGGAGGTGGGCGCCAGCCGGGACCCGGAGATCCGGGTCGAGGTGGTCCGCCGCCGGCTGGCCGCCGACGCGGACCCGGTCGGCTTCGCCGCCCGTTGGGCCGACGCCGACGCGGAGATCGCCGGCCAGGTGGCTGCCGCCCGCCGCCGACTTCCCGGGGTACGACTGCCAGACGCCGCGTTGCGGCAGATCGCCGAGGTGTGCGCGGCATTCGACGTGGACGGGATGCGGGCCGACATCGTCACCGCCCGTACCGCCCTCGCCCACGCCGCCTGGCACGGCCGGGACCGGGTCACCATCGACGACGTCCGGGTGGCGGCCCGGTTGGCCCTGCCGCACCGCCGCCGCCGCGACCCGTTCGACACCCCGGGGCTGGACGAGAAGCGCCTCGACGAGGCGTTGCAGCGCGCCCAGGACGCCCACCCCGACGACCCGGACGACGCCGGCCCCGACGACCGCGGCCCCGACGACACTGACCCGGACGGCGGCCCGCAGGGCGGTGGCCCGGCCGGTGGCGGTGGCCCGAACGGGGGCGGACCACAGGGCGGTGGACCGCAGGGAGGCGACCGCAGCGGCGACGGCGTCGACCAGGGTGAACCGGGTTCGGCGGAGCACCCGACGGCGCGTGACGGCGCTGGCACTGACGGGCCGGACGGCACCGGCGGCTGGCCGCAGCGCCAGCCGGGCGACCGGGGCGACGACGACGGCTGGCCGCAGCGCCAGCAGGCCGATCGGGGTGACGATGGCCCGGACTCGCGCCCGCGCGGTGGCGGACATTCGACGACCGGTGCCGACGACCCGCCCCGCGGCGGGGAGTCCCAGCCGGTGGCCGTACCCCGGGGTGGGTTGAAGGCGCGGGTGCTCACCGCGCCCGGCCTGGGTGACGGGGTGCCGGGCCGACGGTCTCGGGCCCGCACCGGGCGGGGTCGCACCACCGGCGCCCGGGTACCGGCGGGTCGGGTCGGTGCGCTGCACCTGCCGGCCACGATCCGCGCCGCCGCGCCGCACCAGGCGGCCCGGGGCCGGTTCACCGGTCCGCTGCGACTGCGCCGGGACGACCTGCGCGAGGCGGTTCGTGAGGGGCGCGAGGGCAACCTGGTGCTGTTCGTGGTGGACGCGAGCGGCTCGATGGGCGCGCGGCAGCGGATGGCCACTGTGAAGGACGCGGTGCTCGCCCTGCTCACCGACGCGTACCAGCGGCGGGACAAGGTCGCGGTGATCGCGTTCCGGGGCACCGGCGCCCGGACCCTGCTGCCGGCGACCTCGTCGGTGCTGGCCGCCTCGACCCGGCTGGCCGAGCTGCCGACCGGCGGGCGTACGCCGCTGGCCGAGGGGCTGCTCGCCGCCGCGGACCTGTTGCGGGTGGAGCGCCTGCGCGACCCGAAGCGCCGCCCACTGGTCCTCATCGTCACCGACGGGAGGGCCACGGCCGGCACCCGGCCGCTGGACCGGGCGGCAGCGGCGGCAGCGGTCCTGGCCGCCACCGGCGCCCCGTGCGTGGTCGTCGACTGCGAGACGGGCCCGGTCCGCCTGCACCTGGCCGCCCGCCTGGCCACCCAGCTGAAGGCCCCCCGAACTCCCCTGGAAGCCCTCACCCACCCCCACCCCCGCGATCTTGCACTTCCTGTCGCGGCATAGAGGGCGAAGTGCACATATGACCAACAGAAACTGCAAGATCGCGGAAGAGGCGGGCACGGGAGTGGCCGCGGGACGGGGGACGGTCTGATGCCGCAGGGACAGCCGAGTTCGGTGCCGCAGGACGGGTTGACGACCCGGCAGCGGCGGCACCGGCCACTGCTGATCGTCCACACCGGGCAGATGAAGGGGAAGTCGACGGCGGCCTTCGGGCTGGCGTTGCGGGCCTGGACGGCCGGTCTTCCGGTCGGGGTGTTCCAGTTCGTCAAGAGCGCCAAGTGGCGGGTGGGGGAGGAGAACGCCTTCCGGGCGCTCGGCGAGGTGCACGAGCGCATCGGTCAGGGCGCGCCGGTGGCCTGGCACAAGATGGGCGAGGGCTGGTCCTGGATCCAGCGCGGCGGCGACGCCGACCACGCCGCCGACGCCCTGGAGGGCTGGCGGCAGATCCAGCGTGACCTGGCCGCCGAGCGCTACGGGCTGTACGTGTTGGACGAGTTCACCTACCCGATGAAGTGGGGCTGGGTGGACGTCGACGAGGTGGTCGCCACCCTGGCCGACCGGCCCGGCTTCCAACACGTCGTGATCACCGGCCGGGACGCCGACCCGCGCCTGGTCGCCGCCGCCGACCTGGTCGCCGAGCTGACCAAGGTCAAGCACCCGATGGACGCCGGCCAGAAGGGCCAGAAGGGCATCGAGTGGTGAGCGCGCACTGGGCGCTGCCCCGGGTGGTGGTCGCCGCCCCGGCCAGCGGCCACGGGAAGACCACTGTGGCCACCGGACTGCTCGCCGCGCTGCGCCGGCGAGGCCTGACGGTCAGCCCGCACAAGGTCGGCCCCGACTACATCGACCCCGGCTACCACGCTCTCGCCGCCGGGCGGGCAGGGCGCAACCTCGACCCGTTCCTGGTCGGAGCCGACCGGATCGCCGCCCTGCTGCGACACGGCGCGAGCGTCCCCACGCCCGCCGACATCGCCGTGGTCGAGGGCGTCATGGGCCTGCACGACGGCGCGGTGGGCCGCCGCGACTTCGCCTCCACCGCGCACGTCGCCCGGCTGATCGAGGCACCCGTGCTGCTGGTGCTGGACACCACCGCGCAGGGCCGGTCGGCCGCCGCGCTCACCCTCGGCATGGCCGCGTTCGACCCGGCGGTACGGATCGGCGGGGTGATCCTCAACCGGGTCGGCTCACCCCGGCACGAGACGCTGCTGCGCGACGCCCTCGCCGAGGTGGGCGTACCGGTGCTCGGGGCGGTGACCCGCGCCGCCGAGGTGGCCGCGCCGGCCCGGCACCTCGGGTTGGTGCCGGTCGCCGAGCGGGCACCCGAATCCGTCGCGATCGTCACGGCGCTCGCCGAGCTGGTCGAGGCCACTGTTGACCTCGACGCCGTGCTCGACCTGGCCCGGACCGCCCCGCCGCTGACCACCCCGGCGTGGGACCCGGTCGCCGCCGTCGGCGGGCCGGCCGGCCTCGACCGGCCACGGGTCGCGCTCGCCGGTGGCCCGGCCTTCACCTTCTCGTACGCGGAGACCGCCGAACTGCTCACCGCTGCCGGCGCGGACGTCGTCACCGTCGACCCGCTGCGTGACCCGGCCCTGCCCACCGGCACCCGGGCGGTGGTGATCGGCGGGGGCTTCCCCGAGGCGTACGCGCAGGCGCTCGCCGACAACACCGCGCTCCGCGCCGAGCTGGCCGACTTCGACGGGCCGATCGTGGCCGAGTGCGCCGGGCTGCTCTACCTCGGGCGGTCCCTGGACGGCGTACCGATGTGCGGTCGACTGGACCTGACCGCCCGGATGACCGACCGGCTCACCCTCGGCTACCGGGAGGCCCTCGCCGTCACCGACTCCCCGGTGGCGCGCGCCGGCGAGCCGGTACGCGGCCACGAGTTCCACCGCACCACCACCGACCCGGGGTACGGCGACGCGCCGGCGTGGCGGTGGAGCGACACCCCGCACGGCTTCGTCGCCGGCCGGGTGCACGCCTCCTACCTGCACACCCACTGGGCCGGTCACCCGGACGCGGCCCGCCGACTGGTCGAGGCGGCCCGATGAGCGCCACGCTCACCGGGGTCGGCGTCGGCCCGGGCGACCCGGAACTGCTCACCGTCAAGGCGGTGCGGCTGCTGCGCGAGGCCGACCTGGTCTTCGTACCCGTGATGGCGGACCGGGTCACGCCCACCGCGACCGCAAACGCGACGCCGCCGGGTGCGGACGCCGGGCGGGCCGAGGCGACAGTGCGGGAGCACGTCGCGACCGACCGGCTGCGCCGGCTGCCGTTCGCGCTCGACGACCGGGGTGGGATCACCCCGCGCAGGGCGGCGGCCTGGGACGACGCCGCCCGGGTGGTGGTCGAGGCGATCGACGCGGGCGCGCGGTCGCTGGCGTTCGCCACCATCGGCGACCCCAACGTCTACTCCACCTTCGGTTACCTGGCCCAGAGTGTCCGCGCGCTGCGCCCGGCGGTACGGGTGGCGACAGTGCCCGGCGTCACCGCCATGCAGGAGCTGGCGGCGCGCAGCGGCACCCCGCTGTGTGAGGGACGCGAACCGCTCACCCTGCTGCCGGCCACCGCGGGCCTGGCGCTCTTCGCCGACGCCCTCGCCGGGCCGGGCACCGTGGTGGTCTACAAGGGCTGGCGGCGGCACCCGGAACTGCTCGCCGAGCTGCGCCGGCAGGGTCGCCTCGCCGACGCCGTGCTCGGACGCGGCCTGGGGCTCCCCGGCGAACGCGTCGGGCCGGTCGACGACACCGAACACGACCTGCCGTACCTGTCGACGCTGCTGGTTCCGGCCCGCCGCGAGCACCGAGGAGGAAAGCTGTGACCAGCGACGGCACCGTGTGGTTCGTCGGAGCCGGCCCGGGGGCGGCGGACCTGCTGACCCTGCGGGCCGCCCGGGTGATCTCCGAGGCGGACATCGTGATCTGGGCGGCCAGCCTGGTGCACGCCGGCGTGCTCGACCACGCCCGCCCCGACGCGGAGATCGTCGACTCGTCGCAGCTCCCCATCGAGGGTGTGCTGCCGCTCTACCAGCGCGCCGCCGAGCAGGGGCTGACAGTGGCCCGGATCCACTCCGGCGACCCGGCGCTGTGGGGCGCGGTGCAGGAGCAACTGGACCTGTGCCGGGCGCTCGGCCTGGCCGTCGAGATCGTGCCCGGGGTGTCGTCGTTCACCGCCGTCGCGGCGATCATCGGGCGGGAGCTGACAGTGCCCGAGGTGGCCCAGTCGGTCATCCTCACCCGCCTCGAAGGCGGCAAGACCCCGATGCCGCCCGGTGAGCGGGTCCGGGACTTCGCCCGGCACGGCACCACGATGGCGCTGTTCCTCTCCGCCGCCCGCTCCGGGCAGGTGCAGGCCGAGCTGCTGGCCGGCGGCTACCCCGACGACACGCCTGCCGTGGTGGCGTACCAGGCGACCTGGCCCGACGAACTGGTGGTGCGCTGCACCGTCGGCACCCTGGAGGCGACGGTCAAGCAGCACAAGCTGTGGAAGCACACCCTCTTCCTGGTCGGCCCGGCCCTCGCCGCCGAGGGCACCCGTTCGCACCTCTACCACCCCGGGCACTTCCACACCTTCCGCCGGGCCGAGCCGGCCGCCCGCGCCGAGCTGCGCCGCGCCCGCGCCGGAGAAACAGAAACCCCATGACGTACGCCGAGCCGCCGCTGCGCGAGCCGGACCTGCCGCGTACCGCGAAGGTCCGGCCCACCGCGCTGCGCACCGGCTGGACCACCGGCGCGTGCGCTACGGCGGCGGCGAAGGCCGCGGTCACCGCGCTGGTCACCGGCAGCAGCCAGCAGGAGGTGGAGATCGGGCTGCCGGCCGGACGCCGGGTGCGTTTCCCGGTCGAGCGCTGCGAGGTGACCGGCACCCCACCGGTCCGGGCCGAGGCGGTGGTGGTCAAGGACGCCGGGGACGACCCGGACGTCACCCACGGCGCCGAGCTGACCGCCACAGTGAACTGGACCGACGTGCCCGGCCTGCGGCTGGCCGGCGGTGCCGGTGTCGGCACTGTCACCAAACCCGGCCTCGGGCTCGCGGTCGGCGGCCCGGCGATCAACGACACCCCCCGCCAGATGATCGGCGACGCCGTGGCCGAGGTGGTCGACCTCAGCGAAGTCGGAGTCCGGGTGGTGATCAGCGTGCCCCGCGGCGAGATCATGGCCCGCAAGACCACCAACCGTCGCCTCGGCATCCTCGGTGGCATCTCGATCCTCGGCACCACCGGGATCGTCCGCCCCTTCTCCACCGCGTCGTGGCGGGCCAGCGTCGTGCAGGCCGTGCACGTGATGGCCGCCCAGGGCGAGCCGACAGTGGTGCTCTGCACCGGCGGGCGTACCGAGCGGGCCGCCCGTACGCTCCTGCCCGACCTGCCCGAGGTCTGTTTCGTCGAGGTCGGCGACTTCACCGGGGCCGCGGTGACCGCCGCAGTGGGTGACGCCATGACCGGCGTGGTCTTCGTCGGCATGGCCGGCAAGCTCGCCAAACTGGCGGCCGGCATCCTGATGACCCACTACACCCGCTCGAAGGTGGACCTCTCCCTGCTCGGCGCGGTGACCGCCGAGGCCGGCGGCGACCCGTCGCTCGTCGCCGCCGTGACCGAGGCGAACACCGGGCGACACGCGTACGAGCTGTGGGAGGCCGCCGGGCTGCTCGCCCCAGCCGGCGACCTGCTCTGCCAGCGGGTCCAGGCGGTGTTGCGGCGATTCGCCGGGCCCACGGTCACCGTGGACGTGGCGATGGTCGACTTCGCCGGGGCGCACGTCGTGGCCTCGTCCGGCCGGTGGCCCCGATGACGCGGACGGCCTCGGCGACCCCACCGGCCCCGGTGACCGCCGTGTCAGTGGTCGGCCTGGACGCGGCGGGCGCACCCCCGCACCCCGCGCTCGCACCGGTGCTGGCCACCGCCGGGCTGGTGGTCGGGGCCGCCCGGCACCTGGCCGCGGTGCCCGTACCGGCCGGCGCGGACACCATCGCCCTCGGGCCGCTCGCCCCCGCCCTGCGCCGCCTCGCCGAGGCCGTCGACGCCGGGGTGCCGGCCGTGGTGCTGGCCAGCGGCGATCCCGGCCTGTTCGGCATCGTCCGGCGGCTGCGCGCGGCCGGGCTGCCGCTGCGGGTGGTGCCGGCAGTGTCCAGTGTGGCCGCCGCGTTCGCCCGCGCCGGGCTGCCCTGGGACGGCGCCGCCGTGGTCACCGCGCACGGCCGCGATCCGCGCCCGGCGTTGAACGCCTGCCGGGCGCTGCCACTGGTCGCGGTGCTCACCGCGCCCGGCGCCGGCGCGGCCGAGCTGGGCGCCGGCCTGATCGGCTGGTCCCGCCGCCTGTTGGTCGCCGAGCACCTGGGCACCGCCGCCGAACGGATCCGCGCGGTGACCCCCGAGCAGGCCGTCGCCGGTACCTGGGCCGACCCGCACGTCCTGCTCAGCCTCGCCGACCCGGTACCGGCCAGGTCCGCGCCCGCCGACGCCGCGCCCGCCGACGCCGCGCCCGCCGGGTCCACGTCACCCCCCGCCGGGCCCGCCTGGTCCGCGGACGCCCCGCCTGACCGAGGTACGGCCGGTATGCGCGCCGACAACCAGCCCGCCGCCGCGCCGGCCGGTGGTTGGGCGCTGCCGGAGGACCGGTACGCCCACCGCGACTCCATGATCACAAAGTCGGAGGTGCGCGCCCTCGTCGTCGCCCGGCTGCGCCCCCGACTGGGCCGGCTGATCTGGGACATCGGGGCGGGCAGCGGCTCGGTCGGCATCGAGTGCGCGTTGCTCGGCGCGGCAGTGCTCGCCGTCGAACAGGACGCCGACGCCGGTGCCACCATCCGGGCCAACGCCGCGGCGCACGCCGCGCACGTCCGACTGATCAGCGGACGTGCCCCGGCGGCGCTGGCCGGCCTCCCCGAGCCCGACGCGGTCTTCGTCGGCGGCGGCGGTGTCGACGTCCTCACCGCCGTGGTGGCCCGCCAGCCCGAGCGGGTGGTGCTCACCCTGGCCGCACTGGACCGGGTCGCACCGTCCGTGGGTCTGCTGCGCGCCGCCGGCTACACGGTCGAGGGCAGCCAGCTCTCCGCCGCCCGCCTCGCCGACCTGCCCGGCGGGTCGATCCGCCTCGCGGCCACCAACCCGGTGGTCGTCCTCACCGGGGAGCGCCAGTGACCGAACAGAACCCGCCCGCCCGGATCGGCCTGGTGGCGGCCACCGCAGCCGGCCGCCGGCACGCCGACACCCTGACCGCCGCCTGGCCGCACGCCCGGCTGGTCGAGGGGGAGACCGTCGCCGACGCGCTGCGGACCGCCTGGGCCGGGTGCGACGCGGTCATCGCGTTCCTGGCCACCGGGGCGGTGGTACGGATCGTCGCGCCGCTGCTCGACGACAAGCGCACCGACCCGGCGGTGGTGGTCGTCGACGAGGCCGCCCGGCACGCGGTGGCGCTGCTCGGTGGGCACGCCGGCGGGGCCAACGCCCTCGCCGAGCGGGTCGCCGCCCTGCTGGACGCCCGACCGGTGATCACCACCGCCACCGACGCGGTCGACCTGCCGGGGCTGGACACCCTCGGCTGGCCCGTGCAGGGCGCTGTCGCCGCGGTGTCCCGGGCCATCCTGGACGGCGAGCCGGTCCGGCTGATCGCCGACGCCGACTGGCCGCTGCCCGCCCTGCCCGCGAACGTGCGCGCGGCTGACGAGGACCCGACGGACGACGGGTACCGGCTGCTGGTCACCGACCGGGTCGTGTCACCCGACGAGCGGACCGCCGTGCTGCGGCCGCCGTCGCTGGTCGCCGGCGTGGGCGCGAGTCGGGGCGTACCCGCCGCCGAGGTGGCGGAGCTGCTGCACCGGGTGCTGGCCGAGGCCGGCCTGGACCCGGCGAGCCTGCGCTGCCTGGCCACCGCCGACATCAAGGCCGACGAGGCGGGCATCCGCAGCACCGTCGACGCGCTCGGCGTACCCCTGGTGACCTGGCCGGCGACGCGGCTGGCGGCTGTCGACGTGCCGCACCCCAGCGAGGTGGTCCGGGCCGCGGTCGGCACGCCGAGCGTGGCGGAGGCCGCGGCCCTGCTCGGCCCGGACGGCCGGGCCGGCGACGCGACGCTGCTGGTGGGGAAGACCGCGACGGCGATGGCCACCGTCGCGGTGGCCCGGCACGCGCCACGCGGCCGGCTGGCCGTCGTCGGCCTCGGGCCGGGCGCCGCCGACCTGCGCACGCCCCGCGCGGTCGCCGAGCTCCGTCGCGCCGCCGTGGTGGTCGGCCTCGACCAGTACCTGGAGCAGGTCCGCGACGTGCTCCGCCCCGGCACCCGGGTGCTCTCCAGTGGGCTGGGCGCGGAGGAGGTGCGGGCGCGCGCCGCCGTCACCGAGGCCGCCGCCGGCCGGGCGGTCGCGCTGATCGGCTCCGGCGACGCCGGGGTGTACGCGATGGCCAGCCCCGCCCTGGAGTACGCCGACGAGCGGATCGAGGTGGTGGGCGTCCCCGGGGTCACCGCCGCCCTCGCTGCCGGGGCGCTGCTCGGCGCGCCCCTCGGCCACGACCACGCCTACGTGAGCCTGTCCGATCTGCACACCCCGTGGGACGTCATCGAGCGGCGGGTCACCGCCGCCGCCGAGGGTGATTTCGTGACGCTCTTCTACAACCCGCGCAGCCGGGCCCGCGACTGGCAACTCGGCAAGGCGCTCGGCATCCTCGCCGCGCACCGGTCACCGGACACCCCGGTGGGTGTGGTGCGCAACGCCAGCCGCCCCGGCGAACGGGTGCACCTCGCCACAGTGGCCACACTCGACCCGGCGATCGTCGACATGTACAGCGTCGTGGTCGTGGGCAGCAGCGACACGCGGCTGGTCGCCGGCCGGATGGTCACACCCCGGGGGTACCGGTGGCGTTCGTGACGATCGACGCCTGCCAGGGCTGCGGCGCGTGCCTGCTCACCTGCCCCACCCACGCGATCCGACCGGTTGCCGGTGGCCTCACGGTCCGCGACGACCGGTGCACCGGCTGCCTGGAGTGCCTGGAGATCTGCCCGGTCGACGCGATCCGCGTCGTCGAGCCCGACCCCTGTGAAGGAGCCCGATGAGCCGGGTCGTGCACCCCATCGAGGCCGAGTCGTACCGCATCCTGCGCGAGCGCGTCGACCTGTCGCACCTGCCGCCGCTGACCCGCGCGGTGACCGAGCGGGTGGTGCACGCCAGCGCCGACCTCGCGTACGTCGACGAACTGGTCTGCGACGAGGCCGCCCTGGAAGCGGGGCTGACGGCGCTGCGCGCCGGGGCGCCCGTGGTCACCGACGTGGCGATGGTCGCCGCCGGCATCACCCGGGCCGGCCTGGAACTGGTCTGCCCGGTCGCCGAGCCGGCCGCCGCCGCGCTGGGCCGCTCGGCCGGGATCACCCGCTCGGCGGCGGCCGTCCGGATCGCCCTGGAGCGGGTCGGGCCCGCAGCGGTCTGGGTGGTCGGCTGCGCACCCACCGCACTTGTCGAACTGCTCACGGTGGACGCCGCACCGGCGCTCGTGGTGGGCCTGCCGGTCGGCTTCGTGGGTGCTGCCGAATCGAAGGCGGCGCTGCGGGCCAGCGGCCTGCCCGCCGTGTCCAACGTGGGGGAGAAGGGTGGCTCGGCGGTCGCCGCCGCCGCCCTCAACGCCCTGCTCTACGTCGAGGAGAAGTCATGACCGGGTTGGTCATCGTCGGGCACGGTACGCGCAGCGCGGCCGGGGTCGACCAGTTCGCCGCTCTCGTCGAGCGGGTCCGCGCTCGCGGTGACATCGGCGACGTCGAGGGTGGCTTCATCGAGCTGTCCCGTCCACCGCTGACCGACGCGGTCGGCGCGCTCGTCGCCCGGGAGCACCGGGCGCTGGTGGCGCTCCCGCTGGTGCTCACCGGCGCCGGTCACGGCAAGGGCGACATCCCCGCCGCGATGGCCCGGGAGCAGCAGCGCCATCCCGGGTTGACCTACCGCTACGGTCGCCCGCTCGGCCCCCACCCGCTGCTGCACGAAGCCCTCGAACAGCGCATCGACGCCGCCCTGTCCGGCGCCGACCGGGCCGACACGGAGCCGGCTGGTGCCGACCGGGCCGACACGTGGGTGGCGTTGATCGGGCGGGGATCCACCGACCCGGACGCCAACGCCGAGGTCGCCAAGGTCGCCCGGCTGCTCTGGGAGGGACGCGGCTACGCGGGCGTGGAGCCAGGGTTCATCTCCCTGGCGCAGCCGTCGGTGCCGGCCGTGCTGGAGCGCCTGCGCCGCCTCGGCGCGCGGCGGATCGTGGTGGCACCGTACTTCCTGTTCGCCGGGGTGCTGCCGGACCGGATCGTCGCCCAGTCGGCGGAGTTCGCCGCCGCCCACCCCGACCTGGACGTCCGCGTCGCCGAGGTGATCGGCGACTGTGACGCCCTCGCCGACCTCGTCCTGGAGCGGTACGCCGAGGCGCTGGGCGGGGACATCCGAATGAACTGCGACACCTGCGCGTACCGGGTGTTGATGCCCGGCTTCGCGGACAAGGTGGGCCGCCCGCAACGCCCGCACGACCACCCCGACGACCCGGTCGGTCACCACCATCACCAGCACGGGCACGACCACCACGACCACCACGACCACGGGCACGGCTCGGTCGCCGTGGTCGGCGGCGGGCCGGGGCCCGACGACCTGATCACGGTACGCGCGAAGGCGCTGCTCGACGCCGCTGACGTCGTCGTGGTCGACCGGCTCGCCCCGCAGGGGCTGCTCGCCGGGCTGCGCCCCGACGTGCTGGTGGTCGACGCCGCGAAGGTGCCCCGTGGCCCGTCGATGGCCCAGGAGGCGATCAACGAGGCACTGGTGTCGCACGCCCGCGCCGGCCGGCGGGTGGTCCGGCTCAAGGGCGGTGACCCCTACGTCTTCGGGCGCGGCCACGAGGAGGTGCAGGCCTGCGTGGCGGCCGGTGTGCCGGTGACTGTGGTGCCCGGGGTGAGCAGCGCGCTCGCCGCACCGGCCCTCGCCGGTGTGCCGGTCACTCACCGGGGGGTGGCGCACGACGTCACAGTCGTGTCCGGGCATCTGCCGCCCGGGCACCCCGACTCGCTCGTCGACTGGGCGGCACTGGCCCGGGCCCGGGGCACCGTCGTGCTGCTGATGGCCGTCGACACCATCGCCAAGATCGCCGCCGTGCTGATCGAGCACGGCCGGGCCCCGGAGACCCCGGTGCTCGCCGTGCAGGACGCCGGGCTGCCCGACCAGCGATCGGTGCCCGCCCGGCTGGACGAGATCGGCGCTGTCGCCGCCCGGGAGGGCGTCGGCCCACCCGCCGTCTTCGTCCTCGGCCCGGTGGTGGCTCTCACCACCACCGGGCCGACGGGGTGAGCACTACTCGCTGCGGGCGGTCTCCGGTCCGGTGATGCGTTCCAGCAGCGGCAGGGTGGACGCGATGACGCCGAGGCAGGCTGCCAACCCGACCACGACGATCACGTAGAAGCCCGGCCGAGGCGCGACGAGGGTGTAGCCCATCTGCGCCCGGAGGAACAGGTGGGCGGCGAGGAGGCCCATGCCGATGGCGACGGCGGCGACGGCGAGCATCGGCACGGCGCTCTCCAACGCCACCACCCGACGCAGTATCCGCACCGGAGCGCCGCTGAGGCGCAGCAGGCTGAACGGCCGTCGGCGTTCGGTGAGACCACCGATGACGCTGACCGCGAGGCTGCACCCACCGAGCGCGAGGCTGGCGATGATGATGACGTTGGCCAGTTGCTCCCAGCCGCGCAGCGTGTTCGCGAAGTCCGACTCGAAGTCACCGGGCACGTTCGGCCCCACCCAGAAGGTCGGGAAGGCGACCTCCAGCACGGTACGGGTGCGCTCGACGGCGGCGGCGGAGCCGTCCGTGCCGACGACCATCGCCCCGACCGGCAGCCGTTGGAGTTCGTCGAGGGTGAGCGACGCGGCCGGCCAGACCGTCGCGGACGACGCCGACTCCCGCCAGCGGCTGAGGCCCATCGGCACCTCGATGACGGCCGCGCCGTCGGCGCACCGACCGTACTCGCTCGGGAGGTCGGTGCAGGCGATCACCCCGACCTCGCCCGAGTCGGTCACCACCGGGTTCTCGCGGATGGCGGTCGCGGAGCGCACCCCGGTGATCGCCCGCAGCTCGGCGACGAGCGTGCCGGGCACCGACGCTGTCTCCTCGTCGAAGACGGTGGTCACCGTGCCCGCGTCGGTCGAGCCGGTGGGTGCCGGGCCGCGGTTGGCGACGATCGTGGTGATCACGCCGACGGACACGCTCGTGACGAAGAGCGCGAGCATGATGCCGCTGATCGCCCGGAAGCCGGCCTTCGGATTGTCGGCGAGGCGTCGCGCGGAGATGAGCGTGGCCGGGCGGTTGGCGTACCGGGCCATCACCCGGGCGCCGACCATCGTCAACCACGGGCCGGCGAAGACCAGGCCGGCCATGATGAGCAGCAGCCCGGGCAGGAACACCGCCGCCTGACCGTCGGACGTCTCGGGCCGGAAGCCGAGCGCGAACACCAGCACTGCGACGCCGAGCACCATCGGGATCAGCCGGTAGGCCCGCGGCGCGCGGGGGGTGACCCGACGGGTGACGCCCAGCGGCGAGATCCGGACCCGACGCAGCGAGACCTGGGCGGCCAGCGCCGCGCCGGCCGGGACGCCGAGCGCCACGAGCAGGGTGTCCAGCACGCCCAGCGACATGTCGCTGGGGAAGAACGGCATGCCGGTGAACGGGATGCCCGCGAGCGGGCCGCGGAAGGCGTAGAACAGTGCGAAGCCGACGGCGGTGCCGGCGACGGCGGCGGCGGCCGCCTCCGCGGCGGCGACGATCGCGATCTGCCGGGGTGTCGCGCCGACCAGGCGCATCGCGGCGAAGCGCTGCTCCCGGCGGGCGGCGCTGAGCCGGGTCGCGGTGCCGATGAAGATCAGCACCGGGAACAGCAACCCGCCGGCGATCACGCCCAGGATGAGGTTCACAGTGGTCTCGGGGAGGGCGGGGGTCTCGCCGACGCTGGTGATCTGCTGCGCGTTGGGCAGTTCGGCGACCTGGTCGGGGGTGCCGCCGGCGATGACGAGCAGGGTGTCCGGCGAGGTCAGCGCGGCCGGGCCGACGGTGCCGAGGTCGCGCCCCGGGTAGCGGTCGCCCAACTGGTCGGCCGGGTGGGCGGCCAGAAGTTCGCGGAACGCGGGCGAGGCGTAGTACTCGCCGGGGCCCGGGGTGCTCGGGATACCGACCGGGGTGGGCGCTGTCGAGCCGGTCGCGGCGACGTCGATCCGAATGATCTGCTCACCGTGGAAGTAGTCCTGCCGGTTCGACCACCACAGCGGGTCGGCGTCGCCGGCCGAGGCGCTGGGATACATCGACGCGTACCGGGTGAGCTGGGAGTTGACCGCGTTGACCCCGGCGAGGGTGGTCAGCAGCAGCCCGCTGCCGACCGCGACGGCGGCGGCGATGACGGCCAGGCGGGTGAGCGCCTCACGGCCGCCGGCCACGGCGAGGCGGAGCCCGAAGCGGATCACGAGGCGATCCGGTCCGGCGCGTTCACGCGCCCGTCGCGGACCATGACCTCGCGGTCGGCGTACGCCGCGATCCTCGGCTCGTGGGTGACCAGGATGACAGTGGTGCCCTGCTCACGAGCGGCACCGACCAGCAGGTCCATCACCTGCTCGCCGGTGAGCGAGTCGAGCGCGCCGGTCGGCTCGTCGGCGAAGAGCACCTGCGGCTCGGCGACCAGACCGCGAGCCAGGGCGACCCGTTGTGCCTGCCCGCCGGAGAGCTCACCCGAGCGCCGCTGCTCCAGGCCGCCCAGCCCGAGGCGCGCGAAC
Source organism: Micromonospora sp. NPDC047762 (assembly GCF_043204655.1). Classification (NCBI taxonomy): domain Bacteria; kingdom Bacillati; phylum Actinomycetota; class Actinomycetes; order Micromonosporales; family Micromonosporaceae; genus Micromonospora; species Micromonospora sp. NPDC047762. The sequence continues at coordinate 170,994 of NZ_JBIDCQ010000010.1, read as the reverse complement.
CAGGCTTCCGCCCTGGGTAGCGCCTGCTTGCGGTGTACGCCGCTGAGCAGCAGCGGCAGCGCGACGTTCTCCACAGCTGTCAGCTCGGGGACGAGTTGACCGAACTGGAACACGAAACCGAACCGGTCCCGGCGCAGGCTGCTGCGTTCGGTCTCGGCCATGGCGTGCACCCGGGCCCCGTCGAAGAGGATCTCGCCGGAGCCGGGCACCAGGATGCCGGCCAGGCAGTGCAACAGGGTGGACTTGCCCGAGCCGCTGGGGCCCATGACGGCGAGGATCTCGCCCGCCTCCACGGCGACGCTGGCGCCACGCAGGGCCGGCGTCTGACCGAAGGAAAACTCGACGTCGCGCGCTTCGATCACGACGCTCACGGCCGCACCTCTTTCCGTAGGGCGTCCAGGCGGGCGCCGGTCATCTCGATCCATCGGAGGTCCGCCTCCAGGTGGTAGAGGCCGTGGTCGGCGAGCAGCGCGTCGACCAGGCTGCCGGCGCGCTTGATCTCGGTCAGCTCACGCATCCGGTGCAGGTGCGCGCTGCGCTGGGTGTCGAGGTATTCGGCGGCCGGCCGGTCGAGCATCAGCGCGAGCACGACCTTGGCGAAGAGCACCGTCTGCAGGTGCGGTTCCGGGTCGACCGGTTGGGTCAGCCACTGCTCGACCTCGGTCGCGCCGACGTCGGTGATGATGTAGCGCTTGCGGTCGGGGCCGGAGCCCGGGGCGACGTCGCTGATCACCACCTTGCCGTCGCGGGCCAGTCGGCTGAGGGTGGAGTAGACCTGGCCGAACGGCAGTGGCTTGCCCCGGCCGAAGAAGGCGTCGTAGTCGCGCTTCAGGTCGTAACCGTGGCTGGGCTCGCGTTCGAGGAGGCCGAGAAGGGTCAGTGGCACGCTCATGCCAGCAGACTACACCGAGGGTATACCTCGCGTATATACCCTCGGTGTGTTGTGGAGCGCCCCTGGTCCAGGCGTTGGTGGAGATCGAATCGGGCGCGGCGCGGCCGGTGCGCGGTCAGCCGGTCAGGGTGCGGGCCAGGGCGTAGCCGGTGGTGGCCGCGGCGAGCCCGGCGGCCACGCTGCCAAGCACGTTGGCCAGCGCGAGGAGCCGGTGACCATCAGTGGTCAGCCGCAGCGTCTCGTAGCTGAAGGTGGAGTAGGTGGTCAGCGCGCCGCAGAACCCGGTGCCGAGCAACGCGCTCACCGCCGGGCCGGCCGGCCATCCGACCAGGACGCCCAGTAGCAGCGACCCGGCCACGTTGACGAGCAGCGTTCCCCAGGGGAACGCCGAGCCGTGCCGGGACTGCACGGCCCGGTCGGTGAGGTAACGCAGCGGCGCGCCGACCGCCGCGCCCAGTGCGATGAGCAGGACGGTCATCGGGTCACCCGACGCAGCAGCCCGGCGGTGACGGCGTCGCCCAGGGCGACCGCCACGAGCGCACCGAGCACCGTCGCGGCGAGGTACGTCAGCGCCGTGCCCGGTGCGCCCACGACGATCGCCTGCTGCACGTCGACCGCGTAGGTGGAGAAGGTGGTGAACCCGCCGAGCACCCCGACTCCGAGGAACGGGCGAGCCAGCGGGGGTCCACCGTCGAGGTGCCCGAGCACCGCCATCAGGACGCCGATCAGCAGACACCCGGCCGTGTTGACGGTGAACGTGGCCCACGGGAAGCCGGTAGGTGGGTGCGGAACGGCGTGTTGCAGGCCGGCCCGGGCCAGCGCGCCGAGCGCCCCGCCGACCGCGATGGCGGCGAGAATCGTCGCGGGGTGCGCGGTCAACTCGCGGCGGTCGCCGGGGACGCGCAGGTCGACGTCGGGGTCGGTACGCGGCTCGAACGGCTCTGGCACGGCTCCTGAGCGTAGTGCCGGCGACGGCGGCGTCCGCGCACCGCCGCGACAGGGCGTCAGCGCACCGCCCGGCGACAGGGCGTCAGCGCACGGCCGGCGACGGCCGGGTCAGCGCACCGCCGCGACGGCGGCGTCCGAGCCGCCTCGCCAGACCGTGCCCACCTCGCTGAATCCGGCCGCGGTGAGCGCGGCCAGGTGCCACGAGACCGGTGGATTCCATTCTGGGCTGTGCCCGGTCGGGTAGATGGCGTGTCGCTGGGCGACCAGCGGGGCGAGCGACGGGTCTGCGCCGGCCCGCTGCCACCAGTCCGACCAGGACAGCACCGAGCCGGCGGCGTACCGGGCGTTGCGCCGGTCCCGGGCCCGGTCCATCAGCCGCTTGGTCAGCTCCGGCACCGAGTCGTCGGGCATGTGATCGGCGTTGACGAAGACGCCGCCCGGCCGCAGCACGTCGCGCAGCTCGGCGTAGAGCTGCCCGAGCCGGTCGGCCGGCAGCCAGTGCAGGGCGGTGGCGGTGAGCACGGCGTCGTACTCCTGGTGCGGCAGCGTGGAGCGCCACTCGGGGGTGCCGAGGTCGGCCGTGACGGTGGTGGCCCGGTCGGCCAGCGAGGCGTCGGCGATGGCGAGCAGCGCCGGGTCGAGGTCGACCAGTGTGGTCTCGGCGGCGGGGAAGCGAGCGAGGGTCCGCAGCGAGATGGTGCCGGTGCCGCCGGCCAGGTCGAGCACACGCGGCGGTCGGTCGTCGAGGACCGCGTCGACGGTGTCGAGCATGGCGGTGAACCGGTGCTCACGGTCCGGCATGAACGCTTCCTGCTGGCGGTCCCAGCTTTCCTGCCAGGCCCAGGGATCCGCAATGTAAGGACTCATAGCGATCAGGCTAGTTACGCCCGCGACGCGTTGTCCAGACCTTGTTGCACATCTTTTGCAATTGCGAGAAAATGGCAGCGCGATGATCGAAGCGACGCCGGGCCGGGCGGATGCCCGCCCCGGCGTCGTCATCGAGGAGGGTCAGACGGCGGTCCCCGCCAGCTCCGCCTCGGCTCCCGCCGGCTCGTCGCGGCGGGCCAGCCGCAGCGCGCCGAGGAGTACGCCCAGACCGATGAGGGTGAGTGCGGCGCCGGCCCAGATCGGCGAGGTGTAGCCGAGTCCGGCGGCGATGGTCACCCCGCCGATCCACGCGCCCAACGCGTTGCCGAGGTTGAACGCGGCGATGTTCGCCCCGGACGCCAGGGTCGGCGCCTGGTGGGCGTACCGCATGATCCGCATTTGCAGCGGCGGCACCGTGGCGAAGCCGAACCCGCCCATCAGCACCAGCGCGACGATGGTCAGCACCGGATTCGTGGCGGTCAGCGCGAAGCCGACGAGCACCACGGTGAGCACCGCCAGGACGGTGACCAGCGTGCGCGACAGGGACCTGTCCGCCGCCCGGCCGCCGAGCAGGTTGCCCGCGAAGAGCCCCACGCCGAAGAGGACGAGCAGCCACGGCACGGTGCTGGAGGCGAAGCCGCTGACCTCGGTCAGCGTGTAGGCGATGTAGGTGAACGCGCCGAACATCCCACCGAAGCCCAGGACGGTGATCACCAGGGAGAGCCAGACCTGCGGGTGGGTGAAGGCGCGCAACTCGCCGCGCAGCCCACCGGCCGGGCGGTCGGCGTTGGTGGTGTCGCCCACCGGGATCAGCAGGGCCAGCCCGATCAGTGCGACCACCCCGATGGCGGTGATCGCCCAGAACGTCGACCGCCAGCCGAAGTGCTGCCCGAGGAAGGTGCCGAACGGCACGCCGAGCACGTTGGCGATGGTCAGGCCGGCGAACATCATGGCGATGGCACCCGCCCGTCGGGCCGGTGCGACCAGACCGGCGGCGACCACGGCGCCGATGCCGAAGAACGCGCCGTGGCAGAGCGCGGCGACGATCCGGCCGGCCATCATCACGGCGTAGTCGCCGGCGACGGCGGACAGCAGGTTGCCGATGATGAAGAGCACCATCAGGCCGAGCAGCACGGGTTTGCGCGGCAGGCGGGTGACCGCCGCGGTGAGGGCGACCCCGCCGACGGCCACGCTGAGCGCGTAGCCGGAGATCAACCAGCCGGCCACCGGCTCGGTGACCGCGAAGTCGGCGGCCACCTCGGGCAACAGCCCCATGATCACGAACTCGGTGAGACCGATGCCGAAGGCACCGATGGCCAGCGCGATCAGGCCGGGCGGCAGGGACTTCTGGGGTACGGACATGGTCTTCCCATCGAGTGGAGGCAGATAGGCGGCGCGTGCAACTACACGCGCCAACAACGAAATACTTGCACGCGCTTTATATCGGCGCAAGCGTGCTAGTCTGGGGTTCGTTCAGATCACAGCGAGGAGGCCGGTATGGGCATCGCCGACGACGCGGTCGAGATCCGCGCCCAGGGCTGGCGCACCCTCGCCGCCCTGCACGGGCTGATCGAGACATCCCTGGAGCGGGCGCTGCAGGCCGACCACGAACTCTCCGTCGTCGAATACACGGTGCTCGACGCGCTCTCCCGCCAGGACGGCTGGCACATGCGGATGAGCCAGCTCGCCCGCGCCGCCGCGCTGTCCGGCAGCGCCACCACCCGGCTGGTCACCCGCCTCGAACAACGAGGGCTGCTCACCCGCATCCTCTGCGCCGACGACCGGCGCGGCATCTACACCGAGCTGACCCCGGCCGGCTCCGAGCTGCTCGCCCAGACGCGACCCACCCACGACCGGGTGCTCACCGACGCGCTCGCCCAGGCGGAGGCCACCCCCGAGTTGGCGCCGCTCGTCGACGCCCTGCACCGGCTGCCAGCCACCCGCTGACCACCCGCAGGCCCGCGCGGCAGCGGGCGTACGGTACCCGCAGCCCCACCGGGACCGCCGCGCCAAGGAGGCAGCCGATGCAGGACCGCACCCCTCGTCCCGAGGAGCTGGAGCCGATCGAGCGCGCCGGCATCGACGAGCTGCGCGCCCTGCAACGCGACCGACTGCGCTGGTCGTTGCGGCACGCGTACGACAACGTGCCGCACTACCGGCGGGCGTTCGACGCGGCCGGGGTGCACCCCGACGACTGCCGGGATCTCGACGACCTGGCGCGCTTCCCGTTCACGGGCAAGGCGGAGCTGCGGGAGAACTACCCGTTCGGCATGTTCGCCGTACCCCGGGAGCGGGTGGCCCGCCTGCACGCCTCCTCCGGCACCACCGGCCGGCCGACAGTCGTCGGCTACACCCGCGACGACCTGCGCACCTGGGCGCGGCTGATGGCCCGCTCGATCCGCGCCTCCGGCGGCCGCCCCGGCGACCGGGTGCACGTCGCGTACGGCTACGGGCTCTTCACCGGCGGTCTGGGCGCGCACTACGGGGCCGAGGAACTGGGCTGCACAGTCATCCCGGTCTCCGGGGGCATGACCGAGCGTCAGGTCATGCTGATCCGCGACTTCGAGCCCGAGGTCATCATGGTCACGCCCAGCTACCTGCTGGCCATCGTCGACGAGATGCGCCGCCAGGGCATCGACCCGCGGGCCACCTCACTGCGGGTGGGCATCTTCGGCGCCGAGCCGTGGACCGAGGACATGCGCCGCGAGATCGAGCAGCAGTTGGACATCCACGCCGTCGACATCTACGGACTCTCCGAGGTGATGGGCCCCGGCGTGGCGACCGAGTGCGTCGAGACCAAGGACGGCCTGCACCTCTGGGAGGACCACTTCTACCCGGAGATCATCGACCCGGTCACCGGGGCGGTGCTGCCCGACGGCGAGCGGGGTGAGCTGGTGTTGACCTCCCTGACCAAGGAGGCGATGCCGGTGGTGCGCTACCGCACCCGCGACCTGACCCGCCTGCTACCCGGCACCGCCCGTCCGATGCGCCGGATCGAGAAGATCACCGGCCGCACCGACGACATGATGATCCTGCGTGGAGTGAACATCTTTCCCACCCAGATCGAGGAGCTGATCCTGCGCACCCCGCAGCTCTCGCCGCACTTCCAGTGCGTCCTCGATCGGCGCGGCCGGCTGGACACCCTCACGGTGCGGGTGGAGCGGCGGGCCGACGTCGACGTGGACGCCGCCGAGCGGGCCGGCGGCGCGCTGGTTCAACTGGTCAAGAGCACCATCGGCGTCAGCGTCGCGGTCGACGTCCTCGCCCCCGACACCGTGGAACGGTCGATGGGCAAGATGCGCCGCATCGTCGACCAGCGACCGTCCGTCTGACCGCTGCCCGACGTTCCGGGTCGGAAGCTGTGGGCGGGTAGGCCGCCGGCCGGCTTCTAGCCCCCGGGCCATCCCCACCGGCTTCACCGCCCGGCCTCGCCTACGCTCGGCTGGTGGACACCATGAGGTACGGACACCTGGGCCGCTCAGGTCTGCTGGTCAGCCGGGTCGGCCTCGGCACCATGAACTTCGGGTACACGGTGGACGAGGCGACCAGTTTCGCGGTCATGGACGCCGCCGTCGACGCTGGCATCAACATCTTTGACACCGCCGACGTCTACGGCGGGCCACAGTCGCCGGGGATGCAGAAGGGCTACGGCATCGCGGAGGAGACCGTCGGCCGGTGGCTGCGGCGCAGTGGGCACCGTGATGACATCGTCCTGGCGACGAAGGTGTACCAGCCGATGGGGCTCGGCCCGAACGACCGCCGGTTGTCCGCCTACCACATCCGCCGTGCGTGCGAGGCCAGCCTGCGGCGGCTGGAGACCGACCACATCGACCTGTACCAGATGCACCACGTGGACCGGGCCACGCCGTGGGAGGAGATCTGGCAGGCGATGGAGCAGCTCGTCCGCGAGGGCAAGATCACCTACGTCGGCAGCAGCAACTTCGCCGGCTGGGACGTGGCGCTCGCCCAGGCCGCCGCCTCGGCACGCCACTTTCTCGGCCTGACCAGCGAGCAGAGCCTCTACAACCTTGCCGTACGCGCCGTCGAGCAGGAGCTCGTCCCCGCCCTGCGTCACCTCGGCGTCGGACTGATTCCCTACAGCCCTCTGCAAGCCGGCCTGCTCGCCGGTGCGCTCGACGCCCTGGATCAGGGCCGCACCACCGACCCCTCGACCCGGCACCGCGTCGAGGCGCACCGCGCCCAGCTCACTGCCTACGAGGGGCTGTGCCGAGAGTTGGGCGCACAGCCGGCGGCCGTGGCCGTGGCCTGGCTGCTGCGCAATCCGGTCGTCTCCACCACGATCGTCGGCGCGACGACGATCGACGAACTGCGATCGGACCTCGACGCGTTGTCCGTGCGGCTGGACGACGAGGTGGTGGAACGACTCGACCGGATCTGGCCCGGCCCGGGAGAAGCCCCACAGTCCTACGCCTGGTGAGTCGGTTACCCGTCGGTGACGCCGACGGGCAGCAAGGGGCCACTGGTGTGGCGGTGGTCGACATAGGATCGGGTCCATGCGCGTGTTGGTGGTCTCCGCCCCGCTCGTCGGTCACGTCTTCCCCCTGGTGCCGCTCGCGGTCGCCCTCCGCGATGCCGGCCACGATGTGCTGGTGGCCACCGGCGGCGGAGCGCTGGCCGCCGCCGAGGCGGGTCTGCCGGTGCACGACATCGCGCCGGGCTTCGACTTCGGCCGGATCGCGCTGCGGGTCCTTCCCCGTCATCCGCTGATCGCGCGGGCGGAGCTGGCCGGCACCGCCGGCACCCGGGGCGCCGGCCTGCTGTTCGGCGCGCTCAACGACCAACTCGTCGACCCGGTGGTCGCGCTGGCCACCCGGTGGCAGCCGGATCTGGTGCTGTACGAGCCGTTCGCGGTCGCCGGCGCGGTGGCCGCCGCGAGGCTCGACGTGCCGGCCGTCCGCCAGGAGAACGCCCTCTTCGACGGCCGGGACCTGGTCGGCGCCACCGTCGCCCGGCTCGGCGCGGCGCTGCGCCGCCACGGCCTCACCGAACTGCCCGCGCCGGCCGCCGCCCTCGCCGTGGCGCCACCCAGCGTTGCCACCCAGGGCGGCTGGCCAATGCGCTACACGTCCTATGTCGGCGGCGGGGAACTGCCGGCCTGGCTGCGCGAGCCGGGTGAGCGCCAGCGGATCCTGGTCACCCGCAGCACCCTCACCGGCCCCGGAGACCGGGGGCCGATGCCCGCCGTGGTGGCCGCCGCCGCCGAGGTGGACGCCGAGATCGTGCTGGTCCGCCCCGACAAGCGGTCGGCCCGCTCGGTGCCCGGCAACGTGCGGGTGGTCGGCTGGATTCCGCTCGACGAGGCGTTGCCGGCGAGCGCGGCCCTGGTGCACCACGGTGGTGCGGGCAGTGCCTTCGGTGCCTTCGCCGCAGGCCGGCCCCAGCTGGCCACCACGGGTGCCGGGGACCGGCGGCACAACGCCGAGCTGGTGGCCCGTCGGGGAGCCGGCCTGGCGCTGCGTCCCCGGGACATCACCGCGCGGGCACTGACCCAGCTGCTCACCGACGAGCGCCTGCGGACCGCTGCCGCGCAGGTCAGCAGCGAGATCGCCGCGATGCCGCCACCGACGGACCTGGTCGCGCGGCTGGCGGCACTGGTCTGACGTCCACCCCGCGTGGCCACCCCGGATGCACTGTCGACTGCGGCAGGATGGCCGGATGCGACACGTCGTGCTGTTCCATTCCGTGTACGGGCTGCGTCCCGCCGTGCGCGCCGCCGCCGACCGGTTGCGCGCCGCCGGGCACCAGGTCAGCACCCCCGACCTGTACGGCGTCCCGGCCACCGACACCGTCGAGGAGGGCTTCGCGCTGCTCGACAAGATCGGCCAGGAGGTGGTGCTGGACCGGGCCCGCGCCGCGCTGCGTGACCTGCCACCGGAGACGGTGCTCGCCGGCTTCTCGATGGGCGCCGGGGTGGCCGGGGCGCTGCTCGCCGAGCGCCCCGCCGCCGCCGGTCTGCTCCTGCTGCACGGCACCGGTGGTGCCCCGGACGCGGTCTCACCCGGGTTGCCGGTGCAGCTGCACCTCGCCGACCCCGACCCGTACGACGCGCCGGACGAGGTCGACGAGTGGCAGCAGGGAATGATCGACGCCGGTGCCGACCTGACGCTCTTCAGCTATCCGGGCGTGGGTCACCTGTTCACCGACCCGGACCTGGCCGAGTACTCCCCGGACGCCACCGCGGCGGTCTGGCCGCGCGTGCTGGCCTTCCTGGCTGCCGGCTGAGCGGCCGGCGACGGCCAGTGGGGTCGGGGGGCGGCCCAGCCGAAGGGTGACCAACGGCAGGTGTCGGCCGCGGTCTCACACGTCGGTGTCAGCGGGAGAGTCGTCGGCGCAGCACGTGGGCACTGCAGAACACACCCCGTTCGATACCGTGGCGCCACCATCAAGATCCTCGAAGGGGGGCTGGCGATGACCACGACGGCCTTCGACGAATATGAACGGTCCCGCTGGGCCGGGCGCGCGGGGGCGTACGACAGCAGTCTCGCCGCGCTCTGCGCGTACCCCGCGCCAGCGTTGTTGGACGCCGCCGACGTCGGGGCCGGCACGCGGGTGCTCGACGCGGGCACCGGCTCCGGCACGGTGGCCAGGCTGGCGTGCGCGCGCCACGCCACAGTCGTCGCCGTCGACGCCGAGCCCAGCATGGTCGAGTTGGCGCGCGACCGCCTTCCGTCCGTCGACGAGGTCCGCCTCGCGTCGCTGCCGCACCTCCCGTTCGGCTCCCGGTCGTTCGACGCGGCCGTGGCGAACTTCGTGATCAACCATGTGGGCGACCCGCTGGCCGCGATCACCGAGCTGCGACGGGTCGTCCGGTCCGGTGGTCGGGTCGCGGTCACCGTGTGGCCGCACCCCCCGCCCGAGGCGCAGAGCCTCTGGGGTGAGGTGTTCGACGCCGCTGGGGTCGACCGTCGCGCCGCCGCCCCGACGGTGGACGCCGACCGGGACTTCCCCCGTACCCCTGACGGTTTGGCGGGCCTGCTCAGCCAGGCGGGGCTCGCCGACGTGCGCTGCGACACGATCACCTGGGCGCACCGCACCGACCCGGAGGCCTGGTGGAGTGGTCCCGCCAACGGCGTCAGCAAGCCAGGTCTGGTGATGGAGACCCAGCCGGCTGCGGTGATCAGCCGCATTCGCGCAGCCTACGACGAGCTGACCGCCCGCTACCGTGGCCCCGACGGCCTGCTCGCGCTGCCCACCGCAGCGCTACTAGCCTCAGCCTCCGTACCCTAACCCCCCACCCGGCCACCCCGCCCCACGCCCCACTGCGCCGATCTTGCAGTTTCGGTTGCCGATATCGGTGGGATGCCGCTTATGCCGGGACAGCAAGTGCAAGATCGCCGGCCACAACCGTCGATCATGGAGTTGTGGCGCCTGACTTGTGGTCTTCGGGGTATTTGTCACCCACCGCAACTCCATGATCGGCAGGGCAGGGCAGGGCAGGGCAGGGCAGGGCAGGGCAGGGCGGGGCAGGGCAGGGCAGGGCAGGGCAGGGCAGGGCAGGGCAGGGCAGGGCAGGGGCTGAGGGTGGGGGTGGTTAGGCGGAGGCGGGTAGGTCGTCAAGGGGGCGGATCAACGGTGGGCGGGGTGCTGCCCGTACTACGCCCGGCGGGGTTCCGGCGTCCGCGAGTGTCCACTGTGTGGCCGAACTCGCCGGCGTGGGGCGGATCGGCGTTGCGGGCCGTCCGACGTCCTGGGATCGGTCACCGCTCGCGCGGCGCCGAGGCCGGGACGCCGCAGCGGCCGGCGTCGGCGGTACGTCGCCTGCCGAGGCGACGGCTCGGAGCTTGCGTGGGCTCGCCGTGCGGTTGGTGGCGGGACCCGACGCGGCGGGTCGGGTGGCCATCGTCGGGGTGGGGCTGCCTCGCCTCAGCGGGGTCGGGCCGGTGGCACCGCCCGCCCCTGCCGAGGCCAGCGACGCGAAGACGTCGTCGAGACGGCCGGTCCGAGCGCCAACGGTGTCGAGGCGCACGATCTGCGCGCTCCTCGCCGGCGAGCCGTTGGGCACACCAGCGAGCGAGTCGGGCGGGCCGGCGTCCCGGTGCGCCGTGTCGAGGTGCGGCGCGGCGGCGGTCCGGCGTTGGAAGACGGCCCGCAGGGCGCGGGGCAACCGTTCGACGGCGACCTGGCGCAGCGCGGGAGCGGCGAACGCGTACCCGTCGACGTGGTGGGGGAGCAGCAGCCCTGCGGTGACCAGCTCGCGGAGCGCGGGCGCGGACCGGCCGGGTGTCCAGCCGAGTGCCCGGTCCACGGCCGCCCCGGAGATCAGACCACCGAGGGTGCCGGCGGCCATCAGCACCGCCCGCCGCTCACCGTCGAGGTGGTCCAGCTCCGCGCCGACGGCCCGGCGTACGGCCTCGGGCAGCGGGAGGGCCGCTGGATCGGCACCGTCCACCAGCGACGTGACGTATGCCGCCGCGTGCCCGGGGCGGCCGCCCACCAGCGGCAGCAGCCGGTCGACCAGGGCCACCGGCTGTCCGGCCCGGGTGAGCAGGTGGCGCAGCAGCCGTCCGGACTGCACAGTGGCCAGGGGTCCGATCGTCATCTGGCGGGCCGGACCGGGCCGGGTGTCGGTCCACTGCGGCTGGTGCACTGTGAGCAGGGCCAGCGGCAGCCCACGCTCCGTCGCCGCGTCGTAGAGCGCGTGCAGGAAGCGGCTCACCGCGGGCGCGGCCCGGTCCAGGTCGTCGACGGCCACGATCAGCGGTTGGTGGGCGGCCAGCCGCAGCAGGACCTCGCGGCAGATCGCCGCGCCGGTGAGGGCGGTGGCCGAGCCGTCCGGGGTGGTCAGCATCCGCTGGAGCGCCGGAACCGCGGTGGCCACCCGGGTCGGCGGAAAGAGCGGGGTCAGGGCGGCGACGAGCCGGTCGTGGACGGCCGCAGGGCCGTCGCTGTGCCGGATCCCGGCGAGGCCGCGGAGCAGGTGCGCGACCGGCGCCAACACCTGGTCGGGGTACGGCTGGCAGGTCGCCACGCACCAGCGGACCGGCAGTCCGTCCACGGTGGTCAGCCCACGGGTCAGCTCGTGCAGCAGCCGGCTGCGCCCACTACCGGTGGGGCCGACCAGTGAGATCCAGTTTGGTGTCCGGTGTCGGATGGCCGAGCCCAGCTGGTCGCGGATGGTGGCCAGCTCGCGGCGTCGACCGATCAACGGGCCGTCGTGCCGGTCGGCACCGGGGCGAACCGGACCGAGGGCGTGCCAGACCGGCACCGGCGACACCCGGCCGGCGACGGGCGTCGGCGTCAGCTGACGCTGGGTGATCAGGCCGGCGGTGGCGCGGGCGGTGGCCGCGCAGAGTGCGACGGCGCCGGGCGCGGCGTACTCCTGCAGGCGGGCCGCTGTGGTGATCACCGCCCCGCTGGCCAGGCCGTGCCCGCCGGTGACGGCGTCGCCCAGGTCGACCACCACCTCGCCGGTGGCGACACCGACCCGGACGCGCAGCCTGATGCCGTCGACCATGGGCCGTCGGTCCAGCGCGGCCTGGATCTCAAGCCCGGCGCGCACCGCCCGGTACGCGTCGTAGCCGTCGGAGTGCCGGGCGCCGAAGAGCGCCATCACCGCGTCGCCGATGTACTTCTCCACGACCCCGTGCCAGCGGTGCAGCACACCGGCGACGGTGTCGAAGTAGGCCCGCTGCAACGCTCGGACGTCCTCGGGGTCGAGCCGGTCCACCAGGGCCGTGGATCCGACGATGTCCGCGAAGAGGACGGTGACGACGCGCCTCTCCTGGGGTACCGGCCAGAGCGGGGTGACGGTCCGCTGCGTGTCGACGATGATGCTGGTGGTCATGGGTGTCGCACCGGCCTCTCTCCCCGCTGTTGCCTGATCACCTCCGGAGATTGGCATTACTGGGCCGACGGGGGATCTGCCGAACGACGTATGTCGGCCACCTGCAACCTTTAGTCGCAAAGTCGACGCGAGGAGTACCAGAAGCGGTGGGCGGCCGTAGAACGGTGTGGGGCCCTGTGATTAGGCTGCGTGGCATGGCCAGCGATGTGGACACCGCACCGCTCGTGGGCCGGGCCGAGCTGGTGCAGACGGTTCGGTCCGCGTTGCTCGGTGAGGCAGCGCACGGGCAGACCGCAGCGGTCTTCCTGACCGGCGAGAGCGGTGTGGGAAAGACCCGGCTGTTGGGCGAGATCGGTGACCGCCTGCGGGAGCGGGGCGCCGTGGTGCTCACCGGCAGCTGCCTGGACATCGGCGACGCCTCTCCGTTGCACCCGCTGTTGCAGGCGCTGCGCCGGTTCGACGCCGAGGTGTCCACCTCGCCCGCCCGCACCTCGTCGGCGGTGCGGGGGCTGTTGCAGATGTTCGCCGACGAGACCGCCAGCCCGGACGGCGCCGGCGCGTTGCTGGAGCGGGTCTCCCGTGGCCTGCACCTGATCGCCGAGGGTCGCCCGCTGGTGCTGATCCTCGATGACCTCCAGTGGGTCGACCGCAGCACCCGGCAGCTCCTGCTCTACCTGCTCGCCGGCCTGGGTGATCTTCAGCTGTCGGTGCTGGCGGCGGTGCGCGCGGAGTCGTTGCAGGGCGCTCACCCGCTGCGCCGCGTGCTCACCGAGCTGCGTCGGCTCCGCACGGTGCGGGTGCTCGACCTGGCGCCGCTGGGCCGGGCTGACACCGAGACACTCGCCGCCGCGGTGGTCGGCCGGACGCTGAATGCCGACGCGGCCGAGCAGGTGTGGCAGCGCAGCGGCGGCAACCCGTTCGTCATCGAGGAACTGGCCCGGGATCTGCGCGACGGCCGCGACGGGCTGTCCGAGACGCTGCGGGAGATCTTCCTCGATCGGGTCGACGCGCTGCCCCAGCACGCGCACGCCGTGGTGCACGCGGTGGCCGCCGGGGTCGAACCGGTGCAGCACTGGCTGCTGGCCGAGGTGCTGCGGATGCCGGAGGACGAGCTGATCGCCGCGGCCCGGGCCGCGGTGGCGCACCGGCTGCTGGTCGGCGCCGACGAGGGCTACCGGCTGCGGCACCGCCTCGTGGCCGAGGTGCTGGCGCACGAGCTGCTGCCGGCCGAACGCTCCGGGCTGCACCGCCGCTACGCCGAGGCGCTGACCACCGCGCCGGGTGAGTTGCACCAGGCCCGGCTGGCGCACCACTGGCGGCTGGCCGGCGAGCCGGCGCGCGCCCTGCCGGCGGCGGTGGCTGCCGCTCAGGAGGCCGAGCGGCTGCACGGTTACGCCGAGGCGCACCGGCACTGGTCGGCGGCGTTGCAGTTGGCCGCCGAGCCGGGCCCGCTGACGGTGGACCGGGTCGAGTTGCTCGAGAACGCCGCCGAGGCGGCCCACCACTGTGGGGAGCACGCCCGCGCGTTGGCCCTGCTGGAGGAGCTGGCCGCGCTGCGGGGTGGCGAGCCGAGCTGCGCGCTGCACATCCGCCGCGCCCGCTACCTGGCCGCCGCCGGTCGCTCCGCGCTGGCCGAGGAGGAGTACCAGCGGGCGCTGAAGGCGGCGGACTGTTCCCCTCGGGACCGGGCCAGCGCCGCCGCCCGCCTGGCCGAGCTGCTGCTGCACCTGGGTCGCTACGCCGACGCCGGTGAGCGGGCCCGCGAGGCGCTGGCGTTGGCCGAGAACGTGGCGGGCTCGGCCACCGAGGTGGTGCTGGCCAGTTCGGCGTTGGGCTTCAGCGACGCCTGTCTGGAAGACCCGGACGCCGGTCTGGCGGTCATGCGCGACGCCCTCGACACCGCCGAGCGTGCCGGTCAGCCCGAGGACGTGGCCTGCGCGTACCTGCACCTGGCGGAGCTGCTGACCGGGCCGCTGAACGTCCTCGAGGAAGGCGTGGTGGTGGCCCGGCGGGGCGCCGAACGGGTGACCGAGCTGGGCCTGGGCCGCACCTGGGGCACCCGGCTGCTGGCCATCGCCATCAACGGGCTGTTCCGGGTGGGCCAGTGGGCCGAGGCGGAGAAGGTGGTGGCCGCGGCCCTGCGGCACCGACCGTCCGGTGCGGACGCCGTCGAGCTGCTGTTGGCCCGGTGCCGGCTGTCGGTGGGCTACGGCGACATCGAGGCCGCCGGTCGGGACCTCGACGCGGTGGCGACCCTGCTCGCCGGCGGCGGGGCGCGACACGTCATTCCGCTGCTCACCCTGCGCTCCGGGCTGGCCATGTGGGAGGGCCGGCACGACGTGGCGCGGCAGGCGGTGCAGCGCGGCCTGACCGAGAGCCGTTCCGACGACGTGATGATCCTCTCCGCGCTGGTCTGGCACGGCCTGCGCGCCGAGGCTGAGGCGCACGCCAGCCGCACTGTGGAGGTGGACCCGACGGCGGTCCGCCGGCTGCGCGACGTGGCCGAGCGGGTGGCCCGCAAGAGCGCCGGTGCCGCCCGGCCGGTGCGTTCGGTGGTGCAGGGCTTCCTGGCGCTGTGCGCTGCCGAGGTCAGCCGCCTCGACGGCAGCGATCCGGAGCTGTGGGCCGCGTCGGCGGCCGAGTGGGATCGACGCAATCACCCCTATCCGGCGGCGTACTCGCGCCTGCGGCAGGCCGAGGCGCTGTTGGCTCGGCGCAGCCGGGTGGCCACCGCCGGCAAGCTCCTGCGGGAGGCGTACCGGGTGGCGCAGGGGTTGGGCGCGGTGCCGCTGACCTCGGAGATCCGCGAGTTGGCCGGGCGGGCCCGGGTGTCGCTGGACGAGCGCGACAGCATCAGCGGTGCGCGCGGCGTCCCGGTCGAGGCGTCCGACGACGAGTTGGCCGCGCTCACCGCCCGGGAGCGGGAAGTGCTCGCCCTGGTCGCCGAGGGGCTGACCAACAGGGAGATCGGGCAGCGGCTGTTCATCAGCGAGCGGACCATCGGGGTGCACGTGTCGCACATCTTCGACAAGCTCCAGGTCCGTACCCGCGTGCAGGCCAGCGCGATCCAGTTGCGCAACCAACGGGGCTGACCGACTCCACAGTGCGTACGTATCCCGGCGCGTGTGCGCGCCGGGATACGTCGTTCTACTGATCCGCTGGCCGGGTGTCGGCTGAGAGGCTGGGCCGCGTCGACGACGGCACGGGGGATGCCGCCGACCACAATGGAGGAGAAATGATCGAACCGGTCTGGGGGCCCGTGCACCGGGACATCGTCGACCTGCTCGCCGATCATCCCGCGGACGTGCCGGCCGTGGTCGATCACCTGACCAAGCTTCAGGACATGCTGGTCCGGTTGCCACCGTTGGAAGCCAGTTGCCCCCTCGCTGACTTCAACAAGCTCTACCTGACCATCACCAGCAGCGTGCTGGACGGGCTGTACGACGACCGCTTCGTCGATCCGGTCTTCCTCTCCCGGCTCGACGTCGAGTTCGCCGCCCGGTACTTCGACGCGATGCGGCTGTGGACCGACTCCAGCCCCGGCACCCCGAAGGCGTGGTCGTGCCTCTTCGAGCGGATGCGGGGGCCGGATGCCCGGCCGCTGCCGTCGGCGGCGGCCGGGGTGAACGCGCACATCAACTTCGACCTGCCGTTCGCCCTGGTGACCACGTTCGATCACCTGGAGTCGGAGCCGGTCGACGGCAGCGACCAGCACCACGACTACCTCGAGATCAACAGAATCTTCGCGGACAAGATCCCCGGCCTGCGCCGGGGCTACCTGGAGCGGTGGCAGCTGCTCATCGACATGCTCAACGGCGACATCGACGACTGGTACCAGGGGGAACTGGTCGAGTACACCCGCGATGTCGCCTGGCGTAACGCGCAGAAGATCTGGCGGTGCCGGCACGATCCGGACGCCCGAGAGTGTGAGCGCACACGGCTGGACGACAACGCCGCGGCGCTCGGCCGGTTGCTGCTGTCGCCCCTCGGGGCGTTCCTGCAGTAGCCGGGACGGGGGGCCTCCGCGCTCCGCCCCGTGGGGGGCGGCGGAGCGCGGAGGCGCGTCCCACCAGTTCCACCCCGTGTGGCCGCCCGAGGTCGGGTCGGTCACTCAGGGGACAGCCGGTCGGCCCCGGGGGGTGTCGACCGTCTGCCGCCGTCGGCCGGCCCGGGAGGGTCGGCCGACGGTGGGGGGAACGCCGGGCGGGAGTCGCGTCGACGGCCAGCGGATCCGGGGGTGTCAGCGGGCTCGGATCGGGTACGCCCGCGCCATGACCGTCCTGGCCCGGCGTCGGCCCGCCGCCCGCCCCCGGCCCGCGCGGCCCGGCCCGCTGCGGCCGGGCGGCCCGGTGTCGAAACCCACCGCTCGGCCCAGCGCCCGATGACCGGCGTCGTGGCCCGGTTTCCGTTCCGCTTCGATCCGGTGTTCCGCCCGATGCTGGCGCTGCTCGGGGTCCGCCCGGCGACGGCCTGGGTCGCCGTCACCGAACGGGACCTGATGATCCGGTACGGGCCGTGGCGGCTGCGGACCGACCGGGGCAACGTCACCGCGGTGGAGCTGAGCGGACCGTACCGCTGGTGGCGGGCGATCGGCCCGCACCTGTCGCTGGCCGACGGCGGCGCGACCTTCGGCAGCAGCGCGGCCGGCGGGATCTGCCTGCGCTTCGGCGTACCGGTGGCGGCGCTGGTGCCCGGGGGACGGCCCCGGCACCCGGCGGCCACCGTCACCGTCGCCGACCCACCCGCGCTGGCCCGGCTGCTCGCCGTCGCGGACCTGTCCTGAGCAGGCCGAACAGGTACCCGGTTCCGCCGATCGGACGCCGGGGCACCGCCTACCGTCAGATCAGGACCTGTGAGGGTGGGACTGGCGATGGGTGACGAGCACCGGGCAAAACCACGGCGCTGGAGCGGGCGCCGCCACGCGCCGAGCGGGCCGGACCCGGCGCTGCGGGCGGCCCGCGATCCGGCCCGCCCACATCGGGGTGGCCGGCAGGGCGTCGTGGTGCCCGAACGCGTGGCCACACCGGCCCGCTCGGCGCCGCCGGCCAGCCCGCTGCGCCGGTGGCTCTTCCAGCACCAGGTGCAGCCGCCCGGCCCCGAGGCGACCGAGGGGCAGAACCGTCGGCACGCCTGGTGGCAGGTGATGTGCCTGACCGGCGTGGACTACTTCTCCACGCTGTCGTACCTGCCGGGCATCGCGGCGGTGGCGGCCGGGGCGCTCTCCCCGCTGGCGACCTTGTTGATCGTCGTGCTCACCCTGTCCGGCATGCTGCCGATGTACCGGCGGGTGGCCCACGAGAGCCCGCACGGTCAGGGTTCGGTGGCGATGTTGGAGCGGTTGTTGCCGTTCTGGCGGGGCAAGATCTTCGTTCTCGTGCTGCTCGGCTTCGTGGCCACCTCCTGGATCATCACGATCACCCTCTCCTCGGCCGACGCCACCGTGCACCTGCTGGAGAACCCGTACCTGCCGGACGTCCTGCACGGGTCCGTGGTGCCGGTCGTGGTGACGGTGGCGCTGCTGCTCATCCTCGGCGGGGTGTTCCTGCTCGGGTTCCGCGAGGCGGTGGTGGTGGCCATCCCGCTGGTCGCGGTCTTCCTGGTACTCAACGCGGTGATCGTCGTGGTCGCGGTGGGTCGGATCGTCGAGGACCCGGGCATCGTGTCGAACTGGACGGCCGCAGTGACCGCGACCGGTGGCGGACCGGGCCAGGTGCTGCTCACCGCCGTGTTGGCATTCCCGCTGCTGGTGCTGGGGTTGTCCGGTTTCGAGACCGGGGTCAGCATGATGCCCCTGGTGGCGGCCGACGGCCCGGACAAGCAGGCCCGGCTCGCCGCCCGGATCCGCAACACACGCCGGCTGCTCACCACCGCTGCGTTGATCATGTCGGTGTACCTGATCTCGACGACCTTCGTGACCACGGCGCTCATTCCGGAGGAGGAGTTCCGGCCGGGCGGCGGCGCGAACGGGCGGGCGCTGGCGTTCCTGGCGCACGCCTACCTGGGGGAGGTGTTCGGCACCGTCTACGACGTGAGCAGCGTGCTCATCCTCTGGTTCGCCGGCGCCTCGGCGATGGCCGGGCTGATCAACATCGTGCCCCGCTACCTGCCGTCCTATGGCATGGCCCCGGAGTGGGCGCGGGCGGTACGCCCCGTGGTGATCGTCTACACCGTCGTCAGCGTCGCCATCACGATCGCCTTCCGCGCCGACGTCAACGCCCAGGCCGGGGCGTACGCCACCGGGATCCTGGCGATGATGGTCTCCGGGGCGGTGGCGGTGACCATCTCCGCGGCCCGTCACCACCGGCGGGGTTCCGCGATCGGCTTCACGGTGCTGACCCTGGTGCTGCTGTACGCGCTGCTGGAGAACGTCATCGAACAGCCGGACGGCATCACGATCTCCGCGCTGTTCATCCTCGGCATCATCGTGGTCTCGTTGGTCTCCCGGGTCACCCGGACCACCGAGCTGCGCGCCGAGCGGATCGAGTTCGACGAGGCGGCCCGTCGGTTCATCAGCGAGTCGCTGGCGCACGACGGGCAGCTGCACCTGATCGCCAACAAGCGGCAGAAGGGGTCGGTGAAGGAGTACACGCTCAAGGAGCGGGCGCAGCGCGGGATGAATCCGGTGCCCGGGGCCGCGGACGTGCTGTTCCTGGAGATCGATGTGGTCGATCCGTCGGAGTTCAGTCAGGTGTTGTGCGTGCACGGCATCGAGGTGGGCGGCTTCCGGGTGCTGCGGGCCGACAGTCCGGCCGCGCCGAACGCGATCGCCGCGATCCTGCTGGCGTTGCGGGATGCCACCGGGGTACGGCCGCACGCGCACTTCGAGTGGTCGGAGGGCAGCCCGATCGCGCACCTGGCGCGCTACCTCATCCTGGGCCGGGGGGACACCCCGCCGGTGGTGCGGGAGATCATCCGCCGGACCGAACGGGACCCGCTGCGTCGACCCGGTATCCACGTCGGCGGGTGACGCTGATGCCGCTCTGGCGGCTTTGAAGATGAAAGAGGGCACTATTCACGTTCACGCCTTCCTGTCCGTATTGCGGACCTATCGTGACGTTTGGTAGCCGGCGAACTCGTCGAGCCCCCCGCGCCCGAATCGGCGCGCGGTCACGTCACGTACGCAGGAAGGTAGGCACCGTTGATGTCCACGTACCGAGAGGGAGACCGCGCGACTCAACCCAGACGGCGGTCCCGATGGCTCTTAGCCAGCGGCTTGCTGGCGGGGAGCCTGGTCGTGGGAGCGGCCGGAGCGGCCGCCGCCGCCGACCGCGCCCTCGCCCTCCCCGGTCTGGCCCGGCTGACCCCGGCAGCCGACGACGACCGCCGCACCGGCGACCGGCCCGACCCGGACGCCGAGCGGGCCCGTCCCACCACCCCTGGCACCGGCAAGCGAGGAGTGGTGTCGGTGCCGTGCGACGCCGCGAAGCTGGTGGCCGCGCTGGTCACGGCCAACGCCGAAGGCGGCGGCGAACTCCGCCTCGCGCCCAAGTGCCGCTACACCCTCACCGAGGCGTTCCACGAGACCGACCAGTACGACGGTGGGATCCGGGACGCCCGGGAGGCCGCCGACGCCGCGGAAACCCCCGGCGACGCCGACGCGCCGCCGCACAACCCGGCCGACGACACCGCCGGCCTGCCGGTGATCTACCAGGCGATCACGATCGACGGCGCGGGCGCGACCATCTCCCGGGCCGCCCAGGCCGCCGCGTTCCGCTTCTTCACCGTCCGTGATGGCGGCGAGCTGACCCTGCGCGACGTGGAACTGCACAACGGCCGATCGGCCATTGAGGGCGGCAGCGTGCACGTGGTGCACGGCGCCACCGCGGTGGTGGAACGGGTCACCGTCACGCAGAGCACCTCGCTGTCGCCCGAGGGGGGCGGCGGCGGCATCTTCAACGACGGCAACATGGTGGTCACCGACTCCACGTTCGTCGGCAACAGCGCCTCCGGCGCCGCGGGCAAGGGCGGGGGCCTGCTCAACGGCGGCGTACTGACGCTGAAGCGCTCGGAGTTCCACCGCAACAGCGCCAACGCCTACGGCGGCGGGCTGGGGAACTATCGTGGTGCCGCCGACGTGGAGAGCGTCTCCTTCACCCAGAACAGCGCCGTCCAGGGTGGCGGGCTGGCCAGCTTCTCGGCCCGGACGAAGGTCTCCGACACCGAGCTGCTGAACAACACCGCTCAGGTCGGCGGCGGTGCCGCCAACTCCGACGCGGTGCTGGTGATGCGCACGATGACCATCCGCGGCAACACGTCAACAGTCAACGGGGGCGGTGTCTCGACGGTGAAGGGTCTGACGCCGATCGACGACAGCGTGATCGACGGCAACACCACCCACGGCTTCGGAGCCGGCATCTACGCCGAGAAGGCGAACCTGCTGGTCCGCGGCAGTGACGTGACCCGTAACGAGGCTGTCGGCGCCGCATCCCAGGGCGGGGGCATCTACGCCAATGCGGGCTCGGTGGCGATCTACACCAGCAAGGTCACCCACAACGCGTCGACGGTGAAGCCCGGCGGCATCTTCGGCATGCACGCCCAGGTCAAGATCGACGATGAGAGCGTGGTGGTCGAGAACGAACCGACCAACTGCGAGGGCAGCCAGGTGCCGATCGCACACTGCTTCCGCTGAGCGTCGACCCGCGCACCATCCCGAGCGCGTTCATCCCGAGCGCACCGCCCGTCCGGACGATCGTCCGGACGGGCGGTGCTTCGTCATGTGACGCCGAGGGTTCGGCGTCGTCACGGCGTCAACCCCTCGCGCGCAGGGTCACGGCCCGTCAACCCATCGCGCGCAGGCGGCCGGAGAGGTCGCCGGCGAAGAAGTCGAGAAAGCCGTCCGGGTCGGGGCCGGCGTTCTGCAGGACGATGTGGTCGAAGCCGGCCTCGACGTACGACCGGACCTTGGTGACGTGCGGTTCCGGGTCCGGGCCGATGGCGAAGAGCTGCCGGATGTGCTTCTCCTCGACGTACGCGCTGGCCGCGTCGAAGTTGACCGGGTTCGGCAGTTCGCTCATCACCTTCCAACCGGTGACCATCCATCGGCTCGTCTGCAACACCGCCTGCACCGCCTGTTGCTCGTCGGTGGCCCAGGCCAGTGGCACCTCGGCGTAGCGCGGGCCCGAACCCTTGGCGCGTCGGTAGTGTTCGACGATCGACGCGTCCGGCTCGGTGGCGAACAGGCCGTCGCCCAACTCGGCGGCGAGCCGTGCCGACACCTCACCGCTGGCCGCCACCGCGATCACGGGCAGGGTGTCCGGCAGATCGAAGATGCGGGCGTCCTCCAGTTGCAGGTGCCGGCCCTCGTACGACTGGTAGCCGCCCTGCCAGAGCAGCCGGATGATCTCCAGCGCCTCGCGTAGTCGCTCGTGTCGCCCTCGAACGCTGGGGAAGCCCTGCCCGACCACGTGCTCGTTGAGCCGCTCGCCGGCGCCCACTCCGAGGGTGAACCGACCGTCGGAGATCAGCGCCATGGTCGCTGCGGCCTGCGCGATGATCGCCGGGTGGTAGCGGACGGTCGGGCAGGTGACCCCGGTGGCCAGGCGCAGGGTGCTGGTCCTGGCCGCGATGGCGCCGAGCACGCTCCAGGTGAAGGACGAGTGCCCCTGCGCGTCCAGCCACGGGTGGAAGTGGTCGCTCATCTCGACGAAGTCGAAGCCCGCCCGTTCGGCAAGGACGGCCTGGCGGATGATCTCCTGCGGGCCGTACCCCTCTGCGGCCAGCTTGTAGCCGATCTGCATGCCCACACTCCCGATCCCGTTCGCTGACTGAGGCATCGGCCCTTCCCGGCCCCGGCGTGGGCAAACGCCGCAGGACCGCAAACCAGCCTCCTAGGATGCCTTAGGCGGTGTGCGGTGGCTGACCGCAAGCACCAAGCACCGCCTCCAGCCACCGCACGCCGTCAGCGCACCAGCAGATCGATGACGCCCGTCAGGTCCTCCTCACCACCTCCCTCCGCCAGGCGGCGGCGCATCAGGTCGAAGTAGGGGCGGAGCAGTTCGGGGCTGACGCCCTGCTGCTCGGCGGTGCGCAGAAAGGTCGGCGTGCCCGCCACCTGCATGGCGAGAGGGGAGACGACTCCGTCGGTGTAGTTCCCGCTACGCAGTTGGTCGGCGGTCTGCCGAACCGTCGGGATCATCGCGACGAGCCAGTCGGCGAGCAGGGGGGCGAGCGCCGTCGGGTCGATGTCCTCCCGACGGATCAGGGCGAAGGCGTGCGCGGTCCCGGCGAACATCCCGTACATGGCGCTGAGGAGAGCCACGTCGTGCAGGGCCGCGAAGCCCGCGTCCTCGCCCACGTAGGTGGTGCCGACCGGGACGCCCAGCGTCGTGCGGTGCCGTTCGAAGAGCGCTCGCGAGCCGCTGTAGAAGACGTAGCCGCCGGCCTCCGGAACGCCAACCATCGGCGGGACGGCCATGATGCCACCGTCCAGGTAACGCGCGCCGTGTCGGCGTGCCCAGGCCGCGCGGGCGCGGGCCTGGGCCGGGGTGCTGGTGGTCAGGTTGACCAGATCCCGGCCGGTCAGGTCCACACCGGCCAGCACCTCCTCGACCGAGCTGTCGTCCAGCAGGCACACGACGACCAGGGTGCTCGCCGCGACCGCCTGAGCAGCGCTGTCCGCGACCCTTGCCCCTTCGGGCGCGAGCGCGGCGGCGCGGGCGGGGGTGCGGTTCCAGACGGTGAGCGGGTGGCCGGCGGCAAGCCAGGCGCGGGCCAGTGCGGTACCCATCGCGCCGAGTCCCAGCATCGTGACGGACGGCTTCTCCACAGTGTTCTTTTCCATGCCGATGAGGCTGGTCATCGCCCCCCAAGTGATCAAGTACGCACTTCGGAGTGCGGGGTTACCCGGGGGTGAGCGAGCACGTCGGAGGGGTGGGTATGGCGACGTTGAACCGGGGAGGAGGCGGGCTAGTGCTCCGGTGCGACCTCGCCGAAACCGCACCGGCCCGCGCCCCACTGCGGGGGCACGGGCCGGTCTACGTCTGTTGCCTACTTGGAAGGCTCGGGCAGCTTGCAGTCGACCTTCGGGTTGGCGCCGATGTAGTTCAACGGCCCGGCCACGATGGTGACCAGGATGGTGCCGGCCTCGGCGCAGTTGGTGTCGTCGCCGCTGTAGTAACCGCGCTGGCCACCGGCGATGGCGCCGATCACCAACCAGATCACGACGATGACTCCGAGAATCGAGGTGCCGCGCATCGCTGCCTCCTGAGGTATGTGGTGGATCTGAGGTGCAGCCGTTGTACCCAATCGGGTCGCGCGGCTAACGGTTGCGTGCTAGGACCCCCCGCCGGATCCCCCATCCGGCCGATGCCGTCCGCCGTTGTGTACCGCCCGGGCATCCGCCGCCCGCACCGGGTGGCACCTGTCGGCTATCGGATCGCCGACCGACCTCGCCGTCATCCGGGTGAGTGGACGTAGAACTGCCTCACGGCCCCGCCGAGGAGGACTCATGGACGCCCCGACCCCGCCCCTCTACATCGACCGCCCCGAGGACGTCGCGGTCGCGGCCCGCGCGCTTGCTGGCGGCGCGATCGTCGCGGCGGCGTTCGCCAACTTCTACGCCATCGTGACGCGCCCCGACGCGGCCACCGTACGCCGGGTAAACCTGGCCAAGGGTCGACCGGTCCACCAGGTCGGCAGCATCACCACGGTGATCGGCCGGATCCCCGGGATGTTCGACTGGACGCGGATCTCGCCGCGGTTGCCGGTCGGTCGGGTGCGGGCGCTGATGGACGCCCTGTACGGGGCCGGGCCGTTCGGCTTCCGTGGGCCGGCCGCCGACCGGCTTCCCGACCACCTCACGCAGATCGACCAGGGGATGCGGACCACCCAGGTGATCGCACCTGGGCTGACCTGCCCCTCCAACGCCCTCTTCGAGCGGGCGCTCGCCGAGACCGCGACGGATCACCTCTACATCACCTCGGCGAACCGCTCCCGGCATCTCACCGGCGCGGCGGAGGAACCGGCGCACTGGAAGGCGGGCGCCCTCGCCGCCGACTTCGCCCACCTCGACGATCTGGTGGTGCTGGTCCACCGGGACGAGGCAGCCGCCCGCGCCGCGTACCCGGGCTACCTCACCACCTCGGTCACCCTGCTCTCGTTCCACGCGCCGGAGGGTGACCTCGAAGAGCCGCCGGTGCTCACCGTGGACCGGCACGGATCGCTGCACGTGGACGACGTCCGCCGCGCCGCCGCGCCGCTCGGCCTGCAGGTGCGCCTGGCCGGAGGTGCCCGGGAACGACTGCAGGTCCGGGGGTACGCCGGGGCGCTGGTGTAGCTGGCGGGCGGCTCAGTGCGGCGGTGACGGGGCCTCCGGCGGCTTGCCGCGGCTACGCCGGAAGTCCGCGTAGGCAACGCCGACCAGGACCAGCAGCCCACCGAGGGAGGCGAACACCGGCGGCAGGTACAGCAGGCCGGGGGCGATGGTGAGCAGCGCCAGCACCCCGCCGGGTCGGGACCACGACACCCGGCTGAAGACCTCGTACTCGAACGAGGCCCGGCCGGCCAGGAACAGCGCCGGGCCGCCGAGGATCACCGCCAGCCAGGCCGGCGGTGTCCGTCCGGTCGGCTCGTGCAGCACCAGGTGGAAGCCGGCCGCCGTGGTGACCACGCCGGAAATCATCAACAGATGGGTGTACGGCGCGCTGAACAGGAACTTGCTGGGCGACTCGGCCGCCTTGATGGCGGTTGGCAGCAGCTCGCCGGACTTGTGCACGTAGATCCGCCAGAGCAGCAGCGTGGTCAGGAACGCCACAGCGAAGGCCCCGATGTTCTCGGCCTCGGTGTGCTCCATGCTGAACATGGTGCCGATAGTCAGGATGGCGTCGCCGAGCGCAATGATGAAGAACTGCTGGTAGCGCTCGGAGAGATGCTCCGCGGTGACGTTTCGTTGCTTCTCGGGCACCACCCCGAGACCCGGCACCGGGTACGCGAGTCGGAAGCCGAGGTAGTCGATGGCGAGCGCGATGGCCCAGCACACGATCCGGGCGTCTCCGCTGACGAATGCGCCGATGAGCCACGGGATCGCCGACACCACGAACCAGACGAAGATGCGGGCGGCCCGACGCTGGGTCTGTGGTTCGCGGCGTACCGCCGGCATCAGGAACAGCCCACGCCCCAGGTGGATCGCCACGTAGGTGCCGCCGAAGACGAGCCCTCGGTTGTTGAAAGCCTCCGGAATCGCCGTGGTCATCAGCAGCGCGCCGAACATGACGGCGCTGATCAGCAGCTTGATCTCGGTGCGTTCCGGGTCGTACAGGTCGGTGACCAGCGTGGTGATCGCCCAGGTCCACCAGACGGCGGCCAGCATGATCAGTGCCTCGGCGGCCCGGTGCCAGTCGAGTCGTTCGGCCAGTCCCCGCGAGATGAGCGCCAGGGCGACCACGTACACCAGGTCGAAGAAGAGTTCGAGGAGGGTGACCCGGCGCGGGCCCTCTGGATCGCGCACCGGCGGACCGATGGCCCGTGGCGATCCGGGCTCCGGCGCGGGGAGGTGCACGGGTTACTCCTGCGGAACCGCTCGACTCGATGGACCTGTCCGGCCCACCTTCACGGACGGTAACGAGCGGGGGAGCGCGGGAACCCGCGTTCACCCGCTCGTCCCCCAACCGGGTCGTGCCGGGCGGTCACCCCGCCTGCGGGGATGTCGACGGCTTCTCGCCGCCACGCGGGGCGGCGAGGGCGTCGACCAGGCGGCGGGCCGAGCCGGCCAGGTTCCATCGTTGGGCGAGCTCGAGCAGCCGGTCCGGGTCGGCCGGCGCGCTCGGCAGCGCGGTGGGCAGCTCCGGCAGGGGCACGTCCAGGGCGACCCGGACCACCGTCGGCGCGACGCCCAGGTAGTCGCGGGCCGCGACCAGCTTGGCGCGCAGGCCCGGTGCGAAGGACGAGTCGGAGTCGTCGAGCGCGGCCAGGATGCCGGCGATGCTGCCGTACCGCTCGATCAGCCGGGCGGCGGTCTTGTCGCCGACGCCGGCCACCCCGGGCAACCCGTCACTCGGGTCGCCGCGCAGTGCGGCGAAGTCGGCGTACCGGTCGGCGGGCACGCCGTAGCGGGCCCGCACGGCGGCGTCGTCGCAGTCGTCGAGCTTGGCGACGCCGCGCCCGACGTAGAGCAGTCGGACCGGTCGGGCGTCGTCGACGAGTTGGAACAGGTCGCGGTCGCCGGAGACCACCTCGATCGGGCCGGGCTGGGTCACCGAGAGGGTGCCGAGCACGTCGTCCGCCTCGTAGCCGGTCGCGCCGACAGCGGTGATGCCCACCGCGGTCAGCACCTCCAGGATCATCGGCACCTGCGGGGAGAGGGTGTCCGGAACGATCTCGCCGCCCTGCGGGGCGACCCGGTGCGCCTTGTACGACGGCAGCAGGTCGACCCGCCACGCCGGGCGCCAGTCGTAGTCCAGTGCGCAGATCATCCGATCGGCGCCCCGCACCCGGATCAGGGTGGCGAGCATGTCGAGGAAGCCGCGCACCGCGTTGACCGGGGTGCCGTCCTCGGCCCTGGCGGCGGACTCCGGGATGCCGAAGTAGGCCCGGAAGTAGAGGCTGGCTGAGTCGATCAGCAGGATCGGGGGTCGGTGTGCCACGCCGGACAGCCTGGCACAACCGTCCGACGATCTCGGGTACGCCCGGCCGCTGGTGGTGTCAGCGTCGCTCGTCGGGCTGGTAGACGGTGTCCCGCCGGGCCAGGTGCTGCACGACGTAGCTGGTCACCAGCAGCAGGATCGCGACCACCACCTCGACCCAGGCCGCGATGCCGTCGGCGACGGTGACGCCGATGACGAGCAGGACCAGGCCGACGAGCGCGAGGACTCCGGCCCACAGTTGGCGGCGACGGCGGGTCGCCGCCCGGTTCGTCTGGTTCCCGGCCACGTCGGTCCTCCCGGTCAGGTCGCCCGCACGGGCGCCCGGTCCCAGGCTAGGGCCGCAGCGGAGGCGCCGGCCCGGAAAACGACAGTGCGGGCTGGTACGCGGAGGCGTCCAGGACGGTCAGGGCGGTCAGCGGCAGGGCCACGCGTCGACCGCCGACCCGACCATGCTGGTCGTGCCGGCGGTCCACCAGCGCCAGAACACCCCGGCCCGTTCGTCGACGTGCGTGTCGCCGTCCCCCGTTCGCCGAGCCAGCGCATTCCAATCTGGAACGGACTATAGTCGGATCAGGAGCGACGGAGGTAGCGGGTGCGGCGAGAAGATCTTGCCGACGCGGACTGCGGCATCGCGCAGGCGCTCGGCGTACTGGGGGACTGGTGGACGTTCCTCATCGTGCGCGACGTCGCTGGCGGGACGACCCGGTTCGACGCGCTGCAACGTGAGCTGGGCGTCAGCCGACGGGCGCTGACCGAACGCCTCGGCGCGCTGGTCGAGCACGGCGTGTTGGAGCGCCGGCCGTACTCACGACACCCGCCGCGCTACGACTACCTGCTCACCGCGAAGGGCGACGGGCTCCTACCGGTGCTGATCGCCCTGCAGGACTGGGGAACGAGGCATCTGATGGGTGACGGTGAGGTGACCGCCACGGCCGACGCCGACTCGGCCGAGGCGCGCCGGGTGCGCGACCTGGTGGGTCGACGGTTGCCCGAGGTCGTCCTGCCCGCCGCCGACGGGCACCCGGTGTCGGTGACCGCGACGGACGGGTGGACGGTCCTCTACCTGTTCCCCGGGGCGTACGCGCCGGGGAAGCAGGGCCATCCCCCCGGCTGGGCGGAGATTCCCGGGGCCCGGGGCTGCACCCTGGAGTCGACCACCTACGCCAAGCGTCATCCGGACTTCGTGACCGCCGGTGTCCGGGTGTACGGCATCAGCACCCAGCGGCCCGACCAGCTCGCCGACTTCGCCGCGTACGCCGAACTGCCGTTTCCGTTGCTGTCCGACCAGGACGGCCGGCTCGGAGCGGGGCTGCTGCTGCCGGTGTTCCGCGCCGGCGGGGTGACCCGGTTCAAGCGGCTGACCCTGCTGGTCGACCCGACGGCCGTGGTGCGGGCCGTGCAGTTCCCGGTCACCGACCCGGCCGGCTCGGTGCAGGAGATGCTCGACCTGGTCGGTGAGCACGCCGGGGCCCCCGGCTGACGCCTACGCGTCGACCGGGGGCCCTACGAGCTGGCTGGCCAAGGGTCGGGGACCCTGCGGGCGCGGCGTCAGGCCGGGAGCGTCCAGCGCTGGTTGGCGCCGGCGAAGCAGTCCCAGATCTGCAGCCGGGCGCCGTCGGCGGAGGTGTTGTCGGTGACGTCGAGGCACTTGTTCGACTGCGGGTTGCGCAGCGTTCCGTTGGACTGCGCCTGCCAGACCTGGGCGCCGCTGCCGTTGCAGTCCCAGAGCTGGACCTTCGCGCCGTTGGCGGTGGAGCCGCTGGTGATGTCGGCGCACTTGCCGAGGGCGCGCAGCGTGCTGTCACTGGCCACGGTCCAGGTCTGGGCGTTGGTGCCGTTGCAGGTCCAGATCTGGATGGCGGCGCCGTTGGCGGTGCTCGCCGAGGCCACGTCGACGCACTTGCCGGCGATCCCGGTGATCTGACCGGTGCGTCCGGTCGGCGGCGGGGTGGTGCCGCCCATGATGGTGTCGTACATGGCGCTGAGCAGTGAGGTCGAGCCGCTGGTGTCCTGCGACAGCTCCCAGTTCATCACGCCGCCGGCGTTGGCCAGCGCCCACTGCGTCTTGCGCTTCACGGTCGGAATGCCGTTCCAGCACTGCTGGGACCCGTTGATGGTGGCGCAGTCCCGGTTGGCGTTCGCCGGGTCGAGCCCGACCAGGTACGAGTAGTTGTAGTAGACGGGGCGGCTGTAGAACGGGATGCCGAGGACGGCCTTGCTGGCCGGCAGGCCGCGGGCCTTCCACCCGTTGATGGCGTTGATCGACCAGTCGTAGTTGGCGTGCGGGCTGCCGCCGTCGTACGCCATGATGTTGAGCCAGTCGACCTGGTTGAACACGGCCGTCTGAACGCCCTGGACGCTGCCGCCCTCGCTGACCACGGCGGCGGTGAGCAGCTTGCCGCGGCTGCGCAGGGCGCTGCCGAGTTGCGTCATGAGCGCCGTGTAGTTGTTGGCCGAGGTGCCCGGGTCGGGGTACTCCCAGTCCATGTCGACGCCGTCGAGGTTGTACTGGTTGACGAAGTTGATCAGGTTGTTGACGAAGTTCGTGCGGCTGGTGGAGTTGGCGGCGAGCGCCTCGAAGGCGGAGTCGTTGCCGTCGTTCCAGCCGCCGACGGCGATGGAGACCTTGACGTTGTTGGCGTGCCCCTGCGAGACCAGCGAGGAGAGCCGGGCCCCGTCCACCCCTTGCAGGGTGCCGTTGCTGTTGGGCAGGACGAAGGCGTAGTTGATGTGGGTGAGCTTGTTGTACTGGATCGTGTTGATGTTGCCGGCCCAGGAGGGCATGTAGCCGACGCTCTTGAAGTTGTTCGGCAGCACCACTGCCTGCGCGGCGGTGGGAATGACGGTCAGGGTGGCGCCGGCGGTAGCCAGCGCGAGCAGGCCGGCGGCGAGGGCGCGGCGCAGTGGTGAGGACATCGAGGGCCTTCCCGTGGGCGGGGGACGACACCCGCCCGCGCAGGGTTGTCGCGGGCGGGCGGTGCGGGGGACGCAGTGACGGGTGGGCCTCGAGGCAGCCAAATCTTAAAGAGTGTTAACTGTCCGAGTCAATCAACACCGATGGATTTCCGGTCATCCGGTGCCGATAGGGGGTTTGCCCAAACGACCGTTAAGCTGGCGGGGTGGGAATCGACGAGCTGTATCCGCCGGATCGGTTGATCGCCGCGCAGCGAGCGACGGCCGACGCAGGCCTGGACGCACTGCTGCTCACACCCGGCTCCGACCTGCGGTATCTGACCGGGTACGACGCCCACGCGGGGGAGCGGCTGACCTGTCTGGTGCTGCCCGCCGAAGGTGAGCCGACGCTGATCGTGCCGAGGTTGGAACGTCCCGCGGCCGAGGCCGCCCCGAACACCGGCGTACGCATCGTCGACCACGTCGACGGCACCGACCCGTACCCCCTGGTCGTCGCCGCCCTCGACGGCCCGGTCGCGGCGGTCGGGCTCGCCGACCGGATGTGGGCCGAGCAGGTCCTCGGCCTGCGCGCGGCGCTGCCCGACGCCGCGCAACGGCTCGCCGGGGAGGTCCTGCGCGAGTTGCGGATCCGCAAGTCCCCGGCGGAGATCGCGGCGCTCGCCGAGGCCGGCGCGGCGATCGACGAGGTGCACCTGCGGATGGGCGAGTGGCTGCGCCCCGGTCGCACCGAGGCCGAGGTCGCCACCGACATCGCCGCGGCGATCCGCGCCGCCGGACACGTCACTGTCGACTTCGTCATCGTGGCGGCCGGACCCAACGGGGCCAGCCCGCACCACGGCACCTCCGACCGGCCGATCGGTGTCGGCGAGCCGGTGGTGGTCGACATCGGCGGCACGATGGCGTCGGGCTACCGCTCGGACTGCACCCGCACCTACCTGGCGGGCGGGTCGGCGCCGGCCGACTTCCTGGACTACTACGCCGTGCTGCGCGACGCCCAACGCGCCGCGGTCGAGGCGGTGCGGCCCGGGATCACCGCCGCGGCGGCCGACGCCGAGGCCCGCGCGCCGATCGCCGCCGCCGGCTACGGTCCCGCGTTCCTGCACCGCACCGGTCACGGCATCGGTCTGGACGGGCACGAGGAGCCGTACCTGGTGGCCGGCAACGACCGACCCCTCGACGCAGGAATGGCGTTCTCCATCGAACCGGGCATCTACCTGGCGGGCCGGCACGGCGCCCGCATCGAGGACATCGTCGTCTGCACAACGGACGGCGTGCAACGGCTCAACACCACCCCCACGGAGCTCATCGCGCTATGACTGTCGACCGGATCCTCCCCACCGACGAGGCCCACGACCTGCTGGGTCTCGCCACCGAGCTCGCCGACGGCGAGCTCGCGCCGAAGGCCGCGGCCTTCGAGGAACGCGCCGAGTTCCCCCGCGAGGTGCTGCGCACGCTGGGGCGCGCCGGCCTGCTCGGCCTGCCCTACCCCGAGGAGTACGGCGGCGCGGCACAGCCGTACGAGGTGTACCTGCAGGTCCTGGAGATCCTGGCCGGCCGCTGGCTCGCTGTCGCCGAGGCGGTCAGCGTGCACACCCTGTCCTGCTACCCGGTGGCGGCGTTCGGCAGCGACGAGCAGCGCAAGCTGCTGCCGGACATGCTCGGCGGCGAGCTGCTGGGCGCGTACTGCCTCTCCGAGCCGCAGGGCGGGTCGGACGCGGCGGCGCTGACCACCCGGGCGGATCGCGACGGCGACGCGTACCTGATCTCCGGCACCAAGGCGTGGATCACCCACGCCCACACCGCCGACTTCTACAACGTCTTCTGCCGCACCGGCGGGCCCGGTCCGAAGGGGATCTCCTGTCTGCTCGCCGACGCGGGCACGGCCGGCATCACCCCGCAGGCGGCCGAGCGGACGATGGGCCTGCGCGCCTCCCCGGTCGCGCAGATCGCCTTCGACGAGGCCCGGGTGCCGGCCGACCGGTTGATCGGCGGCGAGGGGATGGGCTTCACCATCGCGATGTCCGCGCTGGACTCCGGCCGGCTGGGCATCGCCGCGTGCGCGGTCGGGCTGGCCCAGGCCGCCCTGGACTACGCGGTCTCCTACGCCCGGGAGCGGCAGCAGTTCGGGCGTTCCATCATCGACTTCCAGGGGCTGGGGTTCCTCCTCGCCGACGCGGCCACCCAGATCTCCGCTGCCCGCGCGCTGACCCTGGCGGCGGCCCGCCTGCGTGACGCCGGCCGCCCGTACGCCATCGAGGCGGCCAAGGCGAAGCTGTTCGCCACCGACATGGCGATGCGGGTGACCACCGACGCGGTGCAGGTGCTCGGCGGTGCGGGTTACGTGGCCGACCACCCGGTGGAGCGGTACATGCGTGAGGCGAAGGTGTTGCAGATCGTGGAGGGCACCAACCAGATCCAGCGGATGGTGATCTCCCGGGCACTGGCCAAGGGCTGACAACGGTACGTGGTGGTGGGGCTGCGGTGGGTGCGTCACGGCCCACCGCGGTCCGCCACTCGGGTACCTCGTCGCCGTGCGCCGGTTTTCCCGGTAGGTTGCACGCCGTGGAGGAGATCGACCGCGCTATCGTCGCCGCGCTGACCGCCGACGGCCGTCTGTCGTACACCGACCTGGCCGAGCGGGTGGGGCTGTCGGTGTCCGCCGTGCATCAGCGGGTCCGTCGGCTGGAGCAGCGCGGGGTGATCAAGGGGTACGCCGCCCGGGTGTCGTTCGAGGCGCTGGACCTGCCGCTCACCGCGTTCGTGGCGATCCGGCCGTTCGATCCGTCGCAGCCGGACGACGCCCCGGAGCGGCTGGCCCACCTGCCGGAGATCGACTCCTGCTACTCGGTGGCGGGGGAGGACTTCTACCTGCTGCTGGTGCGGGTGGCCAGCCCCACCGACCTGGAGCGGGTGCTCCAGGAGATCCGCACCTCGGCGAACGTCACGACCCGGACGACAGTGGTGTTGTCCACGCCGTACGAGAACCGGCCGCCGAAGATCAGCGCTGCGGCACCGAGTCGGTCGCGGTCCCGGGCGCCGGAGGAGCCGGCTGGTTCCACCGCAGGATGACCTGCCGGCCGTGTTCGTGACCGAGCGCGCTGACAGTGGCGGTGTCCAGGCGTAGCCGCCCACCGGCGGACGGGGGCAGGCCGATCCAGCGGGCGCCGAGCACCCGCAGGCTGTGCGCGTGCCCGACCAGCGCCACGGTGCCCCGGTCGAGCAGCGGGGTGACGCGGGCCAGCACCCGGTCGAGCCGTTCACCCACCTCTGCGGGGGACTCCCCGCCGGGGCAGCCGTCGGTCCAGATGTTCCAGTGCGGATCGTCGTCGTGGATGTCGACTGTGGTGCGACCCTCGTACTCGCCGTAGTTCCACTCGCTGAGGTTCTCGTCGACGGCGTCGACGGTGAGCCCGGCCAGCTGCGCGGTGCGCAGCGCCCGGGAGCGGGGGCTGGTCAGCACGGTGACGAAGCGCCGGCCGGCCAGGAACGCGGCCAGGGTGCGGGCCTGTCGCTCGCCGTCGGGGGTCAGCTCCAGGTCGGTGTACGAGGTGTGCCGCAGGCTGGCGCTCCAGGTGGTCTCGCCGTGCCGGATCAGCAGGAGCTCTCCCATGCGGTCAGTTAACCACCGTGGGTCGGTGCCGACAGCCGACCTCCCACTACCTATCTTCCTAGGATGCTTTAGCGGGTGTACCGACCGGCACTGCCGGTTTCGGCACCCGGAGACCGGGCAAGCGAGCCAGGACAACCGCCAGACCGAGGAGGCGCGATGAGCTTCACCGAGAAGGCAAAGAACAAGGTTGAGCAGATGGCCGGCGCCGCGAGGGAGCGCGTCGGCGACATGACCGACAACGAGCGGATGCGTGGCGAGGGCGCCAGCCAGGAGAGCGACGCGCGCGCCAAGCAGGCCGGTCAGAACATGAAGGACGCTGGTCGCAACGTGAAGGACTCCTTCACGAAGTGACCTGAGCGGTCCACGGGTCCCCGGGCGCACCGTCGCCCGGGGACCCGTCGCGCTGCGGTCCCTGTCTCGGCTCCCCTGCTCCGTCGATCATGGAGTTTCGGTGTGGGACCAAGCACCCTTCCCTACCCAAACCAGGCACCACAACCCCATGATCGACGGAGCAGGGCCTTCCCGCCTCGCCGATCTTGCACTTTCTGTTGCGGCATTTGGGGCATCCCGCTCAATCCGACGACCGCAAGTGCAAGATCGGCGAGGCAGGGGCGGGGCGAGACGGGGGCGGGTCGGGGTGCGGGCGGGGCAGTGAGGGTGGTTCGCGTTTGGGATGATCGGCGGCGTGAATCGGGGTCGGCTTCGTCCGTTGTGGTGCGGCGTACTCGCGGCGGTGGCCGTTGTCGGTGGTGCCGCGTGTACGGCGTCCCGGGTGCCGCCGCCGGACCGGCCCGTCTTCGTCGGGTCGTCGGCCTCGTCGCCCCCGGCCGGTGCGCCGTCGGCCGGTGCGCCGTCGGCGGTGCCGTCGACAAGTGTTACTGCGGAGGTGCCGTCGGCCAGCGTCTCGTCGCCGCCGGTGGTGGTTGCCACGGTGCCGGGCGCGACGCCCATCGGGACCAGGGCGCGGGTGGTGGATCACGGGCCGCGCAGCGGCGCCAAGGTCGCGCTGACCTTCGACGCGGACATGACCGACGGGATGTTGGCCAGCCTGCGGGCCGGTCGGGTGAAGTCGTACGCGAACCTGCGCATCCTCGACCTGCTGGAGCGGGAGCAGGTGCCGGCGAGTTTCTTCCTGACCGGCAAGTGGGTGCAGCGGTATCCGGACGTGACCCGGCGGATCGCCGGCAACCCGCGCTTCGAGTTGGCCAACCACACCTACGGGCACGCGGCGTTCACCGCGGACTGTTACGACCTGCCCCGGTTGCCGGTCGACGAGCTGGCCCGCGACGTGGCGAAGACGTTCGAGGTGATCGCGCCGTACGGCGGTCGGCAGACCCGGTACTTCCGGTTTCCCGGGTTGTGCCACGACGCTGCGGCGTTGGACGCGTTGGCGCCGCTGGGCGTGACAGTGGTCGACGGGGACGTGGTCAGTGGCGATCCGTTCGCGACGGCGTGGAAGCCGTTGGTACGGGCGGTGTTGGACCATGTTCGCCCCGGCTCGGTGGTGATCATGCATGTGACCGAGGCGAACGCGGCGATGACCGATGAGGCGTTGCCGCACATCCTGGCCGGGTTGCGTGAGCGAGGGTTGGTGCCGGCGCCGTTGTCCGAGGTGCTGACCGGCGGCTGAGGCGACCGAGGGCATCACGCTCGTTCCGCGTTGACCCGTGCACTCTCGTCGTCGCCGCGGGTGGACCGCCGGGCGTCATTGCCAGCATCAGCACCAGGATCGCGATGGTGGTGACGAGCTGGACGGTCGCTGGCAGGGTGACGCCGAGCAGCGGCAGGAAGTGCGGGAACACGTAGGTGCGGGCGGCCATCTGGCTGCGGGCGGCGGGGTCGGCGCTAGTCGTCGGCGGTGCGTGGTGTTCCCGGATTGAGAATTCCGCTGAGGGAGCGCCGTGGGTGGTTGTGGGCTGTGCCGGCAGCTGCTGGGGCCGAGCGTTGCGAGGTGGGTGTCGAGGGCTGTCACGGTTGGGGCCCCGCCGGACATGGAGTGGATGTGAGCTCCGGCATTGAGTACTACGAGGACCGCTTCCGGCGCGTCTATCTTGAGCACTTCGAGCCGTTGTTGGCGTACGCGCTGCGGCGCGTCGCGCATCCCGAGGACGGGGCCGACGTCGTCGCGGAGACCTTCCTGGTCGCCTGGCGGCGCAGGCATGACATTCCGGCCGACGGTGAAGCTCGGCTCTGGCTGTACGGCGTGGCCCGGCGGGTGCTGGCCAATCATCACCGGGGTGGGGTTCGCCGGCAGAGGTTGGGTGAACGGCTGCGTGAGCAGATCGCCGTCGTGGTGGCCGCCGATCCGGGCAGTGAGGTGCCTGAGCGGCTCGCTGTCCGGGCGGCGTTGGCGGGTCTGGGTGAGCTGGACCGCGAGGTGTTGATGCTCACCGTGTGGGAGGGCTTGCAGCCGCGAGAGGTGGCGGCGGTCCTGGGTGTGGGTCCCACCGTGGTGCGGGCACGGCTGTCGCGGGCGCGAGCCAGGCT
Organism: Micromonospora sp. NPDC047762; assembly: GCF_043204655.1. Taxonomy (NCBI): domain Bacteria; kingdom Bacillati; phylum Actinomycetota; class Actinomycetes; order Micromonosporales; family Micromonosporaceae; genus Micromonospora; species Micromonospora sp. NPDC047762. The sequence continues at coordinate 134,893 of NZ_JBIDCQ010000010.1, read as the reverse complement.
GCGCGAACTGGTCGGTGACGACCTCGGCCCGCCTGGACATGTACTCGACGTGCTGACCGCAGCGACCCGGAAGGAGCAGAGATGACCGAGGAACACCTTGACCGGCTGGTTCGGGAAGCTGACCCCGCTCGGCGGGATTTCATCGGACAGCTTGACGGGATGAAGCAGACCCTCCTGGGGGAGATCATGTCCGAGTCGACGCTCGATCGGTTCGTGGAACCACCGCGAGGGCAACCGAGTGTGCGTCGCTTCGCTGGTGTGGCGGCGGTGGTCGTGGTCCTTGCCGCCGTCCTGGCCGTCTCTGTTCTGCCGGGCGAGCCCGGGGAGGTCGGGGAGGTGGCTTCCGCTCCCAGCGCCGGTGCTCCGGTCGTCTACTCGCCGGTGGCGATGCGGGCGGCGGAGAAGAATCCGCGGCTGCTGATCAACCAGCCCGGCTGGAAGGCGACGGTCGTCTACGGGTTCACCCAGGAGACGGGGACCATCACCTTTCGCAACGGTGGACGCGAGTTGGAGTTCGACTGGTATCCGGCTGACGGTTACGCCGGCCGTTACGCCGACCGGCTCCACGTCAGTCGTCCGAAGGCTGTGCAGGTCGATGGCTGGCCGGGTGACCAGTTCGAGTATTCCGCCAGCGACTTCGAGGTGTTGCTCCGTCCCCGTGACGGGGTTTTCGTCGAGTTGCGTACCGGGGGTGACTGGTCTCGGGAGGAGTTCGCCCGGGTCCTCGCGGATGTGGTCCGGGTGGATGCGCGTACGTGGTTGGGTGCGCTTCCGCCGGAGATCGTCACTCCCGAGCGGGTGTTGGCGCGGGCGGGCGAGGTGCTCGTGGACGTGCCGCTCCCGCCGGGCTTCGACGTCGCGGCGCTGGTTGACGTCGGTATCAACGATCGCTATCAGTTCGGTGCCGCTGTGACGTCGCGGGTGGGTTGTGGGTGGATCGCGGAGTGGCAGCGGGCGCGGGCGAGTGGGGATGAGGCCGGGGTTGTGCGGGCCGCCGAGGCGCTGCGGAGCAGCCACGGGTGGCGGGTGCTGCGGGACATGGACCGGGCTGGTGACTGGCCGGAGGTGTTCTGGGAGTACGCCGACGAGATCGCGGCCGGGAAGCTGCGGGCCGGTTATTCGCAGGGTCTGGGCTGCGCCTGACCACTGAGTGCGCGACACCCCCGGGGAGTGGTCTCCCCGGGGGTGTCGTCGTCGGTGGGTCAGTCGTCGCGGTGGTCGTGCCACCACTGCTGGCCGTTGGTGGGCAGGGTGTCGATCGGGTCGTAGTAGGCGTAGCGCTTGTTGAGCGCCTCCAGGTCGGCCGATTCGATGGAGGTGCGGTAGTTCTTCGTCCAGTAGGAGATGCCGCGCTCACGGTCGTAGTCGGTGAGCATGTGCACCCAGCGCTTACCGACGAAGGGGACGTCGCAGACGATGCGGGGGGTGGCGTAGCCGGGGAGGTAGCCCATGATGTCGTGTTGGAGTTGTTGGGCGTGCCAGACCGGGACCCGCCAGTGTTCGGCGTTGGGGATCATGTCGCACATGTAGAAGTAGTACGGCAGGATGCCGGCTTCGCCTTGGAGGGCGAAGCAGAGGTCGAGCAGTTCCGGGGTGGTGGCGTTGACGCCGCGCATGAGGACGCCCTGGTTGCGGACGTCGCGGACGCCGACGTCGAGGGCGGTCTGGGCGGCCTTGGCGACCAGTGGGGTGAGTGACTGGGCGTGGTTGACGTGGGTGTGGATGGCGAGGTTGACGCCGCGGCGGGCGGCGGTGCGGGCGACGCGTTCCAGGCCCTCGACGACGTCGGGTTGCAGCCAGTGCTGGGGTAGGCCCATGAGGGCCTTGGTGGCGAGCCGGATGTCGCGGACCGTTTCCAGTTCCAGCAGGCGCATGAGGTACGACTCGAGGTTGCGCCAGGGGACGTTGGCCACGTCGCCGCCGGAGACGACCACGTCGCGGACGCCGGGGTGGGCCTTGAGGTAGGCGATGTGGGCGTCGTAGCGGTCGACGGGCTTGAGGGTGAGTTTGAGTTTGTCGACGGCGGGGGTGGAGTTGCCGACGAGGTCCATGCGGGTGCAGTGTCCGCAGTACTGGGGGCAGGTGGAGAGCAGTTCGGCGAGGACCTTGGTGGGGTAGCGGTGGGTGAGCCCTTCGGCGACCCACATGTCGTGCTCGTGGAGGCTGTCGCGGCTGGCGTAGGGGTGTGAGGGCCAGTCGGTGCGCCGGTCGGAGGCGACCGGGATCATGTAGCGGCGGATGGGGTCGGCGAGCAGGGCCTCGGTGGTGAGGGTCGCGAACGGCACCATCGTGTTGATCATTTGTGGTGGCACCAGCATGGACATGGTGGCCATTGCCGACTGGTCGGCTTGGAGGTCGGCGTAGAAGGTCTCGTCGATCAGGTCACCGAAGACGGCGCGGAGCTGCTTGATGTTCTTGACGCAGTTGACGCGTTGCCACTGGGCGGATTCCCACTGGTCGCGGGTGACGTGGCGCCAGCCGGGGAACCGGGTCCAGTCGGGTTCGACCAGGGGGCGGCGGTGGTATTCGTAGGGCTGCCCGGCGGTCGGTACGGCGACCGGGGCGTGACGGGGTTGAGGGACGGTCTCAACCGGTTGGGTCTGGGTCACGGCCCCTCCTCGGTGTTGCGGCTGATCATCGAAGCCCGAAGGCTACTGGAAAATATTCGGTACAGAAACTAGTCTGCCGTAAGTTTTCCCGTTACGCGAGCCTTGACCGGGGCTTCGGGCGGCTGGACAGGGGAGGTCGGCGTGACGTCACCGGTGGGACTGCACCGCGTCGTGCAACCGGCGGGGGTGCTGCCGCAGGCGGCCTGGCGCCTGGACACGTCGGCGGCGATCGCGCCGAACGAGGTGCGGATCCGGGTGCAGCGGCTCAACCTGGACGCGGCGAGCTTCCGGCAGTTGTCGGAGAAGCACGGCGGCGACGGTGACGCGGTCCGCGCCGAGGTGCTGGAGATCATCGCTACCCGGGGGAAGATGCAGAACCCGGTGACCGGGTCGGGCGGGATGCTGATCGGCACCGTCGAGGAGGCCGGTCGGCGGTCCCCGCTGGGCCTCAGGGCGGGGGAGCGGGTCGCGACCCTGGTGTCGTTGACGTTGACGCCCCTGGTGATCACCGATGGGTTGGCCCGTTGGGACGGGCGCAGCGAGCAGGTGCCCTGTGAGGGGTGGGCGATCCTGTTCGCGCGCTCCATCGCCGCGGTGCTGCCCGACGACGAGGACCCCCAGTTGTCCCTCGCCGTGCTGGATGTGTGCGGTGCGCCCGCGCTGACCGCCCGGGTGGTGTCGCGCTACGTCGAGGAGCGTCGGCGTGGCGGTGATCCGACACCGGTGCGGGTCGCGGTGATCGGTGGGGCGGGTAAGAGCGGGTCGCTGTCGCTCGCTGCGGCGCGACGGGCGGGCGCCGCGCGTACCGTCGGGGTGGTGCCGGTGGCGGCGGAGCGCGACGCGCTGACGGCCGCCGGCCTGGCGTCGGTGGTGGCGCTGGCCGACGCGCGCGACCCGGTGGGGCTGTCCACGGCGGTGACCACCGCGTTGGGGGTGCCGGCGGACGTGACGGTGGTCTGCGTGGACGTGCCGGGGTGTGAGCACGGGGCGGTGCTGGCCACCGCTGACGGCGGCACGGTGATTTTTTTCTCCATGGCGACGAGCTTCTCCGCGGCGGCCTTGGGCGCGGAGGGGTTGGCGGCGGACGTGACGATGCTGGTGGGCAACGGGTACGTGCCGGGGCACGCGGAGTTGGCGTTGGGGCTGTTGCGGGCCGAGCCTGGGGTGCGTCAGCTGTTCGCGGCGCGGGTCGCGGCAGACTGAGGTCATGACGAACCCCTCGACGTTGTACCGCGGCGGCGTGCTGCACTGCCCCGCCGACCCGAGCGCCACCGCGCTGCTGGTGTCCGGTGGGCGGATTGCCTGGTTGGGGACCGACGGTGACGCGCCGCCGGCCGACCGGGTGGTGGACCTGGGCGGGGCGTTGGTGACGCCGGCGTTCGTCGACGCGCACGTGCACGCCACCGACACCGGGTTGACGTTGTCCGGGTTGTCGTTGTCCGGGGTGCGCTCGGCGGGGCAGTTGCTCGACGCGGTGGCGGGGTTCGCGGCGGGTCTGCCGGCGGACGCGGTGGTGCTCGGGCACGGCTGGGACGAGTCGGGGTGGTCGGATCCGACGTTGCCGGACGCCGCGGCGTTGGACCGGGCCGCCGGTGGTCGGCGGGTGTACCTGTCGCAGGCGTCGATCCACTCGGCGTTGGTGTCGTCGGCGTTGCTGGCGGCGTGCCCGCAGGCGGCGCAGGCGCCCGGGTACGACGCGTCGGGCTGGTTGCGGCGCGACGCGCACCACGTGGTGCGGGCGGCCGCGCAGGCGTCGGTGAGTCGGGCGCAGCGGGTCGGGGCGCAGCGGGTGGCTCTGGCCCATGCTGCGTCGTTGGGGATCGCGGCGGTGCACGAGTGTGGTGGCCCGGAGATCTCCGACGAGGAGGACTTCACCGGTCTGCTGGGCATCTCGGGCGCGGGCCTGCCGGAGGTGTACGGGTACTGGGGTGAGTTGGGTGGTGCGGCGCGGGCCCGGGAGTTGGGCGCGGTCGGCGCCGGTGGGGATTTGTTCGCCGACGGGGCGTTGGGGTCGCGTACGGCGCACGTGTCGCAGCCGTACGGCGACGGTGAGGGTTGCGGGCACGGGTACCTGTCGGTCGAGCAGGTGCGTGATCACCTGCTGGACTGCGCGGCGCACGGCATGCAGGGCGGTTTCCACGCCATCGGTGACGCGGCGATCGGCACCGTCCTGGACGGGTTCGCGGCGGCGGCGCGGACGGTGGGGGTGGAGCGGTTGCGCGCGGCCCGGCACCGCATCGAACACGCGGAGATCATGAGCAAGGCGTTGATCGCGCGGTTCGTGGAGTACGGGGTGGTGGCGAGCATGCAGCCGGCGTTCGACCGGTTGTGGGGTGGTGCGGGCCGGATGTACGAGGCGCGGTTGGGGTTGGACCGGTCGTTGGAGTCGAACCCGATGGGTGCGATGCACTCGGTGGGGGTGGCGTTGGCGTTCGGGTCGGATTCGCCGGTGACGCCGCTGGACCCGTGGGGGTCGGTGCGGGCGGCGGTCGCGCACCACAACCCGGCGCAGCGGATGGGTGTGCGGTCGGCGTTCGCGGCGCACACCCGGGGCGGGTGGCGGGCGGTGCACCTGGACGTCGAGGGGGTCCTGGCGTTGGGTGCGCCCGCGACGTTCGCGGTGTGGTCGACGCCGGCGGGGGTGGAGCGGGGTCTGCCGGTGTTGCAGGCCGAGGACCCGGAGGCGCGGGGTCCGCAGGACCCGACGCCGTTGCCGGTGTGTCGGCGTCTGGTGCTGCGCGGTGAGGTCATCTACGAGGAAGGGTCATCATGACCGGGAAGCTTGATCTTGATCCGGTGCTGGTGGCGCGGGCGCGGGAGTTGGCGCGTCGGGCCGGGCAGCCGGTGGTGGACCTGGCCCGCAGCCACACCACCGTGTCGGTGGAGCGGGCGGTCCTGCGGTTGGCCGGGGTGACCGGCGCCGACCCGGATGGCATTCCGTGGGTGAACCGGCTCGTCGAGGCGGTCGCCGCGGATGTGGGGTTGGGTCACGGGGTGGCAATGCCGGTGTTCGACGCCCTGGTGCGCGAGGGCAGCACCGACGTGACGTTGCTGGCGCAGAAGGCCGCCGCCGGGTCGGTGCGGTTCACCCAGCCGACCGGGCGGGCGGCCACGGCGGCCCGGTCGGCGGCGCGTAAGGCCGTCGGCGCGGGTATCCGGCGCATCGACCGGCGGCGCGCCGAGCGGGACCGGCTGGTGAAGCGCCACGGCGACCCGGCGCAGCGGCCGTGGATCTACCTGATCGTCGCCACCGGCGACATTTACGAGGACATTCCGCAGGCGCAGGCGGCGGCGCGCGCCGGCGCGGACGTGATCGCGGTGATCCGTTCCACCGGGCAGTCGTTGCTGGACTACGTGCCCGAGGGCGCGACCCGGGAGGGCTTCGCCGGCACGTACGCCACGCAGGAGAACTTCCGGCTGATGCGTGCGGCGTTGGACGAGTCGTCGAAGGAGGTGGGCCGCTACGTGCGGTTGACCAACTACGCGTCCGGGCTGTGTATGCCGGAGATGGCGACCCTGGCCGGGTTGGAACGCCTCGACATGATGTTGAACGACTCGATGTACGGGATCCTGTTCCGCGACATCAACCCGGTGCGCACGTTCGTCGACCAGCGGTTCTCCCGGCAGGTGCACGCCCGCGCCGGGATCATCATCAACACCGGTGAGGACAACTACCTGACCACCGCCGACGCGGTGGACGAGGCGCACACGGTGACGGTGTCGCAGCTGCTCAACGAGTTCTTCGCACACGAGGCGGGGTTGGCGGACTGGCAGTTGGGGTTGGGGCACGCGTTCGAGATCAACCCGGAGGTGCCGGAGTCGTTCCGGTTGGAGTTGGCGCACGCGTTGCTGGCCCGGGAGTTGTTCCCCGACGCGCCGTTGAAGTGGATGCCCCCGACGAAGCACATGACCGGTGACGTGTTCCGGGGCAACCTGCTCGACGGGTTCTTCAACCTGGCCGGCGCGATGACCGGTCAGGGCATCCTGCTGGTGGGGATGATGACCGAGGCGGTGGTGACGCCGTGGTTGTCCGACCGGGACATCGCCCTGCAGAACGTGCGCTACGTGCTGGGTGCCGCCGGTGGGTTGCACGAGGACTTCGTGCCCGCGCCGGGCGGGTTCATCCGCCGCCGCGCCAACCAGGTCCTCGGTGAGGCCCTCGATCTGCTGGATCGCATCGGGGAGCAGACGCTGCTCACGGCGATCGCCGAGGGCACCTTCGGGATCATGAAGCGGCCCGCGGACCGCGGCAAGGGCCTCGACGGGGTCGCCGCGCACGAGGCCGACTACTGCAACCCGGCCACCGACATCCTGGAGGCGGCGGCGTGAGCGAGCACAGCGAGCGAACCGGCCAGCACAGTAGCGAGCACAGCGGCAAGGCGATCGTGCGACCGTACGGGGACACCACCGGTGACGGCATGGTGCAGGTGTCGTTCACCCTGCCGGTGACCCACGACAAGCGCGCCGAGGGCGCGGCGGTGCAGTTGGCCAACAAGATGGGCATGGACCCGGCGATGGTGGTGCACGCCAAGCCGATGGGTGACGGGTTCACGTTCTTCGTCGTGTACGGGCGGGTCAACCACCTGGTCGACCTCAACGCCGTGCAGGTGGTGGAACGGGACTTCGCGCTGCTGTCGGCGAAGGACGTCAACACGGTGATCAAGCAGCGGTTGCGGCGCAAGCTGTCAGTGGTCGGTGCGTGCATCGGCACCGACGCGCACACGGTGGGCATCGACGCGATCCTCAACGTCAAGGGCATCGCGGGCGAGAAGGGCCTGGAGTACTACCGGGAGTTGAAGGTCACCAACATGGGCGCGCAGGTCAGCGTGCCGGAGCTGGTGGAGACCGCCCGGGCGGAGAAGGCCGACGCGGTGCTCGTGTCGCAGGTGGTCACCCAACGCGACGCGCACCTGCACAACACCCGGGAGATGTCGGCGGCGTTCCGGGAGGCGATGCCGGCGGGGCGGCGTCCGCTGCTGATCGTCGGTGGTCCCCGCTTCGACGAGACGATGACCGACGAGTTGGGCGTGGACCGGATCTTCGGTCGGGGCACCACGCCCGGCGAGGTGGCCAGCTACCTCGTGCACGCCCTGATCACGCAACGGAAGGCGATGGCATGACCGACGCACGGCTCGGGTTGACGGTGACACACCGGCGGTATGTGCCGTACTCGCACGCCCACTACGCCGGCAACCTCGTCGACGGGGCGTACGCCCTCGGGTTGTTCGGCGACGTCGCCACGGAGGTGTGCATCCGCACCGACGGCGACGAGGGCCTGTTCGCCGGGTACGCCGATGTGCGTTTCCACGCGCCGGTGCACGCCGGGGACGTGGTCGAGGTCACCGCGCGGGTGTCGCGGGTGGGCAGCCGCAGCCGCACCCTGGAGCTGAGCTGCGCGGTGGTGTGCCGGGGTCGCCCGGACCGTTCCGCGTCCGCCGCGGAGGTCCTCGATCCGCCGATCGTGGCGGTCACCGCGACCGGCACCGTGGTCGTTCCCGCCGCGTCGTGACCCTGGCGGTCTGCGCCGACGTGGGTTCCACGTACACGAAGGTGGCGGTGGTGGACCTGGCCGGCGGTGTCCTGGCCGGCGCGGCGTCGGCGCCCACCACGGTGGGCACCGACGTGCTGCACGGCCTGGACGCCGCGGTCGCGGCGGCCACCGCCGGGCTCGGTGTGCGCGACGTTCCCTGGTACGTGTGCTCGTCGGCCGGGGGTGGGTTGCGGCTGGCCGTGATCGGCTACGAGCCGCTGGTCACCGCGCAGGCCGGCCGGCGGGTCGGGTTGTCCGCCGGCGCGCACGTGGTGCACGTCGCGGCCGGGCGGCTCGGCGCGGCCGACCTGACGGCGTTGCGGGCGGCCCGCCCCGACGTGGTGCTGCTCGTGGGCGGCACCGACGGCGGCGACGCCGACACGATCACCCACAACGCCACCCGCCTGGCCCGGGCCCGGTGGCGGCGGCCCGTCGTGTACGCGGGCAACGCCGACGTGCGCGAGCAGCTGACCGGGCTGCTGCGCGACGCCGGGGTGCCGGTCACCGACGCCGACAACGTCCTGCCGCGCATCGGGGTGCTCGCCCCGGCGTCGGCGCGGGCGGCGATCCGCGCGGTGTTCCTGCGCCACGTCATCGGTGGTAAACGACTGTCACGGGGCGCCCGGTTCGCGCGGTTGGTGCGGGCGGCCACCCCCGACGCGGTGCTCACCGGTGTGGAGGTGCTCGCCGACACCCTCGGCGGTGATCTGGCGGTGGTCGACGTGGGTGGGGCCACCACCGACGTGTACTCGGTGCTCACGCCCGACGAGCGGGCCACCGGGCCGGGCCGGGAGGTCGCCGGCAGTCTGTGGCGGGCCCGCACCGTGGAGGGCGATCTGGGCATGCGGTGGAGCGCCCCCGGGGTGGTGCGGGCCGCCGCCGAGGAACGGCTGCTCACCGACGGCGAAGCCGACGACCTGGGTGCCGCCGTGGCGCGCCGGGCGGCCGACCCGGCGTTCCTGGCCGTCGACGACGTCGAGCGGGCCGTGGACCGGCGCATCGCCACCCTCGCCGCGACGGTGGCGCTGCGCCGGCACGCCCGGGGCGCCGCCACCGGTGAGCGCGCCGGGCGGGACCTGCGCGACGTGCGGATGCTGGTGGGCTCCGGTGGGGTGCTGCGGCACTCGCCGGCCGATGTGTCCGGGCAGGTGCTGACGGCGGTCCTGGCCGACCACGCCGGCGGGTGGGCGCTGCCGCGCGCCGCCGCCGCGGTGGTCGACGCCGACTACGTGCTGGCCGCCGGAGGGCTGCTCGCCGAGGAGCACCGGGCGGCCGCGCAGGCGCTGCTACGTGAGCACCTGCGTACGCATTGAGACTCGCCGACCCGACACGCCGTGTCGCAACACACGACAGGCCGGCTGCGGGTTGACAACCGACGGGGGTCGGCACGTACCGTCTTTGAGTCCTACCACGGGAAGCGGCTGTTGTTCGCTTCGTCCCTTCGTCCGCTGGCCGAGCGACATGTTCGAGCGTCATCGTCGCGGCGGCCAGGTCCAGCGGGCGGGGGTCGGCGGGGCGGCGCGAACCGGCCGCGGTTACCGGTGTACGGGCAGGGTGAGGTGCACGGCCAGTAGACAACGGCCCGGCGGGGGCAGCCAGTCCACGTCCGGTCGGTCCGAAGGTCGTCGTGCCCCATCCTCGCCACACCGGCCGGGAAGGGCCTGGGAGCATCGGGGCGCGGCGAAAGCCGCGCCCCGATTTCATGTCGTGCTTCCCCCACACGCTCCCGGCGATCTTGCGGTTTCCGTCGTTGATGTGGGCAGGAATGCCCCTTGTGTCGGCACCGGAAGTGCACGATCGGCGAACAGGGGGCCCGGCCAGCGGGACCGTCAGGCGGGTAGCCTTCGCCGGGTGATCGAGGTGAAGCTGCGGTGACGATGCTGGACCGGGATGAGACACCCGCCCCCACGGTGATCAGCGCGCCGGCCGTCGTGGGTCGCCCCCTGCCGCTGCGGGTCGCCGTGCCCCTGGCCGTGGCCGCCGGGCTGGCCCTGCTGGTGGCGTTCCCCCCGTACGGGGTGTGGCCGCTCGCGCCGGTCGGGGTGGCGTTGCTGGCCGCCGCCGCGCACCGGCGGCGGTTGCGCGCCGGCGCCGGTCTGGGCTTCCTGACCGGGTTGGCGTTCTTCGCCCCGCTGCTGGCCTGGACGAACCTGCACACCGGCTACCTGCCGTGGGTGCTGCTGACGCTGCTGCAGGCCGGCTACCTGGCGTTGCTGGGCACTGCCACCGCCTGGGTGTCGCCGCTGGTCGACCGCGCCCGCTGGGCCTGGCCGGCGCTGACCGGGCTGCTCTGGGTCGGGCAGGAGGCGCTGCGCGACCGCACCCCGTTCGGCGGGTTCCCGTGGGGGCGGTTGGCGTTCAGCCAGGACGACTCGCCGCTGCTGCGGCTGGCCGCGCTGGGCGGCGCCCCGTTGGTCACCTTCGTCGTGGCCCTCATCGGCGGGTTGCTGGTCACCGCCGTCTGGCGGGGCTGGGCCACCGCCCAGCACCACGCACCCGAGCCCACCACGGCGAGCGACGCCGCGCCGGGCGCTGACAGCCCGCTGGACGGCCCCGCACGCACCGGGGGTGCCGCCGGGGGTCGCTGGGCGCCGGTGGCCGTACCGGCCGTCGTGGCCGTCGCGCTGACCGCCGGGGCGCTGCTGGTGCCGGTCGCCTCCGCCGGGTCCGGCGCGGACGTGACCGTGGCGATCGTGCAGGGCAACGTGCCCCGGCTGGGCCTGGACTTCAACGCCCAACGGCAGGCGGTGCTCAACAACCACGTCGACGCCACCATCGAACTGGCCGAGCGGGTCGCCGCCGGGCAACAACGGCGACCCGACCTGGTGGTGTGGCCGGAGAACTCCAGCGACATCGACCCGCTGCGCAACCCCACCGCCGGGGCGCGCATCTCCCAGGCCGCCGACACCATCGGCGCGCCGATCCTGGTCGGCGCGGTGCTGCTGGGCCCCGACGCCGGGCAGGTCCGCAACGCGGGCATCCTGTGGCACCCCGGCACCGGCGCTGACCTCGAGCAGCTGTACACGAAACGCCACCCGGTGCCGTTCGCCGAGTACGTGCCGCTGCGCGACGTGGCCCGGATGGTCAGCAAGAAGGTCGACCTGATCCGCAACGACTTCGTGCCCGGAAGCACCCCGGGCGTGGTACGCGCCGGCCCCACCGTGCTCGGTGACGTGATCTGCTTCGAGGTCGCCTACGACGAGGTGGTCCGCGACACCGTCACCGGCGGCGCGCAACTGCTGGTGGTGCAGACCAACAACGCCACCTTCGACGTGGCGGAGGCCCGCCAGCAGATGGCCATGGTGCGGCTGCGGGCGGTGGAGCACGGACGGCCGGCGTTGATGGCCTCAACGGTCGGGGTGTCCGGGTTCGTCGCACCCGACGGGCGGGTAAGCGATGCCACCGGGTTCAACACCCGGGAGGTCGTGGTGCGGCAGTTGCGGCTCGACGACGGACGCACCCTCGCCACCCGCCTCGGCTGGTGGCCCGAGGTGGCGCTCGCCGCGCTGGCCGCGGCGGCCCTGGTCGGCGCGGCGGTGCTGCGCCGGCGGCAGCGGGTCAGGCCCGGATAGCAACAGCCGGTACGCCGGCGGGAGCGGAGGAACCGTGATCCAGGCGACCGATACGATCCGACGCGCGGACGAGGTGCCCGGGGTGGGCCGGGTGCTGGTGGTGATCCCCACCTACAACGAGGCCGACAACATCGCCGTGATCGTGGGCCGCGTCCGGCGGGCCGCCCCGGCGGTGCGGATCCTCATCGCCGACGACAACAGCCCCGACGGCACCGGCGCGATCGCCGACGCCCTCGCCGACGGCGACGCGCACGTGCAGGTGCTGCACCGCCAGGGCAAGGAGGGCCTCGGCGCGGCGTACCTGGCCGGGTTCGGATGGGCGCGCGAGCGTGGCTACCAGGCGGTCGTGGAGATGGACGCCGACGGCTCGCACGCCCCGGAGGACCTGCCGGCGCTGCTGGACGCCGCCCGCGACGCCGACGTGGTGATCGGCTCCCGGTGGACCAGTGGCGCGCGGGTGCTCAACTGGCCGCTGCGACGGCTGTTGCTGTCACGCGGCGGCAACCTGTACGCGCGCCTGGCGCTGGGCATGCCCGTCTCGGACGCCACCGGCGGTTACCGGGTGTACCGGATCAGCGCGTTGGACGCCATCGACCTGGAGTCGGTGACCTCGCAGGGCTACTCGTTCCAGGTGGAGCTGTCGCGGCTGGCGCACCGGGCCGGGGTACGGATCGTCGAGGTCCCGATCACCTTCGCCGAGCGGGAGCGCGGCGACAGCAAGATGAGCCCGAAGATCGTGGCCGAGGCGCTGTGGCGGATCACCGCCTGGGGGGTGCGCGACCGGCGCCAGGCGGTACGCCGGGGCCTGCACGGCACCGCCACCGGCCAGGCACGGTGGCCGTGAGGGTCGGGCACGGTGGCCGTGGGCGCGGCCGTGTCATGCTGGATGAGCGGAACACGTCCGTGGTGTCCGCAGGAATGGCGATGAGGTGAGATGCGCCGAGGACTGAGGTTCGTACCGTTGGCCCTGTTGCTGGCGGTGGTGCTGGAGCTGGCGGTGTTCGTCGGCGTGGGACGGGCGCTGGGGTTCGGCGCGGCGGTGTTGCTGGTGTTCGCCGCGTCCCTGCTGGGGCTGGTCCTGCTGCGCCGCGAGGGGATGCGCGCCTGGCGTGGGTTCCGGGCCGCGGCGTCGGCCGGGCAACCCCCGGGTGGGCAGGTGACCGACGGGCTGGTCGGGCTGGCCGGGGCACTGTTGCTGGCGGTGCCCGGCCTGGTCAGTGGGCTGGTCGGGTTGCTGCTGTTGGTGCCGCCGGTGCGTCGACTGGCCCGCGTCGGGGTGCGCCGCGCCACCGAGCGGCGGGTGTCGTCGATGGTCGCCGGTGACCTGTTCGGGCCCCGCACGGTGCGGGTGCGCCAGGGTGCGCCGCAACCGACACCGCAGCCGGAACAGCCCGTGGTGGTCGACGGCGGTCGCGCCATCGAGGGCGAGATCGTCGAACCCGGCCGGCACTGACACCACCCCACACGCAGACACGACGACGCCCCCGGGGAGAACCCCGGGGGCGCCGTCGTCGTACGTCGTGCGGCTCAGGCGCGGCCGCGGCGGGTCCGAACCTCCTGCAGGCGTTCCTCCAGGATGTCCTCCAGCTCGGCGATGGAACGCCGCTCCAGAAGCATGTCCCAGTGGGTACGCGGGGGCTTGGCCTTCTTCTGCTCCGGCTCGTTGCCGTCGACGAGTCGGGCGACGCTGCCGTCGAACTTGCATTCCCAGGTCGTCGGGACCTCGGCGTCGACGGCGAACGGCACCTCGAACTGGTGGCCCTTGGCGCAGAGGTACTCGCGGGTCTGACGCGGCGCGAGCTCCGTGTTGCGGTCGGATTCATAGCTCACCGCGCCAAGGCGGCTTCCGCGCAGCATACGCTCGCCCATGATCGACTTCCCCTCGTTCGTGGTGCTGGTCTTCTGGGTGTAACGGTGCGTCCCCGTCGAGCCATTCCCGCCCGAGGGCGTGAGGCGTCCACGGGTGGGCCGGGACCAAGGGTAGCCGGCCGGGACGCTCACCCGGTGAGGTGATCCCCAGGCGGGTCGGGACGGCGGTGCGTGTCCGCTGCCACCGGGGTGGTTAACCGCTTGAGCCTACCGAAGGTTGCGCCACGATCGTCAGGTGGCGTCCTTGGCACTGGTGGCGCCGAGGCGGGCCAGCGCCAACGCCAGGTCGCTGACCTGGTCACCGAGCTGCGCCACCCGCCGCTGCGCGAGATCCCGGTCGGTCTCGGCGGCGTCGAGTCGTACCGTCAGGGCGGTGCGGTGACCCTCGGCGGTCGCCGCGGCCTGCCGGGCCACGGTCAGCTCGGCGGTGAGCGTGTCGCGCTGGGCGGCCAGGGCCGCCACCTCCGCGCGCAGCCGCGCCGCGACCTCGGCGGCCTCCTGCCGGGCGTCGTCGGCCTGCCGGGCGGCGACCTCGGCGCGGTCGCGGGCCCGGTCGGCGTGCTCGCGCGCGCGGGCGGCGTCCGCGGCCTCGGCGCGGGTCCGCGCCGCGTCGGCGCGCGACTGCTCGATCTGGCGCCGGACGTCCTGCACCTCGGCCTGCCACCGCCCGGCCCGCTCGGTCGCCTCGGCGGCGGCCCGGCTGGCCCGGTCGGCCTCGGCGCGCAGCGCGTCGCGTTCCACGCTCAGGTCGGCCACCCGCTGCCGTTCGGCGTCGCGCTCCGTGCGCAGGTCCCGTGCCTCGGTGCGGGCCTGGTCGCGGTCGCGTTCGGCCTGGGCGCGCAGCGCCTCGGCGGCGCTGGCGTCGTGGCGCGCCTGGTCGCGGGCGGCCTCGGCGTGCTGTGCCCGCTCGTCGGCGGCGGTGCCCTGCCGCTGGGCCAGCTCGGCGCGGTGGCGGGCGTCGTCGGCCTCGGCGCGGGCCTCGCGGGCCAGCTCGCGGGCGCGCGCCGCGTCGGCCGCCGCGTTGTCGGCGTCGTCGCGGGCCTCGTCGCGTTCGGTCTGCGCCGCCGCGACCTCGCTGGCGGCCTCCGCGCGGACCTGCGCGAGCTGCCGCTGCACACCCACCGGGGACAACTCGGCGTGCAGCGACTCGGTCAACGTCTCGACGATCTGGTCGAGCCGGTCCACCGCCTCCCAGGTGCGGGCCACCTGCCCGGGCAGACCGGGGGCGTTGCGGTGGCGCATCCGGCTGTTGCGCGAGGCGCGCTGGCAGGCACCGTCGTTGTCGCGGCAGTAGCGAAACGGTCGACCCGCGCCGACGCGCTGCGGCACCGGCGCTCCACAGTGGGCGCACGGGCGGGTCTCGGTGGTGCTGGGCTGGGCGTCCATCGAGGGCGAAGTCTAGTGCCGGCCGATCAGCTCGCCGCCCGGGCCGTCGTGTCCAGGGTGTAGCGGCGTTGCAGCAGCACCGCCGCCAGCATCGCCACCGCCGGCAGCAACCCGAAGCCGTAGCGGACCGCCGCGAGCGCGGCGTCCGGCTGCACCGGTGACTCACCGGCCGTGGAGGCCACGAAACCACCCACGGTCAGGCACAGCGCGTACGCGTACGGCCCCAGGGCCGCGCCGGTGGCCTCGGTGGCCGTCCACACCCCGGTGTAGGTGCCGGCCCCGGTGCCGCCGGCGTTGCGGATCACGTCGGGCAGCATCGAGAACGGCAACAGCTGCATGCCGGCGAACGCCACCCCGAGCACCGCCACCGCGCCGATGAGCACCGGCAGGCCGGCAGGTCGGCCCACCGCCAGCACCAGGGAGCCGATCGCGAACGCGCCCTGCGCGCCGAGCAGCGCCCGCTGCTTGCCGACGCGTCGGGCCACCACCAGCCAGGCCGGGGTGACCAGCAGTGCCGGCGCCACGAACGCGGCCACCAGCACCGTGGTCAGGCCGGGGGCGCGCAACTCGTACTCGGCGTAGTAGGGCACCCCGGCGAGCACCAGGTGGGTCGTGGTGGACATCGCCAGGTACGCGGCGACCAGCCACCGGAACTGCCTGTCGCGCAGCGCCGTGCGCAACGCCCGCCACCCGCCGTGCCCGGGCGCGGTGCTGGCCGGCGCGGACCCGCGCAGCCGGGCGATGCCGGCGACACCGACCAGCATGGCCACCAGCATCCCCACGGCCAGGACCACGCCCATCCGCTGGTAGCCGCCCCGCGTCGCGGCGTCGCCGCCGGTGAGCAGCGGGGCCAGCAGCCCGGAGACCAGGATGCCCAGGGTCAGCACCACCATCCGGAACGCCATCAGCCGGGTGCGTTCGTCATAACCGATGCGCAGGTCGGCCGGGGTGGCCAGGTAGGGGACCTGGTAGGCGGCGAAGAGCAGGTTGCCGGCGATGAAGAACACCGCCACCCACGCGGCTGCCGGCGTGCCGGTCAGGCCGCCGGGTACCGCGAAGAGCGCGGCGAACGCGACCGGCAGGGCGCAGCCGATCAGCAGCAGGCGACGACGGTCGCCGCGTCGGGTCTGCTCGACGTCGGCGCGGTGCCCCACCCACGGGTGCAGCAGCACGTCGGCGACCTTCGGCAGCAGCAGCGCCAGGCCGGCCAGCCACGGCGCGACGGCCAGCACGTCGGTGAGGAAGTAGAGCAGCAGCAGGCCGGGCACTGTCACCCAGACGCCCATGCCGAGCGAGCCGGCCGCGAAGCCCGCCAGCGGGCCGCGTGGCAGTGTCGTTTCGGTGGCGGCCACAGGCCGCCGGTCCAGCCCGGTCATCGCCGCATCCTCTCCGCAATCCAACGGTTGCTGGATTCTAGGGGCAGAATGGCGCCATGACCATGCCCCGCCGCCGCCCGGGTCGGCCCCGCCGCGACGAGACCCGGCCGACCCGCGAGGTGGTGCTCACCGCGGCGACCGCGCTCTTCGCCGAGCGGGGCTTCGACGCCGTCGGGCTGCGGGAGGTCGCCGCCGCCGCCGGCGTCGACGTCGCCACTGTCGCGCACCACACGGGTACGAAGGCAGCGCTCTACGACGCGTGCTTCGCCCGGGTGTTCGCCGCCGAGCGGGACGTCCTCAACGAGGCCGCCGAGCAGGCCCGCGCCGCCCTCGACGCCGGTCCGGACGCGGCGCGACGGGCCCTGCACGAGCTGGTCGACGTCTTCGTCGACTTCCTGGAGGACCGCCCCGAGACCACCGCGCTGTGGTTGCGCCGCTGGTTGGAACCGCAGCGGCACGCCGAGCTCGACCAGCGTTACGCCGACCCGTTGTACCGGCTGGTCGCGGAGCTGCTCACCGCCGCCGCGGCGACCGGCGCGCTGGCCGAGCCGACCCCGCATATCACCGTGCGCAGTCTGGTGTGGGCGACGCACGGGCATGTGGTGGCGCTGGCCGCGGGCGCGCCCGGCGCTCGGGAACGGCGCGAGTTCCGGGTGTTCGTGCATCGTCTGCTCGACGGGCTGTACGGATCACCGACCCCTTGACGGGCCGCCGCCGTACGACGATTATCCATCGGACGTTGGATTAAATGGGGGCGGCAATGGGCGTACCACCTCGGGTGGCGGTGATCGGGGCTGGTGCCGCCGGGCTCACCGCGGTCAAGGCACTGCGCGACGTCGACGTGGCGACGGTGGGCTTCGAGGCCGCCGGCCAGGTCGGTGGCCTCTGGGTGTACGGGGCGCCCGACTCGCCCGCGTACCGCACGCTGCACCTCAACACCAGCCGTGGTCGCACCCAGTTCGCCGACCACCCGATGCCGACCGACTGGCCCGACTACCCCGACCACAGTCGTGTCGCCGGTTACCTCGCCGACTACGCCGCGCGCTTCGGCCTCGCCGACAGCATCCGGCTGGGGCACACCGTGCAGCGGGTCACCCAGCACCCCGACGGCACCTGGACGGTGGCCGCCAGCGGCCCGACCGGCCCGGTCGAGGTCACTGTCGACGCCGTGGTCGTCGCCAACGGGCACAACCGGGTGCCCCGGCTGCCCGACCCCGGCTACCCCGGCAGCTTCACCGCCGAGCAGATCCACAGCCACGACTACCGGGGTCCGGAGCAGTTGGCCGGCCGGCGGGTCCTGGTCGTCGGCGGCGGCAACTCCGCGATGGACATCGCCGTCGACGCGTCGTACGCCGCCACCCGCACCCTGCTGTCGTTGCGCCGGGGCGTCTGGGTGGTACCGAAGTACCTGCTGGGACGACCCTCGGACACCCTCAACGGGGCGTTGGCCCGCCGACTGCCGTGGCGTCTGCGCCAACGCATCACCCAGACGATGCTGAGCGCCACCGTCGGCAACCCCAGCCGCTACGGGCTGCCCGCGCCGACGCACGGCTTCCTGCAGGACCACCCGACGCTCTCCGACGGGTTGCTGTCGCGGCTGACCCACGGTGACGTCGAGGCCCGACCCGGCGTCGCCGCCCTCGACGGCGACCGGGTGGAGTTCACCGACGGTCGCAGCGACACCGTCGACCTGATCATCTGGTGCACCGGCTACCGGGTGGACGTCCCGTTCCTCGACCCGGCGTTGCTCGCCGGAGGCGCCGACACCCTGCCGTTGTACCGGCACGTGTTCCACCCCGACGCCCCCGGGCTGAGCTTCGTCGGGTTGATGCAGTCCACCGGCTCCGCGTTCCCCCTGGTAGAAGCGCAGGCCAAGCTGATCGCGGCGCACCTCGCCGGCCGGTACACGCTGCCGGACCCGGCCCGACAGCGCGCCGCGTGCCGGGCCGAACTGCGGGCCGCGACCGCCCGCTGGGGTCAGCGCCGCCCGGCGATGCGGGTGGACTTCGACGTCTACCTGGCAGAGCTGGCCCGGGAGTTGACCGTCGGGACCCGCCGCGCCCGCCCCACCCCGAGCGGAGCCGGGCGGTGACGAGATCGCTGACCGGTCGGCGGGTGCTGGTCACCGGGGCGAGCGGGACCTTCGGCCGACACCTCGGCGCCGCGCTGAGCGCCGCCGGCGCCCGGGTGGTGGGGCTCGACCTGCACGCCAGTTCCGACGGCGACGTGCCGGTGCTGGCCTGCGACCTGACCGACCCGGACGCCGTACCGGCGGGGGTGCGGGCCGCCGTCGACCGACTCGGCGGGCTCGACCTGCTGATCAACAACGCCGGTGTCGGTGGTCCCGCGCCGGCCGAGTTGCCGCCCGACGAGGTGGTCCGCCGGCAGTTGGAGGTCAACCTGCTCGCCGCCTGGCGTACCACCGCCGCCGCGCTGCCCCCACTGCTCACCGCACGCGGACGGGTGATCTTCGTGGCCAGCCGGATGGCGGTGCTGCCGCTGCCGCTCGCCGCCGCGTACGGGGTGAGCAAACGGGCCCTGGTCGCCTACGCCGACGCGCTGCGCCACGAGGTGGGCACCCACGTCGGGGTCAGCGTCGTCTACCCGAGCATGGTCGCCTCACCGATCCACGACAGCACCGCCGAGGCCGGGCTGTCCCTGCGAGGGGTGTCGCGCCCCGAGCCCGTCGAAGGAGTGGTCGCGGCGATCCTGCGGACCGCCACCGCCCGGCGGGCGCCCCGGGACGTGGCGACCACCGCACGCGGTCGGCTGGAGATGGCCGTCGGCCGGCACGCGCCCGCGCTGGCCGACCGGCTGGTACGCCGTACCCTCGCCGCCCGCCTCGCCGCCGGTGACCTGGACGCCGCGCCGCTGGCCGCGGGGATGCTCGGCCGCCACCGCGGGCGCTGACCGCCCGGGGTCAGGGCGTGGCGACGGCAGCGCGCGAGCGGTCGGCGGCGATGCGCACGGCCAGCGCCGCGAGCGCGGTGCCGGTGACCCACCGCTGCACCCGCAACCACACCGGCCGGCGGGCGAAGAACCCCGCGAGGGCGCCGGCGCTGAGCACGATCATCGCGTTCACGCTCAGCGCCACGATGATCTGGGTCAGACCGAGCAGCAGGCTCTGCGCGGCCAGGTGCCCCCGCGTCGGGTCGATGAACTGCGGTAACAGCGACACGTAGAGGATCGCGATCTTCGGGTTCAGCAGGTTGGTGACCAGGCCCATGGTGAACAGCCGCCGGGGCGGGTCCGGTGGCAGCGGCGCGGGCCGGAACGGTGACTGCCCACCCGGACGCAGCGTCCGCCAGGCCAGCCAGAGCAGGTAGCCGGCGCCGGCCAGCTTCACCACCGCGTACAGCGTCGGCACCAGGACGAAGACGGTGGCCAGGCCGGCGACCGCCGCCGCCAGGTAGACGCCGAAGCCGGCGGCGACCCCGAGCAGCGAGATGAGCCCGGCACGGCGGCCCTGCGCCACCGAGCGGGAGACCAGATAGACCATGTTCGGGCCGGGCGTGAGCACCAGCCCCAACGCCACCAGCGCGATGCCCAGCAGTGCACCCGTACTCACCATGACGCTTCCCCCGTCCGATGGATCCCTCACCGACCGTAATCGGAATGAACGTCCCCACCCAGGGCCACCTGGCAGGCCGTGGCCTGCGATCCGCAGTGATCCACTCGCGTTCGGTGCGGCGGCAGCACCGTGGGCGGGAATGCTCACTGTCGCGGGCGTGCTGACCCCTGGCAAGGGCGTGTCGCCGGCCGCAGGCGGCGCGTTACGGTGGCCAGGGAGGTGCCGCACGGTGACCGAGGCGTGGAAAGCGTCAGTAGAGGCGAAGATCCAGGATGCCGTTCAGCGCGGCGAGTTCGACCGCCTGCCCGGCATGGGCAAGCCGATCCCCGGTCGGGGGGCGCCGTATGACGAGGCGTGGTGGATCAAGAGCTTCCTGGAGCGCGAGGCGCTCCCCAGTGACCTGCTCCTGCCCACGTCGCTGCAACTGCGCCGACGCATCGAGCAGGTCCCCGACGAAGTCCGTGACCTGCCCACCGAACAGTCCGTCCGCGACTTCGTGGGACAGCTGAACGCGCAGATCGTGGCGTGGCTGCGCTTCCCCGACGACGGCCCCCGGGTCGCGGTGCGTCCGGTGAACACCGAGGACGTGATCCGCCGCTGGCGCGCCGAACGTGCCCGCCCCAAGGTCACCACAACCGTCACCGAAGCGGCGGACGTGCTGGCGCCAGCGCGCCGACCCCGCCGTAGCTGGTGGCGGCGGTGGCGCCGTCGGGGCTGACCGCCGGGCCACCGCCACGGCAGACTGTGCCGATGCTGATCGAATCGCGGTCACCCGACACGCCCTCGACGCCGGGTGTCGCCCTGCGTCAGTGGTGCGCCGACGACCTGGATGAGCTGGTGCGGGCGTACCGGGATCCGGTCCTGCGCCGCTGGACCAGAGCTCCGGTGACCAACGCCGCCGAGGCCCGACGGTGGCTGGAAGGCGCGCTGCGCGACTGGGCCGACGGGCGGCGGTACACCTTCGCCGTCCTCGAAGAGCAGGCCGACGGCTCCCGGCTGGTGGGCAACGTGGTGCTCAAGGGAGTCACGGCGGAGCGCCCAGCCCCGGAGGTCGGCTACTGGACGGCGTCGTGGGCACGCGGCCGTGGCGTCGCCCCGCGGGCGGTCACCGCGCTGAGCCGCTGGGCGTTCGGCCGGTTCCCCGACGTGGCGCGTCTCGACCTGCTGCACCAGGTGGACAACGTGGCGTCCTGCCGGGTGGCGCAGAAGTCCGGCTTCGTGTTCCAGGAGGTGTTGCCGGCCCGGCCGCCCTTCCCACTCGACGGCCACCGGCACTCGCTGCACGCCGGCTAGCACTGTCGACACCTCCCCGCGTCGACCGTCCGTACCTGTCGCGAACGGACCCGAACAGGTCCGAACACTCGTTCCCGGCCGCGACGGCGCGAACGCGGATACGGTCCGCGCCGAGCGCCCGTGACCGTGGCCTATCTCGGGCGACCACCCACCCCGCAACGCCGGTGCGAGTCAGTCGACGGCGGCTTGCCAGCTCCAGGAGGTGCGCCGGGCCCGACCGGGCAGCTCGCCACGGCCGGTCATCCAGAGCAGCACCTCGGCCGCCGCCCCGCCTGGGGCGTCCGGGAAGAGTCGGCGCAGCACCAGCGCGCTCAGCCGCTGCGACGGCTGCCACGGCACACCGAGACCGAGGGTGATGTCGTGGGCGTGCAGCAGAGTCTCGGCCACGCCCATGGCGGCGAAACCGGCCGGGTCGCACGGACCCCAGTGCCAGGCCCGCACGTCAGGCGAGGCGGCGTCGGCGGCGGCGGCGAGCAGACCAGCGCAGGCCCGCACCACTGTGAGCACCTGCGTCGGGCTCGCGTCGGGGGAGACCCGCAGGTCGTACGGCAGATAGCCGTCATCCGGGCGGCCGGTGACCTGGCCCGCGTACGCGAGGAGATCGTGCGCGACGTGCGCCGCTGTCGTCCAGCAGCTCCAGCTCAGCGAGCCGGCCGGCACCGACCAGTCGCCGTCCCGGTGGGGCAGCAGCACCCTGGTCATCTCGTCGGCTGCCTCCCGAATGTCGGCGCCGGTCACCGTCGACACTCGCCAACCCGCCGGGTAGCACCGGGCGTGGGATTCCCGTCGCGGGTGAAGAAAGTCGAGGCATGCAAGAATCCATCTTCGCATATGCGGGGAGGCGAGCGGAGTGTTGCCCAACCTGGTTTTGGACACGACGGTGTTGCCTCCGGCGGACCGATTCGCTTTCTGGTACGCCCTGGTGGCTCAGGAGACGGCACCGGTGCACATCAGCAGCGGTCACCTGGACAATTTCGTGGCCTACGCCCAGGCCATCGATCTCGGCCGCATCCGGATGACCTCTTTGCGCTACCCGTCGCTGGACGCGATCCGGCCCACGAAACTGGTCCGCAGAATCGAGGGGGAT
The DNA here is from genome assembly GCF_043204655.1 of Micromonospora sp. NPDC047762. Taxonomy (NCBI): domain Bacteria; kingdom Bacillati; phylum Actinomycetota; class Actinomycetes; order Micromonosporales; family Micromonosporaceae; genus Micromonospora; species Micromonospora sp. NPDC047762. Next base: position 112,600 of record NZ_JBIDCQ010000010.1, on the reverse strand, counting down.
TTCTATCAACTCGCGATCCCACTGACGGGTCACAGCACGTTGATCCAGGACCGCACCGAGTCCACGCTGGAAGCCGGGAACCATTTCACGCTCCTGGACACCGCACGGCCGCACGTCGCACGACACCGCGTCGAGGGCTCCGGTCCCGCCACCACGATCACCGTGCAGATACCGTACGCGGCGCTGCCCCTGGCACCGGACCGGCTCCGCCGTCTGCTGGCCACGCCGATGCCGTCGCACCTCGGCGTCGGCGGGCTGTTGTCCCACCACCTGCGCAACATCGCGGCACACCCGGAGCAGTTCGAGCCGACCGAGGCGGAGATCCTGGGCGGGGTGGCGGTGGACCTGCTTACCGCAGCGCTCGCCCAGTACCTCGACATCGAGGACGCCCTGTCGCCGGAAGCGCGGCAGACCGCACTACGAGCCCGGGTCGTCGACTTCATCGACCGCCACCTCGACAGTGACGAGCTCGGCCCCCACAGCGTCGCCGCCGCCCACCACATCTCGGTGCGGTCGCTGCACCGGCTGTTCGAGGCGGAGGCGACAACCGTTGCCGAACTCATCCGCGCCAAGCGCCTGGAGCAGTGCCGGCGTGATCTCGGCAACCCGCTGCTGCGGCAGTCGATTCAGGCCATCGCCGCCCGTTGGGGTTTCCCGGACAAGGCTCACTTCAGCCGCCTCTTCCGTGCCCACTACGGACGTTCGCCGCAGGAGTACCGCACCGGCGTCGCTCGCCAGGACCGGTGACCCGACCGACCGTTACCGCCGACGGTCGCTCGGGTCGTCCGCGACGAAGTCCCGGACCGCGGCGCGGATGCTCTCGCCGTACGGGTCGTCCGGTAGCCGCACCAGGTGTTCGCGGGCTCGGGCGAGGTGCTCCCGGGCCGGGCCGACGTTGCCCAGGCGTCGGTGGCAGTCGGCCAGGTTGAGGTGCAGGGACGGCAGGAAAGCCTGGACCTGGAGCGAGGACAGATACCGCTGGGCGCGTTCGTCGGTCAGGTCGGAAACGGCGTCCAGGGCACGTTCGTCCCAGGCCAGTTCCGCCTCGGTGGTGTCCTGCAGATCGGCGAGGTAATGCGCCAGGGTGCAGCGGTGCAGGGCGTCCCCGGTGGGGCCGAGCTCGTCCCACAACGCGGTGAGCAGCTCACGGGCTCGGGCAGGTGCGCCGCTCTGGCCGAGCTGCACGGCCTCGACGATGCGGGTCATGGTCGGGTCGGCGGTCGTCTGGTCGGTCATGTCGCCGATGGTCGGGCCTCGACCCGGTCGAGGGTCAAATCCAGACCACGTCGAGAAATTACAAAGATCTGCTCAGATCTTGCACTCCACTGTCGACTCTACCTAGGCTGCCGGGGTGAGCGAACAAGCGCTGGTCGAGGCGACAGATCTGACGAAGGTCTATCCAGCACGTGGGTCCACGGCCGAGTTCCGCGCTGTCGACGGCATCGACTTCGCGCTTGAACGGGGTGAGTCGTTCGGGCTCCTCGGCCCCAACGGCGCCGGCAAGTCCACCACCATGCGGATGATCGCCGCCACGTCGCCGATCAGCGGGGGCAGCCTGCGCGTGCTGGGCATGGACCCGATGAGACAGGGACCGGAGATCCGGGCCAGGCTGGGTGTCGTCACGCAGGACGACTACCTGGACAACGAACTCACCGTGCGGGAGAACCTGCACATCTACGGGCGATACTTCGGCCTGTCGCGGGCCGTCATCCGCGACCGCGCGACCCGACTGCTTGACTTCGCCCAGCTGCAGGAGAAAGCCGGAGACCAGGTCGAGACGCTCTCCGGCGGCATGCGGCGGCGGCTCACCATCGCCCGCTCCCTGATCAACGAACCGGACATCCTGCTGCTCGACGAGCCGACCACCGGCCTCGACCCACAGGCCCGACACGTCCTGTGGGACCGGCTCTTCCAGCTCAAACAGCAGGGCGTAACCCTCATCCTCACGACGCACTACATGGACGAGGCCGAGCAACTCTGCGACCGCATCATCGTGGTCGACCACGGCCGCATCGTCGCGCAGGGCTCACCCCGGGAGCTGATCACCAGGTACGCCACCCGCGAGGTTCTCGAACTCCGCTTCCGCCTCGACGAACGCGACACCGCGGCGGAGAAACTGCGGACGTCGGCGCTGGCCACCGGCGGCAACGACACCGACGGCCGCGTCGAACTGCTTCCCGACCGGGTGCTCATCTACACCGCCGACGGCGAGGCGGCCCTCGCCACGGTGCACACCATGTCGCTCACGCCGCTCACCGCACTGGTCCGCCGCGCGACGTTGGAGGACGTGTTCCTCAAGCTCACCGGCCGATCGCTCATCGAGTAGCAGGAGAAACCACTGGTGTTTCGTGTGTTCGGGTACTGGTTGACCCGCTACCGGCGTACCTGGCGGGGCTCGATCGTGATCAACGTGTTGAACCCTTTGCTGTTCCTCATCGGCATCGGCGCCGGGCTGGGTGCCCTGGTCGACGACAACGCGCCCGCCCAGATCACCGGCGTCTCGTACGCGGCGTTCTTCGCCCCGGGCATGCTGGCCGCCGCCGCGATGCAGAACGCGTTCCTGGAAGGGGCCCCGGGTGTCGCCCGGGCTGCCGGCTTCGGGGCCTACCGCAGCGCCACACCGACGCCGCTGAGGCCCGAGCAGCTCGCCGCCGGGCACCTGCTCTTCATCACCTTCCGGGTGCTCATCGCCAGCGGCGCCTTCATCGTGGTGATGGCCGCGTTCGGGTTGATCGGAGGATGGTGGGCCCTCGGCGCCCTGCTCGGCGCGACGCTGACCGGGGTCGCGTTCGCGGCACCCGCCGCCGCGTGGGCGGTCGGCGTACGCAAGCTGCGCCACATCGACACGGTGTTCCGCTTCGTCATCATGCCGCTCTACATGTTCTCCGGCACGTTCTTCGCGGTCTCGCAGCTACCCGAGTGGATCAGACCGGTGTCCTATCTGCTGCCGCTGTGGCACGGGGTGGAGCTGTGTCGCACCCTCAGCCTCGGTACGGCGACGGTCGTCGGCAGCTCCGTGCACATCGGCTACCTGCTGGCACTCGCCATCGGTGGCTACCTGGTCGCGCGGGTCACCTACCGCCGGCGGTTGCATCCGTGACGGCCCACGCCCGAAGCCTCCTGGAGGCACCATGACCACCGTCGCCGTACCCAGCTGGACGAGACGCCGGGCCCTGGCGCTCATCGAACGCAACTTCATGATCTACCGCCGGTCGGTCACACCGCTGCTCAACGCCCTCGTCGAACCGATCCTGTACCTGCTGTCGATCGGCGTCGGCGTCGGGATGCTGGTCGGCACGGTCCCCGGCGTCGATGTCCCGTACGCCGCCTACGTGGCCCCGGCGATCCTGGCGACCACGGCGATGAACACGGCGTTCAACCAGACGAGCTTCGGCGTGTTCATCCGGATGAGGGTCGAGAAGACCTACGAGGCGATCCTGCCGACACCGCTCTCTGTCACCGACATCGCCGTCGGCGAGGTGACCAGCGCGATGATCAACGGGCTGCTGACGTCGATCGGATTCCTCGCCCTCATGGCCGTCGGTGGGCTGGTCACGTCGGCCTGGGTGCTGCTGGCCCTGCCGGCGTCGCTGCTGATCTCGTACGCGTTCGCGGCCGGCGGACTGGCCGTCACCACGTACCTGCGCGATTTCCCCGACTTCCAGTACATCCAGCTGTTCATGCTGCCGATGTACCTGTTCGCCACGACGTTCTATCCCCTGTCGGTCTACCCGGAGGCGGTGCGGCCTGTGATCCAGGCGCTACCGCTCTACCACAGCATCGAGCTGGTCCGAGAACCCGCGTTGGGCCACGTCGGCTGGGAGCTGCTGATCCCGGTGGCGTACCTCGTCGCGTTCGGCTCGATCGCGATGTACGTCGCCACCCGCCGCATGACCCGGGCGATGCTGCGCTGACCGGCACGAGGGAGCGTCATCGCCGGGCGAGGATGGCCTCGAGCACGGAGCGGACGGGTGCCGGGCGGTGGCCGATGACCGTCTCCAGCGTCGGATCGGTCACGGCGAACTCCTTCGCTCGCGCCGCGCGGTACATGCCGAGGGTGAAGTCGGCCGCAGCTGCGGGCATGCCTCGCGCGGTGGCGGCCTCCCGCCACTCGTCGTCATCGGCGACGACACGTTCGACGGTGCGGCCCGTGATGTCGCTGAGGATGGCGGCCACCGCTTCGAGGTCGAGCATCTCCGCGGCGGTCAACGGTGCCGTGACCCCGTCGAGTACGCCGTCCTCGGCCAGGGCGACGGCGGCGGCCTCGGCCAGGTCGGCGTGCGCGGTCCAGGACACCGGGCCGTCCGCCGGCGCCACGAGTTGCCCGGTCTCAAGCGCGGCGCCGATGGAGAGGCTGAGCGTGCTCGCGTAGAACCCGTTGCGCAGGGCGGTGAAGGCAACCCCCAGTTCGGCCAGGTGCTCCTCGGCGGCGGCGTGGATCGGCTGGGCGGCGAAGAGCGAGTCCCGGGAGGCGGCCTGGTGGCTGGTGTAGAGGATCCGGTTGGCTCCCGCGGCGCGGGCGGCGTCGATGGCGGCGCGGTTCGCGACGAACGCGTCGGCGCCGCGGATCGCGGCGGACACGATGAGGACCTTGTCGGCACCCTCGAAGGCGTGCTTCAGCGTGGCCGGGTCGGTGAAGTCCGCTGCGCGCACCCGTACGCCCCGCTCGGCGAGGCCGGCGGCCCTGTCGACGTCGCGCACGCTCACGCCCACGGCGTCGGCCGGCAGTCGGTCGAGCAGCCGGTCGACGATCTGGGACCCGAGGTTTCCAGTGGCACCGGTGACGACGATCATGATGAGCACTCCCTTGTTATCGGTGTTACGTGCCAGACGTTAGCACCGATAATTCGGGGATAACAAGACGCTGTTAGCATCGGTACATGGTGACGACGCAGGACACCCGCGACGACGTCCGTGCGGGCATCGTCGCGGCAGCGACCCAACTGCTGCGGGAGAAGGGCGCGAACGCGGTGACGACGCGCGCCGTCGCCCAGGCCGCAGGCGTCCAGGCGCCGACCATCTATCGCCTGTTCGGCGACAAGGACGGCCTCATCGACGCCGTCGCCGAGCACGTCATGGCGGCCTACGTCAGCGGCAAATCGGTCGCCGCCGACGCCGCGACGGGCGACCCCGTAACGGATCTGCGCGCCGGATGGCGCCTGCACGTGGAGTTCGGCCTGACAAACCCCGAGCTGTACGCGCTGATCGCCACCCGGGGGAGCGGCGCACCCTCGCCGGCAACAGTCGCCGGCCTCGACGTGCTACGTCGCCGCGTCCGGCGACTCGCCGCAGCCGGCCTGCTCCGGGTCGACGAGGAGCGCGCACTGCTGATGATCCACTCTGCGGGCAACGGAACCATCCTCACGCTGCTGGGAATGCCCCCCGACCAGCGAGACCTCGGTCTGGGGGAGGCCATGCTCGAGACCGTGCTCTCCGGCATCCTGGCGACAACTCCAGCGACACCCGACACCACCGCGAAGGCCGTCGCGGTGACCTTCGCGACGGTGCTGCCCGACCTTTCGGGGCTCACCGACGCCGAACGCGCGCTGATGGCCGAGTGGCTCCACCGATCGCTGACCCACCCGACCCCGTGATGACGTGGCGGGGAAAGAGCTCGACGGAATCGCGCTGGGGGAGATAGCTTGCAGGTGACCGCGACACCGCCTGAGGAGGTGAGACCCATGAACGTTGCAGCGATGTGGGTGCTCCCCCTTGCCGTCACGGTCGGGCGATTGACGTAGGTGTCGCCGGGAGCGCCTTGCCACAACGGCACTCCCGAGAGGCAATACCTGTGCAACTCTCCACCACGTCACCGTCGACCGATCGCACGTACGACGTGATCATCGCCGGCTGCGGGCCGACCGGTGCGATGCTCGCCGCCGAACTACGACTGCACGACGTGCGGGTCCTCGTTCTGGAGAAGGAGACCGAGCCGACGTCGGCCGTCCGCATCGTCAGCCTGCACATCCGCAGTCTGGAGCTGATGGCGATGCGCGGGCTGCTGGACCGCATCCTCCCGCACGGACGGCGGCGTCCGGCCAGCGCCTTCTTCGCCGCCATCCCCAAGCCCGCGCCCGAGGGCCTGGATCCCCGGTACGCCTACCTCCTGGGTATCCCGCAGCCGGTCATCGAACGTCTGCTCGAAGAACACGCCATCGCACTGGGCGCGCAGGTCCGACGCGGTTGCGCGGTCGCCGGCCTCGCACAGGACGACGAGGGTGTGACCGTCGAACTGGCCGACGGGGAACAACTGCGGTCGCGCTACCTCGTCGGTTGTGACGGCGGGCGCAGCACGGTGCGCAAACTGCTCGGCGTCGGCTTTCCCGGCGAGCCCGCCCGGACCGAGAGCCTGATGGGCGAGATGGAGGTGGGCGTCCCACCGGAGGAGCTCGCCGTCACGGTGGCCAAGGTCCGCGAGACCCATCAGCGATTTTGGCTCCGGCCAGCCGGCGTCGGGGTCTACAGCGTCCTGGTGCCCGCCGCCGGGGTCAGCGACCGCGCCGAACCGCCCACCCTCGACGACTTCAAGCACCAGTTGCGCGCCGTCGCCGGGACCGACTTCGGAGTGCACTCCCCGCGTTGGTTGTCCCGCTTCGGTGATGCCACCCGGCTGGCCGACAGGTATCGGGTCGGGCGGGTGCTGCTGGCCGGCGACGCGGCGCACATCCATCCGCCCATCGGCGGGCAGGGTCTCAACCTGGGCGTTCAGGACGCAGTCAACCTCGGCTGGAAACTGGCCGCGCGGATCCGCGGCTGGGCGCCGGAGGCACTGCTGGACACCTACCAGGCCGAACGCCGCCCCGTTGCCGAGGCGGTGTTGGACAACACCCGAGCCCAGACGGAGTTGCTGTCCACCGAACCGGGCGCACAGGCGGTGCGGAGGCTGCTCGTCGAGTTGATGGACTTCGACGAGGTGAACCTCCGTCTGCTGGAGAAGATCACCGCCATCGGCATCCGTTACGACCTCGGCGCGGGCCCCGACCTGCTCGGTCGCCGCCTGCCCGACATCGCCGTGAAGCAGGGCAACCTCTACGGTCTGCTGCACCACGGCCGGGGCCTGCTGCTGGACCGGACCGAACGCCTGACCGTCGGCGGCTGGTCAGACCGGGTCGATCACCTGGCCGATCCGAGTGCGGCACTGGACGTCCCCGGTGTCCTGCTGCGCCCCGACGGCCACGTCGCCTGGGTCGGTGACGACCAGCGGGACCTGGACGAGCACCTCTCCCGCTGGTTCGGCGAGCCCGCCCACTGACCTCAGGCCGGCGGCCTCGTCGTCGAGGTCGCGGGCCAGACCAACCAGCGGCGACCGGGCGCGGGGCGACTTTCTGCTGGGTCGCCCCGTGCCCGGTCACTCAGGTGCGGTTGAACCGCCAACGAGTCGCGGTCAGCCCGTCCGGGCCGTAGCCGAAAGCCCGGACGGGGGAGACCTCGTAAAAGGCGTACTGGGGCGCTCCCGGCAGACTGTCGTCATGGACTCGGCCGTCCCTGATGGCGAACGTCCAGCCGTACTTCGTGGCGAAGGCGGCGGCCACCCGGCGCAGCGCGGTGTCGCCCGACACCTGGTGAGCCTCACCGCTCACCACCAGGTCGAGGTTGTCGCTGCTCACTGTGATGACAGCGCGGGGGTTGTGGGCCAGGTTGCGGCTCTTGCGGGAACTCGGGCGGCTCGCGATGCACGGAGCCCCGCCCACCAGCACCGACATCACCGGGGCCGCATGGGGCCGGCCACCCGGTCCCACCGTCGACAGCCAACACTTGTGCGCCGACTCCAGACAGGCCAATGCCTGGCTCCAGGGCTTGACTGTCGCCACGTCGGTGTTGAAGGGTGTTGCGTCCTCCTGCTGAAAGAGGAGCTCGGCGACCGGGGTGTCGACTGTCATGACGGAGCCTCTGCCGTGTCGTACTCGTCGTGCAGCCGCCACCACTGGTACGGCTGGGTCTGCGGCCAGCCTTCCGGCGAGTCCTCCCAGGTCTCCTGTCGGCCGTACGGCGTCAGATCGAGAAAGGACCAGTTACTGCCGAGCCGTTCCACGCCGCGGGAGGTGGTGGTGTAGGTGCGGAAGATCCGGTCGTCGGCGCGGAGGAAGACGTTCAGCGCGAACCCGTCACCGGTTCCCATGTCGGCGTTGAAGCTGTTGTTCAACGACGAGTACCAGGGCAGGGTCCAACCCATCCGCCGCCGCAACGCCAGCAGGTCGTCCAGCGGGCCATGGGACGTCAACGCCAGAGTGGTGTCGCGGGCGTTGAGGTGGGCCGGGTGTCCGACGTTGTCGGTGAACAGCGAGCAGCCGGAGCAGACAGCGTCGACGCCGTGCCACATGAAGGTGTAGACGATGAGCTGACGGCGGCCCTCGAACAAGTCGGTCAAACTGGCAGGCCCGGACGGGCCCTCGAACACGTAGTCCTGCTCGACCGGCGTCATCGGCAGCCGGCGGCGCGCCGCGGCCACTGCGTCGAGCTGGCGGGTGAGTTCCTTTTCGCGGACGCGCAAGGTGTTCACTGCGTCTTGCCAGTCCCTGGTCGGCACGATCGGCGGATGGTTCATGTGGGCCTCTTTTCGGCTTCCATGCACGTGTGGAGGGGGCACAGACAAGTCCGTTTCTTAAAGAGATGGACTGATGTGACGCTAACAGAGTCAGTTCCCTCAAGGAACCACCTTGCGTATCGTGGCGTCATGCAGCGAACGCAGTTCGGCGCCATGGCGTGCTCGATCGCCCGCACCCTCGACGTCATCGGTGAGCCGTGGTCTCCGCTGATCCTGCGGGACGTCTACGCCGGCACACACCGCTTCGAGCAACTCCAGCGGGGGCTCGGCATCTCCCGCAAGGTGCTCGCCGAGCGGCTGAACTGGCTGGTCGAACAGGGCGTCCTGGCCCAGCGTGAATACTCGACCCGGCCGGTCCGACACGAATACCTGCTCACCGACAAAGGCCGGGAGCTGTGCGATCTGCTGCTCGTCATGGTGCGCTGGGGTGACCGGTGGACGGCGGGCGACGCCGGCCCGCCGGTGCTCTACCGCCACCACGCCTGCGGCGAGATCAGTCACGTCGAACTACGGTGCTCGGAGTGCGAACAGCCTATGCGGGCTACGGACATCGATCTGCTGCCCGGGCCTGGGGCACACCCACCATCGTGACCATCGGCTCGGTCAACACCCGCCGTCATCCCAGTGCGGAGCGCGTCCCGTCGTCCGGCGGGCGATCGATCGCGGCGAGTTCGGTGAGAACCGGGTATAACCGATCGGCCAGCGTCGGGTCCGTACGGGTGAGTTCCGCGGTCAGGGCCGTCACGGCCGCCGAGAGCGCACGGCGTAACTCGGCCTCGTCAGTGGAACGGACCAATGTCGTTTCGAGCGGGCCGGTGATGTCGGAGGGCAGTAGGTGGGCGCCTTTGGCGTAGCTGGTGGGGTGGCCCAGACGCTGGCAGGCGAGTGCGACTGTCTGGGTCCGCATGGCGCTGATCCAGTGCTCCGCCTGCCAGAATCTGCCTCGTTCGATGCTGATCCGTGCGTGCAGCGCGTGGTGCCATGCCAGGCCGGCCATGCCGTCGTGGCCGCTCGACGCGGGGGCCCGGGATGGTGTGGAACGCCCGAACACGAGTCGCCAACTCGGGCCTCGCGGCCCGAACTCGCCTTCCGGGTTGAAGGAGAGGTCGACTTCCAGGCAGTGAGGCAGCAGGAACACCCGGTAGATCGCGGACCCGTCCGCGAGGTCCCAGTGGTGGACCGCCGCGAAGTCCTGATACATCTGTCGCGTCCATCGACGCATCACGGCGTCGAGCGGGTCACTGACCCCGAAGGCCAGATCGATGTCCGACCAGCGATCCTCGTCGTTCGTGGCGTGCGAACCGGTGATCGCGGCGGCGACGACACCGCTGTCTTGTTCCGCCAGATGCAGCAGCCGCCGCTGGATCCGGTCGCGTTCGTCTACTGAGAACATCAGCTCACGCTGCTCCGACACCTAATCACCCCGGCAGCGGACGCTCGGCCAGGACGGCGGCGAGCCATTCCCGCTCGCGCCAGGGCCAGCGGGCCGCGCGCGTCCATGGGGACATCATGCCTCGCCGGTGCGTCGATCCAGCGCCGGATCGGTCACATGGTGCTTCGTGGATGCTGGCAGACTCGTCGCATGACGGGTCTCACCGCTGAACTCGTGGTCGATGGTTGTGCCCCGCAAACCCCGGCGCTCGCCCCGAACGCGCGCCTGCTCTGCTACGTCCTCGCTCCCAACAGCCGGACTGGTGACCACCTCGACACCGAACTGTGGCTCGTACCCACCGATTCCGCCGCCGCGCCGCGTCGGGCGACCGACGACACGGCAACCGAGTCCCAGCCGCGCTGGTCGGCCGACTCGGAGACGCTGTTCTTCCTCTCCGACCGCGCCGAACGCGGCATTTCGCAACTGCACAGGCTCACCCTCGCCGACGGCATAGTGACCACGTTGACCAGCTGGCGCGGCGGCGTCATCGACCACCTGCCGCTCACCGACCCCAACCTGGTCGCCCTGCTCGCCGAGGACGAACCCACCGAGCAGGACACTCGCCGTACCCGCGACCGCGACGACGCCATCGTCGTCGGCGAGCGCGAACCACGCGCCCGGTTGCGCCTGCTCGACCTGCGCACCGGCCGGGTCACCACCCCGCAGGCGTTCGGTGACCGGCACGTCGTGGACCTGCGCCAACGTCCCGACGGCGGCCCAATTGCGGTGCTGACGTGGGCCAGCGCCGACAACGACCACGGCCCGCGAAACGGCCAACTGCACCTGTTCGACCCCACGACCGGGACCGCGGAGAACCTCGGACCGGTCGAGGTCGACGCACGGTCGCTGGCCTGGTGGCCGGGCGAGGACGGTTGGCACCTCGGTTACCTCGCGCTCACCCCACCGCTGCTGCAGGCCGGCACCGCCGTGTTCGACCTGGCCATGGAGACCCGCGTCCTGCGCAACCGCACCGCTGGCCTCACGATGTGCCCCACCGAACTGTGCCAGACCACCGCCGCCCCGCTGGTGGTGTTCGCCGACGGCCTCAACACGACACTGGCCAGGCTCGACCTCACCGACCTCACGACCCTGTCGCATCACCCCGGACGCCTCGACAATCTCACCGCCACCCCTGCCGGCGACGAGATCGCGGTGCTCACCGGCACCCGCTATCAGCCCGCGAATGTTCACATCGGAGCACCCACCGGGCCGCTGCGCAGAATCACCAACACCCGGCCGGAACTGGACGCCGTCGCCCTCGGCACGCAACAACCGCTGGCCTACCGCGCCGCCGACGGCCTCGACCTGGACGGCCTGCTCGTACTGCCGGTCGGAAGGTCCGCCTCGGAGGGGCCGTTCCCGCTGGTCACGATCGTGCACGGAGGCCCGTACGACCGCTACGCCGATCGTTGCCAGTTGTTCTGGTTCCCCAGCGCGCAGTGGCTTGCCGCCGCCGGCTACGCGGTGTTGCTGCCCAACCCGCGCGGCGGTCAGGGCCATGGTCACCAGTTCGCCGCCAGCGTCGCCGGCCGGGTCGGCCAGCAGGAGTGGACAGACATCCTGACCGGTATCGACCTGCTCGTCGCCGAGGGCATCGCTGACCCTGACCGGCTGGGCATCGCCGGCTGGAGCCACGGCGGCTTCATGTCCGCCTGGGCCGTCGGCCAGACCGACCGCTTCCGCGCCGCGCTGGTCGGGGCCGGAATCATCGACTGGGGCATGCTCGCCGCGACCGGGGAGAACGGCCAGTTCGAAGCCGCACTCGGCGGCAGCACCGGCTGGTCCGGCATCGGTCCCCACCCACACGACGCGGTCAGCCCGATCTCCTTCGCCAGCAACATCCGCACGCCGGTGCTCATCCTGCACGCCGCCGAGGACACCAACGTCCCCCTTGGACAGGCCGTGTACCTGCACCGGGCGCTGCGCCACTTCGACGTCGAGCACGAGTTCGTGATCTACCCGAGAGAGGGCCACTCGATCCGGGAACGCCACCACCAACTCGACGTTCTGCGCCGGACCCGCTCCTGGTTCGATCGCTGGCTCCGCCCCTGACCGGCCTGGGGGCAATCACCCGACGCGGCGCGTGTCGGTTGGATGCGACACCTAGGACAGCGCTGCGGCAAGGTCGGTAGCGGCCTCATAGGCAGCCGCAGCCCGTGTGGCCTGGTCCGCGCTCAACGCGACACTGTCAACACGGGTCAGCATCTCGATCGCCGTGGCCGGATCGTTCAGGACCATCGCGACCTCAGCGCGGTACACGAGCACCTCCACCAACGCGACAGGGTCGTCATCTGCATCGGGATGGCCCAGCGCACTGTCAAGAATCCGAGCCGCCTGCCGGACGTCCCCTCGGGAGTCGGCCTGCACGACGGCGTTCGCCATCGCCTTGCCCAGCCGTTCAGTCGGCGCTGACGCGGGGGAGACCGGAGCGTTCTGGAAGACGCGGATCCAGTTGCCGCCTGGATCGATGACGCTGAAGCCGCTCAGCCCGTCGGCGTTCTTTCGCGCGCGGGGCCGGGTCATCCGGGGCGTCCCGGAGACCAACACCTTGCCGTACGCGGCGCGCATTCCCGCAGCGAAAGCCCGGTACAGCTGCCCCGTGTCCGAGGTCAGCACGAGACACGAACCGTAGGACTGCGCCGGATCGAACCCCGCGATCTCGAAGAACTGCAGATGTAGATCTTCGCGTTGCAACCCCACGCACGGGTTGGGTTTGCGCTGCTGGTAGGTGGTGTGGAAACCGAGCACCTCGTAGAAGGCGACGATGTCGTCGATGGACGCGCAGGGCAGCAGGGGAACGGTTACCTCGTTGGTCACCCGTACTTCGTAGCCGCCGGGAGGAGGCACACGCACATGGAAATGACCGTTCGTCGGCCGCAGCCGACTGAACGGCCGATACAGCGCAAGCTGGGCTGGTCCGCCAGCGACCTCTGTCGGCACTCACCTTCGAAGGATGTGCGCGGTGATCCACATGGCGTCGCGTTGGTAGAGCCCGACGTGACTGCGGAGGTTCTCCTGTCCCTGATCAGCCCGCGCCTCGGTGAAGGCGGCGAGGTCGTGCAGTCGGTGGACTGCGGCCTGGAGGATGTGGTCAGGGTCTTGCCCCGAGCCGTAGGCGTCGCAGAGCATGCGCAGCCGACGTGCCCGCTCGGCCAGGTCACTGTGGATCGCGTCGCCGTTGTCGGGGTGGGCCAGCGGCACCAGCCGGTACGCGAGGTAGGCCAGATCCCACGACCGGGGACCGGGCGAGGCCGTGTCCCAGTCGATGATTCCGGTGAGCCGCCGGTCGGTGAAGACCATGTTGTAGGGCGCGAAGTCGTTGTGACAGATGACCTCAGCTGGCTGTCGCACCGGAAACTGCCACACTCCGCCGACGGTGTCGAAGCTGGCACTGGCCTCGTGAAGTTGTGCGAGGTGCAGACCTGCTTCGGCGAGGATGCCGTCGCTCCAGATCCAGTCCGGCAACGGGTACTGCGGCACGATGCCCGGCAGGTAGGAGACGCTGTCACGTCCGTGCTCATCGGTCCCGAGCGGTTGCGGAACCCAGGTGACGCCGCGCTCCCGTAGGTGTCGTAGTAGGCGCTGAACCGTCGGGCTCCACGCCCCCTGACCGCGCCGAACAGTGGCACCGACCCGTGTCGCACCCCCCATGTTGCCGCCCGGCAGGGCTTCCTCCCGCTGGTCGGCCGCGTTCGGGCTGTGGTCATCCATGTCGACATCCTCAGCGCGTGCGGGCCGCGACGCCACCGCGTTCCCCGAGCCGGACTGAAAGCGAGGGATCACAGCCCGTCCCAGGCAATTACTGGATTATCGTTAATAAAAATCCGTTAATTGCCTGGGACAAAAGGTGCGCAACGTACATGCACCATAATGACAGTTCTTGTGCGTAAGGACTTAAGTTGGTGTAAGCGTTTGGGTTGGTCTGCGCGCGCGTGTTGGCCGGGAACTCAGGTGACCTCTCGGGGCGGCACCGATGACGGCCCCGACTGGAGGTATTCCAGTGCGCGGCGCAGCGCCTCAGGGCTGTCCCGGAAGTGCCCAAGTGCCGAGTTGCACCCGTTGCAGAGGAGACCCCGAACGGTGTTGGTGCCGTGGCAGTGATCCACGACCAACCGGAACGCCTGGGCGGAGGGCTTGCCGTCCTTCCGGGGGCGACCGGCGAGAGTTGCCGGGAGGTCATCCTCATGGATGCCGCAGAGCCCGGCCGGGAATCCCTACTGGCCTGATTCACACGACGGGAGTAGTCGCGGCACGGTTGACAGGAGAGCATCGTGCGACCGGTCGCGCCGACGAAGGACTCTGCCGGCCGAAGCTGCTTGCACCGCCCGCAGGTCTTTGACTCGTTGACGATCCTCGCACCCTGACAGCTTGAGCGGTACCGGCATCGGAAAGCGTTGGAGGGCTGACTACGAGCGGCCGTACGCGGCGTGGGCCTGGGCCACCTCGACTGCCTCGCGTTCACGCCACCGGCGCTGTGCCTCCCGGTTGCACGTCCGGCAGACCCGACGGTACCGGCCGGTCGCCGGGTCGAGCTCACGGTCGTGGCCGTTGCGGCACTGCGCCGCCTGGTTCCGGCGGCGGCCGGCCTCGGCACGACTGAGCTGTCGCAGATGAGTCGGCTCGATACAGTCGGCGGCGCCGCAGGTCTGGTCGACGTCGAGGGCGGGGTCGTACCCGCCGAGGAAGACGACGTACGCGGCGATGTGTGCCCACGCCCGGCCCGCGACCTTCTGGTGCACCCCACGTCGCTGCCCGTAGCCTTCGACGACCAGGCAGCCGCTCTCGGTACGGTGTGAGCGCTCCAGCAGGTAGGCGCGCAGCGACTCCTCGGTGTGGTAGCGGGACAGACCCTTCACGGCCGCGAGCACCGTGTCACCGTACCCACGTCACGCACGATCGTCGACTGACGCTGACATGGCGGCTCGCCTGCTCGGCGAGTGGTCGCGCTCCGACCGGTGGGCGGTCGTCGTCACGTACCTGCAGCCGCTTCGGCTTCGACCGAACGTGCGGCCACGCTTGTAGATAGTCGCCGGCCGCTAGAGCGGCGAGGTCGCCGAGCAGTTCGACGAGCACGCCAAGCGCGTGCCGCCGCCAGCGCAACGGTCGACGGCCCTGACCTCCACGCCGTCGTGCCCGCCCTGAGCGCCTGGCTGGAGACCATCGCCTTGCCCGCCAGCTGACACCAGCTTCGCTGGGCCAGGACAGCCCGACGGGCTTGATGCGGTCCGGTTGCTGGTGAGGCGTCTGCCAAGATGACGTTCTCGATCTGTGGGGCGTGCCGCGCTTCCGGTCAGGATGGAGGAACGGCGTGAGCGTCGTACGGCGGCAGTTGCTTGACCATGTCGCTGACCTGGTGCCGACGTTCCCCGCGCCGCGGTGCGTACGGGTGGCCGTTGACGGGGTCGATGGGGTGGGTAAGTCCACGTTCGCCGGCGAGTTGGCCGTGTTGCTGAGCGACCGGGGACGTCCTGTCGTGCACGTGGCGGCAGACGACTTTCATCACCGTCGGGCGGTGCGGTATCGCCGTGGCCGGGATTCGCCGGAAGGCTTCTGGCTCGACAGTTACGACTACGAAGCCCTCGTCCACAACGTGCTGGAGCCGTTCGGTCCCGGAGGCTCTCGCTGTTACCGTCCCGCCGCCCATGATCTTCGGACAGACGAGATCCTGGATCTTGAGTGGCGGACTGCGGCGCCCGGCACGGTACTCATCGTCGACGGGCTGTTCCTGCATCGTGACGAGCTCGTGGAGTGCTGGGACTTCTCCGTCTTCGTTGACGCGCCGTTCGCGGTCACCGTCGCACGGATGGCCCGACGCGACGGTTCCCATCCGGATCCCGAACATCCCAGCCTCGGCCGCTACGTCGGCGGGCAGCGGCTGTACTTCGCCGCCTGCGCGCCTCACGAACGCGCGGATGTTGTCATCGACAACCAGGATGTGACCCGACCGGCCCTCGTGGAGGTCGTCGCGCAGGCCGAGGCAGTTGACGGTTGGACGGCCGCCGACGGATGATCCAGCGATGTGTCGCTCGGGTCAGCGAGCCGGGACGCTGGTTCTCATGGGCACCATGATCGCCGTCATTTCGGTGGCTTGAGGGGAGCGGATTGCATGAAGTTTCTTCTCACGTCGGGGGGCATCAGCAACCCGAGCATCTCCGACGCGCTGGTCGACCTGTTGGGCAAGCCGCTCGCTGAGTCCACGGCTCTGTTCGTTCCCACCGGTGTCTACCCCTTTCCCGGCGGAGCTGAGAAGGCGTGGAAGGCGATTCACGGCCAACCCGACATCCCGCTGTGCCAGCTGGGTTGGAAGTCCCTGGGGTTGTTGGAGCTCACCGCGCTGCCGACCATTCGAGAAGAGAACTGGGTCCCGGCGGTCCGGGAGGCCGATGCCCTGCTGGTCTGGGGCGGCGATGTGCTGTACCTGACCTACTGGCTGCGCCAGTCGGGCCTGGCCGACCTCCTGCCGTCGCTGAGTGACACGGTCTATGTGGGGGTCAGCGCCGGGAGCATCGCGGTCACCCCGTACAACTGCGACGCCGAATTCGATCTTCAGTTCGTCCCCGACGGCAGCGACAGGGCGCAGGACGCCGACCGGGCGTTGGGGTTGGTGGATTTCACGCTGTACCCCCACCTCAACCATCCGGACATGGAAGACACCGAGCTGTCCCACATCGAGAAGTGGGCGGCCGGAATCCCGGTCCCGACCTACGCCATCGACGACAACACCGCGATCACCGTGGTTGAGGGCAATGTCGAGGTCATCTCCGAAGGAGACTGGAGACTGATCAACCCCTGACCGAGACGCCCCTCTGGCCGATTGCTGCGATCGTGGCTGCTCGGCGGCAGGGTCGGCGTCACCGGCGTTCTTCGAGGTCGGTGACGCCGACCACCGTCTCAGGTGCGGATGCGGTAGTGCAGGGAGGCCACACCGTTGCCGAACCGGTGATTGCTCAGCAGCTCCAGGTCGAGGCGGGTGCCGCTGGGCAGACCGGGCTTGCCTCCGCCGGTGAGGATGGGGTGGATCAGCAGGTAACACTCGTCGACCAGCCCGGCCTGGAATGCCTGCGCCGCGAGGTGTGCGCCCCCGATGGTGAGGTCGCTGGTGGCCGAGGCTTTTATGGCGCGTACCGAGGCGGGGTCGAAGCCCCTTTCGAGCCGGGTCCTGGCGGTCGAGGTCGCGTCCAGCGTGGTGGAGTAGACGACCTTGTCCGCTGCCTGCCAGACGTCGGCGTAGTCGGCAGTGAGCTTCGAATGTGCGGCCAGGGCAGGGTCGGTTTCCCAGACGGCCATCGACTCGTACAGGCGCCGGCCGTAGAGGTAGGTGCCCATGGGCCGAACCAGGTCGGTGATGAACGCGAGGTAGTCGTCCCCGGGTGGGGTCCAGTCGAATCTGCCGTGTTCGTCCTCGATGTAACCGTCGAGGGACACGTTGGTCACGTAGATCAGCTTGGCCATGGCGCTACACCTTGACGGTGACGGGTTGGGCATTGCTGAGTGTCGCGTCCAGTTTGGAGAAGGCCTCGCTCCAACCCTGGTTGGCGGGAGCGGACAACTGCTCGGGGAGCCACTGACGGATCTCGAGTCGAGTCCGTCCATCGGCGTCGTCGTGGAACTCGACCCGCATCCTCGTCTCGTGTGGCGCGATGCCCTCCGGGAGTTGCCCGGTGACGTGCGCGATGCCGTCGATCAGCTCGCCGTGGACGACGTCGGTGAGGTCGATGTGGACCTCGACTCGCAGGCCGGGTTGGGTCGGGAAGACCTCGGTCCACCGCTGGTAGCCGCCAGGCCGGACGTCGAACTCCATCTCGTCGCGGGGCAGTGAGTTGCCGATCGGCCCCCACCATGCTGCCAGGTGGTCCGGGTCGGTGAAAGCTCGGTAGACCAGCTCCCGTGGCGCGTCGACCACGCGCGAGATGACGATCGGCGGCTTGTCGCTGTCCATCAATTCTCCTTGTCGTGAGCCTTGCTCGGGGATTCCCTGTCGGGGATCGCCGGGCCGTGGGCCGTTCGGTCCGTTGGGCGGTCGGTGGCCTGTACGGCGGCGAGGTGGGCGTCGAGGCGGGTGAGGGACGTGTCCCAGAACCGCCGGTAGCGCTCGATCCACTCGGCCGCTTCGCGCAGCGGGGCGGCCTCGATGCGGCTCATCCGCAACTTTCCCGACCGGGTGCGGGAGATGAGCCCGGCGCGTTCCAGCGCCTTCAGGTGCCGCGACACCGCTGGCATCGAGATCGGGAGCGGAGCGGTGAGCTCGGTGACCGTGGCGTCGCGGTCGGCCAGCTCGGCGAGGATCGCCCGTCGAGTCGGGTCGGCGAGCGCCGAGAACACCGCGCTGAGTTGATCGCTGCCAGACACCAGAGCCTCCAGTCACTTAACCAACACGTTAAACGTAGTGCCGGGCCGCCGCAACTACCAGTGGTGATTGGCAGGGATGGTGTCGGCGCCATGAGGGGCGGCGGGCTGGTCAACGTCGACGGACCGGTCGCGTGCTCGCGCCGGGGACGAGGTCGGTGGGCGGGCGGTGACAATGGCGTGCACGCCCAGGCCCAGCCGGGTCAGCGCGAGTGCGGCGGCCAGGACGACCACGACGCGGATGCCGTGACCGACGTCCGGTGCCCACAACTGGAGTTTGGCCAGCCCGGCGCCCTCCCAGAAGGCCGGCACCTGCCAGGCGACGCCGACGGCCACCAACACGCAGGCACCGATCCAGGCGGTGGTGGCGGCGATCGTCGCGCCACGGGAACGCACCGGCGGAACGCGGTCGCCCCGGCGCCCGTGCAGGGCGCGGGCCCAGGACCAGGCCAGCAGGGCGAGCAGCACCGCGGCGACCCCGAGCAGACCGACCAGAGCCCAGACCTGCAACGGATCTTCGGTGGCGGTCGCGGGCGTGCCGCCGTGCAGGATGCGGGTGAGGTTGAACGCCCCGGCGCTCAGTGGCGCGTCCATGTGCAGGCCGTAGAGGTTGGTCATGATGATCACGGCGAGGTTCGAGTCGGGTGCCAGCACGATATGGGTGAAGAAGTCCGGGGTCGCGCCGGCGTGCCAGACGATGCGGGCGCCGACGCCGTCCAGCGTGCTGTTCTTCCAACCGAACCCGTAGGTGCCGTGACCGGTGGCCACGGTGCCGGTGTGCAGCTGTCGCGTGCCCTGCGGTCCGAGGATCCGGCTGTCGCCGTAGCGGCCGCCGCCGAGCTGCGCGATGACGTAGTGGGACAGGTCGTCGAGACTGGCGGCGAGGAAACCGTAGGGCACTCCGGCGGTGTCGAACGGCGCGGCGAAGCGCTGCGGCTGGCCGAAGTAGTACCGGTGACCGGGCGGGATGCCGACGGAGCGGGCCTCGTCGGCGGTCGCCGCGGAGTGCGTCATCTGGAGCGGGTCCAGCACGTGACGGCGCAGGTAGCCGCCGAAGGTGTCGCCGGTGACGTTCTCGACGAGCGCGCCGAGGATCATGTAGTTGGCGTCGCTGTACTGATACGTCTGTCCGACGGCGGTGGTGGGCCGCACGCTGGCCAGGTCCCGTACGGACCGGGCCAACGCGCCGGGGCGGTTGTCGTAGCGGTCGGTCAGGTCGGTGCTCCAGACCTGCGGCAGGCCGCTGGTGTGGGTCAGCAGTTGGCGGACGGTGACCGTCCGGGCGGTGTCCGCGTCGCCCAGACGCAACCACGGGAGGTACGTGGAGGCGGGGGTGTCGAGGTCGATCCGGCCGGCCTCGACCAGTTGCGCCACCGCCAGCGCGGTGAACGACTTGCTGGTGGACCCGAGCAGGAACGGCGTCTGCGTGGTGATTGGTCGGCCGTCACCGTCGACGCCCCATGCGCCTCGCTGGACGACCTCGTCGCCGCGAATGACCGCGTACGCCAGCCCGGGTGCCTTGATCTGCTTCAGGTACGCGCGCAGGTAGCGTTCGCCGACGGCGAGGTCGTCGACAGCCGCGGGGCTGGCCACGACCGGGGCGGCCAGCCCCGCGGCTGTCACCATCAGGCAGCCGGCCACGGCGACGAGCCGTCGGGCCCGCGTCAGCGCGTCATTCCAGGTGCTCATGTGGCGCGTCCTCCCCGTCGGTGGGCCGTCAGCCGATCTGGCTCAGCAGCTTCTCGAGCGCGGCCAGGCGCTGCCGAACCTCGCCGAGCTCGTCCCGCACGCCCTTGATCTCGTCCGCCGTGGCCTGGGCGCCGGTGGCGCTGCGCTCGGCCAGCACCCGGTAGCCCTCCTCCCGAGCCGCCGCGTACCGGGCGCGGTAGACGCCCGTCCCGATAAGCCCGGCGACCACGATCATCGCCGTTACGATCACCGCCGCGGCGATGGTGGAGGTCTGTGCGATGTCCAACGCGACCTGATGGGTCATTGCTCACTTCTCCTGTTCTGCGGCCGGCCCGGAGCCGGTCAGGTTCTGTGCGGCCAGTGCGATCGCGTCCAGATCCAGGGACACCGTGAACGGCACCGCCTGGACGTACTTCACCGAGCTGCCGTCCGGTGCGGTCACCAGCTCGCCGGTCACCAGGCCGGCCGCTTCCAATTTCTGCAGGTGCATGTAGAGCAGCGGCCGGTTCATCTGCAGTTGCCGGGCCAGCTCGCTGACGTAGGTCCGCTGCCGGGCCACGGCGGCCAGGATTCGCAGCCGGTGCGGGCTGGCCAGTGCGGCCAGCAACAACACGAGTTCGTCACCGGTCGGCGAGGTGCCGCTCATCCTGGTTTCCCTTCTCAATGGAGGTGTCAGATTTCTCCGACACCCCCTGTCAGGTGAGTCTGACAGGGGAGGGCTGCAGGTGTCAACGAACGCCGTGGCGCGCCGGTCACTGACCCCAGGGCGGTAGCCAGACCTCGATGTCGGGGGCCTGCACCCGCCGGGAGGCGAGGTAGTCGCGCAGTGCCCGCAGCGCGGGATGCGGGTTGTCGTCGCGCCAGATGAGGGACATGGGGTAGACGGGCGCCGGGCCACGCACCGGTACGCGCCGCAGGTCGTAGCTGTCCGGCCACAGGTACCGGGTGCGAACGCCAGCGAGGGTCGCCAGCTCCGCGGAGTCAGCGATCTCGGCCAGCAGCGCCTCGTTGCCGAAGACCGGCCCGACCAGGTCGATGGTGAGACCGAACGCGGCGGCGAGTTCGTCGTAGTAGTCGGCCCATTCGGTGCCGGGGGCCATGCCGGGCATCCAGATGCGGTGCTCGGCGAGTTGCGCGGGCGTGACGACGCGGGCGTTGGCGAGCGCGTGGCGGGGGCCGACGAGCAGTTCGTGGTACTCGTCGATCACGCGGGTGGTCCTGATCGCGGCGGGCAGGTGACGCGTGGCGACGGTGACGGCGTGGAAGGTGGCGTCGACCGTCCCCGCCTCGACGGCGGCCATCGCGGCGTGGACGTCGGCGTCGAGGGTGACGACGTCGAGCTCGATGCGGGGATGCGCGCGGTGGAAGTCCTGCAACAGCACCGCCGGTGCGATCCGTCGGCTGTGCACGTCGACGCGCAGTGCCCGTCGGCCCGGGCGTACGGAGGCGTCGGCGCGCGCCTCCACCCGGAGCAGTTCACGGGCGTGCGGCAGGAAGGTCTGACCGTCGACGGTGAGGTGGGTGCCACGCGCGGTGCGGGTGAACAGCCGTACCCCGAGGTCCTTCTCCAGTGCGGCGATGCGCTTGGAGACGGCCTGCTGGGTGATCGACAGCGCGGCGGCGGCGTCCTGGAACTGGCCGGCGTCGACGGCGGCGACGAAGGTACGGACGGCGTCGAGATTCACCCGGCAAACCCTAGTGACACAACGTCTGGTTGTGGCTCGCCGCTCACCGGGTTGTTTGATCCCTCGTCACCGGGCTTGCTGTGATCGCGGCGGTCAACGGCGGGTTGTCGGGAGCGGGAGGTGTGGGTTTGTCCGCGAGGCGATCCCTGGGACGGCGGTTCGGTTGGTTGTGGGCGTCGTACGCGGTCAGCGCCTACGGCTCGGGGCTGGGTTTCGGGGCGTTGCCGTTGATCGCCGTGCTGGTGTTGCAGGCCAGCCCCGCCCAGGTGTCCGTGTTGGCGGCGCTGGGGCCGGCCGTGGGGGCGCTGATCGCGTTGCCGCTCGGGCCGTGGGTGGAGTTCCGCCGCAAACGGCGGGTGATGATCGCGATGGACCTGGCCCGGTTCGCGGTCCTGCTGACTGTCCCCGTCGCGTACGCGCTGGGTCGGCTCAGCTTCGGGCAGTTGCTGGTCGTCTCGGCCGTGCTCGCCACCACCAAGATCGCCTTCAACGCGGCCAGCGGCGCCTTCCTCAAGGCTCTCGTCCGGCCGGACGACCTGCTGGTGGCGAACGCGCGGTTCGAGTCGACGACCTGGAGCTCGATCGCGCTCGGGCCGCCGCTGGGCGGCGCTGCGGTGGGACTCTTCGGGCCGGTCGTCACCGTCGTGGCCGACGCGCTCAGCTACCTGCTCTCCGCGGTGGGCCTCACCGCCATTCGCGGCCACGAAGACCGCCCCCGGCGCGCCGGCGCGGGCCGGGTCCGGGCCGGTGAGCTGCTCGACGGCTGGCGACACCTGCTGGCCCACCCCGGCCTGCGGGCGCTCTACCTCAACCAGTTGCTCGTCGCCGGGCTCATCATGGCCACCGAGCCGTTGTTGGCAGTGCTCCTGCTCGGCGAGCTGGGCTTTGCGCCGTGGCAGTACGGCCTCGCCTTCGCCGTGCCCTGCGTCGGCGGGCTCATCGGGTCACGCCTGGCCCGTCGGGTGGTGGCACGCCACGGCCAACATCGGATCATCCGCGCCGTGGGCACGCTGCGCGCGATCTGGCTGATCGGCCTCGCCTTCGTCCAGCCCGGCGTGGTCGGTCTCGTCACGGTGATCGCCGTCGAGTTCGCGATCATCATCAGCATGAGCCTGTACAACCCGGTGCTCGCCACCTACCGCCTGGAACAGACTCCGAAGGATCGCGTCGTCCGTACCCTGTCTGCCTGGTCGATCGGCAGCAGCGCCACCATCGCCGTCCTCAGCGCGCTCGGTGGGCTGCTCGCGCAGGCCACCAGCCCGCGCACGGCGATCACTGTCGCCGGGCTGGTGATCCTGGTGAGCCCGCTGCTGCTGCCTCGGCGTTCGGACGCCGATCAGCCGGCACCGGAGCGCTCCGCACGGGTCTCTACGATCGCGTGATGTTCCAGCCGACCTTCCCGATCCGCACCGCACGGCTCGCCCTGCGTCCGGTCACGATCGACGACCTCGACGACGTGTACGCGTTTCAGCGTCGACCGGACGTCGTGCGCTGGATGCTCGGCGCGAAGCCGCGTACCCGTGAGCAGTCGCGGGCGTCGGTGCTCGCCATGGCGGGCGAGGACGCGTGGCGCGCGGAGGGCGACTGCCTGACGGTGGCCGTGGTCACCGACGCCGGAGTGATCGGCATCGTTGAGTTGGTGTGGCGCAGCCGGCTGGAGCGTACCGCCGAACTCGGGTTCGTCTTCCACCCCGACCACGGCGGCCGGGGGTTGGCGACGGAGGCCGCCACCGCGCTGCTGGCCTGGGGGTTCGCCGAGTTCGGGCTGCATCGGGTCTACGGCCGGTGCCACTGTCGCAACACCGCCTCGGCCCGGCTGATGGCGCGACTCGGCATGCGCCAGGAGGCACGCCATGTCGAGAGTTACCTGTTTCGGGGGGAGTGGGCCGACCAGCTCGTCTTCGCGATCCTGGCGCGCGAGTGGCAGGCCGGGACCCGCACGCCGCCGACGTGATCGTTCACCACGGCGACGTGCGGGTCGGCCGACACCTCAGACCTGGCGGCCGAGCCACTCCCGGTAGGCGGTGGGCGCGATGACAGCGTCGTCGCCTGCGATGAGGACGTCACCGGACATGGCGGCGAACATGCCGACGGTGTCGTCGGTGGTGACGGTGCGCTGGTCACCGCGGGCGGCGAGCGTGACGCGCCCCAGCTCGTCGAGGGCGAAGACATCCGGGCCGGCGACGTTGCGGATGCCCTTGAGCGGCGCGCCCATGCTGACCTCGGCGACGGCCTGCGCCACGTCGGCGGCGGCCATCGGCTGCACCGGCGTGCTGGGCAGGCGGACGGTGGTGTCGTCGGCAGTCCAGGACATGATCGACTCGACGAACTCGAAGAACTGGGTGGCGCGGACGATCGAGTACGGGATCGGACCGGCCGTGAGGATCTCCTCCTGGAGGGTCTTGGCGCGGTAGTAGTCCAGGTCGGGCACCTGGTCGACGCCGACGATGGAGAGGATCACCGCGTGGCCGACGCCCGCGCGAGCGGCGGCGGCCAGCAGGTTGTCCATGGTCGTCTGGAAGAAGGCGGGCGAGGCCTCGTCGAAGGTCGGCGAGTTCGTGAGGTTGACGACGACCTCGGCGCCGGCGAGCCCGTCGGACAGGCCCTGCCCGGTGAGCAGGTCCACCCCGGTGGACGGCGAGAGCGGCACCGCCTCGTGGCCCGCAGCCTGCAGGATCTTGACGACCTGCGACCCGATGAGGCCGGTCCCGCCCAGTACGGCGATCTTCATGCCCAAGCACCTTCCCGTGACGTGTGGTCCGACCGCTGAGGCTCAGCCGATACTCGGACCTTCCTTGTCCGAGAACTATACTCGGACACAATGTGTCTGGGTAACGGGGTGGCTAGGGTGACGTCATGAAGATGTCCGGCGGGGTCGAGTGGGCGCTGCACTGCTGCGTGGTGCTCACTACCAGCCACACGCCCGTTCCGGCGGCCAAGCTGGCGGAACTGCACGACGTCTCCAGCAGCTACCTCGCCAAGCAGCTCCAGGCGCTCGCCCGCGCCAACCTGATCCACTCCGTGCAGGGCAAGTCGGGCGGCTACGTGCTGACCCGCGCGCCGGAGAGCATCACCCTGCTCGACGTGGTCCGGGCCGTCGACGGGCCCGGCCCGACCTTCGTCTGCACGGAGATCCGCCAGCGCGGCCCCTTCGCGACCCCGGCCGACGCCTGCACCACGCCCTGCCCGGTGTCCCGCGCCATGTGGGCGGCCGAGGACGCGTGGCACCAGGCGCTCGCCGCGGTCACCATCGCCGATCTCGCCCGCGACGTCGACGCCACCTCCGGCCCCGAGGCGCTGGTCGGCATCCAGGCCTGGCTGACCGGCGGAGCCTGACCCGACCCCGCAGAGCCGGGCGAACACGGTCAGCCGGTGTGGCGTACCTCGGTGTCCCAGATCTGCGCCCACGGACGCCGCAGCCCCCGACACACGTGGATCGGGCCGCCGTTCTCGTCGTTGTCCACCTCGACCCGCTGGTCCACCTGCCCGGCCGGGGTGCACTGCTCGAACCAGGTGTTGAGCTGGTCGGGGCGCTCCCAGCCGACGGCGATGACCACGTCCGCGTCGGCGGGCGGCCGACCGAAGTCGACCATGCTGTTGTGCCCGGAGTACGCCCGGGGCAGACCACGGGCCGGCCCGTAGCGGGCCACCGCGCCAGCCTCGCCGTAGTTGCCGGTGAGGACGACCGCCCGCGAACGCTCCTGCGGCGACAACCCACGATGGACAGCCGCGAGGGAGTCGGCGAACTCGGGCCAACCGATGGTCTCGCCGGCGTCGTAGTTGACGTCGACCACGAAGGCGGGCAACCGGTCGGCCGGCAGCACCGGCAGCAGCAGCACGACGTTGGGCAGCAGGAACGGCACCACACCCAGCGCGAGCAAACCCCGACGCCACCAGCGTGACCCCCGCGAGGCCCACGCCACGGCGACCAGCGCACCGGCGGCGGTGAGGACCAGCAGCAGCGGCGCGTCGTAGTAGCCCTTGCCGCCGGCGATCAACACGACGCCGACCACCACCAACCACGCCCAGCCCACCGCCCGGTAGGCCCGCCACGCCGGTCGGCGGAGCAGCGCGACGAGACCAGCGATCCAGATCGGCACGGCGTACGGGCTGATGATGACGAACTGGAGGGTGAACGCGTCGAGCCGGCCACTGTAGGAGCTGTCACCGTCGGAGATGGCCCCGGCAACGCCGAGCTGCGGAAAGCCGTTGCTTGCCTGCCAGATCAGGTTCGGCGCGGCCAGCAGCACGGCGATCCCGGCCCCGGCGAGAACCCACCGGTCGCGCAGCAGCCGGCGTGGCCCGGCGATGAGCACCCCGGCGACCAGGCCCACGGCCAGCAGCGCCGGCAGCAGCTTGCTGAGCATGCCCACACCGATCGCCAGCCCGATGCCCAGCGCCCAGCGGCTGTCACCGGTGCGCAGCAACCGCACCGCGCACCACGCCGCGACCAACCAGACCAGCAGGTCGACGGTGGTGGTGCTGAGCAGATGACCACTGGCGAGCACGATGCCGGAGAGCGCGGCGAGCACCGCCGCGAAGAGCTGCCCGCCCCGGCCGGCCCCCAACTCCCGGGCGATGGCGGCGACCAGCAGCACCGCGCCGCCGGCCAGCACCGCCGACGGGGTACGCAGCACCACCAGGTTGCCCGGGGCGATCGTGTCGAGCAGCCGGGCCAGCACCGGGACGAGCGGCCCCTGATCGACGTAGCCCCAGTCGAGGTGCCGACCGGCGAGCAGGAAGTACAGCTCGTCGCGGTGGTAGCCGTAACGGCCGGCGAGCAGCAGGAGCGTCACTGTGGTCGCGGCGGCCACCAGCCACGGGCCGCGGGTGCGAATGCCAGGCTCCGGCGGCCGCCCCGGCTGCGGCGACTGGGTCGGCCGCTGAGGTCGGTCGATCTCGATCGCGGGCTCGCTCACCCGCTCATGATGACTGGCGGCGTCGCCGCGTGGGTGCCCCTACCGGCGTTCGGCACGGTACCGAATGCGCCTGGCCGAGGCGGGTGCGAAGATCAGCTTTGTCACTCGGACCGAAAGGACGATATGCGCTATCGCACTCTGGGCAACACCGGCACCGTGGTGTCCACCCTGTGTCTGGGCACGATGACCTTCGGCGCGGAGACCGACGAGGCCGGCAGCTTCGCCCAACTGGACCGGTTCGTCGAGGCCGGCGGCACCTTCATCGACACCGCTGACGTCTACTCCACCGGTGTCTCCGAGGACATCATCGGGCGTTGGCTGCGCAGCCGACCCGACGTGCGTGACCGCCTGGTGATCGCCACCAAGGGGCGATTCCCGATGGGTCCGGGGGCAAACGACGCCGGCCTGTCCCGGGTGCACCTCACCCGCGCCCTGGACGCCAGCCTGCGCCGTCTCGGCGTCGAGGCCGTCGACCTGTACCAGGCGCACGCCTGGGATCCGCTGACCCCGCTGCCGGAGACCCTGCGGTTCTTCGACGACGCGGTCAGCGCCGGCAAGATCCGCTACGCGGGAGTCAGCAACTTCACCGGTTGGCAGTTGCAGAAGGCCGCACTGCTCACCCAGCACCTCAACCTCACCCCGATCGTGAGCCTGCAACCCCAGTACAACCTGCTGGCCCGGGACATCGAGTTCGAGCTGGTACCGGTCTGCGAGAACGAAGGCATCGGCATCCTGCCGTGGTCACCGCTGGGCGGCGGGTGGCTCACCGGCAAGTACCAGCGCGACACCACACCCACCGGCGCGACGCGGCTCGGCGAGAACCCGCAGCGCGGCGTCGAGGCGTACGCGGGTCGCAACGCCGAGGAGCGCACCTGGCAGGTGCTCGACGCGGTCCGCCAGATCGCCGACGACCGGGGCGCGTCCATGTCGGCGGTCTCGCTGGCCTGGCTGGCGGCCCGACCGGCGGTCACCTCGGTGATCCTCGGCGCGCGGACCACCGACCAGCTCGACGACAACCTGACCGCCGCCGACCTGGTCCTCGACGCCGAGCAGATGCGGCTGCTGGACGAGGCGAGTGCCCCGCTGGTGGGCGACTACCCGTACGGCGCGGCCGGGGTGCGTCAGCGCGGCCGTGGCCTGCCGGCCGGGTCATGACCTCGTTTCCCGATCCCACCGACCCGGCCGGCAGCCGCACCGAGGTCTTCCTGCGCTACCTGGACTACCTCCGCCACCTGGGCCACCTCGACGTGGTCGCCGAGCTCGCGGGCGGCCCGACCGGGGAGTGAGGCCGTCGGCTCGATAATGGGCGGATGCCGCTGCTCGTCGTACCAGCCCTGCCCGCCGGGAGCCTCGCCGCCCAGGAGCAACCCCACCTACCGGTACGTCCCGGGCTGGCCCTGCGGCCGTGGCGCGACGACGACGCCCCGGCCGTCCGGGCGGCCTTCGACTGTCCGCAGATCCAGCGGTGGCACGTCCGCCGCATCGACGGCGACGACGAGGCGCGGGTGTGGACGGCGCAGTGGGCCGGCCGTTGGCGTGACGAGACGGCCGCCAGCTGGGCGATCGTCGACGCCGACGACCGGCCGCTGGGTCAGGTGGGATTGCGGGGCGTGCTGCTGGCCGAGGCGTCGGCGCAACTGTCGTACTGGTTGGTGCCCGCCGCGCGTGGTCGGGGCATCGCCACCGAGGCGCTGAGGGCACTCACCCGGTGGAGTTTCACGCGGGCCGGTCTGCACCGGCTGGCCCTGGATCACTCGACCGCCAATACGGCGTCGTGCCGGGTGGCCACGCGGGCCGACTTTCCGGTGGAGGGCGTGCTCCGGGGGTCGGTTCGCCACGCCGACGGCTGGCACGACATGCACCTGCACGCACGGCTGCGCACCGACGGCCCGATCTGATCACCCGATCTACTCGATGGGCGGCGCGGATGGCGCCGACAAGGAGCAGAAGCGCGACCGCCAGCCCTTTACCCGTCGTCTCGGCGACGTGGACGATCAGCGCGACAAGGCTGAGTGAATCGCCAGCGTACGAGACGAGCCGTGCCGAGAACAGCGTTCGGAATGGCCTGTTGCGGCGAAGCGTCTGGATGGGACGCAACGGCGCAGCGTCTGCCGTGGCAGACGCTGCGCCGGACATCTCGAAGGTCCCCTGTCGCCGAGGGCCGCGGTGAGGCATCGTGCCGCCGATACCCGGGACGGGTGAACCAGCCTGTGGGTGAAGGTAGCCAGGAGAGCGTCGGTGAGCACCGTATTTGCTGTTGTCGGGAGCTGCTTCAGGAAGCGATCGGGACGTCGGTGGTGGCCCCGCCGGCGTCGGTGACCCGTACCTCGGTCGCTGTCGCGGGCAGCAGTGCCGCGTCGCGGCCGACGTCCTGCCACTGGCCGTCGCCGACCCGGAAGCTCAGCGCTGACCCCTCGGCGGCGACGAGAACGCCCTGGTCGTCGGGCAGTCGTAGCCGCACAGGCAGGGGTGCCGACCAGTCCGCGGTCGTGCTGGCCACCGCCTCGAACGGCAGATATGTGCGGGCGAGCAACGCGATGACGCGGGACGGGTCGTCGTCGTACTGGACGGTTGTCACGAGGAGCCGCTGACCGTCGGGGGTTGCCCCGTAGACCCACAGGAGTGGAGATCCGTTGTGCGTGTGCGCTCCAGCAGGGTCGAAGTATTCGGCGAGGGCTTCGGTCGGCGCGTTCACCTCTGTGGCAGCCGGGTCGGTGCCCCAGACCTGCTTCGTGCCGGGCAACGTGTGGCGGAGAAGCGGTGGCGCGGGCCGATCCTTGTTGTCGGGGAAGAGGATCTCGCTCGTACCGTCGATGTGAATCGCGTTCTGCCGTTCCACGGGAGTCCTGGAGAGCGCGACGGTGAGCTTCGTGCGCTGTGGCGGCACCGACAACACCGCCGCACCGTCTCGGAACACCACCGGCTCGAAGGTTCGCTCGACCTTGCCATCGGGTTCGTACCTCAGTTGCGCGGAGAACTCCACCGGTTGCCCGAAGTCGAGCACAAGGAGCACGTCGCGCTGCGGTCCGAGCAGTACCGCCTGCTCGAGGCCGTCTGTTTCGTTGTCGGTGGCCTGCGTCAGGGTGCGCACGCGCGGACCGCCGGCGGTGGGTTCGACGAATCCCACCGTCGTGCCGTGCGCGGTGGCGTGGGCCACGTAGGCGGCCGGGCCAGCAGGCGTACCTCCTGCCCACACGACGTGCGGTTCGCCGCGCGTCCGATCCCCGGCCTCCTTGATCCGGCGCTGCCACACCTGGCGGACCTGCCGCAGGTATCCCTCGTCGGCGGCCAGATCACCGCGAGTCGGCTGGTCGAGCAGCGGAGAGGCGGCACGGGTGTCTCCGGCGTCGCCGGGCAGGTCGAGAACGCCAGCCATGGGCACGGCCACCACTGCCGCGCAGAGCGCCGCCAACACCACTCGCCGGCGCACCATCCGCCGCCGCCCACCCCGACGCACCTCAGCGAGCAGGCGCGGCGGGCTGACCAGGTCGTCCGTAGCGCGATGCAGGATGCCGCGCACGTCACTGTCGTTCATGGTCATCGCGAACTCCCGGTTCCAGTGATGGGTATGACGAGGTTCGACCCGGCCAGCGCCTCTCGCAGCCGAGCCAACCCACGGGAGGCGTGACTCTTCACCGCACCCTCTGAACAGCCCATCGCCGCCGCAACGTCGACGACCGGCAGGTCTTCCAGGTAGCGGAGCACGACAGCGGCCCGCTGCCGAGCCGGCAACGCCCGCAGCGCCCCGACGACCAGTTCACGAACCGCCACCGCGTCGGCGTGGTCGCGGGCAACCCCGTCGTGGTCGCCCAGCGACTGTTCCGGACGGCGGGCACGCCACCGCCACCGGTTGATCGACCGGTTGACCAGCGCACGTCGCGCGTACGCCTCCGGGCTGCTCTGCACCCGACGCCAGCGCACATACACCTGCTCCAGCACCTCCTGGAGCAGGTCCTCGGCGGCGTGCCGGTCCCCGGTCAGCAGGAAGGCAACCCGCAACAGCACCGCCGACCGTGTGCGAACGAAGTCGTCGAACTCCGCCCCGCGCGAATCCCGCATCTGACCTCCCGGCCTTGTCAACCAGCAAGACACCAGGTGCGCTCGCGAGGTTTACCGGTCCCAGCAACTTTGCCCGGTGGATCCGTCCGGCCGGGGGCCGGTTGTTCAGCGGGCTTCGGCCTGTCCGTAGTTTCCAGACCAGAATCAACGCTAAGGCGGCGGTTTCGTGGCTGCTCAGGATGTGTTCTCGGCGGAGGAACTGGCGCGGCTTCGGGGTTCCCGGAGATCGACCGGGCGGAGCTGATTCGGGACTTCACGTTGACCGGGGCGGACGAGGCGTTCGTGCGCCAGTTCCGCACCGTGCGGGGCGTGGCGGTCCAGCTGGCCGACCCACCACGAGAACGTCTCACTCCGGCCCTTGAGGAACGAACTGGGTGGGCGTCGGCACCGACGCCCACCCAGTTCGTGGTGCTGCGATTTGCGAACCGCCCGTTCAGAATGCGGAGGCGCTGGCGGTGAGGGCCACGCCAGCGGCGGCCCAGGTGCCGCGCAGCGCGACGCCGACCGGGCCGAGGCCCGACGTGTCCAGCGGCCTGCCCGAGCTTCTGCCGCCGACCGTCGGCTCGCGCCGGTATGCCGATCCGGCGTCGTTCGTGCTCACGCCCGAGGCGTGGGCGCTGCAGAAGGTGGAGTTCGGTCCCTTGGTCGGCAAGGCCGGTGACACTTCGATACGGCTGTCCGGTTGATGCTGGGTTCAGGCTGTCTTGACCGCGCCGGCGACGACGTCGGTGAGCGGCGTGCTCGGGCGTCCGATGAGTCGCTGCAGGTCGGTGCTGGGCGTGAAGAGTTCGCCGCGGCTGACGCCGAGGTCCGAGTCGACCAGCAGGGCGGCGAACGGCACGGGCACTCCGGCGCCGACCAGCATCTCGGTGTACGCGTCGGCGGGCAGGTTCTGGTAGGCCACCGGCTTGCCAGTCTGAGCGGCGACCTCGGCGGCGAGCTCGGTCATGGTGTAGGGGGTGCCGCCCAGTTCGTACACGGCACCGTCATGACCGTCGCTGGTGAGCACGACGCCCGCGGCAGCCGCGAAGTCGGCCTGGGTGGCGCCGGAGATCTGGCCGTCGCCCGCAGAGCCGGCGATCGTTCCGTATTGCAACGCGGTGGCGAGGTTGTCGGTGTTGTTCTCGATGTACCAGCCGTTGCGCAGGAAGACGTACGGTACGCCGGACTCGCGAATCATTGCCTCGGTGGTCCGGTGCTCTTCGGCGAGCTTCGTGCCGTTGGTCTCAGCGCGCAGGGTGCTGGTGTACGCGATCAGCTGGACACGGGCGGCCGCCGCGGCCTGCACGGCGTTCCTGTGCTGCGCCAGCCGCTGGCCAACCTCGTTGCCGGAGATCAGCAGAAGTTTGTCGGTGCCGGCGAACGCCGCGGCGAGGGTCTCGGGCCGGGCGTAGTCGGCCTCGCGCACCTGAACACCACGCTCGGCGAGGTCGGCGGCTTTGTCCGGGTTACGCACGGCGGCCACGATC
Source organism: Micromonospora sp. NPDC047762 (assembly GCF_043204655.1). Classification (NCBI taxonomy): domain Bacteria; kingdom Bacillati; phylum Actinomycetota; class Actinomycetes; order Micromonosporales; family Micromonosporaceae; genus Micromonospora; species Micromonospora sp. NPDC047762. The sequence goes on along the minus strand of NZ_JBIDCQ010000010.1, from coordinate 80,456 downwards.
TCGCCGGCATGCACGCCGCGTTGCAGCAGATCCTCGATGACGAGGCGGCCAAGGTGACCGGTGGCGGCGGTAACAGTGATCATTTTCGGTTCTCCCGATGTCGGCTGGCGAGCTACCTGCCTACAGGATGCACTAACTATGAGGAAGTGCCAACCCCTGGAGAGTGCTGTCATTGATCGGGTACGTTCCAGCGGTTACCGTCATAGGCATGTCCACTGCACCGCGAGACGCCCTAGACGATCCGATCGACGACCTGATCGTCGACGTGTTCAACCGGGCCTGCCCATCTCGCCAGACGATGGAGACCGTTGCCGACAAGTGGGGGACGCTGGCCCTGGTCGCCCTCACCGAGGGCTCCTACCGATTCAACGCCCTACGCCGCCGGGTGGACGGGGTAAGCGAAAAGATGCTCGCGCAGACCCTGCACGCCCTGGAACGCGACGGCCTGGTGACCCGCGACGTGCAAGCCACCATTCCGCCCCGGGTGGAATACACGCTCACCGCCCCGGGCGCCCGCATCGCCGCCACGCTGCGCGCCCTGCTCGAGGCGATTGAATCCGAGATCCCCGCGATCATGACCGCACGCGAGGACTACGACCGGCGACGCTGACCCCCCTCGGCGCACGACCGGTCCACCGGATCGCGGTGTCACGGAATCGATGAGGAGCGGCGGTAACGGTGGCAACTGCGTCGAGGTTGCCGACAACCTTCCGGGCGTGGTCCTGGTCCGCGACACGAAGGACCGCGACGGCGGCACGCTGACATTCAGCCCGCAGTCGTGGCGTGGCTTCGTCGCGATGGCCCGCGACGCCGGCTGACCGACCACATCGAACAATGGCACCCGGCCAGCGCCGGGAGCCTTTGTCGTGGGTAGGCCAGGCCGGCGGTCACCGCGCGTCGTCGTCGATCGATCTGGTCAACGGACGGCGGCGGAGTCGGCCGGCTGCGGTTGCGGGGTCGTCGGCCAGGTGAATCGGCGTACGCCGGGAACGAGGGCGGTTCCCGCGCAGGAGGCGAGCACCAGCAGGCCGGCGACGGCCAGCGGGACGGGTGCGCCGAACGCGTCGGCGGCCAACGGCGCCAGCGCGTAGCCCAGCGGCATGGCGCCCAGCGACACCAGCCAGTCGTAGGAGGTGACCCGAGCCAGGACCTCCGGTGGGAAGTGGTGCTGCACGACGGTCTCCCACACCGGGTTGAGGTAACCGAGGGCGGTCAGCGCCACCGCGTAGGCGGCGATGACCGCGGGGGCGGGCGCGGCGATGGCGAGCAGGAACAGCGGCGCGGCGTAGCAGGCCAGCCCAAGGTTGGCCAGCAGCACCGGCCGGTGCAGCCGGACCCGCCCGGCCAGCAGCGATCCGGTCAGCATTCCGATCGCGCCGGCCTGCAACAGCAGCACCCAGGTCGTCTCGCCGCCGAGACGGTCGATGGCGACGGCCGGCCCGAGGGTCATCAGCACGGCGGCGGCGCCGTTCCAGACGCCATGCCCGAGCAGGCTGGTCCAGAACCAGTCGCGGGCGCGTACCTCGCCGAAGCCGTGTCGCAGGTCGGCGAGGACGGAACGGCGGGGGACCGGCACGTGGCGGACCCGCACCAGCGCGAGCAGCGTGGCGCTGAGCGCGAACGACGCGCCGTCCAGGATGAACGCCCAGCCGGGCCCGGCGGCCCAGATCAGCGCGCCGGCCAGCGCCGGGCCGGCGAGGCGGCTGGTGTTGGCGGTGATCCCCATCAGGGCGTTGGCCCGCTGCCGGTTGGCGGGTTCGACGGTGCCGGCGACCAGCGGGGAAGCGGTAGGGATGGCGAACGCCGAGGCGGTGCCGCCGAGCGCGGACGCCACCACCACCGTGGTCAGCGACGGGTCGCCGCCGAGCAGCTCCACGCCGACCGCGAGCTGCGTGGCGCAGCGGACCAGGTCGGCCAGGAGGGCGACCCGGCGGGCGTCGAACCGGTCGGCCACCACCCCGCCGAACGGCAGCAGAACCAGCCGGGGCACGACCGCCGCGGCGAGGACGACGGCCAGCGCGCCGGTGGAGCCGGTGGACCGCAGCACGGCCAGCGCCAGGGCGGCGGGCACCACCGCGTCGCCGAGGGCGGAGATGGTGCGCCCCAGGAACAGCAGCCGGAAGGAGTGGTCGCGTAGTGGGTGAGTCATTGCCACAACATACTTCGGCGTCGAATATTTTGACAATGAATATTTCGGCGTTGAGGTAAGGTGACACGGTGACCACCACTCCGGACGCCGTCGACCGGCACATCGAGCGCTGGCTGCCCGTGGTGCCCGACCTCGACGCTGACGTCGAGGGGGCGGTGACCAGGATGATCCGACTGACCCGGCACCTGCGGGCCGTCAAGGAGCGGGTCCTGGTCGACCTCGACCTGCCGGCCCACGAGTACGACACCCTGCACGCCCTGGCCGGCCGCGGTGGCCGGGCCGCACCCTCGGACCTCGCCGTGGACCTCACGATGGCCCCCGCCTCGATCACCGCGCGGGTGGACGCGCTGCTGCGGCGGGGCTTCGTCCGCCGGATTCCGTCGACAGTCGACCGTCGACGCGTGGATGTGGAGCTCACCGAGGCGGGCCAGGCCGCCTGGCGCGGGGCGATGGAGGTCCAGGGCGCTGAGGAGCATCGCCTGCTCGGCGCGCTCACCCCGACCGAGCGACGACACCTCTCCACCCTGCTGCGCCGGGTGCTGCTCGTCGCCGAAGAGCCACAGAGCACGCCGCAGGCCGACTGAGCGGGGTCGAACATCGCGTGGCGGCGCGCGTACCGCTGATGCGAGGGTGACCGGCGTGACTGCGCATGTGCTGGCCGGAGCCCTGGCCGACGACGGGCGGCGACGGATCTTCGCGGTAATCGTTCGAGCCGGGCACCCGCTCTGAACGTCGACTACGGGAACCGTCTGGTCGCGGAGGATCTTGCTAGCCTCGGCGCATGACCTCCTGCACGCCCGCCGATGGCCCGCCGGACCTGTTGTTTCTGCTCTCCTGGGCGAGTCACGCGTTGCAGACCGAGCACGCCGCCGGGTTGGCCGAGCTGGGCATATCGCCGCGGGCGCACTACGTGCTGGCGCAGGCCCACACCGGCGAGCTGACCCAGCGGGAGATCGGCGAGCGGTGCGGTGTGGACAAGACCACGATGGTGGTGACGCTCGACCAACTGGAACGGGCCGGGTTGGCCGAGCGCCGCCCGGTGCCAACGGACCGGCGGGCCCGGATGGTCGCTGTGACTCCAACGGGGGAGCAGGTGCTGCGGCAAGCGCAACAGGTGGTCCGACGCGTCCAGGACGACCTGCTGGCAACCCTGCCCGAGCAGGACCGGGAGGTGTTCCTGCGCGCTCTCCTGGGGTTGGTGAGCGGACCCCTGGCCAACACCTCCCCGTACGCGCCGGGGGCCCGCTCCGGCTTTTAGTCCAGAGAAAGATAGTTCCGAACAAGACTATCTGTTACGGTCGTACTCGTTCGTTTCCCCTGAACGAGGAGCCGTCATGAGTGCTGCCACCGTCACGAGCCCTGCCCCCTCATTACTCCGCCGCCGCGCCCTCGGCGTCGCCGCCGCTGTCGTGGCCCCCCTGGCCATCTGGGCGATCGGCGCGTTGGCCGGAGTCGACTACACCGTCGAGAGCCCGGGCCAGCCCGCCACTGTCATCGGGGCCGGCGCGATCGTCATGATCGCCCTGGTGGCCGCCCTGCTCGGCTGGGCGTCGCTGGCGCTGCTGGAGCGGTTCGCCAGCCGGGTCGCTCGACCGGTCTGGATCTCGCTGGCCATCGTCGTGACGGTGCTGTCCTTCGTTCCCCTGCTCGGCGTCGAGGCCACCGGCGGCGCCAAGCTCGCTCTCGGCGCGACGCACGTGGCCGTGGCGGTCGCGTTGATCGCCCTGCTGCCCCGCCCCCGCCGGTAGACGGCACCCTGGTATTCCCCCCGCCCACCTCGTGTCGCGCTGACCACGGGGTGGGCGAAACCCTCAGGACCTGACGCGCCGAGGTTGCTAGCATCGCTGTCATGGCACGAGGTATCTGGTCGCAGAAGGTCCGCTCCGCCCGCTGACGGCGGCGCCCTTCGTTCTGCTGAATTCGCGCTCGCCGTCCCGGTTCCCGCCGGGCGGCCGTTAGCTGCTGCCCGGCTCCATCGCGAGCTGCGGAGCACCGTTGAACCTCACACCGAACCCCGAAACCATGTCCCGGTCCGTCGAGGCCGGCAGCGCGCACGTCCGCGCCACCGACGTCACAGTGAACCGCGGGTCTCGGCGCGTCCTGACCGACGTCTCGGTCACCGTCTCCGCCCGTTCGAGGGTGGCGGTCGTCGGCGAGAACGGCCGCGGCAAGACGGCGCTGCTGCACGTCCTCGCCGGGCTGATCACGCCGGACGGCGGCACCGTGCGGCGGGCCGGCACGATCGGACTGGCCCGCCAGGAGCTACCCGCCCGCGACGGCGAGACGGTCGGCACCCTCACGTCCGAGGCCCTCGCCGCGTCGCTCACCGCCCTCGCCGCGCTGGACGAGGCGACCCTCGCCCTGACTGCTGGCGCCCCGAGCGCCGAGGACCGCTACGCCGCCGCGCTCGACGCGGCCACCCGCCTCGACGCGTGGGACGCCGAGCGCCGCGTCGACGTGGCACTGGAGGCCCTCGACGCCTGCACCGACCGCGACCGCCCCCTGGTGACGTTGTCGGTGGGGCAGCGCTACCGGGTGCGGCTGGCGTGCCTGCTCGGCGCCCGCCACGATGTGCTGCTGCTCGACGAGCCGACCAACCACCTCGACGCCGGCGGCCTGGACTTCCTGACCCGCCGGCTCCGCGAGCACGACGGCGGTCTCGCCATCGTCAGCCACGACCGGGCGCTGCTCCGCGACGTCGCGGACCGGTTCCTCGACCTCGACCCCACCCAAGACGCGAAGGCGCGGCTCCACGCCGGCGGTTATGACGCCTGGCAGGACGCCCGCCGTCGCGAGCGGGAGCACTGGGAGCAGGAGTACGAGCAGCAGCAGACCGAGCGTCGACGACTCCAGGACGCGGTGTCGAAGGCCCGCGACCGGCTCTCCACCGGCTGGCGACCGGACAAGGGGACCGGCAAGCACCAGCGTCAGTCCCGCGCGCCGGGCGTCGTGCAGGCCCTGAACCGGCAGCAGGACGCGCTCCAGGCACACCAGCTCGATGTACCGAAACCGCCGCCGATGCTGCGGTTGCCGGACCTCGGCGTACGGCAGGGCGCGCCGCAGGTACGCGCACAGGGTGTCGCCGTCGACGGGCGGCTCGCCGGTCCGGTCGACCTCACCATCGACGGCGGTGACCGGCTGCTCGTCACCGGGCCCAACGGCGCCGGGAAGTCCACACTGCTCGCGGTGCTCGCCGGAGCGCTCGAACCCTCCGTCGGGTGCACCTGGACGGCGAGGGAGGCCCGGGTCGCCCGGCTCATTCAGGAGACCGCCGGGCAGGCTCCCGACCTCACCGCCGACGAGGTGTACGCCGGCCAGGTGGGGCGACTGGTGTCCGCTGGTGTGCTGCCCGCCGCCGAGGCCGTGTCGCTCGGATCCCTCGGGCTGCTGGACTCCGCCGCGACGCGTACGCCCGTCGGGCGGTTGTCGCAGGGGCAGCAGCGCCGCCTCGATCTGGCACTGGTGTTGGCCGGGCGGCCCACAGTGATTTTGCTCGACGAGCCGACCAACCACCTGTCATCGACGCTTGCCGACGAGCTGACCGCCGCGATCCGCGCGACGAGTGCCGCTGTCGTCGTCGTCACCCACGACCGGCAGCTGCTGCGGGATCTGGCCGACTGGCCGCTGCTGCGGGTCGGCGAGCCCACGACACCGGGCACCCGGGCGACCGGATAAAGCCGTTGACCGGGCGGTGATGATCAACAGGTGACCGTCACCGCCCGGCCCACCTGGACGACAAGCACCAGCCGGCCCGACCACCCCGACGCGGTGCTGCTGCTGCGCGAGTACATGACCGAGATGGTGGTCCGCTACCACCGTCGCCCGGCCCGGCCCGGTGAGGTCGACGCCACCCTGGCCGAGATGCCCAGCGGCGACCTGACCACGCCGAGCGGGCTGCTCCTGCTCGCGCGCCACGGCACCGACCTGGCCGGCTGCGCCGGGCTGCGCTGGCAACCGGGATGGGCCGAGCTGACCCGGGTGTTCATCCGCGGCGAGCATCGCGGCGCCGGTGGGGGCGCCGTGCTGCTGGCCGCCGTCGAGGAGCAGGCCCGCGCGGCCGGGGCGGACCGGATCCGGCTCGACACCCGGCACGACCTGGTCGAGGCCCGCGCCCTGTACGCCCGGCACGGCTACGTGGAGATCCCGGCGTACTCGCGGGGCCCCTACGCCGACCACTGGTTCGAGAAGCAGTTGACGTTCGCTTCCGAAGGCGCTAAATAAGAAGAGGAAGTTGAGTCACCCCGGCTCAACCCATCACCTTCGGCCAGGAGATCCGAGGAGGCATGACCATGTTGATGCGTACCGACCCGTTCCGCGAGATCGACCGGCTCGCCGAGCAGTTCTTCGGTACGGCGGCTCGTCCCGCGACGATGCACCTGGACGCCTACCGCGACGGCGACCACTTCTACGCGGCGTTCGATCTGCCCGGCGTCGACCCGGACAGCATCGACTGCACCGTCGAGCGCAACGTGCTCACCGTCCGCGCCGAGCGTCGCCGGCCCGCCGGCGACGGCGTCGAGCTGGTCGCCGCCGAACGCCCGATGGGCACCTTCACCCGGCAACTGTTCCTCGGCGACACGCTCGACACCGACAAGCTGGAGGCCGGCTACGAGAACGGGGTGCTGACGCTGCGCATCCCGGTCGCCGAGCGCGCCAAGCCCCGCCGGGTGACCATCCAGGCCAACGGCGCCGCCCGCCGGGAGATCAAAGCCTGAACCGACGCGGTGACGGGTGGGATCGGCGCGCCTGCACGCCGATCCCACCCGAGGCTGAGAGCCTTTTTCACATGGTGTTCTCCGACGCTCCGGTGCTCGCCCGCCCGTCCGCGCCACCGGCGCTGCCGAGCGGGCCGGTCGAGGTCACCGAGGCGTGGCTGCGCAACCGGCGGCTGTCCGAGCACACCCGCGACGCCTACCGACGTGACGTCACCGGCTGGCTCACCTGGTGCAGCGGTCACGACCTCGACCCGCTGCGGGCCACGTTCCTGCACGTCAACGAATACGCCCGTGCCCTGGAGAACAGCCTCGGCACCCGCAGTGGCCGCCCACTGACCCCGGCGACCGTCGCCCGCCGACTCTCGGCGCTGTCCAGTTGGTACGACTTCCTGGTCAAACTGGGCGCTGTGCCGGCCAACCCGGTCTCCGGCGCCGACCGCCCCCGCGTCGACCGGGACCACTCCGCCACCGTCGGTCTCACCCCCGAGGAGGTGGACGCCCTGCTCAGCGCCGCCGACGCGGACACCGGCGCGACCGCCGTCCGCAACCGGGCAGCCCTCGCGCTCCTCGCCGACCTGGGCCTGCGGGTCGGGGAGCTGATCTCGCTGGACCTGACCGACCTCGGCACCGAACGCGGCCACCGCAGCGTGCGTTTCGTCGGCAAGGGCGGCAAACAACGCCGCCGCGCCCTCACCCCCGGCACCGGGCACGCCCTGGACGCCTACCTGGCCCAGCGGGCCGCCACCACCGGCGTGCCGGTGCCGCAGCTCACCGGCCCGCTGCTGGTCACCGCCAGCGGTGCCCGGCTGGACCGGCACTCGGTGTTCCGGATGGTCCGTCGGCTCGCCCGCGCCGCCGGCATCCCGGCCTGGGCGAAGCTGTCCCCGCACTCGCTGCGGCACGCCTTCGCCACCACGGCCCGCTCGGAGGGCGTGCCGTTGGAGGACGTGCAGGACGCCATGGGGCACGCCGACCCGCGTACCACCCGCCGCTATGACCGGGACCGGCACAACCTCGACCGCGACCCGGCGTACGCGGTGTGGGCGGCCCGGTCGCGTCGTCGCGGCTGAGCAGCGCGGGCGGCACTGCCGCGTCTCCGCATCCGCCCTGCGGGCGGGGGCAGACGCAGATCGGCAGAAGCTGTCACGCGGTGGGGCCCGACAACGTCGCCCCTACACTCACTGCGGCCTGGTGTCGGACCCCCGTTCTACGGTCGGCGGATGAGACACGGTCTGGAGATTTCCTGCGGCGGAGCCTCGATAGCGGTGTCCACACTGGTCGAGCTGGGTGAGCTGGCCGAACGCGCCGACTGGGACGGCGTGTTCCTGGAGGACTATCTGATCCACTATTCCGGCGACGAGCCGTTCACCTACGACCCGTGGCTCGTCCTCGCCGCGATCGCCGGGCGCACCGACCGGGTGCGACTGGGCACCACCGTCACCGCGCTGCCCCGACGCCGCCCGGCGAAGTTGGCGCGGGAGGTCCTCACCCTCGACCACCTCAGCGCGGGCCGGGCGACGGTGGCGGTCGGTGTCGGTGATCCCGGCGACCGGGGTCTGGTCGCCTTCGGCGAGCAGACCGAGGTGTCCGTGCGGGCCGCGATGCTCGACGAGGGTCTCGACCTGCTGACCGGGCTGCTCAGCGGTGGGCGGGTCAGTCACCAGGGCACCCACTACCGCGCCGACGGGGTGTCGCTGCGCCCTGCGCCGGTGCAGTCGCCGCGGGTGCCGGTCTGGGTCGGCGGCGGCACGCAGGCCGGGGCGGTGCGCCGCCGGGCCGCCCGCGCCGACGGCATCGTGCCGTACAAGCTCACCGACACCGACGGGTGGTCCGACTTCACCCCCGACGAGGTCCACGACCTGGCGAACGCCCTGCCATCGACGCGCGCCGACGGTCAGCCGTTCGACGTGGCGATCGGCGGCCGGCGACGCCGCTCCGACGAACGCGCCGAACGGGCCTACCTCGGCGAACTGGCCACCGCCGGGGCCACCTGGTGGTTGGAGTTCGTCCCGGCCGGCGATCCGGCGACGATGCGCGCAGCCGTTGCCCGAGGCCCCCTGCGCTGACCCGGGGTCAGGGGATGTCGAGGGGCCAGAACGTCACCCGGGCCGTGCCGTCGCGGCAGATCAACCCGGCGCCGACCCGGCGGCAGTCGGTCACACCCGCCGGGAGCACAGCGGACACCCGATGACCGTCGCGCCCCACCGTCGCGACCAGGGAGCGCCTGCCGTCGGCCGCCATCCCCAGCACCACCAGGGGTTCCGTGGCGACCCGTGGGCCAGCGACCGTTCGCCAGCGCGCCCCGCCCGGCCATGTCCACACCCGCACCCCGCTGCCCGCGTCGATCGCCCAGCGTCCCTGCTCGTCCTGCCCGCAGAGCAGACCCTGGCAGGGCCGCAGGATCAGGTCACCCGGCTGCACCGGCGACCGCCAGCGCGGCGCCAGCCCGGGTAGGTCGTAGCCGGTCAGCGCCATCGCGCCGCCGCGCGGGTGGCGCAGCACCAGGTGCGCCCCGACGACCTGGGGATTGTCCGGGCCGTAGTCGGCCGGCGGAAGCTGTCCCCGCCCACGTTCGGTGCCGTCGCGGGCGTCGAACAGCCGGACCAACCCGTCGTCCTGCACCAGCAGCACCCGCCCAGGCAGGCCGGGCAGCGCCCGCAGCACCGCAGTGGAGGGCAGTGGGACCGACCACCGGGTCGCGCCGGTGGCCGGGTCGACGCCGTGCACCGTGCCCTCGACCCGCCGACCCGGTTCGGAGGCGCTGCGCACCTCGCTCACCGCGACCGCCGCGTCCTCGGCCGCGTACACCCGCTCGGGTCGCCGCCACACCGGCTCGCCGGTCCGCAACGACCGCCCGGTGGTCATCCGTGCCCCGAGCGCCTGGTCGCGCTCGACCAGCAGCAACACATCACCGGCGACCTCGGCGGACCACCCGGCGGCGGGCGGCACTGTGACCCGCCACCGCGGCGGGCCGTTCGGCGCGACCGAGTCGTAGGCGCTCAGAGTCGGCGTGTTCGGCTCAGGGTCGACGACCAGCAGCAGCGGCCCCGCGCCCAGCACCGTCGCCCGGGCGGGCAGCGCCGGCCCGGGCTGCGGCGTCAGGCGCGCGGCCGGGGCGGCACCACCGAGCAGCAGGACACAGGCCGCCACCAGCACCGCCACCCGCCACCGGCGGGACACCTGCGGTGGTGGGCGGTGCTCGTCCGGGGGCGCGCCCCTGTCGTCACCCAGCTCGATCAGCACCGACATGGCGTTCACCCGTCCGCTCGCGCCGACCGGTCAGCAGAGCAGGTCGAGGTGATGGTGGGCGTCCTCGGCGATCTCCTCGTGCCGCAGCCAGCGGCGCGCCCACAGCCGGGCGGCCAACTCCGCCTGCTCGTCGCCCCACGCGGCGTGCTCGACGAGCAACGCGGTGGTCAGCGCGTACGCCAGGCGCAACGCCAGACCGCGGGCACCCGCGAGCACCGCCGGCGCACCCGGTTCGACGGTCACCGCGGCGATGGTCTCCGCCAACTGCGCGGCAGCGGTGGCCAGGGTGTCGGCCAGCACCGGCGACAGCGGCCGCGCGAGGTCGACGGCGGCGGTCAGCCGGCTCAGCAGCGGCGTCCCGGCGTCCTCCCGGGTCAACGCGCGCAGCACGTCCAGGGCCAGCACATTGGTGGTGCCCTCCCAGATCGGCAGCACCTGGGCGTCGCGCAGCAGGCGGGGCACGCCGGTGTCCTCCACGTAGCCGGCCCCGCCGAAGCTCTCCACGTACTCGCTGGCGGAGCTGACGGCGAGCCGACCGGTGGCGAGCTTCGCCAACGGCGCCACGATGCGCAGCTCGGCCGCGGCCTCCGGGTCGGCGCCAACCTCGACCCGCCCGAGCAGGGCGAAGGCGTGCCCGGCGAGAGCGAACGCGCCCGCCGCGTCGACCGCGAGGGTGCCCAGGGTGGCCCGGTGCAGGGGCGAGGACACCAGCGGGCCGCCGGCGACGTGCCGCGCCTCGGCGTACGCGCGGGCGTAGGCCAGACCCCGTCGCATCCCGCCGGCCGCCGCCGCGGCGTTGTGCACCCGGGTCACCACGACCAGAGTCATCGCCCGGACCAGACCGGGCACCGCCGGGTCACCCAGCGGGAGGGCGTACGCGTCGCGCAGGCCGATCTCGGCGGTGGGCAGCGCCCGGGTGCCCAGCTTGTCCTTGAGCCGGTGCACCGTGACGCCCGGTGCGGGTGCACCGGGCGCCGCGCCGTCGGCCAGCGGTGAGTCGACCGCGTACCGGGGAACGAGGAACGGGGCGAGCACCCGGCTGCCCCGCCCGGCGCCCTCGGGCCGGGCCAGCGCCACCGCCATCGCCGCGTCGGCGGCGGAGCAGAACCACTTCTCCCCGGTCAGTCGCCACGAACCGTCCGCCGCGGGTCGGCCGAGGGTGCTGGAGCGGCCCAGATCGGAACCGCCCTGCGACTCGGTCATCCACTGCCCGCTGGTGATCGCCGTGGCCGGGTCCGTGGAGATCAGCCGAGGCAGCCACGTGTCGCGGACCGTGGCGTCGACGTCGGGCATGCTGAGCAGCGCCGCCGCCCCGTCGGCCATCGCCACCGGGCAGGAGAACGTTGCCGACTCCGGCCCGTACAGGTGCAGCAGGGCGTGCTGCACGACCCGCGCGGCGGCACCCCAGGTGCCCCGCGCGTCCGGCAGGTAGGGCAGCGCCACCACGGCGTGTCGGGCGGCGGCGGCACGTTGCGCCTGCCAACCGGCGGAGGTGTCGATGCGATCGATCCGGGCACCCCACGGGTCGTAGCGGACCAGCGTCGGCGGGTGCGCCTCCGCGTCGGCGTGCGCCGCGCGCAGCGGGCCGGTGACGTCGGCGGCCAGGTCCGCGAGACGGCCCTTCGCGGCGGCGTGCCCGCCCGGGCCGAGGTGACGCTCCAGCCAGGACCGCAGCAGACCATCGCCGGCGTACGGGTCGACGGGGGGTGGTACCGGCTGCACGAAGCGGCTCATCGATCGGCTCCTGGCACTGCTCGGGGGTGTGCGCCGACGGTAGACGATGCGGGGCCGCCGCGAACAGGGCACACCCGCCCATCGGGCGCACCCAGTTTCCGGCTTGTCGCCCGTCGGCGTGACCGTCTTCTCTACGGTCGGTAGTCGTGGGTGCGGGCCAGTCGTGGAGCCGACCGGCCCGGCGTCACCGCCCGATGCGCACCGGGTTGGCGTTCGCCGGGTTCGGCGTGGCGCTGTGCTGCGTGGGGGTGGCCGGGCTGGGCGCCTGGAACCTGCAGACCGTCCGGCAGGCCGCCGGCCCGATCCGGGAGACCGCCGACGGTTTCCTCAGCGAGGTGGCCCTCGGCGACAGCGACCGGGCGTACGAGCGGCTCTGCGAGGACGCGCGCAGCCGCTGGAGCGCGATCGGCTTCACCAGTTGGGTGCGGACACCACCGATGGTCACCGACTACGAGATCACCGACGTGTCGGTCGCGACCCGCAGCGGACGACCGCAGGGCACGGTGACCGTGAAGGTGACCCGCGACGGCGGGCTCAGCGAAGAACGTCGCCTGCCGGTGGTCCGTGAGGACGGGAGCTGGCGGGTGTGCGGTGACCCCTTCTAGGCCCACGGTCGCCGCCCCGCTACGCCCACAGTTGCTGCGACCGCGCGAGGGGGTGCAGCCGACCACCTCGACGGAACTCTTCTTCGACCTCGTCTTCATCTTCACCATCACCCAGCTGTCGCACTACCTGCTCGCGCACCTGGACTGGCGGGGCGCGGGACGTACCGGCCTGTTGCTGGCGCTGGTGTGGCTCGTCTGGGTCTACACCACCTGGCTGACGAACTGGTTGCAACCGGATCAGGGGCCGGTGCGGACGATGCTGATCGGGGTGGGGCTGGGCAGCCTGCTGTTGTCGGCGACGATCCCGGAAGCGTTCGGCTCGACCGGCCTGCTCTTCGCCCTGGTCTACGTCATCGTGCAGGTGGGCCGCACCCTGTTCGCGTTGTGGGCGGTGCAGGGCAGTCCGTGGTTGGTGGCCGGATTTCAGCAGTCGCTGCCGTGGATCACCGGGACGTCGGTGCTCGTGGTCGTCGGTGGCCTGGTCGGCGGTGCCGCCCGGGACGCGGTGTGGGCGGCGGTGATCGTGATCGAGGTGGTCGGCCTCTCGATCGGCTATCCGCTGCCGCGGCGGGGACGAAGCCGACCCGAGCGGTGGATGGTGGAGGGCGGGCACCTGGCCGAACGGTGCGCGGCGTTCGTCCTGATCGCGCTGGGGGAGTCGATCCTGGTCACCGGCAGCACCCTCACGTCGCAGGTGAACCTGGTGACGTCCGGGGCGTTCCTGCTGGCGTTCGGCGGTTCGGTGGCGCTGTGGTGGGTGTACTTCGCCCGTTCGGCCCCGGCGGCCACGCAGGTCATCGCCCAGGCCGGGGAGCGTACCGGCGCGTTGAGCCGGGTCGCGTTCAACTTCCTGCACCCGGTGATCGTCGCCGGTGTCGTCGTCGCGTCGGCGGCGGACGAGCGGTTGCTGCGTGAGCCCGGCGCGCCGGCCACCACTGTCGACGTGCTGCTCACCCTGGGAGGTCCCGCGCTGTTCCTGGCCGGGCACGCCGCCTACAAGGCGCTGCTGTGGCGGATCCTGCCGATCAGCCGGGTCGCGGCGGTGGTGGTCCTGCTGGCGCTGATGCCGACAGGTGTGGTGCTGGGGGCACCCGTCGCGGTGTGCGCCGCTGTGGCGTTGGCGGTGACGGTCGCCGTGATCCTGACCGACCGGTTCCGGGTAAGGGCCGTCGCGGCCCGGCAGCCGTCCTGACCGTCCGGCGCACCGGGTCGGTTCCAGCTGGTGGGGCGCCTCAGTCGCGGGGGCCGAGGTCGCCGCTGCGGTAGTGCCGGCGGCAGAGCACCTGGTAGCGCACCTCGGCGGTGTCGACGGTGTCGCCGATGACGACCTGGGCGCCCTCACGGACGACCCGCCCGTTGACGACGCGGGCGTTGAGCAGCCCTTCGCGGCCGCACCAGCAGAGCACCTCGACCTGGATGCGGGCCACCTCGTCGGCCAGTTCGAACAGGCGTTGCGCGGCGGGGAACATCCGCGACCGGAAGTCGGTGGCCAGGCCGAACGCGAACACGTCGACGTCGTAGCTGTCGACCAGTTCGGCCATCTGCTCGACATGCTCGACGGTGTAGAAGCACGCCTCGTCGCAGATCAGGTAGTCCACGCGTACCCCGTCGGCCCACCGGCCGCGCACCAGGGCCCGCAGGTCCAGGTCGTCGGTGACCTCGATGGCCTCGTGGGCCAGGCCGATGCGGGTGGTGACCTGCGGTCCCAGCGACCGGTCGATGCGGGTGGTGACCAGCCCGCGCCGGCCCTGCCGGGCGTGGTTGTAGTTCATCTGCAACGCCATCGTGGACTTGCCGCAGTCCATCGGCCCCCAGAAGAACTTCAACGCCGCCGCGTGCACCGGCCGCCCGTCGAGCCCACGCGCCGCCGCGCACGCGGCCGGAGCGTGCGGCTGGCCGGGGAACGGATGGGCCAGGCAGGCCGGGGCGGTGGTGGCGTCGTCAGTCACGGTCGGGCAGCCTAGCCGATCGGCCACTCCTGATCTGTCGGGCGCGGGACGCGTGCTCAGAGCACCCGCGGTGGCGTGTTGCCGGCGGCGACGATGGCACGGCGCATCGGTACGGCGGCGAGGAGCAGGAACCCGACCACGAAGAAGATCAGCAGTGAGACCAGGCCCACCCGGTAGGAGGAGGTGAGCTGGAACACCAGGCCGAAGGCGAGCGGGCCGAGCCAGCTGGTGCCCTTGTCGCTGATCTCGTAGAAGCCGTAGTACTCGCCTTCCTTCCCGGTGGGGATGAGCTGGCTGAACAGCGACCGGCTCAGCGCCTGGCTGCCGCCCAGGACCAGGCCGATGGCCGCGCCGAGGACCATGAACGGCACCGGCGCCTCGGCGGGCAGCCGGAACGCGGCGATGATCACACCGGTCCAGAGGACCAGGCTGAGCAGCACGGTCTTCCACGCGCCGATGCGCCGGGCCAGCGCGCCCAGGCTCAACGCTCCGCCGAAGGCGAGGAACTGCACCAGCAGGATGGTGATGATCAGGGTGCTCTGCTCCAGGCGCAGTTCCTCGGTGCCGTACTGGCTGGCCAGGGTGATGACGGTCTGGATGCCGTCGTTGTAGACCAGGAAAGCCAGCAGGAAGTACAGCGTCAGCGGGTACGCCTTGATCTCGCGGACGGTGCGGCCGAGCTGGCGGAACCCGTCGGTGAGAATGTTGCCGCCACCGGCCAGTGCCGCCGCCGGCGGGCGCTCACGCAGCCACCGCAGCGGGACCAGCGTGAACAGCGCCCACCAGACACCGGCGGACACGATCGACCAGCGGGCCAGGTCCAGGGTGCGTTGCGGGTTGTCACCGTCGTCGAGCAGTGTGATCGCGACCAGGTTGAGCGCCAGCAGCAGACCGCCGCCGAGGTAGCCCAGCGCCCAACCGCGACTGGAGATACCGTCGCGTTCGTCGGGGCCGCCGAGCTGCGGCAGGAACGAGTTGTAGACCACGATCGCGGCGCCGAACGAGATGTTGGCGACCAGGAAGAGCGCCCCGCCGAGCAGGTATCGGTCGCCGGTGACCAACGCCATCGCGATGGTGGCGCCGGCGCCGGTGAACGCGGCACCGCCGAGCAGCCGCTTCTTGTGCGCCGACCGGTCCGCTATCGCCCCGATGACCGGCAGCACGAACACGGTGAGGAACACCGACAGCGAGATCAGGTACGGGTAGTAGGACCCGGCGGCGACCTTGATGCCGAGCGGGTACACGAAGCCGTCGCACGAATCCGCACCCAGCTCGCACCCGGCCGCCACCTCGGCGACCGTGGTCAGGAACGGGCCGAGGAACACGGTGATGACGGTGGTCTGGAACGCGGAGTTGGCCCAGTCGTAGATGTACCAGCCCCGGCGCTCCCGGCGGGTGCTCGCGGGAGGCGGGGTGTCGTCCACCGTGGGGGTCACGGTCTCGGCCATCGGGGTCCTCGGAATGGTTCAGGCGGCCCAGTGGCCGCGGCTGCGGTAGACGTCGCGCAGCACGCCGACGTGATCGGTCATGATGCCATCCACGCCACGATCCAGTAAGTCGTGCATCTGGGCGGGTTCGTCGATCGTCCAGACGTGCACCTGCAGGCCGATCCGGTGGCAGTAGTCGAGGAACCGGCGGTCCACCACCGGCACCCGCCCGTAGCGCGGCGGCACCTGCGCGGCGACCACCGACGGCGGCAGCCGCAGCGGACGCCCGTGCAGGGAGGCCAGCCGCAGCCGGGCGACGCCGCGCATGCCGAGGCTGGTGGCGACGCGTCCCTCGGTGAGCGCCCGCAGCCGGGTCAGCCGGGCGTCGCTGAACGAGGCGAGCAGCACCCGGTCGCCGGCGCCGGCCCGGGTCACTGTCGCGACCGTCGGCTCGACGCCGCCGTCGGCCTTCACGTCGATGTTGAAACGGACCTGCGGCCACGCCCCCAACACCTCGTCGAGCCGGGGTACGACGGCGGCGCCGCCGACGCGTACGGAGGCGAGGTCCGCCCAGCTCATCTCGGCGATGCGCCCCGCCTCGCCGGTGAGCCGGCGCAACGTCGGATCGTGGAAGATCACCGCCACGCCGTCGGCGGTGGCGTGCACGTCGGTTTCCACGTACCGGTAGCCCAGCCCGATGGCCCGGGCGAACGCCTCGGTGGTGTTCTCGTCGCCCTCGGCGGCGCCGCCACGGTGGGCGAACGCCAGCGGCGCGGGCGCGTCGAGGTAGCCGAATCGGGTCAACACGCAGCGCAGTATGCCTGCCGTCGGTGGAGCGCGGGTGGCCTGCCGGCGAAGATCAGGCCTGGGACGCCGGGGAGGCGGCGCGGGTGGTTGCCGTGGTCGGCGGGTGTCCCTGTCCGCGGTGGCGGCAGGCGCGACGTCGGCATGCCCGTCGGCCGCACGATCCCGCCGGACCGGCCTACGGCCCCAACCTCCGGATGCCTGTCCTTTGTCCTTTGCTCTGCACCCGCGGAGTCGACAGTCACCTTCGGTAGCTGGTGCGTCCGCGGGTGCAGAGCAAAGGAAGCGAAGGTGGTGTTGGGGGGTGGGGAGGGTTGGGGTGCGGCACCCGGCTGACCTCGGCGCCGCAGGCCCCCGGCAGACCGTTCCACCCGGCGCGGCTTTCCGGCGCCCGTGCGGGGTCTCCGGGCACTGGCGGACCTCGGCGTCGCGGCAAACCTCGGCGGTCGCGGCGGTGGCCTCAGTCTGAGCGGCGGCGGTGGGCGCGGCTGAGGTCGGTGGGGCGTCCGGGGTCGACGTGGCGGGGCCGGTCGGGTTCGTCGGGGCGCAGCGGGGCGAGGGTGTCGGTGAGAGCGTCGATGATCCGGTCGGTGGCGCGGCGGGCCGCGCCGGGGTTGGCGGCCGCCGTCTCGCCCAGGTCGACGGGCGTGCCGAAGTGCACCCGGATCACCGGGCGGCGCCACAGCGAGCGGGCGATGCCGCGCAGCATTCCGCGGGGCGCCTGGTAGGGCAGCACCTCGTGCGAGCCCCACTGGGCGACCGGGACGACCGGGGCGCCGCAGGCCAGGGCGAGGCGGGCGGCGCCGGTCTTGCCGCGTTCGGGCCACAGACCGGGGTCCAGGCCGATGCGCCCCTCGGGGTAGATGAGGATCACCGAGCCACGCGCGACGGCCGTGGCGGCGTTGTCGAGGGCCTGGTGCACGGCACTGGTGCCGCGGTCGACCCGGATGTGCCCGGCGTGGCGCATGGCGGCACCGAACACCGGGACGCGGAACAGTCCGGCGGTCGCCATGATCCGGGGGGCGACGCCGCGAATCTGGCAGGCGGCGGCCATGACCACCGGGTCGAACGGGCTGATGTGGTTGGCGGTCAGCACCAGCGGGCCGCGACGCAGGTGCGTCGGGACGTCGCCGGTGACCTCGAGGCGGGCGAGCAGGCCGACCAGGCCCCGGGCGAGCAGGAGGGCTGCGCGCCAGATCAGTGGCGGCTGCCAGGTGGTGTGTGCGGTGTCCATCAGCGCGCCATCGTCGCACGCCCCGGCGGGGCCGCGAGGGCGGGTCGGGTGATCAGGGTCATTGGTCCCGGGCCGTTTCGGGCCACCCGGCCCTGCCCAATCGTCTACGACGAGCAGTAGTATTTACTACGTCTCGTAGTACGGATCGTTGGGGGTTTTCAGGTGGACGCGTTGGACGTTGCCCGCTGGCAGTTCGGTGTCACCACCGTCTACCACTTCCTTTTCGTGCCGCTGACCATCGGCCTCTCCGTGCTGGTAGCCATCCTCCAGACGATGTGGCACCGCACCGGCAACGAGCGCTACCTCAAGCTCACCAAGTTCTACGGCAAGCTGTTCCTGATCAACTTCGCCATGGGTGTGGTCACCGGGATCGTGCAGGAGTTCCAGTTCGGCATGAACTGGAGCGACTACTCCCGCTTCGTCGGCGACATCTTCGGCGCACCCCTGGCCATCGAGGCGCTCGTCGCGTTCTTCCTCGAATCCACCTTCATCGGCCTGTGGATCTTCGGCTGGGACCGGCTGCCCAAGCGGGCGCACCTGGCCAGCATCTGGGCCGCCGCGATCGGCACCAACCTCTCCGCGTACTTCATCCTCGCCGCGAACTCGTTCATGCAGAACCCCGTCGGCTACCGGATCAACCCGGACAGCGGACGCGCCGAGCTGACCGACTTCCCGGCCGTGCTGACCAACAAGGTCGCCCTGATCACCTTCCCGCACACCCTGGCCG
This sequence comes from Micromonospora sp. NPDC047762, assembly GCF_043204655.1. Lineage (NCBI taxonomy): Bacteria > Bacillati > Actinomycetota > Actinomycetes > Micromonosporales > Micromonosporaceae > Micromonospora > Micromonospora sp. NPDC047762. The sequence continues at coordinate 61,863 of NZ_JBIDCQ010000010.1, read as the reverse complement.
GCTCGTTCCTGGTCGCCGGGTCGCTGGTCGTGGCGGTCGGCCTGTACCACGTGATCCGCAACCGGGACTCCGCCGACACCGGCGCGTACCGCTTCGCCACGAAGTTCGGCTCCTGGGTGGTCCTGGTCGCCTCCGCGGCCGTGCTGTTCACCGGCGACATCCAGGGCAAGATCATGACGGACGTGCAGCCGATGAAGATGGCCGCCGCCGAGGGCCTCTACACCACCGAGAGCCCCGCCTCGTTCTCGGTGCTCACCATCGGCAGCCTGGACGGCAGCCGCGAGGTGTTCGCCATCAAGATCCCGTACCTGTTGTCGTACCTGGGCACCGGTGACCCGAACGGCACAGTGCACGGCATCAACGACCTGCAGGCCCAGTACGCCACCCAGTACGGCGCCGGCAGCTACACCCCGATCATCCCGGTCACCTACTGGAGCTTCCGCTTCATGATCGCCTTCGGGATGGCCGCGGCCGCGATCGCCCTGCTGGTGCTCTGGAGCCAGCGCAAGGGCCGCACCCCGAGCAGCAGGTGGCTGCTGCGCGCCGGGCTGGCCATGCCGGTGCTGCCGCTGCTGGCCAACTCGTTCGGCTGGATCTTCACCGAGATGGGCCGCCAGCCGTGGATCGTCTTCGGCGAGATGCTCACCCGCAACGGGGTGTCCCGCAGCGTCTCGCTGGCCGAGGTCCTCACCTCGTTCACCGCCTTCACCCTGATCTACGCCACCCTCGCCGTGATCGAGGTCAAGTTGCTGCTGCGCTACGCCAAGGCCGGCGTACCCGACGTCAGCGAAGAGCACCCCATCGACGACACCCACGACGACGCCGAGCGCCCGCTCGCCTTCGCCTACTGATCCCGGAGCCCATCGTGGAACTGACCACCATCTGGTTTCTCCTCGTCGCCGTGCTGTTCACCGGGTACTTCATCCTGGAGGGCTTCGACTTCGGCGTCGGCATGCTGCTGCCCGTGCTCGGCCGCGACGACCGGGAACGCCGCGTCCTGATCAACACCATCGGCCCGGTCTGGGACGGCAACGAGGTGTGGCTGATCACCGCCGGTGGCGCCATGTTCGCCGCGTTCCCCGAGTGGTACGCCACCCTCTTCTCCGGCTTCTACCTGCCGCTGCTGCTGATCCTGCTGGCCCTGATCGCCCGGGGCGTCGCCTTCGAGTACCGGCACAAGCGCCCCGAGGCGTCCTGGAAGCGCCGTTGGGACGCGGCGATCGTGGTCGGCTCGCTGCTGCCGGCGATTCTGTGGGGCGTCGCCTTCGCCAACATCCTGCGCGGCGTGCCGCTGGACGCCGACCACGAGTACGTCGGCGGCCTGCTGGACCTGCTCAACCCGTACGCCCTGCTGGGCGGTGCGACCACCCTCGCGCTGTTCCTCACCCACGGCGCGGTGTTCCTCGCCCTGAAGACCACCGGCGACATCCGCGAGCGGGCGGGCGCGCTCGCCGTGCGCCTGGGTGTGGGCGCCGCCGTGCTCGCGGTCGGGTTCCTGACCTGGACGTTGAACATCCGCTACAGCGCGGCCGCCGTCGTGCTCGCCGTCGGCGCGGCCCTCGCCCTGCTCGGCGGTCTGGCCGCCGCCCGGGTACGCCGGGAGGGCTGGGCGTTCACCGGCACGGCCGTGGCGATCGGCCTGGTGGTGGCGACCCTGTTCGCGGCGCTGTTCCCGAACGTGCTGCCCTCCACCCTGGACGCGGCCGGCACGCTGACGGCTACCAACGCCGCGTCCACCCCGTACACCCTGAAGATCATGACCTGGGTGGCGGTGATCTTCACTCCGGTGGTGCTGGCCTACCAGGGGTGGACGTACTGGGTGTTCCGCAAGCGCATCGGCGTGGCCAACATCCCGCAGCACTGACCGCCGGAAGCGGGGAAATCGCGTCGATCTTGCACTTCCGGTCGTCGATCTGCACGAAATGCCGGTAAAGCCGCGACAGTAACTGCAAGATCGCGCACCAGCGGGGCCGGCGCAGCGCGGGGGCGTCGGGAAAATCGGGCGGTTGGTGGGGGGTGGGTTCGTTTACGGTGTGCCGATGCCCGCCACTGTGCACGTACGCGAACTCACCGCCGACGACCTCGACGCCGCCTGGGAGCTGGGCCGCTTCGCGTTCGGCTCCGACCCGCAGCGCCCGGCGCCCGCGCCGGCGCCGGTGCCCGGCCTGACCCGTTACGGCGCGTTCGACGACTCCGGTCGGCTCGTCGGCAAGGCCGTCGACCTGCACCACGACCAGTGGTGGTCCGGGCGGGCGGTGCCGGCCGCAGACGTGGCCGGGGTGGCCGTCGCCCCCGAGGCCCGTGGTCACGGCGTGGCGCGAGCCCTGCTCAGCGCGCTGCTGCGCGGCGCCCGCGACCGTCAGGCGGCGATCAGCGCGCTTTATCCGACCGTCGCCGCCCCGTACCGGGCCTGCGGGTGGGAGGCCGCCGGGGTGCTGCGCACCGTCGACCTGGCCACCGCCGCGTTGCCCCGGCACCGGCCCGCGTCGCACCTCACCGTCCGGGCCGGTACGCCCGCCGACCTGCCGGCCGTCGACGCCCTGTATGAGCGGGTCACCCGGCACCGCAACGGCATGCTGACCCGCCGGGGTGAGCTGTTCGACGCCGCCGACCGCGGTCTGCCCGGCGACGGGGTCACCCTCGTCGAGGCCGACGGCGAGCTGGTCGGTTACGCCATCTGGCAGCGGGGCCGGGGCTACGGGGCGGATTCGGTGCTCACCGTCGACGAGGCCCTCGCTGTCACGCCCGAGGCCGCCCGGGAGATCGTCGGGGTGCTCGGCAGTTGGGCCAGCGTCGCGCCGACGCTGCGGCTGTGCCCGCTCGACGGCGACGCGGTCAGCGTCGTCCTGCCGTTGGAGTCGGCCCGCGACCACGAGCGGGACCTGTGGATGCACCGACCGGTGGACGTCGCCCGCGCGGTGAGCGCGCGGGGGTGGCCCGCCCACGCCCGGGGCGTCGTCGACTTCGCCCTCACCGATCCGCTCGCCGAGTGGAACACCGGCACCTGGAGGCTGACCGTCGCCGACGGCGACGCCGAGCTGACCCGGGTCGTCGGCGAGGCCGACCTGCGGTTGGACGTGCGCGGTTTCGCCCTGCTCTACGCCGGTGCCGCGCAGGCCCGCTCGGTCGCGCAGGCCGGGCTGCTGCACCACAGCCCGGGTGTCGACCCGGGCGCGCTCGACCTCCTGGCCTGCGGCGGGCCCGCGCAGTTGCTCGACTACTTCTGACCGGCGGGCCGATGGTTTCCGTCTCCGAAGTGGGAACTCGGCGGCGGCAGCGGACAGATACAGGTGTGACAGCCGAGATGCGGGCCCGGATCCGGGCCGGAGACTCCGACGCGTTGGGCGAGCTCTTCGACGAGCACGCCGAGGCGGTTCATCGACATGCGCTGTGGAGCGGAAGCGATGCGGCGCACGCCGAGGACGTGGTGTCGCTGACCTTCCTCGAAGCGTGGCGGATCCGCGAATCCCTGCGCCCGGACGGGGACGGTCTGCGGCCGTGGCTGCTCGGGATCGCGACAAACGTCCTGCGCAACCGCCGGCGGGCGGCGCGCCGGCACCGGGAGGCGTTGCGGCGGCTGCCGGTACGCGACACAGTCCCCGACTTCGCCGACGCGGTGGTCGACCGGATGCACGACGCCGACCAGGTGGCCGCCGCCCTGGCGGGACTGCGGGCGTTGCGCCGCGCCGACCGGGAGGTGTTCCTGCTCTGCGTGTGGTCGCAACTGGACTACGCGGCGGCGGCCGAGGCACTGGGCGTACCCGTCGGGACCGTGCGCTCCCGACTGTCGCGGGCCCGGACCCGGCTACGGGCGCTGGCGCAGCAGGAGCTGACCGGCATCCGGATGACCCCCGTCGAGCAGGGAGAGTACCGATGAGAGAGCCCACCGCCCTGCCCGTGCCGGCCCTGCCGGCGGTGCGCCGACAGGCACTGCGGCATCATCTGCTGACCGAGGTCCGGCGGCCGTCGCGGCGGCCACGACGGATGCGGGTGCTCGTGCCGGTGGCGGGCGTGCTGACCGTCGCGGTCGCGGCCGGGATGGTCGCCCAACCGTGGTCGCCGGACAGCGCGCCACTGATCGTCCCGGTCGAGCAGGGGGAACGCGTCGGGGCGTCACTGCTGCTCAACCGGATGGCAGCGGTGGCCACCGGCAGGCCGGGGCCACCGCCCGGCGAGGGCGGGTACGTCTACATCAGGAGCCGGGGCGCCTTCGCCGAGCTCGGTGACGGCCCGGCCCGACTGCGACCGGTGCACGAGCGGGAGATCTGGATCCCCCGGCACGAGCGGGGTGACGGCCTGGTGCAGCAGCCGTTCTTCCACGCTCCGATCGTCGGCGTGATCCCGCAGCGAGAGACGCTCACGGACGTGACACCGAACGCGGCGCTGGTCGACCTGCCCGAGGACCCGGACGCCCTGCTGGCGAAGCTGTACCGGGAACGTCAGCAGCGGGGCCGGGGCAACAGCCGCGACGGCGCGGCGTTCACCGCGATCGGCGACATCCTGCGCGAGTCGTTGGTGCCGCCGGTCACGAGCGCCGCGCTCTACCGGGCCGCGGCGAAGATCCCCGGGGTCGAGGTGGTGCGCGGGGTCACCGACGCGGCCGGGCGGCGGGGGATAGCCGTCGCGCACACCGAGCGGAGCCGCCGCGACGAGTGGATCTTCGATGAGCAGAGCTTCGACTACCTCGGTGAGCGCAGCTATCTCGTGGCGGACACCGTCGACGGGCCGGCCGGGACGGTGCTGGGCACGACAGCGGTGCTGCAACGGGCCGTCGTGTCGGAGCTCGGGCAGCGCCCGGCGCGGTAGGGGCCCCGGGGGGCCGGCTCCAGGCTCCGTGTCCTGGATGCCGGCCGCCCGGCGGTGGCGTCCGGTCAGGCCGGGGTCGCCGCCAGCTCGGCGTTCGCGTGTTGGGTGACGATGGTGAGCACCCGCGCTGCCGTGCTGGCCTCGTCGGTGGGGATTCCCGCGTACAGCCGCGCGCTGAGGTCGGCGACGGCGGCGACGACTGTTGCACCACCACAGCCGGCACTGACAGCCCTCAGCGGGCCTCGCGCAGCTCCGCCAGCCGGGCCTCGATCTCGGCCAGCTCGGCGCGCAGCTTCTCGGCCTGCTGCTCCGCCTCGGCCCGCTCGGTGCCGAGAATCTGCTCCACCGCCTCCTGCACCCCCGGCACGTCGACCAGGGCCACCATCTTCAACGCCTCCGCCGGCTTCACCACGTACGGCTTCGCCAACGCCTTGCTGCCCTGCTGCGCGGCGACGGTCCACTCCCCGTCGGCGTACGCCAAGGTCACGGTGAGGCCCGCGGGGCTCTTCGGCTTGACGGCCTTGACCGCCCGCCGCGCCGGCGGCTTCTCCGTCTGCTCCACCTTCGGCTCCTCCTGTCGCTGCGCGGGCACCCGCGGCGTGTCCAACACGAACTCCGGCGCGGCCACCGCCGGCGGCTCGGGCTCGGGCTCCGGCTTCGGCTCCACCACCCGACGAGTGACGCCCTTGGGCGCCACGGCCAGGTCGGCGGGGGAGAACGGCAACTCGTCGCGACCGAAGCGCACCACCACGAACTCGTCGGACACCTCCGGGTCGGTCAGCTCGATCACCTGACCGACCTGACCGGCGATCTGCCCCGCCGACGCGGTGAACACCACCCGCGGTTTACGCCCGGCCGCCAACGACTCCCGGATGCTCTGCACCTCGCTAGTGGACAAACCCTGGCCGGCATCCATCAAAACCCTCTTCCGTACACCTGTTTGATTGCTGTCTTGATACCAGCCGACTGCGACACCCGCCGCACGGGGCTCACACCCGCTCAGCCGCCCAGCGCCCGCAGCGCCCGGTCCGCGTGCTCGTTCATGCTGACCTCGCTGTGGATCACCTCGATGATCCGCTGGTCGGTGCCGATGACGAACGTCATGCGCTTCATGCTCAACGGTCCCAACGGCACCCGCCGCTTGACCCCGAACTGCTGCGCCACCGCGCCGTCGGCGTCCGACAGCAGCGGATAGTCGAAGCCGTGCAGCTTCGAGAACTCGGCCTGCTTCGCCACCGGGTCGCGGCTGATGCCCACCCGCGTCGCGCCCAGCGCCGTGAACTCCGCCGCGAGGTCGCGGAAGTGGCAGCTCTCCGCCGTGCACCCCCGGGTCATCGCCGCCGGGTAGAAGAACAGCACCACCGGTCCCGCCGCCAGGAACTCCGACAGCCGCCGCGGCGTGCCCGTCTCGTCCGGCAGCTCGAAATCCTGCACCACGTCGCCGACACCCACACCCGCCACCGCGCACCTCCATCGTCTGATCGACCGCGCGGTGAGCGTAAGCGATCACACCCCGAGCGCCGCCACCTCGTCGGCCTGGCGTCGTCCGGCCAGCAGGGACACCCCGCTGTCGCGTCCCGACGCCCGCCGCATGTGACCCTCCTCTCGAGGACCGATCCGCGCCGGTCACGGTAGCGTCGGCACGAGCATCGCCCAGCCGTCAGACTCTCCGGGAGGCACCGTGGCACCCGTCACCGTCATCACCGGCGGCGGCCGGGGCATCGGCGCGGCCACCGCCCGTCGGCTCGCCGCCACCGGTCACCACGTGGCCCTGTGCTACCGCCGCGACGACGCCGCGGCCGCCGCCGTCCTGGCCGACCTGCGGGCCGCCGGCGCACAGGCCATCGCGGTACGCGCCGACACCACCGACCCCGAACAGGTACACGCCCTGTTCGACGCCGCCGCGCAGCTCGGCCCGCTCACCGGCCTGGTCAACAACGCCGGCGTCACCAGCCTGATCGGACCGTTCACCGAGCTGCGCGTGGAGGACCTGCGCCGGGTCGTCGACGTCAACCTCGTCGGTTACGTCCTCTGCGCCCAGCAGGCCGCCCACCGGCTCACCGACGGTGGGGCGATCGTCAACGTCTCGTCGGCGGCCGCGACCCTCGGCAGCCCGGGGGAGTACGTGCACTACGCCGCCGTGAAGGCCGCCACCGACACCCTCACCGTCGGCCTGGCCAAGGAACTCGCCCCGAAGGGCATCCGGGTCAACGCCGTGGCCCCCGGCATCGTGCGCACCGACATCCACGCCGACTCCGGGGTCCCCGACCGTGCCGACACCGCCGTCGGTCGCATCCCGCTGGGCCGCGCCGGCGAACCCGACGAGATCGCCGCCGCCATCGCCTGGCTGCTCGGCCCGGACGCCTCGTACGCCACCGGGACCGTGCTGCGCGTCTCCGGCGGTCTCTGACGGTGCTGCGGGGTGCCGCCCGACGGCACCCCGCACGGCACCTCAGTGGGTGAACAGCTTCGCCGCCGTGATGACGGTCTGGGCGATCCCGTAGCCGAGCAGCGCCGCCACCACCAACCAGGAGATCCACAACCGGGCCTGCTGCCCGGAACGGCTGTCCTCACTCATCGCGTACCACTCCTCTGCGCCGTCGCGTCCTCGTCCACGTTCTGTTGCGGGTGCTGTTCCGCCGCTGGTTCGTGGTAGCGCTGCGGCACCGGCCGCACCAGCAGGTTCGCCACGAAGCCCACGGCCAGCACGCCCACCATCGTGAACAGCGCCGGACGGTACGCGGCGGCGGTCAGCGAGCCCGGCTCGCCCTGCGCGTCGAGGAACCCGTTGACGATCAGGGGACCGGCGATCCCCGCCGCTGACCACGCGGTCAGCAGCCGACCGTGGATCGCCCCGACCTGGAAGGTGCCGAACAGGTCCCGCAGGTACGCCGGCACGGTCGCGAAGCCACCGCCGTAGAACGACAGGATCACGCAGGCCAACAGCACGAACAGGGCCGTCGAGGTCTGCCCGACGAGCGCCAGCAGCGCGTAGAGCACCATGCCGACGCCCAGGTACACCAGGTAGATCGGTTTGCGGCCGATGATGTCCGAGGTGGACGACCACGCGAACCGCCCGGCCATGTTGAACAACGACAGCAGACCCACGAACCCGCCGGCCGCCGCCACGGTCACCGCGGAGGTGCCGTTGTCGCGGAAGAAGTCCTGGATCATCGGGCTGGCCTGTTCCAGGATGCCGATGCCGGCGGTCACGTTGCAGAACAGCACCACCCACAGCAGCCAGAACGAGCGGGTCTTCACCGCGTTCGCCGCCGACACGTTCGCCGTGGTGACCAGCGGCTTCGCCGCCACGCTGGCGGGGTCGAAGCCGGCCGGCCGCCAGTCCGGCGCCGGCACCCGCACGTTCGCCACCCCGAACATCATGATCACGAAGTAGCCCAGGCCGAGCGTCACGAACAGCCACACCAGGGCGCTGCCCGACGCCGTCGACCCCGCGTTGGCCGGGTCGTAGCCGGCGTCGTAGAACGACAACAGTTGCCGCGACAGGGGAGAGGCGACCATCGCCCCACCACCGAACCCCATGATCGCCAACCCGGTGGCCAGCCCCGGCCGGTCCGGGAACCACTTGATCAGTGTGGAGACGGGGGAGATGTAGCCGATGCCCAGCCCGATGCCGCCGAGCAGCCCGTAGCCGAGATACAGCAGCCACAGCTGCTTCGTGGCGATGCCCAGCGAGCCCACCAGGAACCCCGCCGCCCAGAAGCAGGCCGAGACGAACATGGCCTTGCGCGGCCCGTTCGCCTCCACCCAGGTCCCGGCGACCGCCGCGGACAACCCGAGCATCACGATCGCGATGCTGAAGATCACCCCGATCGCCGTCTGGCTGGTGTCGAAGTGGGCGATCAGCGAGTTCTTGTAGACGCTGGTCGCGTAGACCTGACCGATGCAGAGGTGGATGGCCAACGCCGCCGGGGGGATGAGCCACCGGCTGTAGCCGGGCGGCGCGACGGTGTGCCGACGATCGAGTGCGGAAAGCATGCGCTGCTTCCTCTCCGACGAGGACGAGAAACGTCGCCCCCAACGTGCCCACACCACGCGTAAGCGGCAAACCTCACCGTCGCCGGACGGTCGTTCCGCTGAGCTGAGCGGTCAGTCAGCGACCGCGCGCCGCACCCGTGACCGACTCGGCCTGCCCACAGTCGGGACACCGCGACATGCCAGAGACCGAGTCGGTCACGCCGCCTCCGTCAGCTCCGGCCGCGACTAGCGCAGGTCCGGAAGATGCCAGCCGCCGGCCAGCGCGTCGGCGTCCGCCGGACCCCAGCTGCCCTTCTCGTACGACCGCACCGCCGTCGGCAGATCCAGGATCGGCTCGACGATGCGCCACTCCTGCTCGATCGTCTCGGCACGCGCGAAACGCAGGTGCTGCCCGTCCATCGCGTCGTCGAGCAGCCGCTCGTACGCCTCCTGCCGGCGACCGAGAGCCGCGCCGAAGTCGACGGACAGGTCCACCGGACGGCTCGCCACCTCGGCACCCGGGCTCTTCGCCTGGATCGACATGGTGATGCCGTCGCCGCGCCCGAGCCGGAACCGCAGCAGGTTCGCGGCGGTGGCCTGACCCCGCTCGGCCGGGATCAGCGAATGCTGCGGCTGCTTGAACTCGACCACGACCTCCGTCGCCGTCCCCGCCAGGGACTTGCCAGCACGCAGGTAGAACGGCACACCCGCCCACCGGGGGGAGTCGACCGTCAACCGGGTCGCCACGAACGTCTCCGTGTTCGAATCCGCCGCCACGCCCGGCTCGTCGCGGTAGCCCGCGTACTGCCCTCGGACGGTGGAGTCCGGCGACAGCGGCGCGATCTGCCGCAGCACCGCGGCCTCCGCCTCCCGGAACGCCGTGGTGTCCTCGCTGGCCGGCGCCTCCATCGCGATGAGCGCCACGACCTGCAGGATGTGGTTCTGCAGCACGTCCCGGGTCGCGCCCACGGTGTCGTAGAAGCCGGCCCGGCCCTGAGTGCCGAAGGCCTCGGCGAGCGTCACCTGGATGTTGTCGATGTGCTCGTTGTTCCACAGCGGCTCGAACAGCCGGTTGGCGAACCGGAAGGCGTAGAGACCCTCGACGGCTTCCTTGCCGAGGTAGTGGTCGATGCGGAACACCCGCTCCGGCGCGAAGGCCGCGCGCAGGGTGCGATCCAGCTCGCGGGACGACTCCAGGTCACGCCCGAACGGCTTCTCCACGATCACCCGACCCCGGTCGGCCAGACCCACGGCCGCCAGGCCCTCGACGACGGAGCCGAACACCGCCGGAGGAATCGCCAGGTAGAAGACCGGCCGCTCGGCGTCGCGCAGCCGCTGCGCCAGCCGCTGGTACGTCGCCGGGTCCGCGTAGTTGCCGGAGATCATCGAGAGGTTGTCCGCCAGCCGGTCGAAGATCTCGTCGTCGATCTCGTCCTGGGCCTCGGTGACCGACTTGCGGGCCATGGTGACCAACTGCTGATCGTCCCAGGGGGAGCGGGCCACACCGATCACCGGAACGTCGAGACGGTCGCGCCGGGTCAGCTCGTACAGCGCCGGAAACAGTTTCTTCGAGACGAGGTCTCCCGTGACGCCGAACAGCACTACCGCGTCTGAGCGCATGTGCATGGCACTTCCCATTCGATCATCCGAACCTGATCTTCCGAACGGACAACGGCACGACCACTCCCGGAATTCCCCAGCGTGCGGCGTACGTGAGGTCGGCGACAGCACCGTCTCGACGGGTCCTTATGTTAAGGAAGGTTTACAGTGCAGGCGAATCGCCGGTAACCTGCCCCTCTAATCGACAATCGTCGATCATGACGAGGCCTGGAGGTACCGTGCGTCGCCGACACACCACCACACGGCTGCTGGCCATAGCCGCACTCGCGCTACCCGTCACCCTGACCACAACGCCCGCCGCCGCCGCGACACCCACCGCACCAGCCCGACACCTCAGCGACGTCATCCCCGCACCGGTCGAAACCCACCCCGACGCGCACAACACATTCCGCATCACCCCCCTGACCGTCATCCGCACCACCCCCGGCTCAGCCGCCGCCTGGCACGTCGGTCAGCAACTCGCCACCACACTGCGCCCCGCCACCGGCCACGCCCTGCCCGTCCTGCCCGTACGCTCCACCCCGCTACCCGAGATCGCCCTGCTCATCGGCGGCGCCGACGACCGCATCGGCCAGCAGGGCTACCAACTCGACGTCACCCGCCGCAGCGTCACGATCCGCGCCAACACCCCCGCCGGGCTGTTCGCCGGCACCCAGACCCTGCGCCAACTGCTCCCCGCCCAGATCGAGGCACCCGACCGGCAGCGGACCACCTGGACAATCCCCGGCGGACGAATCATCGACTACCCACGCTTCGCCTACCGCGGCGCGATGCTCGACCTCGCACGACACTTCCACACCGTCGGCGACATCACCGCCTACGTGGACCTGCTCAGCCAGTACAAAATCAACTACCTGCACCTGCACCTGACCGACGACCAGGGCTGGCGCATCCAGATCGACTCCTGGCCCCGCCTCACCACCGTCGGCGGCGGACCCGGCACCGGAGTCGACGGCGTCGGCCCCGGATACCTCACCAAGGCCGACTACACAGCCGTCGTCGCCTACGCCGCCGCACGACACATCACGATCGTCCCCGAGATCGACATGCCCGGGCACACCAACGCCGCCCAGTCGACCTACCCCGAACTCAACTGCGACGGCGTCGCACCGCCCCCGCGCACCGACATCGCCGTCGGCTACAGCTCCCTCTGCATCAACGACGACCTCACCTACCGCTTCGTCGAGGACGTCATCCGCGAAATCGCGGCCATCACCCCCGGACCATTCCTGCACATCGGCGGCGACGAAGCCCACGCCACCACCGACGAGGACTACCGCACCTTCATGAACCGCGTCCTGCCCCTGGTCACGAAATACGGCAAACGCGCCTACGGCTGGAACGAAATCACCCAGGCCGACACCTCCACCGACGACGTCGCCCAGTTCTGGGGCACCGGCACCACAAACGCCAGCCTCGTCGCGGCCGCCGCCCGCGGCACCAAAGTCGTCATGTCACCCGCGAACAAGGCCTACCTCGACATGAAGTACGACGCCAACACCCGCCTCGGCCTACGCTGGGCCGGCCTGATCGAGGTGTCCGACGCGTACGGCTGGGACCCCGCCACCCGGGTAACCGGCATCGGCGAGAACGCCATCCTCGGCGTCGAGGCCCCACTGTGGTCCGAGACGCTGCGCACCCTCGACGACATCGAACACATGGCCTTCCCCCGCCTACCGGCGATCGCCGAACTCGGCTGGTCAACCACCGCCAGCCACGACTGGGAGTCATTCCGCACCAGACTGGGGAAGCAGGCACCCCGCTGGCGACTGCAACAGGTCGACTTCTACCCGTCCCCACAGGTGCCCTGGATCTGACCCGTACCCCCGGCACACCCGGTTCGTGGGCACCGGCCGACCCGGCCGGTGCCCACGACGCTCAGCGACCGCAGACGGTGTCCAACGCCTTCAGCGGCGGGTCGAGATCCGGCGCCTCGACCTCGGTGGCCTTCGGACCGGCCAGGTGCTTCTCCACCCCGGCGGCCAGGGTCTCCAACGCGGTGCGCACCTGCGGATCGGCAGCGGTCGGCGCCGCCGTCTTGAGGTCCCGCAACAGCGCCGTGTAGTGGCCGCGAACCTTCGCGCCCGCCTCCTTGGCGCTGACCGGCTTGTCGATCGCGGCGATCGCATCGTCAGCCATCGCGACGTAGTGCTTCTTCACAAAAACGAGACTGGCGTCGCAGACCTGCTTGCTGTTCGCCGCCACGTCGACGGTCGGGCTCGGCGCCACGGTCGGCGACGGCGGGACGGCGGCCCCAGCATTCTCCTTCTCGGCAGGCTGGCAGCCCACAACGAGGCCGACTGCCGCGACCAGGCCAACCACAATACGGACAGGCTTACTCGTCAAGGTGTTCCCCCGTGGTGATGTGCGGCCCCACCGTTCGCGGTGAACGGGCAGTGGCCGGAGCGCACCACTGTAGACACCGCCCACCGATGACGCTGACCAGTTTCACCCGCGGCCCGCCCGGCATGAGACGTTGAACCTGAACACCACCACCGACAACCCCAGCGAGGACTCCCGATGAACCTGGCGTTCGACCACACGGCGGAGACCGGACCAGCGGTGGTGTGCCTCCCCATGTTCAGCATGAGCCGCGCCGCCACGGCCGCTGCCTTCCACCCCGCCCTCGCCGGCACCGGCCTACGAGAGATCTACCTGGACCTACCCGGCCACGGAGACACCCCCGCACACTGCCCACCCACCTCCCAGGCAGTGCTGGACACCGTCTGCGCCTGGCTCGACCACCACCTCGACACGCCAGTCCTGCTCGCCGGCGGCTCCTACGGCGCGTACCTGGCCGCCGGCATTGCCCGCCAACGACCCGACCTCGTCCGCGGCCTGCTCCTCATCTGCCCCGGAGTCACCATCGCCCGCCACAGCCGCAACCTGCCCGACGACCCACCACTCGAAGCACCCACGGGCTGGCTCGACGCCGCTCCCACCGAACTGCACCCACATCTGGACGCCGCCCTGGGTCACCGCACCCCAGGGGTCGTCGCGACGGTGCTCACCGCACTGAACTCCGGCGGCCCCGGTGACCCGACATTCCAACAGGAGTTGCAGAGCGGCCCCGACTACGCGCTACCCGACGAGAACACCGAGGTCGTCTTCGACAGCCCGGTCAGCGTGATCACCGGCCGGCAGGACCACATCGTCGGGTACGCCGACCAGTTCCACGCCATGCGCCACTACCCGCGTGGCACCTACACCGTGATCGACGCGGCCGGGCACTACCTGCCGTACGAACAACCCGCTCTGCTGCGCTCGCTCACGCAGGACTGGCTGCGCCGTTCGCACATCTGACAGCCCGAGCTGGGGGAGCGGACCTTGTCCGGCTATCTACGCGGTCCCTGACGTGTTTCACTGCGATCCGCGAGTGGTGCTCGGTCACCCCGAAAGGCCACCGTCAACTGATCCAAGCCCATCGAGCCCAACTCCAGCGCCTGACGATGGAACGCGCGCCGGTCGCCAGGGAAGGACGAACGGCCGGCCAGCCACACGCGCTCACCCACCTTGTAGGCCAACGCCTGCCCAGGCCGACCCAGGTAACGCGCAAGCTCGGCGGACGCGTAGGACCCCTGATGGCAGCGATTCCGCAACAGCGTCAGCGCCGCGTCCGCCGTCCACACGGCTCCATCGCCGAAGGGCATCGCCAGCCGCAGGTGCAGGCCGATGTCGAGCACGACCCGCGCGGCCCGCAGAAGCTGCATGTACAGGTACCCCAATCGAGCACCTGGCTGCTCATACAGCCCGAGCTCGTCCATGAATCGCTCGGCATACAGTGCCCAGCCCTCCTGACTCCCGGAGAGGCCGCCGAGCAGGTTCAGCCGCTGCCCGAGGCCTCCCCGGCAGGCTTCCGCGCCGAGGTGGAGGTGATGGCCGGGAACCCCCTCGTGAAAGGCGGTGCTGTAGGCGTACCAGGTAGGGAATGTCGCTGCCCCCTCCGGGACCGACCACCAGACCCGACCCGGCCGCGCCAGGTCCCGTGACGGCCCTGTGTAGGCAATGCCGGACGACGTGGTCAACCGCGACTCGATGCGCCGCAGCGGGGTGGGGATGTCGAAGTAGACACCGTCCAACCTCTCGGTAGTCGACTCCAACAGGTCCTGCAGCCACGCAGCGAACGCCTCCCTACTGTGCAGCGTGCCAGGTGCGTCGGGACTGTTGAGCCGGGCGAGCACCTCCGACACGCTCCCGCCCAGGGCCTCCGCCTCAGCGAGAAGCTCTGCCTCTGTCGCTCGGAACTCCTCCCAACCCCACTCGTACAGCTCGCGCAGGTCAGGTTGGGCCGCGAGGAAGGTACGCACCCAGAGCGCATACCGCTGCTGACCGAACGCCTCCTCCTCAACCGCCCGCGGTGCCAGGTCGACGGTCAGCCTCTCGGCGAGCTTCTGGTACGCCGCTCGCGAGCCCGCTGCCGCGGCTTGCAACGACGCCCGCTGACGCCCCTCGCCGTAGCGATCCACCAGGGCAGCATCGTCGTCAGTCCAGGCACGGCAGCGCTGCGCGACGAGCTCCACCTGACGGCGCGCCGGCACATCGCCGCGCTGCGCGGCGAGTAGGAGGCTGCGGGCGTACCCGTCCAGGGCCGCAGGGATCGCGGCCATGCGTGCGCCGACACGAGCCCAGCCCTCCTCGAAGGCAGCGTTCTCGGCGTCGCGGCCGGGAACCGCGGCTTCGACGGCTTGGCGGATGAGCTGAAGGGGACCGGTGGCCGCCACGTGCAGTTCGCGCAGATCCTCTCCGGCGTCGTGAAAGGCGACACGCGTGTGCAGCCGTTCGACGAGGTGGGCGTGTAGCGGGGTCCCGGCCGGCAGTGCCTCGATCTCGCGCAGGGCGAGGGCGGCCCGCTCCGCGCGGGCCTGGTGGCCCTCGGGGCCGTAGTCGGTAAGCCCGTCGACGTCCTGTTCGCCAGCGTCGACCACCGCCGTGCAAGGGTCGAGGGTGGCCATGTCGTGCAGAAGCCGCTCCACGAAATCCCCGATCACCCGGGCAATGTTAGGGCCTTGCGCACGTTTGTCACTTCTCAGTTGACCTAGGCCACGCGGGCGGCCCTTGATCTGCAGTGGCCCAAGTTAGTGAGAATCCCGGAAGAGTCATGGCTCTCGCTATCTCGGGCCAGGTGCAAGCTTGTAGTCGCATCGTGCCCAGATCGTCACGGGGCCGGTGGTGCCCGCGCACCGTCGGCATAACGGATGCCGCCGGTTGGGGTAGCTGCCGACGACCTGTCCGATCATCGGCGGCGCGTAGCAGTACGGGACGCGCGTCTGCGAAGAATAGGTGCATTCCAGCTCCGGGCAGTCGACGACTACGTCAACCAGTCAACGGCGCTCGCGTCCGACAGTAGCGGCGGATAGTCTGATCAGATCCACCGGATGACCATGCCAGCTGACTACAGTGTGTTACCGCGACGAGGGATGGAGCGCCCGGATCGCGGCATGAGCGGATGTTGCCGACCTTACCGGCCGGCTTATCGTGAGAATTCGCCTTCGGCAGAACGTTGGGTGTCGTAATGATGTGTCGCCTCCCTCATGTATCGACACTCCAAACCGGAGTATCCGCCGCCGTCATTCCCCGCCGGCGAACTACTGCCCGGCGAGCTGGGATACGACCGGAGCGAACGTGTCGGCGAAGTCGGCGCCGATGACGAAGTAGGAGAAGCCGATTTCTTCCCGTCGCCGCTGAATCTCCTCGGCGGCGGCTCCCGGATCTTCCGGAAGCGTGACCAGCGAGTCCGCCCCGCGAGCTGCGGCAGTGTGCGTGTCGGGAGGCGCCATGTACGGCGCAACCCGGTCACCGATGACCGCCACCGCATTCGCGAGTTCGACGTCGCGGACGGCGAGCATCTCGCGTGCCAGCCGCGTGACCTCGGCCCGGGACTCATCCGGCGCCTGCACGAAGGTGACTGTGTCTGCGACCTCGGTCGCCAGCGCCCGGGCCTTCGGACCGCGAACTGCCATCGCCACCGGCGTGTGCCGGTCGGGGCCGTCGAAATCTCGCAGCCTGCGGACGGTGTCGCGGATCCGAGCCAGTCGCTCGTTCGGCGGGACGGCAGGCATTCCCTTGTCGCGGAGTTCGTCGTTGATTCCCGGCCGGCCGGTGCCGATGCCCAGCTCGAAGCGTCCGTCGGTGAGCTGCGACAGCGAGTGGGCCTCCCACGCCGTCAGCCAGGCCGGGCGTAGCGGGGAGGCGCACACCCAGGTGCCCACTCGCAGGTCGGTCAGGGCCGCGGCGGTGGCCAAAGTGGGGCTCGGCGCCGGTTGCAGCAGCGGGAAATCTGGCATCAGCAGCGTCGAGTAGCCACTATCGTCGATGCGGCGCACCCTGGCCAGCCATGTCGGCAGGTCGGTTATGAGTGGGGCAACGACCCCGAAGCGAAGCGGTCTCGTCACGCTTGGATCCCCTTTGGCTGTCGGGCGAGATTGCCTATGCCGGTCAGAAGTATGGACTACGGATCCCCCGGAGATCATCGGTGCAGCCGGGATCGTGGACACGCTGCTGCGAACGCTCCACACCTTGCCAGCCTCGCGCGTTGGCCGGCTACGACCAGAAGCCATGCAAGCGAGATTCCCTTACTCTCATCGGCAAGACCGCGCGCCCAGCATCGACCGCGCGCCCGTCACGCAAGGTGACGCGCGGATCGCGGCAGATATCCGTAAGGCCTACGCGAGGAGCGTGCAGCGTTGGCAACGACGGGTGCCGGCCGAGTCGGATAGTGCCGATCAGCAGTTATCTGCATCCGATGCTGTTGGATCGCTGTGCTGCAACCGCTCGCGTAGCCGCCGCGCTTCGCGACCGCGGTAAGCCCGCAGGACGCTTTTCAGGGTGTCGCGTACGTCCGGATCGACAAGCACGGCCAGCTCGGCCGCGCCCCGCACGGCCGCGGCTCGGCCGATGGGCGCATCAGCGGCCAGGCCGTGGCCATCATCGTTCAGCGGACTGCCCTCGCCGCCGGCATCGACGCCGCGTCGGTGTTCAGCGGCCACTCCCGCGCCGAGGCTTCGCCACGGAGGCCCGCCGGGCCGGCCACGATCAGATCCGCATCGGCCGCCACGGCGGGTGGAAGGACGGTTCCCCCACCCTGGCTGGCTACATGGAAGACGTCGACCGAGTAACCTCCAACGCTCTCACGGCCGTAGGACTATGACGAGCGGAGGAACAGCCAAGACCACCACCCACACCCACGCCAACGGCGCCGACCTGGAGGACCGGCAACACCACGAGCCCGAGACTGAGACCGAGTCCGAGTCCGCCTCCGCGGATTACCAGCGGGCGCTGGGCATCGCCCAGTGACGCGGACGGTGGAGGTTGTCAGAACCCGCTGGCATGATCATGACCTCCTCCACGGAAGGAGATGAGTGAGGCTCTGCGAGATCGAAGGCTGTGACGGCAGGTTCCTCGCTCGCGGCTGGTGCCGGAAGCACTACATGCAGTGGAAGCGCACCGGAGACCCGCTGGGCACGGCGCGGAAGCCGAAGCCGACGTGCGGCGAGGGTGGCTGCGAGCGCGAGCACTATGCCAAGCAACTCTGCCATGGGCACTACCAGCTCGCCAGGAAGTGGGGCAAGAACTGGCGGGAGCTGGCTCGGCCGACTCCGCAGCCACGAGCCGAGACGTGCTTCATCGACGAGTGCCCCAACCCTGTCCTGGCGGTCGGGTACTGCGGCTCCCACTACCAGCGTCTTCGGAAGTACGGCGACCCGCTGGGGTTCAGGCATCGTCCGTGGACGCCGCGCCTGAACGGAGCCGCTTGCCCCTGGTGCGGCGGGGCGGTCAACCGATCAGCCGGCAAGCACAAAGTCTTCTGTAGCTCCGGGTGCGCCGATGCGAGCTGGACCGCCGGGCCGAACGGCATCAGGCACAACATGCGCCGCCGCAGCGCCTTGGCCCGGGAGAAGGCAAACCTCATTACCGAGCGGGACCTAGCGCGACTCCTGGCGCGCCAAGGCGGCCTCTGCGCGTACTGCCGCCTCGCCGCGCCGACCAGCATCGACCACATCGTGCCGCTCAAGCTGGGCGGACGTCACAGCATCGGCAACCTCGCGTGGGCCTGCGGGTCATGCAACTCCAGCAAGAGCGACCGCCTGCTGTTCGCATGGCGAGTCACCCAGCGAACGGCGCTCGCCCTCGCCGGATAGTTCGGTAAGGGAGTGATGTCCCATGACCCCATGCACGTCGTGGGGGGCCGTTATCAGATCGGCGAGCTCGACCACGATCAGCAGGTACGGGTGCGGGCGGATCTCCCGGTTGCTGTTCGGGATCTCAACCCGACAGCGCTCTTGCCCCCGGATCGGGGGAGGAGGAGCCGCACTCTCCGACGACCCGGCCGCATATGAGTGCCTCGACGTTCCCCTTCGGACGAAACGATCACCTGGCGGGTGACGGCCGGCCCGGCGGAGGATGAACAGTCCGTGCCCGTCACGCAGCGAAGGGGGCAGAATCCCAAGCGGGACGGGGCGCCCGCCGTGGCTCAAGTAAATGAGAAGACTCAGGAGATGGCTCAAGTTGTTGACAATGGCTCAGGACGATTGAGAAGTGACAACACCACTGGTGAAGAGCTCTGACGGCTACTCCTCGAACTCGGATGCTGATTCGATAATGCACATTATGTAAAGTAGAGGCTTTCTGGGGGTCCCCTCGCCGTTCACCGACGGGGTCAGTCGCGTGTCAGGCCGGGCGGGCACGCGTCCTCGTCCGGGCCGACGAGGCGCGCGTTGACCAGCGGGTTACGTCGCAGGGCCGCGAGCACCGCACCGCTGGCGCCGATGTCGGTCCAGGTGTCGTCCCACAGGGCGGAGACGAGCCAGGAGCGATCCGCCGGAAAGAACAGGTCGGGCAGCGCCCCGTTGCCGCGCATGTGACCGGCCCGCCAGTTGAGGGCCTGTTCCGGCCCGGCCTGGACCAGCACGTAGGGCCAGTCCCAGTAGAGAAACACCCTTGGGGCGTGCGGGAAGACGACGTCGTGGGCGCCGGTGTCGAGAAAGCCCAGCCACCAGGGCTGGTCCGGCGTGCACGCCACCAACTCGTTGATCGCCGCGCGTTCGTGGGCGTCGAGACCGACCCCGGCGGGCGGGTGAAAGGTGCCGTACGCCTCGAACACCGGCGGGATCGCCGTGGTGACCGACAGACCCTGTGTGGTCCGTCCGGCGAGCCAGGCGACGTCGCCGGCCGTGCCGATCCGCCAGGTCCGCCCGTCCTTGCTGAGGTCCACGGGCTCCATCGGTGTCGTTGCGTCCTGCGGGTCGCGGTCGACGGCGGCGGGCGACGCATATGGAGCCCACCCGGCTCGGCCAGCGGCCCGCCAACGGTGCCCCTCGCAGCAGACCAGATCTGTCGGACCGTCGATGTCCCGGTACACGATGGGCGTGCCAGGTCGACCACAGGTGGGACAGATGGCGGCGACCGACGTCATGTCGCGCACGATACGTGCTTCTTCATCGGCTCCGGCCGTGCTCGCGGCGGTCCGGAATGAGGCCGCTCTCCCCCTCGTGCACCCACTTCCCGGCAACACGAAAATCATGCATAATATCCCTTATGCATGACAAACAGGACGAATCGCTCGCGGTGCTGATCGAGGAGTTCCTGACCGCACGGGCCACCCGCAAGCCCTCCCCGCACACCCTGGCCGCGTACCGCAGGGATCTGCGAACGATCGCGGCTCTGGTCGCGGCGGATGCCACCCCTCCCCTGCCCCTGGACGCGCTGTCGATCACTGACCTCTCCCCCCGGGTGATGCGCGCGGCCTTCGCCCGGTTCGCCGCCCCCCGGGCGCCCGCGTCGGTGCATCGGGCCTGGTCCACCTGGAACAGTTTCTTCACGTTCCTGGTCGCTGACGGGTTCGTGGCGGGCAATCCGATGCCGGCGGTTGGGCGGCCTCGGGCGCTACTCCCCCAGCCGAAGCCGCTGCGCGGCGCGGACACCCCCGAGGTGCTGCTCGCGTCCGCCGCGCGGGACGACGGGCGGCAACGCGACCCGTGGCCGGAGCGGGACGTGGCGGTGTTGGCTGTGGCGCTCTGCGCCGGGCTGCGTCTGTCGGAGCTGCTGGCGTTGCGCGTCGACTCGCTCGGCGGCCTGTCCGGTGAGCGGCGGGTCGAGGTGGCGGGCAAGGGTGGGCGGCCTCGGGTGGTGCCGATCGAGGCGGATCTGGACCGGGTGCTGCGGGACTACCTGGACAGTCGGGTGCGGCGCTTCGGTTCGCGGTCGGTACGCCCCGACTCGCCGTTTCTGGTGGATCGGCGTGGTGAGCCGTTGCGCCGTGGTGGCCTGCAGTATCTCGTGGAGTCGTGTTACCGGCGGGCGGGCATCGGTGACCGGGTGCCGCGGGGTGCGCGGCTGCACGCGCTGCGGCACACCTTCGCGACCCGGTTGGCGGAGGACGGTGCGAGCGCGGCGGAGATCATGCGGTTGTTGGGGCACGCGTCGTTGGCGTCGTCGCAGACGTACATCGAGGTGACGGCCGGGCAGCAGCGTGACGCGGTCCGCGCCAACCGGACCAACCGCGCGCTGGCGGGTCTGGTGCCGCCGGGGTGAGGGTGGTCAGTGTGCGCGGTGGCCGGTGCCGTCGGCGGTGGCGGGCAGGGGGCCGAGGACGGCGTTGATGATGTGGATGCGGGCGTTGGTGGCCTGGTAGTCGGCGCAGACCGTGTCGGCGCGGTCGCCGAGGCGGGCGGTGGGCCCGGTGCGGGTGACGGTGACGGTGACTCCGTCGAGGGTGGTGGCGGTGCCGGCGGTGGTGAGGTCGGCGATCGGGTGGTTTCCGGTGATGAGGTGGGCTTTCAGCAGGGTGCGGAGCTGGTCGGTGTGGTGGGTCATGAGGTCGTCCCAGTTGTCCTCGGAGAACGTGGCGGCGAAGGCGTCGTCGGAGGGTGCCAGGAGGGTGACGCCGTCGCCGGCGGGTAGGTCGGTGAGGACGCCGCTGGTGCGCAGTGCCGCTTCGAACGTGGTGAGGGTGGGGATCCAGCGCAGCGCCGCCTCGACGGGTTGCCCGGCGAGGAAGCTCGGGTTGCCGGGGTCGGTGCCGGTGGGCAGGGCGGCGCAGAGTGGCCCGGTGGGCTGGGGTGCGGTGTTCGCGCGGGGGGCTGCGGGGCTGCCGGTGCAGGCGGCCAGCAGCAGGGTCGGCAGGAGCAGGCCGAGCGTCCGGCGGACGCGTCGAGCGCCGTGCGGTCCGCGGGATCGTCGGGGGTGTCGCGGTGCGGTGGCGGGGTGCGACACGGCGGCCTCCACGGGGTGCGGTGTTGCTGGTGGGGTGCCGGCGGCGCGGGTGTCGGGTCCGCGCCGCCGGCGTGATGGCTCGCTAGTGGTCGGTCACAGTGCCGCGCACTGGTTGGTGCGGGGGCCGTGGACGGTGTTGGCGATGCCGAGGTTGTGCGGGGTGGGGTTGTTGCCGGTGCAGTTGAGCGGGCCGCGGATGGTGGTGCCGGCCAGCACGGGTGCGTCGGTGGCGGTGGTGTTGCCGGACAGGTCGACGGGGCCGGCGATGGTGGCGTCGATGATGGAGATCGTGTCGGTGGTGGCGATGCGGACCGGGCCGTTGATGGTGCTGTCGGCGAGGAGGATGCCGGCGGCGCCGGTGGCGGTGAGGGGGCCGCTGATGGTGGTTGCCGTCGTGACGAGTGCCGCGCCGGCCCGGACGGTGACCGGGCCGTTGATGGTGGCGTTGTCGGCGCAGGTGAAGCCGGTGACGGTCAGGGGTCCGTTGCGGCGGCCGGTGAGGGTGGGATAGACGCGTTCGCCGTCGGTCAGCTTCTCCACGCCCTTGCCGTCGAGGAGCAGGGGGATGAGGCCGCGTTCGGGTTGGTTGAGGGGGACGTAGTGGTCGTCGCCGATGGTGATGACCTTCCAGCCGTGGGCGGCGATGCGCTGGGCGACGGTGGTGCCGACGCCACCGGGTCCGTCGGTGCGGGCGCCGTTGTACTGCTCGTCGGTGAGTTTGTAGGCGCAGGGCGGGTTGTCGAGGATCAGGTCGGTGGGGGGCGCGTCGAGTGGTGGTGGGCTGTCGCCGGGGTGCGGTGCCGGGTGGGCGGGGATGGGGCGGGAGCCGCGGAAGACGAGCCGGCCGGTGTTGGCGGCTTGGGTTTCGATGGCTTCGCTGCGGGCTGTCAGGATGTCGGCGCGGTCGGCGCGGTGGTAGTCGAGGAACTGGTGGAACGTCCACAGGGCGGAGTAGGTCTTGCGGCGTCTGTTGTTGGCGGTGTTGCCCTCGTCGGGGCGGGTCTGGCCGCCGGAGCTGCGTAGTTCCAGCAGGGAGTTGGTGACGTTCTTGAGCCCGAGGGTGTTGCGCAGGATGGTTTCCTCGCTGAGGCCGACGTTGCCGCCGCCTTCGCAGCCGTAGGGGCAGGCCCACCAGCCGGCTTCGGCGCCCTTGGCGTACATGTGGCCTTCGATCATGTCCTGGGACTGGTCGAAGATGGGTTGGGCGACGTTCTGGTGCCGTGGGGGCAGCATCGGCAGGTCGCCGGCGCGGGAGTTGCCGAACTCGTGGCCGTCGTAGCCGGCGACGGGTCGGTAGTCGCGGACCATTGTGATGTACGCGGTGGTTTCGGGTTGGCGGATCAGGGAGTAGTCGCGGTTGAGGTCCTGGCCGGTGGAGTTGCCGCGGGTGTTGTTGGCGCGGCCGTCTCCGTTGATGGTGGGGACGATCAGGACGGTGGTGTGGCTGAGTAGGTCGGTGATGCGGGGGTCGGTGCTGAAGGCGAGTTGGCGGGCCATGATGAGGCAGGCTTCGCGGTCGCCGGGTTCGTTGCCGTGCACGTTGCAGTTGATGGCCACGGGTGCGGTGGCGGCGACGGCTTGCGGGGTGGCCGCCGGGGTGGGGTGGCCGATGACCATCATGTTGATGGGTCGGTTCTGGACGGTGCGGCCGAGTTCGACGACGCGTACGCGGTCGCTGAGGGCGTCGATGGCGGCGGTGTACGCGTACTCGTCGGTGTCGCTGGTGTACTGCGCGGCGTGGGTGGTTTCCCAGCCGGTGCGCAATTGCTCGCCGGGGGTCGTGGGGTTGCCCCAGGGTGCTGTGGTGGTGGCGGTGACCGGGTCGGAGTAGGGCTGTTCGGTGGTGCCGGTGCGGGCGCGTACGCGCCATTGGAAGGTGTCGCCGGGGTTGTAGCCGGCGTCGGCGAAGGTGGGTGCCTGTTGGTTGATCTGGCGGTTGGGTCGCCAGATGCCGACGATGGTGGGTGCGCCGGTGGGGGTGTTGTCGGCGTCGACGGGGGTGCGTTCGATCTGGTAGTCGGTGGCGCCGTCGACGGGTCGCCAGGCGAGGGTGGTGTATCCGTCGGCCTGGTGCGCGGTGAGGGCGGCGACCTGGTCGGGTGGTGCGGCGGTTTGGGCGTTGGCGGGGGTTGCTGCGGTGGTGAGGGTGAGGGCGATGAGGGTGGACACGGCGATGAGGGTTTGTCGCTGGCGTCTCATGTGGCCTCCGACGAGTTGATCGTGGCGTGTCGACCAGCATGATCGTCGAAGTCCGTCGATGCAATGATCTTGAGGGAATCTTGCGTCTTGGTGGCCCGCTCCCGACTCCGACTCCGGCTGGGCGGGCAGCAGGTGCGCGTACCCCTCGAAGAGCTCGACCTCGGTGATGGTGTCGCCCGTGTGGTGCGCGGCGATGGCGCGGAGCCCACCCGGGACATTCGTGAGGCGCGATGGGGCGATGATGCTCAGCCGAGGTCGACCAGCAGGGGACGGTGGTCGCTGATGGTGGACGACGGCGCGGTGACCGCGCGGACCGGCGGGAGGGCGGCGAGGGCGTGTCGGTCGGCGAGGATGTGGTCGAGTTGGACGCGGGGCTGCCCGGACGGGTAGGTGGGGAGTCGGCCCAGGGGGTGCCAGCCGGAGATGAGGCGGGCCGCGCCGGCGGGCAGGTTGAGGTCGCCGAGCAGGACGCGGGGCCCCGGTAGCGCGCGCAGGGCACGGACGGTCTGACGGAGTTGGCGGGCGTTCCAGCCGGGCACGAAGGACAGGTGGGTCGCGGCGACGGTGAGAGGGCCGTGCGGGGTGTCCAGGACGGCGGCGAGGACCACGCGGGGTTCGTCGTGCAGCAGGATGAGACCGCCGCGGGGGCCGGGCACGTAGACCGGTGAGCGCACCGGCGCCGGCTTGAGTCGGGTGACCTGCCAGCTGCGGACGGGGTGTCGGCTGATCAGGCCGATGCCGTAGCAGGGCTCCCCGTGGCCGTCGTCTTCGTGGCGCAGAGGGCGGAACTGTTCGCCGGGGGTGCCGACGACGGCGGCGGCGAAGCGGTGATGGGGTGCGCCGAGGGCGCGGGCGGCGATGGCGGTGAGGTCGAGGTTGCCGCTGCGGCGTTGGTCGCGGTCGACCTCCTGCAGGGCGAGCACGTCCGCGTCGAGGGCCCCGATGGCGGCGGCGAGTCGGTCGGAGTCGACGAGCCCGTCGGTGAGGGACCGTCCGTGCAGCAGGTTGAAGGTGGCCAGGCGCACTCCTGCACCTTACGTGCCCGTGGCATGGTTGCCGGGTGGTGAAGGTGTTGCTGTGTTCGGTGCTGGTGTTCGTGGCGGTCGGCGCACTGGGGGTGTGGTTGCGGCGTACGCGGGGTCGGTGAGCGGGTGAGGCTGGCCACTCGGTGCCCGTTGCGGCGTGTCGGGTGGGCAGAATTGCCGCCCGTGGACGCCGTGACGCTGAGTACTCTGCTGGCCGCCGCGGCGATGGCCGGGTGGGTCGATGCCGTGGTCGGTGGTGGCGGGTTGTTGCTGCTGCCGGCGTTGTTGGTGGCCGCCCCGGGGTTGCCGGTGGCTACCGCGCTGGGCACGAACAAGCTGGCCGCGATCTTCGGCACGGCCACGGCGGCGGCGACGTACGCGCGCAGGACGACTGTCGACTGGCGGGTGGCGGGCCCGGCGGCGGGGCTCGCGGTGCTCAGCGCGGGGGTGGGCGCGGCGCTGGCCGGGGCGGTGCCGGCGTCGGCGTACCGGCCGGTCGTCCTTGTGGTGCTGGTGGCGGTGGCGGCGTTCGTGCTGTTGCGTCCCCGGATGGGAGTGGTCGCGGTGCCGGCGAAGCGCACGACGGTGCGGGTGGCGGCGGTGATCGCGGTGGCCGGGGTGGGGATCGCCCTGTACGACGGGTTGATCGGCCCGGGCACCGGCACGTTCCTGGTGTTGGCGTTCACCGCCCTCGTGGGCGCGGACTTCGTGCACGGCTCGGCGATGGCGAAGGTCGTCAACGCGGGGACGAACCTGGGCGCGCTGGTGGTGTTCGCGGCGACCGGGCACGTGTGGTGGCTGCTGGGCGCGGGCATGGCGGTGTGCAACATCGCCGGCGCGGTGCTGGGGGCGCGGATGGCGTTGCGCCGCGGCTCCGGGTTTGTGCGGGTGGTGTTGCTGGTGGTGGTGGTGGCGTTGGTCGCGAAGCTGGGCCACGACCAGTGGGTGAGCTAGCCGCGGCGGCTGGGTGAGTCGAAGCGCCCGGCGCGGATTTCGCGCAGGGCGCGGCGGCGGGTGTCGCCGCGCAGGGTGTCGACGTAGAGCCGCCCGCCGAGGTGGTCGGTCTCGTGTTGCAGGGCGCGGGCCAGGAACCCGCTGCCGGTGATGGTCAGTGGCTCGCCGTGCTGGTCGACGCCGTGGGCGGTGGCGTGCAGGGCCCGCACGGTCGGGAAGTACAGCCCGGGGATGGACAGGCAGCCCTCCTCGTCGTCCTGGAGTTCGTCGGACAGTTCGAGGGTGGGGTTGATGAGGTGGCCGCGGTGCCCGTCGGCGTCGTAGACGAACACCTGGGCGCTGACGCCGATCTGCGGTGCGGCGACGCCGGCGCGGCCGGGGGCGCCGAGCAGGGTGTCCATCAGGTCGGTGACGAGGGCGCGTAGCTCGGCGTCGAAGGTGGTGACCGGTTCGCATCCGGTGCGCAGGACAGGGTCGCCGATGATCCGGATGGGCCGCATGGTCATGGGGTTCAGCGTATCGCCGTTGGTGCCGCGGTCAGCGCCCGGCCAGGGTGGCGCGGATCGGGGTGGTCTTCGCGGCGGCCTCGGCGACCTCGGCGTGTGCGTCGCTGTCCCAGGTGATGCCGCCGCCGGCCCAGGTGTGCAGTCGTTGGCCGTCGGCGGCGGCGGTGCGGATGGTCAGGCCCAGGTCGACGTGGCCCGGGGTGACCCAGCCCAGCGCGCCCATGCTGGCGCCGCGTCCGACGGGTTCGAGGGCGCTGATCTGGGTCAGGGCGGCGAGTTTCGGGGCGCCGGTGACGGAGCCGCCGGGGCAGGTGGCGCGCAGCAGGTCGGCGAGGCCGAGGCCGTCGGCGGCGGCGGCGCGCACTGTCGATTCGGCCTGCCACAGGTCGCACCAGCGGCGGACGGCGAACAGTTCGTCGACGGTGACGGTGCCGGTGCGGGCCATGCGGGCGAGGTCGTTGCGTTCCAGGTCGACGATCATGATGTGTTCGGCGCGTTCCTTGGCGCTGGCGAGCAGTTCGGCGCGGCCGATGGCGGTGGCCGGGCGGGTGCCCTTGATCGGTCGGGTGATCACCTGCCCGTCGGTGACCTCGACGAGGGTTTCCGGGGAGGCGCAGCCGATGGCCCAGCCGTCGCCGGTGAGGACGCCGCCGTAGCGGGCGCCGGGCAGCGCGCCGAGGCGCTTCAGGGCGGGCAGGGGGTCGCCGCTGTAGGGGGCGGCGGCGTGGCCGACGAGGTTGCTCTGGTAGACGTCGCCGCGGCCGATGGCGGCGCGGACCGCGTCGACGGCGTCGGCGTGCTGGGCGGGGGTCCAGCTCTCGGCCCAGTCGCCGAGCCACCACGGTGGCGGTGGTCCGGGCCGGGTGAACCGGGTGGGGCCGTGCTGGTAGACCACGACGACGAGGTCGGGTAGGGCCGGTGCGGGCTCGGGCGCCCCGGTGGGTGCGCCGGCCAGCAGCGCCCCGGCGGCGGCGGACAGGTACAGCGCCGCGCCGCAGACCCCGGTGCCGTGCTGGCCGGTGGCGGGTCGGGTCAGGTCGTGCAGGGGTAGGCCGTGCGCGGCGAGGAACTCCTCGGCGAGGGCCGCGGGGTCGCCGCCGTCGCCGCGGGACCAGTGCAGGCGGGCGCGTTCGGTCAGCGCGCCCCGGCACGCGGCCGGCGCGGCGGGTACATCGACGGTCGCAGCCGGGCCGCTGCTCGCGGCGGTCGCAGCCGGGCCGCTGCTCGCGGCGCACACCTTTGGGAGCGTTTCCACGCCGTACGGTCCAACCTTCCTCATCCGTTCAGTGGATTTCCCGTGCACCAGGCGGGCACCTGCTCGATGCTGGACACTTTCGCTTGGTACTGTGCGTCACTGGTCATGTGAACCATGACACAGTGCCCCCACAGTCCGGAGAACCCGATGTGCCAGCACCAACCGACCTGCCCCTCCGCTGAAGCCACCGACCGGGAAGCCGCGCGGGTCCTCGCCTGCTTCCGTGAGCAGGGCTGGAGCCTGCTCTGCAACGGTGTCATCGTCTTCGAGGACACCGGCGAGCTGCTTCCCGACGGCAGCAGCATCGCACCGCACCGTGGCCCCGCCCGCCACGCCCTCGTGGCCTGACCGACCACTCAGCGTCACCGTTTAGCCGCCGTCGACCCAGGCTAGTCCCCCGGTAAGGGACGTCCCCGCCCAGGTCGCAGCGGCTGCCGGGGCAGGCCGTACCGCCCGCCCCGGCGCGCCGTCGTCAGTCTCGACCGGCTGCGGCGTCGTCAGTCCTCGAACGCCTCCGGCGACGGGCACGAGCAGACCAGGTTCCGGTCGCCGTACGCGCCGTCGATGCGCCGCACCGGCGGCCAGTACTTCCCGGCCCGGTCCACCCCGGCCGGGTACGCGCCCACCGACCGCGGGTACGCGTGCGACCACTCGTCACCGCTGACCATCGCCGCGGTGTGCGGCGCGTTTACCAGGGGGTTGTCCCCCGCCGGCCACGCCCCGGAACCCACCTGCTCGATCTCCGCGCGGATCGCGATCATCGCGTCGCAGAACCGGTCCAGCTCGGCCAGGTCCTCGCTCTCGGTCGGCTCCACCATCAGCGTTCCCGCCACCGGGAACGACATCGTGGGCGCGTGGAAGCCGTAGTCGATCAGCCGCTTCGCCACGTCGTCGACGCTCACCCCGGTCGCCTTCGTCAACGGCCGCAGGTCGAGGATGCACTCGTGGGCCACCAGGCCCTTGTTGCCGGCGTACAGCACCGGGAAGTGTCCCCGCAGCCGCGCCGCCACGTAGTTCGCCGCGAGGACCGCCACACCGGTGGCCCGGGTCAGCCCCTCGGCGCCCATCATCCGCAGGTACGCCCACGGGATCGGCAGGATCCCCGCCGACCCGTACTTCGCCGCCGAGATCGCCGGCGTGGCGTCGACGTGCGCGCCCAGCGGGTCACCGGGCAGGAACGGCGCCAGGTGCGCGCGCACCGCCACCGGGCCCACCCCCGGGCCGCCGCCGCCGTGCGGGATGCAGAACGTCTTGTGCAGGTTCAGGTGCGACACGTCCGCGCCGAACTTGCCGGGCTTGGCGAACCCGACCAGGGCGTTGAGGTTCGCCCCGTCGACGTACACCTGCCCGCCCGCGTCGTGGACCTTCGCGCACAGCGACGCGATGCCCGTCTCGTACACACCGTGCGTGGACGGGTACGTCACCATGATCGCGGCGAGCGCGTCGCGGTGCTTGTCGATCTTCGCGTCCAGGTCGACGAGGTCGACGTTGCCGTCGTCGTCGCAGGCCACCACCACGACCCGCATCCCGGCCATCACCGCCGACGCCGCGTTCGTGCCGTGCGCCGACGACGGGATCAGACAGACGTCGCGGTGCGTCTCCCCCCGCGACGCGTGGTACGAGCGGATCGCCAACAGGCCGGCCAGCTCACCCTGCGAACCGGCGTTGGGCTGCACGCTGACCGCGTCGTACCCGGTCACCTCGGCCAGCCATGACTCCAGCTGACCGATCATCTCCCGGTACCCGACGGTCTGCGCGTCCGGGGCGAACGGGTGGATGTTCGCGAACTCCGCCCAGCTGACCGGCTCCATCTCGGTGGTCGCGTTCAGCTTCATCGTGCACGACCCGAGCGGGATCATGCCCCGGTCCAGGGCGTAGTCGAAGTCCGACAACCGCCGCAGGTAGCGCAGCATCGCCGTCTCCGAGTGGTGGCTGCGGAACACCGGGTGGGTGAGGAAGTCGCTACCGCGAATCAGGTCGACGGGCAGCGCCGCGTCCGCGTCGCCGTCGAACGCGGGCACCCCGAACGCCGCCCACACCTGCGCCAGGTGCGCGTCGGTGGTGGTCTCGTCGCAGGACACCCCCACCCGGTCGGCGTCGACCAAACGCAGGTTGACACCACGCTCCGCGGCGGCGGCCACCACCTCGGCGGCCCTCCCGGGCACGGTCGCGGTGACGGTGTCGAAGAACGCGACGTCCGCGACGTCCACCCCACCGGCGCGCAACCCGGCCGCGAGCCGCGCCGCCATCGCATGGGTACGCGTCGCGATGGCGCGCAGCCCGTCCGGGCCGTGATACACGGCGTACATGCCGGCCATCACGGCCAGGAGCACCTGCGCGGTGCAGATGTTGCTGGTCGCCTTCTCCCGGCGGATGTGCTGCTCACGGGTCTGCAACGCCAGCCGGTAGGCCGGGTTGCCGTCCGCGTCGCGCGACACCCCGACGAGGCGCCCGGGCAGCATCCGCTCCAGGCCCGACCGCACCGCCAGGTAACCGGCGTGCGGCCCACCGAAGCCCATGGGTACGCCGAAACGCTGGGTGGTGCCGGCGGCGATGTCCGCGCCGATCTCCCCCGGTGCCCGCAGCAGCGTCAACGCCAGCAGGTCCGCCGCCACGGTCACCAGGGCGCCGACGGCGTGCGCCGCCTCCACGAGGCGGGCATGGTCGCGTACCGCCCCGGACGCCCCCGGATACTGCAGGTGCAGGCCGAAGAACTCCTCCGGCAACTCGTCACGCTCGACGTCAAGGACCCGTACGTCGATGCCGAGCGGCTCGGCCCGGCTGGTGATCACCGCGATGGTCTGCGGCAACGCGTCGGCGTCGACGACGTACACGCCGCTCTTGCTCTTGGAGGCCCGCCGCGCCAGGGTCATCGCCTCCGCCGCCGCGGTGCCCTCGTCGAGCATGGAGGCGTTCGCGGTGGCCAGGCCGGTCAGGTCGGTGACCATGGTCTGGAAGTTCAGCAGCGCCTCCAGCCGGCCCTGGCTGATCTCCGGCTGGTACGGCGTGTACGCCGTGTACCAGGCCGGGTCTTCGAGGACGTTGCGGCGGATCACCGCCGGGGTGTGCGTGCCGTGGTACCCGAGCCCGATCATGGAGACGGCGACGGTGTTACGTGCCGCGAGGGCCCGCAGCTCGGCGATCGTCTCGGCCTCGGTGGCCGCCTCGGGCAGGTCGAGGGTGCCGTGCCAGCGGATCACCTCGGGGATCGCGGCGTCCATCAGCTCGTCGATCGAGTCGTGCCCGACGACCTCCAGCATCCGACGCTCATCGTCGGGGCCGGGACCGATGTGACGGGTGGCGAACTGCTCTACGGTCATCAGGGGCACTCCCGGGGCGAGGTCGACGTGTCGGCCTCCCCCTCTGTCGCACCCACAGGGGCACTCCACAGCGCCTGCCCACGAGGTCCTTTTGCCTGAGAGGTTCCGGGGAGGATTTGCCCCTTCGGCGCCGCCCTGCGTGCTGTCGGGCGGTCTCTCCCACGTGGGTGTTACCGGCGTGGTCAACGCTACCAGCGTCGGTGTTTCCGGCAGATGTCCTACCCCCGGGGGCTGATGTCCCACCTTCGGGGCCGGGGCTCCCACCCGGGCTGGGCCCGTCAGACCCCCAGCGGCGCCCCGGCGCCGACCCGCGCGGCCAGCTGCGGCAGCACCGCCCCCAGCGGCGCGTCGACGCACATGGTGGCGTGACCGTCACCCCGGGTCGGCCCCTGGTTGACGATCGCGACCGGGATGCCCCGTTTCGCGGCCCGAATCACGAACCGGCGCCCCGACATCACCGTCAACGACGACCCGAGCACCAGCAACGCGCGAGCCTGCTCCACGGCCGCGAAACACCGCGCCACCCGCTGCGGCGGCACCGTCTCACCGAAGAACACCACGTCCGGTTTCAGCATCCCGGTGCCGCAGATCCCGCAGTCCACCGGCCGGAACGCCGCCACCTGCTCATCGGGGAGATCAACATCACCGTCCGGGTTGACGGCGGCGACGCGGGCCACGAACTCCGGGTTGGCCTCGCGCAGCCGCCGGTGCAGCTCCTCCCGGGAGGTCAGGTTGCCGCAGTCCAGGCAGGTCACCTCGTCCAGGCGACCGTGCAACTCAATCACCGACGGGCTGCCGGCCGCACCGTGCAGACCGTCGACGTTCTGGGTGATGACCGTGTCGACCAGCCCGGCGTGCTGCAGCCCGGCCACCGCACGGTGCCCGGCGTTGGGCGCCGCGCCCGCGATCAGCCGCCAGCCCAGGTGGCTGCGCGCCCAGTAGCGGCGCCGCGCGAGGGGATCGCGGGTGAACGCCTGGAAGGTCATCGGCGTGTGCCGCCGCGCCACCCCGCTGGGCCCCCGGTAGTCCGGAATTCCCGACTCGGTGGACAGGCCGGCGCCGCTGAGCACCACCACCCCACCACCGGCCACCAGCGAGGTCAACGCGTCGAAGCTCTCCATCACCTCTCCATGCTGCCTCAACCGGGCCGCTGACGCCGAGCCCCGCGCCGGGTGGGCGGCCCCACCCGGCGCGGACGACGGCCATGCGGCCAGGACGGCTGTCAAACTAGGACGTCGGCGACGCCGGCTATGCGGCGACGACGTCGGCGACGACGCAGGCGATGTTGTCCGGCGCCCCCTCGGCCCGCGCCAGATCGATCAGCGCCCGCACCGTGTCCTCGGGATCGTCCGTCGCGGCCAACGCCGACCCCAACACGGCCCGGTCGACGACCGCGGACAACCCGTCGGAGCACAACAGGTACCGGTCACCCGGCACCGCGGTACGCAGCGCCAGATCCGCCTCGACCTGCCGGCCGCCACCGAGGGCACGCACCAGCACCGCGCGCTGCGGATGCGTCGCGGCCTGGTCCCGATCGAGCCGACCCTGATCGACCTGGGTCTGCACCCAGGTGTGATCCTGCGTGAGCAACGACAACTCACCGCCGCGCAGCAGGTAGGCCCGGGTGTCACCGACGTGCACCAGCGCCAGCCGGGAACCGCTGAGCAGCAGCGCGGTCAGCGTCGTGACGGGCTGGTCGGTGTCGGTGGCCAACCCGTGCACGGCACTGTCGGCGGCGCTCACCGCGCCACCCAGCATCGTCAGCAGGTCCGCGCCCGGCACGTCGGTCAGGGCCAACGGCTTCAAGGCGTCGACGGCGGCGGCGCTGGCGGCCGCGCCGCCGGGCCCCCGCATCCCGTCGGCCACGGCGAGCAGCCGCTCGCTCGCGTACGCGGTGTCCTCGTTGCTGTCGCGCACCAGCCCGGTGTCACAACCGGCGGCAGAGCGAACGACAACTGTGGGATCCGGGTCAGACATGGTGGTACCCCCTTCAGACAGGTGGTCCACGAGGAGGGTGGCGAGCCGGGCGCGGGCCGCGGTGTCGGCGCTGACCTGCCGCCAGTACGCGGTTACCGCCTCAGCCGCCGCTGCCGGCTCCAGGTCACACACGACCCGGATCGTCGCCAGCGGCATACCGAGCCGACGCAACTGGGCGACCAGCCGCGCCACCGGCAGCTGAGCCGGGTCGTAGAGCCGGTAACCGGACTCCGGATCGACAGCGGCCGGCACCAGCAGCCCACCCTGGTCGTACAGGCGCAACGCCTTCGGCGTCAGCCTCGCCGCCCGGGCGAACGCCCCGATGGTCATCAGCCCCACGTCGACATCCTCCTCGCGCCGGTCACGGCGACCGGCACCCACCAGGCTCAGGGTTGCCCGAAGGTCAAGGTCAAGCCGATGACGCCGCCCACACCCCCGGCGCCGGTAGGTTGGGCGCATGCGCGTCGTCATCGCCGGAGGCCACGGCAGGATCGCCCTCCTGTTGCAACGCCACCTCGTCGAGCGTGGCGACACCGCCGTCGGCCTCATCCGCAACCCCGAGCAGACCGCGACGCTGCGCGCCGCCGGCGCCACCCCCGTCGTCTGCGACCTGGAACACACACCGCCCGAACAGGTGGTCGAGCACCTGCACGGCGCCGACGCGGTGGTCTTCGCCGCCGGCGCGGGCCCCGGCAGCGGCGCCGCCCGCAAGGACACCGTCGACCGGGCCGCCGCCGCGCTGCTCGCCGACGCCGCCACCCACGCCGGCGTCCACCGCTACCTGCTCGTCTCCTCCATGGGCGTGGACACACCACCCGCCCCCGGCACCGACGACGTGTGGGCGGCGTACCTGCGCGCCAAACGCGCCGCCGAGGACGACCTGCGCCGCCGCGACCTGGCCTGGACGGTGCTGCGACCCGGCCGGCTCACCGACGACCCACCCACCGGGCGGGTCACCCTCACCCCACACGCCGGTAGTGGCGCCATCAGCCGCACCGACGTCGCCCACGTCCTCGCCGCGCTGCTCGACGAACCGGGCACCACCGGCGCGACACTGGAACTCGTCGACGGACCCACCCCGATCGTCGAGGCCGTCCGCGCCGCCGCCAGCTGACCGACCCGTCGCGCCGCAGGGGCTGACACCCGCACACCAGGTGCGGCCCTCAGCCGCCCGGGCGGTGCGCGGCGACCAACACCGGCCCACCGGGGACGGTCGGAAAACGCCGAACGTCACCCAACCCGGCCCCCGCCAGCACCTCCGCCATCCGGTCGGCGTCGAAGGCGTTGCCGCCGTTGCGGACGGCGTTCCACCGGTCGACGGCCGCCCGCAACGGGTCCCCGGCCGGCGGATTGGTGCCGGCCACCAGCCAGCCACCGGGTCGCAGCGCCTGCACCAACCGGGGCAACGCGAGCGCCAACGTCTGCTGGGGAAGAAACGGCGCCGGCACCCACACCAGGTCATACCCATCCGGCTCGGCCACGTCCGCGACGTCCTGCCGGCGCACACTGATCCGGTCCGCGACGTCGCGCGCCTCGGTCAACTCCCCGCGGGCCAGGTCCAACGCCCGCTGCAGCACGTCGATGCCCACCACCGACACCCGGGGCAACGCGCGGGCCAGGGCGACAGCCAACGCCGCCACACCGGTGCCCACGTCCAGCACCCGGGCATCCGCCGAGTCCAAGCGCTCCGCCAGCCCCGCCAACTCGGGCACCACCCGGGTCGCCAACGCCCGGCCGGTCGCCGCCGACGCCCGACCCTGATGCAGCAACACCTCGTCGTCGACCTGCGCCCAGCCCGCGCCACCCCCGCCGGAAGGCTCCTGCGCCGCCGCGGCGACCGCCTGCCGCAGCGAACTCAACCGCGCCTGCACCGCACTGCGCCCGGTCGGCCCGTCGGCAGGCACCAGCGACGGGTGCGCGACCGGCGTCCCGCCGTCCCAGGACAGCAGACCGGCGGCCTCCAGTACCGCGCTGCGGTGCGGCGACGCCGCGAGGACCTCGGCGAGCGGGGCCGACAGGGCGTCACTCATGGTGCCGACAGCGGCCGCCAGCGCCCACGCCGACGCCTCCAACGCGGTCAGCGGGTCCGCCGATCCGCCGGATGGAGACGGTGATACCGACACGACGGCACCTCTCCCCGGGGCGGGCCACCGGTCAACCCCGCCTGACCTTTCCGACTATGCCACCGCCGCCAGCGCGCCGGGTGAGGTCCACGTCAGCGCACCCCACCCGGCGACTCAGCGCTGCTGGTGCCGTGGCAACGCCGACTGACCCGCCACGCCACCCACGAACGGCGCCCCCGGCGTCTCCGCCGCGATCCGATCCATCGTGCGCGCCAACTGCTCACTGCCGTCGTCGAGATGCCGCGCCGCCGCCTGCATGTGCGACACCATCATCTCGCCGAAGATCCGCAACGCCTCCCGGGTCGCCACCGTGTCGTCGAAGCTCGACCCCGCCGCGCTGCGGTACTCCGCCACCGCACGCTCCGCCTCCTGCTTCGCCTCCGCCTCCGCCGCGTGCAGGTAACTCTCGTACTGCACCCGGGCGTACTCGGCGACCCGACGCGCGTAGTCATGCGCCTGCGCGATGATCTGCTCGGCCTCCCGCTGCGCCGCCGACAGCAGATTCACCTCACGCGCCGCCGGGACCTTCGCCGCCGCCCCCGTACTCGGGATCACCCCGTGCCGGTGCAACTCCACCCGGTCGGTCAGCCGCTCGTTCTCCGCCCGCAACGTCGCGATCTGCGTCGCCAACAGGTCCAACTCGTCAGCGACCTGCACCCGGAACCGGTCCACATCAGCGTTGTCGTAACCACGCCGAGCGAACGACGCCGCACCGAACTCCCACCGCCGAACCCGGTCGGCGGTCATCCGCACCTGCACACCGCCGGACACCTGCACCCCGTCATACCGACTGATCGGCGTCGCACTCACCTGTGCCCACCTCCCGAAGTGCCACCCGCAGCCGACTGCTGCACCGCCGTGCGCCACGCCGGGCCGTACCACTGCGCGCCCAGGCCCTCGTGGTGCACCTGACCCGCGTGGTAGCCCGCCTGCACCAACGTCCGCACCGCGTGCGACACCATCTCGTCCGACCCACACACGAACACGTGCCGGGACCGCCAGTCACCGTCGGCCAACGCCCGGTCCACCGCCTGCACGAACTCCCCCGGCCGGTGCACGTCGGCACCGACCACGTACGTCACCGTCAACCACGGATACGACGACGCCAACTTGTCGATCGCATCGCTGTCGTAGAACTCGCTACGGGACCGGGCCCCCACATACAGGTCCACCCGCCGGCGGGAACCCTCCGCGGCCACCTGCTCCACCAACGCCTTCATCGGCGCCCAGCCGGTACCCGACACCAACAGCAACAGGTCACTGGAGCCCGCCGCCCACAACCCCAGCCGGTCCCCCACCGGCGCCGCCAGGTGGACCCGATCCCCCACCGCCGACCCGTACACCAGCCGCGACGACACCGCACCACCCGGCGCGGCCCGCACATGCAACTCCAACGTGCCGTCCGCCCGCGGCGCGTTCGCCGGCGAGTAGTACCGCCACGACCGCACCGACGGGTGCGACACCCCGATCGACTGACCCGGCGTGAACGGCAACAGATACTGCGGACGCACCGTCAACACCGCCACGTCGAACGCCCGCCGCTCATGCGCCATGATATCCGCCACCCACCACGGCGGATTGACCGCCTCAGCGGCCTGCGCGGCCTCCACCATCACCTGGGCGACCAACCCGTACGCCGCCGTCCAGTCCGCAGCCAACTCGTCGGTCCACTGCTCGGCGAGGAAATGCTGCAACGTCGCCACCAGCGCCTCACCGACCGCCGGATAGTGCTCCGCGCGGACCGCGAACTTGCGGTGATCCGCGCCGAGATCCTGCAGGAAACCCACCAGCCGATCCACCTGGTCCACGTTGGACACGATGTGACCCAACGCGGTCACGAGGCGGTCCCGCTGACCAGCCATGTTCGTGGGGAACATCTGCCGCGTCTCGGGATGGGCGAGGAACAACGTCGAGTAGAAGTAGAGCGGCACCTGGTCGCCGTGACCGGCGACCACCGACCAGCTCTGCTTGAGGCGAGCGGCGTCCACGCTCAGACGCCCGACCTGTTCCCGGCAGCCACCACCTGGCCCTGCACCTGCCCCAGCACCGTCTGCACATCGGCGATGACGTCCGCCGGCACTCCGAGCTCGGTCAGCGTCACCGTCAGGTACTCGCCCACCTTCGCGTAGTGGCCCACCGTGATGTTCAACGGCTGGTGCGCCTCGTCCAACCCGCGCCCCGTGTACTCGTTCGGGCCACCCAGCACCACCGTCAACATCAACGCCAGATGCCGCCGCTGACCCGCCATGTCCACGCCAGCGAAATAGCCCGCCAACTCCGGGTCCGCGAGCACCTTGTCGTAGAACAGCTCAACCGCCGCCTTGACCGAACTGGCACCGCCAATGCGGTCGTAGTGCGAGGCGGGAACAGTCTCTTCCGTAACCGTCACGGTCGTTCCTTCCGGGGGGTGAAGGGTCCAGAACCGTGAGGGACCATAGCGTGTCAACCGCCCCCGGTCAGCGCCCCCTTATCGGATTCCCGACAACACGACGACACGGTGCGTCACCACTACCGATGGGTATCTCCACAATGGGCAACTGACACGACACCCACAGTATCCACAGTGGACCGACACGACCGATCAACGCCCGCCACCGTCACCGACGGTCGCGAGAAAACAACCGGAAAAAAACCGAAAGACCGAACCGTCAGCCGGCGCGCCGCCGCGCCCGCCGCGCCGCCAACTCGTCACCCACCGGATCCGGGCCCGCCGCCACCACCGGCTCCACCGGGCCGCTCGTCGCCGGCTCCGCCGGCAGATGCGACAACGACCCCTGGATCTCCTTGAAAGCCCCACCGATCGCGATGCCGAAGACCCCCTGGCCACCCTGCAACAGGTCGACCACCTCCTCCGGAGACCGGCACTCATACACCGTCGTCCCATCAGAGATCAGCGTGATCCCCGCCAGATCCTCCACACCACGCGACCGCAACGCCTCGATCGCCTTACGGATGTTCTGCAGGGACACCCCCGCATCCAACAACCGCTTCACGACCTTCAACACCACCAGATCCCGGAACGAATACAACCGCTGCGTCCCCGAACCCGAGGCATCACGAACGCTCGGCACCACCAGCGTCGTCCGCGCCCAGTAATCCAACTGCCGGTAACTGATGCCCACCGCATGGCAGGCCGTCACACCCCGGTAACCAACCGAACCGTCACCCTCAGCCGCCACACCTGGCGACGAGGCACCCGACTCGTCGAACTCTGCACCCGGATCGGAATCCCGCGGCTCGTGCATCCGGACAACCTCCCCGTCAGTGTGGCGACGCATCGTTTCCGGGACGCGCACCCCTCGACATGGAAACCCTATCGCCACCGTCAGGGGTTACCACGGAGGAACCGACGCGACACGCCGCGCAGCCACCGAGAAAGATCACCAACAGAGCCCAGGCACACCTCAGCCCGCGAAATCCTCCGGACGCACCTGCTCCAGGAACTCGCGGAACTTCTCCACCTCGTCCTCCTGCTCATCAGGGATAACGATCCCCGCCTCGCTGAGGACCTGCTCCGCACAACGAATCGGCGCACCAACCCGCAACGCCAACGCGATCGAATCACTCGGCCGCGCCGACACCCGCACCCCATCACCGATCAACAGATCAGCGTAGAAGACGTTCTCCTTCAGCTCGGTGATCTCCACCGCCTGCAAGGGCGCCTTCAACGCCGCCAACACGTCCCGCAGAAGGTCATGCGTCAACGGCCGGGCCGGCTTGACCCCCTGCTGCTCATAAGCGATTGCCGTCGCCTCGACCGCGCCGATCCAGATCGGCAGATAGCGGTCCCCCTCGACCTCCCTGAGCAGGACGATCGGCTGGTTGCTGGGCAGCTCCACCCGAACTCCGACCACGCTCAGCTCGCGCACCGCCGCCTCCGTGTCGTTGTCACCTACGCCGCACCGCGCCTTTCCCTGCACGGTACACGGACCGCAACACGGCCGTCCCATGCGCTACAGCACCACGTCCGCGCCGAAAAGGGGTTACCCCGGCAAGCCTACGGCACGCTTCCCGGAAGAGATCTTTCCGCTCAGCCGCCACCCACCGGGCACCCTCACCGACCCAACGTCGACCGCAGCCCCACCCGCACCAACGCCGCGTGCAACTGCTCCGACAACGCCACCAACTCCCGCGCCGTCTCCGCCGCCCGCGCCCGCGCCGCCGGATCACTCTGCCGCGCCAACGGCGCCACCAACTGCGCGAACAAACCGACCTCCCGGTCCGCCGCCGTCCGATAACCCCGCAGGTGCCGCGGCTCCAACCCGTACGCCGCCAACCCCGCCACCGCCGACGCGATGATCAGAGCATCAGCGTCATACCAACCCGGCGGATCCGACACCAGCACACCGAGCCGCTCCAACTCCACCAACGTCGACTCGTCGATCCCACTGCGCGCCACCAGATCCGCCCGGCCGAGCCGCACCTGCGACGACTCGGCCGGCTCCGCGAACTCACGACCCGGCACCGCACCATCAGGACCAACCGCCACCAACGCCGGCCGCGACCGCTCCGGCTGCTCACCGGACGAATCCCACTGGGCCAACTGCTCCCGAATCACCCGCAACGGCAGGTACCTGTCCCGCTGCGCGGTCAACACGAACCGCAACCGCGCCACATCGTCCCAGCTGTACTTCCGGTAACCCGCCGCCGTCCGCTGCGGCTCGACCAAACCCTCGGCCTCAAGAAACCGCAGCTTCGAAATCGTGGTATCCGGAAAATCCACCCGCAACTGCCCAAGCACCTCACCGATGCTCATCAGCGGCTCAGACCGAGCCGCGCCGGGTGACATGGAGGCCGCAGGCTCGTTCACCCCCGGCCGGCCTCCTCCTCCGGGCGCGGACCGGCGATGAACACCACCCGGAACTTACCGATCTGAACCTCGTCACCATTGCTCAACGTGGCCGCCTCGACCCGCTCACGATTGACGTACGTGCCATTCAGGCTACCCACGTCCCGCACCGTGAACGTCCCACCATCACGGTGGAACTCCGCGTGCCGACGCGACACCGTCACGTCATCCAGGAAGATGTCACTGTCCGGGTGCCGGCCACTGGTCGTCACATCGTGGTCCAACAAGAACCGGGCACCCGCATTCGGGCCTCGACGAACCACCAGCAGCGCCATACCCGGCGGCAACGAACCGGACATCCGGCTCGGCACCACATCGGTATCCGGCCCCTCCAGCACTTCGTCGAGCGAACCGAGATTGAGCGTCGAAGTGACGTCGAGTGGGGGGAACTCGTCGTCTGGCCGCGTCATGGGACCACCTCACGGATCTGTTCGGTCGGCGTCGGGTAATGGCGGGTCTGGCCGCCGGGCACTTGAACACCCGGCGGCTGGCTCCCCGTGCCCGGGAAGGCAATTCCGCAACGCTCAACTATTGGGTTCTCGGTCGACTGGGCGAGCCTAGCCAGCGCCGAAATGCAGGGCAACCGGACGCGCGCAGACATCCCGCGCACCGGATCAAGCACACTCAGCCTTCGGTGATCTTCTGATACGCGGCCGCCGTCAGCAACCCATCCGTCGCAGTCGGATCGTTCGGCGTGATCTCCACCAACCAACCCTCACCGTACGGATCAGTGTTGATCAGCTCAGGCGTGTCAGCCAACGCATCGTTGCGCGCCGCCACCGTACCGGCCACCGGCGCGTAGATCTCCGACACGCTCTTGGTCGACTCGATCTCACCCAACGAGTCACCGGCCGCGACCACCGCACCCGCCTCGGGCAACTGCACGTACACGATGTCACCGAGCGCGTCCTGCGCGAAGTGGGTGATGCCGACCCGGACCGAAGCCGTGCCGTCACCCGCCACCCACTCATGCTCGGCGGTGTATCGCAGATCCTCGGGTATCACCAGACGCGTCCTTCATCCATCGGTGCCCCGGACCACCCGGGTCCGGCGCGGCCGCGCCGGTCAGGAGACCGGACGGGCGTGTTCCAACTTGATCGGCACGTGCAGCGCCGAAACCTCGGCAACCTCACGCTCCCCAAACGTCACGTTACCGCCGTCACCCCGGACCGACGCCACCACCCCACCA
Organism: Micromonospora sp. NPDC047762; assembly: GCF_043204655.1. Taxonomy (NCBI): domain Bacteria; kingdom Bacillati; phylum Actinomycetota; class Actinomycetes; order Micromonosporales; family Micromonosporaceae; genus Micromonospora; species Micromonospora sp. NPDC047762. Next base: position 20,851 of record NZ_JBIDCQ010000010.1, on the reverse strand, counting down.
GGAATGTTCAACGCCGTACGCATCGTCGCCGGATCACCGATCACCGTGATCGTGTACGGCCCCGACAACCGACGCCCCTCCACGATCAACGACCCGTTGTTCTCCCCATCGAGGAAGTACGTCGACGCGATGATCCGCACCGTCGCCCGATCCCCACCGGAAATCTGCATCGCCTCGGCGCCCGCACCGCGCAGCTCCTGCACCGCGTCCAACACCCGGTTCGCCGAAATCGGCTTCGCACCACCGTCGAACTGGACAGTCAACCCCGGACCCACCGCCGGCAACGTCCCCGCCAGGATGCCCAACTCGTCCGCCCGCCGCGTCGCCTCATCCAACGCCGCCTGACGACCCTGCTCACCCGAGCGCAACTGCCGCTGGCTGTCCTCCAGAGCCCGGATGTCCTGCTGCAGGCGATTCTCCCGCGCATCCAGATCCGACAGGATCCGGACCAGGTCCTCCTGCCGGGTGGCACCCAGAGTCGGGTCCGTCGACGTCGTCTTCAACTGCACGACCAACGTGAACCCCAGCAACGCCAACAACGCGGCGATCATCACCCCGGCCGCGCTCCACCGGGACCGACCAGCCACCACCGGCGCCGCCGACTCTCCCACCGGCTCCGCCAACCCGTCGGAACCCGCAACCGGCTGCTCACCCGACCGCGACACCGCGCTCAGGTCCACCGTCGCACCATCGTCGACCGGCTCCACACCCGGATCGGCCACAAGCTCGTCATCCGTTGGCGCCTGCGGCGCCAACGGGCTCAACTCATCCGGATCCGGCGCATCCGGCCGCGGATCCGGCTCACCCGCCGGCCCACCCGGCCGCACCGGACCCGCCGGCTGCGGCCACCCGGTCCCCGTGTCGGTCTGCTCGTCACTCATCGCAACCCAACCTACGCCCGGAACAGGTGCCGACGGATCGCCGCCACGTTGCCGAAGATACGCACCCCCAACACAACGACCACACCGGTGGACAACTGCCCACCCACCCCCAACTGGTCACCCAGATACACGATCAGACCAGCAACCAGCACGTTCGAAATGAACGACACCACGAACTGCTTGTCGTCGAAGATGCGGTCCAACCGGGCCCGCACCCCACCGAAAACCGCGTCCAACGCGGCCACCACCGCGATCGGCAGGTACGGCTGCAACGCCGCCGGCACCGTGGGATCAAGCCACACGCCCAGCACCACACCGGCGAGCAACGCCAACACCGCGATCATCGGCCACCTCCGGAGGGGCTAACAGTCGTCCCCGGACCGGACGACCCGGGACTGCCGGAACGGACACCCGACGCGGAAGGGCTCGGACTGACCGACGGCTTGGCGTAGCGTAGCTGCGGCTCCGGCGCCGCCGGCAGGGTGAGGTCATCCGCCTCCCGCACACCGAACGACAACCCCGTCCCCTGCGCGACCTTCCGCATCAGCGCCGCGTTCCGGCTGTCCTCGAACTTGCGCCGCATCGAACCCGGCCCAATCGCCGACACCTCGTACGGCCCGGTCACCGGCCGGAAATCCACGAGCATCGCCTCACCCGCCGACCGGATCGTCGACGTCGACGTCAACCGCTGCCCGTTGATGGCGATCGCCTCCGCACCAGCACTCCACAACGCGTTCGCCACACCCTGCAGGTCGCTGTAGAGCACCCGCGGCGGCCCCGCGCCGGCACCGGTGACCGCGTCCGCCTTGTCCGGCGCGTCCGCCAACCGCACCACCACACCGTCACCGCGCACCCGGCCCAACCCGGTGCTCGCCTCCAGGTTGCGCAACCGGGCGGCGGCCGAACCGGTCAACGCCGCGTCCCGCTGCCGACTGACCTCCTCGCGCAGCTGGTCCGCCTGCGTGGACAACCGATCGGTCTGGCTCTCCCGCTCCTTGATCTGCGCCACCAGACCCGAACGGGCCTGGCTGCGCCCCGGCTCGTCCGCCATCGTCTGCCGGTACGCGACCGCGAACAGGAAACCGAGCATCACCACCACGACAAGGCTCACCGACCGTGCCGGCAAGGCCCGCCACCCGCGCGCCGGAGCGGACTCCGCCGAGCGCCGACGGGCGGCAGCCGCATCCGCGTACCCCGGATCCAGCGGGTTGCGGAACAGCTCGGTGAGGAAGTCCGGCGCGTACACCCGGTCCTGGCCGGGTTTTCCCAGCCGAGGCGCGCTCACGCCGCCGCTCCCGGACCGCGCGCCGCGCGCACCAGCCGGGCCGCCTGCACGACGTACATCGCGCCGGCCACCCAGTACAGCACCAGCCCCCACCAGGCCAACGCCCAACCGATGGCGCTCGCCGCCGTCGCCACGTCGGTGGCCGCGCTGGCCAACAACAGCACCGGGAACGCCGCGAGCAGCAGGAACGTGGCGGTCTTGCCCACGTAGTGCACCGGCGGCGGACCGTACCCGTAGCGACGCAGCACCGCCAGCGAGGCCAGCAGGAGCACCTCACGGGCCAGCAGCGCCGCGGTGAACTGCCACGGCACCACCTCCCGCGCGGTGAAGGCGATCAGGGTGGCGAGGATGTAGAGCCGGTCGGCGAGTGGGTCGAGCAACTCGCCCAGGCGGCTGACCTGGTGCAGGCGGCGGGCGATCCAGCCGTCGACCCAGTCGGTGGTGCCCCCGATGGCCAGCACCACGACCGCCGCCACGTCGGCCCGCGCCACCAGGAACAGGTAGAGGAAGAGCGGCACGCCCAGCAGCCGCCCGAAGCTGATCAGGTTGGGAAGGGTGAGGACCTGGTTGCCGGGAGTCTCGTCACCGGTGTCCCGCGGTTGCTCTGCCCGAGCCGGCCGACGCGACACCGATCCTCCTCCACGGCACGCGGGCCCCCGGCCGGCGCCGGGCGCGGCTGAGGGTCGTACGCGCTGTCGGGCCGACCAGCGCCGGCTCTCCCCTGCGGCCCCGGGCGGGGCCCCTTGCCCTGATACGGCCCGCGATCTCGATGATCGCGGGCCGGGTAGGTGCGCTGCCACTATATCGGGCTTCCTCTCGCTGGCTGGCCGCTGCCGTGGCCTGCCGGTGCGGCGGTGTCGCACTGTGGCGTGGATCACCACGCGTAGAGCGTCCTAGGATACTAGTGGAAGAGGGGTTGGTGCTCAGGCCGTCTGAACGGCGGGATCGGTCTGCTGCTCGGGCACCGACGTCGCCGCCCGAGCGAACCCGGCCAGCGCCAGCAACAGCTCGTGCTGCATCCGCGCCGGCATCCGGTCCAGCACCGCCTGCACCGCGCGCTGACGCCGCTCGGCCAACTCCCCCAACAGAGTCAGCGCCGCAGGGGTCGGCACCAACCGCACCTCACGCCGGTCACGCGGATCGGCCACCCGACGCAACAGCCCGGTCGCCTCCAACCGGTCGCACAGGCGGCTCGCCGACGAGGGCACCACGTCCAGCAGCTCCGCCAACCCGTTGACGTTGGTCTCCGGACGACCGCTGATCAGCGTGAGCACCCTCAGCTGGGTGGGCGGCACCTGGTGCCGCGACGCGGCCGACTCCAGCACGGCGATCAGCGTCTCGGCGGCCGTGGTGATCGCCGCGGCGAGATCCGCAGGTCGCTCCACCTGATATCCCCTGCCGTTGTCGCGCTGGTGCCCGCCCGGCAATGCGGCGGCGAGACTCACGCCATGCTCCGCTCGCGTGGACCGCGCCAGTCCAGACAGACCACGACGGCGTCGTCACGCAGATCGGAATCGGCGTGATAGGCGTGTAGCTCGCGCATCACCGTACCAACCGCCTCGGCCGGCGGCTGCAACCGCGTGGCGCGCAGGGAACGTGCCATCGCCCGCTGCCCGTACGGCTCCTGGCCCGGCGGCTCGGCGGCCCACACCCCGTCGGTGACGACGAAGAGCCGGTCACCGGGGGCGAGTTGCATCTCCTGAAGCTCGTAGCGGGTCTCGGCGAACATGCCCAGCGGCAGCTGCTGATCGAGTTTCATCGGCTCGACAGTGGACCCGCGCATCCGCAACAGGTGGGGCGAGCCCGCGTCGACGGCCCGCACCCGGCCGAGGCGAGTGTCCACCTCAAGCAGCAGCGTGGCCACGTACCGGGCGCCCCGGTGTTGGTAGAAGACCGAGTCCGAGGCCAGCTCGGCCTGCTCCACCAGGCCGCCACCGGAGCGACGCGCGTTGCGCATCGCGTTGACAGTGACGGCTGTCAACAGCGACGCCGCCAGCCCGTTGCCCTCGCCGTTGAGCACCGTCAGGGTGAGACGGTCGCCGTCCAGCGACCAGTCGAAGTGGTCGCCACCCACCGTGTACGCCGGTTCGAGCTGGCCGGCCAGGTCGAACGCGTGGTGGGACACACCACGACCGGGCAGGAGGTCCCACTGCATCTCGGCGGCCATCGTCAGTCGCTCCCGGCGGCGGGCCCGCCGGTAGCGGTCGGTCTCCCGGTCCGCCGCGCGCATCGCCACCGCCAGAGCGCCGGCGATGTCCGTCGCCCGACCGGTGACCGCCGCGTTCGGTACGGCCGGCAGCTCGATCAGCAGCACACCCAGCCGCTCGCCCCACACGGTCAACGGCAGGTAGAGCCGGCAGGGGCCCTCACCATCGCGGACCGGCTGCTGGCTGCTGAAGCAGCGCTGCGCCATGGTGTGGCAGGCCAGGAAGCCGGCCGCCGGCAGGTCCGGATCCAGCACCGGCCACAGGCCGCTGATCCGGTAGTCGGCGACGAAGACGTCGGTGCGAAGCGCGCCCATCGCGGACCGGATCGCCCGGTCCGCCGCCTCCGCCAACTGGTCGGGCGGTGCCTCGCGCAACGCGCGCGACACCACGTCCGGCGCGTCTACCATCGTCGACCTCCCCCGAAGCTTGCTGTAGGGCAAGCATCATACGGACGCCACCGGAGGGGTGATCGGCGCGGTCAGTCTCCCGCGCGGGTCGCGAGCACACCGTGGAACGCGTCGGGCACCTCGGCCGGCGGGCCTTCCGGGCGCCACTCGGAAACCGGGACGATCCCGTCCGCCGTCGGCACCCACCGACCCAGCAGGGGCGCGAACGCCGCCGGTGGACGCATCCGGAACTGCGGCCCCATCATGGCCAGCGCCTGCGGGTGACCGGCCAGCTCCTCGGTGTCGAAGTCCACAGCGAGCAGACTGCCCGGCGCCGCGGCAGCGTACAGCTCGTCGAGGGTGCGGGTCAGCGTGGCGTCGTCGAGGAACGCGGCCAACCCCAGGAAGACCACTCCGACCGGCCGTCGACCCCACCCCGGCACGAAACGGTGCAGTTGCGCCGGGTCGACGGTGCCGATGTCGGTCGCGTCGCCGAAGCCGTAGCCGGCCCGGTCGCTGCCGGCGAGGATGCTCTGTCCCAGTCGGATGGTGACCGGGTCGACATCGGTGTAGAGCACCGTCGCGTCGGCGGCGACCTCGTGCACGTTGCCCATCGTCGGCACCCCGGCGCCGAACACCAGGAACCCGTCGACGCCCTGCTCGGCCACGGCCCGCACCGCCCGGCCCAGGAACGCCCGCAGCTCGCGGAACACCGGCGCGCACGGCCCGTACGCCTGCTCGAACGCGTTCGCGGCGGCCACGTCCACGGGGAAGTGATGCTGCCCGCCGAGCCAAAAGTCGATCATGCGAGCGGTGCTCGGCTGGTCCGGTTCACCCATCGGCGGCGCTCCCTCCCCGGTCGTCGCCAGCGTACCGACCGGGACGCGCTCGGCGGTATCGCGACGCGGGGGCGTCCGGGCCCGCGATACTGGCCGCGAGCGGAGGTGGGGCCGTGAACTCGGCGAACAACGCGGCGGTGGTGGTCGGCGTCGACGGCTCGGAGTCGGCGCTGCGCGCCGTGCGCCTCGCCGCCGCCGAGGCGGCCCGCCGGCACCGACCACTACGGGTCGTGCACGGCTTCATCTGGCCGTTGCTGCACGTGCCCGTCTCCCCCGCCCCGCACGCGCCTCCTGGCGGTGGGCTGCGCCACCGGGCCGAGGAACTCGTCGAGGCCGCGGTGCGCGAGGCCGAGGCGACAGTGCCCGGGTTGACGATCTCCGGCGAGATCATCGACGGTGAGGCCGCCGCGGTGCTGGTGGGCGAGTCCCCCACCGCCGCGCTCATCGTGCTCGGCGATCGCGGGCTGGGTGGGTTCTCCGCGCTGCTGGTCGGCTCGGTCGCGGTGCAGGTCGCCGCGTACGCCGACTGCCCGGTGCTGGTCGCGCGCGGCACGCAACGCCCCGACGAGCCGGTCCTGGTCGCCGTGGACGGCTCGGACGCCTCCCGGCTGGCGGCGGACTTCGCCGCCGAGACCGCAGTGTCACTCGGCGTGCCGCTGATGGCTGTGCACGCCTACCGACATCCCGGCAGCAGCGGCCCGGGCGACATGCAACCCCTGGTGTACGACGAGGCGAAGTTGCGCGGCGAGCAGGAACGGATGCTCGCCGGGTGGCTGACCGGGTTCACCGAGGCCCACCAGGGTCTGCGGTTGACCTGCCAGGTGGCGCACGGCCGACCCGGCACTGCGCTCGCCGAGGCGTCCCGCTCCGCCCAACTGGCGGTCGTCGGTGGGCGCGGGCGCGGCGAGGTGACCGGGTTGCTGCTGGGGTCGGTGAGCCAGTCGATGCTGCACCACGCGCAGTGCCCGGTGGTCGTGGTCCGCGCGCCCCGGTAGTGCGCCGGGGTTGGTCCGCCGCCAGACGGGTAGACGGCCGCGGTACGCCCAGCGGACGGCGGGCAGCACCAGGTGCCCAGACCGACGAAGGAGGCACAGATGCCAGGACCACGGCCGGGCAGTAACGCGTACGACAAGCAGCGCGCGCGGTTGCGTAACGCGATCGACGACTCCGGACGCCGGGTACCCGACGGCAAGGCCAACCAGGTCGCGAACAGGATCCTCCAGGAGGATCGCGGTCAACGAGGCGTGGTGCGCGGCGACCGGACGTACGGCCCGAAGAGCGAGCGCGAACCGGGCGACCCGAAGTGAGGACGGTCGACGTGGCCGACGGCGCGATCGCAGGCGCCGTCGGCAGCACCGCGCTGAACGTGGTCAGCTACCTGGACATGGCACTGCGGGGACGGCCGGAGAGCGACGTCCCCCAGGAGACCGTCGACCGGCTGGCCGGGATCGCGCACGTCGACCTGGGAAACGGGGCCCGGGCGGCCAACCGCCGCTCGGGCCTCGGGCCGCTGATCGGTTACGGGTTGGGCGTCGCCGCGGGGGTCGGGTTCGCGCTCTACGCCGGTGGTCGACGTCAGCCGTTGCCGGTGGCCACCGGTCTGCTCGGCGCGGGCGTCATGACCATGACCGACGGGTCGATCACCGTGCTCGGGATCAGCGACCCGCGTACGTGGCGGCGCTCCGACTGGATCTCCGACATCATCCCGCACCTCGCGTACGGGCTGGCGGCCGCCGCCACCTGGAACAGGTTGCGACGGCCGCCAGGCCGCGGTCGCTAGGTCCGTCAGCGGGTGTCGCTGTCGTCCTCGGCCACCGGCTCACCGGCCGGGCCGTACGGCGACACCTGCCCCTTGGGCACCGGACGACCGGCGTCACCGCGCGACGAGCCGCGGTTGGCCGGATGCCCGCCCGGGGCGGGGCCCTTGTTGTCCTGGCTGGTGGCGCCCAGTGCGTTGCGGCGCAACTCCTGCTGCTGCGGGTTCGTCACGGGGTGTCTCCCTCCGGTACGGCAGGCGGCAGAAGCCGCCTCCACAGTCGGCATACCCGCCCGCCCCGATGGCATTCCGGCCTCGGCCAGCGGTGCGACGGCTAGCGGCTTCTCAAGTGGGTAACCCGACCGGGTGGGCAATGATCGAAGTGTGGTGCGGGTGTTGCTCGACCGGCGTGGCCGCACGTACGCGGAGGAGGCCGGCATCCGGCTCTCCGACCGGCCGGGGCCGCTGTACCAGCTGCTGGTGCTGACCACGCTGCTGAGCACCCGGATCCGCGCGTGCGTGGCGGTGGACGCGGCGCGGGAACTGTTCGCCGCCGGCTACCGCACCCCACAGGCGATGGAGGCGGCCAGGTGGCAGGAGCGCGTCGACGCGCTGGGCCGGGGCCACTACCGCCGCTACGACGAGCGGACCGCCACCATGCTCGGCACCGGCGCCCGGCTGTGCCTGGACCGTTGGCACGGAGACCTGCGACGCCTGCACCGGGAGGCCCAGGGCGACCCGGCCGGGCTGCGGCGACGGCTCACCGAGTTCCCCGGCATCGGCCCCACCGGCGCGGACATCTACCTGCGCGAGGCACAGACCGTCTGGTCGGACGTGCGCCCGTACGCCGACCGTCGGGCCCTGGCCGGGGCGAAGCGGTTGGGCCTGCCGGGGTCCCCGGACCGGCTCGCCGGTCTCGTCGACGAACCGGACTTCGGCCGGCTCGCGTCAGCGCTGGTACGGGTGGCGCTGGGTGAGGAGTCCGCCGGTGAGGTCACCCGGGTCGCCGCCCGTTGAGGCGCTCATTTGACCGTCTTGTCCCCCGGCCGGGTCAGGTGCCACACCAGCAACGCGGCGAGCAGCGCCAGGACCACCACCCCGCCGGAGATGCCACGGCCCTCCTCGGGGCTGCGGCCGGCGCTGCCGAAGTAGATCACCGCGAGGCCGGCCAGCACCGTGACGAACGTACGCAACCCTCGGTCCTTCACGTCTGGCACCGTAGGCGTACCGCGTTCCCCGCCTTGTCGATTTGGACCTTTTGTCAGCCTTCTGGGTGAACGCTCAGCGCTCGGTGACGAACCCGCAGAGGCGCACCCGGCGCACCGCCCGGTCGGCGACCTCCACCACCTGCAGGGTCAGACCGGGCAGCCGCACCGTCTCACCCGGGGAGTCCGGCAGGTGCCGCAGTCGGGCCAGCACCAGACCAGCCACTGTCGTGTAGTCCCGGGACAACGGGAAGCTCAGCCGCACCCCCAGGTCGGGCAGGTCGTGCAGCGGGAAGTCACCGGGCACCAGCAGGGACCCGTCCGGTTCCCGGACCACCCCGTGCACGTCCCGGTCGGTCTCGTCGTACAACTCACCGACCACCTCGGCCAGAAGATCCTCCATGGTGATCATGCCGTCGATGCCCCCGTGCTCGTCGACGACCAGGGCCAGCTGCTGATGCTCCTGGCGCAGCCGACGCATCGCGTCGGCGACCGGCAGGGTCACCGGCAGCAGCAGCGGCGCCTGGACCCGCTCACCCACTTCAGCGGTGCCGGCCCGCACCAGGTCGCGGATGTGCACCACCCCGAGCACCTCGTCCAGGCCGCCGGGGCCGGTGACGGGAGCGCGGGACCGTCCGGCGGCGGCGAGCCGCCGGACGCCCTCGTCGGCGGCCAGACCGGCGGGCAGCGTCGTCACCTCCCGCCGAGCGACCAGGATCTCCCGCAGCGTCCGGCCGGCGATGTCGAACGCGCCGGTCAGGATCTCCCGCTGCTGGGCCGACAGGCCGCGCTGGCTGGCCAGCATCTCCCGCAACTCCTCCTCGGTCATCTCCTCCCGGTTGGCCCGCGGGTCACCACCGGCGAGCCGGACGACCGCGTCGGTGGCCCGGCTGAGCAGCCACACCGCCGGCCGGGACACCCGAGCCAACAGATCCAACGGGCCGGCGCTCAGCAGCGCCCAACGCTCGGCCCGCTGCATGGCCAGCCGCTTCGGGGCCAGCTCACCGAGCACCAGCGTGACGAAGGTCAGCAGCACGGTCACCAGCAGAACCGCGGCGGGACGCGCCGCCGCGCCGAGGAAACCCAACGGCCCGACCAGCGGAGAGGCCAACGACACCGCGGCCGCCGCCGAGGCCAGGAACCCCGCCAGGGTGATGCCGAGCTGAATCGTGGCCAGGTAGCGGTTCGGGTCCCGGGACAGCTGCACCAACCGGTCACCGGCGCGGCTGCGCCGGCCCAGCCGCCGCAACTGCCCCTCCCGCAGGGTCACCAGCGCCATCTCGCTGCCGGAGAGCGCGGCGTTGACCAGCACCAGCACGGCCACCAACGCCAACTGCCCGAGCTGACTGCCCATCGCGTGCCCCCGTCCGCCGCCTGAGGTCACTCAACCGCAGCGGGGCGCGGCGTGGGCGGTGTTTGCGACCGCGCCCCCGCTCAGTCGACCTCCAGGTCGTCCAGCGAGATGGCGTGGGTCATCAGCCACCGGGCCAGGGCCGACATGCCGAACAGCCACAGCGGCACCGACTCGGTGGGGCCGTTGGTGGCGTAGATGGCGAAACGGAGGTCCGGCGCCCGGTACGCCTCGATCCGCCACTTGTGCTGCCGGTCCCGCCAGACCGCCGAAGGGTCCATGGCGTCACCGTAGGTGACCATCGCCGACCTCGGGGCCGGTTGGCCCGGCATCGCCGGCTCAGCCCGGCACCACCGTCGTCCCGAACACGATGCGGGCAACGGACACCAGGAGGCTGATGCCGACCGCGGCGAGGATCAGCCAGCCGAACCCACGCCACCCCGAGCCCCGGTCAGGCACCGGCACCGGCGGTGGTCTCCACAGCTCCCGGTAGGTCCAGGCCAGCACACCAGTCCCGAACGGCAGGAGGCCGACCCAGAACCAGAACCACCGGGTGCCGACCAGCGGCGGCGCGCCGCCGATCAAGCGGCCCAGCCAGAGCACGGTCAGCACACCGGCGAGCAGAGCCGCGGCGTTCCCGATCCGCTGCGCGGTGCCGCCCCCGGCCTGCCACGAATCGTCGACCGCGGCACGCCGCGCGTCCCACCAGGTGCTCGCCGACGAGTCCGGCCCGACGGTGGACGAGTCCGAGGCGAACGGCGCCCCAGCGGCGTACCGGTTCTGGCCGTTCGACACGGTCCAGGTCAGCATCCCCCCGTCGGCCGCGTACTGCACACGCGGCCGGCTCCCCCAGTACGCGCCGTCGTCGGCCCAGCCGTACGCCCGCTGGTAGCTCACCACCCGGCCGGCCGCGAGATCCCGGTCGAGCTGGGCCTCGGTCGACGCGCGGGGCTCGACCCACCACGCCAGACCGGCCCACAGCACCCACAGCACCGGCAGCCCCCAGCGCAGCGCCACCGAGACGATCTCCCGCCAGCGGCCACCGAACGGCCGCGCCCGGGACGCCATCACCTCGACCATCAGCCCACCGTCGCATCCCGACGCCACCCTGTCAGCCCCGCAGGGGCGCGCGTTCAGGTGACGACGATCCGGACGTCGTCGGGCAGCCGGCGGGTCGCGCCCCGCCGGTCCAGCAGTTCCAGCAGGGGCACCGCCACCCGGCGGGTGGTGTCCAATGCCTGCCGGGCCGCGGAGAGGGTGAACGGCTGCGGCAACCCGGCCAACACCCGGACCGCGTCGTCGAGCGCGTCGGGCAGCAGCACCACATTGTCGGCCAGCCGCAGCAGCGCACCGGCCCGCACCGCGGCGCCGATCTCCCGGGGGCCCAGGCCGAGGTCGACGAGGCGGTCCGCTTCGGGGGCGCGGAACGGCCGGTCGCCGTACTCGGCGCGGACCCGGCTCACGGCCAGGGCCACCGGTTCGGGCAGCGCGTTGGCGCTCGCCGCCCCGACCCGACCGGCGTGGATCCGCAGCGGCGGCCGGACCAGCGCCTCGACCAGCACCCGGTCGGGCAGGGCGAGGCGCTGACGCAGGGCGTCCACCGGCATTCCGGCCTCCAACGGGTGCTCCCGCGCGTGCCGGGCGACCTCCTCGGTCAGCCGCTCGCCGAGCTGCCGCCAGTGCGCGGGGTCGGCCAGCCAGTCACCGGCCACCGGCGCCGCCCACGCCGGGCTGTCCCGCCCGGGCCCGGTAGGCACCGGCACACCCATCCGGATCAACGCGCCGGCCCGGATCAGTCGGCGACGGCGCAGCTCCCCCGCCAGGTCGGGTCGACCGTCCAACTCGGCGAGGACCTGCGAGCGGGCGGCGGCCGCACCCCGTCGGCCCAGCGGTGGCGGCGCCACGTCCAGCACCCGTACCCCGCCGCTGACGTGGTGGCGGCCCGGGTCCCGCAGCAGCGCCCGGTCACCCACCAGCAACGGCAGCGGGCGGGCCAGCCGCAGCCGGACGGTGTCCGGGCCGAGTGGGCGCACCCGTACCGGCACCGCCGCCGACCCGACGTGCAGCGTGAGGGTGGCCGGCAGGTCGCCGGCCGGGTCGCCGGCGAGCCGGACGTCGACGAGGTCGGTGTGGTGAAACCGGCCCGGGGTGAGCAGCGCGTCGCCCCGGCCGAGCCGGTCGCGCGGCGTACCCCGCAGGTTGACCGCGACCCGGGCGACCGCCGCCGCCTCCGGGCGGGCCTCGCCCAGGCAGTGCAGGCCGCGGACCCGGACCGGTTCGTCGGCGCCGGCCAGCTCCAGTTCGTCGCCGACCCGCAGCCGGCCGCCGCCGAGGGTCCCGGTGACGACAGTGCCGCTGCCCCGCACCGTGAAGCTGCGGTCCACCCAGAGCCGGACCGGGTCGTCCACGACCGGCGCGGGCAACTGGGCGGCGAGGCGGTCCAGGGCGACCCGCAGCTCCGGCAGGCCGGCGCCGGTCAGGCCGCTGACCGCCACCGCCGGCACCGCGCCGAGGCTGGTCGCGGCGATCTCGGCGCGGGCGCGGGCCGTCGCCGGCCCCGGATCGGCCAGGTCCGCGCGGGTCACCGCGAGCAGGCCGTACGCGACGCCGAGCGCGTCGAGCGCGGCCAGGTGCTCGGCGGACTGCGGCATCCAGCCCTCGTCGGCGGCCACCACGATCAGCGCTGCCGGGACCGGGCCGACCCCGGCGAGCATGTTCGGCACGAACCGCTCGTGCCCGGGTACGTCGACGAAGGCGACGGTGGCGCCGGACGGCAGCGTCGTCCAGGCGAAACCCAGGTCGATGGTCATCCCCCGGCGGCGTTCCTCGGCCCACCGGTCGGGTTCCATCCCGGTCAACGCCCGGACCAGTGTCGACTTGCCGTGGTCGACGTGCCCGGCGGTCGCGACGACGAACACGTTCAGTCGTCCCCGGGTACGCGCAGCACTGCCTCGCGGACGGCGTCGTCGGCGTCGGCGGGCACACAGCGCAGGTCGAGCAGGAGTCGCCCGCGCACCACCCGCCCGAGGACCGGCGGGTTCCCGGTGCGCAGCGGGAACGCGTACCGCTCGGGCAGGCTCAACGCCCACGAGTCCAACTCCACGCCGGGGGCGCCGCCCCCGCCGACCACCGCGACGGCCGGCACCACCTCCGCCTTGCGGCCGTCCGCGCCGAGGCGGTCCCGCAGGCGCTCCACCCGTTCCCGCAGAGTGCCCGGCTCGGCGTGCAGCGCCGCGTGGGTCGGTGTGTGCGGTTGGTGCAGGGTGGCGGCGAGCGCGGCCAGGGTGAGCTTGTCCACCCGCAGCGCCCGGGCCAGCGGGTGACGTCGCAGCCGGTCGACCACCTCGGCGTCACCGAGCAGCAGCCCGGCCTGCGGCCCACCGAGCAGCTTGTCGCCGCTGGCGGTGACCAGCGTGGCGCCCGCTCGCAGGGTGCTGGCCGCGTCCGGTTCGTCGGGCAGCAGCGGGTCCGCGCCGAGCAGCCCGGAGCCGATGTCGGCGACCACCGGCACCCCGAGCGTGGCCAGTTGCCGTACCCCGACGGCGGAGGTGAAGCCGGTGATCCGGAAGTTCGACGGGTGCACCTTGAGCACGAAACCGGTCTGCGGGCCGAGCGCGGCGGCGTAGTCCGCGACTGTGGTGCGGTTGGTGGTGCCCACCTCGCGCAGCCGCGCGCCGGTGCTCTCCAGCAGGTCGGGCAGGCGGAAACCGTCGCCGATCTCGACCAGTTCGCCCCGGCTGACCACGATCTCCCGGCCGGCGGCCAACGCGGTGGCGGCCAGCACCAGCGCGGCGGCGCCGTTGTTGACCACGTGCACGGCGCCCGCGTCGGGCACGGCGGCGGCCAGCGCGTCGAGCGCGCCCCGGCCGCGGCGGGCCCGCCGGCCGGTGGCCAGGTCCAACTCGACGTCGGTGTGCCCGGCGGCGGCCACCACCGCGGCGACCGCGGCCGACGACAACGCCGCCCGGCCCAGGTTGGTGTGCAGCACGACACCGGTGGCGTTGAGCACCACCCGGGGGCCGGGCGTGGGCAACGCGGCGACCGCCGCGTCGCGTACCTCGTCGGGGTCGAGCTCACCGCGACGGGCGCGGCCCTGCGCGTGGGAGACGATCGCCTTGACCTGCTCCCGGCCGAGAGTCACGGTGGCGGCGGCCAGCACCGGGTCGGCGAGCAGCGTGTCCGTACGGGGCACCCGACGTCGCGGGTCCACCGGGCCGTCGCCCATCACGTCATCTCCTGCAAGCGGTGTGGCGGAGACGGACGGGAATCGAACCCGCCTGGCCCGGGTCCCGGACCACTCCGGTTTTGAAGACCGGGAGGGGCACCAGCCGCCTGAACGCCTCCACCGGCCATTCGATCACACCGCGGGCGGCTCCGCCCAGTCAGATGGAAGATCCATGGCGGTCCGCCGCGCTTCCACCCGCTCGCGCTGCGGCACCACTGTGTACCGGGGGTCGCGGGCCGAGGCGACACCACCGTAGAAGATGCCGAACCGGGTCAGCACCGACGCGGCCAGCAGCGCCGTCCCCGAGAGCGCACCGACCACCCGGTGACGCCGGCCCAGCAGAGCACCCGCCACCCCACCGAGGGTCAGCAGCCGCGCGGCGCGCAGCATCCCGCCCGGCCGGCCCAACCGGTAGGGCTCGCTGAGCAGGCCGAGGCGGCTCTCCACCCGATGCGTGCCGTACAGCTCCAGGGCCGCGCCGGCCACCGCCATCCGGCGGGCCGGCCCGGCCTGGGCCGGCGGCGCGGCGAGCAGACCCACGCCGGCGCCGCTGGCCAACGCGCTGCCCGCGAAGATCACCGGCAACTCGGGGTACGCCTCATGCCACGACGGCACCGCCGTGTCGGCCAGCAACACCCCGGTGTACGTGGCCAGCGCCGGCGCGGTGCCGGCGGCGAGCAGCCCGGCGGCGTGCCCGATCGGCGGCAGCGCCCGGCCGGCCAGCCCGAGCAGACCGCGCCGGGGCAGCACACCGGCCGCCTCGGCGATCGCGGCGACACCCGCCGCCGGCCCGTACGCGGTGAGGATCCAGGTACCCATCGACATCGGCGAGGTCGGCTTGGCCACCCGCAGCATGTGGTGGAACCGCGCCGGCCGGCCCAGGTCCTTGACCAGGAAGACCGCGCTGGCGCTGACGGCTGCCAACGCGGTGACCCGGCCGGCGCGCCGCAACGCGGGACGCCCGGTGAGCTGCCCACCCGCGGCCAGCAGCGACGAGCCGGCTGCCAGCCCGCCGGTGAACAGGTACGCGGCGATGTCCCACTTCCACACCGGCCCCTTGAGGATGGGCCGACCGTAGTAGGACGTGAACTCGGCCTCCGGCACCCGCAGTTCCTCGGCGCCCCCGCCGCGCCGCCTGCGCCGCCGACCGGGAGGTTCGCCGCTCCGTCGCACCGTCTGGTCACCCCGACGGCCGCTGCCAACCTCGTTACCGCTGCTGCTGCCCCTGCCGGTGGTGATGGCCCTGCCGGTGGTGATGGCCCTGCCGCCCGGGTGATCGTCCGCGCCGGCCGGCGGCTCTGCACCCCGCGCATGCTCTGCACCCCGCGCATGCTCTGCGCCCGTCGCGCTACCCGGCCGCTCGTGGCTCGCCTGTGGTCGGTGGCCGCCCTCGTCGGCGAGCCGCTCCCGGAAGCGACGGAACCGGTCGCCCACGGGGCCCGACGGGATCATGAGGAACCTCCGACGAACGCGGCGACGGTCGCCGCCGCCATGGCGAGAGCGGCGAGGCCGGCGCGCTTCCACATCTTCGGCAGGTCACGGGTGGTCACGACCGGGTCGGGCGGCAGCCCGTACACCTCGGGTTCGTCCAGGAGCAGGAAGAACGCGCCGTCACCACCCACGCCGTCGTTCGGGTCGTGCCCGTACAGGCGGGCCTCGGGGACGCCCCTGGCGTGCAGCGTCGTCACCCGGGCGGCGGCGCGTTCACGCAGCTCGTCCAGGGGCCCGTACTGGATCGACTCGGTCGGACACGCCTGCGCACACGCCGGGGTCATCCCCGCGCCCAACCGGTCGTAGCACAGCGTGCACTTCCACGCCCGACCGTCGTCCTTACGCTGGTCGATCACCCCGTACGGACACGCCGAGATGCAGTACCCACACCCGTTGCAGATGTCCTCCTGCACCACCACCGTGCCGAACTCCGTGCGGAACAACGAACCCGTCGGACACACGTCCAGGCAGGCGGCATGGGTGCAGTGCTTGCAGACGTCCGACATCATCAACCACCGGAAATCCGTACGCTCCTCGACGCCCGTGCCCCGGCCCGGCGGTTGGGCCCCCGGCATCCCCAGAAACTGCGGTCCCGCGTCGACCGGCCGGGCCCGGTCCGCGTCGACCGGCGCCCCGAGGACGTCCGCCAGGGCGACACCATGCCCGGCCGGGCGGGGCTGCTCGATGAACGCGACGTGTCGCCACGAGTTCGCTGTCAACGCGCCGGTGTTGTCGTACGACATGCCCAGCAGGTCCAGGCCGCTCTCCGGAACGCCGTTCCACTCCTTGCAGGCGACCTCACAGGCCTTGCAGCCGATGCAGACGCTGGTGTCGGTGAAGAACCCCATCCGCGGCGGCGCGTTCTCATAACCTGCCTCGGGTGCCGGGTCCAGCGGACCGTACAGGCTGTTCGGGTCAGGAAGCACCGTGCTCCTTCCCCTCGTCGTCGGTGGTCACAGCCGGCGCGTGCTGGCCCGGGATGATCCCGGCGCGCCTCTGGTAGTCGGCCACCAGGTCGAGCAACGCCGGGCCGGTGGGACGGCGGCCCGGCCGCACGTCGCAGGTGCCGACCTTGCTCTCCTGGATCAGCACGTTCGGGTCCAGGCTGATGCCGAACAGATCGTTGGCCGAGTCGCCGGTCACCAGACCCTCGAACCCGAAGTGGTACGGCAACCACACCTGGTGGATGATCCGACCGTCCACCCGCAACGGGGTGAGCCGATCGGTCACCAGCACCTTCGCCTCGATCACCGCGCGGCCGCTGACCAGATGCGCCCAACCCAGATGCGTCAGCCCGACCTCGCCGGCCAGGGCCGGGGACACCTCGACGAACATCTCCGGTTGCAACTCCGCGAGGGGTGACACCGTCCGGCTCATCGCACCGGCGGTGTGGTGCTCGGTGAGCCGGCTGACAGTGAACACGTACGGGAACACCTGAGCGTGCTCCTGCGGCGGACTCGGGTTCACCGAGTTCACCGGGTGTGCGTACATCTTGCGCGTCGGGTTGGCCTGCTGACCGTAGATCGGGTTACGCACCGGCGACTCCACCGGCTCGTAGTGCGTCGGCAGCGGCCCGTCCAGGACACCGCTGGGCGCGTACAACCAGCCCTTGCCGTCGCCCTGCATGACGAACGGGTCGTCGCCCGCGATGCCCTCCGGCCCGGACGCGCCGGGCGGCGGCCGGTACGACGGTGGCTTGGTCTTCTCGAAGTCCGGCACGTCGTAGCCGGTCCACTCGCCCTTGTCCGCGTCCCACCAGACGTAGCGTTTGCGCTCGGACCACGGGTTGCCGTCCGGGTCGGCGGAGGCACGGTTGTAGAGGATGCGCCGGTTCGCCGGCCACGCCCAACCCCACTCGGCGGCCACCCAGTCCTGTTCGTGCCGGGACTTGCGCCGGGCCGCCTGGTTCACCCCGTCCGCGTACACGCCGGTGTAGATCCAACAACCGATCGCGGTGGAGCCGTCCGCGCGGGCCTCCGCGAAACTGGACAGCGGACGGCCGCTGGCCACGTCGTACCCGTTGATCTCGCGCAGCACCGCCTCGGCGCTCGGCTCCGCGTGCGGACCGTGCGTGGGATAGTCCCAGGTGAGGTCGAGCAGCGCACGGTCGCGCGGCAGCGGCGAGTCGGCCAGCCGCTCCCGCAGTTTGCGGCCCAGGTGATAGAAGAACCACAGCTCGGAGCGGGCGTCGCCCGGCGGTTCGACGGCCTTCTCCCGCCACTGCAACAACCGCTGCGTCTGGGTGAACGTGCCCTCCTTCTCCACGTGCGACGCGGCGGGCAGGAAGAACACCTCCGTGCGGCACTCCTGCGGCACGATCTCGCCGGTGGCGACCTCGGGGCCGTTCTGCCAGAACGTCGCGCTCTCGATCATGAACAGGTCGCGGACCACCAACCAGTCGAGGTTGGCCATGCCGAGACGCTGCGCGCGTCCGTGCGCCGACCCGACCGCCGGGTTCTGCCCGAGCAGGAAGTACCCCTTGATCTTCCCGTCGATCATGTTCAGCACCTGCTGGTACGTGCCGTGATCACCGGTCAGCCGAGGCAGGTAGCCGTAACAGAAGTCGTTCTCCGGCGTCGCCGCGTCACCCCAGTACGCCTTGAGCAGGCTGGCGGCGAACGACCCGGCGTTACCCCAGAATCCCTTCTGCCCCGGATGGCGAATGCTGTCCACCCACTCCTCGAAGCTCGGGTGCTCGGCGTGATGCGGCATCGGCAGATAACCGGGCAGCAGGTTGAACAACGTCGGGATGTCGGTCGAGCCCTGAATGCTGGCGTGCCCGCGCAGGGCCATCACCCCGCCACCCGGGCGGCCCATGTTGCCCAGCAGGAGCTGGATGATCGCGCCGGTGCGGATGTACTGCACACCCACGCTGTGCTGCGTCCAGCCCACGGAGTAGATCAGCATGCCGGTGCGGTCCCGGCCGGAGTTCGTCGTCCACGCCCGCGCCAACTCCAGGAACTGCGCCTGCGAGATGCCGCAGACCCGCTCCACCATCTCCGGGGTGTAACGGGCGAAGTGTCGCTTGAGGATCTGGTAGACGCAGCGCGGGTGCTGCAACGACTCATCGCGGCGGGTCTGGCCGCTCACCTGCGCGCCGTGCGACTCGTGCGTCAACCCCGCCGCGCTGTCCCGCTCCTGCGCCGTGTGCCCACTGCCCGACGAACCCTCGTGCCCCTCGTACTGCCAGCTGTCCTGCACGTAGGCGCCGGTCTCCGGGTCGAAGCCGGAGAAGAAGCCGTCGCCGTCCTCGGTGTCGCTGAACTCCTCGCTGACGATGGTCGCCGCGTTGGTGTACGCGAGCACGTACTCCCGGAAGTCCAACTCGTTGTCCAGGATGTAGCGCACCACCCCACCGAGCAGCGCGATGTCCGTGCCCGCCCGGATCGGCAGGTACTCATCAGCGACCGCACTCGTGCGGGTGAACCGGGGGTCGACGTGGAAGACCTTCGCCCCCCGACGCTTGGCCTCCATCACCCACTGGAAACCCACCGGGTGTGCCTCAGCCATGTTGGAGCCCTGGATGACGATCACGTCAGCGTTGGCGATGTCCTGCTGGAAATCCGTCGCACCGCCGCGACCGAAGCTGGCCCCCAGACCGGGGACGGTGGCGGAGTGTCAAATACGGGCCTGGTTCTCGATCTGCAGCGCCCCCATCGCGGTGAACAACTTCTTGATGAGGTAGTTCTCCTCGTTGTCCAACGTCGCCCCACCGAGACTGGAGATGCCCAGCGTCCGGTTGAGCGGCCGGCCCTCAGCGTCGACGTCCTCCCAGGTCTCGTCGCGGGCGGCGAGGATCCGGTCGGCGATCATGTCGAGCGCCGTGTCAAGCTCCAGATCCTCCCACTGCGTCGAGTACGGCCGGCGGTAGCGGACCGTGGTCTGCCGCAGCGGGCTGGTCACCAGGCTCTTGCTCGCCGAACCCTTCGGACAGAGCCGACCCCGCGAGATCGGACTATCCGGATCACCCTCGATCTGACTGACCCGCCCATCCTTCACGAACACCCGCTGACCACACCCCACAGCGCAGTACGGGCAGACAGACCGGGACATCGAATCGGCGGTATCGGTACGGGCGGTCAGTGCGCGGGACCCGTCAGACTTCGCCGCGGCACCCCGGCCCAGCGGGTCCGTGCCGGTGAGCTGGCGATAGACCGGCCAACCCTCGATAAAGGTCCGTAGACCCACCCCGACACCCCCTCCCACGCGAGCGACCCTCTGAAGATAGGTCAACTGAGACAGGTTCGCGAACCGAGGACGCACGACAGCGCCGCCCCCGGCTGGTGGGCCGGGGGCGGCGCTGGTGTCGGTGTGCAGGTCGCCTCTCGGCGAGTGGCACGACGCGGCTCCAGCCGAACGGTATTCCGCGAGGGCGATATTAGGTGAGGCCCGGGGACACTGAGTCACACCGACACCCTCCACAACCAGCCCGCCACCGCCATTGTTCCCGCACCCGCCGTACCCCTATCCACCCATCCGATCGCCGCCCCGCCCGGCGATCCCGCCGCCCCGCCGGCCGGCGTTAGGCGGTCGGCTGGTCGGCCGGCGCGGGCGGGCGGGCGGCGCGGCGGGAGCGGCGGTCGGCGGGCGGTCTCAACGCCTCGCCGCTGCGCCGGACCGTTCTGCCGCGGGTTTCCATCGCCGCACGCCGGTCGCCTCACGACCGCGGCACCCGCCGTCGCGCCGCGCTTCGGCCACAAACCTTGAGATCTTGGACAGTTTCCGTTCGCACGGGACGGAAACTGTCCAAGATCTGCGGGCGGATGCGGGTTGGATCTCGCTATCCACATCCCGCGGGGGCTTCGGCACCGCGGGGTCCATCTCTAGGTCCAACCGCCGACCCCGAACGCCCGTGGCCGGCGGTCAGCGAACGGCGGCCGACGTTGGGGGTCGGCCTGACTGGCGACTGGCGACTGGCGACCGGCGACCGGCGACCGGCGACCGGCGACCGGCGACCGGCGACTGCTAACGACCGGAGGTCAGCGCATGGCCCCGGTGCACCGACCAGGCCAGCCGGATGAACCACAATGGCCCACAACAGAAAGGCCGCTGGCCGGCACCCCGGGTTGCGGGTGCCGGCCAGCGGTCGGTGTCCTGGTGCTGGGGTGCTGTGGTGCTGTGGTGCTGTGATGCTGTGGTGCTGTGGTCTTGCCGTGCGGGTCAGCTGTTCCAGTGCTGGCCGACGAGGTCGGTGGCCTGCTGCTCCCACTGGGCGTAGGCGTCCG
>NZ_JBIDCQ010000009.1:0-347733 GCF_043204655.1 Micromonospora sp. NPDC047762 | reverse complement strand
GGGCGGTCTTACGAATCAGATCGGTACGCATGATGGCGTGCTCCTCTGCCTCGGGGGATACCCACACCACACCAGGGGGGTGGTGGATGGTGGTGCGGGGAAAGTTCGTGCCCGGCGACCCGCAACGGGGGCCGGCGTCGGGACGCGGTGTAACGGGTGCCGGTGGCGGATCATTCCGCCTTACCCGCAGGGGGCGGCCTGTTGTGGTGCTCGGCCGTTCCGGGGGGTGTAACCGGGGCGGCCTGCCGGGTGTTCCCGGCGGCGGCCCGGCCGTTGTGGTGCTCGGCCGTGCGGGGGATGTAACCGGGGCGGCCTGCCGGGTGTTCCCGGCGGCCGGCCCGCGGTGACCCGGGCTGTTGCGGTGGTCTGCCAGGTATAACGACCCGGCCCGGCCCGCGATTCCGCCGCCGGGGTGGCCCCGACCACCCGACACGCTATACCGAACCCGACAAACCACCCACCTCGCCGGCCCACCGAATCCGACACGACGGCCAAGCCAACATGATCCACTCGGGTTCACGGAAGTCGCGGTGTCCCGCTGCCCAGGATGCCCCGACTTCACAGAATCCGAGTGGATCATGCCTGCGTGCACCGCCTCGCCCGGGGCAGGGACAGTACGGGCGCGGACAGCACGGGCGGGACAGCACGGGCGGGACAGCACGCGCGGGGCGGCACGGGCGGGGTGGTTCGGACGTGCGGCTGGGGCAGCCCGAACGTGTCGGACTGCCCCACCCGGAAGCGCGAAGATGAAATCAGAAGCCGAGGACGCTCCGCCCGCCGACAACCGGCAGTCGCAGTTCGCTGTCGTTCGGCGCGACCCGCAGTTCGGTGCCGCCCAACGGTAGGAGGGTGTACTCCTGGTCGCTGGAGAAGACGACCACGCCGATCCGGTGTCCCGCCGGGAAGATGTAGTCCTTCGGCTCCATGGTCCACCGGTAGTCGTACAGCTTGCCCTGCCGCACCGGCGACGTCCGGGCCGCGCTCTTGCGGTTCTGCGGGTCCATCCAGCCTCGCGTCACCACTGTCGGGGCTGCGGTCGACCCGGCCGGGCCGTAGTCGACCAGGTACGCGGTGAGGTTCGCGTCCGGCTTGTTGTCGATCGCCATCCGCAGCCGCATCTCGGGACGCCCCGAGATGCGCACGCTCTGCGTCAGCTCGGGGGAGCGGTAGGCGAGGCGGTTGGCGCTCGCGGTGTCCGGGTTGGACACCAAAGTGTCCGGGTGGATGGTCCGGCCCTCGTCGACGAAACTCTGCTCGATTTTGGCCTTCGGCGGCTTGCCGGTGGTGAGCGCGCCGGGCGCGGTGGCGTCGGTGGCGGCGAACCGCAGGCCGACCTCCCGCGCGGCCGGGTCCGGCCAGTTGGCGTACGTGGTGTAGGCGCGGTCCTCGCGCTGGAGCACCGCCGTCGGCTCGTCCATGATGCCGTTGCGCACGTTCCACAGCCAGAAGTCGAACCAGCGGTTCTCGGTCTGCTTGTACGTCCACGTCTGGCCGCTGGGCAGGGTCACCGACGCGCTGCTGCCCGGACCACCGTGGCCGCCCTGGTGCAGCCAGATCTTGCGGGGGACGTCGCGCTTGGCGAGCTGGTCCCACCAGCCGGCGAAGTGCTCGGTCTTCACGTTCCAGTCGTTGAGGCCGTGCACGACGAAGACGCTGGCCTTGACGTCGCGGGCGTCGAGGTAGTCGCGATCCTGCCAGAACTTCGAGTAGTCGCCGGTGATCCGGTCCTGCTTGGCGGTGATGTCCGCGAGCTCGTCGGCGCAGGGCCCTTCGGCGCGCGCCTGCCCGGCGGTGTACTGGGCCAGGATGTCGAGGTCCTCGCCCTGGAACGTTCCGGGCGCGACCACCAGGCCGTTGGCCCGGTAGTAGTCGTACCAGCTGCTGATCGCGGAGACCGGCACGATGGTCTTGAGTCCCTTGACGCCGGTGGTGGCCACCTGGTTGGGCAGTGTCCCGTTGTAGGAGACACCGGTCATGCCGACCGCGCCGGTGGTCCAGCCGGCGGTGACCGGGGCGCCGTTGGCGTCGTACCCCTTGGCCCGGCCGTTGAGCCAGTCGATGACCGCCTTGGTGCCGAGCGTCTCGGCCTGGTCCCCGCTGGTCGGGCAGCCGTCGGAGTCGCCGGTGCCGACGCTCTGGCCGAGCACCACCGCGTACCCGCGGGGCACGTAGTAGTCGTCCAGCGAGCCGGGCAGGTTGGCCTTCGCCTGGGCCCGTTGTACGCCTGCGTCGAGGGCGCGACGCCCGTTGCGGTCGGTCAGGCCGTTCTGCGGCAGGTCGTCGACCAGCACGCTCGGGTACGGCACGTCACCCCAGGTGCCCTTGCGGTACGGGCTGTGCTCGAAGATGACAGGCACCTTGAAGCCCTGCGTGGCGGTCTCCCGCGGCCGGGAGATGTCGATCGCCACCCGGTCGGGCCGACCGTCGTGGTCGGTGTCCACCGGGGTCTGGACGAACACCCGCTCCTCGATCGCGTCGGCGAGCGAGAACACCGGTTGGGTCATGCCGTCGCTGACCACGATGCCGGTGGGCGTGGTGGGCGTGGGCGGAGCCGCAGCCGCGGGTGGGGCTGCGCTGAGAACCAGAGCGCCGGACACGCCGAGGCTCAGGAGTGCCAGATGACGGGGTCGACGCATGCGCGTCTCCCTTCGGTTGGGCTGGTTGCCGGGTCGGCAGGGGCCAATCTCGAAGATCCATTCGTGGTCATGCTAGGTCCGCCGCGGCGTCCCGTCGATCCCGTCGGCCGTCCACCGTGGTCGGTCAGGGAGTCGGTGGCGTCACCGCGATGATCAGGTGGGCGCGCTGGTCGCTGGCGTTGCGGTAGAGGTGGGCGAGGCGCGAGTCGAAGGTGACCGACTCGCCCGCGGTGAGGGTGTACGACTCACCGCCGATCTCGGCGACGACAGCGCCGCTGATGACGATCGCGCATTCGGTCGACGGGTGCGCCCACGGCTCGGCGGAGCTGGCGTCGCCGGGTGCGAGGTGGGCCTGGAGCACTTCCAGGTCGCCGCGGCCGGGGGTGAGTCGTTCGTAGGTGATCTGGCCGGGTGGCGCGGCCAGCCTGGTCCGGGCGCCGACGCGGCTGACGTGCACCGGTGGCGCCTCGGGCTCGGAGAACAGTTCGGCGATCGAGGTGTCGAAGACCTGGGCGAGCTTGCGCAGGGTGGAGAGGCTGGGGTCGGTCGCGCCGTTCTCGATCTGGCTGAGCAGGGCGGGGGACACGTCGGCGGCTGTGGCGAGCTGACGCAGCGTGAGGGAGTGCTGCTGACGCAGGTCGCGGAGTCGGTCACCGAGCATGTGTCCTCGTTCCAAATACAGTGTGGCTGAATCTTGATTGACCGGACTATACGGCCCTGTTTAGTATCGCTGAACAACAGGCGGCAACGTTCGACACCACTAGACAAGGCCGCGTCAAGACGATCCGGACGACGTCCCAGTCCGGCCTACATCCAACCCCGAGACGACGCCCCCGAGAAGCCCGCGACGCCGTCATCCCATCGGCCCGGCCGATGCATGGTGTCGCCCGCCGGGCGTCGACGCCCCGCGGATCCGCATGGCGGGCCGCGCGATACGAAGGTAGGAACAGCATGTCGGTGTCTCCCCGCCGGCTCCTCGCCGGAGCGTCCGCTCTGGCGACGCTGGCCGTCCTCTCCGTCAGCGCCTGTAGCGCCGGCGGCAGTGGTGGAAACGCGAACGGCACGGCCAGGACCCTCACCGTGAACACCTCGTTCGTGCTCAAGACCCTCGACCCCGGCCGGGTCTACGAGGCAACCGGTCTGACCGCCGTGCACGCCCTCTACGACACCCTGCTCACCTTCAAGGGTTCGGATGTGAGTAAGCCGGTCCCCGCGCTGGCCGAGTCGTACCAGGCGTCGCCGGACGCCACAACGTTCACCTTCAAGCTGCGGCAGGGTGTGACGTTCGCCGACGGCAGCCCGCTCACCGCCGACGACGTCGTCTTCTCGCTGAATCGGCTGAAGAACATCAAGGCCAGCCCCGCGGTCACCGTCAGCGGTCTGACCGTGACCAAGACCGACGACAGCACGGTCGTTGTCGCCTCGGCCACCCCCGACCCGAACATCCCGGTGGTGCTGTCGATGCCGTCGACAGCGGTGCTCAACGCCAAGGTCGCCAAGGAGCACGGCGCCCGCGACGGCGCCGACGCCGCCCAGGGCGACACCGCGCAGCAGTACCTGGACACCAACTCCGTCGGCAGCGGCCCCTACGTGCTGAAGTCCTACGACCCCTCGTCGCAGGTGGTGCTGGAGGCCAACCCGAAGTACTGGGGCACGAAGCCGCAGTTCTCCCGGGTGGTGCTGCGCAACATGGATGTGCAGACCCAGAAGCTGACCATGCAACGCGCCGAGGCCGCCGAGATATCACTGGATATCTCCGGCAAGCTCCTCGACGGCCTGCCGGGCAGCCTGCAGACCTCCGGCGTGCAGGACACCGTCTACTTCCTCTTCCTCAACGCCGACCCGGCCGTCTCGGCGGTCACCTCGAACCCGAAGTTCAACCAGGCCCTGCGCGCCGCCATCGACTACCAGGGGATCGCCGCCCTGTACGGCAAGGGCGCCGCCCCCGGCGCCGGGCTGGTCGCGCCCGCCTTCCCGGGCGCGCTGCCGGCCGGCGAGGAGTCCAAGCGGGACGTGGCCAAGGCCAAGGCCCTGCTCACCGAGGCCGGCCTGACGAATCCGACGGTCAAGTTCACCTACCCGGCCATCACCTACAAGGGCGTGGACCTCGGCACGGTGGCCACAAAGGTGCAGGGCGACGCCGCCGAGGCCGGCATCAAGCTGGAGCTGAACCCGCAGCCGCTGACCACGTTCCTCGACGAGATGCGCGGCGGGAAGTCTCCGCTCGGGTTCACCCCGCAGAGCCTGAACTACCCGGTCGCCGACTCACTGATCAACAACATGGCACCGGGTCAGGCGACCGCGCTGCGCTCCGGCTGGACGGTCGAGCGGGCCGACCCGGCCGTGGTGGCCGCCGGCAGGAAGGTCACCGAGACCCTCGACCTGGCCGGCCGGGCCACCGCCATGCAGGAGTGGCAGCGGCTGATGAACGCGTCCTCGCCGTACCTCGTACTGGCCAGCAACTCCTCCATCGTCGTGGCGACCACGGATCTGACCGGGGCGGACTACACCGCCGCCGGTTGGCAGGTGGACGTCGCCGCGGTCGGGCGCAAGTAGTCCCGACGACATGACGACAGTCCACGACGGTGAGCCGGGCGCGGTCGCCACGACCGCGTCCCGGCCCCGGGGTGCCCACCCGCTGCTGACCTTCCTGGCCAAGCGGGTGGCGGTCACCGCCGGCCTGCTGCTCGGCGTCACCGTGGTGACGTTCGGTCTGGTCAACGTGGTCCCCGGTGACCCGGTCACCGCCAACCTCTCCGACCAGGCCCTCAACGACCCCGCCGCGGTGGCCGCCTTCCGCGAGAAGTGGGGTCTGGACCAGCCGCTCTGGGCCCAGTACCTGCACTACCTGGGCAACCTGCTGCACGGCGACCTGGGCCACTCCCAGCAGACCGGGCGGGCCGTCCTGGACGACCTGCTGCACTACGTGCCGGCGACCCTGGAGCTGGCCCTCCCGAGCATGGTGCTGGCGCTGCTCATCGGCACCGGGGTCGGCATGCTCGCGGCGGTCCGCAACGGCCGGCTCACCGACCAGCTCGTTCGGGTCGGCGCCCTGCTCGGGCTCTCCACCCCGCCGTTCTGGCTGTCCCTGGTCGTGCTGTACGTCTTCTTCTACCAACTCGGCCTGGCCCCCAGCGGCGGGCGACTGTCCACCGACTTCAGCCCACCTCCCACGGTCACCGGCATGTACACGGTCGACGGGGCGCTCGCCGGGCAGTGGGACGTCGCCTGGGACGCCGCCCAGCACCTGTCCCTGCCGGTGCTCGTGCTGACCTCGCTGACGGTGGCGATGCTGGTCCGCTTCGTCCGCTCGGCGATGCTGGAGGTGCTCCAGCAGGACTACATCCGGGCCGCGTACGCCAAGGGCCTGCCGACCCGGGTGGTGCTGCGCCGGCATCTGCTGCGCGCCGGCCTCGTCCCGGTGGTCACCGTCTCCGGCCTCGCGTTCGCCTCGCTGCTCTCCGGGACGGTGCTTGTCGAGAGCATCTTCGGCTGGCCCGGCGTCGGCCAGTACGCGTACCGCAGCGCCACGGCGCTGGACCTGCCCGCGATCCTCGGCGTCAGCCTCTTCGTGGCGCTGGTCTACACGCTTGTCAACCTGACCGTCGACCTGCTGTACGGGCTCATCGATCCGAGGATCCGGTTGTCATGACGACACTTGCAGACCCGAAGGCGGAGCGGGCCCTGGGCCGACGCCGCTGGCTCGGCCGACTGCGGGGCGGCTCGACCAGCCGACCGGTCTGGCGTCAACCGATCACCGTGGCGGCGTTGACCATCCTCGGCGGATGGTTGCTGCTGGCGTTGCTCGCCGACGTCCTCGCACCGTACGACCCGCTGGCACAGAGCCCCGACACGTACGCGTCGCCGTCCGGGGCGCACTGGTTCGGCACCGACTCGCTCGGCCGCGACATCCTCAGCCGGGTCATCCACGGCGCCCGCCTGTCCATCCCGCTGGCCCTGGCCATCGTCTCGCTGGCCCTGCTGGTCGGCGGGCTGCTCGGGCTGGTCGCCGGATACGTCGGCCGGTTCGTCGACGAGGCGCTGATGCGCCTGACCGACCTGGTGTTCGCGTTCCCGCAGATCATCCTGGCCATGGCGGTGACGGCGGCGTTCGGCCCGAACACCCGCAACGCCGTACTGGCCCTGGTCATCGTCTCCTGGCCGGTCTACGCCCGGGTCATCCGCAGCGCCGTGCTGAGCATGCGCGGCGACGACTATCTCAACGCCGCCCGCCTGCTCGGCGTCGGGCCGATCCGGGCGTTGCGCCGCGACGTGCTGCCCAACAGCATCGGCCCGGCGATCGTGCTGGCCACCCTGGAGCTGGGCAACGCGGTGCTGCTGCTCGCCGCCCTGTCGTTCCTCGGTCTGGGCCCGCGCCCACCGGCCGCCGAGTGGGGCTCGATGGTGGCCCTCGGCGCGCAGGACCTGTCGATGTGGTGGGTCAGCGTGTTTCCCGGCCTCGCCATCCTCACCGTGGTGATGGCCTTCAACGTGCTCGGCGACGCGCTGCGCGACCGGCTGGACCCCCGCTACACGAAGGGACGCTGAGGTGGCACCGCTGCTCGACGTCGACTCCCTGGCCGTCACCCTGCCCTCACCGCGTGGCCCGCTGCCGATCCTGCACGACGTGTCGTTGACCGTCGACGAGGGTGAGCTGGTGGGCATCGCGGGGGAGAGCGGCTGCGGCAAGAGCCTCACCGCGCAGACCCTGCTCGGGCTGCTGCCCCCGGGGGCGGCGGTCACCGGCTCGGCCCGGTACGCCGGAACCGAACTGCTCGGCCTGGACACCCGGGGCTGGCAGCGGGTCCGTGGCGCGGGCATCGCCATGGTGTTCCAGGACCCGAGCGCGGCCCTGCACCCGATGCTCACGGTCGGCCGGCAGCTCACCGAGCACATGCGGGTGCACCTGCGAATGGACCGTCGAGCTGCCGGTCGCCGCGCGGTGGAGCTGCTCGACCAGGTCCGCATCCCGGACCCGGAGCGGGCGCTGCGCGCGTACCCGCACCAGTTCTCCGGCGGCATGCGTCAGCGGGTGGCCATCGCCATCGCGCTGGCCGCCCGGCCCCGACTGCTGATCGCCGACGAACCGACGACCGCCCTCGACGTCACGGTGCAGGCCGGCATCCTCGCCCTGCTGGAACGGCTGCGCGCCGAGACCGGGCTGGCCGTCGCGTTCATCACCCACGACCTCGGGGTGCTCAGCGCCCTCACCACCCGTGGCTACATCTTCTACGCCGGGCGGGTCGTCGAGACCGGCCCGACGGGCAGCCTGCTCACCGCCCCCACCCACCCGTACACTGCCGCGCTGCTCGGCGCCCGACCGCACGGCACCCAGAACGGCGGGACGTTGCGGCCCATCCCGGGTGCCCCGCCGGCACCCGGCGAGGCGCCGCCGGGGTGCCCGTTCCAACCCCGCTGCGGGTACGCCGAACCGTCCTGCGGTGAGGTCCCGCCTCCGCTCACCCCCGCCGGAGTCGACCGGTCGGTGGCCTGCGTGGTCCGTCCGCACCTGGAGGTGGCCGCGTGAACACCACAGGGCCCGCGCGACTGTCCTTCACCGACCTGGAGGTCGAGTACCGCTCCCGAGGGCGGGGCCGTGTGCGTGCCGTCGCCGGGGTCAGCCTGGAGGTGTCGCCCGGCCAGATCGTCGGCCTGGTCGGCGAGTCCGGGTGCGGAAAGTCCACACTCGCCCGCGTCGCGGTCGGGCTCAGCGCGCCGAGCGCCGGCACCGTCG
Organism: Micromonospora sp. NPDC047762; assembly: GCF_043204655.1. NCBI lineage: Bacteria > Bacillati > Actinomycetota > Actinomycetes > Micromonosporales > Micromonosporaceae > Micromonospora > Micromonospora sp. NPDC047762. The sequence goes on along the minus strand of NZ_JBIDCQ010000009.1, from coordinate 339,363 downwards.
AGTACGCCGGCCGACCGGTCACCCCGCTGGGCTGGCGGCCCCGCTCCGGTGCCGAGGTCGGCCTGCAGATGGTCTTCCAGAACCCGTACGCCTCGCTGAACCCCCGGCGCACCATCGGCTCTCAACTCCTCGACGGCGTGCCGGCCACGGTCACCGGGTCGGCCCGCCGAGCCCGGGTGCACGAGCTGCTCCAACGGGTGGCCATGCCGACCAGCGCCGCCCAGCGGTATCCGCACCAGTTCTCCGGCGGTCAACGGCAGCGCCTGGCGATCGCCCGCGCGCTCGCCCCGGAACCTCGCATGATCATCGCGGACGAGCCGGTCACCGCGTTGGACGCCTCGTCCCAGGCGCAGGTGGTCAACCTGCTCGTCAGGCTGGTCCGCGACCTCGACATGGGCATGCTCTTCATCTCCCACGACCTGGCACTGGTGCACGAGATCGCCGACGTGACCGCCGTGATGTACCTGGGCCGGATCGTCGAGGCCGCACCCACCCGTGAGCTGTGGCGCGAGCCCCGACACCCGTACACCCGGGCGTTGATCGACGCGGTGCCGCAGATCGGGCCTACCCCGCGCCTGCCCGCCATCCTCGCCGGGGAGGTGCCCGACCCGGCCAACGCGCCCACCGGGTGCCGTTTCCGGCCACGCTGCCCGCACGCGTTCGCTCCCTGCGGCGAGCAGCCGCCCACCGTCGACCTGGGCGGCCGCAGCGTCGCCTGCTGGCTCACCGACCCTGCCACGGCCCCGACCGTCGCGCGCTCACTCTGAGGACGCCCCATGCGCATGCCCACCGAACAGGTACTGGTCAACCTCGCCCTCTACGACGGTGTCCAGGACGCCCTCCAACCGGATCGCGGCATCTGGATCGACGCCGACGGCGTGATCCGTGCCGTCGGTCAGGTCGACGACGTCCTCGCCGAGGCCGGCGCGGCCCGGGTGATCGACCTGGGCGGCGAGCACGTCATGCCGGGTCTGACCAACATGCACGTCCACCTCTCGCTGGGGTTGCCCGGCCACCTCGCCGACACGGTGCACGGCGCGAACCTGGCCGAGCTGGTGCTGCTGATGGCCGACTCGGCCCGGCGCACCCTGCACTCCGGTGTCACCACCGCCCGCCTGGTCGGGGAGAGCCGGTACGCCGACTTCGCCCTGCGCAGGGGGATCGAGGCCGGCGCGGTCGACGGCCCGCGCATCTTCACCGCGGGGCACGCGCTCTGCTGCACGGGCGGGCACGGCTGGGACGCCGACGCCCTGGAGGCCGACGGCGCGGACGGGTTCCGGCGGGCCACCCGCGAACAGCTCCGCGCCGGCGCCGATCTGATCAAGGTCTGCATCTCCGGCGGGATCGCCGGGCAGCACGAGGCGATCGACACCCCGCAGCTGCTCGACGACGAGATGGCCGCGGTCATCCGCGTCGCACACGACTGGGGGCGCAAGGTCACCGCGCACGCCGGCCCGGCAGACTCGGTCCGCCGCGCCGTCGAGCTGGGCCTCGACTGCGTCGAGCACGGGTACGAGCTGACCGACGACGTCACCCGGCTGATGGCCGAGCGGGGTGTCTGGTACGTGCCGACGATCGTGGTGAGCCGCTGCGAGCAGTTCTTCCGCGACTCGGGGGTGCCCGGCTGGCTGATGGACCGTGCCCTCGCGGCCGGCCCACGACACTGGGAGAGCCTCCAGCACGCCATCCGCAACGGTGTGCCGATCGCGCTGGGCAGCGACATGCCCCCGCACGCCGGCTACGACGAGACCACCGCGACCGTCCGTGAACTGGAGTTCATGGTGGACGCGGGGATGCCGGTCGCGGACGCGCTCAAGGCCGCCACCACCCGCCCCGCGCAGTGGCTGGGTCGTGCCGACACCCTCGGCACCGTCGAGGCGGGCAGGCACGCCGACCTGCTGGTGCTGCGCGACGACCCGACCCGCTCGGTCTCCGCGTTGCGCACCCTGCACGCGGTGATGAAGGGCGGGGTGGCGTACCGCGACGACAACGGCCGGTTCGGCGTGCCGCGATGAGCAGCATCACCCAGGTCGCCGACGGGTACCTCGACGCGCTCGCCGAGCTGGACCCGCAGGCGGCCGAGGCGGTGGGGCGTACCCCCGGGTCGCATGTCCCGGATCTCTCCCCGGAGGGGTTCGACGCCCGCGCCGAGCTGGCCCGACGTACCGCGACGGCCGCCGCCGCGGCGACCACGCACGACCCCGGTGAGCGGTCCCTGGCCGACGCTCTGCTGGACCGGCTGGCCAGTGAGGTCGACCTGTACGACGCGGGCTTCACCACCCGACTGCTCGCCCCACTGGCCACGCCGGTGCACCTGCTCCGGCAGCTCTTCGACAATCTGCCCCGGCACACCGAGGACGACTGGGCGGTGGTCGCCGACCACCTGCACCAGGTGCCCGACGCCCTCGACCGGTACGCCGCGACGCTGCGCCGGTCGGCGCGGCAGGGGCAACTGGTCGCCCGCCGCCAGGTGCTCGTGGTCGCCGACCAGTGCGCCTCCTGGGCCACCGCCGACTTCTACGGGCGGTTGGTCGACGGCTGCCCCGACGGCCCGGTCGCCGCTCGGCTGCACCGGGGCGCGCGGCTGGCGACCGCCGCCACCGCCGGTTTCGCCGCATTCCTCCGTGCCGAGCTGGCACCCGCCGCGTCCGAGGTGGACGGTGTGGGCGGCGACCTGTACCGGGTCACCGCCCGCAGTTTCCTCGGCGCGACTGTCGACCTCGACGAGGTGTACGAGTACGGCTGGGCGGAGTTGGCAGGCACCGCCGCCGAGCTGCGGACCGTCGCGGGCGAGCTGGGCCATTCGCGGGTGGCTGCCGCGCGGGCGGCCCTGGACGCCGACCCGTCCGGTCGGGTGGCGGCCGGGCCAGCCCTGGAGGAGTGGTTGCGCCAGCGCACCGAGCAGCTGACCGACGCGCTCGACGGCACCCACTTCGACATCCCGTCCGCCACCCGCCGGGTGGTGTGCCGGATCAGCCCCGCCACCTCCGGGGTCATGTACTACACGCCCCCCGATCCGGCGTTGACGCGTCCCGGCGCGATCTGGTGGTCGGTGCCCACCGGCGAGTCGACGGTGCCGGTGTGGCGGCACGTCGGGACGCTCTGCCACGAGGGGCTGCCCGGCCACCACCTCCAGCACGCCGTCACCCTCACCACCGGCGCCCTGCACCCGTGGCAGCGCACCCTCTGCCAGGTGCACGGGTACGCCGAGGGGTGGGCGCACTACGCCGAGCGTCTCGCCGACGAGATCGGCCTGTACGCCGACCCGGCCGAGCGGCTCGGCATGCTCGACGGTCAGCTGTGGCGGGCCGCCCGCGTGGTCATCGACCTGGGTCTGCACCTCGGGCTGCCGATCCCGGCCGGCAACGGGTTCACCGAGGAACGCCGTTGGACGCCTTCTCTCGCGGTGGACGTCCTCACCCGTGTCGTCGGTCTGGACGCCGAGACCGCGCGCTTCGAGGTCGACAGGTATCTCGGCTGGCCGGCGCAGGCCCTGGCCTTCAAGGTCGGCGCGCGGCTGTGGCAGCAGGCCCGCCGGGACGCCGAGCGGCGCGAGGGTACGGCCTTCGACCGGAAACGCTTCCACCACACCGCGTTGGCGCTCGGACCCATGGGACTGGACCCGCTCCGCGCCCGCCTGGCCGACCTGCCCTGACCCCCCCGCAGCGCCGTACCCGATCGGAAGTGACAGCCGATGAGCGATGAGCTCACCACCACCATCACCGACCTGTACCGGTCCCTCGGCGACCGGCCGGCCTTCGACGCGCACCTGCATCCCGACCTGACGTTCTGGGAGTCCGACGCCGACGGCCTGCTGTCCGGCCTGCCCGCGCTGGACGACCTGCGGGACCGGCGGGCGACCCGGGCGACGGGGTCGGCGCCGGTCTCGGTCGCGCCGGAACACCTGCGTGCCGACGCCTGGGGCGACACCGGTCTGGTCCGGTACGTGCTGCGGGCCCGCTTCGCCGACAGCCGGCCGGACGAGTGTTTCCGGGTCACCGACGTCCTGCGCCGCGAGGACGGCTGCTGGCGCATCGTGCACCACCACGCGGAGGCCGTCCGATGAGCGCCGAGGAACCCACCACCGACCTGTACGACCTGCGGGTCGTGGTGGAGCGGATCGAGGGCCGCTCGGTGTGCGGCCTCAAGCCGGGCGACCATTTCGACGTGACGGAGTCGAATCGGGTGACCATCCCGGCCGGGGGGCACTTCTGCCTCTACGCCCTGGCGGCGTGTCTGCCGTTGCTGCCGGCGAAGCAGCGGGCGCTGGCCGAGGGCGACTGGATGGCCCGGGACAGCCACGTCGCCTGTCCGGACCCGGACGAGCGGCTCATCATGCGCATCGAACGGACCGGCCTTCAGCGCATCCCCACCGAGGAGCTGACGTGAGCGCTGGGCTGGTCGGCATCGGCCTTCAGTCCGACAAGTCCGCCGACGAGTACGCGGAGCTTGCCGAGTTGACCGAGCGGCACGGCTTCGACGTGCTGTCGGTCTTCGGTGACCTGATGTACCAACCGCCGATCTTCCCGTTGCTGGTGGCGGCCCGGCACACCCGGCGGATCCGCCTGGGCGCGGCGTGCCTCAACCCGTTCACCATGCACCCGGTCGAGGTCGCCGGTCAGGTGGCCGCGCTGGACCTGGCCTCGCGGGGTCGGGCCTACCTGGGCCTGGCCCGGGGCACCTGGCTCAACGAGATCGGTGTGCCGCAGGTCCGTCCGATCCGGCGCATCGTCGAGACGGTCGCCGTCGTGCGGCTGCTGCTCGCCGGCGACGACAGCGGTTTCCAGGGTGGGGAGTTCACCGTCGCGGCGGGCACGTCGCTGCGGTACACGCCGGCCCGTGCCGACGTACCGGTCCTCGTCGGCACCTGGGGGCGGCAGACCGCGCGGGCGGCGGCCGGGTTCGCCGGCGAGGTCAAGGTCGGCGGGTCGGCCAACCCGGCGATGGCCCGGATGATGCGCGCCTGGCTGGATGACGCGGCGGTCGCGGACCGGGACGGCACGGGTGTCGTGCTCGGCGCGGTCACCGTCGTCGACGAGGACGGTGCGCTGGCACGGCGGGTTGCCCGCCGGGAGGTGGCCATGTACCTGGCGGTGGTCGCCGCCCTCGACCCGACGATCGAGGTGGACCCGGAGCTGCTGGCCCGGATCCAGCAGCACGTCGGCCGTCGGGAGGACGACCTCGCCGGCGCGCTGATCGGCGACGACCTGCTCGATCTGTTCGCTTTCTCCGGCACGCCCGAGCACGTCGCGGGGCAGGCGGCGGCGGTGTTCGACGCCGGGGCGGGTCGGGTGGAGTTCGGCACCCCGCACGGGTTGACGCCGCACGGCGGCATCGACCTGCTCGGCCGGCGGGTGCTCCCACTGTTAAGAGCGTGAAAACCTCCTCGTCGAGGGCTCCCCGAAGATCGTTGACCTGCATATGATCTTGCGGGAAGTTGCCCGAAGAGGCACTTTCGTCCACATTAGACGAGGAGCACCATGCTCAGGAAAACGCGGTGGCTGTTGGCGGTTGCCGTCACGGCCACGACGCTGACCGCCCTACCGGGCGGCGCAGCCACAGCCGGCGGCATCGACCGACCCGGCGCACCCGCCGCCTCGGTCGACGGCAGGACCCACACCGTCACCCTGCTGACCGGCGACGTGGTGACCGTCCGCAGCAACGGCCCGGGATGCCCGCAGGCCACGATCCGGCCGGTCGACGAGAACGCGGTGATCCACCAGAGCTGCGGCCCCGACGGTCACCTGCACGTCATCCCCGCCCGCGTCGCGTCCCAGGTCGGCCCGGTCCTCGACCCCGACCTGTTCGACGTCACCACCCTGATCACCGACGGCTACGACGACGACAACTCCGCCGAGCTGCCGCTGATCGTGCAGCCCGCCACCGCGTCCGCCCGGGTGGCCGCGCTCGGTGACGTGCTCCCGCTGCCCAGCATCGGCGCGGTAGCCGGCCGCGTACCCAAGAAGAGCCCCGCCACCGCGAAGCTCGCCACCAACTCGCTGCTCGCCGGCGCGAAGAAGGTCTGGCTCGACCGCAAGGTGCACGCCACCGCCCTGACCGGCGGTGGGCGACCCGCCGGCCTGGACCGCAACCTCGGCCAGATCGCCGCGCCGGACGCCTGGAAGGCCGGCTACACCGGCAAGGGCGTCCGGGTCGCGGTGCTCGACACCGGCGCCGACTTCACCCACCCGGACCTGGTCGGCCGGGTCGCCGAGCGGGCCGACTTCACCGCCGAGGGTGGTGACGCCGTCGACCACAACGGGCACGGTACGCACGTCGCCTCGACAATCGCCGGCACCGGCGCTGCCGCACACGGTCAGCGTCGCGGCGTGGCACCGGACGCCAAGCTGGTGATCGGCAAGGTTCTCGACGACCACGGCTCCGGCGAGGACTCCGGCATCATCGCCGGCATGGAGTGGGCCGCCACCCGGGCCGACGTCATCAACATGAGCCTCGGTGGCAGCGCAGCGGACGACGGCACCGACCCGCTCTCGCTCGCCGTCGACGGTCTGAGCAGGTCCACCGGCGCCCTGTTCGTCATCGCCGCGGGCAACAGCGGCGCGCAGATCTCCTCGCCCGGGTCGGCCGCCACCGCGCTCACCGTCGGGGCCGTCGACCGCGACGACAAGCTCGCCGACTTCTCCAGCCGGGGACCGCTCGTCACCAGCAATGTGGCCAAGCCGGAGCTCGTCGCACCCGGTGTCGACATCGTCGCCGCCCGGGCCGCCGGCACCAACCTCCAGGACCCGATCGACAGGTACTACGAGGCGATCAGCGGCACCTCGATGGCGAGCCCGCACGTGGCGGGCGCCGCCGCGCTGCTCGCCCAGCGCCACCCGGACTGGACCGGAGAACGGCTCAAGGCCGCCCTCGTCGGTGCCGCCGACCCGCTCACCGGCATCGACCCGTACGCCGTCGGCGCCGGCCGGCTCAACGCGGCCCGGGCCCTCGGCGGCCCGACCAGCGACCAGCCGGTGGTCAACCTCGGCACGTTCGCGTACCCGCAGTCCGGGACCAACGAGACGAAGCTGAGCTGGACCGGCGAGTCGACTGCCGTTCTCGACCTCGACGTGTCGATCATCAACCACGACGGTCAGCCGGTGCCGCGCGGCGCGGCGTCGCTGTCGACGAGCCGGGTGACCCTCAAGCGCGGCGTCACCGCCGCGGCGACTCTGCGGATCAACCGCGCGGCGCTGGGCAGCCGGCCGGGCTTCTACCTGGCCACCGTCACCGCCCGCACCGGCCGCAAGCTGGTCGCGACGACCCCGGTGAGTTTCTACGTCGAGCCGCCCAGCTACGACCTGACGATCCACACCAAGCCGATGCCCGGTCTGCGGGACGGCGCGGACACCTGGATCAACCTCATGGTCGCCAACCTCACCGACCCCCTGCTGTTCTACGGCGGGGGCGGCGGCACGCCCGGGGAGACCTTCACCCTGCGGGTGCCGGCAGGCCGGTACTCGGTGCTCGGCGCGTCGATCGCCTACTACGTCGACAGCGACGTGCAGGAGAGCACCCTCACCGCGGCGGGTGACCTGGACGTGCACGCCGCTCGGAGCGTGACCCTCGACCCGGCGCAGGCCCGGCCGGTCACGGCGACCGTCGACGGGGCGGCCACCACGACCACCCGGACCGACGTCACCACCTTCCAGACCGCGGTGAACGGCCTGCCGTGGTGGCACCAGATCAGCGGTTTCGGCGTGGCCACGGCGGTCCGCAGCGTGGCGATCCCGAAGCCCACCATCGGATCGCGGCGCACCTGGGCGGCCGTCAACATGGACTCGCCGGCCGGCACCGCGCAGCCGTACCGCTACAACATCGTGCACGAGTACGCCAACGGCGTGCCGGCCGACCCGTCGTTCCGGGTGACCAGGGCCGAACAGGCCCGACTGGCCCGCATCGACGAGCGGTTCCACCAGACCGACTCACCGGAGATGTACACCACGTTTGTCCGCACGGGCTCCACTCCTGACGGGGTGGCGGTGACCCAGACCTACGAGGGCATCATGCCGCCGAGCCGGACGTCGTACCTCTCGCCGGAGATCGTCTGGGCCGACGAGGGCGTCTACGGCGGGCTGGCGGCCCTGGAAGCGCCGCGCCGGTACCTGCCGGGCAGCCGGCAGTCCAAGGTCTGGGCGCGGCAGCCGCTGCACTCCGACTGGTACGACGACCCGGCCGGCGCCGACTGGAGTTGCGCCACCCCGCCGTCGCGGTCCCGGGGCAACCTGCACCTGGACATGGTGACGCTGACCGACCAGCACCAGCGGGCCGACTGCCTCCAGGGCGAGGCGGTCGGTGTGAAGCGCAAGCTGTCGCTGTACCGCGACGGCAAGCTGGTCGACCAGCGGTCCGGCCCGTACGGCGACTTCAGCGTTCCGCAGTCGATGGCCGACTACCGGGTGACCCTCGACGTCGACACGAGCCTGATCCTGCCGATCTCCACCAAGGTCAACACGTCGTGGACGTTCCGGTCGGCCGGACCGGACGGCACCGGGAGCGTGCCGTTGCCGCTGCTCGCGGTCGACTACGCCCTGCCGATGGACCACAACAACCACCCGGTCGACGGAACGGCCGAGCTGGCCGTCCGGCAGGCGCACGGTGTGAAGACGCAGAAGGTGACGTCGTTCCAGGTCTGGACGTCGACCGACGACGGGGCCACCTGGAAGTCGGCCCGGGTCACCGGCAGCGGTGACAGTTACCGGGTCGAGCTGCCGAAGGCCACCTCCGGGCAGGCGGTCTCGCTGCGGGTGAAGGCCGCCGCCAACGGCGGTAGCGGAATCGACCAGACCATCATCCGGGCGTACCACGCCGGCTGATGGTCACCCCGCTGGTGCGGCCCGGGCCCCCAACCGGGCCGCACCAGCACCCCGCCGGTCTGTGCGACAACGAGAGGCACACCCATGACACGCGACGAGGTCGCCTGACCGTCACTGGCCCTCCCAGACCGCCTTCGCCCCGGAGTCGCCGGTGCGAACCACGTAATACACGGTGACGGCGGCGGCCACCAGCGACAACACCTGCAACGCCAGGGTCAGCGGTCGAGCGGGTCGCCCGTCCGCGCTGGCGTCGGTGGCCCTCGGCGGGACGAGCCGGACCAGCGCCAGGGCCACCACCCCCAACCCGATGCTGGCGTAGAGCGTGATGTCACCGAACTCCTGGTGCGCCTCCAGCTTCGGGAGGAACTCAGGCGTGACCCGGTTGGCGGCGCGCATCCGCTCGAGGAAGGCGTCGCCGGAGAGCTTGGTCAGCAGGGCGGCGACCGGCGCACCCACCGCCAGCAGACCCAGCACCCACCGGGTGTGCGGCCGGATCGGCGGGACGAACGCGTAACCGACAGTCAGCAGGGCCAGCAGCGGCACGAACACGACAGCGGCGTGCAGCAGCAGAGGGTGGGCCGGGATGCCCATGATCTCCTCGAACATCGGCGTCTCCTCCGGTGGCATCGGCCTGGACGGTGATCGTCCACACCGGGACGCTATCGGTACCGAGCGGGCGTGTCATCCTCGCCGATCGATCACCTGTCGCGACGTGACTCAGGTCGTCGCCGCGCGGACGCCGAGGCCGACCAGGATCACGCCGGTCAGCCGATCGAGCATTCGTCGCACCGATGCCGTGCGGAGCAACCGGGCGGCGGCACCGGAGACGACGGTCCACCCGGCGAGCCAACAGGTGTGCAGCGCGGCGTGCGCCGTGGCGAGCAGCACCATCGGCAGCAGCACCGGTCGGCCCGGTTCGAGGAACTGCGGCGCCAAGGTGAGGTAGATGGCGGCGGCCTTGGGGTTCAGCACGTTGCCGAGCAACCCTTGCAGGTACGGGTGGTCCACGCGCCAGGGCAACCTCCGGGCGGAAACCGTGGGTCGCCGTCCCGCCTCCGGGCGACGGCGCGACGCGGACCAGAGCATCCAGAGCCCGAGCCCGACCAGATAACCGGCCCCGACCAGCTTGACCACCCAGAACGCCTGCGACGAGCGGAGCACCAGCGCGGCCAGGCCGACAGCGGCCAGCGTGGCGTGCACGTAGAGCCCGGTCACCGTACCCAGGATCACCCACCAGCCCTGCCGCCGCCCGCCGGTGGCGACCCGCGAGACGACCAGGGTCAGGCTCGCGCCCGGCGTGGCGGTGATCGGCGCGACGGCGACCAGGAAGCCGAGCACCGCGACCCCGTGCATCCTCAGACCACCACCCGGTAGTGGGTGGTGAGCAGGCCCGCGTCGTCGTAGACGTGGAACGCGACGCCGGGCGGCTGGGTCTGGGTGGTCAACGGGCCGTCGCCCTCCCAGGGCATCCGCAGCGTGGAGACCACACCCGGGGCGATCCGCAGTGGACGGCCCGCGAAGGTGCTCGCGGCAGCGGTGTGGAAATGCCCGGTCAGTACGGCGACGACCTGCGGGTGGGCGGCGACGAGCTCGGCCAGGGGGTCGGCCGGCAGCAGCCGCATCGGGTCGATGACCGGGTGGTGCAACACGACCGGCGGGTGATGCAGGGCGATGAACGTGGGTGTCCCGGCCGGCACCGAACCCAACTCGTCGGCGAGCCAGGCCATCGTCTCCTCGTCCAGGTGGCCGTCGTCGGCACCGGGCACGGAGGAGTCGGCCAGGAGGAAGACCGCCCCGGCCACGTCGTGACGGGCGTTGATCGGGCCGGTGCCGCCGTCGTCGTCACCGAGCAGACCCTTGCGGTACGCGTCGCGTACATCGTGGTTGCCGGGGCAGACCATGACCGGCAGCGGGGATTCGAAGAGCTTCGCGGCGGTCTCGTACTCGGCCACCTCGCCGTGGTCGGCGATGTCCCCGGTGATCAGGATCGCGTCGACCTGTCGCGGCAGGCCGTGCAGGTAGTCCATGACCCGGGCGGTCCGCTCGGCCGACCGGGGATGGCTGTCGAGGTGGGTGTCACTGAGGTGCGCGATGACCAGCACGAGGCTCTCCTAACGGCTATCAACGTGAAAGCCGTCAGTGACGCTACTCCGGGCCAGGTCGGCCAGGGCAGCGCGATGACCGCCGCGGTCAGCTCCGCGAGCGCGGGAGGCAGTCCTTCTTGTACTTGAGGCCCGACCCGCACCAGCAGGCGTCGTTGCGCTCCGGCGGCCAGGCGATCCGCGCGCTGGGCCGCGCCGACACCTCGGCCGCGTAGCCCGCGCGGACCGCCGCGTCGGCCGGATCGCCGTCACGTCGACCGGCGAACGCGGTCAACCCGGCCACTGTCGCGCCGAACACGCCCAAACCGGCCTGACCGGCGCTCCTAAGCCGAACCAGCTCCGTTTCCAGCCGGCCCCGGTGCGCGTCCCAGTCCGGCCCGTAGACCTCGGCGAGGGCGGGATGCTCGGCGAGCAGGCGATCGAACTCGGCCCGCGGCCAGAAGAGCAGATCCGACTCGGCGTCCCTGCGCTCACCGGCCCGACGGACGAGCTGGGTCTCCAGCCGGTCCGCCAGGTCGTCCTGCCGGTCGTGCGGCAGGTTCAGGTTGCGTCGTACCCGATGGCGCTGTTGCAACAGGAAGAAGGCGACACCTGGCGCGTCCGGCGGACCGAGATCGACCACCGGGTCGATGGCGGTGCTGGCCGGCCCGGACGCGGCTGTCGCATGCTCCTTGAGGAGCGTGTCGACCGCCTCGCTCAGCCACGTCTCGGCGGTCGCCGAACGCCCACCGGCGTCCAGCGCGGCACTGACGTAGGCGGGGGCGTCGGGCTGCACGAGCAGCAACGGGCGCAACGCGGTCAACTCCGCCATCGCCTCGTCGTCGTGACCGCCGGCCCGGAACAGCGCGCGGGCCCGCAGCGCGCGGGCGAACCCGGCCCGAGGATCATCGCCGGACGGGTACGCCGCCAGGGCCTGCTCCGCGTACCGCAGCGCGGCCTCGGGCCTGGCCCGGATCTCCGCGATCTCGGCGGCCAGTGTCAGCGCGTCCCCGGCGTCGTCCGGGTCCTCCAACCGGCCCTGCTCGACGGCCTCCGCGAGGTCGGCGGCGACACCGAGCGGATTCGCCGTCCCGAGCGCCGAGCGGCGAAGTTCGGCGAGGTCAGCCTTGGTGAGTGTCTCTCTCGTCGGCACGATCTCACGGTACTTCGGGGTGCTCGCGGTACGCGGGCAGATCACCTGTTACCCCGCTCTCATGCCGCCCGCCGGGCGGACTACGACCACGCGCCGGCCGCAGCGGCCCGCGTGGCGTAGGTGTCGAAGTCGAGCGGGTCCCGTCCGAGAACCCGACGTACCCCGTCGGTCGGTTCGGCGAGGTGGCCCGCCCGCATCCCGGCGAACAGGGCGTTCAGCGCCGTGGCCGCCTCCGCCGGAAAGCCCTCGGCGAGCAGTTCGGCGTGGTACTGCTCCGGGCTGAGCTCCACATAGCGGATCGAGCGGCCGGTCACCCGCGCGATCGTCGCCACCGCTGCGGCGAAGGTGAGCGCACGGGGGCCGGACAGGTCGTACACCTGTTCGTGGTGACCTGGCGAGGTGAGCAGCGTCGCCGCCACGTCGGCGACGTCCTGGGCGTCGACGAACGGCTCGGGCGTGGCGCCCATCGGCAGAGCCAGCCGACCGTCGAGCAGTGGCTGGCGAAACAGGTCCTCGCTGAAGTTCTGACTGAAGTTGTTCGCCCGGATGATCGTCCACTCGATGCCGGACTTCCGCACTGCCTCTTCCGCGGCGAGCATGCCGGGGGAGAAGTCACTGACCCGGTCGATCCCACGCCCGGAGAGCGCCACGATCCGGCCGACGCCGGAGTCGACTGCCTGCGTCACGAAGTCGCTGGCCAGCGCCGGGTCCTCCGGAGCGAGCAGATAGACAGCAGAGGCGCCCGCCACGGCCGGCCGCCAGGTGTCCCGCCGCGACCAGTCGAAGCGCACCTCACCGGAGCGAGAGGCGGCCCGGGCGTGGTGACCCGCCGCCCGCAACGTCTGGACCAGCCGGCGACCGGTCTTGCCGGTGCCGGCCATCACGAGTGTCGAAGGTGCGTTCGTCGTCATGACCACGAGTCAACGCGCCCGGTCGTGGGCGGGACATGTCCTGTCGTACGCCGGGCATGTCCGATCGTCCGCGGTTCATCCTCCGCGATCTATCGTCGGTGACATGGACCCGTTCGACAATCTGCTGCGCGGTCTGCACGCCGACGGCGCGGCCTTCGGCCGGTCGGTGCTGACCCCGCCGTGGGCGCTGCGGTTCACCGACGGTGCCCCGCTGACGCTCTGCGTCCCGATGCGGGGCGAGGGCTGGATCTCGCATCCGGACAGCGACAAGCCACGTCTGGTCCGGGTCGGCGAGGCGGCCATCGTGCGCGGACCGGCGCCGTTCGTCTTCTCCGCCGAGCCCCGGTCGAGCTTCGAGCCCGGGGAACTGCGCGACGTCCGGCGCGGCCAGACCGGGGTCCTCGACCCGGCGGGCGCGGATCACACCGACCGACCCGTGCTGCTGGTCGGGGTGTACCACGTCCGGGGTCGGGTGCCTCAGCGGTTGCTGGGCGCGCTGCCGCCGGTCCTCGTCGTGCCGGAAGACCAGGACTGCGCCGCGCTGCGCGACTACCTGGACGCCCAGCTCGACGCGGGTCGGCCCGGACGGCAGGTCGTGCTGGACCGCCTGCTGGACTGGCTGTTGGTGTGCACGGTTCGGGACTGGTTCGACCAGCCGGAGGCCGAGGCGCCCGGCTGGTACCGCGCGCTGAGCGACGACACTGTCGGTCCGGTGCTGCGCGCCATGCACGACGCCCCGGGCCGGCCGTGGACCCTGGCCAGCCTGGCCGCCCATGCCGGGGTCTCCCGGTCCACACTGGCGAAACGGTTCACCGCGTTGGTGGGTGAACCGCCGCTCACCTACCTGACCGACTGGCGCATGGCGGTGGCCGCCGACCTGCTCTCCGAATCGACAGCGACGGTCGCCGCCGTGGCGCGTCGCCTCGGGTACGCGGACGCGTTCGGCTTCAGCGCGGCCTTCAAACGCGTGCACGGCCTGAGCCCGAGCGGGCATCGACGGCTCACCCGGGTCGACGCCACGGCGGCGTGAGCAGCACTCACCGAGGCCCAGAGCCGGTCGACGAGTGCTCGCAGAACCCAACGAACTACGGTCATCTGCCGTCAGCCCGTCGCCGGCGGACCAGTGGCTGCCCAAGCAGGAGCACGGCGCACGCCCGGCGCGGCCGATCCCGTACACCCTGAGCGACACCTGGTCGGTCCCACCTCGACGTCACCCCCGCCTACGACGAGCACGGCTATAAACTCGCCCTCACGCTCACCAACCGCAGGTCGAAGCGGGTCGAGGTACCGTCCGCGACGGGTACCACGCCCGACCGGTCACGCTGTCGCGTACCGCTGCGCGGGTCATGTCGAGAACGGCAAGGACAGCATCAGCGACCCGGCCCTCGGCGGGCTCGTCTGAGCGACACCGCGTCACCCGGGCCGCCGCCGGCCCGGGTGACGCGGCTCGGCACCGCGATCGGCGGCGGATTTGCGGATGAGCGTGATGACTCACAGGCATATTGATGCCGCACAGTCATCACGCTCGTCACGGCGCTCGCACGTCGGCTCGGTCAGAACTCCTCGTACACCGCCGGGTCCTGGTCCGAGAGCCGCCCGTCCGGGCGGCCCAGCGCGGTGATGGCCTCGACCTGCGCGTCGGTGAGCGTGATACCGAAGACGTCCAGGTTCTCGGCCTGCCGCTGCGGGGACGCGGCCTTGGGCAGCGGAATTACCTGACGGGCCACGTGCCAGGCGAGGATCGTCTGCGCCGGGCTGACGCCGTGCGCGGTCGCGATCTCCACGACGACGGGGTGCTGCTGAAGGTCGTTGCCGTGGCCGAGCGGGCTCCACCCCTGCACCAGGATGCCGTGCTCCCGGTGGTAGTCGAGCGCCTCCTGCTGCGGAAAGTACGGGTGCACCTCGATCTGGTTGACGACCGGGGCGACCCCGGTCTCGGCCACCAGCCGCTCGATGTGCTCGGGCAGGAAGTTGGAGAGCCCGATGTGCCGCACCAGGCCACGCTCACGCGCCTCGATCAGCGCCCGCCACGCCTGCACGTACAGGTTTTCCTTGGGGTTCGGCCAGTGGATCAGGTACAGGTCGACCCGGTCGAGGCCGGTGCGGAACACACTCTCCTCGATGGTGGTCAGCGCCTCGTCGTAGCGGTGGTGCCGACCCGGCAGCTTCGAGGTGACGACCAGCTCGTCCCGCACGTCACCGGCCGACCGGGCGGCCCGGCCGACAGCGCCCTCGTTCTCGTAGTTCACCGCCGAGTCGATCAACCGGTAGCCCGTCCGGATCGCCTGACCGATCGCGTCGACACCCGCCGAGCCGTTCAGCTTGTACGTACCCAGCCCGATCGCCGGCAGAGTCGTGCCGTCAGCGGCCGTCAGGTGCGGAATCGTCATGATCGGAACCCTACCCGCGTGGGGGCGTCCCGGATGGCGAGTGCGGCCTGGATGAGCGCGGCGTGGGTCAGCGTCTGGGGATAGTTGCCGAGGTGGGCATCCGTCGCCGGGTCCACCTCTTCCGGGTAGAGGCCGAGTGGGCTGGCGTGAGCGAGCATGGCCTCGAACAGCTCGACGGCCTCGCGGCGACGCCCGGTGCGGGCGAGGGCCTGAACGAGCCAGAACGAGCAGGGCAGGAACGCGCCCTCGGTGCCGGGCAGGCCGTCCCGCCCGGGCGGGTAGCGGTAGAGCAGCGGACCGCCGGCGGAGAGCCTGTTCCGGATGGCGTCGATGGTGCCCTGGACCCGAGGTGACCCGGTCCGGTCCATGTCGAGCAGCGGCAGGACGAGCAGGGCCGCGTCGAGATCCCGGGAGTCGTAATTGCGGACGTAGCTGCCCGCTGTCGGGTCGAAGCCGCGCGTGCGGACTTCGGCGGCGATGGCGTCCCGGGCCTCCTGCCAGCGTCGACGTTGCCGCTCCGGCAGGGGATGTGTGCCGGCGATGGCCAGGGCACGGTCCAGCGCGAGCCAGCCCATGAGCTTGGAATGGACATGGTGGGCCGCCTCCCGTACCTCCCAGATACCGGCATCGGGCTCCCGCCAGCGACCGGCGACCACGTCGGCGAAACCGCGAACCGCCCGCCACGTCTCGGCGGGGAGGCGGTGCCCGGCCTGAGCGAACACCCAGGCGGCGTCGATCACCCACCCGTAGCCGTCGAGCTGGTGTTGACCTGCGGCGCCGTTGCCCATCCGTACCGGAACGCTGTTGAGGTAGCCGGGCCAACCGGCCAGTTCACGTTCCGCGGGAACGCGCCGGCCGTGCAGGGTGAGCAGCGCCGGCAGGCGTGGCCGTTGCAACCGGGTGGCGTGCAACAGCCAGGCGAGGAAACCGCGCGCCTCGTCGGTCTTGCCGACGCTGAGGAAGGCGCCGACACCGATGCTCGCGTCACGGGGCCAGACATAGCGGTAGTCCCAGTTCCGTACACCGCCGGGATCCTCGGGCAGTGACGTGGTGGGTGCGGCCACCGGCGCTCCCGAGGGCGAGTAGGTCAGCAGCCGCAAGGTGAGCAGACTGCGTACGACGTGTTCCCGGAACGGCAACCGCTCATCGATCTCCGCGGTCCAGGCCCGCCATCGGCCCTCGTCCTCGACAAGCAGCTCCCAGGCGGCCGTCGGATCGACGTGGATCATCGGTTCGCGGTGGGCCACGGCCAGCACGACTGTGACCGGATGTCCCGGCGTGACCGTGATCAAGGTGGGCCGACCCGGTTCGATTCTGAACGTGGGTGTGCTGTCCAGCGCGACCGCCAACGACCCCCACTCACAGACGAGCCCTTGGCGCCGGTGCTGTGCTCGGGGCCGGTGGTGCCGCGCGCCAAGGCGGGGGTCGAACTCCACCACCGCCTCGACCGCCGCCTGCTCGGCCGACAGCCGTCGCACGATCAGTGTCGTGGGCAGCAGGCGACCGCTGACCTCGGCCACCATCGCCTCCGTGAGGCGGAGCCGCCCGCTGCCCGCCGCCCAGGTTGTCTCCAGGGTGGCGGTGTGCTGCCGGTAACGGCGTTCAACGACGGTGGCCGGCCGGGCCGGGCCCACCCGGAACGTTCCGGCGTCCGGGCCCCCGACCAGTCGGCCGAACAGGGGATCACCGTCGAAGCGTGGAACGCAGAACCAGTCCATCGCGCCGTCACTCGCGACCAGGGCGGCGGCGCGCGTGTCGCCCAGCAGACCGTAGTCGCTGATCGGTGGCCCACCGGTCATGGAGATCGCTCCTCGATGCGCCACGCCGGGGAGCAGCCCGTGTCAAGCTGGCACGGCAGTCGGGCGCCGGTCACCTGGCCTGCAGGAGCAGCCCGAGACAAACCCCGTAGACGACGTGGACGACAGCCGTGACCAGCGGGGTCTGGATGCCGTAGTTGAGGGCGAACAGTCCGGGCGGCTCCAACACCGCCGTGCTGGCCGGCCCCGCCCGTTGCGAGGCCATGCGCGGATGGACACCAGGAAGCAGCGGCAGGATCACCGTCAGCGCGATCCCGACGTGCACAATCCCCAGCAGCGCCCCGATCCACCAGTCCGCCCGGTGCAACAGCGCGAACGTGGCCGCATAACCCAGGGCGAAACCCTGACCGGTGCAGAGATGAAGGAAGAACCCGACGACCCGGGCCCGGTCGGGGTCCTCGGTGACGAAGGCCCCGAGCACCAGGGGGATGTCGAGCCGGGTGAGACCGGCCAGTTGAGCGGTGATCATCGCCGCGGTGAGCGCCGCGGTGGCGACCAACCCGAACAACGCCCATCCGGCCCAGTCCATCTCAGCAGTCGTCGACGTCGCGGGCGTTCGCGGTCATCGGTCACCCTCCGGCTGAACAGCGTGAATCCCACGGCCCGGACCGGACGCCCGCCCACCGGGTGTCCGGTTTCTCACCATAAGCCACCGGAGCTGTCGCGCTGACCTGCTCGCCCAGACGTCCCGCGACGAGTTGGCAGCAGGTGGCGAGCGGTAGCCGGCCGCCGAGCTCAACCCGTCGTCAGCCGAGGTGGCCTGAGATGGCCCTCTCGTAGACCGTCTCGACCGGCCGGATCACCTTGACCATCGAGGCGAGGTACTCCCGCGTCTCAGCATCAGTCGAGTAGGCGATCGTGCCCTTCATCCCGCGGGTCAGCAGGACCTTGTAGGTGTTACGAATCAGCAGATCCGCTTCCGCGTCGCTGACCGACTTGCGACTGCGGAACGCCGGATCCTTCGACTCCTCGCGCCGCGTCACCAGCCGGCCGTCCCGGGCGACCAGGTCTGGCCCGACGATGACGCCCGACCAGTCGTACTCGAAGCCCTGTGCCGTGTAGACGCAGCCCACCTGGCCGAAACCGTTCGGGTCAGTGGCCCAGAACGCGCTGCCTGGTGCGTCTCCGACGCTGCGGTCGCTCTTGACGTTCCAGGGTCGCGACCACCCGCCGACCTGCACGTCCGACACCAGACTGTCATCCGGACGCGGATCGCTCCACGGCCAGCAGTACCCGGCGGACATTCTGGCGTTCACGTCAGGCGCCTGCTTGTTGGCGAGGAACGCTTCCATCTCCTCTGGCGACTCCGCGAGACGTAGGTCGACCCTGCCGTCGCCGGTCCAGACCGACGGCTCACCCCCGTCGAGATTGAGCAGTTCCACGACCCATTGCTCGTACGTCTCACTGCCTCCGCAGCGGAACTGGCTGTGCAGTGAGACGACCTCGATCTCCAGGTTGAGCTGCCTCGCGTGAGACGAGATGACCTCGACATTGCCCAACTCTCCCGGCTTGACCACCTGGTGCTCGTCGAGCAGGAAAACCGGCACCCGGGCCGCGGCGATAAGTTCGTCGATCTGGCGACGAGACTTCTCCCGCTTGGCTTTCGGCGTGAACCGGTTGACGGAGGTCTCCCGGATGCGGTGGGCCTCGTCGCAGATCAGGACGTCTAGCCCGTTGCGTTCGGCGGACATGAAGCTGTTGAAGTAACCAAAGAGATTCTTCAGCCGGGTCGACCCCTTGCCGGCGTACCGACGCAACGTCTGGGTGAACGACCGCGAGCCCGTCGCGTGCATGACGGAGCGGTTCTGGCGCGCCAACTCACCGAGCACCGACAGCGCGATCACGCTCTTGCCACTGCCAGGTCCACCGGAAACGACCACGACAGACTTACGATCGGCCAATCGCGCCCGCTCGACGGCGTGTAGCACCAACTCGTACGCCACACGCTGCTGGTCCAGCAGCGTGAAGTGCGAACGGTCCTTCAGTTCCTGTGCGGCGTACCTGAGTAGATGGCGGCTGGGCCGGACAGAGCTGGTCAGGAAACGGTCGGCGGCGCCTGCTCCTGAGGCCGGGGCTAGGTGGCTGCGAAGGTAGTCGAGGAACTGGCCACGCCGCTGCTTCGTGAAGATCCGGCTCTGCTCGGTTGCCGGGCGCTCGAACAGGTCACTGATGTCGCGGTCGACCGCGTTGTGCAGGTACGCGACCCCACGCACAGGGTGCTGATGCCCGGCGAGGACGCCGAGGAAGTCTGTCATGTACTCGCAGTACTGCTCGACCTGGACGCCGGGATGCAGCCGCGGGCCACTCGTGTGCTCGATCGCCACGAGCGTGTCAGAGCCCTCGTAGGACTCGGCGTAGGACCACTGCTTCAGCTCTACGACCACGTAGGAGTCGTCAAACGTCCTCGGGTGCAGACCGGCTAGCACCACGTCGACCCGCTTGCTGGTCAGCGGTAGCTGGTACTCGACAAGCATCTCGATTTGGTCCAGCCCTGCGTCGGCGAGATCCTGCCCCAGCACCTCAAGGCTCCGCGACCAGGCACGGCGTTCGGCCGGGCTCACGTTGCGGCCAATTTGCTCCACGATCCGGTCTGCGAGCGTGCCGCTGGCAACCAGACGCAGCAGACCGTTGGCGGACGTACGGAACGCTGACAACACTTGCCCCCGGGCAGCACGAAGTGATCGTGCGCATGGGGGGCGTGTCCGGCAGCCGCCGGAAGCCCGTCGTGACGCGCTCCTACGTGATGGACTGTAGCGAAGAGATCAACTCAGCGCCATGTTGACGCTGCCACCGGCTATCGCTTGGCCGCCGACCCGCGAGCCTGGTCGACCGGGTAGCGACGAGCCACCTCCTCGAGTTTGGTCGATGCTGCTTCGGCCAAATCGATGCCGAGGACATCAGCGAGCCGGGTGAGATAGATCATCACGTCGCCGATCTCGGCCTTGACCCGGTCGCCGGCCTCTCGGTCGGACATGACGGCTGTGGCCTGCTCAGGTGTGAGCCACTGGAATTCGGCGATCAGCTCGCCGACCTCACCGGCGAGAGCCATGGCCAGGTTTTTTGGCGTGTGGAACTGCTGCCAGTCCCGCTCCTCGGCAAACGCCCGTACGCGGCCCGTCAGGTCATCCATGGGTGGGAGCATCCCAGATCTCAGTTAGCAACCTGCGCTGCTCTTACTTGTCGGAGAGGTCGACCGAGTTCACGGCGGCTATGAACGTGAGCCAGGCACGGTGCTCGAAGCAAAGAGTTGGCCCGTCAATATGCTTGGAATCGCGTACGGCGACAACGCCGGGGACGTTGGTGGCGACCTCGACGCAGTTGCCGCCGTTGTCGCCGCTGCGGGTGCTTTTGCGCCAGACGGCGCCGGTCAGGTCAGTCATGCCGCATCTCCCCGGCGATTCGCTTGATCATGTCTCTTGAGTCTGCCTGATCGAGTGCGAGGGCATCCAGACCCTTCCAGACGTCTTCATAGGCCCGAATCTCGTCCGGCTTGTCGAGGTAGAGCGCCCCGGTCAGCGACTCGCTGTAGACGACCGACGGTTCCGGGACGGCCCGGCCGCCCTTCGTGGCCGGGAAGTCCAGAAGAACAAAGGAGCCTGCGACCGCACCGGGATGTGGCCCTGCCGCGAGTGGCGCAATGCGAACCGAGACGTTCGGCAGCTCCGATGCTTTGAGCAGACGAGCAAGCTGCCCAGTCATCACCGTAGGGCCGGCCACAACACGGCGCAGCACCGCTTCGGAGAGGATGGCGTCCAGGTGCGGCGGCTGTGGAAGCCGACGAGTGAGCAGACTCTGACGCTTCAGCCGCACCTCGACAGCCCGCTCGCGCTCCTCGATGCTCAGCCGGCTTGTGGGTCGGAACAAACCCAATGCGTAGGCGCGGGTCTGTAGCAGCCCGGGGATGAGGTTCTCGCCGTACTCGCGCAAGTGGGCGGCGGCGGATTCCAGGCCGACGTACAGCTCGAACCAGCTCGGCACCGCGTCGCCGTACGCGTGCCACCAGCCCTTCGACTTCGTCTCCACGGCCAGCCCGCGCATCGCCTCGGTCATCTCGGGCGACACCCCGTACAGCTCGCACATCGCCTTGACGTCGAGCACCCGGACCGAGCCCTGGCCGCATTCGAGGCGCCAGATCTTCTGCCGGCTGTACTCCAGGGCCTCGGCGGCGGCGTCGAGCGTCACCCCGGCCTCGTTGCGGAACTGTCGCAGCAGCCGGCCGAGTTGCCGGCGCGGCACTGTCGATCCGATGTCTTCGGGCATCCGCACACTCCCTGGCTCCAACACGCAACACTGCGTGACCTGCTCCTGCAACTCCTACGGGTTTCAGCAAAGAAAGTCAATGCACAACAGCGAAATTGCGGTTTAGAACGTTGCGTTTCCACTCCGGACTGTCGCAGGCTGATCACAGCACGGCGGCCGTCCGGTCCCCCCGAACGGCCGCCGTGCTTCCCCGAACACCCCTCGCCCCTCCGCATCAGGAAGGCAGGCAGACATGAACGCCAGACACCAGCGGCCAGGGCCGGCGAGCGGTGGTGCGACCTACCGCTCCGCCGCGTACACCAGTCTGTTGCCGTGGCAGGTCCGTGAGCGCCGCTTCCCGCCGGTCGGGTTCGGACGTCGCGGTCTGAACCCCGACGACGTGTACGCCTTCCTCGACCGGGTCGCCGTCGACATGGCCGCCGTCTACGCCGCTCTCGCCGAGAGCCGCCGCGAGACCGCCCGGATCAAGGCCGGGCTGCGTCGCTGGCAGACCGATCAGGCCCGCGCCCGCAATGAGCGCGGCGACGCCCGATGAGCCAGCGGTACGTCATCCACCTGCCCGTCGTCGCCAACGACCTGCCCGCCGCGCAACGTCTGGCGCGGGTCATCGGCCGGTGGATGCTGGTGCTGCCGACGACGGACCCGGGGGAGACCACTGTCTCCGAAGAGGACCGGCAGTTTCTCCGGCACCGGGTCTTCTGCGACCTGAGGATGCCAGGCGGCCGGCGCTGCCTCCTGCGGGACGGCCACGACGGCGACTGCACCCGTCGCTTACGCCGCTACCGATAGAAGCGATTCATCGGACACGTTCGGCGAGCCTCAGCTCAGTCAGGTAGCGCTTGACGACCTGGCCCCGTGGTCGACGTCAATGAGCCGCGCGATGGAGGTCAGCAATCCGCTCTGCTGCGCGTCCGGCAAGGTACGGTGGCCGGAGTAGGTCAACAGCAGATCCAGGTAATCCGCTGTCGAGTACGGCAATTCCCACTCGTATCGGTAGAAGCTCGCAGGCCCGAACCGCTCCGACGCGGTCAGCTCCCGATCGTCCTCCGGAATATCTTGAGCACCCTCAAGACGCAGGCCCGGTGGGGTCGACGGATCGAAGCGCTCGTAGAGCTTCTGAATCTCGACGAAGAACGCGTCGGTCCAGGTGCCACCAGCGATGTGGTGGGTTCCCACGGTGGCCAGCAGACCACCGAGACGCAAGGCGTCAGCAGACTTCGACACCCGCACGGCCGGATCGATCCAGTGAAACGCCGTCGCGGAGAAGACCACGTCGAACAGTTCCGCAGGCAGGGGCCACTCCTCGAACGCTGCCGTCACGACTTCCACCGAGTCGGAGCCGGCAAGGTTTCGCCGAGCTACAGCAGCCATGTCTGCGCCCAATTCGACGGCCACGATCTGGTAGCCCCGTTGGGCCAGCGGCACGGTCGCCTGCCCAGTGCCACAGCCGATTTCCAACACCCTTGCACCGGGCGCTACTCCGGCCGCAGCGAGATCATCGAACATCTGTGCCGGGTACCGAGGCCGCGCACGGTCATACCGTTCAGCGTCCTCGTTGAAGGTTTCTCGCAGCCTCACGTAGTCATTGCTGTCGCTCATCCAGGGAGAGTATGGGTGCCGCTCCTACGGCAGGCACTCAACGCCGGGGCCCTTTCCACCGGTCGGTTGACCGCTAGGCTGGCCCCCCACGGTCTTCCCACCTGGAGAAACGCCATGTCCGACAGCGTCTTCGCGCAGTTCACCGCCGACGACGAGCAGCTCGAAGTTGGGCTGATCGTGCAGCCGGCGATCAACGCCGCCCTGGTGCACAACCGGGTGCCGCTGGTCCGTCACCTCACCCTCGTGAACCGGGGAGCGGTGCCGCTGACCGAGGTCACGTTGACGCTGGAACTGCGCGGTCCGGACGGGGCGCTGACCGAGCCGTGGACGCGTACCCTCGCCACGCCGTTGCGGCCCGGGGCCAGCACGAGTTGGGACGACTTCCGCGACCTCACGCCCGACCGCGTGCTGCTGTACCGCACCGACGAGGCGTTCCCTGTCGACTACATCCTCCGGGTGCAGGCAGGGGACGAGACACTGCGGCTGGTCGCGCCGTCACGAGTTTTGGCGCACAACGAGTGGTTCAACAGCCCCGCCCTGTACGACAGCCTGGCGGCCTTCGTGCAGCCGAACACCCGGGCGGTGGAGGCAGTCCTGCGCGCGGCCGCCCAGCTCCTGCTCGCGCGGACGGGTTCCGGCTCGCTGCAGGGCTATCAGGAGGGTTCGGAGCGGGCGGCGCTGATCGCCGGCGCGGTGTACGAGGCGTTGCGCCAACTCGAGATCACCTACCAGACCCTGCCGGCGTCGTTCGAGAACACCGGCCAGAAGGTACGGACGACAGCGGCGGTGCTCGACGGGCGACTGGGCAACTGCCTCGACCTGTCCGTCACGTACGCCGCGTGTCTGGAGGCGGCGGGGCTGCACCCGCTCGTCTTCATCAGCGCGGGGCACGCCTTCGGTGGCTTCCTGTTGGAGGAGGAACGGCTGGGCTCGGCCGCGGTGACCGAGACCAACCTGCTGATCTCGATGGTGGACTCCGGCCGGGCCGTGCCGGTCGAGCTGACCCGCATCGGGCCGGGCGCGCAGTCGGCGACCTTCACCGAGGCGGTACGCGTCGGGCTCGGCCACTTCCGCGGTGATGGTGATCGGATGCAGGGCGTCGTCGATGTCCACCTGGCCCATCGCTCCGGCATTCAGCCGCTTCCGTCGCCCGACGAACTGATCACGCCCGCCGCGGTCGACGCCGAGGCGACGCCGGAGACAACAGCGTCCCTGGACCTTCCGCCCGGCGTCGCCGCCGCGAAGCTGCGCCAGTTCGCCGACGAGGGCGAGGAGGCGCCGCAGCAGTCGGACGGGTCACCGGCGCGCGTTCAGCAGTGGAAGAAGTCGCTGCTCGATCTGAGCCTGCGTAACCCGCTGCTCAACCTGCCCAAGCGTGGCCGTGGGCTGGATCTGCACGTGCCGGCGGGTGCGCTGGCCCTGCTCGACGACCTCATTCACGACGGTCGTCAGGTGCAGGTCATTCCGCAGGACGACATCAGCCAGGTCCACGAGCTGGCCGGGTCACGTCGGGCGCAGGACCTTGACGCCGAGATCCTGACCCGGGAGCTGCGTACCGACCGGCGGGTCTACGGCGCGGTCACCGACGCCCGCTACAAGACGGCGATGCGCGCCTTGCAGCGTGAGGCGCGCACGATGGAGCAGGAGACCGGCAGCAACTACCTCTACCTGACCATCGGCACCCTGGTCCACACGAAGGTGACCGGGGGAGAGGCGTACGCGCCGCTGTTCCTCCTACCGGTGCGCATCGAGGGTGGCAGCGGCCGTCGCCCGTACGCGATGGTCATCGACGGCGCCGAGGTCGCCAGCCCGAACTACTGCCTGATCGAGTGGTTGCGGGTGAAGCACAGTGTGCGGATCCCGGAGCTGGAGCGACCGGTCCTCGACGAGCACGGCATCGACATCGCCAAGACCCTCGCGGCGATCAACACGGGGTTGCTCGACAACCGGCTCAACTACCGCATCGACGAGACCGCCAGTCTTCGACTGTTGCAGTTCTCCACCTTCCAGATGTGGCGTGACCTCACCGACCACTGGCCCCGGTTCATGGAGAACCCGGTCGTCCGGCACCTGGTCGAGTCGTCCGGCGCCACGTTCGACGATCCGGCCCGCCCCGACGACGCCGAGGTCATGGTCGACGAGGCGGACCTGCACCTGCCGATCCCCGCCGACGGGTCGCAGATGCAGGCCATCGTGCGCGCCGAGCGCGGACACTCCTTCGTCCTGGAAGGCCCGCCGGGCACCGGCAAGTCCCAGACCATCACCAACATGATCGCCCGCGCGGTCAGCTCGGGCCGGTCGGTGCTGTTCGTCGCCGAGAAGCAGGCCGCCCTGGAGGTGGTCAAGCGCCGCCTCAAGCAGATCGGCCTCGGGCCGTTCGCGCTGGACCTGCACGGCCGTAAGCAGTCCCTCAACGCGATCCGCCAGCAGCTGCGGGACGCACTCGACCAGTACGACCAGGGCGGCGACGGCACCTGGACGGCTGTCGAGACGGCCTACCGGACGCGGCTCGCCCCACTGATGGAGTACCCGGCCCAGGTGCACACCACCAACCCCGTCGGGATGTCACTCTGGTCGGCCTACGAGCAGACCCTGGCGTACTCCGACG
Source organism: Micromonospora sp. NPDC047762 (assembly GCF_043204655.1). Lineage (NCBI taxonomy): Bacteria > Bacillati > Actinomycetota > Actinomycetes > Micromonosporales > Micromonosporaceae > Micromonospora > Micromonospora sp. NPDC047762. Next base: position 313,728 of record NZ_JBIDCQ010000009.1, on the reverse strand, counting down.
GCCCGGTCGCCCCCATCCCGGTGGCCTACCTGCACGCACCCGCCCCGGCACGCGCGCAGGTCGAGACGACACTGCGGGAGTTCCCGGCCGCCGCACGATCGGCCCGACTCCGGGCCGCGCATCCGTGGGCGCTCAGCGGCTGTCGCACCCTCGACGGGCTGCACGGCGACGCGGTCACCGAGATCGCCGGTGAGCTCGAACGACTCCGCGCCGACCTCGCCGCGTACCCGCGCCTGGTCGAGTTGCTGCGAAGGCTGCCCGCCCCGGAGACCGTCAGCGAGCTGCAGGCGGGCGCCTGGCTCGCCGTACGCGGACTGCTGCCGGACCGGCAGACCACAGTGCACGCCAGCGACCGGCGGTGGGACGAGGCGGTGGCCCGGTTCCAGGCGAACCTGGCGGCCTTCCGGCAGGGCTTCGCCGGTGAGCTGGCCACCTTCCGGCCGGACGTGTTCGCTCGACCGGAGCTGACCGCCTGGCACGGTGAGGCCCAGGAGGCGGCGAAGCGGTTGTTCGGCAAGGGCAAGCGCCGCCAGGCCATCGCGGACCGGTTGGCGGTGCATCTGGTCGCCGGTGCCACGCTCGACGTGGAACAGGTCGAGGTGCTCACCGGTCGGTTGGTCGCCGCCCGGGCGCAGGCCGCCGCGCTCCACCAACACCTGCTGGGGCTCGGCGGGCTGCGGCTGTCGCAGTGGTTGCCCACGGACCCGAACGCGCAGGAGCGGCTGACGGAAGCCGTCGAGGCGACCCGGGTCGGCCGGACGCTGCTGAGCCAGCACCCGCAGGCCTGGGAGTTGTTCCAGAGCGGGTTCACCGATGCCGACGCGGCAATGCTCGACCGATGTGCCTCGCGATGGCGGGCCTGGCGTGGGGTGTTGCGCTCGGGCGGACCGGAGCTGGCCCTGTGGGCGGGAGGTTCGCACTGGATCGACGCCTGGCAGCGCGACGGCGCGGCCTGGCTGCACGAGCTGCAGAGCGAGGAGTTGTTCCCGCTGCGCCGATGGGCGACCGTCCTGGCCCACGCCGACGTGCTCGCCTCGGCCGGCCTCACCGACTACCGTGACCAACTGCTGCGCGCCGAGGTGCCCGCGCATCTCGCCGAGGAGGTCTACCGGCGGGGAGTCGCGACGGCGTCCCTCGCCGAGCGGGTACGGGCCGGCGGCCTGCAGTACTTCGACCCGGAACTGCACGACGACGAGATCAGCCAGTTCGAGGCAGCCGCCGGTGAGCTGCGGTCCGCGCTGCCGACGCAGCTGCCGTCGGTGCTGGTCCGGCGCCGCCCCTTCAGCCCGGCCGACCGGCGTGGCCGCTTCGCCGACTTCGCGGCGGAGCTGCGCCGTAAGCGGGGCGGGCGGTCCTTCCGGGAGCTGTTCGAGCAGTACCCGGACGCCGTGCTGGCGTTGACCCCGTGCGTGCTGGTCAGCCCCGCGTCCGCGGCGAACTTCCTGGCGCCGGGGAGCCAACGATTCGACCTGGTCATCTTCGACGAGGCCTCACAGATCCGCGTCGCGGAAGCGATCGGCGCGATGGGCCGGGGCAGCGCCGTGGTGGTCGTCGGCGACTCCCGGCAGATGCCGCCGAGCAGCATCATGCAGGCCAGCCACAGCGTGGACGACGTCGACGAGGGCAACGGCCCGGTGCCGGAGGACCTGGAGAGCATCCTCAGCGAGGCCGTCGAGTCGGGACTGCCGCAACGATGGTTGTCCTGGCACTACCGCAGCCACGACGAGTCCCTCATCGCCTTCTCCAACCGCTACTACTACGACAACAAGCTCTCCAGCCTCCCGTCGCCCGGTGCCGCCAGCTCGGCGGGCGTCAGCTGGCGGCGCGTCGAGGGCCGGTACGACCGGGGCGGCTCCCGCACCAACGAGGTCGAGGCACGGGCGATCCTCGCGGACATCACCAGGCGGTTGCACGACCCGGCGACCGCCACCCAGTCCGTCGGCGTGGTCACCTTCAACATCCAGCAGCGGGACCTCATCCTCAACCTGCTGGAGGAGAGCACCGACCCGATCATCCGCGAGCACCTCTCCGGCGCGGTCGCGGAGCCGATCTTCGTGAAGAACCTGGAGAACGTGCAGGGCGACGAGCGGGACGTCGTCCTGTTCTCCCTGGCCTTCTCCACCAACCTGGAAACAGGTCAGCTCCCGCTGAACTTCGGCCCGCTCAGCCAAGCCGGCGGCGAGCGGCGGCTCAACGTCGCCATCACCCGCGCCCGCCGCCAGGTCGCCCTCTACTCGTCCTTCGACCCGTCCGACATCGACCTGTCCCGTACGTCAGCGCTGGGCACACAGCACCTGCGGGCGTACTGCGAGATGGCCGCCGCCGGCGCGGAGCGCCTGGGCGACCTTGCCACCGACCGCACCGAGCGGCGCAGCCGGATCCGCGAAGAGGTGGCCGCGGCGCTGCGCGACCGCGGTCACGAGGTCCGTACCTCACACGGCCTCTCCGACTTCACAGTCGACATCGCCGTACGCAGACCAGGCTCACCACGGTGGCAGGTGGCCGTCATGCTCGACGGCCCGGACTGGAGCGCCCGCCCGACCGTGGCCGACCGGGACTCCGCACCCGCGCTTCTCCGCTCGATCATGGGCTGGCCGGAGGTCGTGCGGTTCTGGCTGCCGGCGTGGATCCACGACCGGTCGGCGCTGCTCGACCGGGTCGACGAAGCGGTCACCCGAGCCGAGACCCCCACGACCGCCGAACCCGAATCCGAGTTGTCGGCGGTCGCAGAGAGCGTCGAGTTGCCGCAGCCGCGCCCCGCAACGGACGTGGAGCAGCCACGCCCGGCACCGGCCGCCGAGTTGCCGCAGCCGCGTCTCGCGCTGGACGAAGAGCCCCTTCGGAGTGCGTCGGCACCACCCGACTCCGCACTCGCCGCCGTGCCGGTCACGGTGGCGTCGGCCGCCGACACCATCACGGCGAGCCCCTTCATCCCGTACGCCCCAACCTCACTCGGAGACCAGGCCGACCTCGACCTCCTGGCCACTGACCAGCGGATACGTGATCTGATGCGGAACGCGCTCCGCGACATCATCGAGGCGGAAGGGCCCATCGAGCAGCACCGGCTGGCACGCCTCGCTCTCGCTCGGTTCGGCTTCCTCCGGACCCGGGAAGACCGTCGCACTGCCGTACTTTCCCTCGTCGACTCCCGCCGCCTCTACACGCACCCGACCGTGAGCCGGTACGCCTGGCCCGACGGCGTCGACCCGCAGACCTACCGCGGGTTCCGGGTCACGCAGGCGAGCAACGACCGCGCGTTCGAGGAGGTGCCACCCGAGGAGGTGGCCAACGCCCTCGTGCACGCGCTGCAGGGCGTAGCGAGCATGGACGAGGAGCGGCTGTTGCGCGCCGGCCTGGAGCGGCTCGGCTACCGCCGACGAACCGAAAAGATCGACAAACTGCTCCGGTACGGGCTGCACGTCGCCCTGACCAGCGGTCGTCTCCGGTACGACCAGGAGGGCCGCCTCACCAGCGGCTGACGACATCCTGCCTCGGATCGGCAACAGGACCGCGGTGAGTACCGGGTTGGTCGTGGCGGATGCCGTTGACCTTCTGCCGATCTCCTTCGAGTGTCGGCGTCCTTAGTCAGCCCCGGCCGGGAATCGCTGGCTCCCCGCCCTCAATCCGTCGTCACGTCACGAGGCGGTAGTTAGGAACGCGAGGGTTGCGTTCCTCAGGCGGCTTGTCCATTGGTCGGACGTCGACTCCGTCCGGAATAGGCGCCCGACACACGTGGATCCCTTCCATGCAGGTGTCGCACCAGAACGAGACGTACCCGGCATTGGCTGCGGGCCGTGCTGTGAAGACGATCCGTAGGGTCCGCCGCCCGCAGTTCGGGCAGGCAAGACCTGACGCCGCCGGCAGCGCACGGTAGACGACTTCGTACGCCGTCTGCCACTCGTCAAAGGTGGCCATCGCGCCGCGACACCTGGTCGGCCCGGAGCGTGACCATGGCGACGGTGCGGCCATCGGTGTCGGTGAACTCGACTTCGTACATAGGCGGGGGGCCGTCGAAGACATCGATGATAGCTCCCACTGCCCCCGCGGGCAGGTCTTCTCCGGGTATGGCTTCTCGGAGCTCAACCACGTCGTACAGCTCTAGCATGTCATCCTCCCTTGGGCGGGAACGAGATCGTCACCATCCGGGGTGCAGATGCCTCATTCTTCAATATCCAGGCTGTGCGCACGATGATCGTGCCATCCGGCCCGGAGAGAGGTAGGTCCACGTTCCACCGCTGGCCGAATTCGTCGGTCTTGCCGAGCAGAGGTTTGCCGGCGAGTACGCCTTCGCGGATCTGCTGCAAGACCGCGTCGGCGTCATCCGGGCCGAGGCCGGTGGCGGAGTTGATGACGCGATACTTGTGCCCCCCGACAGGGTGGTCCGGGTTCATGGCGTAGGCGGCGATCTTCCGCGAGTCGATCTCGGCCATGGTGAAGTCTGGTCCGGTGGGATCACCCGGAATCTTTGTCGGCTCCGGTCCGTCGGGTCTCTGCGGTTCCGGCGGCTGTTTCGTGAGTCGCCCCAGTGACTGCTTGAGTTTTTCGATGAGGTCGCCGAGCCGGCGCATCTCCGGAATCAGCCGTCGCAGGCTGGCCAGCAACCCGCGCAACAACCGCGCTATCCGCGCACCCCACGACGCCACCAAGGTCGTGACCTGCTCCACGACCAGTGGCGCGGCCAGTCCGCCGGTGATGAGGAGTTCGCCCGCGTACACGATGATGCGGGACACGCAGGCGGCGATGGCGTCGCGGACGAGGAGTCGGACGGCGGCCACCAGGCCGGCGGCGCCTTCGGTGATCGCGGCCATGGTGTCGGCGCCCTGGGCGAGGCCGGTGATGGCCTGTTGCTGTTCGGCGGTCCAGGCCCGGTAGGCGGGGCCGGCGCTGCCGCCCCAGCCGGCGACGTCGGTGCGTACGGCGCGTGCCAGTTCGGCGGCGTCGTCGCGGAGTGACCCGGCGACGTTGCGCCAGGTCTGCGCGTGTGCGGTGATCTGCGCCGGGTCGCCGGCGAGCCAGTCCAGTGCCTCGCGGAGTGGCTTGACGTGTTCGATGAGCCAGGCGACCCCGTACTGGAGCAGAGCGCCGACCGGGTCGGAGACGAGGGCGAGGGCGTCCAGGCCGGCGCTCACGACGCCGAGGCTGCCGTCGATCCAACTGCCGGTGCGGACGCCCTGGGCGATGAGTTCGATGTCCTCGCAGATCCACACGCCCGCCCAGGCGCTGGGTGGGGTGTCCGCAGCGGCGGCGACGAGCGGGTTCGACGTCACCTGTGTCGCCGCACCCCGTCGAGTAGCTGCTTGGCGTGGGCGTCGGAGCTTCGGTAGCGGTCGGCTCCGACGCGCAGCTTGCCGGCGGTGTCCCGTACCGATGCTGCGGCGGCGCCGATGCTGTCGAGCAGGGTGCGTTGGAGGCCGTCGAGCAGCACCGGCATCATCGCGCAGAGCTGCCCGTAGGCGTCGGCGCCCAATCGGACGTGCTGGCCTGCCTGCTGGGCGGTGTCGAGGCTGCTGGCGCAGCGGTCGAGGCGGGCCGCGTGGGCGGTCAGGTCGTCCGGGTCGACCTGGATGCCGTCACCGGCGGGCATCGTTCGATCCCTGGTCGGGGAGGAGCCGGCTGCGGTACGAGTCGATGATGGCCTGGGCGCTCGCGTCGTCGCCAAATGACTCCGTGGCTGCGTCGCTGACCTGTCGAAGCAGGTCGGCGCGGGCGGCAGCGGTGGTGTCCAGGATCTGCCGAGCGGTGTGCGCCGCGGGGTGTTGCCGGACGCGTTCGTCGAGCCGTAGGTCGATCAGCAGGCCGACTGAGTCGACTGTGACGTCGACAGTCCGGTCGGTGTTGTGGGCGGTGCCGGTCAGATCCCGCATCGTCGCCGACATCGTCTTGGCCCGTGCCGCCCGCTCGGCGAGCGACGTCTCCCACTCGTCGAGCCGGCGCTCCGCCGCGTCGAGCGCAGCGTCATCCGCCCACACGTCGACCCTCCCCAGGGGACCGCTGCCGGCGACAACCGGCGACATCACCGGCACGCTACCAACCAGTGGCGCTGCGTGCATGCCCACCGGATCGAACGCCAAGGACGTCACGCTAGGCGAGCGCACCACAACTCCATGATCGACCGAGCCGGGGCGCGATCTTGCAGTTTCTGTCGCGACAAATGGTGCAGAAGTCCGCATCTCGACGACCGAAACTGCAAGATCGACGCAGCAGGGGGTGCCGTCGGGCTGACGTGTTCGCGGAGGAGGAGTGGCAATCCGGACCACGTGACGGTCAGGGCGACGAAGATTGTTTCCGTGACGAGCGACAACACGCAGCGGGGGTGGTCCGCCCGAACGATCTGGGACCGGCGGTTCGACGCGCCGCTGCGCTCGTTCCTGCGTACCGAGACCGGCGGCGCGCGGGTGGTGTTGATCGCCGCAGTGGCGGCTCTCGTCTGGGCGAATCTCAGCGCATCGTCGTACGAGTCGGTCTGGAACACCCCCTTCTCGGTCCGGCTCGGCGACTGGCAGGTGGCGCATGACATGCGCACCTGGATCAACAGCGGCCTGATGACGTTCTTCTTCCTGGTCGCGGGGTTGGAGCTGCGCCGCGAGTTCGACATCGGTGAGCTGCGGGAACGGCGTCGCCTGGCGTTGCCGATTCTGGCCGGGGTCGGCGGCATGCTCGTGCCGATCGCCATCTACCTCGCCATCAACGCCGGGCACACCACCGCGGCGGGCTGGGGTGCGGTGATGGCCACCGACACGGCGCTCGCGCTCGGCGCCCTGGCCGTCTTCGGGCCACGCTTCTCGGAACGGCTGCGAGGTTTCCTGCTGACCGTCGCCGTCGTCGACGATGTGGTGGCGATCGCGGTGCTGGCCATCGCGTACCCGCATCACCCCTCGCTGACGGCGCTCATCGTCGCGGCGGCGATCTTCGGCGTGGTGCTGCTCGTCCGGGGCTGCGGGGTGCGGTTCGGGCCGGTCTACGCGCTGCTCGGGGTGGCGGCCTGGCTCGCCGTCTCGATGTCCGGTGTCGACCCGGTCGCTGTGGGCCTGGTGATGGGGCTGCTGACCTACGCCTACGATCCCGGCCGCGGCGACCTGCAGCGGGCCAGCGACCAGTTCCGCCTTTTCCGGGAACAGCCCACCCCGCAACTGGCCCGGATGGCTCGGGCCGGGCTCATCTCGGCGCTGTCGCCAAACGAGCGGTTGCAGACGCTCTACCACCCGTTGGCGAGCTACCTGGTGGTGCCACTGTTCGCGCTGGCCAACGCCGGCATCGTGATCGACGGCGACCTGCTGGCCAGGGCGGTGATCTCCCCTGTCACGCTGGGGGTCGTGGTCGCGTACGTCGTCGGCAAGCCGGCCGGGATCGTGACCACCGCGTGGTTGGTGACCCGGCTCAGCGGCAACCGGTTCCGGCCACCCGTCGGGTGGGTCGCGGTCGCGGGGGTCGGCACGATCTCCGGCATCGGGTTCACCGTCGCCCTCCTGATCGCCACCCATGCCCTGAGCGGCCCGGCCCTGGACGAGGCGAAGTTCGGCATCCTCGTGGCGACGCTCGGCGCGTCAGTCGTCACCTGGCTGGTGTTCCGGTCCGTCGGTCGACTCTCGCCGGCGCGGCGGACCCGCGCGCTGCTGGGCGTCACCGAGGGGATCATCGACCTGATGCTGCCGGTCGATGAGGACCGCGACCACATGCGGGGGGCGCTCGACGCGCCGGTGACGGTGGTGGAGTACGGCGACTTCGAGTGCCCCTACTGCGGGCAGGCCGAGCCGGTGGTCCGGGAACTGTTGGCGGACTTCGCCAACGTCCGGTACGTCTGGCGGCACCTGCCGCTCACCGACGTCCACCCGCATGCCCAACTCGCCGCCGAGGCCGCCGAGGCGGCGGGGGAGCAGGGCGCGTTCTGGGAGATGCACGATCTGCTGCTCGCCCACCAGGACGCTCTCGATCCTGTAAAGGTGCTCGGTTACGCCGAACAGCTCGGTCTGGACCTGGACGGGTTCCGGGAGCACATGGTGAAGCGGATGGGCGTGGACCGGATCGCCGAGGACGTCGACTCGGCCGATCTCAGCGGTGTCACCGGCACCCCGACCTTCTTCATCAACGGCCGGCGGCACCACGGCGCGTACGACATGGCCGCGCTCTCGGCGGCGGTGAAGTCGGCGTTCGCGAGCGCGAAGCTCCGCCCCGAGTACCACCCTCGGGACCCCGACCGCCGGGAGACCGGCCCGGCGAGCTGACCGTCGGGCGCGCGGTCGTCCCGGGCCAGGTGGTCGACGGGTGCCGTGGTCACCTCCCGGCCGTCGGCGGTGCCGCAACGATCCCGGGTACGGGTGACGCCTCGCTGAACTTCCGGGAGTCGCGGCGTCGCCGCATCAATGGGATCTGTCGCCGTGACCTCCGATCCGCCCCCGCCCTGCGGGGAGCGTCGCGGGGTGGGGAGGGGTTGGTCGGCGCCTTTCGAGCTGAATCGTTTGTGGCATCACCGTGGCACCCAGGGGTCTGATCGTTTGCGACATCACCGTGGGGACACAGGATCTGAATCGTTTACGGCATCAGCTCCAAAGGCAGCACCGATAGCCCGCACCCCCGTGCCGAGTTGTGGGGCGACGTTGACGAGACCGGACGCGACGCCGTTCCGGGTCGTCAGGATGATGGCGACCGCCTGGCCGATTCTGATCACCAGGAGGGTCAGCAGCCACCTGTCGATGTCCGAAGTGGAACGGCTGCGGAACGTGTTCGGGGAATCACGATCGACTCGAACCCTTGACTCCGGGGAAACATCGGGCCACCATCTGACAACGTTGTCACAGACCCCCCGCTACCTGACAACGTTGTCATGTCTGGAGGCAAGATGTCCGAGCCATCGCCGATTTCCCGGCGTACCTTCCTCTCCGCCGGCGCGACGCTGCTGGCGTCGGTCGGGGTGACCGCGGCACTCCCGAACGCCCCCGCGTCCGCCGCCGCCGTGCCGCCGCCGACCGCCACCCCCGCTGCCACCGACCTGGCCCGGTACCGCCCGGTGGCGGTCTCCTCGACCGACTACGCGCCGACGCCGGCCACCTTCGCGGTGGACGGCCTGCCGCAGGTCGGCGTCCGGGGGAGTGGATGGCGCGCCGCCAACGGCGATCCACAGTGGATCTCGGTGGACCTCCAGGCGCTGTGCCGGATCGAGGCGGTCGCCCTGGTCTTCGAGGCCACGCTCGACGACGGGCCGTTCGACGGCAACTACACCGACACCGACGGTGACGAGATCCTCTCCAGCGCCGCGACCGCGTACCGGATCGAGGTCTCCACCGACGGCCGTGCCTGGCGGTCGGTGTACGAGACCAGCGAGGGCCGGGGCGGCGCGCAGACCATCAAGCTGCCCGAGCCGGTCACCGCCAGGTGGATCCGGATGACCGCCACGAAGCGCTCGAACAGCAACCCGGTCGGCCTCAACGGCTTCCAGGTCTACGGCGTCCCGCTGGCCGGCCGGCCGAAGGCCGAGGGCTGGACCAGTTGGGAGGGCGGCAACACCGGCCCGGCACCCGAGTTGACGGTCGCCGCCGACGGCACGGTGCCGTTGGAGTCGGGCTGGTCGTTGACGATGGACGACTTCGCCGGCACCGCCGACGGCGCCGAGCTCTCCCGCGTCGGCGTCGACGTCCGGTCCTGGCTGCCGGCGACGGTGCCCGGCACCGTGCTGGGCACCCTGGTCGAGCAGGGCCACCTGCCCGACCCGGTGTCCGGCTTCAACAACATGCGCATCCCGGAGGCGCTGTCCCGGCACACGTGGTGGTACCGGCGCGCGCTGCGGCTGCCGCGCGACCTGGACACCTCGGCCGGCCGACGGATCTGGCTGGAGTTCGACGGGATCAACCACGAGGCGACCGCCTGGGTCAACGGCGTGCAGGTCGGCAGCGTCAAGCACCCGTTCGCGCGGGCCGCCTCCGACATCACCGACGCGTTGGCCGGTCACCGCGGCGAGCACGTCCTCGCCGTCCGGGTCACCCCGATGCCGCACCCGGGCACCCCCGGCGACAAGGGCCCCGACGGTCGTACCTTCCTCCAGTCGGCCCACCACTACCTTGACGCGCCGACCTACCTGGCGGTGTCCGGGTGGGACTGGATGCCGGCCGTGCGCGACCGGGTCACCGGCCTCTGGGACCACGTCCGCCTGCGCAGCACCGGCGCGGTGCTCATCGGTGACCCACACGTGCAGACCACGCTGCCGGACCTGCCGAAGACCGACACCGCCGAGGTCACCATCCGGGTGCCGGTCCGCAACGCGGCGACCAGCGCCACCACCGTCACCGTCCGCGCCGAGTTCGACAAGGTACGCGTCGAGTCCACGGTGACCGTCCCCGCCGGCGGGAGCACCACAGTCACCTTCGCGCCGGAGCGCTTCCGCGCGCTGCGGCTGCGCAACCCCCGACTCTGGTGGCCCAACGGCTACGGCGACCCCCACCTGTACGACCTCACGCTCACCGCCACCGTAAAGCGCTCGGTCAGCGACCGGCGTGCGCTCCGCTTCGGTGTCCGCGAGTTCGCCTACGACTGGCACCAGCCGATCGTCATCTCGCCGCCCGGCAAGCCCGCCCTGGAGTTCGTCGACGGCGCGGCGACCCAGACGGTCACGTTCGACCGGCAGCACGCTCGGCACGTGCGTATCCAGGCCGGCCAGCGCGCCACCGGCTGGGGCATCTCGATGTTCTCGCTGTCGGTGGCCGACGGCACCGGCCCGGATCTCGCCCTGCGCCGCGACGCCAGCGCGTCGTCCTCGGAGAACGACGGCAACGGTCCCGGCAAGGCCGTCGACGGCGACGCGGCGACCCGCTGGGCCTCGCAGGCCGAGGACGACCAGTGGATCCAGGTCGACCTCGGCGCGGCGGTCGACTTCGACCGGGTCACCATCGTGTGGGAGCAGGCGTACGCGCTGGACTACCGCGTCCAGGTCTCCTCCGACGGGGACGCCTGGAGCGACGTGGCGTCGGTCAGCAACGACACCCCGCTGGGCAGCCGCGCCACCCAGGTCGAGACCTTCGCCGGCCAGACCGCGCAGCACCTGCGCATCCAGACCGGCGCGCGGGTCACCTCGTGGGGTGTGTCCATGTGGGCGCTGTCGGTTCAGCGGCAGGCCGAGCCGGACGTCGACCTGGCGCTGAACCGGACCGCCACCGCGTCGTCGTCCGACGGCGACTCCAACGGCCCGGACCGGGCCGTCGACGGCAACCCCCGGACCCGCTGGTCGTCACAGTTCGAGGACAACCAGTGGATCCAGGTCGACCTCGGCGCTCCGGTCAGCTTCGACCAGGTCACCATCGTCTGGGAGCAGGCGTACGCCCGCGACTTCGTCATCCAGGTCTCCGACGACGGGCAGCGCTGGACCGACGTCAAGGCGGTCAGCAACAAGATCACCGAGCTGAAGATCACGGTGAACGGCGTGCCGGTGTTCGCCCGGGGCGGCAACTGGGGCTGGGACGAGCTGCTGCGGCGGGTGCTGCCCGACCGGCTGGCCGACACGGTCGAGATGCACCGCGACATGAACTTCACGATGATCCGCAACTGGCTCGGCAGCAGCAACCGTGAGGAGCTGTACCAGGCCTGCGACGAGCAGGGCATCCTGGTGTGGAACGACTTCTGGCAGGCCGGGGCCTTCCTGCCCAACCCGCCCGGCTACGTGGACATCGCCGCCGACACCATCCGGCGGTTCCGCCACCACCCGAGCATCGTCGTCTGGTGCGGTGCGAACGAGGGAGACCCGCCGCCGATCGTCGACGCCGGGCTCAAGCAGGCCGTCGCCACCGAGCACCCCGAGATCCTCTACATTCCCAACTCCGCCAGCGGCATCGTGAGCGGGCGTGGGCCGTACGGCTGGGTCGACCCGACGACATACACCGACAAGACGATCTACGAGGCGGACTCGTTCGGCTTCCACACCGAGATCGGCATGCCGGTGGTGTCGGTGGTCGAGAGCATGCGCAACCTCGTCGGGGACGCGCCGGAGTGGCCGATCGGCGAGGTGTGGAACTACCACGACTGGTCGACCATCGGTAACCAGCGTGTCGGCACGTACCAGGCGGCGATCGACGCGCGGCTCGGTGAGTCCGCCTCGCTCGACGAGTTCGCCAGCCGGGCGCAGTTCGTCAACTACGAGAGCCACCGCGCCATGTTCGAGGCGTGGAACGCCAACCTGTGGCAGGACGCCACCGGTCTGCTGCTGTGGATGTCGCACCCGGCGTGGCACAGCACGGTCTGGCAGACCTACGACTACGACCTCGACGTGAACGGCGCCTACTACGGCGCCCGCAAGGGGTGCGAGCCGGTGCACGTCCAGGCCGACCCGGGCACCTGGCAGGTCCGGGTGGTCAACCACACCGCCGCCCCGCTGAGCGGGGTCACGGTGAGCGCCCGACGCTACGACCTGGGCGGCCGTTCGTTGGGTTCGCCCCAACGTCAGCGGGTGGACGTGGCCCGCTCGGACACCACGGCGGCCTTCGCGCTCGCCGCGCCGAACGGCGGCGGGCTGCACCTGGTGCGACTGGAGCTGCGGGACAGCCGAGACCGGCTGCTCGCGGAGAACACCTACTGGCGCTACGACAGGGCCGAGCAGTTGCGGGCGCTCAACGACCTGCCGAGCACCCACCTGTCGACGTCGTCGAGCACCGTACGCGTCGTGGACGGGCGCAACACCGTCACCACGACGGTCCGCAACCAGGGTCGTACGGTCGCCGCCCTGGTGCGGCTCGCCGTGCGCGACAAGAGCGGTGAGCGGGTCCTGCCGGCCCGCTACGACGACAACTACTTCTGGCTCCTGCCGGGGGAGACCCGTGAGGTGCGGATCTCCTGGCCGGCCCGGTCGGGCCTCGCCCGCCAGGTCACGGTGACCGCGCAGGCCTACAACTCCTAGGGGTAGGCGGTGGGAAGCGGTGCCGTGCGGCTCCGCTTCCCACCGTCGGCCCGTGCGCCGCCACCTGATGCGGGTGTTTAGGTCCGTTGCCGCACCTCGACTCGGGGCCGAGATTCATGCTGGACGGGTGACACGGTCCGGTTCCACGTCCGGCGCGGTACGGGTCGCGTTCGCGTTCTGGATCACGCTCGTGGGCACCACGGTGCCGACGCCGCTCTACCCGCTCTACGAGTTGGAGTTCGGGTTCTCGTCGTTGACAGTGACAGTGGTCTACGCGCTGTACGCGCTCGGAGTCGTGGTCGGGCTGCTGGTCTTCGGTCGGCTCTCCGACCAGATCGGCCGACGCCCGGTCATCCTCATCGCACTGCTGCTCTCGGTCGCCGCCGATGCCATCTTCCTCGCCGCCGTGGACCTGGCGATGATCATCGTGGGCCGGATCCTCGCCGGGTTGTCCGCCGCGCTGATCATCGGTACGGCGACAGCGGCGTTGGCTGAGCTGATCGACCCTCGGCACCCGAAGCGTGCCGCCACCGTGTCGATCTTCGCTAACCTGGGTGGCCTGGCCACCGGCACCCTGCTGTCCGGGATCGTGTCGGACGTGGCACCCGAACCGCTCCGGCTGCCCTGGGTGATCGTGCTGGTCCTGGCGGTGGTCGCGATCATCGCGCTGCGCGGGGTGCCGGAGACGGTCCGGGAACGTTCGCCGGTGACCCTGCGGGTGCAGCGGTTGCACGTGCCGGCCGCCATCCGCGGTGCCTTCATCCGCTCGGCGATCACCGCCGGCGCGGGCTTCGCCGCCCTCGGGGTGCTCACGTCGGTGAGCGGGCTGTTCCTCGGCATGGTCCTGCACGAGACCTCACACACAGTGGCCGCGCTGGTGGTCTTCGTGGCGTTCACCGGTGCGGCGTTCGGCCAACTGCTGACCCGCGTGCTGTCCTCGCGTGCCGCACTGGCCAGCGCCTGCGCCGGCCTGGTGGTGGGGTCGGGCCTGCTGGCGTTCAGCATGTGGATGGCGTTGCTGACGACGCTGCTCATCTGCGCGGCGATCATCGGGGTCGCGTCCGGGGTGGCGGTCGGCGACGGCATCGCGACGATCACGATGAAGACCGAGCCGCAGCACCGGGCCGAGGCGGTGTCGACCTTCTTCGCCATCCTGTTCGCCATGCTCGGTGTGCCGGCGGTCGCGGTCGGTCTGCTGATCCAGACGATCGGCCTGCGCCCGGCCGGCGAGGTCTTCAGCGCGGTGGTGGCGGTGCTCGCGCTGGTCGTCCTGCTCAGCCTGGTCAGGGGCGGCCGGACCCGGCCCGCGAGCTGATCGCCCGGCCGGCTTGTTCCGGGTGCCAGGGGTGCCTCGTCAGCCATTCACCGAGGTCTTGCGGCGGTCATCGTATACAACAGACGCTCCCCGAATCGCCCACTTGAGGAGCTCTCCATGACGAACCTCTCCGTCCGCGAAACCAGCCGGGTACTCCGGGCCGCCGTGGCGGCGGCCGCCGTCGTCTGCACCGTCGTCGCCTGCTCGCCGGTGTCGAACAACGAAGGCGAGACGTCCGGCGGCGACCAGTCGGCAGGCCAGGATTCCTTCGGTACGCCCGCCGACCCCGCCGCCGTGAAGCAGGGCGGCAAGCTGGTCATCGCCCTCTCCGCCGAGCCCGACGCGCTGGACCCGACGCTGTCGAGAAGCCTCTACTCCCGCTACGTCTTCCAAGCCATGTGCCAGAAGCTCTACGACGTCAACGAGCAGGCGCAGGTCGTACCGCAGCTCGCGACGGCCCTGCCCACCACGAGCGGCGACGGCCGGACGGTGACAATTCCGCTGCGGCCCGGCGTGCGCTTCGCGGACGGCACGGCGTTCGACTCGGCCGCGGTGAAGGCCACCCTGCAACGCCACCTCACCAACGCCCGGTCGGCGCGCAAGAGCGAACTCGGCCCCATCGACGGCGTCGACACCCCGGACGCGCAGACCGTCGTCCTGCGGCTGAAGCAGCCGTTCGCACCGCTGCTCGGGGCCCTCGCCGACCGAGCCGGCATGATCATGAGTGCCCAGGCGCTGCGGACCAAGGGCGACGACTTCGCCTCGGCGCCCGTCTGCGTCGGCCCCTTCAAGTTCGCCAAGCGGGTGCCGCAGAACTCCATCGAGGTGGTGCGGGACCCGAACTACTACGACGCGAGCAAGGTGCACCTGGACGCCATCTCGTGGCGGATCCTCACCGACGCCAGCATCCGCGCCGCCAACCTGCGCTCCGGCGACGCGCAGGTCGCCGACTCGGTCTCCACCCAGGACGTCGCCTCGCTCCGGCAGGACGCGGCGGTCTCCGTCCTCCAGTCGCAGTCCCTCGGCTACCAGGGCCTGACCATCAACGTCGGCAACGTCGACGGCGTCGGCACCGCGGCGAAGCCCATCAACCGCCCCCTCGCCCAGAACGCCAAGGTGCGGCAGGCCTTCGAGCACGCCATCGACCGCAAGGCCCTGGTCGACGCCGTCTTCAACGGTCTGCACGCCGCCGCCTGCTCCCCGATCTCGCCCGCGAGCACGTTCTCGTCACCCGAGGCGCAGACCTGCCCGGCGCACGACCCCGCCAAGGCCAAGCAGTTGCTGGCCGAGGCCGGCGTGCAGACGCCGTACACGGTCACGATGCTCGCCTCGAACACGCCCGACACGCTGCGTCTCGCGCAGGCGTTGCAGTCCATGGTCAAGGACGGCGGATTCGACCTGAAGATCAACCCGGTGGAGTACTCGTCGCTCCTCGACGAGCAGGACCGCGGCAACTTCGAGCTGCTGCAACTGGGGTGGAGCGGCCGGATCGACCCGGACGCCAATATCACGAACTTCGTCGGCACCGCCGCCAGCCAGAACGTCGCCGGCTACAGCAACCCGCAGCTCGACACCCTGCTGACCCAGGCCCGTCAGGCCGGTGACGTCGAGGAACGCAGGAAGCTGTACGGGCAGGCGGTCACACTGCTCCAGCAGGACGACGCCCTGATCTACCTCTACCGGCAGCGCAACCTGACCGCCGTCAGCAAGCAGATCCAGGGCCTCCAGGTCTACCCCGACGGCGTGATCCGGGCGGCCTTCGCCGGCTTCGGCAAGTAGGCCGTCGTGGCCCGATATCTGCTCACCCGCGCCTGGCAGTCGGCGCTGACCCTGCTGTTGTCGACGATCGTGGTCTTCGTCGGCGTACGGGCGCTGCCCGGCGACCCGGCCCTCGCCCTGGCCGGCGAGGACCGGTCGCCGGAGGCCCTGGAGGCCATCCGTCGGCACTACGGGCTGGACCAGCCGCTGCCCGTGCAGTTCGCCCAGTACGTGGAGCGCATGGCGCAGGGCGACTTCGGGGTGTCGATCCGCACCGGCACGCCGGTCTCGTCGATGCTCACGACCGCCCTGCCGGTGACCGTCGAGCTGTCCGTCCTGGCGATCCTCATCGCGGCGGCGCTCGGCGTCGGCGCCGGGGTGCTCGCGGCGGTCCGGCGTGGACGTCCAGCGGAGTGGCTGGCCAACGGCCTGGCCCTGATCGGCCTGTCGGTGCCGCACTTCTGGCTGGGCCTGCTGGCGATCCTCTACCTGTCAGTGGCGACCGGGCTCTTCCCCGCCTCCGGCTTCGTGCCGATCCTGGAGGACCCCGTGGACAACCTGCACCACATCGTCCTGCCGGCCGTGATCCTCGGCACCGGCCTGGCCGCCATCATCATGCGACAGACCCGGTCGGCGATGCTCGACTCGCTCTCCTCCGACTACGTACGCACGGCCAAGGCGAAGGGCCTGCGACCTCGCGCCGTCATCACCCGGCACGCCCTGCGGAACAGCCTCATCGTGGTGGTGACGGTCGTGGGTCTCCAACTCGGCGGGCTGATCTCGGGCGCGGTCGTCACCGAACAGATCTTCGGGCTGCCGGGCTTCGGAAAGATGACCATCGACGCGGTGTTCCAACGGGACTACCCGGTGATCCAGGCCGTCGTCCTGCTCACCGCGGCGGCCTACATCGTGATCAACTTTTTCGTGGACCTGCTCTACTCGGTCATCGATCCACGCATCCGGGTGACGGGAGATCCGGCATGACCGTCCTCACCGTACCGATCGCGGAGACCGGCACCGCCAGCATCACCCGGCGTACGCGGGTGCTGCGGCGGCTGCGGCGCAACCCGCTCGCCGTGGTGAGCTTCGTCGTGCTCGCGCTGGCGGGCGTCATCGCGCTGCTCTCGCCCTGGCTCGCGCCCTACTCGGTCGACCAGACCGACTTCGCCCGTACGTTCGCGCCTCCCGGCACCGCCGGGCACCTGCTGGGCACCGACGACCTGGGTCGGGACGTCCTCTCCCGCATCATGCTCGGCGCGCGGGCGTCGTTGCAGGTCGGGCTCCTGGCGGTGGCCACGTCGCTGGTCATCGGGGTGCCGCTCGGGCTCGCCGCCGGCTACTTCCGGGCCTGGGACGCGGTCATCTCGCGCTTCACCGACCTGCTACTGGCGTTCCCGTTTCTGATCATGGCGGTGGGGTTGGCGGCCATCCGGGGCGCCAGCCTCGGCAATGCCGCGGTGGCCATCGGCATCGCCCAGATCCCCGGCGTGATCCGGGTCGTCCGCTCGGACACGCTGCGCCTCAAGTCGCTGGACTTCGTCGCGGCGGCCGTCGTGGACGGCGCGAGCGACCTGTGGGTGCTGGCCCGGCACATCCTGCCGAACGCGACCTCGGTGATCCTGGTGCAGGCCACCGTCGCCATCCCGGCCGCGATCCTCGGCGAGGCGGTGCTGTCCTTCCTCGGTCTCGGCATCCAACCCCCGGCGCCCAGCCTCGGCACCATGCTCGCCACCGCCCAGCAGTTCGCCGCCCGCGCACCGTGGGCCGCCGTCTTCCCCGGCGTGGTGATCATGGGTCTGGCGCTGGCGTTCAACGTCTTCGGTGACGCCCTGCGCGACGCCCTCGACCCGAAGGGAGACCGGCGATGACCACCGCCCCCGCGCCCGTGCTGGAGATCCGCGACCTGTCGGTGTCGTTCCCGACCGAGACCGGCACCGTCTCGGCGGTCGACGGGGTCAGCCTGGACCTCGCAGCCGGGGAGATCGTCGGGATGGTGGGCGAGTCGGGGTGCGGAAAGAGCGTCACCGCGATGAGCCTTGCCGGGCTGCTCCCGGGCAGTGCCCGGGTCACCGGGTCGGTGCGCCTGGACGGCACCCAGCTGGTCGGCGCCCGCGAGTCTGCCCTGCGTCGGGTCCGCGGCCGGGAGATCGCCTACATCTTCCAGGAACCGATGACGTCGTTGAACCCGGTGCTCACTGTCGGGCGGCAGATCGGGGAGGTGCTCCAGGTCCACGAGCGGATGTCCCGACGGACGGCGCGGGTCCGCGCCGTCGAGCTGTTGACGCTCGTCGGTATCCCGTCCGCCGCCCAGCGGGTCGACAGCTACCCGCACCAACTCTCCGGCGGCATGCGGCAGCGGGTGATGATCGCGATGGCGGTGGCCTGCGGCCCGAAGGTGTTGGTGGCCGACGAGCCGACCACAGCGCTGGACGTCACCGTCCAGGCCGGCATCCTCCAGGTGCTGCGGGACCTGCGCGACAGGCTCGGCACGAGCGTCCTCATCATCACCCACGACCTCGGCGTGATCGCCGACATCGCGGACCGCGTCGTCGTCATGTACGCGGGCCGGGTGGTGGAACGGGCGTCGGTGGACGACCTGTTCGCCCACCCCCGGCACCGGTACACGGCCGGGCTCCTGTCGGCGTCACCGCAGCCGGGCCGGCACGCCGGCACCGACCGGTTGACCGAGATCCCCGGGCTGGTGCCCGTGCTGGCCAGCCAACCCGACGCCTGTACCTTCGCGGATCGCTGCCCGGCCGCCGATGAGCGGTGCCGGGCGGCCGCCCCGCCGTTGCAGGATGTCGGTGACACCGACCATGTCGCGGCCTGCTGGCACCCGTGCGAGATGGCCCCTCAGGAGGCGAACCGATGACGCCGCAGCCGAACGCCCTGGAGATAGCGGACCTGGTGATGCACTTCGGCCCGGTGCGTGCCGTGGACGGGGTGTCCCTGACCATTCCGCGGGGCCGGGTCACGGCCCTGGTGGGGGAGAGCGGCTCCGGGAAGTCGACAGTGGGCCGATGCGTGGTGCGGCTCGTCGAACCGACAGCGGGAACGGTCCGGATCGCGGGCACCGACGTCACCCACCTGTCCCGACGGCGACTACGCCCCCATCGCGGTGCGGTGTCGATCGTCTTCCAGGACCCGGCCGCGTCACTGGACCCGCGCATGCTGGTGGGCGAGATCGTGGCCGAACCGCTGCGGCTGGCCGGCAAGCGGATCTCCCGGCGCGCCCGGGACGCCCGCGTCGCTCCCCAACTCGAACGGGTGGGCCTGCGCGCCGAGGTGGCCCGTCGCTATCCGCACGAACTGTCCGGCGGGCAACGCCAACGGGTCAGCATCGCGCGAGCCCTGATCTCCGAGCCCATGCTGCTCATCGCGGACGAACCCACCAGCGCGCTCGACGTGTCAGTGCAGGCGTCGGTGCTCAACCTCCTCGCCGACCTGCAACGCGACATCGGGTTCGCCTGCCTCTTCATCACCCACGACCTTTCCGCTGTCGAATACCTGGCCGACGACATCGCTGTCATGTACCTGGGGCAACTCGTCGAGACCGGCAGCCGCGAGCGGATCTTCGCCCGGCCCGCACACCCGTACACGCAGGCGCTGCTCTCCGCCGCGCCGGTGGCCGACCCGGTGCGTCAGCGCCACCGTCAGCCGGTGCTGCTCGGCGACGACCTGCCGTCCGCGCTCGACCCGCCGTCCGGCTGCCGGTTCCGGACCCGCTGCCCGCTCGCCTTCGACAGGTGCGCGACGGAGGTGCCGGCGCAGACCGCCATCGGCGACGGCATGGCCGCCTGCCACCTGGTCCGGCCGGACGGCACCGGTCCCGACGTTCGTACCGCAGATCCCAGTGAGGTGCTGTCATGACGTTCACCACCCGACCCACGTTGCAGGGCACCTTCGGCATGGTGTCCTCCACCCACTGGCTCGCCAGCCAGTCGGCGATGGGCATCCTGGAACGCGGGGGCAACGCCTTCGACGCGGCGGTCACCGCCGGGTTCGTCCTGCACGTGGTCGAGCCGCACCTGAACGGGCCCGGTGGCGAGGTGCCGGCCATCGTGGCCACCGCGAGGGACCCCCGACCGAAGGTGCTGTGCGGGCAGGGGCCAGCCCCGGCCGGCGCCACCATCGCGCACTTCCGGTCCCTCGGCATGGACCTCATCCCGGGTGCCGGGCCGCTCGCGGCGGCAGTACCCGGTGCGGTGGACGCCTGGCTCCTGCTGCTGCGCGAGCACGGCACGCTCACCCTCGCCGAGGTGCTGGAGCCGGCGATCGGCTACGCCGGCGCCGGGCACCCGCTGGTGGGCCGGGTCGGTGACACGGTGGCCGCCGTCCGGTCGTTGTTCGAGGAACACTGGCCCACCTCCGCCGCGCTCTGGCTGCGCGGCGGCCGACCACCCGCCGCGGGGGAGTTGGTCACCAACCCGGCGTACGCGGACACCCTGCGCCGACTCGTCGAGGCGGGACGGGCGGCCGGTGCCGACCGGGAGGCTCAGATCGAGGCCGCCCGCCGGGCCTGGAGCACGGGTTTCGTCGCCGAGGCGATCGACGCGTTCAGCCGGCGACCGTTCCAGGACTCCAGCGGACGCCCGCACGCCGGGCTGGTCACCGGCGACGACCTGGCCGCTTACTCGGCGAGCTGGGAGTCGCCCGCCACCCTCGACTGGCAGGGCTACCAGGTGGCGAAGACCGGTTTCTGGGGCCAGGGCCCGGTGCTGCTGGAGTCACTGGCCACCCTTGACGCGCTCGACGACCCGGGCGCGTACGACTCGGCGACCGCCGCGGGTGTGCACGCCCAGGTCGAGGCGCTCAAGCTCGCCTTCGCCGACCGGGAAGCCTGGTACGGCGACGGGGCCGACGTGCCCGCCAAGGCGCTGCTCTCACCGCAGTACGCGCGGGAGCGGGCCGCCCTGATCGGCGATCGCGCGTCGGCGGAGTTGCGGCCGGGCCGCCCGGACGGGGCGCAGCCGCGCCTGCCCGCCCACGTCCGACCGGGTGCCGCTCGACCTGCCGGGCCGACCGATGCCACAACGGGAGAGCCGACAGTGCAGTCGGACGGGGTGACCCGGGGCGACACCTGTCACGTGGACGTGGTCGACCGGTGGGGCAACATGATCTCCGCTACCCCCAGTGGCGGCTGGTTGCAGAGTTCCCCGACGATTCCGGAGCTGGGCTTTCCGTTGGGCAGCAGGTTGCAGATGTTCTGGCTGGAGGAGGGGCTCGCCTCCTCGCTGGCGCCGGGCCGCCGCCCGCGTACGACGTTGAGCCCGACGATGGTGCACCGCGACGGTGAGCCGGTGCTGGCCTGCGGCACCCCCGGTGGCGACCAGCAGGACCAGTGGCAGTTGCCGTTCCTGGTGCGGCACCTCGTCGGTGGGCAGAGCCTTCAGGAGGCCATCGACGCGCCGGCGTGGCACACGGTCAGCCTGCCCGGCTCGTTCTATCCCCGCGACATGGAGCCCGGTGTCCTGGTGGTGGAGGACCGGCTCGACGAGGGTGTGCTGGCGGCGCTGCGGGCGTACGGGCACGAGGTGCGGGTCACCGACGGGTGGAGCCTCGGTCGGCTCTGCGCGGTGACCCGTGACCCGGCGACGGGAGTGCTGGCGGCCGGTGCGAACCCGCGGGGGATGCAGGGCTACGCGTGCGGCCGGTAGCGGGTGCCGCAGCCGCGTGCCCGTCAGCGGGCGCCGTAGCCGCCTTCGGCGTTCTCGTACGCGGCGGCGGATGCCGCCTCGAGGTGGTCGAGCGCGGCCCGCTCGGCGCGGTCACCGTCGCCCGACTCGATGGCGTCGACGAGTTGGATGTGCTCGGCCCACGAGTGTGGCGCTCGTTCGGCCGCCCCGAGCCGGAAGACCCACTGGACATGGAGGTAGAGCGACTTGGCGATCGACGACAGCCAGGGGTTTCCGCTGATCTGGAGGATGCGCAGGTGCAGCGTGCTGTTCAGCTCGGCGACCCGGGCCAGGTCGTGGCGCTGCGTCGCCTCGCGGCCCTGGTCGAGCAGGGCGCGCAGGGACGCCACGTCGGCCGCTGTGGCCCGCTCGGCGGCCAGCCGTGCGGCCAGCGCTTCCAGTCGCTCGCGCACGGCGAACATGTCGGTGATGGTCCCGCTGCTCGGTGAGGCGACGACCGCTCCCCGGCGGGGGAGGATCACGACGAACCCCTCCGCCTCGGCGACGCGCAGCGCCTCCCGGACGGGGTTGCGGGAGACGCCGAAGTCCTCGGCGAGCCGGTCCTCGGTCAGCCGTTCCCCGGGCAGGTAGTCGCCGTCGATGATGGCGGTCCGCAGGGCGGCGAGGACCTGATCGCGGAGCGGCAGGTGTTGCGCGCCGAGCTTGTCCCGTAGGTCTTCAGCCACCTGGTCGCCTCTCCGTGAACGTGTCCGCACAAAGTGTATACGAAGAACAATTACCGGAAGGCGGCAGACAGTGTCGAGCACAGCGCCCCGCGTCACCCGCCCCCACGTCACCCCGCCCCGGGACGAGCGCCTGCTGCGGCGACGGCACGCGCTCGTCGTCGTCCTCACCTTCCTCACCGGGAGCGCCGACGCTCTCGGCTTCCTCGCCCTCGGCGGCGCCTTCGCCAGCGTGATGACAGGCAACATGGTCCTGCTCGGGCTCTCGGCCGGCCGAGGTGAAGCCGACCTGGCTCTGACGTCGGGCTGCGCCATCGTCAGCTTCATCGTCGGTGTCCTCGCCGGCGCCCGCGTCGTCGGCTCGGCGCAGCCCGATGATCCGGTCTGGCCCCGGCGGGTCACCTGGGCGCTGGTCCTGGAGCTGTCGGTGTTCGTGGTGTTCGCCGTCGTCTGGGAGGTCACCCTGCACACCCCCGACGCGGGTGTCCACCTGGCGCTGCTGATGCTGTCAGCTGTCGCGCTGGGCGTGCAGAGCAGTGCGATCCAGCGCTTCGGGGTGTCCGGCCTGTCCTCCACGTACCTGACCGGCACGCTCACCAGCCTGATCGCCGGGGTCGCCGCGCGCAGCCCGTGGACCAGCCTGCGTCCCAAGGCCCAGGTGCTGCTGGCCCTCATGGTCGGCGCGGCGGTCGGCGCCCTTGTCGCCCTGCACCTGCCGGTCGTCGCCCCGGCCCTGCTGATCGTGCCGCTGGTGCTCGTCATCGCCGTGTCCGCGCGGATGCGGGCCTGAGCGTCAGACGCCGCGAGCGAACAGGGCCAGGCGTACCCGGTTGGGGCTGTCGGTCTTGGTCATCAGGCTGGTGATGTGGGTCTTGACCGTGGTGACACCGATGTGGAGCTGGTCGGCGATCTCGGTGTTGGACAGTCCCTCGGCGACCAGGTCGAGCACGTCCCGTTCCCGGGCGGTCAGGCCCGGCAGAGCCGGTGGTGACCCCGGGCGGGCGTGCACCGCGCGCTGCACGAGGCGGCGCAGCACCTCAGGGCTGAACGGGCTGTCGCCGACGGCGGCCCGGCGGATGCCGTCCAGCAACTCGGTCGGGGGCGCGTCCTTGAGCAGGAACCCGCACGCTCCGGCGGTCAGCGCCGGGTAGAGGTGGTCGTCGTCGCCGAACGTGGTCAGCACCAGGACGCGGGTGGCGGGGCGTTCGGCGAGGATCCGGCTGGTCGCGGTGATCCCGTCGACACCGGGCATCCGCAGGTCCATCACGACGACGTCGGGAAGGAGCCGCCCGGCCAGCGGGATCGCCTCGCGGCCGTTGTCGGCCTCCCCCACGACCTCGATGTCGGGTTGAGCGTCGCAGAGCATGCGCAGCCCGGCCCGGATGAGGTGCTGGTCGTCGACCAGCAGCACCCGGATCACGCCGGCTCCGGCGCGGGCGACCCGGCCGGGGCCTCCCGCTCGCGGGGCACCGACCCGACCGGCGCGTCGGTGGACGCGGCGGCCACTGGCGGAAGGACGGTACGCACCCGCCACCCGGTGCCGGTCCGGCCCGCCTCCAACCGGCCACCGAGGACCTCGACACGTTCGCGCATCCCGGTAATGCCGTGCCCGCCACCGGCCGGCACGCCCGCCGGCCCCCCGCCGCGCCCGTTGTCGGTGACCTCCCAGTGCACGGAGCCGTCCCGGACGGCGACCACGAGATGCGCGATCGCTGACGCCCCCGCGTGTTTGGCCACGTTCGTCAGCGCCTCCTGCGTGAGTCGCAGCACCGCCATGCCGCGTACCGCGTCGAGTGAACCGATCGCCGGGTCGAGGTCGGCTTCCACAATGACACCCGCCTGCCGGGCCCGATCCATGGACGCGCCGATCGCCGCCGGCAGCGCGGACGGTTCGATAGCGGTCAGCGCCGCGTCGCCGCGTACCCCGTCGGGGTTGCGCAGTACCGCGACCAGCCGGCGCAGCTCCGCGAGGGCCGAGGTCCCGGTGCCGTGCACGTCGTCGAAGACCTCGCCCACCCGGGGGTCCAGGTCGGTGAGCACGTGCCGGGCCACGCCGACCCGCAGGACCATCGACGCCACATGGTGCGCCACGACGTCGTGCAGCTCGCGGGCGATGGCGCTGCGTTCGTCGGCGCGAGCCGCGCGGCTCTCCGACTCGTGCTGGCGTTGCTCGGCCAGGGCCCGCTCGACGGCCTGCCGACCCAACTCCCGGTTGGTGCGGATGACCAGGCCGAGCAGGACCGGCACGCCGACCTCCACGGCGAGCCCGACGACCCCGGAGGCGAACCGGCGCGGCGGGTCGCCGATCGAGTCGGTCAGGTCGACCACGGCAAGCAGCACGGCGGCCAGCCAGATGGGCCGCGCGTGGCGCGCACGCATGGTGACCTCGAGCAGCGCCCAGCTGGCACCAACCTGGTTGATGGTGAAGTCGTCGACCAGGCTGATCGCGACCGCCAGCAGGGCGGCCTGTGCCACCAGGTTCAGCACCGGCAACCGGTGCGCCACCAGCGCCACGGCGAACGCGAGCAGTGCGAGGATCCACTGTGTCGTGGTGGGCGTGCTGTTGGAGTGCGGGACGAAGAACAGGTAACACACTCCGGCGAGGTCGAGCAGCACCATTCGCACGAGCGCGTCCCGCATGTCGAACAGTCGCCCCGGCCAGCTCACGGTCGTCAGCCTAGGTGCTGTGAGCCGGTGGCGGCGGCCGCCGCCGCCACCGGGTCCGGACCGCTAGGTACGCGGCCAGGCCGAGCGGCCCGAGCAGGATGGTCAGCACCAGCACCGGAGCCATCACCAGCGCCGGCACCCCCCGTTCCCGGCTGTCCAACCACGCCCATCGCCCGACGAACAGATCGAACGCGATCATGTGCGCCCAGCCCGCCGCCGCACCGTCGGAGGTGCCGAGCAGGTCCCGCACCCCGGCCAGGGTCGGCGACGCCACGGCCGGCAGCACCTCGCCGAACGCCGGGAGCACCAGCAGCGCGTAGATCACCACGACCGGCAGCACGATCAGCGGCGAGGCGATGATCCGGGCGGTCCACGACCAGCGCGGCAACAGGATCATCAGCGCCCAGAACGGCGCGGCCACGGCGAACGTTAGGGAGAACAGCGTCGCGGTCACGCGGCCAGCGCCAGTTCCGGGCGACGCCGGCGGGCCAGCACCACGCCGGTCACGCTGGCCGCGGTCGCGACCACCAGTGCCGCGACCGCGGCGAGCGTGGCGGCGTCCGGCCGCAGCAGCGGCTGTCCGCGCAGCGCCTGCCACGTCAACAACACGGTGAGTACGCCGTACGCGGCACCCGCGACGGCAAGCAGCCGGACGCGGGTGCGCTCGTCCAATCGCGTCGCGAACCGGGTCAGCAGGATCGCCAGGATCGGCAACGCCTGGAGGGCGTGCAGCCCGACGAAGTGCCCGATCCGCAGGTCACCGCCGGTGGTGCTCCAGCCCACGATCGGCAACCCCGGCCCTCCGTCGGGCACGCCGACGCTGTGCGCCCCACCGATCCCCTCGATCCCCGGGTCCTGCATCGGCAGCGCCATCGGCACCGCCGCGAGCATGCCCAGCAGGGACAGGCCGAGCCCCCAGCCGACGGCGGTCGCGGCCACCCGATCGGGAATCCGCTGGATCAGGACCACGATCCCGATGACGAGGTGCGCGAAGAACAGCACCATGATGGCCGCGCCCATCACCGCGAACAGCGCGGTGTTCAGGGGGGTGCTGTCGTTGAAGTGGCTGGCCTGCCCGCGTATCACCTGACCGACTATCCACGCGTTTTCGACGACCGCCACCGCGACGATGATGACGACCGCCGTCTCGACGGCCCGGCTGCGTCGCGGCAGCAGGGAGAGCATCCAGGCGAGCGTCGCGCCGTACAGCACGAACGACACCGCGAACTTGAACGGCTTGAGCCAGATCGGCGCCCCGGTGAGGACGCGCGGGTCGACGAGGATGCCGACGACGGCGACGACGCCGAGCACCGCCATCACGGATACCAGGAACATCAGTGGGCGGTTCCAGCGCGTCGCCCGGCGCAGAACTGTTGTCATGTCTGTAGATGCTCGTGGCCGCGTACGCCGATCGCGTCCGACCTCGAGCCCCGGTTGCGGCCGGTGGTCGGAGCGGTCCTCCTCCCCTGGTAGGAGACGAAACCCGTCGAAGCCGCTCGGTGGTGCTGGCACAATGACCGGCCTGCCGACCGGACCGGGAGTGACGATGACGACCAACGAGGACCGTGTCCAACCGAACGAGACCACGGTGCCGCTGCTGCACTGCCCCGCCCCGGAGGAGACCCTGGCGTTCTGGCGGGCGCTCGGGTTCGAGGTGACCTACGAGCAGACCCGGCCGTACGTGTACCTGGCGTTTCGGTGGAGCGGGTTCGACCTGCACTACGGGCCGGCGCCAAAGGATCTCGACCCGGCCAAGGAGCAGTCCGGCGGCTGCCTGGTGATGGTGGACGCGGTAAGGCCGTACCACGCGGCGTTCGCCGAGGCGATGCGCCGCAGCTACGGCAAGGTGCTGGTCAAGGGCCTGCCTCGGATGACCCGCTACCGCGCCGGGTCGTTGCGGTTCAGCATCGTCGACCCGTCGGGCAACTCCATCGTCTTCATCCAGCGCGACGAACCGGACGACGTGGAGTACGGCGGGTCGAAGGAGCTCGACGGGCTGGCCCGGGTGCTCGACAACGCGCGGATCCTGCGCGAGTTCAAGATGGACGACCGGGCGGCCTATCGGGCCCTCGACTCGGGGATGCGCCGTCGCGCCGAGGACACCCCGGTGATCGAGCAGGCGATGGCGCTGGCCGGCCTGATCGAGTTGGCCACCGCGTTGGACAAGGCCGACCGGGTGCCCGAGTGGGGCGCCCGACTCCAGGCGCTGTCGCTGACTCCGGAGCAGCGGACACAGGCGGGGCAGTACGTCGCCGACCCCACTCTCCTCGAACCGTGGTGGCCCGACCCGCGCTGACCCCGGACCTCGCCGCGTCCGGCCTCAGCGATGGTGTTGTCGCCCGAATCAGTCAGGGCCGCACGTCGGTGTCGTCGTCGAGGACCTTCTCCGCCAGCCGCTCCGGGAACATGCGACGCACGCTCGCGGAGTATTCGCTCCCATCGCCGGGCTGCGTGACGCGATCGCCGTCCACCCGGACAGGTACGGAGACTCCGGAGACGATCCCGACCCCCGGTGCTGCTTCGCAGTGCGCCCAGGCGAACGACGAAGAACCATCTCGCCCCAGCAGCCGAACCTCGCAGGTGCCTGGTCCGCCCAGCAACTCTACGGGGAGGAGCGTCGTGAGACGCGCCTCCTCAGCCTGCACCTCAGCCGCGTCCCGGTCGGGGAGTGCGTACGGCGGCTCGGAACAGCCGGTGAGCAGCCCGATCGCCAGACCGACCCAGACGGCGTGGTGGCGAATCACCGGCGCAGCATCCCATCCGGTGGTTCTGACACGCCATCACCGTCGGTTTGCGGACCGAGCGCCCGGTGCGCTGTGGCGGAAGAGCGCCACAGTCGCCCGTTCGTCTCGTGTTTTCGCAAATCGACATGGAATTACCGCTTTAGGGTAACTACGACCAACCCGCCTAGCTGCTCCGATAGGTTTCCAAGGAGAGGAAAACTCGTATTCCTCCCTTCGGGTGCATAAGGAGTCAGTGATGAAGCGCAGTGTCGCGCTCGCGGCAGCCCTCCTCGCAGGTCTGACCAGCATCGGATCGATCCCCGGGGCCGCCTTCGCCGATGGCGGTGGCCCCGGGTACCACGACGACCGCAAGGGGGGTGATCACCACGACGGCGACGAGGGCGCTGTCTTCGTCCAGACCAACAAGGCCGAGGGCAACACCATCAAGGTGTACGACCGCGACGAGGACGGCCGTCTCACCAAGGCGGGCGAGTACGAGACCGGGGGGCTGGGCGGCTTCACCATCGGCGCGCCGCTCGACGCGCTGGCCTCGCAGGGCTCCCTGACCTACCACCGTGGACTGCTGTTCGCCGTGAACGCCGGCAGCAACACCGTGACGGTCTTCCGCGTCGAGGGCACCAGGCTGCACAAGCTCCAGGTCATCTGGTCCGGCGGTCTGCTGCCGGTCAGCGTCGCGGCCCGTGGCGACCTCGTCTACGTCCTCAACGCCGGCGGCGAGGGCTCGGTGCAGGGCTTCGAGCTGCACAAGGGGCGCCTGTCGCGGATCGAGGACGCCAACCGGTCGCTCGGGCTGCACAACGGCAACCCGCCCGCGTTCGGGACCGCCCCGGCCCAGGTCAAGATCGACCCGGACAGTGAGTTCGTCCTGGTGTCGACAAAGGCCGCCAACGTCATGTTCAGCTACGAGATCGGTCGCGACGGCAAGCTGTCCCGCAACCCCGTCATCAGCGACGCGGGCAACACTCCGTTCGGTTTCACCTTCGACACCGATGACTCGTTGCTGGTCACCGAGTCGGGCGCGAACGCGGTCAGCCGGTTCGAGCTGGAGGACGACGGCGCGCTCGACCAGGTCGGCCCGTCGGTGCCCAACGGGCAGCAGGCGACGTGCTGGATCCAGCGTGTCGGCGACTACTTCTTCGTCGCCAACGCCGGCAGCTCCACCATCAGTTCCTACCGGGTCGACGACGACGGCAAGCTGGAACTCGTCAAGAACGTCGCGGCCGACACCAACGGTGGGTCGATCGACATGACCGCCAGCGACGGCTTCCTGTACGTGCAGAACGCCACCGCCGGCAACGTGCAGGGCTACAAGGTGCACGAGGACGGGTCCCTGAATCTCGTCACCACCGTGGAGGGTCTGCCCAAGTTCACCGACGGCATCGGCATGGAGGGCATCGCCGCCTCCTGAGCGCATCACCCGCTGGTCCCGGTCGTTCGTCGACCGGGACCAGCTTCGTCTGGTGGGTCGCCGGCCAACGCGTCGTCGTGCTGCGCCAGCGGGTCCTGTCTAGGAGGCCAACCGTTCGCGCTCGGTGCGCGTCGGCCGGGGGACTTCGGCGCTGCCGTCCGACGTGTTGATCTCCGACCAGACGGCGTCGAGGGAGAGTCCGAGGACGTCGGCGATCGCCGCGATGGTCGGGAAGGCGGGGGTGGCTATCCGGCCGGACTCGATCTTTCGAAGGGTCTCTGGCGAGACGCCCGCGTCCAGCGCGGTGAGGAGCATCGAACGCTCTCCACGGGCCCGACGCAGGAGCGCGCCGAGGCGCTGTCCGCGTTCGAGCTCTTCGGGAGTGAGCGGCAACCTGACCATGCCCCGATTCTAGTACCGGGATAATATGGCCGGGATACTTATTGGTTGCCAGAGGAAGGCGCTGCATGATCGAGATCCTGAGCCCCACCGACGTGCTGCGAGCGAAGGGCGCCGGCGCGCTGGTCGCCAGCATCCTGCAGACGCTGAAGAGCCGCTGCGTGGTCGGCACCAACCTCCTGGACATCGACCGGTGGGCGCAGGCCATGATCATCGAGGCCGGGGCGCAGTCCTGCTACGTCGACTATGAGCCGTCCTTCGGGCGTGGGCCGTTCGGCCACTACATCTGCACGTCGGTGAATGACGCCGTACTGCACGGGTTGCCGAACGACTACCCACTCGCCGATGGGGACCTGCTCTCGCTCGACCTCGCCGTCTCCCACCGTGGAGTCGTCGCGGACTCGGCCGTCAGCTTCATCGTGGGCGACGTGCGGCCCCCGGAGAGCGTCGCGCTGATCGACGCGACCGAGCGCGCGTTGCGGGCGGGGATCGCCGCCGCCGGCCCCGGCGTTCCCATCGGTGACATCTCCCACGCGATCGGCTCGGCTCTCACGGCGGCGGGATACTCGGTCAACACGGAGTTCGGCGGTCACGGCGTCGGATCGACGATGCACCAGGACCCGCACGTCTCCAACACCGGGCGCCCCGGTCGCGGCTACCGGCTACGCCCGGGGCTGCTGCTGGCGCTGGAGCCCTGGGTGATGGCGGACACCGCCACGCTGGTCACCGATGCCGACGGCTGGACCCTCCGCAGCGCGACGGGCTGCCGGACGGCGCACAGCGAGCACACCATCGCGATCACCGACGACGGTGCCGAGGTGCTGACCCTGCCGGCGCCCTGACCGACGGCCCGGCGGTCGACCCGCACCCACGGTTGACGATTAACCGGCCGGCCGAGGGGCAGGTCTCTGTGTGCCACCCCTGCGGGTCGCGTTCAGAATGAACCGATCGGTCATATTTTCCGTGATGACGGTCAGGGTCACCCACCAGAGTCGCGGAGGCACGATGTCAACGGTTCGAACTGGTCCGGTCATCGGACTGCTCGTGCAGATCGGCCTGCTGGCCCTGCTGGCGGAGACGGTCGGTCTGGGCACGGCGGGCTGGTTGGCGGGGCTGGCGTACGGGGTGATCCTGTGCGCCCTGCTGAGCCGGGGGATGTCCCGCTCGGGCGCGGGTGCGCTCAGCCCGGCCGACCGGGTGACACTGAGCCGGGCGATCCTCGTCGGCGGCGTGACGGCCCTGGCCGCCGACTCGTTCGGCCGGTCGGCGCCGGTCACCCTGATGGTCGTCCTCACCAGCGTGGCGTTGGCCCTCGACGCCGTCGACGGGTACACGGCCCGCCGTACCGGAACCACCAGCGAGCTCGGCGCGCGCTTCGACATGGAGATCGACTCCGTCCTGGTCCTGGTGCTCTGCCTGCACGTGGCACCCGCCGTGGGTGGCTGGGTGCTCGTGATCGGCGCGATGCGCTACCTCTACGGCGCCGCGACCTGGGTGTTGGAGTGGATGCGGGGATCCGCGCCGCCGCGTTACTGGAGCAAGGTCGTCGCCGCGATCCAGGGCGTCGTGTTGACGGTGGCGATGGCCGACGTGCTGCCCGCGCCGCTGACGACAATGGTGCTGGTGGTGTCGGTGGCGCTGCTGGTCGAGTCGTTCGGGCGGGACGTGACCTGGCTCTGGACGACCCGGCACCGCCGCCGCGCCGTCACCCACGCCACCCCGGCCGCGACGGTCCACGCGGGCAACTCGGCGAGCCACAGTGCCCCGAGCGCCGCGACGGCGCTGGGCTCGGGCCGGCCGGACGGGCTGCCCTGGTCGGACCGTCCCACGGTCACCGTGGCCCGACGCGGGACCGCCCGCGTCTGAGCATCCCGGATGCCGCGACCAACAAAGATCATGGAAGGATGCCCGGGTTGTCGCTCTTGACGCGCGTACGTCGGCTGCCGAGCCAGGGACGGAGGGCGATGGAGGTCGAGGTCTCGGACGGCACCGCCGACGGCACCGACGTCGAGGAACGGCCGAAACGCTCCTTCGCCGCCCGGCTGACGACTGTGCTGGCCGCGCTGCTGGTGCTGCTCGTCCTCACGGTGCCGTACGACTACGGCCGGCTCAGCCCGGCGGCGTTCGCGCGGATCCCCCTGGAGGCGCTGCTGGTCGTGGCCCTCCTGCTCGCCCTGCCGTCTCGTGGCAGCCGGATGGTCGCGACGCTCGCCGGCGTGGCTCTCGGCCTGCTCGGCCTGTTGAAGCTGCTCGACCTGGGATTCACCGCGTCGCTGAGCCGGGCGTTCGACCCGGTGCTCGACTGGGCGCTCCTCGACGAGGGGTTCGCCTTCCTCAGCGAGTCGTACGGCCGGCCCGCCGCCATCGGTGCCGCGGTCACCCTGGCGGTGGTGCTCGTGGTCCTGCCGACACTTGTCACGCTGTCGATGCGGCGACTGCGGGGGGTGGTGGTCCGGCACCGCACCGGGACCACCCGGGTCGTTGCCGCGCTGGTGGTCGTCTGGGTGGCCTGCGCCGCGTTCAACGTGCGGGTGGTCGAGGGCGTACCGGTCGCCGACACCTCCGCGACCACCCTGGCCAACGGTCACGGCTTCCAGGTGCGCCTGCGCCTCGACGACCGCGAGACGTTCGGCGCCCTGATCGAGGCCGACGCGTTCGGCGACACCCCGGGCGACCAGCTGCTGACCGCGCTGCGCGGCAAGAACGTGGTCGTCGCCTTCGTGGAGAGCTACGGCCGGGACGCCGTCGAGGACCCGGAGTTCGCGCCGTGGGTAGGTGCGGTCCTCGACCGCGGCACCAGTCAGCTGAGCGCGGCGGGTTTCGCCGCGCAGAGCGGCTTCCTCACCTCGCCGACCTTCGGTGGCGGCAGTTGGCTCGCGCACGACACACTGCTCTCCGGCCTCTGGATCGACAACGACCAGCGCCACCGCACCCTGCTGGCCAGTGACCGGATGACCCTCAACCGCGCCTTCCAGCGCGCGAACTGGCAGACCGTGGGCGTGATGCCCGCCGTCACCAAGCCGTGGCCGGAGGGCTCCTTCTTTGGCTACGACCGGTTCTACGACGCCAGGACGCTCGCGTACCGAGGCCCGAAGTTCAGCTTCGGCACCCCGCCCGACCAGTACACCCTGGCCAGCTGGCAGCGCCTGGAACAGGCGAAGCGCGACGGCAACGTGATGACCGAGCTGGCGCTGGTGTCGAGTCACGCGCCCTGGACGCCCGTCCCGCCGCTGCTCGACTGGGCCGACGTCGGCGACGGCGCGGTCTACCGTGGGGCCGGCGCGGGCAGGTCGGACGACAAGCGCCGCAACACCGCCCAGATCCGGGCGGACTACCGAAAGTCCATCGAGTACACCCTCGGCGCGCTCACCTCCTACGTGCGGACCTACGGAGACGACGACCTCGTGTTCATCGTCCTCGGTGACCACCAGCCCGCCGCGGTCGTCACCGGCGAGAACGCCAGCCACGACGTGCCGATCTCGATCATCACCCGGGACCGGGCCGTGCTGGACCGGATCTCCGGGTGGGGCTGGCAGGACGGGCTGAAGCCCGGACCGCAGGCGCCGGTCTGGCGGATGGACGCCTTCCGGGACCGGTTCCTGACCGCCTTCGGACCGTGACCCGGCCACCTCTCTCACGGACTGGACCCAGACAGATGACGGCTAGCACCGCCACCAGGATCGCCGCGCTCCGGACCGACCCGGCCCTGTCCCTGCTGCACCGGTCGCTGGACGTCTACTACGGCGATCCCGAGCGGGACGCGAGGATGGACGCCTTCTACTCCCGCTTCGTCAGCGGCGGGGACCTCGTCTTCGACATCGGCTCCCACGTGGGCGATCACATCGCCAGCTTCCGTCGCCTCGGTGCCCGGGTCGTCGCTGTGGAACCGCAGCCGTTGTGTCTGCGCGCCCTGCGGGCGATCTACGCCGACGACGACCGGGTGACAGTGGTCGACGCGGCGTGTGGCGCGCTCCCCGGGCGTACCCGGTTGCACGTCAACTCCGCCAACCCCACAGTGTCCACCGCCTCACCGGATTTCGTCCTCGCGGCAGAGGGCGCGGGCGGGTGGGAGGGCCAGGTGTGGGACACCGACATCGAGGTGGCGGTGGTCACCGTCGACGCGCTGATCGAGACGTACGGCGTGCCGGCCTTCACCAAGATCGACGTTGAGGGTTTCGAGGACGAGGTGCTGGCCGGCCTGAGCCGCCCGCTGCCCGCGCTGTCGTTCGAGTTCACCACCATCGCGCGTGCGGTCGCCGACCGGTGTCTCGATCGCCTGACCGCGCTGGGTTTCGACGGCTTCGACGTCGCGGTGGGCGACGACAAGTCGATGACCTTCCAACGGTGGACGTCCGCGACCGACCTGGCGACGCACCTGCACGACCTGCCGCACGCCGCGAACTCCGGCGACGTGTACTGCGTGTCCGGAAACCAGGCGGTCACCACCGACTGATCGGGTGCTGGCGGTGGCGCGGACCAGCGCGGGATGATCGACGTTCGTCTCGACGTCGAGCCGCGCCACGCGATCGCGGGGAAGAGGACCGATGACCCCGACACAGCTGCGCGCGTACGTCGCCGTGGTCCGGTTGGGCTCGGTCAAACAGGCCGCCGCGGAGCTTCAGGTCTCCGAGTCGGCGGTGTCGCTGCACATCGCCCAACTGCGCAAGGAGTTCGGCGACAAGCTCTTCGCCCGGACGGCGGCGGGCCTCGCGTTCACAGCGGGTGGGCTGCGGCTGGCAAGTCGGGCGGCCGAACTGCTGGGCCTGCAGGACCGCACCATCCTGGAGGTCAGCGCCGCGACGCGCGGCCGACGGATGCTGCGGGTCGCGGCGTCGAGCCTGTTCGCGGAGTTCGCCGCGCCGGGCCTGATCGAACTTTTCGCGAAGCGCGCCGCCGACCTCGACGTCGAGTTGAGCGTGCGCAACCCGGGGGCGTTCGAGTCGCTGCTGTTGACCCGCGCCGCGGACATCGCGATCGGGCCGCAACCGTCGGTCGTCCACAGCGCGATCGACTGCCGGCCGGTGATGAACTACCGGCTCGTGATCGCCGTCGGTCCGGAGCATCCACTGGCCGGCATGGCGGCGTCACCGGGGCAGCTGCGGGAACAGACCTGGCTGCTCGGGCCGTCGGCCGCCACCGAGTGGGGCGCGGTCCCGGCGCTGCTGCGTCGGCTCGCCGTACCGGACGAGCGGCAGCAGTTGTTCCAGAGCCACGCGGCCGCGCTGGGGGAGGCCAAGCGGGGCAGAGGGGTGGCGCCGGCCCTCGCGTTCACCGTCGCGCCGGACATCCGTCAGGGCCAGCTCGGGCAGGTGCTGGGGCCGCACGCGACGATGGAGGCGGTGTGGCATGCCCAGGTGCTCGCCACCCCCGGATCCATGTCGGCAGCCGAGGAGCTGTCGCGCTTCTCGTCGACGCCGAGGGCGATTCAGGCGATGATGCGCGGCGCGGGCGTCAGCGTCGGCCATTTCCGGCCGTCGGTGCACGTGACGCTCTGGAGCTGACGGGCGACGACCAGCAGGTCCTGGAAGGTGCCGGCCGGCAGCATCCGGTCGCAGTAGGGAAGTGCGGCGGCCATCCCGCCGACGCGGGGGGCGAAGCCGGGCGCGCCGGCGCGGGGATTCAACCAGAGAATCCGGTACGCGCGGCGGCTCAGCCGGGCCATCACCGCTGCCAGGTCGGCGGGCGGATCGCTGTCCCACCCGTCCGACCCGATCACCACCACTGCCCCGCGTACGGCCTCCGCGTGGTGGGAGGTGAGCAGGGCGCGCAGGTTCGTGGCGATCCGGGTGCCCCCGTACCGGTCGGTCACGGCGGCGCTGGCCTGTGCGACCGCCTCTGCCGCCGAGGTGTGCCCGAGCACCACGGTGAGCCGGGTCAGCGTCGTGGCGAACGCGAACACCTCCGCGTCGGCGACCACCGCGAACGCCCGCATCAGGTGCAGGTACGCGGTGGCCTGCGCCCGCATCGACTCGCTGACGTCACAGAGCAGCACGACCCGGCGTGGCCGCCGTACCGGGCGCGCGCGGACGACCTCTATCGGCTCCCAGCCGGTACGCCGGGACCGGGCGATGGTGGCCCGCAACGCGATCCGGGCGCCGGCCGGCCCCACGGTGTGCCGCCGGGTGCGTCGGGTCGGCCAGCCGGCTACGGCCGCGCGCAGGGCGTCGCCGAGTTGCGTTACCTGAGCGCCGTCGAGTTCGTCGAACGGACGGTCGGCGAGCCCGGTGTGGGCGCTCGGGCGCCGCTCGGGCAGTCGCAGCGGGGTGTCGTGTTCGGGGGTCTCGGCGACCACCGGCGGCAGTGTCGCCCAGGGCAGGCCGCCGCCCGGCCCGGCGTCGTCGGTGTCGGCCGGCACCCGGACGTACACGTCGTCGGAACTGTCGGCCGGTGGCGCGGACCGCTGCGGTCGGGGCAACGGTGGTGGGTCCGCGAAGATCGCCGCGAAGACCCGGTCGAACGCGGGCACGTCGGTGTGCCGTCGCACCAGGCTGATCCGGGCGGTCCAGTAGAGCGACGACATCGAGTCGGGCGGGCTGGCGGCGAGCGCACGGACGAAGTCGTCGACGGTGGTCAGCCCGGCCGGAACCCCGGCCCGGCGCAGCCGGCTGGCGAGGGCCACCGCGAACGCGGCCCGGTCGACGCCGCGCAGCACGCCCTGGCTCACCGGCGCGCGACCAGCCAGGCGATCACCGCGCCGACCGCGACCAGACCGACGACCACCGGTACGAGGCGCTTGGTGACCGACCCGCCGGCGATGCTGAGCAGGTCGAGCGCCTCCGGCTCGGCGGTTGGCGCGACACGGACGGCATCGCCCGACGGCCCGACATCCGACGGCCCGACATCCGACGGCCCGACATCCGACGGCCCGATGCCCGACGGCGCGGGCGGCGCGGCGGACGTGGCCGCCACGGGTTGGGCGTTCGGATGCGGGGCCGGCGGTTCGGCGGCGAGCTTGGCCTCCAGGTTCGCGACGAACTGGGTCAGGAGCTTGCCCGACACCTCCTTGATCATGCCGCTGCCGAACTGAGCCAGTTTGCCGGAGATCTTCAGGTCGGTGTCCACACTGACCAGCGTCCGGTCGCCGTCCGGCCGCAGATGGGCGGTGACCAGCGCGGATGCGGTGCCGGTCGAGCGGGCGTCACGGCCCTTCGCGTCGATCACCCCGCGATAGGCGGCGTCGTCCTTCTCGACGAAGCGGGCGGTGCCCGCGAACTCCGAGACGACCGGGCCGACCTTGACCCGCACCCGGCCCTGGTAGACGTCGCCGTCGACGTCGGTCAGCTGGGCGCCCGGCAGGCACGGCGCGAGCCCTTCCAGGTCGGTGAGCACCGCCCAGGCCCGGTCGATCGGAACGGTGACCGCGAACTCGTTGGTGATCTTCATGGTGGACTCTCCTGGTAGGCGCCGAGTGCGGCGGCGACCACGGCGCGGTCGTCGGGGGTCTTGGCGATGGTGCCGATGGTCTGCGCGACACCGTCGGCGGCCAGGTCGGTGACACCCAGCACGGACAGCGCGCCCACCCAGTCGATGGTCTCCGCCATGCCCGGCGCCTTCTCCAACTCCCGGTGGCGTACGCCGCCGACGAACTGCACGGCCGTCTGGATCAGCGGCCCGGCCGCGCCCGGTACGGCCCGGCGGACGATCTCCACGGCGCGGGCCGGTTCGGGGTATTCGATCCAGTGGTAGAGGCAGCGGCGGCGCAGCGCGTCGTGCAACTCCCGGCTGCGGTTGGAGGTGAGCACCACGACCGGTGGCGTCCGGGCGGTGAAGGTGCCGAGTTCGGGGATCGTGATGCCGGCCTCGCCGAGGAACTCGAACAGCAGCGCCTCGAACTCGTCGTCGGCCCGGTCGATCTCGTCGATCAGCAGCACCGGCGGGACGGGCCCCCGGTGGCGTACGGCCCGCAGGATCGGCCGTTCCTGAAGGTACTCGGCGCTGAACAGGTCCGCGTCGGTGAGCTGGGTGTGGTGCGCCTCGGCGAGCCGGATCGCCAACAGTTGCCGCTGGTAGTTCCACTCGTAGAGCGCCTCACCCGCGGTGAGCCCCTCGTAGCACTGCAGCCGGATCAGCGGTGTCTCCAACGCGAGGGCCAACGCCTTCGCGGCGGTGGTCTTGCCGACCCCCGGCTCGCCCTCCAGCAGCAGCGGCCGACCGAGGCGCAAGGCCAGGAACAGGGCCATCGCCATGCCGTCGTCGACCAGGTAGTCGACGGCGTCGAGGCGGTGCCGGACGGCCTGGGCGTCCTTCATGCCTCGCCCGCCAGCAGGCGCTCGTAGTCGGCCCGGGTGTCCACGTCGATCGGCACCGGCCCGTCGACTGTCACCTCGGTCACCGGGTGACGCCCGGAGTGCAGGAGCTTCCAGACGGCCTTGTCGCCGTGCAGGTCGTACAGCTCGGGCAGGACTTCACGGCCGAAGCGGAAGGGATGGCCCAGGCCGTCCGCGTACCGGCACACGGCCAGCGGGGTGCCGGCCGCGGCGACCCGGCGGACGTCCGCGGCGCGGACGCCGGGCTGGTCGCCGAGGAGCAGCACGATGGCGTCGGCGCGCGGGTCCACCGCCCGCGCGGCGGTGCGCACCGACGACCCGCAGCCGGTGCTGAACGCCGGGTTCTGCACGACCTGGCAGCCGGTCAGGTCCACCCGGTCGCGGATGTCGCCCGCCGCGCCGCCCACTGTGACGAGCAACTGGTCGAAGCCGCACGCGCGGGCCAGGTCGAGGGTGGCGTCGAGCAGCGTCCGCCCCCGGTACGGGAGCAGTTGCTTGGCCTCGCCGAGCCGCACCGACGCTCCAGCGGCCAGCACCACGCCGGTCAGGAACACCTGTCACGCCGCCGTGAAACTCGCGAGGCAACCGGGGCAGCAGAACCAGAAGTCCTGCCCGTCGACGCGCGTGTGCGGCGTCTCTGCCCCGACCAGCACCGTCATCCCACAGACCGGGTCGACGGCCTGCTGCGGTCGGGCGGCCGGCGCGCCGGTGGCCGGGGCCAACCCGTCCACCCGGATGGCCCGGACCACCTCACCCATGATCGCCAGAGCGATCTCCGCCGGCGTACGCGCGCCGATCTCCAGCCCGGCCGGGGTGTGGACGCGGGCACGTTCCGCGTCGGTGAGGCCCAGCTCGTCGAGCAGGGCCACGCCGCGTCTACCACTGGCGACCAACGCGATGAACCCGACGCCGGCGTCGAGCGCGGCCCGGATCGCCTCCGGCTCGCCCTTGCCCAACCCGGCCACCACCACAGCGGTGCAGCCGGTGCTGTCGTCGGCGGTGACGACGTCGAAGTCGAGGAACGCGGCCACTGTCGTCACGGCGGCGCTGATCGGGGTGTCACCGACCACGCGCAGCGCCGGCGCCGGCAGTATCGGCCGGAGGAAGACCTCAATCGCCCCACCGGAGTGGCACGGGTTCACCACCACCCGGGCCCCCGGCGTCTCCGGGAACGGGGTCGCGCCTTCCGGCAGCACCCGCAGCAGCAGGGCGGTGCCGTCGCGCAGGGCATCGAGGGCTGCCGCCCGCACCGAACTCTCCGCGCACACGCCGCCCACGAAGCCCTCGATCGAGCCGTCGGACCGGATCACCGCGTCGTCGCCCGGCCGCGCCGACGTCGGATCCTGCGCGCGGACCACTGTGGCGTGGACGAACGGCTCCCGGGTGTCGGTCAGCTCCCGGGCGCGTTCGGCGATGGTGGTCATCCTCGGCTCCTCAGATCGGCGGCCGGGCCTGGCCGCGCATCGCGTCCCAGACCCGCGACGGCGTCAGCGGCATGTCGGCGTGGCGGACGCCGAAGGGCTTCAGGGCGTCGATGACCGCGTTGACGATCGCGGGCGGCGACCCCACGGTGGCGGACTCGCCCACGCCCTTCGCGCCGATCGGGTGGTGCGGCGACGGCGTGACGGTGAACCCGGTCTCCCAGTCGGGCACTTCGAGGGACGTCGGGATCAGGTAGTCCATCAGGGACGCGCCGAGGCAGTTGCCGTCCTCGTCGAACGCGATCATCTCCATCAGCGCCATGCCGACCCCGTCGGTCAGGCCGCCGTGCACCTGCCCCTCGATGATCATCGGGTTGATCCGGGTGCCGCAGTCGTCGACCGCGATGAACCGTCGGACCTTCACCTGCGCGGTGCCGGGGTCGATGTCGACCACGCAGATGTACGCGCCGTGCGGATAGGTCAGGTTCGACGGGTTGTAGCAGATCTGCGCCTCCAGGCCACCCTCGATGCCCTCGGGCAGGTCACCCGCGCCGTGCGCGCGCAGGGCGATGTCCTGGATCGTGACGGACCTGCCCGCGTCACCGGCGACGTGGAACGCGCCCTTCTCCCACTCCAGGTCGGCGACCGACACCTCGAGCATCCCCGAGGCGATGATCCGGGCCTTGTCGCGAACCTTCCGGGCCACCAGGGCCGCCGCCGCGCCCGAGACGGGCGTCGAACGGCTGCCGTACGTGCCGAGGCCGAACGGGGTGTTGTCGGTGTCGCCGTGCAGCACCTCGATGTCCGCCGGCGGGATCCCGATCTCCTCGGCGACGATCTGCGCGAACGTCGTCTCGTGGCCCTGACCCTGCGACTGCACGCTGAGGCGTACCACGGCCTTCCCGGTCGGGTGGACGCGCAGCTCGCAGCCGTCGGCCATGCCCAGCCCGAGGATGTCCATGTCCTTGCGCGGCCCGGCGCCGACGGCCTCGGTGAAGAACGCGATGCCGATGCCCATCAGCTCGCCCCGGGCCCGCTTTTCGGCCTGCTCGCGGCGCAGCTCGTCGTAGCCGGCCATCTCCATCGCCAGCCGCATCGTCGGCTCGTAGTTGCCCGAGTCGTACACCCAGCCGGTCTTCGTCGTGTATGGGAACTGCTCCGGCTGGATGAAGTTCTTCAGCCGCAGCTCGGCCGGGTCCATGCCGAGTTCGTCGGCGAGGCAGTCGACGATCCGCTCGACCAGGTAGACCGCCTCGGTGATCCGGAACGAGCAGGCGTACGCGACGCCACCGGGTGCCTTGTTGGTGTAGACCGCTGTCATCTTGCAGTACGCGGCCTCGATGTCGTAGCTGCCGGTGAAGACCCCGAAGAAGCCCGCCGGGTACTTCACCGGTGCGGCGGTGCCGTTGAACGCGCCGTGGTCGGCCAGCACGTTGGTACGGATGCCGAGGATCCGGCCGTCGCGGGTAGCGGCGATCTCCCCGCGCATGATGTAGTCGCGGGCGAAACCGGTGCTGATCAGGTTCTCCGAGCGGTCCTCCATCCACTTCACCGGCTTGCCGGTCACGATCGAGGCGACGATCGCGCAGACGTACCCGGGGTAGATCGGCACCTTGTTGCCGAACCCGCCGCCGATGTCCGGCGAGATCACCTGGATCTTGTGCTCGGGCAGGCCCGCCACGATGGCGTAGAGGGTGCGGTGCGCGTGCGGGGCCTGGGTGGTCGACCAGAGTCGCAGCTTGCCGTCGACCGCGTCGTAGTCGGCGACCGCCCCACACGTCTCCATCGGCGCCGGGTGCACCCGGGGGTAGACGAGATCCTGGCTGACCACGACGTCCGCGCGGGCGAAGACCGCCTCGGTGGCCGCCTCGTCGCCGGTCTCCCAGTCGAAGCAGTGGTTGTTCGTTTTGCCGTCCAGATCGTCGCGGATCAGCGGTGCGTCCGACTCCAACGCCCGGCGCGCGTCGATCACCGGGTCGAGGACGTCGTACTCGACGTCGATCAGCTCCAGCGCGTCACGTGCCGCGTAGCGGTCGTCGGCGACGACGAACGCCACCTCCTGGCCCTGGAAGCGCACCTTGTCGGTGGCGAGCACGGCCTGCACGTCGTTGGAGAGCGTCGGCATCCAGGCCAGGTTCTGCTGCGCCAGCATCGCACCGGTCACCACCGCCCGCACCCCGGGCGACGCCTCGGCGGCGCTGGTGTCGATGCTGACGATCCGGGCGTGCGCCACCGGCGACCGGAGGATCGCGAGGTGCAGCATGCCGGGGAGCTGGACGTCGTCGACGTACCGGCCGCGCCCCCGCAGGAAGCGCGGGTCCTCCTTGCGCAGCATCCGGCCGTACCCGACGGGCTTCTGGTCGTTGTCGTGGAACGTGTCCACGCGCTCGTGCACAGTGGTCATGCGACGGCCTCCGCGGGCTGGCCGGCGTTGTCGATCTCGCCAGCCTCGGTTGATTCGGTGGTCTCGGTGACCTGGGCCGCGGCCTGCGCCTCGGCCACGGCGGCCCAGCGGACCGAGCGCACGATGGTGGCGTAACCCGTGCACCGACAGATCTGACCCGAGATCGCCTCCCGGATCTCCGACTCGCTCGGGTCGGGGTTGCGGTCGAGCAGCGCCCGCGCGGTCATCATCATCCCCGGGGTGCAGAAACCGCACTGCAGACCGTGGCACTGCATGAACCCCTGCTGGATCGGGTCCAGCTCGGCGCCCTTGGCGAGGCCCTCGACGGTACGCACCTGGTGGCCGCCCGCCATCGCGGCGAGGACCGTGCACGACTTCACCGGCTCGCCGTCGAGCCAGACCACGCAGGTGCCGCAGTTGCTGGTGTCGCAGCCCCAGTGCGTGCCGGTCAGACCCAGCACGTCGCGCAGGAAGTGCACCAGCAGCAGCCGGCCCTCGATCTCCCGGGTGACCTCGACGTCGTTGACGGTCATGGTGACCTGCATGCTCAGCTCCTCGCCCGT
Source organism: Micromonospora sp. NPDC047762 (assembly GCF_043204655.1). Classification (NCBI taxonomy): domain Bacteria; kingdom Bacillati; phylum Actinomycetota; class Actinomycetes; order Micromonosporales; family Micromonosporaceae; genus Micromonospora; species Micromonospora sp. NPDC047762. The sequence continues at coordinate 271,550 of NZ_JBIDCQ010000009.1, read as the reverse complement.
TCGACGGCCCGGCGCAGGGTCCGCCGGGTCAGCTCGGCGGCCAGATGCCGCTTGTAGTCCGCGCTGCCGCGCTGGTCGGTCACCGGGTCGCAACTGTCCGCGGCGATCGCCCCGGCCTGCTCGTAGAGGCTCTCCGAGGGTTCCTGCCCGCGCAGCGTCGCCGAGATCGCCGGGATGCCGGTGGTGTTGGGGCCGACCGCCGCGAGCCCGACCCGGGCGTCGACGATCGCGCCGCCGTCGAGCCACACCGCCGCGCCGGCCGACACCACGGCCCAGTCGCCGGCCCGGCGCTCGACCTTGGCGTACGCGCTGCCACAGCCGGGCCGTACCGGTAGCCGGATCTCGACCAGGATCTCGTCGTCGGCGACGGCCGTCTCGTACGGCCCGACGTGGAACTCCTCCATCGACACGACCCGCTCCGCGCCGCCCGGGCCACGGATCACGCACCGCGCGTCCAGCGTCGTGCAGACCGCCGACAGGTCCTCGGACGGGTCGGCCTGGCACAGCGAGCCGCCCAGCGTGCCCCGGTTGCGCACCACCGGGTCGGCGATCACCCGCTCGGCGTCGGCGAAGATCGGGAACGCCGTCGCCAGCACGGGGGATTCGAGGAGCTCCCGATGCCGGGTCAGCGCACCGATGCGGACCTCGTCGGGGCCCGCCTCGACGTAGCCCAACTCGCCGTGGAGGTCGTTGATGTCGATCAGATAGTCGAAGTTGGCCAGCCGGAGCTTCATCATCGGCAACAGGCTGTGCCCACCGGCGATCAGGCGGGCTGTCCCGCCCAACCGCTCCAGCAGGCTGATCGCATGGTCCACACTGGTGGCTCGCTCGTACTCGAACGGTGCCGGCACCTGCATGTCGCACCTCCGTAGTCCGGCAGAATCTCTGCCCGGCGGAGGTCAAAGTCAACGGTGACCTAAGCAGTTGCTTAGGTCACCGTTGACGGTGCCGCCGGGGCTCGCGGATCGTGCGGCCATGCGGGACATCGTCGACGGGCTGACCGGCTGGCGTGCGGAGGACGTCGCGTTCGCCGTCGCGACCGTCGCGCGGACCTGGCAGTCCGCGCCCCGGCAACCGGGCGCGGCGATGGCCGTCTCGGCGAGCGGCGACGTGGTGGGCAGCATCTCGGGCGGCTGCGTCGAGGGTGCCGTCTACGAACTCTGCCGGGCCGCGATCCAGACCGGCACGGCGCGCACCCAGACCTTCGGCGTCAGCGACGACGACGCGTTGGACGTCGGGCTGACCTGCGGCGGCACCATCCAGGTCCTGGTGCAACCGAGCGTGGCGATGGCCGAGTTCGACGAGGTCCTCGCCGCGATCCGCGACGGCCGTCCGGTCGCCACCGCATCGGTCGAGAACGCCCAGCTGGTGATCTGGCCGGATCGGGTCGCGGGCAGCCTCGGCGCACCCGATCTGGACGACGCGGCGGCCCGGCAGGCGACCGGGATGCTCGCGCTCGGCGTCACCGGCACGATCCACCTGGGCCGGCAGGGGCAGCAGCGCGGCGACGAGGTGGCCGTGTTCGTCCAGTCGTACGTGCCACCACCCCGGATGATCATCTTCGGCGCGATCGACTTCGCCGCCGCGATGGCCCGGATCGGCAAGTTCCTCGGCTACCACGTGACGGTCTGCGACGCCCGCCCGGTGTTCGCCACCCGTGCGCGCTTCCCGGACGTCGACGACCTCGTCGTCCGCTGGCCGCACGCGTACCTGGAGTCGACGACCGTCGACGACCGCACGGTGCTCTGCGTCCTGACCCACGACCCCAAGTTCGACGTGCCGCTGCTCCAGGTCGCCTTGGCCACGCCGGCCCGTTACATCGGCGCGATGGGCAGCCGACGTGCCCACGACGATCGGATACGCCGGTTGCGCGAGGCCGGTGTCCCGGAGAGCGCGCTGGCCCGACTCCGCTCACCGATCGGGCTGGACCTGGGCGCGCGGACACCGGAGGAGACGGCCGTGGCGATCGCCGCCGAGATCACGGCCCAGACCTGGGGCGGCACGGGACGCCCGCTCAGCGACCTGGCGACCCCGATCCACCACACCTGACCAAGGGCCGACTCGTCGGCGCGGTCCGGTCCCGTCGATCATGGAGTTGTGGTGCCGAACTTCGCCCTGTAGAAGCCACTTTGGCACCCACCACAACTGCATGATCGTCGAGGCAGGGCAGGTTGACGACCGCTGAAGCTGGATCAGGCGTATGTCGACGACGGTCCGGCCCGGCGCGTCGGGTCGCGTACGCTCCGCGGATGGACCTCGATGATCTTCCGCTTGCCGAGTTCGCGTTTCCGGGGCCACTGCGGGACAAGCTCGTGGGCGCGATCCTGTCCGGGGCCAAGACCTCGACGACGGGCCTGCTGATCGGGTACGAGTGCGCGAACGAGCCACTGCCCGAGGTGGGTCAACTGTCGGCCGTGGTGAACTCCGCCGGCCGCCGGGTCGCGGCCATCGAGCTGACCGACGTACGGGTGGTCCGGCTCGCCGACGTCGACCTGCCACACGCCCTGGCCGAGGGGGAGGGCGACGAGTCGGTGGCGCAGTGGCGTGCGGGACACGAGACGTTCTGGCACAGCGCCGAGGTACGCGCCGAGTTGGGCGATCCCGACTTCACAGTGGATGACGACACCCTGGTGGTGACCGAACGCTTCCGGCTGGTGCACATCGCCTGACCCGCAACGCCCACTGTGCACTGTTGATCAGCGGACGACACGATCGTCGAAGGTCACCTATGCTCGGCGCGTGATCCCCCCGGCACTCGAGATCCGTGGCCTGGTCAAGACCTTCGCGGCGCATCGCGCGGTGGACGGCATCGATCTGACCGTGCGTTCCGGCACCTTCCACGGCATCGTCGGGCCCAACGGCGCCGGCAAGTCCACCACCATCGGAATGGCCGTCGGCCTGGTCACCCCGGACTCCGGGGAGATCCGGATCCTCGGCCACGACGCGCTGCGCGAGCGCGGCCTGACCCGCGCGCTGACCGGAGTGCTGCCCGACGGCCTCGACTTCCCGGAGCGCCTCACCGGCGTCGAACTGCTGCGCTACAGCGCCGGGCTGCGAGGGCTGCCCCGGGCGGAGGCCGCCGAGCGGGCGGCCGAACTGATCGATGTGCTCGGCCTGGTCAAGGGCGCCGGCACCCCGTTGGCCGACTGCTCCACCGGCACCCGCAAGAAGCTCGGCCTCGCCCAGGCGCTGCTGCACGCGCCGCGACTGCTCGTGCTCGACGAACCGTTCGAGGCGGTCGACCCGGTCTCCGCGGCCACCATTCGCCGGGTGCTGCGCCGGTTCGTGGCCGGTGGCGGCACCTGCGTGCTGTCCACCCACTCGATGCTGCTCGTCGAGCAGATGTGCGACGAGCTCACCGTGATCCATCAGGGCCGGGTGGTCGCCGCCGGGTCGGTCGCCGAGGTCGCCGCCGGCAGCAGCCTGGAGGACCGGTTCGTCGAGTTGGTCGGCGCCGAAGCCTCCGGCAGCGCCGGTCTGGACTGGCTGACCGGGGCACGATGAGCGCGCAGTCCACCGTCTCCGGAGGGCGGGGCGGCACCCTCGGCACGATCACGGTTCCGGCCCGGATGCGCGCGACGATGTTCCGTCGCTCACTGCGCGAACACCCTGGTCCCACGGTGGCCGGCCTGGTCGGTCTGCTCGCCGCCGCCTGGTTGATCCGGTACGCCCTCCACGGTGACCAGCACACTCTCGGCCTGCTCGCCGGGGCGTGGGTTCTCGGCTGGATCGTCCTGCCGCTGCTGCTCGGCGGCGGGCGTGGCCGGGTCCGCCCGGCCCACCTGCGGTTGGAGCCGATCGGCGGTGTCCCGGCCGCGATCGGCCTGCTCGCCGCGTCGGCGATCGGGGTCGGCCCGGCCGTCTCGCTGGTGGCACTCGCCGCGCTGCCGGTGCACGCCGCCCGGTACGGCACCGTCGCGGTCCTCGTCACCGCCTTCGGCGCGGTGCTGCTCTGGCTGCTCGGGCTGATCGGCTCGGCCATCGCGCTGGAGGTCGTCGGCCACGCCGGTGGTCCGGCCGGGGCGCTGCTCACCGGCGTCCTCACCGGTACGGCGATGGGTGTCGCCGGGTCGCTCTGGGCCGTCTTCCCGTGGGTGTCGGTACTGCTCGTGGCAGCGCCGCAGGACGTGGTCCGGGTCACGGGGTACGTGCCGAGCGGCTGGCCGGTCACCGCCGTGACCGGGCCAACCGGGCAAGGGGTGCGCCTGATGGCGGCCCTGATGGGCATCGTGGGGCTCTGCGCCGCCGCGTACATCATGCTCGTCCGAAGGGTGATCGCCACCGGCGTGCCGTTCCGGCCGCGCCGGACCACGGCGGCGTCACCGGCCACGGCGGAGCGGGAGTGGCCGGGGTGGGTGCCGGCCGCGACGCGGGCGGTCGTCGGACGTGAGTTGCGGTCCTGGATGCGGCACCCGTTGCGGTTGCAGTATCTGGCTTTCGCTGTGGTGTACGGGGCGTTGCTCGCCGGTCTGCCGCTGCTGTCGGACGTGGACCTGCTGTTGCCGTGGGCCGGAACGCTCGCCGTGCTCGGCGCGGCGGCGATGTCGGCCGGGCTGGTCGGGCTGGACGGCACCGCGTTGTGGCTGCCGTTCACCACACCGGGCGGTGAACGGGCTGAGGTCCGGGGACGTGCCCTGGCCTGGCTGGTGCTGGTCACTCCGATCGGCGTGCTGCTCACCGTCGTCGGCATCATCCTCGCCCCCGACGTCGACCCGCTGGCCGCGCTCTCCACCCTGCCGGCCCTGCTCGGCGCGGGCGCGTCGGTGCCGGTGTGGGTGTCGTTGCTGCGCGTACGCCCGGTGGCCGACCCGCGGCACCCCACTGCGGCTGACAACCCGACCGACATCGTCAGCGTGCTGGTCGCCACCGCTGCCGGGCTGCTCGCCGCCGCGCCGGTGCTCGCCCTGATGATCTGGGGTCCGCCGCAGGCGGCACCGCTGCTACCGGTGGTCGGGCTGCTGTCCGGCGTGGCGACCTGGTGGGGTGGCTTGTGGCTGGCCGACGAGCGGCTCGCCCAGCGCGGCACGACGGTGCTCGCCGCGGCAGGTCAGCGGAGCCGGCCCCCGGAGGCGGCGCTCCCGCTGACCTGGGACGTGCAGTGGTATCGGGAGAACACGTCGACAGCGTGGGCGCTGGGGTTGCTGACGGTCGGGTGGATCCCGGTGATCCCGCAGGGGCTGATGCCGCTGGCGTTCGGAATCGACAGCGGGTGGATCGTGGCCGGTCACCTGAGCGGGAGCGCGCACACGGCGGTGGGGTTGGCGATGGTCGGTCTGGGCGTCGCGATGCTGCTCACCGGCCTGGTGCTGTGGGATCGCCGACCGCAACCGGGCAGCCCCTGATCCACAGCTCTACAGCAGCGCGAGCTGGCCCTCGACCTCGTCCGTGTGTGGCTCCCGGAGTTGCCAGAGGCGGAGCACCCCGAGGCAGGCGTCGTACGTCAACCAGTGGCCCTGCCCACCGGCGGACCGGATCGAGTTCTGGGGCATGTCGATGTCGTAGTCCATGACGGTCTGCGGGCGCAGCGTGCGGGTCGAGAGGAGGAGATGCTGCTCGGCGTCGCCCTGGTCGGTGGCGACGCCGACCATCACCCAGTCGTCGGATACGACCGCTGCGGCCTCGTACATCCGGTAGTCGTCGGAGTCGCCGAACTCGGGGATGTCGTCGTAGCGGCGCTCTACGCGGGCACTGTCGTCGGCGCCATCGCGTATCGCGATCCAGCCGCTGCCATGCGGCATGGAGAGGTAGAAGCTCCCGCTGGCGTTCATGTCGGCCAGGCAGCCGTTCATGGTCTGCCCGGCGACCAGCTGCTGATCACCCGTCGTCCAGCGGTAACTGAGGCAGGTCTCCGGTCCCACCGCGATGTGCAGCCCGACGTGCTGTCGGTTGGCGTCCAGGACGAATGTGGCAGAGCCTTCAACGGTCTGAAGCAGGCGCCGGTCGACCTCCGCGCCGCCGCCGGACGCGTCCAACACGACGAGTTGGTCGCCGGCACCGTCGGGCAGAAACAGCCAGAGAAGGTCGTCCCCGGCCAGGTGGCAGCTCGGCCGGGGCCAACCTGTCGACAAGGCCCTGCCGTGCTCGACCGCCCACCGGACGCGGCCGTCGGCGTCGCGGACCTGCACCTGTCGTGGTCCCACGAGCGCGAACCGCGACCGGTCCGGAGCCACGCCGACGGCCAGGATCGGGTCCTCGTCGGAGGGCTCCCACGCCAGCGCGACGGTCAGGTCCGCATCCAACACGCGCAGCGAGCGATCGTTCCACACCAGCAACCCGGCGCCGGTCGAACACTCGACAATGGACGACGGCGTCAACACTGTCTCGGCGATCAGCAACGGGCGCACAGCCGTGAGCCTACGCACGGGTCTCCCGGGGATGGGCGGCCGACGGTGCGGAGGAAGAGCCGCTCTCTCCGCAGGCGCTACAGCATCGCCAGAGGCGCCAGGGGTATGCCGTCGACGCCGTCGAGCCTCATCAGCTCACCCACTCCAGATCCTTGTCCGTTCAGGGGCATCTCGAACCGCCACGACTCGTGCGTCATCTGCGGTTGGAGCTGCGAGGACAGGTCGCCCTTGCCCTGGCACAGCTCTCGCAGGCGTTCGTACGCGGCCTCGCGGTCCTCGAATTCGATCGACTTCGCCGTTGGGAGTGCCCGGACGGCCTTCTCCACGGCGGCTCGTTGTTCGGCGGTCACCGACGACTTGAGCCGGACGATGACGCCGATCCGCGACGGCCGAGGGTCGACGTCCGCGATCCTGAGCGCCACATCCTCCACGCCGTCGGCCTCGGCCACCACCAGTTCGACCGCCTCGGCGACCGACGCATCGGTGACGGTGGCGTGGAGAAGCTCCGGCATGTACTCCGGCTTGAGGGCCGCCAGCAGGTCTGGCTGATCCTTCAGCTCCGCCTTCTGGCGTTCGTACGCCTGCTCGCGGGTTTCGAGGGACACCTCCCTGACGCTGGGCATCGACCGGAGCTGCTGCTCCACGCTGCCCTTCTGCGCCACCGTCACGTCGTTGTCGAGGAAGACGGTCAACGCCACGTCCCGGGGTTCCTCGGGTGTCGAGGTGCAGGCGGGAAGGGCCAGCAGGACGACGAGTGACAGTAAGGGTGCTCCGCGGCGCATGGGCGGAGATAGTAACCATCACTCGCGTGGATCGCCGCCCCTGAACAGCGGACTTCGCCGCCGCTGGGGAGTCGTCAGGATCTCGGGGGCGGAGCTGGTCTTCGTAACCTTGGTCCGCCAGACTGCGCGGTATGGCTGATCGTTGGCGCCGGTGGGCGTGGGTCGGGGTGCTCGTCATCGGGCTGATCCTTTATCTGGCGGTGCTGCGGACCTTGGTCAGCACCAAGAATCCGAACTTCGTACCGGCGTTGATCCTGCTCGGGGCGACGTTGGTGCCGTTGACGTTCCTGACGTTCGCGCAGGCCCGGACCGGGCGCTGGCAGGTGCCGGCTTCGGTGTTGGTGACGTCGGCGTTCTTCGGCGGTGTGATCGGCACTGTGGTCGCGGGCACCCTGGAGTACGACACCCTGCGCGGCCTCGGCACCCTGCCGATGCTGTTCGTCGCGTTGATCGAGGAGTCGGCGAAGCTGATCGTCCCGGTGGTGCTGCTGTTCACGGTGGTGGCCCAGCGTCGTCGCCGGGTGCCCTCCGACGGGCTGATCATCGGCATCGCCGCCGGTATGGGGTTCGCCGCGCTGGAGACGATGGGCTACGCCTTCAGCGCGCTGCTGAGTTCCCAGGGCAACATCGGCGCGGTGGAGCAGACGCTCTTCATCCGGGGTTTGACGGCACCCGCCGGTCACACCGCCTGGACCGGGCTGACTGCCGGCGCGCTCTGGGCGTTGCTGGCGAGCCCGAGCGTCGCTCGGCTCTTCGGGTTCATCGGCACGTTCCTGGGTGTCGTCGTCCTGCACACCCTCTGGGACACGTTCTCCGGTTCGCTGGTCTTCGTCGTGTTGGCGATCATCAGCATCGGCTGGCTGTTCTGGGAGCTGCGCCGCTACCGGACCTTCAGCGATCAACACGTCGGCCAGCTACAGCCGCACTGACCAACGCAGTACCCCATGCCTCTCCCGGCCCGTACCGAAGGGCTGGGGGAGGCATGACTGTTGGTGATCTCGCTGCGGCCGGGCCGGCACCTCAACTAACGTCAGAGTGTTCATATTTGGCGGGATTGGTCGGGAAGGTGCGACGATGGGGGTGCGCAGCTGGTTCGAAGGCTGGCCGGTCTATCGCCAGCTCACCGGCACGGACCCGCTGGGCCGGGGTGCCGCGGCGAAGTCTGACGGGTCCCGCGCGCTGACCGCCCGCACGGATGACGCCGATTCGGTGGCCCGGTCTGTCTGCCCGTACTGCGCTGTGGGGTGTGGTCAGCGGGTGTTCGTGAAGGATGGGCGGGTCAGTCAGATCGAGGGTGATCCGGATAGTCCGATCTCGCGGGGTCGGCTCTGTCCGAAGGGTTCGGCGAGCAAGAGCCTGGTGACCAGTCCGCTGCGGCAGACCACGGTCCGTTACCGCCGGCCGTACGGCACCGAGTGGGAGAACCTCGACCTCGACACGGCGTTGAACATGATCGCCGATCGGGTCCTGGCCGCCCGGGACGAGACCTGGGAGGACGTCGACGCTGAGGGTCGGCCGCTCAACCGGACGCTGGGTATTTCCAGTCTGGGTGGGGCGACGTTGGACAACGAGGAGAACTACCTCATCAAGAAGTTGTTCACCGCGATGGGGGCGCTGCAGATCGAGAACCAGGCCCGTATTTGACACTCCTCCACCGTCCCCGGTCTGGGGACCAGCTTCGGTCGTGGCGGCGCCACCCAGTACCAGCAGGACCTGTCGAACTCCGACGTCATCGTCATCCAGGGTTCGAACATGGCCGAAGCGCACCCGGTGGGTTTCCAGTGGGTGATGGAGGCCAAGCGTCGGGGGGCGAAGGTCTTCCACGTCGACCCGCGGTTCACCCGTACCAGCGCGCTGGCTGACTCGTACCTGCCGATCCGGGCGGGCACCGACATCGCGCTGCTCGGCGGTGTGGTGCGCTACATCCTCGACAACGAGTTGGACTTCCGGGAGTACGTCGTCGCCTACACCAACGCCGCGACGATCGTGACCGAGGAGTACGCCGACACCGAGGACATGCACGGCCTCTTCTCCGGCTTCAACGACGACAACGCCACCTACGACCAGGCCAGTTGGCGGTACGAGGGCCACCCGCAGGACCAGACGACCCGCGACAGCGAGACGCAGCGGGAGACGGCGGCCGGGCTGGAGAACGAGTCGCACGGCGCGCCCGTCGGCGGCGAGACCGAACGTGACGAGACGTTGCAGCACCCGCGCTGCGTCTACCAGATCCTCAAGCGACACTTCGCCCGCTACACCCCGGAGATGGTGGAACGGGTCTGCGGCATCCCGCAGGAGAAGTTCCTCGAACTGGCCCAGGCGTGGACGGAGAACTCCGGCCGGGACCGGACCGGCATGCTCGTCTACTCGGTGGGCTGGACGCAGCACAGCGTCGGCGTGCAGTACATCCGCACCGGCGCGATCATCCAACTCCTGCTGGGCAACGTGGGCCGCCCGGGTGGTGGGGTCATGGCGCTGCGCGGGCACGCCAGCATTCAGGGCTCCACCGACATCCCGACGTTGTTCAACCTGTTGCCCGGTTACCTGCCGATGCCCCACCACGCCGACCACCCGACCCTGGACAAGTGGGTGGACAGCATCGCGCACCCCGGGCAGAAGGGCTTCTGGGGCAACGCCCGCACCTACGGCGTCAACCTGCTGAAGGCGTACTGGGGTGAGGCGGCCACCGCCGACAACGACTACTGCTACGGGTACATGCCGCGGATGACCGGCGACCACGGCACCTACCAGCAGGTGCTCGACATGATCGACGGCAAGATCAAGGGCTATTTCCTGCTCGGGCAGAACCCGGCGGTCGGTTCGGCGCACGGCCGGGCGCAGCGTCTCGGCATGGCCAACCTCGACTGGCTCGTGGTCCGCGACCTGTTCGAGATCGAGAGCGCCACGTTCTGGAAGAACGCGCCGGAGCTCGAAACCGGCGAGATCACCCCTGAGGAGTGCCGCACCGAGGTGTTCTTCCTACCGGCCGCCTCCCACGTGGAGAAGGAGGGCACCTTCACCCAGACCCAACGGCTGTTGCAGTGGCGGGAGAAGGCCGTCGAACCGCCAGGCGACGCCCGCTCGGAACTCTGGTTCTTCTACCACCTCGGTCGCGTCATCCGGGAACGACTGGCGACGTCGACGAAGCCGCGCGACCGTGCGCTGCTCGACCTGGCCTGGGACTACCCCACGCACGGCCCGTACGCGGAGCCGAGCGCCGAGGCGGTGCTGCGCGAGATCAACGGGTACGACGTGGCCACCGGCCGGCCGCTGGCGTCGTTCACCGAGATGAAGGACGACGGCTCCACCCTCGGCGGTTGCTGGATCTACACCGGGGTGTACGCCGACGGCGTCAACCAGGCGGCCCGCCGCAAACCCGGCTCGGAGCAGTCCCTTGTGGCACCCGAGTGGGGTTGGGCGTGGCCGGCGAACCGGCGCATCCTCTACAACCGTGCCTCCGCCGACCCGGACGGCAACCCGTGGTCCGAGCGCAAACGCTACGTCTGGTGGGACGCGGACAAGGGCGAGTGGACCGGCTACGACGTGCCGGACTTCGAGAAGACCAAACCGCCGTCCTACCGACCGGCGCACGACGTCTCGGGCGTGGCGGGCATCGCCGGCGACGACCCGTTCATCCTCCAGGGAGACGGCAAAGGCTGGTTGTACGCGCCGACTGGTGTGCTCGACGGGCCGATGCCCACCCACTACGAGCCGGTCGAGTCGCCGGTGCGCAACCCGCTCTACCGACAGCAGGCCAACCCGACCCGCAAGGTCTACACCCACCCGATCAACACGCTCAACCCGAGCCCGCCGGAACCGTACAGCCAGGTGTTCCCGTACGTGTTCACTGTCAGCCGACTCACCGAGCACCACACCGCCGGTGCGATGAGCCGGATGGTCTCACCGCTGGCCGAGCTGCAACCCGAGATGTTCGTCGAGGTGTCGCCGGAGTTGGCGGCCGAACGTGGTCTCACCCACCTGGGTTGGGCGCACCTGGTCACCGCCCGTGCGGCGATCGAGGCGAAGGTGCTGGTGACCGATCGGCTCACCCCGTTGCGGGTGGACGGTCGGATCATCCACCAGGTGTGGTTGCCGTACCACTTCGGTTTCGAGGGTCTGGTGACCGGCGACTCGGCCAACGATCTGTTCGGCATCAGCCTGGACCCGAACGTGCTGATCCAGGAGAGCAAGGTCGGCACCTGCGACGTCCGATCCGGGCGACGCCCGAGAGGCGCCGAGCTGATGGCTCTCGTCGTCGACTACCGGCGACGGTCCGGCGACCTGAGCCCGCACTATCCACCGCAGGTCACGACCGACTCCGCCGACAGCGGCCCGGACCAGGAGGTCTGACCCATGCCCCACGCCAACGCCCTGTACGGGCCGCTGGACCCCGCACCGGACGCCGGCTACGAGAACCCGCCACCGCGGATGGGGTTCTTCACCGACACCAGCGTCTGCATCGGCTGCAAAGCGTGCGAGGTGGCCTGCAAGGAGTGGAACGGCGTCCCGGAGAGTGGGCTCGACCTGCTGGGCATGTCGTACGACAACACCGGCGCGTTGACAGCGAACTCGTGGCGGCACGTCGCGTTCGTGGAGCAGCCCCGTTCGGCCGGCTGGGCGACTCCGGCGTTCGCGGGGGACCCGGACGGGCCGGCGATCAGCCCGGTGACGGCGGCGGCCGGCGCGCGTACCAGCACCGACACCGGAACGGACCCCGGCCTGCCCACCGGCTCGCCCGCCGCAGCGGTCCGCATGTCGGGCGGACCGGAGTTCCTGGGGATGCCGGGTGCGCAGCCGCCGGGGAGGGGTTCCGGCGCGGAGGGGCGGACGGATTTTCGCTGGTTGATGATGTCGGACGTGTGCAAGCACTGCACCCACGCGGCCTGCCTGGACGTCTGCCCGACAGGTTCGTTGTTCCGGACGGAGTTCGGGACGGTGGTGGTGCAGGAGGACATCTGCAACGGCTGCGGGTACTGCATCTCCGCCTGCCCGTACGGCGTCATCGATCAGCGCAAGGGCGATGGTCGGGCGTGGAAGTGCACGCTGTGCTACGACCGGTTGGGCGCGGGCATGACCCCCGCGTGTGCGCAGGCGTGTCCGACGGAGTCGATCCAGTACGGCGCTCTGGACGAGTTGCGGGAGCGGGCCGCCGCGCGGGTGGCGAAGCTGCACGAGCAGGGGGTGCCGGAGGCGCGGTTGTACGGGCACGACCCGAACGACGGCGTCGGTGGTGACGGTGCGTTCTTCCTGCTCCTGGACGAGCCGGAGGTGTACGGGCTGCCACCGGACCCGATCGTGACCACCCGCGACCTGCCGGCCATGTGGAAGCGCGCCGGCCTGGCCGCCCTCGCGATGACCGCCGCCACTGTTGTCGCATTCCTGGGCAGGCGGTCATGACCCGCGGCGGTGAGCAGCTCACGGTGCCGCCGGCCGACTTCGCCTCCTACTACGGCCGGCCGGTTCTGAAGCCGCCGGTGTGGAAGTACGACATCGCCGGCTACCTGTTCACCGGAGGCCTCGCCGCGGGAAGTGCGCTGATCGGCGCGGGCGCCCAACTGACCGGACGACCCGGGCTGCGCACCGTGGGCCGCTGGACGGCCCTCGGCGGTGTCGCGGCCAGCACGTACCTGCTGGTTCACGACCTCGGCCGGCCGTCTCGGTTCCATCACATGCTCCGGGTCGCCAAGGTGACCTCGCCGATGTCGGTCGGCACCTGGATCCTCGCCGCGTTCGGGCCACTGGCCGGCGTGGCCGCCGTCGCCGAGCTCGCGCCGCTGCTCCCGCAGCACGGTGTGCTCGGCCTGGCCCGTCGGATCGCACCGCCCATCGGCAACGTCGCCGGCCTGGCCGCCGCGGCCACCGCGCCGGCGCTGGCGACGTACACCGGGGTGCTGCTCGCCGACACGGCCGTGCCGTCCTGGCACGACGCCTACCCGTCGCTGCCGTTCGTCTTCGCTGGCAGCGCGCTCGCCGCCGCGTCCGGGGTGGGACTGATCGCGGCACCGGCCGCGGAGACCGCCCCACTGCGACGACTCGCCCTGGCCGCCGCGGTCGTCGAGTTCGGCGGAGGGCACCAGTTGGAGCGGCAGGGCCTCACCAGCGAGCCCTACAAGCAGGGCCGCAGCGGCCGGCTGGTGAAGGCTGGACGTGCCCTGCTCGCCGTGGGCACCGTCACCGCCCTGCTCAGCCGACGCAGCCGGGTCCTGTCGGCGATCTCCGGCGCCGCCCTCGTGGCATCGTCGGTCGCCACCCGGTTCGGCGTCTTCGAGGCGGGACGGGTGTCGGCACGCGATCCGAAGTACACGGTCGTGCCACAACGGGAGCGGCTCAGGTCGACCACCCAGCCCTGAGCGGATCGGTGAAACGGAAGGCGCCCCTGTGAAAGGGCGCCTTCCGTTGTGAGGCAGGAGGTCTGGCCGCGACGGCCCGCCGCGCCTCAGCCGGTGAACAGCTTCGCGGCGGTGATGGCGGTCTGGACGATGCCGTACCCGAGCAGCACCGCGACCAGCAGCCACGACAACCAGAGTCGCCCGGTCTGGCTGCCGACGTGCGGCGGCGCGGGCGGCTGGCTGTCCGGCCCGAGAGCGACCGGCTCGGTGACAGTCGCCTTCGCCACGGGCGAGGTCGGCCCTCGGTTCGGTTCGTGGAACCGTTCGGGCACGGAACGCACCAGCAGGTTCGCGATGAACCCGATGGCGAGGATGCCGACCATGGTGAACAGCGCGGGCCGGTACGCCGCCGCGGTGAGGGTGCCGGGCTTGCCCTGCGTGTCGAGGATCCCGTTGACGATCAGCGGGCCGGCGACACCCGCGGCCGACCAGGCGGTCAGGATCCGGCCGTGGATGGCCCCGACCTGGAAGGTGCCGAACAGGTCACGCAGGTAGGCGGGCATGGTGGCGAAGCCACCGCCGTAGAAGGAAATGATCGCGGCGGCGATCAGGACGAAGACCGCGGTAGCGGAGTGGCCAGCGACGGCGAGCAGCAGGTACAGCACCATGCCGACGCCGAGGTAGACCATGTAGATGGGCTTGCGGCCGATGAGGTCGGACGTCGTCGACCAGACGAACCGCCCAGCCATGTTGAACAGCGACAGCACTCCCACGAAACCGGCCGCAGCCGTCACCGAGACAGTGGTGGCGGTCCCGTTGTCCCGGAAGAAGTCCTGGATCATCGGGCTTGCCTGCTCCAGGATGCCGATGCCCGCTGTGACGTTGCAGAACAGCACGATCCACAGCAACCAGAACGACCGGGTACGCACGGCGTTCGACACGGACACGCTCGCCGTGGTCACCAGGGGCCGGGCGGCGACGCTCGCTGGGTCGAACCCGGCGGGTCGCCAGTCCGGTGCCGGAACCCGGACGTTGAACGGGCCGAACATCATGATCACGAAATAGCCGATGCCGAACGTGACGAACAGTGCCACGAGGGCGTGGCCCGACGCCACGGCGGCCGGGTTGTCGGGGTTGTAGCCGGAGTCGTAGAGGGAGAGCAGTTGGCGCGCGAGCGGGCCGGCGACCAGGGCGCCGCCGCCGAACCCCATGATGGCCAGCCCGGTGGCGAGGCCGGGGCGGTCCGGGAACCACTTGATCAGCGTGGAGACGGGCGAGATGTAACCGATGCCGAGCCCGATGCCGCCGATGACGCCATACCCGAGGTAAAGCAGCCACAGCTGCTGGGTCGCGATGCCGAGCGCGCCGACCAGGAACCCGACGGCCCAGAAGCACGCCGAGACGAACATCGCCCGGCGCGGTCCGTTCCGCTCCACCCAACGTCCACCGACCGCCGCCGACGAACCCAGCATGACGATGGCGATGCTGAAGATCGCCCCGATCGCCGTCTGGCTGGTGTCAAAGTGCGCGATGAGGGAGTTCTTGTAGACACTTGTCGCGTAGACCTGGCCGATGCACACGTGCACGGCCAGTGCCGCGGTCGGGATGAGCCAGCGGCTGTATCCCGGGGGAGCGACAGTGTGCCGAGGATCGAAGACCGACAGCATGGGCATCGTCCACACCTCCTGCGGCTGAGTAGGCCGCGACGTTGCCGAGCTGTCCCGCCCCGGCAGTTGGCCGAGCGGCGCCGCCGCAGTGGCGGCCCGGCGCACGTCTGGCGTCAGCCGATTACCGGCTTCACCTCACGTTACGTGTCGGCTGGTTCACAACACGTCATTACCGAAAAACGCGGCGGGAGGTGGAAACAGGACGGGGGCGGGCCCACCGGCCCGCCCCCTGACTGCTGTCGTACGGCTCAGTGGATCGCGGCCTTGGCGGCCGCCTCCTCCTGGACGCGTCGTTCCTCCCCGCTGAGGGTGTGCAGCGGCTTCTCCCTGATGAACAGCACGACGATCAGCGCGAGCAGCGCGAACGGCGCGCCGACCAGGAAGAGATCCGCTGTGGCGATGCCGTACACGTCCTGCACGATGCGCAGCACCGGCTCGGGCAGGGTGGACAGGTCGGGCACCTCGGCGGAGCCACCGCCGGCCGTCGCCGCCGGGCCGAGCCGCTCGGCGGTCAGCGAGGCCACCCGGTTCGCCAGGACCGCGCCGAGGGCACTGACCCCGATGGCGCCGCCCATGCTGCGGAAGAACGTCACCACGGAGGTGGTGACGCCGAGCTCGTGGGCCGGTACGTCGTTCTGTGCGGCCAGCACGAGGTTCTGCATGAGCATGCCGACGCCGATGCCCAGCACGGCCATGTAGATCGACAGCACGAGGACGCTGGTGTTGGCGTCGATGGTGCCCAGGAGCAGCATCCCGACGCTCATCACCGCGGCACCGGCCACCAGGTATGCCTTCCACCGGCCGTACTTGGTGATGAGCTGTCCGGCGACCGTCGACGAGACGAGCAGGCCGAAGATCATCGGGAGGCTCATCAGGCCCGCGACGGTGGGCGACTTGCCCAGCGAGATCTGGAAGTACTGGGACAGGAAGACGGTGCCGCCGAACAGCGCGACACCGACCAGCACGCTGGCGACAGTGGCCAGGGAGACCGTGCGGTTACGGAAGATGCCCAGCGGGACGATCGGCTCGGCGGCGCGCGATTCGACGAGCACGGCCAGCGCCAGCAGAACCAGGCCACCGACGACCATCAGGGCCGTCCAGCCGGAGGCCCACTCGAACTTGTTCCCAGCCAGGGACGACCAGATCAGCAGCGTTGAGACGCCAGAGGTGATGAGCAGGGCGCCCAGCCAGTCGATCTTTGCCTTGCGGCGGACGACCGGCAGGTGCAGGGTGCGCTGGAGCAGGGCGATGGAGATGATGCTGAACGGGACGCCGATCAGGAAGCACCACCGCCAGCCCAGCCACGACGTGTCGACGAGCAGGCCACCGATCAGCGGACCGGCGATGGTGCCCACACCGAAGACCGCGCCGAAGATGCCGGCGTAACGGCCCAGCTCACGGGGCGGGATCATCGCCGCCATGACGATCGTGGCCAGCGCCGTCATGCCGCCAGCGCCGATGCCCTGGACGACACGGCTGAGCAGCAGCACCTCGACGTTCGGCGTGAAGCCCGCGATGAGCGAACCCACCACGAACAGGCCCAGCGAGAGTTGGATCAGCAGCTTCTTGCTGTACAGGTCGGCCATCTTGCCCCACAGCGGCACCGTCGCCGTCATGGCGAGCAGTTCGCTGGTGACGATCCACGTGTAGACGGTCTGGCTGCCGTTCAGGTCCGCGATGATCCGTGGCAGCGCGTTCGCCACCACCGTGGAGGCGAGGATGGACACGAACATGCCGACCATCAGGCCGGAAAGGGCCTGGAGAACCTCCCGACGCGACATGCGCGTGCCGACCTCGGCGGTGTCGGCGGGCGGGACGGTGGTGGTCATTGACGCTCCCTTGGCGGGTTTGTGGCGGGGTGACTGGCCCCGCAGCTGGTGCGGCGGGGCGGGCAGTGGCGGGTCAGGAGGGGGACGGCGGATCCGGCAGCCCGGCGGCGATGGCGGCGAACGCCTCGTCCACGTAGTCGCGCAGGGGGCGGGTGTCGTCGCCGGCGGACCAGCGCAGCATCGCGGTGTGGAAGGCAGCACTGGTGACAGCGGTGATGAGCGGCGGGAGGCCGTGGTCGGGACCTACGCTGAGGCGGGTGGCGATGACCGAGACCATGGCTCGCTCCGTCGCGATGTTGCCGGACACCAGCCGGGGCAGCAGCGCGGGGTTCTGGGTGATGACCGCCAGCCGCAGCCGCCACAACTCCCGGTCGGCCTGGATCGTGTCGATCGCCTCGTCGAGGGCCAGCCGGACGGCCTGCAACGTCGGCACCTGCGCAGGTGTGGCCGCCAGACGCGCCACGACCGGGTTGCCGTCGAGCGCCGGATCGTCGGTGAGTGCCTCGTCCTTGCAGGTGAAGTAGTTGAAGAAGGTCCGCGAGGACACGTCCGCGGCCTCGCTGATCTCCTCCACTGTCACGTGCTCCAGGCCGCGTTCGGCGACCAGCCGCAGCGCGGCGGCGGTCAGCGCGGCCCGCGTCTGCGCCTTCTTGCGGTCGCGACGCCCGGGCGCGGCTTGGTCGGTGTCGGTCACGCGAGCGAGATTAGGAGCGAACTTGCACAGCCTGCAAGTTTTTAGAGTGTGAAGTGATCTTCCTGACTCGCGATGCTGGTCGGAGCCGGACGGTCCGGTCGCTCGGTGCGGGGCACGGCGCCGGTGGTCTCCAGGATGAGCCCGGCGACCAGGTCCGGGTCGTCGCTCATCGGCACGTGCCCGCACCTGGGCAGCGTCACCACCCGTGCCGCCGGCAGGCCCGCGCGGGCCCGCTCGGCCTGGTGGACGCCGAATATCCGGTCGCAGTCCCCCCAGCCGATGGTCACCGGCACCGTCGCGTCGGACAGCCGAAGGCAGTCGAGGCGATAGCCGCGGGCGGCTCGGGCCACGGCGTTGAAGCCGACCCCGCGTCGCAGGGCGAGCGCGTCGCCCAGCGCGCGCTCGACATCCAGCAGCGTCGGGCGGGCCATCAGCGGCGCGAAGCACAACGCCCGAAGGTACGCCGAGCGCAGTGCGACCCGCATGATCGTGGTGGGCAGGTACGAGTTGGCCCGCAGCATCCGGAGGATGGCCAGCGCCCGGCGGCGCTCCGCCGGGGTGAAGAAGCCGGCGGGGGAGAAGGCGGTGGCCGAGGCGACCGCCCCGGTGGCGGCAAGCTCCAGGGCGATCGCCCCACCGAGGCTGTAGCCGGCGACGTGCGGACGCTCCAGCCCCCACTCGGTCAGCGCCGGCAGGACCCCGGCCACGGTGGCGGCCATGTCGGCGGGCATGCCGGTTTCGGGCACCGGAGAGTTCCCGAAGCCGGGCAGGTCGAGCGCGATCACCTCGTGGTGGGCGGTGAGCCGGTCGAACACCGGCTCCCACGCCTGATGGCGGTGACCGATGCCGTGGATGAGCACGAGCGGCTCTCCGCTGCCCGCACGCCGGAAGTGAATGCTCACGACCGCTCTCCCACCGACGTCCGGCCGAACGAACGCCCGAGCTGGCGCACCTCGTCCTCCATCTGGTCGACCATCGTCCGGCCGCCGAACCGGGTGATCAACGCGTCCGAGAGGCCGCTCAGCACCACCGGCCGCAGCGCCTGCACCAGGGCGAGCGACCGTGGCACGTACACCTTGCGCCTGCGGCGCTCGATGCCGTGGAGCAGGGCCTCGACGCACTGCTCGACGGGTACGACGGTGGACAGCGGCCACGGCAGCCGGCGCAGCGTGGCGCGGAACGACGCCAGGTCGTCTTGGATGTCGCGGACCAGGTCGGTGTCGATCCAGATCGGATGCGCCGTGCCGACGGTGACGCCGCGCGGGCGGGTCTCCAGGCGCAGCACGTTCGCGAACTGCTCCACGCCCGCCTTGGACGCGCAGTAGGCGGCCATCCCGGGCATCGCCGTGAAGGCGGCGGCCGACGAGACGATCAGGACGTGGCCACGGGCGGCGGTGACGTGCGGCAGCGCCGCGCTGACCGTGCGGATCGCGCCGCAGAGGTTCACCTCGACGGTACGGATCAGCGCGTCGACCGGTCCGACGGCGACGGTGCCGAGGTTCGCGATGCCCGCGTTGGCCACGACGACGTCGATGCCACCGAAGCGGTCCACTGTGGAGGCCACCGCGGCGTCCAACGCCGCCTGATCGGTGACGTCACACTCGTACCAGTGCGCGTCGAGGTCGGCGCTGAGCTGTTCGAGCAGCTCGCCCTCCAGACCGACGAGGGCGACGCGAGCCCCACGGCCGACGGCCTCGCGGGCCAGTCGCGCCCCGATGCCGCGCGCCGCGCCGGTGATGAACAGGACCTTGCCTGCCAGGTCATACCGCATCGGCGTGCTCCCGCTCCGGTTCGTTGGGGGTGCTGCCGGTCGAGGCGATGTGGTAGTCGGCCGGGCGGAACCGGCGCAGCCTCATCCGGAAGCTGGTGGCGAAGCCCGGCCAGATGGTGGTGTTGCGGCCGGTGGCGTCGAGGTACCAGCTCGAACAGCCGGTCTGCCAGACGGTGCCGGCCATCTTCTGGTCGACCCGCTCGGTCCAGCGTCGTTGCGCCTGCGCGGTGGGCTCGATGGCCTGGATGCCCCTGGCCCGCATGTGACGCAGGGCCGCGAGCACCAGGCGCAGCTGCGCCTCGATCATCAGCACCACCGAGGTGTGCCCGAGCCCGGTGTTCGGGCCGAGCAGGAAGAACAGGTTGGGGAAGCCGGCGATCGCCGTGCCCCGGTACGCGTGCATGCTGGGGGTCCACGCGTCGCCCAGGCTGTGCCCGGCCCGGCCGTGGATGCGGCGTACGACGGGGGAGTCGGTGACGTGGAAGCCGGTCCCGAGGATGATCGTGTCCGCCAGGTGGTGGACGCCATCGTCGGTGACGAGACCGTCCGGCACGATCCGGGCGATGCCGGCGGTGACCACGTCGACGTTCGGCCGGGTGAGCGACGGCCAGTAGTCGTTGGAGATCAACACTCGCTTGCAGCCCATCGCGTAGCGGGGGGTGAGCTTGTCCCGCAGGATCGGATCGGGAACCTGACGCCGCAGCGTACGCAGGGACCGGCGCGAGACGAGGCGGTTGACCGCCGGGTGCAGGAAGCCCAGGCCCATGCTCTCGCGTACCAGATAGAGCCCTGCCCGGGCGGCCCGCTGCGCACCGGGCACGGTGCGGAACGCGGCCTGCTCGACCCCGCTGATCCGGCGCGACAACCTCGGCATGATCCAGGCGGGAGTGCGCTGGAACAGCGTCAGCTTCTCGACCGTCGGCTGGATCTGTGGCACGAACTGGATGGCCGAGGCGCCGGTGCCGATCACCGCGACGCGCCGGCCGGTCAGGTCGTGGTCGTGCCGCCAACGGGCGGAGTGGAACACGGTGCCGGCGAACTCCTCGATTCCGGGCAGGTCGGGGATGGCCGGGTCGCTGAGCGGGCCGGCGGCACAGATCAGGACCCGGGCGCTGTGGTCGCCGCCCGAGGTGCGCAGCAGCCAGCGTTGGCGTTGGTCGTCCCACCTCGCCTCCAGTACCTCGTGGCGCAACCGCAACCTCGGACGAATGCCGAAGCGGTCGACGCACCCGCGCAGGTAGTCCCAGATCTCCGGCTGGCTGGAGAAGGTGTTCGACCACCCGGGGTTGGGGGCGAAGGAGAACGAGTAGAGGTGCGACGGGACATCGCAGGCGCAGCCCGGGTAGCTGTTGTCACGCCAGGTGCCGCCGACGTCCTCGCCCCGGTCGAAGACGAGAAAGTCGGTGAACCCGGCCCGCTGTAGGCGGATGGCGGCGCCCAGGCCACCGAAGCCGGCACCGATGATGGCAATGTCTGTCTCCATTCACTCCTCCGTGAGCTCGGGCGCTGTCAGGTCGGCCACCGGCGGCCAGGGCGGATCGCCCACGCCGGTGATTCGTACGCCGCCCCACGGATCGACCTCGGCCAGTCGGGCCGCCCGGACGCGGTCGGCGATGCGCACCTCGACGTCGCGCCGGCCGGAGCGCAGCAGATGGGCCACCCGTGGCTCGGGTTCGATCCGTCCGCCCCAGTGGAAGCGGCCGTCGACCGGCTCCCACCGCCCGCTGAGGTGCACCCGCACCGTGGTGCCCTCGACACCCGCCGGGCCGTGGTAACTCACGGCACGATCCGCTCGTGGGCGCGGGTCAGCTCGTGCGGCAGGTCGGCGCTGGCCCGTACTCCCTCGATGCCGCTCCACAGCAGGGCGGTCAGGTAGTCGGTGAGGGCGGCCCGACTGATCGGCTGGCCGTGCGTGGTCCACCAGTCGCCGACCGCCTGCACGAAGCCCACCAGGCCGTACGCCCAGGGCTCGGCGGGACCGGCGTCCAGGCCCAGCGTGCGTAGCCGGTCGCCGATCACCCGGGCGAGCCCGGCGGCCACCTGCCGGCTGGTGCCGGCGATCACCTGGTGGATGCCGGGGTCGCCGGACTGGTGCATGAGGAACCGGTAGAGCCTCGGCTCCGACTCGATCACGCCCAGGTAGGCGTCGATCGTCGCTTCGACCAGGTCACGTTCCTCGCGGACCTGTTCGACGGCGGGCGCGATGGCGTCGACCACCCGGGCCGCCACCACCTCGCTGACAGCGACCCAGAGCTGCGACTTGTCGGCGAAGTAGCGGTAGAGAACCGGTTTGCTGACGCCCGCGGCGGCGGCCACCTGTTCCATGTCGACCTCTGGCCCGTGCCGCAGCAGCGCCTGCACGGCGGCACCGACCAGCTGCTGCCGTCGTTGCTCACGATGGTCTGCCCAGCGGTCCCGGCGGCCGTTGCCCTTCGCTTTCGGGCTGCCGTCGGGGGGCGTGGCAGGCGGGTCGGACGCATTGACACCGGTGAGCGGCGGTTGCATGCTACTACTCGTAACAGTTACTGGTCGTCACGTCAATATGGAGGAGCCATGGAGGCGGCGGAAACCGGGCGTGCGGCAGTCGCCGAGCGCCTGCTCACGTCCTCACTGCGGACCAGCTACGACCCCACCGTCGAGATCGACTGGGACGCCCCGCACACCCCCGGCGCCTACTGGCTTCCGCCTCAGCGCAGCAGCCTCTACGGCACGCCGCTGTGGGACCAGCTCAGCGAGGAGCAGCGCGTCGAGCTGACCAGGCACGAGGTGGCCAGCGCGGCCAGCGCCGGGCTGTGGTTCGAGACGATCCTCATGCAGATGCTGATCCGGGAGTACTACCGCGCCGACCCGACCAGCCGGCAGGCCCAGTACGCGTTGACCGAGGTCGCCGACGAGTGCCGACACTCGATCATGTTCGGCCGGCTGATCGAGGCGATGGGTTGTCCGGTCTACCGCGCGAGCACTGTCGACCACCATCTCGGGCGCTTCCTCAAGGCCACCGCCAGCGGCCCTCGGATGTACGCCGCGATCCTCATCGCGGAGGAGATCCTCGACGCGTTCCAGCGCGAGATCATGGCGGACGCGTCACTCCAGCCGCTCATTCGGATGGTGTCCCGCATCCATGTGGTGGAGGAGGCGCGACACGTCCGGTTCGCCCGCGAGGAGCTGGCCGCCGCGGTCGCGGCAACCGGTCCGGTGGGCATGGCGTACGCCCGGCTGCTGGTCGGTCGCGCAGCCCACACGATCGCCAATCGCCTGGTCCATCCCGACGTGTACGCGGCGGTGGGCATTCCGCCGGCGGTCGGTCGGGCCGCTGCCCGCGCCAACCCGCACTGGCGTGCCACGCTGCGCTGGTCCGCGGCGCGGGTGCACGCCAACCTGGCGGACGTCGGCCTGGTCGCTGGGCCGGGGCGTCTGCTGTGGGCCCGGGCCGGGCTGATCTGATCCGTTGCCCCGCAGAGGGCGGCATGGGGTGGGGCGAGATCAGTTCATGTGACGTCGCTGTCAGGCCCGTTCGACCCGCGCCTGCTGGTGATCGGTCAGCCGCAGCCCCACACCGCGCACCACATCGATGGTGGCTTTGGTGCCCAGGTCGTGCAGCTTGCGCCGCAGCCGCTTGACCAGCGACTGTACGTCCGCCTTGCGTTCGCGCCCCTCGTCACCCCAGACCGACCGGTGCAGCTCGGCATAGCTCCAGACCCGGGCCGGCTCGGTGATCAGGCAGGTCAGCAGGTCGTGTTCCAGGCGGGTGAGGTCGATCTCGCGGTCACCGCAGCGGGCGCTGGAGCGGGCCGAGTCGATCACCAGGGCGGCGACCGGCGTCGGTTCGGACGGGGCGGCTGCCTGCTGCGGGGCGGCGATCAGCCGGCGCAGCTCGTCGAGGTCGGCGACCAGCAGCAGCGGTGCGATGCCGTCGAGAAGCTCCGCGAGCCGGATGCGCTCGGCCGGCGACGGGGTCACCGCGATGAGCAGTGGGAACGGCTCGTCGGCCGGATCGCCCCTGTTCACCGTTGCCTCGTCGTCCTCGGCCACCGCACCGCCCGGGATCGATGGGCATCCCTGCCCAGCTCTCGTCATGGTTCTGACAATGATTGGCAAGCACGCCGCCAGCCAGGGCAACTCTTAGCGACAAGTTGCTCACGGCAAGTTCTTGATCGTCCGTTCTTCTCGATCATAGTGTCCACTCGGGCAACCGGCGTGACCCGCGCGGTGCATGGGGGAGGTCCACCATGGCCCATTACACCCTGGGTCGTTCTGAGGGAGGCAGCACCGATGTTCAGACGTCCACAATGGCGGCGCGCGGCCAGATCACTGGTGAGCGCCGGCGCGGCGACGATCCTCGCCGCGACATGCTTGGCGACGATCAGCTCGGGCGCGCAGGCCGCGCCGGGCGGTGCGATGGGGGCGGGCGCCCAGACCGGGGACAAGATCCGACCGGAGCTCGCCAAGCAGCTCCAGGCCAAGAGTGAAGGGGACTTCTGGATCCGGTTCAAGGACCGGGCCGACCTGAGCAAGGCCAGCGCCATCAAGGACTGGTCGAAGCGTGGCACGGCGGTGGCGGACGCGCTGCGCAAGACGGCCGCAGCGAGCCAGGGCAAGATCCGGGCCGACCTCGACAGCTCGGGCACCAGATACCAGACCTTCTGGGCCACCAACGCCATCAAGGTGAACAGCGGCTCGCTGGCGATGGCCCAGAAGTTCGCCGGGTACTCGGAGGTCGAGGGCCTCTACGCCCCGGTCTCGTACAAGGTGCCGGAGACGACCAAGGGCACCGACGAGAAGACCGTGAACGCCCTGGAGTGGGGCATCGCCAACATCAACGCCGACGACGTCTGGTCCCAGTACGGCGTCAAGGGCGAGGGCATCACCATCGCGAACATCGACACCGGGGTGCAGTTCGACCACCCGGCGCTGGTGAACTCCTACCGCGGCAACAACGGCGACGGGACGTTCGACCACAACTACAACTGGTTCAACGCCGCGAACGCGACCGGGGCCTGCGCCGCCGCCCCCTGTGACGGCGACGGCCACGGTACGCACACCATGGGCACCATGGCCGGCTCCGACGGCGCGAACCAGATCGGCGTCGCCCCCGGAGTCAAGTGGATCGCGGCGAACGGTTGCTGCCCCAGTGACGCCGCTCTGATCAATTCTGGTCAGTGGATGCTCGAACCGCTGGACCTCAACGGTCAGAACGCGGACGCGAGCAAGCGCCCGAACATCATCAACAACTCGTGGGGCACCCGGGACCCGTCCAACGAGCCGTTCATGGAGGACGTGACGGACGCCTGGACCGCTTCCGGGATCTTCGGCACCTGGTCCAACGGCAACAGCGGGCCGGCCTGCGAGACCAGTGGCTCGCCGGGCAGCCTCGTCAGCAACTACTCGACCGGCGCGTACGACGTCAACAACAACGTCGCCGGCTTCTCCGCCCGCGGCGTCGGTCAGAACGGCGAGATCAAGCCCAACATCTCCGCGCCGGGCGTGAACGTCCGGTCGAGCATCCCGGGCAGCGCCTACGGCACCATCAGCGGCACCTCGATGGCCGCACCGCACCTCGCGGGCGCGATCGCGCTGCTGTACTCGGCGGCGCCGTCGCTGGTCGGCGACGTCAACGCGACCCGCGCGCTGCTCAACGGCGCCGCGATCGACAAGGCCGACGACCAGTGTGGCGGCACCGCCGCCGACAACAACGTCTACGGCGAAGGCCGACTGGACGCCCTCGCCCTGCTCAACGCCGCCCCGACCGGCGACATCGGCACGCTGGCCGGCACGGTCACCGACGCGACCTCCGGCGCCCCGATCGCCGGGGCGACACTGACGCTCACCGGCGCGTCCGAGCGTGAGCTGACCACCGGTGCCGACGGCAAGTTCTCCACCCAGCTTCCCGCCGGCGACTACCAGGTCGCCGTCGCGGCGTTCGGGTACGGCAGCACCACCAGGACGGCGACGGTCGCCAAGGGCGCGACCACGACGCTCAACGTCGCCCTCACGGCGGTGCCGAGCGTCAACGTCACCGGAGCGGTCACCGACGGCTCCGGCCACGGCTGGCCCTTGTACGCCAAGGTGACCGTGACGGGGGTGTCCGGCGTCTACGACCACACCACCCCGTCGAACGGCCGCTACAGCATCAAGCTGCCGGCCGGGCAGACCTACACCCTGAAGTACGAGCCGCAGTACCCGGGCTACCAGACCGTCACCAAGCAGGTCGTGGTCGGCTCGGGCAACGTCACCGCCAACGTCGCCGTGCCGGTGGACAGCAACGCCTGCACCACCGCCCCCGGGTACACGTACGGCTCCGACGGTGAGTACGAGACCTTCGACGCCACGACCACGCCGGCCGGCTGGACCGTCGTCGACAACGCGGGCAGCGGTCAGGTCTGGAAGTTCACCGACGACGGCGACCGGGGCAACCTGACCGGGGGCAGCGGCAACTTCGCGATGATCGACAGCGACGCGTACGGGGCGGGCACCAGCCAGGACACCTCGCTGGTCAGCCCGGTGGTCGACCTGACCAGCGTCACGGCTCCGGTCATCCGGTTCAACCAGGACTTCAACCAGCTCAACGACGACACCGCCGACGTGGACCTCAGCATCGACGGCGGTGCCACCTGGACCAACGTGCTCCGGCAGGAGACGGATGTCCGGGGACCGAAGCTGACCGAGATCTCGATCCCGCAGGCGGCCGGTAAGGCGCAGGTGCAGGTGCGGTTCCACTACTACGACGCCTCGTACGAGTGGTGGTGGGAGGTCGACAACGTCCTGATCGGCAGCCAGGTCCTCTGCGTGCCGGTCGACGGCGGTCTGGTCGTCGGCAACGTCCGCGACAAGAACGACGACAGCTACGTCAACGGCGCGACCGTCACCAGCAAGGACCGGCCCGCCGAGAAGGCCGTCACCGTGGCGACCCCGGACGACCCGGGGCTGGCCGACGGCTTCTACTGGATCTACTCGTCGCTGACCGGCGAGCACCCGTTCACGGCGACCGCCGGCAACTACGTCAGCCAGACCAAGCAGGTCGACGTCGAGGCCGACTGGGCGACCACCGCGAACTTCCAGCTCGCGGCCGGTCGACTGGCGGTGACGCCGACGCAGTTGAGCGCGACGCTTCAGATGCCCAACGGCAAGACCAGCAAGTCGTTCACTGTGACGAACACCGGCGGCGCGCCGGTCGAGGTCAAGTTCGGTGAGCGGGACAACGGGTTCGAACTCCTGCGGGCGGACGGCTCCACTGTCACCCGGCAGCAGGTGCTCGGGTCCAGCGGCGCGCCGGAGCAGCGGCTCACCGTACCGACGTCGTTCGCCGCCAAGGCGTCCGGCAAGGAGGCCAAGGCGGCTGCCGCTGCGGCGGGCCCGCAGGCGGCGCCGTGGACCGACATCGCCAACTACCCGGCCACGATCATGGACAACCGGGTGGTGAACCTGGACGGCAAGGTGTATTCGATCGGTGGTGGCGACGGTGAGGCCTCCACCACCAAGAACTACGCCTACGACCCGGCCGCACAGACCTGGACGGCGATCGCCGACCTTCCCGGCGCGCGTAACGCGGTGACCGCGGGCGTGGTGAACGGCAAGATCATCGTCAGCGGTGGCTGGGGCGACTCCGGCCCGGACTCCGCCACCTGGTCGTACGACCCGGGGGCCAACACCTGGACGGAACTGGCCGACAACCCGGCACCGCGGGCCGCAGCCGGTCAGGCCGTCGTCGACGGCAAGCTGTACGCGGTCGGTGGCTGCACGACGGCGGCCTGTCTGCCGATGTCGAACAGCGTCGTCCGGTACGACCCGACCGGTGACACCTGGGAGACGATGGCCAACTACCCGAAGTCGGTGGCCTTCGCCTCCTGCGGCGGGATCGACGGCGTCCTCTACTGCACCGGCGGCAACGACGGATCCGCCGCACAGAAGTCCAGCTACGCCTTCGACCCGGGTGCCAACACCTGGACCGCCGTCGCCGACGCGCCGGCCGACAACTGGGCCAGCTCGTACGCCGTCGCCAGCGGCAAGCTCCTCGTCGTCGGCGGCTCGCAGGGCGGGGCCATCAGCAACGCCGGCTTCGCCTTCGACCCGGCGGCCGGTTCGTGGTCCAACCTGCCCAACGCCAACACCGCGCGGTACCGCGGCGGCGCGGCGTGCGGCTTCTACAAGATCGGCGGCTCGTCCGGCAGCTTCAACGCGGCCCCGGACAGCGAGGTGCTCCCGGGCTTCGAGGGATGCTCCGAGTCGGCGGCCGACGTCAGCTGGATGACCATCGACAAGTCGGCGGTCACCCTCGCACCGGGTGCGAAGGTCACCGTCACCGTCGGTCTGACGGCGAACGTGGACCAGCCGGGCACCTACTCCGGTGCGGTCGCGATCTCCGAGAACACCCCGTACTCGGTGGCACCGGTCGCGGTGACCATGACCGCGAACCCCCCGAAGACCTGGGGCAAGCTCATGGGTACGGTCACCGGCACCAGCTGCCAGGGTGCGACCTCGCCGCTCACCGGCGCGGTCGTGCAGGTCGACTCGTGGGCGGCGTCGTACACCTTCGCCACCGATGCCGAGGGCAAGTACGCCTACTGGGTGGACCGCCGCAACAACCCGCTCACGATGATCGTGGCCAAGGACGGCTGGAAGCCGCAGACCCGTCAGACCAGGATCGACACCGCCACCCCGACGGTGGAGAACTTCGGGTTGGCGCCCATCAGGTGCTGACGCCTGAGCACTAGCCGAAGAAGTCCGGCCCGCCTGGTCCCCGACCAGGCGGGCCGGACCGCGCCCGGGGTGATCAGACGGGCGCGAGCCGGAAGCCGACGCCGCGTACCGAGTGGATCGTCGCCGCGGCGTTGAGACTGGCGAGCTTGCCGCGCACCCGGCGGACCACCGAGTGGATGTCGGAGCCCCGGCCGAGGTGCCGGTTGCCCCAGACCTCGAGGTGCAGGCGCTCGTAGGTCCAGACCTGACCGGGCGCGTGCACCAGGCAGAGCAGGACGTCGTGCTCCAGCCGGGTCAGGTCGATCTCCTGGTCGCGCCAGCGCAGCACCCGGCGGTCGGAGTCGACGGCCAGATCCGGTGGCGGTGGCTGTGGGCTCGGCGTCACCTCGGCGAGCGCCGCGGTGGTCGGGGGAGCCGGGGCGGCA
The DNA here is from genome assembly GCF_043204655.1 of Micromonospora sp. NPDC047762. Taxonomy (NCBI): domain Bacteria; kingdom Bacillati; phylum Actinomycetota; class Actinomycetes; order Micromonosporales; family Micromonosporaceae; genus Micromonospora; species Micromonospora sp. NPDC047762. The sequence goes on along the minus strand of NZ_JBIDCQ010000009.1, from coordinate 243,012 downwards.
GGCGCCTCGACCACCCCGAGAAAGTCTCGTGCCTGGTCGACTGTCGAGACGATCAGGAAGGCGTCACTGCCGCCGAGCAGCCGGGCCAGATGTCGCCGCTCGGCCGGCGAGGATGCGATGCCGATGACCAGGCTGGCCGCTGGAGTTCCCTGCATTTGCCAACACCTTCCGGTTCCCCAACTCACTCCGGATGGATTTTTCGCACCGCCGACCGAAACATCGATCGGCGTCCTGACCCTAGTGGTGGCTGATCTCGGCTGGGTAAAACATAGTTGCATGCAAGCATGTGAATCCCATCGAGCCGTCCAGGTCCACCCGGCCACACCGCCGACGATCCGCTTCTCCGGAAGCGGTGGGGGTGGTTGTGACAGAACCAAGACAATCCGAGGACGGGGTACGGACCTGCCGAGGCGAGCATGGTCGCCATGTCCATCGGATCGTTGTACTCCGTCGGGCGGTCGACGCCCGGTCCGGCGCGACCGCTGCCCCATGCCCGCGCCGCGGTTCCCCTGGGGCTTCGGTTGCTCGCGGCGGCGCTGTCCGGTCTGGTTGCCCTGACCCTCACCGCCGCCGCCTTCGTGCGGACGTACCCCGGGCAGTGGCTGGACGGGGTTCTCCTGCCGCGCGCCGAGCGGGGCGGAGGCTACGAGCAGCAGACCGTGCTGGTGGGCCCGGCCAAGACCGTGCTGGCCACCTTCGGCAGCCCGACCCTCATCGCGGCCCTGCTCGGTGTGGTGCTGCTGGTGGGTGTGCTCCGCCGGCGGCTGGTGGCGGGTGTCGCCGGTGTGGGCATCGTCGTCTGCGCGGTGCTGCTGGCCGGCGCGGTGAAATCGGAGCTGCCCCGCCCGGATCTGGAGGTCCTGAGCTCCACCACCCACAACAGCTTCCCCAGCGGCCATGTCGCGGCGGCGACCGCCCTGCTGCTGGCGTTCATGCTGGTTCTGCCCGGGTGGGCCCGGCGCTGGCTGGCGGCGCCGGGCGGGGCCGGGGTCTCGGTGATCGCCGCCGCCACGATGATCGCGGGCTGGCACCGGTTCAGCGACGTGCTCGGTGGCGTACTGCTGGGGGTGACCCTGTTCTGCCTGGCGTCGGCAGCGTTGGCGACCTGGTCCGGCGACCGCGACACGACAGGCGGTACGGACGGCGGCAGCCTCTGGCGCAGGCTGGCCGAGGCGGTGGTCGGGCTGGTCGTGCTGGTCTGGGCGCTGCTGGTGGTCGTGCCCGGTCTGGCCGCCTCGGTGCAGCGCGGCTTGTTGATCGCCATCGTGGCCGCTGCCGCGGCGACGATGGCGCTGGTGGGGGCGGTGGTGTTCCTGGTGCGGTCGACGGGTTTCGCGGTGCCGCTCACCCCGCGGAGCCCTCCGCAGCCACCGTCGACGACCGAAACCCGAAAGATCTCATGATGGGATACTTGCCGACATGTCCCAGGTGCTGTTGATCGAAGACCACCAGACGGTGCGCGACGGACTGCAGTTGGCGCTCACCCGACAGGGCCACACCGTGCACGCGGTGGGCACCGGTGAGCAGGGGTTGGAGCGGCTGCGCACGACCCCGTCCGACGTCGTGGTCCTCGATCTCATGCTGCCCGGGATGGACGGGTTCGAGGTCTGCCGCCGGATCCGGCAGCTCGGCGACCTGCCGATCATCATGCTCACCGCCCGCAACGACGACATGGACGTGGTCGCGGGCCTGGAGGCCGGCGCCGACGACTACGTGGTCAAGCCCGTGCAGGCCCGGGTACTGGAGGCCCGCATCCGCGCGGTGCTGCGACGGACCGGTGGCGACTCGCGGCGTGGCGGCGACCGGACCGCCCTGGAACAGCACGGTGAGTTGACCATCGACCGGGCCGCGCTGGTGGTCAGCAAGGACGGAACGCCGGTCAGCCTCGCCCCGACGGAGCTGCGGCTGCTGCTCGAACTCTCGCACACGCCGGGCCAGGTGCTCAGCCGCCAGCAGCTGCTGGAGGCCGTCTGGGAGCACGGGTATCTCGGCGACTCGCGACTCGTGGACGCGTGCGTCCAGCGGGTACGCGCCAAGATCGAGGCCGACTCGTCGGCGCCGGTCTTCATCCAGACGGTGCGTGGTTTCGGATACCGGTTCGGGCCGCTGTGACGCTGTGGCGCCGGGCCGGCGCGTGGGTCTCGGGTCTACGGGTCCGGCTCCTCCTGGCGTTCGCGCTGCTGGGCGTGACCACGACGGTGGCGGTGGCCGGTGGCAGCTACTTCCAGGCTCGGACCGTCGTCCTGCAGCAGGCGCAGGACGCCGCAGTGATGTCGCTGACCGATCAGCTCACCAAGGTCTACCCGATCGTTCAGCTGCCGCCGACCCAGGACGACCTCGAACTGTTGGCCCAGCGCCTCAGCGACCGGGAGAGCTTCGCGGTGGTCGTCTACCGGGACATGCGGGCGCAGGGCGGCTCCGACCTCGCCGACCCGCTCACCCCCGAGCTGCGGCAGAAGGTCCGTGACGGTCGCATCGCCTGGCAGCGGGTCTCACTCGACGGAGAACCCGCACTGCTCATCGGTACCCAGTTGGCACTCGACCGCCCGGACGGCACGTCCCGCCCGTCCGGGCTGGAGGTCTACTCGGTGCGCAATCTCGTGCCCGAGCAGCAGAGCATCGACCGGCTCGCCAACAGGGCCTGGCTGACCGGCGGGTTGTCAGTGGTCCTCGCCGTCCTGCTGGCCCTGCTGTCCGCCCGCGGAGTCCTGCGACCCGTCCGCGACCTCAGCCGAGCGGCGCGCCGCCTCGGTGAGGGCGACCTGAGCACCCGGTTGACGGTCCGGGGCGCCGACGAACTGGCGGATGTGGCACGGACCTTCAACGACACAGCCGGCACGCTGGAGCGGCAGGTCGGCGAGCTGCGGCGGTTGGAATCCGACGCCCGCCGCTTCGTGGCCGACGTCTCGCACGAACTCCGGACGCCGCTGGCCGCGATGACGGCGGTCACCGACGTGCTCGACGAGGAGGCCGAACACCTTCCCGGGGACGCGGGCCGGGCCGCCCGGCTGGTCAGCCAGGAGACGCAGAACCTCACCCAACTGGTCAACGACCTCATCGAGATCAGCAGGTTCGACTCCGGCACCGCGCGGCTCGCCCTGGACGACGTGGACGTGGCCGCGGCGGTCACCGCGACCCTGCGGATCCGCGGCTGGCTGGACCGGGTACGAACGGATCTGCCACCCGGCATCGTGGCCCGACTCGACCCCCGCCGACTGGACGTCATCGTCGCCAACCTGGTCGGCAACGCCTTCCGGCACGGTGCCGAGCCGGTGTCGGTGCGACTCGGCGCCGACCCGGACTGGGTCACCATCGAGGTGGCCGACCGGGGGCCCGGACTGGACCCGGAGGTGCTGCCACACGTCTTCGACCGCCTCTACAAGGCCGACACCGCGCGAACCCGCTCCGAGGGCAGCGGCCTCGGTCTCGCCATCTCCTGGGAGAACGCGCGCCTGCACCGCCACGGGGAGCGACGGGGGAGTCTCGTCGCGGGCAACGGCACCCACGGCGGCGCGGTGTTCACCCTCCGCCTGCCCCGCGAAACGGCCGACACCGGAGGTGCCCGGTGACCGGCCGACGGACGGGCCGCGCGATGCTCGTCGGCGGCCTGCTTCTGACGCTGGTCGCGGCGGGCTGCGGGGTACGACCCAGCACTGTCATCACCGGTCGCCCGCCGGTCAGCGGCTCCGCCCAGGGTGCCTGGCTCTACCTGCTCGCGCGGGGCGAACTGGTGCTGGTCCTCCGCCCGGTCAACACGGCCCCGCCGCCCGCCGCCGCGCTCTCGCTGCTCGCGGCCGGTCCCCAGGCGGACGAACGTGCCCAGGGTTTCACCAGCGACGTTCCGGCGGGCCTGGACCCGGTCACGGTGACGGCGGGAACCGGTCGGACCGGTGGCCTCACGGTCCGGGCGGACATCGCCGCGCGGGCGTTGTCGGAGCAGGCGGTCGACCAGATCATCTGCACGACGGTCGCTGCCGCGGCGCAGGTCAGCGCGGCGACCACCGCCACCACCGTCACCATCGTCGGGTCGGACGGCGACCGAGGGCCTCGGGCGTGCTCGATCAGGTGACCGAACGCCGACTCACACCAGGTGGTCGACCGCGCGTTGCGGCCGGGGCAACCCGCTGTGGTGGCCGTGGTCCTGGTCGGCCAGCGCGCCGGCGATCAGGATGTCGATCAGGGCGGCGAAGCCGATGCCGGCCTGCTGCCAGATCTGCGGGAACTGGGACGCGGCGGTGAAACCGGGGAACGTGTTGACCTCGTTCACGATGGGCTCGGGTGACCCCTCGGTGGGCAGGAAGAAGTCGACCCGCAGCAGCCCACGGCAGTCGAGGGCCTGGAAGGCGCGAATCGCCCGGTCCTGAAGCACCTCGGTGGTCGCCGCGTCGAGCGGGGCGGGAATCTGGAAGGTCGCCCCGCCGTCGTACTTCGCGTCGTAGTCGAAGAAGCCGGCGCCGGTCACCCGGATCTCCAGCGGCGGACCGGCCTGCACCCGGCCGTCCGGGTGCTGGAGGACGGCCACGTCGATCTCGCGTCCCCGCGCCCCCTGCTCGACGAGCACCTTCGGGTCGACCTGGCGGGCCTGCTCCAGCGCGGCGGGAACTCCCGCCCAGTCGTCCACCCTGACGACGCCCAGGCTCGACCCGGCACGGGCCGGCTTGACAAAGACCGGCAGCTCCAGCCGACGCTGGTCCTCGGCCGACAGGGCCTCACCGGGACGCAGGGTCACCCCCGGGCTGACCCGCAGACCCTCCGCCGCGAGGAGCCGCTTGGTGACCCCCTTGTCCATGCCAGCGGCGCTGGCGAAGACGCCGTTGCCGACGTACGGCACGCCGAGCCACTCCAGCAGCGACGACACGATGCCGTCCTCGCCGTACGGGCCGTGCAGGGCCGGGAACACCACGTCCTGGGCGCGCAGGACACGCAACGCCGCGGGCAGGGGCGTCGGTCGACCGCCGACGTGCCACCCGCCGTCGCGGTCGATGAGCACCTCGGTGACCTGGTACCGCTCACGGTCCAGGTGGGCGAGGATGCTCGCCGCCGAACGGCAGGACACGTCGTGCTCGCCGCTCTGCCCGCCGTACAGCACTGCCAGTCGGGTTGTCATGAGTTCCGTGCCCTTCCATGGAGGTGCTCGCGGGCCACCCGGGCCCCGATGCCGGTCAAGATCTCGTGTGGGTTCGTGTCCGCCCAGCGGGCCCACTCGACGACCGTCGGAGGGTGCTGGTCGCCCTCGGCCGGGCCGAACACCACGACCGGGTCGCCGATCATCACGGGAAGATCCCCGGCGTCGACAACGCACTGGTCCATGGCGATGCGCCCGACGATCGGGCACCGCCGGCCGGCGAGCCACACCGAGGCGCTGCCACCCGCGGCCCGGGGCAGCCCGTCGGCGTAGCCGAGCGGCAGCAGCGCCAGCGTGGTCGGTGTGCCGGTCACATGGTCGGGCCCGTAGGAGACGCCCGTGCCGGCCGGCACCCGCTTGACGTTGACCACGCTCGTCCGCAGAGTCATCGCGGGGTGCAGCCCGAACTCACCCGGACCGCTCACGCCGAACGGGTCCACGCCGTAGAGGGCGATCCCGATCCGGCAGAGGTCGAACCGGGTCCGCGGTGCGGAGAGCGCGGCGGCCGAATTGGCCAGGTGGACGAGATCAGGGTCCAGGCCAGCCGACCGTGCGGTCCGCAGCGCCTCCTCGAAGATCGCCACCTGACGGGTGAGCGCCGGGGCGCCCGGCAGATCGGCGTCGGCGAGATGGGACCACACCCCGCGCACCCGGATCCCGCCCTCTCGTTCGTACTTGCGGGCCCAACCGACCAACTCGGGCCAGTCGTCCCCGGCGGCCCCGTTGCGGGACAACCCGGTGTCCGCCTTGAGCTGCACCATCGCCGGTGCGCCGAGCAGGCGGGCCGCGTCGGCGACGGCGTGCAGGTGCGTCGTCGTGGACACGCCGACGTCGACGCCGCTCTTGATCAAGATACCGAAGTCGTCATCCGGACCGTGCAGCCAGCTCAACGTGGGCGCTGTCACACCCGCCTCGCGCAGGGTCAGCGCCTCGGCCGTCGAGGTCACTCCCAGCCAGGAGGCGCCGGCGCGCAGTGCGGCCCGGGCCACCTGCACCGCCCCGTGGCCGAACCCGTCGGCCTTCACCACTGCCATCAGTCCGGTGCCGGCGACCGACGCGATCGTCCGCACGTTGCTGGCGATCGCGTCCAGGTCGACCAGAGCTTCGGCGAGGGCGCTCATCCGGCCGTCTCCACCGTGCGCCTGCCGGGCAGCGCGAACAGCCAGCCCGCGCGGACCGCCAGCAGCCGGCGGTGAACGGCCAGGCTCAGACCGATCACCAACCCGCTCAGCAGAATCGGATAACCGAGCACGATCAAGCCCTGAGCGGACCCACCCAGCCCGGAAACCGGTACGAGCAACAGCCGGTGCAGCAGGGCCAGGACCGGCATGTGAATGACGTAGATCGGCAGGGTGATGCGGCCGAGCCTAGCCAGCGGTTCGCTGAGCGCCGACCACCGCGACAGCCGGGCAGCGGCGGTTATGCCGAAGATCACTGCCACCACCGAGACCGCCGGCCATACTCCGAACCACTGCTGGGCGCCGGTCACCGCCATCGCGGCAAGCGCCAGGACGTAGCCACCCGAGGTCAGCAACAGCCGGCGGCGGCTGGCGGTGGCGGCCCACTGCTGGATCTGCGGCCGCAGGTACAGGCCGGCGAGGAAGAAGACCAGGTTCTGGTAGAGGCCGGCGCGGTTACCCGGGGTGTCGAGCAGGCCGGCGGCAGCGACGGCGGACAACGCGGCGGCGGGCACCAGGACCAGCGCCCGGGGCACCCGGCTGGTCGCCTTGGCGATCGTGAAGTACAGCGCCAGGGCGTACAGGTACCAGAGGTTGGACGGCGTGACGGTGAGCTGCTCCAGCAGGCCGAGCGCCGAAGTGGCGCGGTCGGTCGGCAGTTCCGGCGCGGCGGCGAGGACCACGGTGTGGATCAGCAGCCAGACGGCGTAGAGGTAGAGGAACCCGACGATCCGGCTGCGGGCGACGACCCGCCACGGCCGCTGGACGGCGTTCGCCGCGAAGACGCCCGAGATGGTGAAGAACAGCGGCATCCGCAGTGGCAGGAACTGCTCACCCAGCGTTCCCCAGAAGCCCGGCACCGGTACGCCGACGTGCCAGTCGACCTGGAGGTAGTCCTTCACGACGACGTGCCACAGGACGACGAGGACGATGCAGACGCCCTTCGCGGCGTCCGCCCACTGCGCCCGGTGTGATCCGGCGGCGGCGGGTGCGGAGGCACTGGCGGGTCCGGTCCGTTGGCGGTGGCGAGACCGGACGCGCGTCGCGTCGGGCTCCAGTTCGGCGGGCCGGGACCTGGTGGGCTGTGGGATCACGCACCGAAAGCTGCCAGCCGGATATCCGCACGTGATCCACGAATTGTCATGATCCGGTAATGGACGGCGCAGGACCCGATCCGTGGGCGGTTCCGAGCCGCCCCCGGCGGACGTCGGACGGCACTAGGCTCGTTGCGGAGGTGCCGACCATGAAGCTCGGACTGCACTACTGGAACTACTCGATCCCGGCCGACCCGGCGGCGATCGCGCCGACCCTGGCGCAGGCGGCGACAGTCGCGGAGCAGGCCGGGGTCGCGTCGTTCACGGTGATGGACCACTTCTTCCAGATGGACGCGGTGTTCGCGGCCGAGGAGCCGATGCTGGAGGCGTACACCACTCTTGGCTACGTCGCGGCCATGACCCAGCGGATGACACTGGGCGTACTGGTCACCGGCGTGATGTACCGCTACCCGGGGTTGCTCGCCAAGACCGTGACGACCCTCGACGTGCTCTCCGGCGGTCGGGCCCGCCTCGGCATCGGCGCCTCCTGGTACGAGCGGGAGCAGCTCGGACTGGGTGTGCCGGTCGTCCCGGTGGCCGAGCGGTTCGAGCGGTTGGAGGAGACGTTGCGCGTCTGTCTTCAGATGTGGAGTGCCGACGACGGCCCGTTCAACGGGCAGCACTACCAGCTCGCCGAGACCATCAACTCGCCACAGCCGTTGAGCCGTCCGCGTCCGCCCATCATGATCGGTGGTGGCGGCGAGAAGAAGACCCTGCTGCTGGTGGCCCGGTACGCCGACGCCTGCAACCTGTTCGGCCGCGGCGGCATCGACGACATCGCCCGCAAGCTGGACGTGTTGCGCGGGCACTGCGCCGCCGAGGGCCGCGACTACGACACCATCGAGAAGACGGTGGTCGCCTCCCAGGCGCCGCTGGACGACACCGACGCGTTCCTCGCCGAGGTGTCCGCGTACGCGGCGCTCGGGGTGAGCGAGGTGCAGGTGACGCCGGATCGGGACCCGGTCGAGTTCGCCCGGCGGCTCGGCGACGAGGTGCTGCCCCGGTTGGCCGACATCGGCTGATTCGCCTCGCCGATGCCGGCGGGGACGAACCGGACCCCATGCGATGGTTGGACTCGCCGAGGGCCGTCCTCCCGGTGGTACGGAGGACGGCCCTCGTCGGTGGTGGGGTCAGGCGACCGCTGCGGGGAACCGCTCCCAGACCCGGTGCGCGGCCATCAACTGCTGCACCGCGGTCAGCGCCTCGGCACCCGAGCCTGCCGCCACGACGCCCGGGGTGCCGGCGACGCCGGCCTGCTCCAGCACTGTGACGCCGGCACCCCAGGCGCCGATCGCCTTGGCGTGCCGCCAGCACTCCTCGACGAGCAGCAGCACGCGGGGGTCCACGGTCGCCGGGCCCGGCGTGCCCGCCTTGGCGTCGCGGGCGGGCAGGGCATCCGGTGCGGGTGTCGGCGCTCCGGCCAGCAGGACCGCGTCGAACTCGACCGACCGGCCGGTGGCGAAGGTGCGCTGCACCGGCAGGTCGCCCACCATGCCGCCGTGCGGGGCGATCAGCAGCGGCACCATGCCGGCGTCGAACACGGCCCGGCGGACCTCGTCGACGCCGTCCAGGTCACCGGCGGGGTCGACGACGATTCCGACGGTCCGGCCGTCACTCGGCCACTCCCGACCGACCTGCGACAGCGCCGGGCTGGGCGTGACGTCGGGGAGGGCGACGGTCGGCTGGGGTGCGGGCAGGCCCAGGCCGGTGGCGACCTGCTCGCACAGCACCGGGTCGATGTTGGCGAGGCTCTGCAGCTGGCGCTCCTTGATCGCCTGGTGGTAGCACTTGCCCAGCTCGAAGGTGTACGCCCGGATGATGTGTTCCCTCTCGACCGGCGACATGCTCAGCCAGAACAGGCGGACCTGGCTGTAGTGGTCGTCGAACGAGGCCGGGTTCGCGCGTACCTTCGGTGCCTGCGCGACAGTGACCGGCACGTCGACGAAGGCGTGCTCGGCGTCCCCGGCGGGGAACGGGTTGCCGCCGTCGAGCGAGTTCGGCCGGTACGGTGCGACGCCGCCGTGCACGGCGTGCTGGTGGAAGCCGTCGCGCAGCATGTCGTTCACGGCGGCGTGCGGGCGGTTGATCGGAATCTGCGTGAAGTTCGGCCCGCCCAGCCGGGTGAGCTGCGTGTCGAGGTACGAGAAGAGCCGGCCCTGCAACAGCGGGTCGTTGGTGACGTCGATGCCCGGGGGCAGGTGACCGAGGTGGAAGGCGACCTGTTCGGTCTCGGCGAAAAAGTTCGTCGGCGTCCGGTTGAGCACCAGCCGCCCGATGGGCTGCACCTCGGCCAGTTCCTCTGGCACGATCTTCGTCGGGTCGAGCAGGTCGATGTCGGCGAAGGTCTCCTCGGGAGTGTCCGGGAAGACCTGGATGCCCAGCTCCCACTCGGGATACGCGCCGGCCTCGATGGCGTCGTAGAGGTCGCGTCGGTGGAAGTCCGGGTCGATGCCGCCGAGCAGCTGGGCCTCCTCCCAGGTCAGCGAGTGCACGCCCAGCTTCGGCTTCCAGTGGAACTTGGCCAGCACCGTCTCCCCGGCCTCGTTGACGAGGCGGAAGGTGTGCACGCCGAAGCCCTCCATCGTCCGGTACGAACGCGGAATGCCCCGGTCGGACATGTTCCAGATGGTGTGGTGCTGCGCCTCGGTGTGCAGCGACACGAAGTCCCAGAAGGTGTCGTGGGCGCTCTGCGCCTGCGGGATCTCCCGGTCGGGGTGCGGCTTGCCGGCGTGGATGATGTCCGGGAACTTGATCGCGTCCTGGATGAAGAAGACCGGCATGTTGTTGCCGACCAGGTCGAAGGTGCCCTCGTCGGTGTAGAACTTCGTGGCGAAGCCACGGGTGTCGCGGACCGTGTCGGCCGAACCCCGCGAACCGAGCACAGTGGAGAACCTGACGAAGACGCCGGTCTCCCGGCCCTTCTTGAGGAAGCCGGCACGGGTGACCGCCTCAGCGGTGCCGTACGCGGTGAACACCCCGTGCGCGCCGGCGCCGCGGGCGTGCACCACACGCTCCGGAATGCGCTCGTGGTCGAAGTGCGTGATCTTCTCGCGTAGGTGGTGGTCCTGGAGGAGCACCGGGCCGCGGGGGCCGGCCTTGAGCGAGTGGTCGGTGTCGCGCAGCCGCGCCCCGTTCGCGGTCGTGAGGTAGGCCCCCTGCTGACCGTTCGCGGTCGTCGGCGCGCCGGTTTCCGCGCCGGTCGGCGTGCGCGTCTGCGGTGCCCCCTGTTCTGGCTTCGGCGGCAGCGGGTCGTGCGGCGTCGTCGGCTCCTCGACGATCGGTGGCGCGCTCCCCGGCGCACCGGGGACATCCGGGCTGAGGGCGTCGGCGATCTTTCCTGAGGCGGTCTTCACGGCGTTCTTGACCGCCTCGGCGGGCTTGCTGGAATCCACTGAATGAACCTCTCCATGGCACGTGGGCGGGCCGGCGCCTGCCCTGCTACCCCTGGTCAGAGGGTCGAAACACGACTGATCTCGGCATTTCACGTCGGGACTGGTGATTTCGCCGATGCCGGGATCGGCGGAGCAGCCAAAACTGACACACGTCGATATCCCTCGACTCTAGGGAGTGCCCGACGTGTCCTCACCAACCACCACCCGTCCCCGTTCCATCACAGCCCGTGCCACCCGGCTCGCGTTGGCCGCCGTCCTGGCCGCCGGCGGTGCCCTGGCCGGGTCGTCCAGCGCCGCCCAGGCCGCCGGCCCGTACGAGCGCGGCCCCGCCCCGACCACCTCGATCCTGGAGGCCAGTCGCGGACCGTTCGCCACGGCGTCGCAGAGCGTGTCCTCGCTGAGCGTCACCGGCTTCGGCGGCGGCGTCATCTACTACCCGACCAGCACCAGCGAGGGCACCTTCGGCGCCATCGCCATCTCGCCCGGCTACACAGCGGCCTGGTCCAGCATCAGCTGGCTCGGACCGCGTATCGCCTCGCACGGCTTCGTCGTGATCGGCATCGAGACGAACACCCGGCTGGACCAGCCGGACAGTCGGGGCCGTCAGCTGCTCGCCGCGCTGGACTACCTGACCCAGCGCAGCTCGGTGCGCACCCGGATCGACAGCAGTCGACTCGCGGTGGCCGGTCACTCGATGGGTGGCGGGGGCAGCCTGGAGGCGGCCTCGTCGCGGCCGTCGTTGCAGGCGGCGGTGCCGCTGGCACCGTGGAACACGGACAAGAGCTGGTCCGAGCTGCGGGTGCCCACGCTGATCATCGGCGGCGAGAGCGACAGCGTCGCGCCGGTCGCGACGCACTCGGTGCCGTTCTACAACAGCATCCCGTCCTCCGCCGAGAAGGCGTACCTGGAGCTGAACGGGGCGAGCCACTTCTTCCCGCAGACCACGAACACGCCGACCGCGCGGCAGATGGTGGCCTGGTTGAAGCGGTTCGTCGACGACGACACCCGCTACGAGCAGTTCCTCTGCCCCGGCCCGAGCGGCTCGCAGATCCAGGAGTACCGCAACACCTGTCCCAGCGCCTGACGGCGGTCACGGGGCGGTCGCCGCTGGCGGCCGCCCCGTCCACGTGCGTGAAGGGGGCATTGAAGGTCTTGACGCCTAACCCGAGAAACGTACACTGCGAGTGTAAATAAACACCCGCCACGACAGAGGGATGGGTGATGGAGCGCGGCCTCGAACTGCACCACATCGGCGTCCGTTTCGGCGGCCTCACCGCCCTCGACGACGTGTCCCTGCGGGTGCCACCCAACCGGGTGGTGGGCGTCATCGGGCCCAACGGCGCCGGCAAGACCACGCTGTTCAACGTCATCTGTGGCTTCGTCGCACCGGAGACGGGCTCACTCACCCTCGACGGCCGGCCGCTGCGGCCACGGCCGCACCGGCTGACCCGGCTCGGCATCGCCCGGACCCTCCAGGGCACCGGGCTGTTCGCCGGGCTGAGCGTGCTGGAGAACGTGATGACCGGCGCTTCGCACACCGCCCGTGCCGGCTTCGTCCCGGCACTGCTGGGGCTGCCGGCCAGCGACCGCGACGAACGCCGGCTGCGCGCGGACGCCCTGGCCATCCTCGACGAGCTGGGCATCGCCGAGCACGCCGGGGCCGCGCCGACCACCCTGCCCTTCGCCGTACGCCAGCGGGTCGCCCTGGCCCGCGCGCTCGCCGCCCGCCCCCGGCTGCTCCTGCTCGACGAGCCGGCCGGTGGCCTCGGGGCGGACGACATCGCCGAGCTGGGGGAGCTGGTCCGCCAGCTGCCCCGGCGGGACACCGATCCCTGCGCCGTGCTCCTGGTCGAGCACCACATGGACCTGGTGATGGCCGTCTGCGACGAGCTCGTGGTGCTCGACTTCGGCCGGGTCATCGCCGCCGGCACCCCGGACGAGATCCGCGACGACCCCGCGGTCACCGACGCGTACCTCGGTGCCACCGTCGAGGAAGAGGTGTCACCGTGAGCGTGAGGAGTGAGCCGGGTTTGCGAGCCCCGCAGTCGCGAACGAAGGGCGGTGCGGTGTGAGCGGCACCGATCTGCTCGTCGTGCGGGGGCTGGTCGCCGGTTACGGCGCCGCGCCCGTGTTGCGGGCCATCGACCTCACCGTCCCGGCCGGCACCATCGCCGCTGTCGTCGGCGCCAACGGTGCCGGCAAGACCACTCTCCTGCGGGCGCTCTCCGGCATGATCCGCCCGGCCGCCGGCCAGGTCCTGCTGGCCGGCGAGGACCTTCGCGGTACGCCGGTGGAGCAGCTCGTCCGACGCGGCATGGCGCACGTCCCGGAGGGTCGGGGCGTGATCAGCGAGCTGACCGTCGACGAGAACCTGCGGCTGGGCGGGCTGTGGCGGCGCGACCGGGCCGACGCCGGGCGGGCCCTCGACGAGGTCTACCAGCTCTTCGAGCCGCTCGCCCGACGCCGCCGGCACCTCGGTCACCAGCTCTCCGGCGGCGAGCGGCAGATGCTGGCGCTCGGTCGGGCCCTGGTCGGCCGACCCCGCCTGCTGCTGCTGGACGAGCCGTCGCTCGGCCTGGCGCCCCGGGTCGTCGCCCGGACCATGGCCCTGCTCCGCCAACTGCGCGACCGCACCGGCCTGACCGTCCTGCTGGTCGAGCAGAACGTGCGCAGCGCGCTCGCCGTCGCCGACCAGGGCGTCGTGATGTCCCTCGGTCGGGTGGTGATCGCCGCCCCGGCGGCGCGGCTACGCGACGACGTCGACCTGCGCCACGCCTACCTCGGTTTCTGACCACCATCTCGTCCCCCGGAGGGAGGACTGTTGGACCGCTTCGTCTTCCTCACCGTCGACGGCCTGTCCCGCGGCGCGGTGTACGCCGCGTTCGCGCTGGCCCTGGTGCTCATCTGGCGGGCGGCGCGGGTCGTCAACTTCGCCCAGGGGGCGATGGCCGTCGCCGCCGCGTACGTCGCCTACACGGTCAGCACCGCTACCGGTTCCTACTGGCTGGGCTTCGTGGTCGCGATCGTCGCCGGCCTGCTGCTCGGCGCGCTGGTGGACCGGGTGGTGATGCGGCACGTCGATCACGCCTCACCGCTCAACCCGGTGATCGTCGCGCTCGGGCTGGTGCTGCTGATCCAGGCCGTGCTGGGAATGGTGTACGGCAGCGAGTTCCGCCCCGCCGAGGCCCCGTTCAGCCGGTCCGCCCTCACCGTGGGCGGCGTCGCCGTGCTGTCCCCGTACGACCTGTTCGTCTTCGCCACGATCGGCGTGGTGGTCAGTGGTCTGGCCTGGATGTTCGCGCGTACCCCGGTGGGGTTGCGGATGCGCGCGGCGGCCTTCGCTCCGGAGGTCTCCCGGCTGCTCGGGGTCAACGTCGGTGGGATGCTGACCCTCGGTTGGGCGCTCGCCTCCGGGGTGGGCGCGCTGGCCGCCATGCTGGTCCTGCCGACCGAGCTGGGCCTGCACCCGCACGCGATGGACCTGGTGTTCGTCTCGGCGTTCACCGCGGCGGTGGTCGGCGGGCTGGACAGTCCACCGGGGGCGGTGGTCGGTGGGCTGGTGGTGGGGTTGCTGCTCTCCTACGTGAGCGGCTACGCCGGCAGTGACCTCACTCCGCTCGCGGTGCTGGTCCTGCTGCTGGCGGTGCTGCTGGTCCGGCCCGGTGGGCTGTTCGCCCCGGTCGCGGCGAGGCGGGTGTGAGCGCCACGAAGGCGGCCGTGCCGCCGAGAGAGCAGCTCGACGACCCGGGCGGTCGGCCGGTCGACCAGCGACGCGGCTCCACCCTGCTGCGCCACCTCGCGGTGGTGCTGGCCGCCGGGTTGCTACTGGTGGCGGTCAGCTACTCCGTCGAGCCGTTCCGCAACTTCCAGCTCGCCACAGTGGCCGCCTACCTGTGCGCGACCGCCGGGCTGACCGTCCTCACCGGGCTCAACGGTCAACTGTCGCTCGGGCACGGCGCGCTGATGGCCACCGGGGCGTACACGGTGGCGCTGTGCCAGACCGCGTTCGCCGACCGGGGAATGACCGGCGGCTGGCTGTTGCCACTGTCGTTGGCAGCGGCGATCGTCAGCACGGTCGCGGTCGGCGCGGTGGTCGGTGTGGCAGCGGCCCGGCTGCGCGGCCCCTATCTGGCCGGGGTCACCCTCGCGGTGGCCGTGGTGGTGCCGGCGCTGGCGGTCACCTTCGACGGCGTGTTCAACGGCGAGCAGGGGCTGTCGGTGCCGGTGGAACCGCCGCCGCTGTCGCTCGGCCCGTACTTCCCCTACGAGCGGTGGCAGCTCTGGGTCACCGGCGCGGCCACCCTGCTCGCGTTGCTGCTGCTGGCGAACCTGATCCGCAGCCGGTACGGGCGGACCTTCCGGGCGGTCCGCGACGACGAGGTGGCGGCCCGCCTCGCCGGCATCCACGTGGCCCGCACCCAGGTTCTCGCCTTCGTGGTCAGCGCCGCCACCGCCGGGCTCGGCGGCGCGCTGCTGGCGGTGCTCGCGCAGAGCGTCTCACCCGGCGCGTTCTCGCTGACCCTGTCGCTGTTCCTGCTGATGGCCGTGGTGATCGGTGGCCTGGGTCGACTGACCGGCGCGCTCTGGGGGGCGGTCCTGCTGGTCGCCCTGCCCGATCTCACCCACTCGCTGACCGGGATGCTCACGCTCTCGCCCGCGGTGGCGCAGCGGATGGAGGGCAATCTCCCCCTGGCGATCTTCGGACTCACCCTGATCGTCGTCATGATCGCCGCCCCCGGCGGTGTGCAGGGTCTGCTGTCGCGTCTCGGCCGGGCGTTGCTGGCCAGGCGGCCGACCCGGCGTTCCTGAGCTGTCCTCGGTCCGGCCTCGGCCGGGCGCCCCACCACCACACCGTTCCCCAGAAAACCGGACCGAGAAAGGTCGGTGTCTCCCATGCACCGTAAAGCGCATCGCGGCCTCGCGATCGCCAGCACCCTTGCCCTGCTCATCACCGCTGCCGGCTGTAGCGGCGACGACGGCCCCGGCTCCGGCGGGGCGTCGGTGCCGGGCGTCACCGGCACCGAGATCGTCGTCGGCACCCACATGCCGCTGACCGGGCCGGCCTCGGCCGGCTACTCGAAGATCGCCCCGGCGACGAAGGCGTACTTCGACTACGTCAACGCCAACGGTGGCGTGCACGGCCGCAAGATCACGTACAAGATCATGGACGACGGCTACAACCCGGCGAACACCCAGCAGGTGGTCCGCCAGCTCGTCCTCCAGGACAAGGTCTTCGCCATCCTCAATGGTCTGGGCACGCCGACGCACACCGGTGTGCTCGACTTCCTCAAGAGCAACCGGGTGCCCGACCTCTTCGTCGCCTCCGGCAGCCGCAGCTGGGACCAACCGGACAAGTATCCGGGCACGTTCGGGTTCAACCCGGACTACACGGTCGAGGGCAAGATCCTGGCCAACTACGCGAAGGCGAACCTGGCCGGCCAGAAGGTCTGCTTCCTCGGGCAGGACGACGACTTCGGCCGGGACAGCCTGGCCGGCGTGGAGAAGGTGCTCGGCGCCGGTGCCGTGGCGGCCAAGCAGACGTACGTCACCAGCAACACCAACGTGGCGCCGCAGATCGGCGCGTTCAAGGCGGCCGGCTGCCAGGTCGTCGTGCTCGCCACAGTGCCCGGCTTCACCGCGCTCTCCGTCGGCACGGCGGCGCGGCTGGGCTTCAAGCCGCAGTGGTTGGTCTCCAACGTCGGCGCCGACCACCCGACCCTGGCCAAGCAGCTCGGCGCGGCGGCGCCACTGCTGGAGGGCATGGTCGGCACCAACTACCTGCCGATGCAGAACGACTCCGCCAACCCGTGGATCCAGCTCTTTACGAAGGTCAACAAGGAGCACAACGGGGACGCGCCGTTCGACGGCAACACCGTCTACGGGATGTCGGTCGGCTATCTCTTCGTGCAGACGCTGCTCGCCGCCGGCAAGGACCTCACCCGGGAGAAGGTCCTCGACGCCGTGCAGAAGGGCGGCTTCCAGGGCCCCGGGCTGGTGCCGCTGCGCTTCTCCGCCACTGACCACTCCGGGTACGGCGGCCAGCGGTTGAGCCGGGTGAGCGGGGGAGTGCAGAGCTACTTCGGGCCGGCGTACGAGACGGACGAGGCGGACGGGGCGGTCAACGAGTACACCGTCACTCCGGCTGCGCCCCCGGCGAACGGGGTGCCGACCGTCTCCTGAGGCTCCGCAGCCCCGACGTCCGACCGGGCGTGGTCCCGCCTGACCACGCCCGGTCGGACGGCTGCGCGCGTGCTGCCGGCGCGGCCTGCCGGCCGACCGTCGAAGGCGTTGACCGATACCGATCGATGCTCCTACTATCTGCACCGTGAATGCATATTCGGGCCGGCTCGCGGGCCGGGTCGCCATCGTCACCGGCGCCAGTCGCGGGATCGGTCTGGCCATCGCCCAACGCCTCGTCGCCGAAGGCGCCCGGGTGGGCCTGACCGCCCGCCGCCCCGAAGGGCTGGCCGAGGCGGTCGCCACCCTTGACGGTCCGGCACACGCCCTCGCGGTGCCGGGCCGGGCCGACGATCCCGAGCATCGGGCCGCCGCGGTGCGTGCGGTGACCTCGGCGTTCGGGCCGGTGGATCTGCTGGTCAACAACACCGGCATCAACCCGGTGCACGGCCCGCTGGTCGAGCTGGACCTGGCCGCGGCCCGCAAGATCCTCGACGTGAACGTGGTCGCCGCGCTCGGCTGGGTGCAGGAGGTCTGCGCCGCCGGCATGAGCGAGCGCGGCGGCTGCGTCGTCAACGTCTCGTCGATCGCCGGGCTCGGTCCGGCGTCCGGCATCGCCTGCTACGGGGTCAGCAAGGCCGCGCTCAACCACCTCACCGCCAGCCTCGCCGTGGAGCTGGGCCCCACGGTCAGGGTCAACGCGGTCGCTCCCGGCGTGGTGAAGACCCGCTTCGCCGCCGCCCTCTACGACGGACGGGAGGCCGAGGTCGCCGCGCGGTACCCGCTCGGGCGCCTCGGTCTGCCGTCTGACGTGGCCGGCGCGGTCGCCTTCCTGGCCTCCGACGACGCCAGTTGGATCACCGGGCAGACCATCGTCTGCGACGGCGGCGTCTCGCTGACCGGCCGGGCCGGATGACGGCGTCGGCGGAGCGTCCGGAGCCGCTGATCAACGGCTGTCTAGACTCGGCGGTGCGTCGGGGGACGCCGTGGCGGTGAGGGGGCGAGGGCGGATGGACGCAGTCGATGTGGCGGGTCGGGTCGACGGGCGTACCGCCCGCGCCGAGCGCACCCGCGCCGCCATCGTCGAGGCGCATCTCGCGCTCATCTCCGAGGGCGACCTCCGCCCGACCGGGGAGCGCATCTCCGAGCGGGCCGGCATCTCGCTGCGCACCCTCTGGACCAACTTCAAGGACATGGAGACGCTCTTCGAGGCCAGCGGCGCGGAGGTGCTCCGCCAGCAGGACGCCGCCCACCGGCCGATCTCACCCGGGCTGCCCTTGGCGAAGCGGGTCGACGCGTACTGCCGGCAGCGGGCCCGGCTGCTCCAGCTCATCGCGCCGTCGGCGCGGGCCGCCCAGATGCGTGAGCCGGTCTCCGAACAGCTGCACCGCAACCGTCTCAAGCACATCGAACGGGTCCGCGACGAGGTCGAGGAACTCTTCGCCGTCGAGTTGGCCGAGGCCGGGGCGGGGCGGGAGCAGTTGCTCAACGCCCTGGTCGTGGCGAGCACCTGGCAGGCCTGGTCGATGCTGCGCTACGGGCTCGGTCTCGGCGTGGACCAGGCCCGCGCGGTGATGGCCCGGACCGTGGGCGCTCTGCTGGCCGAGGTCGCGCCCGACTGATTCCGGCCCGGCCCGATATCGCCCCCTCTTTCCATTCGGTTTCCGATGGGTAACACTGACAGGCATGGTTACTGCATCAAGAGTGCAACTAACCGTGCTGCGTGGCCGGGACGACGAGTGCCGGGCTGTCCGGAGCCTGCTCGACGGCATGACCAACGCCGGCGGTGCCCTGCTGTTGCGCGGGGAGCCCGGATCGGGCCGGACGGCGCTTCTCGGCTACGCCCATCGACACGCCGAGGGTGGCTGCACAGTGCTCGCCGGCAGCGGGCTCGCCGAGGAGGCTGCCCTGCCGTACGCCGGCCTGCAACGTCTGGTCGACCCGGTGCTCGACCGGGCCGCCGCGCTCCCTTATGAGCAGCGCCATCTGCTGCGGAGCGCGCTGGCCGGGGAGAGCTGCCCGGCCGACCGGCAGTTGACCCTGTCGATGGCGGTGCTCGGGCTGCTCAGCGCCGCCGCCCGGGACCGGCCGTTGCTCGCCACGATGGACGACATCGACCGAGGTGACCCGCAGACCGCGCAGGTGCTGGCGTTCGTGGCCCGCCGACTGCGGCACCTGCCGCTCGCCGTCCTGCTCACCGCCGACGTCACCGCCAACCTCGACGGGATACCGGCACACCGACTGCGCGCGCTGACCGAGCACGAGAGCCGCGCCGTCCTCACCGATCGACTCGATCGGCTGGCCGCGCGCGAGAGCGCCGACCGGCTTCCCGACCGGCCGGCCGGGTCGGCACTGACCGCGTTGGCCACGGTCGGCGGCGGCAACCCGCAGGCCCTGGTGGACCTCGCCGAGGTCCTCACCGCCGGGCAGTGGCGGGGCGAGGAGTCGCTGCCCGCCGCGCCACCGGCGGACGGAGCGCTGGGTCGCGCGTACCGCGCCCGGCTGGACCGGCTGCCCCCGGAGACCCGACGGGTGCTGTTGCTCGCCGCGCTCGACGAGGACGGCGAGCCGGGCACCCTGATCCGGGCCACGGCGGCGGCGGGCGCCGAGGTCGAGGCGCTCGCCCCGGCGGAGGTCGCCGGCCTGGTCCGCGTCGAGCAACGCGGCGTCACCTTCCCGCAGCCGCTGGTGCGCACGATGATCGCGGCCAGCGCGCCGCTCGCGGAACGCCGCGCGGCGCACCGACTGCTCGCCGAGGTGCTGGTCGCGGACGGGCAACGGCTGCGCCGGGCGATGCACCTCGCCGCCGCGGCCGCGGGTGCCGATCCGGCCCTCGCCGCCGAGTTGGAGCAGGCGGCGGTCGGCGGGTCCGACGGCTGGGCCGCCGCCTCGATGGCCCTGCGGTGGGCCGCCGAACTGAGCGACCAGCCGAGGCTGAAGGCCAGCCGTCTGCTGACCGCAGCCCGGTACGCCTGGGCCGGGGGACAACCCGACGAGGCCCGGTTGCTGCTCGACCGCCTCCGCGCGGTGGGCGTCGACCCGGTCGTTCGGGGCCGCGCCGACCTGCTCCGCGGCGAGCTGGAACTGCGCTGCGGCACCGCCTCGAGTGCGTCGGCCGCGCTGCTGGCTGCCACCGCGGCGGTGGACGGCACCGACCGTGCCCTGGCGTTGACCGGGCTGGTACGCGCCGGCGAGGCGGTCTGCTTCACCGGCGACCAGTACCGCTACGCCGAGGTCGGACGGCGGGCGTTGGCGTTGCGGCGCCCAGGCGACCCGCCGGCCCTGGAGGTCATGGGCTGTCTGATCGCCGGGGTGGCGGCGACCCTGCGGGGCGACCACGAGCGGGCCGGGCCCGCGCTGCGCCGCGCCGTGGTGCTGGGCGACCGGCTGACCGGTTGGGCGTTGACCCCCACCGCGCTCAGCTGTGCCGCGGCGGCCGGTCTGCTGGTGGCCGTGGACGGCGCTGCCCACCGGCTCGCCGAACGCGCGGTCGAGCTGGCCCGGGAACGGGGGGAGCTGTCCATGCTGTCGCGGGCGTTGGAGCTGCGGGCGGTCGCCGAGTACTGGCTGGGTCGACACGAGGCGGCGGCGGAGACCTCCCGCGACGGGCTGCGCGTCGCCCGGGCCACCGGGCAGGTCAACTGCGCCAACGTCCACCTGGGCATGCTCGCCGTCCTCGCCGCGATCCGGGCCGATCGGGAGACCAGCCTGCGGCGGATCCGTGAGATCGGCGAGTCGCCGACGCCGGGCAGCCGCCCGCACGCGCTCGCCGCGTGGGCCCTGGCGGTGCTCGACCTGGTGGACGGCCGGCACGCCGAGGCGGCGGACCGGTTGGCGTCGCTGTCCCGGTTCGGTACGCGCCGAAGTCAGGTCCTCGTGCAGGTGATGGCCACCCCGTACCTGGTGGAGGCGGCGGCGCACCTGGCGCACCGGCCGGCGGCGACGGCCGCGCTCGCCGCGTTCGACAGATGGGCCAGCAGCACCGCGAGCCCGTTGCGCCGGGCCCTGTCCGCGCGGTGCCACGCACTGCTTGCCCCTCGGGGCGGCACCGACGCGGAACGGGACTTCCAGGCGGCGCTGCGCCTGCACCCCACCGAGGCCGGCACGTTCGAGCGGGCCCGCACCGAACTGCTCTTCGGTCAGGAGTTGCGCCGCAGTCGACGCCCTCGCGACGCGCGGACACACCTGCACCAGGCCCGCGAGATGTTCAGCCTGCTCGGGGTGGAGTGCTGGGCCGAGCAGGCCACCACGGAGCTGCGGGCGGCCGGGGAGTCGATCGGTCCGCCGGACCTGCCCGCGGCGCGGTTGTTGACCGGCCAGCAACTGCGGATCGCCGAGTTGGTCGCCGAGGGCTCCACCAACCGGGAGATCGCCGCCCGGATGTTCCTCTCCACCCGTACGGTCGACCACCACCTGCGCAACGTGTTCCACCGGCTGGGTATCCGTTCGCGGACCGAGCTGGCCCGCGCGTTCACGGCCGAACGGCACGTCGGTCTGAGCTCCGACCGGTGAAGGCCCGGTCTGGACGCGTTTAACTATCACCGCTAGTTTGTGCGTCATGGACCTCACCCTCTCCGCCGAGCAGGCGGCGGTCCGCCAGTTGGCCGCCGAGTTCGCCGACCGCGAGCTGCTACCGCACGCAGCCGCCTGGGACCGCCGCGAATCGGTCGACCCCGCCATCGTCGGCATGCTCGGTGACCTGGGCTTCCTGGGGCTGACCATCGCCGAGGCCGACGGCGGTTCCGGCGGCGACCACCTCGCGTACTGCCTGGTCCTGGAAGAACTGGGCCGGGGAGACTCGGCGGTGCGTGGCATCGTCTCGGTCTCCCTCGGCCTGGTCGCGAAGTCGATCGCCGCGCACGGGAGCGCGGAGCAGCGGGCCGAGTGGTTACCAGGGCTCTGCGCCGGCACCGCACTCGGCTGCTTCGCGCTGACCGAGCCGGACAGCGGCTCGGACGCGGCCGCACTGCGCACCCGTGCGGTCCGCGATGGCACCGACTGGTTGCTCACCGGCACGAAGATGTTCATCACCAACGGCACCACCGCCGACGTCGCGCTGGTCTTCGCCCGCACCGGCGGCCCCGGGCACCGAGGAATCACCGCGTTCCTGGTGCCCACCGACAGCCCGGGGCTGACCCGGCGGGAGATCCACGGCAAGCTCGGTCTGCGCGGTCAGGCCACCGGCGAGCTGGGCTTCGACGAGGTGCGCGTGCCCGACGCGGCCCGCCTCGGTGCCGAAGGTGCCGGATTCCGGCTGGCCCTGGCCACCCTCGCCAAGGGCCGGATGTCGGTGGCCGCCGGGTGCGTCGGTATCGCGCAGGGCTGCCTCGACGCGGCGGTCGGTTACGCCGGGCAGCGCACCCAGTTCGGCAAGCCGATCGCGGGGCACCAGCTCGTCCAACAACTGCTCGCCGCCATCGCTGTGGACACCGCCGCCGCCCGGCTGCTGGTGTGGCAGGTGGCCGACCTGATCGACCGTGACCAGCCGTTCGCCACCGAGGCGTCGACGGCCAAGCTCTTCGCCAGTGAGGCCGCCGTCCGCGCGGCCAACAACGCGGTCCAGGTCTTCGGTGGGTACGGCTACATCGACGAGTATCCGGTCGGCAAGTATCTGCGCGACGCCCGGGTGGCCACGCTCTACGAGGGCACCAGCCAGATTCAGCAACTCCTCATCGGACGCGCGCTCACCGGCGTCAACGCCTTCTAGCACCTGTAGGGAGATCCGGCATGAGAGTGTTCACCTCGTTCGAGGAGCTGGCCGCCGCGACCGGCGAGAGCCTCGGGCCCGGTCCGTGGCAGCGCATCGAGCAGAGCCGCGTCGACCTCTTCGCCGACGCCACCGACGACCACCAGTGGATCCATCTCGACCCGGTCCGAGCCGCGGCGGGGCCGTTCGGCGGGACGATCGCCCACGGGTACCTCACCCTGTCGCTGTTGCCGGCGTTGGCGGGCGGGCTCTACCGGGTCGAGGGGGTGGCGATGGGCGTCAACTACGGGTTGAACCGGGTGCGTTTCCCCGCGCCGCTGCGGGTCGGTGCCGCCGTACGGGCCACCGCCACCATCGCCGACGTGTCGCCGGTCAGCGGCGGTGTGCAGCTGGTCGTGACGGTCACCGTGGAGAGCGACAGCGGCGGCAAACCCGTCTGCGTGGCCGAGACCGTGAGCCGGCTCTACGGCGCTGCGCAGCAGTGACCGCTCGACCCCGCGTCGGTCATCGTCCGCGCGGTGCCGAGCCGGTGTGACCCGGCACCGCGACGGTTGGTGTCAGGCGAGCGTGCAGGCGGTGCCGTTGAGGGTGAATGCGGCCGGCCGACCGGTGCCACCCGTGTGGGTGGCCTGGAAGCCGATGTCGACCGAGGTGTTCGGCGCGATCGTCGCGTTGTAGGAGACGTTTCGGGCGGTCACCGCTCCGCTGGACGGGGAGTAGGTGGCGTTCCACCCGCTGGTGATGCTCTGCCCACTGGGCAGCGTGAACGCCAGACTCCAACCGTTCACCGGCGTGCTGCTGGTGTTGGTCACCGAGACCGACGCGGTGAGACCGCTGTTCCAGGCGTTGATCGTGTACGAGACGCGGCAGTCACCGGACGGCGGCGGCGTGGTCGGCGGGGGAGTGGTCGGCGGGGGCGTGGTCGGAGGCGTGTCGCCCCCGATGCTGCCGGGCACCATACGGAGAGCGTCGTACCAGGCGGCGGCCATCTTGCGGTAGCCGGTGGCGTTCGGGTGCACCCCGTCGGCCAGGTCGCTGAGCGTCAGTGCGCGGTACATGTCGACCAGGTGTACGCGTTTGCCGGCGGCGGCCCGGCTCTGCACGATCCCGGGGATCGCGGCGTTGTAGCCCCGGACCTGGTTGTCCGCGCCGGACTTCGGGATGATCGTCGCGACGAACACGTCGGCGTTCGGGGCGGTGTTGGTGATCCGGTCGACGAGAGTGGCCAGCCGGGACGGGGCCCCGGACGTGTCGCCGTACATGTCGTTGGTGCCGATGTGCAGCAGCACGGTCCGCGGATTCGTGGCCCGCAACCAGTTCACCACGTTGGCGTCGATCTGGGCGATCGTCCAGCCGGAGTGGCCCTGGTGGTCGTGGTCGCCGAGGCTGGCTGGTCCGTTGAACTGGGAGCCGACGAAGTCGATCCGGTAACCACCGGACGTGAACCGCTGCCACAACTCGATCCGGTAACCGCCGGGGACGTTGAATCCGTCGGTGATCGAGTCGCCGAGCGGCATCACGCGGACGCCGCCGTTGGACTCCGCGTTGGCGGGAGTGGTCGCGATCGGCACGGCGGCGACAATGGCGGCGACGGCGGCCAGGGCCGTCCACCATCGACGAGCCCGCCGGGGCCTCGACGTCGGTGCGTTGCCGGTCGGTGCGAGAGGGACGGGTTGCACGAGCGTTGGACTGCGCATGGGACTTCCTCTGGTGGGGGTGCGCGACATCAGCGGCCACCGGGGAGACGGCTGCCGTCATGACGCGGTACGCGGAGGTGGGGTGCGCGGCACGACCAACAACCCGGACGTCTGCACTGGCGGTCGTGGCGGTGTACGGCGGGCACCGGCCGTCGAGGATCTGGCGGGTCGGACCGGGAAGCCGTGGCGGAGGTGTGCCCTGCACCTCGCCTGACGCACCATAGCGTGTTATCGCTAACACCGGCAACGCATCAGCATCCGACGATGCCTCAGGCCTTCAGGCCCGCGCTGGCTGGAGGACCGCGCCCAGCCAGCGCAGCTGACGCCGCACGTGCACGGCCTCGCCGCCCTCATGGCCGTTGAACGGGTAGACGTGCATCTCCCGCTCGGGCGGGACCGGCCTCCCGTTCGCGGTGCCGTAGTGGTTGTAGGCGGCGAAGGCGGTTCGCGGTGGGCAGACGGTGTCGCGTCCGCCGACGCCGAAGTGCGCCGGCGCAGTCGCCCGACGCGCGAAGTTCACCCCGTCGACATAGGACAGCGTGCGCCACACCGCCTCCTGGGCCTCCCGGTTCACCGCCAGGTACCGGGCTATCTCGCCGTACGGCGCGAGGTCGGTGAGCGCGACGGCCCGGCGCATGTCGCACAGGAACGGGGCGGTGGTCAGCACCGCGCTGAGATCTTCGACGAGACCCGCCACCGCCAGGGCGATACCGCCACCCTGGCTGTTGCCGACCACGGTGACCCGGTCACCCTCGACCCCCGGCAGCGAGCGGACCGCCTCGACCGCCCGCACCGCGTCGGTTATCAGGCGGCGGTAGTGGTAGGTGCGCGGATCGAGGATCCCCCAGGTGGCCGGCCAGGGCCCGCCGGGCGCGCCGTGCGGGTCGCTGGTGTCCCCGGCGCCGTGCTGCCCCGCCTGTCCCCGGTTGTCCATCAGCAGGTGCGCGTACCCGGCCACCGCCCAGGTCGGGCGTTCGTGGGGCAGACCGCGTCCGCGCCCGTAGCCGGCGTACTCGACCACGGCCGGCAGCGGTTCGCTGACCCCGGCCGGGCGGGTGTACCAGGCGCGGACCGGGTCACCAGCGAAGCCGGCGAACGTGACGTCCCAGGAGTCGAGCAGCCGCAGGTCGGTGGGTTCGGGGCGGACGTCGACGAGCACCGGTACGGCTGCCGCCCCGGTGAGCGTGTCCCGCCAGAACTCGTCGAAGTCGTCGGGTTCGGCGACCTCGGGTGCGTACCGCTGGAGGTCGTCGACGGTGGAGGCGGTGTGGGGCACGGGTCCTCGCAGGGGCCGGGGTCAGTGCGGATGGCCGGGGGGCGCGGTGCTCTCCCGGAGGACCAACTCGGTCACCAGGTCGATCCGGCTGGTCGCCGGCTCGTTCCCCCTGGTCAGGTCGAGCAACATCTGGGTGGCGATGCCGGCCATGTCGCGCAACGGCTGGTTGATCGTGGTGAGCGCCGGGTCGGTCCAGGCGGAGACCGGCAGGTTGTCGTACCCGATCACCGAGAGGTCCTCGGGCACTCGCAGGCCGCACTGACGGGCGGCCCGGAGCACCCCCATGGCCTGGATGTCCGACCCGGCGAAGATCGCCGTGGGTCGGTCCGGCCGCTGGAGCAGTTGCAGCCCGTGGGCGTGCCCCGCTCCGGCGGAGAAACTGCCGTAGCGGATCAGCTCGCGATCGACCACGATCCCGGCTTCGTCGTGGGCCGACTGGAAGCCGGCCGCGCGGGCTCGACTGCACAGCACGTCGGGTGGCCCGGAGATGATGGCGATCCGTCGGTGCCCCAGCTCCAGCAGGTGCCGGGCGGCGAGCAGGCCGCCGTTCCAGTTATTCGACCCGACGGTCGGCACTGAGGCCGAGGTGGCGCTGTCGATGTCGACGACGACGAACGGAATGCCCTGCCGGCGCAGGTGCTGCTGTTGGGCCTCGGCCAGGTGGGAGAGGACGAACACCACGCCCAGAGGGCGGTCGGCGAGTAACGCCTCCAACCATCGTGCCGGCGGGCGGTGCGCGCCGTCGAGCTGGGCGATCGACAGCCCGATGCCGGCCGCGGAGGTCACCGCCTCGACGCCCCGCAGGATCTCCATCGCCCAACCCGTGTCGAACTCGTGGAACACGAGGTCCACCCGGCCGCCGCTGGTCGCCTGTCGCCGGGCGCGGCGCTGGTACTGGTGGCGGTCGAGGCTCGCCTCCACCCGGGCTCTGGTGCCGGGGGCGACATCGCCGCGTCCGTTGAGGACCTTGGACACGGTCGCGACCGAGACGCCGACATCGTTGGCGATGGTCGCGATGGTGGTGGAGGCGGGTGGGTCGAGCGGGCGGTGCTCTGTCATCGCGGCCTCATACAACATCCGAAAGTTTCGGGCGACCTTAACATGATGGGACATTCACGCCAGTAGTTGCCGCACTCGGACTGCGCATTGGCCGGACATCGCGCGGCTCGTCGGCAACGGAACGCCGATCGTGGGCTCACCGTGTGCAGGAAACATCCCCTGGTAGTCCGATTGGGACACTTGACAGGCATCGATGGGGCACTTAGGTTGCCGAAAAGGTTACGCAGGTTTCCGGAAAGTTTCGGATCGTGAGAAACGTCCGCCACGGAACTGGTTCCACCAGGGCACGGGGATGTGGCCGGAGCTAAGGGGTCAGGGCATGAGAAGTCAGTCGCTCGGAGACGGCGGCGCCGCGCCGTGGCGTGATCAGCGGCTGTCGCCGACCGAGCGTGCCGACGCGCTCCTGCCGAAGATGTCCCTCGAAGAGAAGATCGCCCAGCTCGTCGGGGTCTGGGTCGGCGCCGACGCCAGCGGCGAGGGCGTCGCACCGCACCAGTCGGACATGATCAGCGAGTTGCCGCCGTGGAGCACCGTCATCCAGTACGGGTTGGGCCAGCTGACCCGTCCGTTCGGCACCGCCCCGGTCGACCCGGTGTTCGGCGCCCGGTCACTGGCGGCCTCGCAGGCGCAGATCGTGGCCGCCAGTCGGTTCGGCATTCCGGCGCAGGTGCACGAGGAGTGCCTCACCGGGTTCGCGGCGTGGCGGGCCACCGTCTACCCGACTCCGCTGAGCTGGGGCGCGTCCTTCGACCCCGAACTGGTCGAGGCGATGGCCGACCGGATCGGGCGGTCGATGCGGGCCGCCGGTGTGCACCAGGGCCTCGCCCCGGTGCTGGACGTCACCCGGGACTACCGCTGGGGTCGTACCGAGGAGACCATCGGCGAGGACCCCTACCTGGTCGGGACGACAGGTGCCGCCTACGTGCGGGGCCTGGAGCGGGCCGGTGTGGTGGCCACGCTGAAACACTTCGCCGGCTACTCCGCCTCCCGAGGCGGACGCAACCTCGCGCCGGTGCCGATGGGTCGCCGCGAGCTGGCCGACGTCATCCTGCCGCCGTTCGAGATGGCGCTGCGTCTCGGCGGCGCCCGCTCGGTGATGAACTCCTACGCCGAGATCGACGGCCTGCCCGTCGCGGCCGACCGTGGGCTGCTGACCGGGTTGTTGCGGGACGAGTGGGGCTTCACCGGCACAGTGGTGGCCGACTACTTCGCCGTACGGTTCCTGCAGACCCTGCACGGAGTCGCCGAGGATGCCGCCGAGGCGGCCCGGCTCGCCCTGCGGGCCGGGATCGACGTCGAGCTGCCCACAGTGGACGCCTTCGGCGAACCGTTGGTCGAGGCGGCTCGCCGCGGCGAGGTCGACGAGGCGCTGATCGACTGCGCGCTGCGTCGGGTGCTGATCCAGAAGATCGAGCTCGGTCTGCTCGACGAGGGCTGGCAGGAGCTGCCCGACGACGTGGCGTCCCTGCGCTTCGACGACGAGGCCAGCCAGGACATCGCCCTTCGCCTGGCCCGGGAGTCAGTCGTCCTGGTGCGCAACACCGGCGTCCTCCCGCTGGCCGTGGCAAGCCGGGTCGCCCTGGTCGGCCCGGTCGCCGACGACCCGATGGGCATGCTCGGCTGCTATTCGTTCCCCAACCACGTGGGCGTCAACCACAGCGACTTCGGGCTCGGCCTGGCCATCCCCACACTGCGCGACGAGTTGGCCCGGCGCGTCCCGATGCTCACCCACGAGCCGGGGTGCACCGTCACCGGTGACGACACCTCGGGCATCCCGGCCGCGGTCGCTGCTGCCGCCGCCGCCGACGTGTGCGTGCTGGCCGTCGGCGACCGGGCGGGAATGTTCGGCCGGGGCACCTCCGGTGAGGGCTGCGACGCCGTCGACCTGCGACTACCCGGCGTGCAGAGCGACCTCGTCCGCGCCGTCCTCGCCACCGGCACCCCTGTCGTCCTGGTCCTGATGACCGGCCGCCCGTACGCGCTCGGCCCGGAGTTCGACGACGCGGCGGCCGTGGTGCAGGCGTTCTTTCTCGGCCAGCTCGGTGGGCAGGCACTCGCCGAGGTGCTCACCGGCGCGGTCAACCCCTCCGGACGGTTGCCGGTCAGCGTGCCCCGCGACGCCGGCGGGCTGCCGAGCACCTACCTCGCGCCACCGCTCGGCCGGCGCAACAAGGTCTCCTCGATCGACCCGACCCCGGCGTACCCGTTCGGCCACGGGCTGAGCTACACCACCTTCGATTGGTCCGACGCCACAGTGGTCGAACCGCGTGAAGATCCGACTGCCTGGCCGGTCGACGGCGAGGTACGGGTGCGGATCACCGTCGCCAACACCGGTGAGCGGGCCGGCACCGAGGTCGTGCAGCTCTACCTGCACGACCCGGTCGCGCAGACCACCCGTCCGGTGGTCCGGCTGATCGGTTACACCCGGCTGCCGCTGGCGGCCGGCGAGGTGGCGCACGTGACGTTCGGCGTACCTGCCGACGTGGCGTCGTTCACCGGGCTGACCGGCAGACGGATCGTCGAGCCCGGCGACGTCGAGCTGCGGTTCGGCCTATCCAGCGGCGAGGTGGCGGCGGCCCTGCCGCTGCGACTGGTCGGCACCGAACGCCAGGTCGGTTTCGAGCGGGAACTGCTCACCTCGGTGTGGATCGAGCCCCTCGTGGCCGTTGCGCAGTCGGCATAGGAGGCCACGGATGACATCCACCCTGCGGCCACCGCCGCCGGCGCCGCCGAGTCCTCCGCAGCGGGCGCAGAGCCCTGCCCCGCGCTCGCCACGACGCCGTCGCAGTTGGCGGCAGGCACTGCGCCGGGACTGGCAGCTCTACTCCCTCGCCATTCTGCCGCTGCTGTTCTTCCTGGTGTTCCGGTATCTGCCGATGATCGGCAACATCATCGCGTTCCGTCGGTTCAAGCCGGGCGGCAGCATCTTCGGTGAGTACTGGGTCGGGCTGCGCTACTTCCGGATGTTCCTCAGCGACCCGACGTTCTGGGAGGTGTTCACCAACACTCTGGTGCTCGGGGCGCTGACCCTGCTGTTCTGCTTCCCGCTGCCCATCGTGCTGGCACTGCTGCTCAACGAGGTCCGGGCCCGCCGCTTCAAGCGCTTCGTCCAGTCCGTCTCCTACCTGCCACACTTCCTGTCGATCGTGATCGTGGCGGCGATGGTCATGCAGCTGACCTCGATCGAGGGCACGGCCAACCAACTCGTCAGCCTGTTCGGCGGCGACCCGGTGGCATTCCTGCAGAGACCGGAGTGGTTCCGCACCATCTACGTCTCGTCCGAGGTCTGGCAGACGGTCGGCTGGGGCACGATCCTCTACCTCGCCGCCCTCACCACCATCGACGAGGACCTGTACGAGGCCGCCCGGATCGACGGCTCCGGCCGGCTGCGCCAAACCTGGCACATCACGTTGCCCGGCATCCGCCCGACGATGATGACCTTGCTGATCCTCAACATCGGCAGCTTCCTGGCCGTCGGGTTCGAGAAGATCCTGCTGCTCTACAACCCGTTGACGTACCCGACCGCCGACGTGGTCTCCACCTACCTCTTCCGGATGGGCTTCCAGTCGAGCAACTTCAGCTACGCGGCGGCCATCGGCCTCTTCGAGGCGGTGATCGGGCTGATCCTCGTCCTGTCGGCGAACGTCATCTCCCGTCGCACTGTCGGGACGAGCCTGTGGTGACCTTCGGTACGAAGATCGACGCTCCGAAGACGCGCGGGCCGGACGACAGCCGGGGTTACCGGATCTTCCGCGTCGTCAACACTGTCGTCCTGCTCGGCGTCGTGGTCGTGACGCTGTACCCGTTCCTCAACATCGTGGCCCGCTCGCTCAGCGAAGAGGCGTACATCATCGCCGGCAAGGTCACCTTCTTCCCGCGCGGGTTCGACCTGACCGCGTACAAGCTGGTGATGTCCGACTCGATGTTCTGGACGAACTACCGCAACACTGTGGTGTACACGGTGGTCGCGACGCTCATCTCGATCGTGCTGACCACCTGTTACGCGTACGTGCTGTCGAAGCCGCAGCTCAAGGGGCGCGGAGTGCTCATCGGGGTCGCGCTGTTCACCATGTTCTTCTCCGGTGGTCTGATCCCCAACTACGTGCTGGTCACCAGTCTGGGGATGAAGAACACCATCTGGGCCGTGGTGGTCCCCAACGCCATCAGCGTGTTCAACCTGCTGGTGATGAAGGCGTTCTTCGAGAGCCTGCCGAGCGAGCTGGAGGAGGCCGCGGCCGTCGACGGGCTGAACACGTACGGCATCCTGCTGCGGATCGTGCTGCCGCTGTCGAAGGCGATCATCGCGACGATGGTGCTCTTCTACGCGGTCTCCTTCTGGAACTCGTGGTTCACCGCGTTCCTCTACATCGACCGGCAGGACCTGCTGCCGGTCACCGTCTACCTGCGCAACCTGATCGCGGGTGCCACCGACGCACAGCAGTCAGGCGCGGCCGAGGCCGACGTCGTGCAGGCCGCGGCCACACTCCAGGCCGTGACGATCGTGCTCACCACCCTGCCGATCCTGGCGGTCTACCCCTTCGTCCAGCGGTACTTCGTCCGCGGCGTGATGCTCGGCGCGGTCAAGGGATGACGGCGAGCGCGCGGCACCTCCGACCCCCACCATTGAAAGGACGAGCCATGCTCCACAAGACGTGGCGCCGCGTGGCGGTAGCCACAGCGGGTCTGCTAGCGCTCTCCCTCACCACCGCCTGTTCCGAGGACCCCGGTGAGTCGACCGACCTCTCCGAGAACCGGGTCGGCGCGATGGCCAACTACGGCATCGGCGACCAGTTCAAGGCCACCGAGGCTCTCTCGTTCTCCACCCTCTACAACAACCACACGTTCTACCCGCTCAAGGAAGACTGGCTGTTCTGGTCGGAGCTCACCAAGCGGACCAATGTCACGATCGATCCGGTGGCCGTGCCGCTGAGCGACTACGAGCAGAAGCGCAGCCTGCTGATCGGCGCCGGCGATGCCCCGCTGATCATCCCGAAGACGTACCACCCGCAGGAGAACGCCTTCGTGTCCTCCGGGGCGATCCTCCCGGTGAGCGACTACCTGGACCTGATGCCCAACCTCAAGGACAAGATCACCAAGTGGAACCTCCAGCCGGAGATCGACAACCTGCGGCAGTCCGACGGTAAGTTCTACCTGCTGCCCGGCCTGCACGAGAAGCCCACGCAGGACTACACGGTGCTGGTGCGCACCGACATCATGCAGGAGCTCAACCTGGCGGTCCCGAAGACCTGGGACGAGCTGTACACGGTGCTCAAGGCGATGAAGGCCAAGTACCCGAACGTCTACCCGTACTCCGACCTCTTCAGCAAGCCCAACCCGACCGGCGCGTTGCTGAACATCCTCGGCTCGGCCCACGGCACCCAGGCGGGCTGGGACTACCAGCACGCGACCTGGGACCCGGCGGCGAAGAAGTTCAGCTACACCGGCGCGTCCGAGCAGTACAAGCAGATGGTCACCTACCTGCACAAGCTCGTCGCCGAGGGCCTGCTCGACCCGGAAAGCTTCACCCAGACCGACGACCAGGCCCGCCAGAAGCTCGCCAACGGCAAGTCCTTCGTGGTCACCGGCAACGCGCAGACCCTGGTCAACAACCACCGCCCCGATCTGGCCAAGACCCTGCCGAACGCCAAGATGGCCAAGATCCCGCTGCCGATCGGCCCGGCTGGCGAGATCAACCCGTTCCCCCGGTTGGAGAACGGCATCATGATCTCCACGAAGGCTCGGGAGAGCAAGAACTTCGTGGCCATGATGCAGTTCATCGACTGGTTGTGGTATTCGGACGCAGGCCTGGAGTTTGCCCGCTGGGGCGTCGAGGGCACGACCTTCACCAAGGACGCGTCCGGCAAGCGCACGCTCAACCCCGGGGTCGACTTCCTCGGGCTCAACCCGAAGGCGCCCAAGCACCTGCAGAAGGACTTCGGCTTCCACAACGGCGTCTTCGCCTACGGCGGCACTCCCGACCTGGTTCGTGGGTTCTTCTCGCCGGAGGAGCTGGAGTTCCAGAAGGTGATGGACGCCCGCAAGCCGAGGGTGGTGCCCCCGCCGGCCCCGTTGAGCGACGAGGAGCGCGAGCAGGTGTCGCTCTGGGAGACGCCACTGAAGGACTTCGTCACCCAGAACACGCTGAAGTTCGCCCTCGGTCAGCGTCCGCTCAGTGAGTGGGACGCGTACGTGGCCGAGCTGAAGGCCAAGAACTCCGACCAGTACATCGACCTGGTCAACAAGGCGTACGAGCGGTTCCAGAAGAACAACGGCTGATCGGCGGGAGTCCGGTCGGGTCGCCCCTGGCGCGGCCCGGCCGGACCCCCGGTGACCACGGATCAGCTGAGTCGACCGGAGGGAGCGAGCGTGAGTGGCGCGACTCAGACCCGGCGACAGCTCGGCGACGGGCCACTGTCGCGGATCACCTCGCGCGTCTACATCCTGCTCGTGGTCGAGCTGCTCCTGCTGCTCACCACGTTGCCCGCCCTGCTTCCGCTGCTGGTGCTGGGCCGCGATCCGAGCAACCTGCCGCTGGCCGCGCTCCTGCTGGTACCGGTCGGCCCGGCGATCTCCGCCGCCCTGTACGCCCTGCGCCACCAGCGAACCGACCTGACCGACCTGCGCCCGGCCACCCTGTTCTGGCACGGCTACCGGGCCAACGTGCTCGGCGTGCTGCGCGTCTGGGTGCCGACGCTGCTGTGGTTGACAGTGCTCGCCGTGAACCTCGCCTACCGCGACGCTGCCGGCCTGTCGAGCTGGTGGGCGGTGCCGCTGGTGCTGATCGGAGTGGGCGTGACGCTTGGCGCGGCCAACGCCCTGGTGATCACCTCGCTGTTCGACTTCCGCACCCGCGACGTGCTCCGGCTGGCCGTGCACTTCCTCGTGCGTACCCCCGGTGTTCCCGTCGGCAACGCCCTGCTGCTGGCCGCTGCGGCCGGGATCACCGCGGTCTTCTCCGAAGCGGTGCTGATGCTGCTGGCGTCGATCGCGGTGCTGGCGTACCTGCGCGTCGGCGACCCGATGATCCACCTGATCCGGGAGGATTTCACCAGATGAGCCTGCCCCTCAGCGCCAAGGTGCCCTTCGGGGGCGACTACAACCCGGAACAGTGGCCCGAGGACGTGTGGAAGCAGGACTACCGTCTCTTCGACACGGCACGGATCGACCTCGTCACCCTCGGGGTGTTCGACTGGGCGCTCACCCAACCCGCCGAGGGCACCTACGACTTCGCGTTGCTGGACAGGATCGTCGAGCGGGCCAGTGCCGAGGGACGCGGGATCTGCCTGGCCACCGGCACCGGAGCCCACCCACCATGGTTGGCGAAGGCGTACCCCGAGGTGACCCGGACCGACTTCGAGGGCCGCAAGCACCGCTTCGGCCAGCGACACAACTCCTGCCCCAACTCGCCGATCTTCCGCCGGCTCTCGACGGAGCTGGCCCGCCGGGTCGCCCGTCGCTACGCTGACACCCCGGCGGTGCTCGCCTGGCACGTCGGCAACGAGTACGGCGGCGCCTGTTACTGCGCCCTGTGCGCGGCCGGCTTCCGGAACTGGCTGCGTCTCCGCTACGGCACCCTCGACGAGCTGAACGGGGCCTGGTACACCACCTTCTGGTCGCACACCTTCACCGACTGGGACGAGATCGAGCCGCCCTCGGCGCTGACCGAGCACTGGCGCGGCCCGGACCACACCGCGTTCCCGGGCATCACACTGGACTACCTGCGGTTCACCTCCGACGCGAAGCTGACGAACTTCCGCGACGAGAAGGCGGCCATCCGGGAGTCCAGCCCGGCACTGCCGGTGACCACGAACTTCATGGGCATGTACCGCCCGATCGACTACCACCGCTGGGCACCTCATCTGGACTTCGTCTCCTGGGACAACTACCCGCCCGACGACGCGTCGGCGGCCAGGATGGCGCTGACCCACGACCTGATGCGCGGGCTCAAGGACGGCCAGCCGTTCTGGCTGATGGAACAGACCCCGAGCTTCACCGCGTGCCGCGACGTCAACCCGTTGAAGCGCCCCGGTCTGATGCGGCTGTGGAGCTGGCAGGCCGTGGCGCACGGCGCTGACGCGGTCCTCTTCTTCCAGCTGCGTGCCTCCCGTGGGGCCAGCGAGAAGTACCACGGTGCCGTCATCGGCCACGCCGGTCGCTCCGACACCCGCGTGTTCCGGGAGGTCGCCGAGCTGGGCGCCGAACTGGAACGGCTCGGCCCGGCGTCACTGGGCGCGCGGACCCCGGCCCGGGTGGCGCTGCTGTTCGACTGGGACAGCTGGTGGGCGTTGGAGCTGTCCGACGGCCCGTCCCGGCTGGTCCGCTACCAGCAGGTCGTGCTCGCGTACCACCGGGCCCTCTGGGACGCCGGTGTGGACCTGGACGTCGTCGCGGTGACCGCCGACCTGTCCGGCTACGACGTGGTCGTGGCCCCGGCCCTGCACCTGCTCAAGGGTGACCTGCCGCAGCGGCTGGAGGCGGTGGCGACGCGCGGCGGGTCGGTGTTGACCACCTACCTGTCCGGCCGGGTGGACGAGAACGACCAGGCGTTCCTGATGGACGTGCCGGGCCCGCTCGGTCAGCTCATGGGCGTCCGGGTCGACGAGTGGGACGCCCGCGGCCCGGAGGTGGTCAACACGGTCCGCCTCGGCGACGGCGCGGATCAGGTCGACGTCGACGCGAGCCTGCTGTTCGAGCTGGTGATTCCGCAGGGCGCGCAGGTCGTCGGCACGTACCAGGCCGACTTCTACGCGGGCACCCCCGCGGTGACCCGTAACTCCTTCGGCGCCGGCGACGGATGGTACGTGGCCACCGGGCTGGACCAGTCCGGGGTGTCCTGGGTCGTTCGGCGGGTGCTCGCCCGGCACTACCTGCTCGGGCCCTACCCGGACGTGCCGGACCTGGAATCCGCCGTGCGGGTCGCGGCGGACGGGTCGCGGCTGCTGTTTCTGCTGAACCACCGCGCCGAGCCGGTCGAGGTGACCGCCCGGACCGGCGGCGTCGACCTGCTCACCGGCGACCGTACGGCGGCCGGCGGCGCCCTGCGGCTGCCGGCGTACGGGGTTGTCGTGCTGGAGGAGGACCGGTGAACGCCGAAGAGTCGGTGGAGTTGGAGCAGCTGATGTTCGTCGAGGAGTCGATGGACGGTGACGAACCGCGCGTCCACCCGGCCTGGCTGCCGCCGGAGGCGTTCCGGTCGCTCGGCGCGCGTCGCATCCTCCTGCACGGCGAGGGGCTGCTCGTCGACACCGTCCTCAACGAGGTCTCGCGCGCCTGCGCCCGTTACGGCGGACGGGTGTGGCACTCCCCGTCCTGGGACGTCGACGTCGACCTGGTGCTCGCCCTGCGCGATGCCGCCGAGCTGCCCAATCCGGCGGTGGAGGCGGCCCGCGCCGCCGGCGAGGCGGCGCTGGTCGAGCTGGGCGACGGCGGGACGCTCGGCGACGAGGGTTTCGTGTTGGCGCGGGCCGGCGACGTGACGGCGGTGCTGGCCGACGCACCCGCCGGCCTGCTGTACGGGCTCTTCCAGGTGGTCCGGCTCTGCGCGGCGGCCTTCGACCCGGCCCGACCCCCGGAGCGGCACCGGCCGGCGCTGCGCCGACGAATGCTGAACCACTGGGACAACGTGGCAGTGCACCCGGTGATGGGCCAGGTCGAACGGGGGTACGCGGGCGGCTCGATCTTCTGGCAGGACGGCCGTCCGCGCGGCGACCTGGCCCGGGTGCGGGAGTACGGGCGGCTACTGGCCTCCTGTGGGATCAATGCGATATCGGTGAACAACGTCAATGTGGCCCGTACCGAGGCGCTGCTGCTCACCGAGCGGCTCGGTGACGTGGCCGAGATCGCGGACGCGCTGCGCCCGTACGGCATCCGGGTGCACCTGTCGGTCAGCTTCGCCGCGCCGGTGCTCCTCGGTGGCCTGCCGACCGCCGACCCCCTGGACGAGAACGTACGCGTCTGGTGGGCCGGCACCACCAGACGCCTGTACGACCGGATCCCGGACTTCGGCGGCTACCTGGTGAAGGCAGACTCGGAGGGGCAACCCGGCCCGTTCACGTACGGCCGTGACCACGCCGACGGGGCGAACCTGCTGGCCGAGGCCCTCGCCCCGCACGGGGGAGTGGTGCACTGGCGGGCGTTCGTCTACAACCACCACCAGGACTGGCGGGACCGGTCCACCGACCGGGCTCGGGCCGCGTACGACCACTTCGCCCCGCTCGACGGGCGGTTCCGCACCAACGTGGTCGTCCAGGTGAAGTTCGGCCCGGTGGACTTCCAGCCGCGCGAGCCGGTGTCACCGGTGTTCGCCGCGATGCCGGCGACCCGGCTGGCGGTGGAGTTGCAGGTCACCCAGGAGTACACGGGCCAACAGCGGCACGTCTGCCACCTCGGCCCGTGGTGGAGTGAGGTGCTCGGCTTCGCTCCCTGGGGGCCGGACGGGCGGACGATCGCCGACGTGGTCACGGGGGAGTCGGCGGCGGGCGGCGGGATGGTCGCCGTCGCCAACGTCGGCGACGACATCTTCTGGACCGGGCACCCGTTGGCGCAGGCCAATCTGTACGCGTTCGGCCGGCTGGCCTGGGACCCTCGGCGGGACCCGACGGCGATCCTCGACGAGTGGATCACGTTGACCTTTCCGCCGTCGGCGACCGCCGACGCGGAGCTGGTGCGGCGGGTCCTGCACGAGATCATGGACGACTCGTGGCGCACGTACGAGCGCTACACCGCCCCGCTGGGTGTCGGTTTCATGGTCAACCCCGGCGACCACTACGGTCCCGGCGTCGACGGGTACGAGTACACCCGGTGGGGCACCTACCACTTCGCCGACCGCGACGGCGTCGGCGTGGACCGCAGCCGAGCGTCCGGCACCGGCTTCGCCGGCCAGTACCCGCCGTACTGGGCGCAGGTGTACGAGTCACCCGAGACCTGCCCCGACGAGCTGCTGCTCTTCTTCCACCACGTGCCGTACGGGCACGTGCTGCACAGTGGCTCGACGGTCATCCAGCACATCTACGACACCCACTTTGCCGGGGTCGAGGAGGTGACGGCGATGCGACGCAGGTGGCAGACGCTGACCGGGATGATCGACCCGAGCGTGTACGAGCGGGTCGCCGAACGCCTCGACGAGCAGGTGCGCTGCGCCACCGAGTGGCGCGACCAGATCAACACGTACTTCTACCGCAAGTCCGGGGTGCCGGACGAGCGAGGGCGCGACATCTACTGAGCGGCGGTGCGGGCGGCCGGGTCATCCGGTCGGGTCGCCGTTGTGCCGTGTGCCCAGCGGCAGCCTGGCAGGTTCCGAAAACCTGCCGATAATTCATCGCCACCCACCGGCTCTGAAGAAGCCCGTCGATGCCCATTGTCGCGCAGGTGGCCGCCAGAACCGTTGCGGCGAAAGGTTTCCGGAAGTCTTGACAATCGAGTGGGCTCGATTGAAGCTGACATGGTCACGCGAGCCGCGGTCAAGGTCGGGCGAAGGGCAGTCCTCGACTTAAGTCCCCTTCCACGCGCCTTTTTCCGCAAAGGATCGCGACGATGACACTGAAGACGAGAATGCTTGGCGTCGTCATGGCGGCCGTGACACTGGCCGCCGCCGCATTGACGTTCGCCGCTCCCGCGTCGGCGGCGACGCTCACGCAGGTGACCAACTTCGGCACCAACCCCACCAACCTGCAGATGCACCTGTACGTCCCGGACCGGGTAGCCACCCGACCGGCGATCCTCCTGGCCATGCACTACTGCACCGGGACGGGCCCCGCGTTCCACTCGGGCACCCAGTACGCCTCCCTCGCGGACCGCTACGGGTTCATCGTGATCTACCCGTCGGCAACCCGCAGCAGCAAGTGCTGGGACGTCTACTCACCGCAGGCGTTGCGCCGTGGCGGCGGCAGCGACCCGGTCGGGCTCATGTCGATGGTCGACTACGTGAAGCAGCGCTACTCCGCCGACCCCGCGCGGATCTTCGCCACCGGCACCTCGTCCGGCGCGATGATGACCAACGTCATGCTGGGCGTCTACCCGGACGTGTTCGCGGCGGGCGCCTCGTTCGCCGGGGTGCCGTTCGCCTGCTTCGCCACCGGCGGCACCTCGGAATGGAACAGCCAGTGCGCCAACGGGCAACTCATCCGGACCGCGCAGCAGTGGGGTGACCTGGTCCGGGAGGCGTACCCCGGCTACACCGGCCAGCGACCCCGGATGCAGATCTGGCACGGCACCAACGACGAGACGCTGCGCTATCCGAACTTCGGCGAGCAGGTCAAGCAGTGGACCAATGTGCACGGGTTGAGCCAGACCCCGACGTACACCGACTCCCCGCAGTCCGGCCACACCCGCACCCGGTACGGCAGCAGCGGCCCGATGGCGCCGGTCGAGGCGATCAGCATGCAGGGTGTCACGCACAACCTGCCGGTCGACGCCGCGCAGGTGATCCGCTTCTTCGGGCTGGACGGCACCGCGCCGCCGACGACCCCGCCCCCGACCACCCCGCCGCCGACGACTCCGCCCCCGACGACTCCGCCCCCGACGACTCCGCCGCCGACGACTCCGCCCCCGACCACGCCGCCGCCGACCGAGGGCGCCTGCCGGGTCGGCTACACGGTCAACGCCTGGAACAGCGGCTTCACCGCGAGCGTGGTCATCACCAACACCGGTGCCACCGCCGTGAACGGCTGGGCGCTGACCTTCACGCTGCCCAGCGGACAGCGCATCACCAGCGGCTGGAACGCCCAGTACGCCCCGGTGAGCGGCGCGGTGACCGCCCGCAATGTCTCCTACAACAACACCATCGCCCCGAACGCGTCGGTCGAGATCGGCTTCCAGGCCACGCACGAGGGCGGCACCGGCAAGCCCACCTCGTTCGCGCTCAACGGTGCCGCCTGTTCGGTGTCCTGATCTCCCCTTCCCACCCCACCACCCTCAAAGGAGTCACACGATGAGAAGTCCGAGATGGAAGGCGGCATCCAGAGCCGCCGTCGCGCTGGCCGGCGCGGGTGCCCTCGCCGCCGGCATGGCGCTGTTCGCGACGGCGCCCGCCTCCGCCGGGACGACGCTCGGCGCGTCCGCCGCCGAGAAGGGTCGCTACTTCG
This sequence comes from Micromonospora sp. NPDC047762, assembly GCF_043204655.1. Classification (NCBI taxonomy): domain Bacteria; kingdom Bacillati; phylum Actinomycetota; class Actinomycetes; order Micromonosporales; family Micromonosporaceae; genus Micromonospora; species Micromonospora sp. NPDC047762. The sequence goes on along the minus strand of NZ_JBIDCQ010000009.1, from coordinate 203,225 downwards.
GTACGGCGGTGGCCGGCTTCAAGCTCTCCGACAGCGCGTACACCACGATTTTGAACCGTGAGTTCAACATGGTGACCGCCGAGAACGAAATGAAGATGAACGCCACCGAGCCGCAGCAGAACCAGTTCAGCTACGGGGCGGCGGACCAGATCGTCAACCACGCCCGCAGCCGCGGGATGAGCGTGCGGGGTCACACCCTGGCGTGGCATTCGCAGCAGCCCGGCTGGATGGAGAGCATGAGCGGCAGCGCGCTGCGGCAGGCGATGCTCAACCACGTCACGCAGGTGGCCACCTACTTCCGTGGCAAGGTCGTGGCGTGGGACGTGGTGAACGAGGCGTTCGCCGACGGCAGCTCCGGAGGCCGTCGCGACTCCAACCTCCAGCGCACCGGCAACGACTGGATCGAGGCGGCGTTCCGGGCGGCGCGTGCCGCGGACCCGGGCGCGAAGCTCTGCTACAACGACTACAACACCGACAACTGGACGCACGCCAAGACCCAGGGCGTCTACAACATGGTGCGCGACTTCAAGGCCCGTGGCGTGCCGATCGACTGCGTCGGGTTCCAGTCGCACTTCAACAACGACTCACCGTACGTGAGCAACTACCGCACCACCCTGTCGAGCTTCGCGGCGCTCGGTGTGGACGTGCAGATCACCGAGCTGGACATCCAGGGCGCTTCGGCGAACACGTACCGCAGCGTCGTCGAGGACTGCCTGGCCGTTGCCCGCTGCAACGGCATCACGGTGTGGGGCATCCGCGACAGTGACTCGTGGCGCGCTTCGCAGACCCCGCTGCTGTTCAACAGCAACGGCTCGAAGAAGCCTGCGTACGACGCTGTTCTCGCCGCGCTGAACAACGGCACCACGCCCACGGACCCGCCGACCGACCCGCCCACCGACCCGCCGACCGACCCGCCCACCACGCCGCCGCCGGGCACGGGTGGCTGCACCGCCACGGTGTCGGTGAACCAGTGGAACGGTGGCTTCGTGGCGAACGTGCGGGTGACCGCGGGCTCGTCGGCGCTCAACGGGTGGACGGTGTCGATCGGACTGCCGTCCGGTGCCACGGTCACCAACGCCTGGAGCGCCAACCGCAGTGGTAACACCGGCACGACGAACTGGACCAACGTCGCCTACAACGGTCAGGTCGGCGCCGGGCAGTCCACCGAGTTCGGGTTCCAGGCCAACGGCACCGCCGGCAGCCTGAGCCCCACCTGCTCCGCAGGCTGACGCACCCACCGGCCGGTGCGGGGGGCAGGGCCCCGCACCGGCCCCACCCTCTCCTGCCTCGTTGATCAAGAGGTTTCCGTCAGGACACGCCAGACCGGATGACGGAAACCTCTTGATCAACAAGGAGGCTAGCCGTCGATGCGGGTGATGTTGCGGATCTTGTTGGACGCGTCCAGGGCGGCGACCTTGTACGCCTCGGCCAGCGTCGGGTAGTTGAACACCGCGTCGACGAGATAGTTGATCGTGCCCCCGCAGCCCATCACCGCCTGACCGATGTGGACGATCTCGGTGGCGGCGGTGCCGAACACGTGCACCCCGAGCAGTCGACCGTCGTCGGGGGAGACGAGCAGCTTCAGCATGCCGTACGAGTCGCCCACGATCTGACCCCGCGCCAACTCCCGGTAGCGGGCGATGCCCACCTCGAACGGTGTCGAGCTTTCGGTGAGCTGCGCCTCGGTCTGCCCGACGAAGCTGATCTCCGGAATCGTGTAGATGCCGATCGGTTGCAGGCCGTGCATCTCCCGGATCGGCTCGCCGCAGGCGTGCTGCGCGGCCAGCCGACCCTGCTCCATCGAGGTGGACGCGAGCGCGGGAAAGCCGATCACGTCGCCGACGGCGTAGATGTTCTCCACCGCGGTGCGGTAGTTGGCGTCGACGGTGATCCGGCCGCGTCGGTCCGCCTCCAACCCGGCCGCCTCCAGCGCCAGGTCGTCGGTCTGGCCCTGCCGGCCGGCCGAGTACATCACCGTGTCGGCGACGATCTTCTTGCCGCTCTTGAGGATGCACAGCGCCGCCGTCTGGTGCTTCTCCACGGCGGCGACCTCCTCGCCGAAGCGGAACGCCACGGACAGGTCGCGCAGGTGGTACTTGAGTGACTCGATGATCTCGTCGTCGCAGAAATCCAGCATCCGGTCGCGGCGTTCCACCACCGTCACCTTGGTGCCGAGCGCGGCGAACATCGAGGCGTACTCCATGCCGATAACGCCGGCGCCGACCACGACCATGCTGCGGGGTACGGCCTGGAGGTTGATGACGCCGTCGGAGTCCACGATCGTCCGGTCGTCGAAGTCGACGCTGTCCGGGCGGGCCGGGCGGGTGCCCGCGGCGATGACGCTCTTGTCGAAGGTCACCTTGGACTCGCGGCCGGAGCCGCCGTCGACCCAGATCGAGTGCGCGTCGGCGAAACGCCCGGTGCCGGTGATCATCGTGACGCGGTTGCGGGACAGTTGGTTGCGGATGACGTCGGTCTGCCGGGTGATGACGTGCTGGGTCCGGGCCGCCAGGTCGCTGACGGTGATGTCCTCCTTGACCCGGTAGCTGCTGCCGTACAGGTCGCGCTGGCTCAGGCCGGTCAGGTAGAGCACGGCCTCGCGCAGGGTCTTGGAGGGCACGGTGCCGGTGTTGATGCACACCCCACCGATCATGTCGCGGCGGTCCACGATGGCGACCCGCCTGCCGAGTTTGGCGGCGGCGATCGCGGCCTTCTGACCGCTGGGCCCGGAGCCCAGCACCAACAGGTCGTAGTCATACACAGGCGCTAGCGTCGCAAGATGTCGCGGCGCACGCCAGACCCCGGCGCCGAGCGTTACTCGTCTGCCACCGTGCACAGGCCGCCGTTCAGCGTGATTTCCTCCGGTAGTTGCGTGCCGGTGGCGACCAGCCCCACCGACACGGTGCCGCCGGGCGGGATCAGCTTGTCGTGGCGCACGTTGCGCACCCGCAGGTAGCTGCTGTCGCGGTCGACCACCTCCGCGCCCCACAGGCTGCGCAGCTGCTGGCCGGCGTAGAACCGCCACCTCATCGTCCACCCGTCGATCGCCGTCGGGCCGGTGTTCGTGACCGCCAGCCGCGCCACGAACGCGTCGGGCCACTGCCCCACGATCGACCGGACCGCGCAGCTCGGCGGCGGCGGCAGGGTGGTGACGGTGACTGGTGCGGACAGCGCGGACAGCAGTCCGACCTCGTCGCGGGCCCGCACCACGAAGGTGTACGTGGTGTTCGGCGCCAACCCGTTGATCGTGGCACTGTTGACCGGCGGGTACTGGGAAACGTCGCGGACCAGCGTGAGAGCGCCGCCGGCGTCCACCCGGAACACCTCGTACCGTTCGAGCGCCGCGTTCTCCACCGAGTGCGCCCAGCGCAGCCGGACCGCCGTGGCGGTGACGTCGAACGCCACCGGTTGACCCGGCGCGCCCGGCGGTTGGTCGTCCCCCGGTGGCATCGTCAACCGCAGGCTCGGGTTCGACGCTGAGCCGTTGCCGGCCGCGTCCAGCGCCGACACGAAGAAGGTGTACGTGCGCGACGGCCGCAGGCCGGTGATCCGAATACTGTTGGTGTCGGTCGACCAGGTCAGACCGTTGTCCTCGAACTGCGCGGAAACCGGGTAACGGACCACCCCCACGTTGTCGGTCGAGGCAGCCCAGGTCAGCTCGACCCAGGTGGTGTCGATGGCGGCGACAGTGATCGGGCCGGGGGCGGTGGGGGGCTCGGTGTCGTCAGCGGCCGCGTACGCCGGGGTCGCGCCCGTCGCCACCAGGACTGCCGTGAGCGTGCAGGCGGTCAGTGCGGCGGCCCTGGACCGGGCGCCGCGCCTCGGATGATCGCGCATGGTTGATCGCCTCGCCTTCGAGTGACCGCAGCGGACCAGTCATCGACTGATGACGATGATAGGTCGGCGGTGGTCAGGGCGTTGTCCCGTCAGCCGACGAGGCGGCGTTCCCAGGCCCAGGCGGCGATCTCGACCCGGTTGCGGGCAGTGAGCTTCATCTGCACGCTCGCCAGGTGGGTCTTGACCGTGCCCACGGCGATGAAGAGCTGGGTGGCGATCTCGGCGTTGGTCAGGCCCCGGGCGACGAGCTTCACGACGTCGAGTTCCCGTGGCGACAGGCCGCCGTCGTCGCGCGCCGGGGCCGGCGAGCTGAGGTGCTCCAACAGCCGTACCGTGATCGAGGGGCTGATCAGCGCGTCTCCGGACACGGCCGCGCGGACGGCCTCCACCAGCAGGGCCGGGCCGGAGTCCTTGAGCAGGAAGCCGCACGCGCCGTTGGACAGCGCCGTGTGCACGTACTCGTCGAGGTCGAAGGTCGTCACGACGACCACCCGGATCGGGTCGGCGACGCCCGGCCCCGCGAGCAGCCGCAGTGCCTCCAGACCGTCGAGGCGGGGCATCCGGATGTCCAGCAGCACCACGTCCGGACGCAGTCGTCGGGCCAGCTCGACGGCCTGGACACCGTCTGCGGCCTCGCCGACCACCTCCAGGTCCGACTGGGCGCCAATGATCATGCCGAAGCCGGTCCGGACCATGGCCTGGTCATCGGCGATCAGCACCCGGATCACCGGGCCACCGCCACGTGGAGCGGGAACGCCGCGTCGAGCACCCAGCCACCGGCGACGCCAGGCCCGGCGGTGATCGTGCCGCCGAGGGCGCGTACCCGCTCGGTGAGGCCGATCAGGCCGAAGCCGTGCCCCCGGGCCGGCGCGGTTCGCGGCGACGCGCCGTCGTCGGCGACCCGGACCAGCAACCAGTCCGGGGTACGCCGCACGGCCACGGCCACGGACCGCGCGTCCGGCGCGTGCTGGCGGGTGTTGGTCAGCCCCTCCATCACCACCCGGTACGCCGACGTCGAGACCTCCACCGGCAGTCCGTCCAGGTCGCCGTCGACGTGCAGTCGGGCCGGCGCGTTCGCCGCGCCGTTGAACCCGGTCAGCAGCGGTTCCAGCTCGGTCACCCCGGCCAGTGGCGCCAGCGGCGCGTCCGGCGGGGCCTCCGGGTTGCGCAGGATGCCGACCATCCGCCGCATCGAGGCCATCGTCTCCGCGCCGGCCCGCTCGATCTGCTCCAGGGCGACGATCACCCGCTGCGGGTCCTGCTCGGCGACGAACCGGGCGCCCTGTGCCTGCACCACGATGCCGGTGACGTGGTGGGCGATGAAGTCGTGCAGGTCCCGGGCGAACTCCGCACGCTGCTCGGCCCGCACCAGGGCGATGGCCCGCTCCCGTCCGGCGGCCACGACGCGCAGGTAGAGCCCCACCCCGGCGGCGCCGGCAGCGGCGATCACCTGAAGCAGGCCGAAGATCACCAGGAGGCTGTCGGCGCCGGAACGCAGCGGCAGCGCGGCGACGGCGAGCCCGGCGACCACCGCCGCCGCTGGGGCGAGTCGAGGCGCGCCCCAGCGCGTCACCACGAACACCACCCCGATCAGCCCGGCCGACTCGGCGAGCCCCCAGCTGCCGCCACCGAGCCCGTAGCGGCCGTCGGGAATGATCACGATCGCCGCGGTCACGACCAGTGACGCCGAGGCGAGTATCAGCGCGGCCAACGGCAGCCGGCGGGAGCCCGGTCGGTGCACCGGCAGCCAGAGCGGGACCGTCGCCACCGCCAGCCCCACCCGTACCAGCAGGAGCAGCAGGGCGGCCAGGCCCGTGGGCGAGCTGTACCGCAGGTCGAAGAGGGCGAGCAGCCCCATGGCCACCAGCCCGGCGGTCTGGGCCAGGCGTACCCACCATCGTCGAAGATCCGGCGTGCTCATGGTGACCCAGCGTAGCCAGCCGGACGGAGGTGCCGGATCGGCCAAAAGGCAGACCCGGCACCGGCGATACCCGGCCCCGGGCCGATGCGCCGGCCCGCCGGTCGCGGCGAGGCTTTCCCGGTCACCACGCAGCCACTGGAGGAACGATGACAACCCACGCCCCGCCGGAGACCAGCCACGCCGCGGTAGCCGCGGTCGACCTGGTGAAGGTGTACGGCAGCGGCGACACGGCCGTCCGTGCCCTGGACGGGGTCTCGGTCGGCTTCGGCCGGGCCGAGTTCACCGCCATCATGGGCGCGTCCGGATCCGGCAAGTCGACCCTGATGCACTGCCTCGCCGGCCTCGACACGGCCACCTCCGGTCGCGTCCTGCTCGGCGGCACGGAGCTGACCGGCCAGTCGGACCGGACGCTGACCCGGGTACGGCGGGAACGGATCGGGTTCGTCTTCCAGTCATTCAACCTGCTGCCACAGCTCACCGCCGCGCAGAACATCACCCTGCCGCTGGACCTCGCCGGTCGGCAGCCCGACGCCGAACTCCTCGCGCACCTGGTGCGGATGCTGGGCCTCGGCGACCGCCTGAACCACCGGCCCAGCGAGCTGTCCGGCGGTCAGCAGCAGCGGGTCGCGCTTGCCCGGGCGCTCGTGGCGCGCCCCGAGGTGGTCTTCGCCGACGAACCGACCGGCAACCTCGACTCCCGCTCCGGCGCGGAGGTGCTCACCATCCTGCGCGACTCGGTACGCGACCTCGGCCAGACTGTCGTCATGGTCACCCATGACCCGATCGCCGCCGCGTACGCCGACCGGGTGGTGCTGCTCGCCGACGGGCGGCTGGCCGGTGAGATTGACAAGCCGAACCAGGTGTCGGTCACCGACGCCCTGCGTGACCTGGCGGCCCGCCGATGAGGGCGACAGTGCTGCGTACCCAGACGACCGCCGCCGCCCGGCGGCCCGGCCGGCTGATCCTGACCGGCCTGGCGATCCTGGTCGCGTCGTTCGTCGTCTTCGGCACCGTGCTGGTGCAACAGATCACCGAACGGACCGTGCGGGACAACCTCAGCGGCACCCCGGCCGTCACCGACCTGGTGATCGGCAGCGTCGACGTGCCGCCACCCACAGTGCGGGACGTGCAGCAGATCCGGGCCGTGCCCGGGGTGGCCGAGGCGGTCGCCCGGGTCTCGACCGGGGTCTCCATCGGCGAGGGATACCTCAACCTGCAGTCCGATCCGGGCGCCGGCCCGCTGAGCACGGTCCGGGTCGTCGAGGGCAGGTACCCCGACGCCCCGGGCCAGATCGCGATCACCCCGCGCACCGCCGAGCGGCTCGGACTGTCGGTCGGCACCACCACCAGCGGTACCGGCGGCGAACTCAGCGCGCCCGCTCCGCTCACCGTGACCGCCATGGTGGAAACCACCGCCGACGCCGGCTACGACGCGTACGCCCCGGAGAGCGCCGTGATCGGCTGGGCGCGACTGACGGCAGTGGATCGAGTGGACGTGCGGGTCGCGCCCGGCACCGAAGCCGACGCGGTCCGCCAACGGGTGACCGCCGTGGTCGCCGCCCAGCCGATCCGCTCCGGTGTCGAGGTACGCGACGCCGAGGCCAACGCGGTGGCCGAGCAGGTCGGGAAACTCTTCATCCTGGTCGGCATGTTCGTCTCCATCGCGGTCGCCGCCGCCGCGCTGGTGGTCACCTCGACCTTCCGCATCGTCTTCGCCCAGCGGATGCGGCAGCTTGCGCTGCTGCGGGCGGTCGGCGCGAGTCGGGCCACCCTGGTGGGGGCCCTGACCGCCGAGGGCGCGCTGACCGGGCTGGTCGCCGGCGTCGTCGGGGTCGCCGCCGCACTCACCCTCGGGTACGCGCTGCCGCCGGTCCTGCGCGCCGCCGGCCACCAGGTCTCCACGCCGGGCCTGCCGCTGGCGGCGGCGGTCACGGTCGTGATCGGCGCTGTCGTGATCACCGTGCTGGCCGTGCTGGCACCGGCGCTCTCCGCCGCCCGGGTCTCCCCGCTGGAGGCCCTACGGTCGGCGAGCACCACCGCCGGCCGCCGCGGCATCGGCGTGCTGCGTCTGGCCTTCGGGCTGCTCCTTGCCGTCGGCGCGATCCTGGCGGCGGTCGGGACGATCAGCCGGTTGCCGAAGCCGGAGCAGTCGAACTACGACGCGTCGATGCCACTGCTCCTGCTGATCGGGTCCGGCACGTTGGCGTTCTTCGCGCTGGTGGCCCTCGGCCCGCTGCTGGTGCGCCCGGTGCTGGCCGTGGTGGGTTGGCCGCTGCGCCAGCTCGGGCCGATCGGGCGGATGTCGGTCGGCGGGATCGGCGGTGCCCCACGCCGCGCCGCTGCGGTCTCCGTCGTGGTCGCCCTCGGCGTGACCCTGATCTCCGGGGTGGTCATCGGCGGCGCGTCGTTGCAGATCCTTGCCGACCGCGAGATGGCGCTGTCGGCTCCGACCGACTTCGAGGTCACGACCAACGGTGGGACCCTGCCGCCGGCCGTGGTGACCCGGGCCGAGGCGGCGCGCGGTGCGCTGGCCCGGGTGGTGCCGTACCGGAGAGTCGACGACGCCCGGCTGCTGCGCGGCGCGGACAAGCTCGGCGACGTCGAGGCCGGTTATCCGACCAGCGACCTGGACCTGGCTGCGTTGCCGAGCACCAAGGCCCTGGACGTGGCCCAGGGCGCCCTGACCGATCGTGGCCCCGGCCGGATCGCGGTCAACAGCTGGGTCGCGCGGGACGCGGGCCTGCGGGCCGGCGACACGGTCACGCTCGCCGTCGCCACCGCCCGGGTCGACGTGCGAGTGGCGGCGGTCCTGCCCGGTGACGGGCCGCTGCACGCGGGCATCCTCGCCGATCCGGCGGACCTGGACCGGCTCGGTGTGCCGGCCGCGTACACCGGTCTGCTGGCCGACGCGGCCGGGGCCGGCGAGGACGGTCGCACCGCCGGGGTGCGGGCGCTGCGGCAGGCGATCGGCGGCAGCGACGGGGTGGGCCTCGCGGTGCTCGCCGACGAACGGGACCGCAACGACGCGTTGGTGCGAACCCTGGTCTGGATCGCGGTCGGTCTGGTCAGCCTGACCGTGCTGATCGCTGTCGTCGGCGTGGGCTCCACGACAGCGCTGTCGGTGGTGGAGCGGGTCCGCGAGTCCGGTCTGCTCAGGGCGATCGGGCTGTCCCGGACCGGTCTGCGCACCATGCTGACCGTCGAGTCGGGCCTGTACGGGGTGATCGGCGCGACCATCGGCCTGGTGCTCGGCATTCCGTACGCCTGGTTGGCCGTCCAGACCCTCGGGATCGAGGCACCGCTGACCGCGCCGCTGCTGCCGCTGGCCGGACTCTTCGTGGTGCTGGTCGGGCTGACCGCGCTGGCCGGGGTGCTGCCGGCCCGTCGGGCGTCGCGGGTCAGCCCGGTGGAGGCGCTGGGGGCCGAGAACTGAGCACCGCCGTGGGGGGGGGGCGGGGCGGGGGCGCCCCCCCCCCCCCCCCGGGGGGGGGGGGGGGCTCCCGGGGGGGGGGGGGGGGCGGCCGGCGGGGGGGGGGGGGGGGCCCCGCGGGGGGGGGGGGGGGGGGCCCTACACGGCCCCCGGGGGGGGGGGGGGGGGGGGGCGGGGGCCCCCCCCCCACGACGACCTGGTCAGTTGGGGTTGTTGGCGTGGGTCAGCGTCTCCCAGGCGACGAAGAGGTTGTTCGTCCCGGCCGGACGTTGTTGCAGCGTGAGGGTCTGGGTGTTGGTCATGACGTTGCCCAACCGGGTGCTCATCGCGTTGAAGCCAACCTCGGTGATCGGCCCGAGGCCCCGGGTGAGGCTGCCACCGCAGAGCCAGGAGGGCGGCGCTTCGCCGAGCTGGTAGCGCGAGTGGAAGCCCAGCGCCTGGCGCAGCCGCTCACCGACCTGCGGGTACAGGTCCCGTCCCTGGATCCGGGAGGTTTCCGCGACGTGCGAGATGGCGGAGATCCCGTACCCGGTGTGGACGAAGTCGCGGCAGGTCTCCTGGGCGAGGCCGGCGACGAAGGTGGACTGGCCCTGCCAGTAGCCGATGATCTCCGCGCTGGTGTCCAGGCCGCTGCCGGGCATCGTGTACGGCAACGCGCCGTCGCTGGGCAGGTAGATGAAGGCCCGGGTGCGGTTGAGGAAGCGGGTGACCGCCGCGTCGTAGGCGCTCCGGTCGTCCAGGAAGACGGCGATGCCGACTGCGGCCTCCATCATGGTCAGTTCCCAGTTGCCGTTGCTGTTCGAGCCGTTGCGCACCACCGGCAGGTAGACGTTGCGCAGCATGGTGGCGAAGCGGTTGGCGTTGGGCCAACTCGTGTACGTGTACTTGATGATCTCGGCCGCCCGGGGCCAGACCGAGGCGGCCCAGCCGGTCTGCAGGGGACCGTTGCTGCCGGTGTGTGCGGTGATCGTCGCCGACCAGGCATCCATGATCTGGATCGACTTCTGCGCATACCGTGCGTCCCCGGTGACGTACCAGGCGAGTGCGTCGGTGTACGCCGCGATCGCGTCCTCCCGCTCGTCGGTGCAGCCGTTGTTCGGGTTGGAGTAGGAACCACACTCGACCACCGAGCGGGGCGCCGGGGTGCGCGACAGGGAGGCGTACCGGCTGCCCATCATCTGGCTGTAGGCCGACGCCCACGGCTGCGCGCCGGCCTGCACCCGGCCGCGGACGAAGTCGAGCTGACCCCGGCTGACCAGCACACCGGGGTGCGTGAAACCACCGGAAGGGGGTGGTGTGGTGCCGCCGCCGGTGGGCAGCGTCCAGGTCTGGTTGGCGGTGCCGGTGCAACTCCAGATCTGCAGCGGGGTGCCGTCGGCGGAACTCTGGCCGGTCGCGTCGAGGCACTTGCCCGAGGTCGGGTTGACCAGTTGCCCGGCGTTGGGCGACCACTGCTGCGCCCCGGTGCCGTTGCAGTCGTAGATCTGCACCCGGGCACCGTTGGCGGTGCTGGCGGCGGCGATGTCCAGGCACTTGCCCAGCGCCCGGATCGTGCCGTCGTCGCCGACCGTCCACTGTTGCGCGGTGGAGCCGTTGCAGGTGAAGAGCTGAACCGGTGTGCTGTTGGCCGAGCTCGCGGCGGCCACGTCGACGCACTTGCCGCCGTAGCCGGTGATGCTGCCCGTCGCGGCCGCCACGGCGGGCGATGCGCCGACGACCAGGCCGGTCGGTACGGCGAGCAGGGTCGCGGCGAGCGCGGAGATCAGTCTGATGCGGGGGTGGCGGGGCGTGAGCCCGGCCGATCGTCGCGCCATGTGGGGGTCCTTCCGGGGCGGCGAAACAACTGTAAAGTGTGTTAATCATTACAGTCATACAGGCCGATATCAATGTCTTCGTCGCCACGGATGCCATTACGGGTGCATGGACGCACCCTTGAGCACCTTGTCCACCACGTTGCGCGGCGCGTGCAACGCCAGGCCCACCAGGTCGAGCTTCTCCCGTCCGACTGCCTGGACGGCGGCCCGGTTGTCCCGGTCGTTACCGGTGGCGAACAGCTCGGAGGTGAAGATCGCCAGCCGCAGGCCACGAGCGAGGCCGCGCGAGTGCGCGCCGACCAACGTCGCCCCGTCCCCGGCGAAGACCAGCACCGGCTGACCGAACATCGGCAGGTAGCCGGTGCCGTCCGCGTCGCGGTACTCCTCGCCGACCAGCTCCGGCAGCGTGCTCGCGATGCCGCTGACCAGGAAGGCGGTGACGTTCAGCCGTTGCCAGCCCGCCAGGTCGTTGCGGAGCAGCACGGCGATCTTGGTGGGAAAGCGGATCGGTTCGGTCATGGCGACGAGCCTGCCCGCCGAACACCTACCGGTCTTGTACGTTCTTAGCGTGGACACCCGCCCGGCGGGCTCGCACGTCAGCGCGTGGCGACCCGCGGTAGCCGGGGTCGCCGAGGTCTTCCACGCCCATTTCGTCGACCACGCCTACCCCCGGCACATCCACGAGGTGTGGACGCTGTTGATCGTCGACGACGGCGCGGTCCGCTTCGACCTGGACCGGCACCGGCACGGCGCGCTGCGCACGTCGGTCACCCTTCTGCCGCCGTACGTGCCGCACGACGGCAGATCCGCCACACCCGACGGCTTCCGCAAGCGCGTCCTGTACCTCGACACCTCGGCGCTCGACGCCGAGCTGGTCGGGCGGGCCGTCGACGAGCCGGACCTTGCCGATCCGCGGCTGCGCGACCGGGTCCACCACCTGCACCAGGTGCTCGCCACACCTGGCGACGAGTTCGAGGCCGAGAGCCGGCTCGCGTTCATCCTGGACCGGGTCCGCCGCCAGCTCCGCCAGCGCTGCCCGGTCGGTGTCCAGCCGGCCGGACACGGCCTCGCGGTGCGCCTACGAGAGCTGCTGGACGCCCGGACCGTCGAGGGCGTCACCCTTCGGGAGGCCGCGGAGCTGCTGCACGCCCACCCGACCCACCTGGTCCGGGCGTTCACCCAGGCGCACGGTGTGCCACCGCACACGTACCTGACCGGCCGTCGGGTCGAGCGGGCCCGTCGCCTGCTCCTCGCCGGGCAGCGGCCCGCCGAGACCGCCGTCGCGGCCGGTTTCTTCGACCAGGCGCACCTGACCCGCCACTTTCGGCGCTACCTGGGGGTCAGCCCGGCCCGCTACCCGCATCCGAGCTGATCGCGTTCAGACGACCTGGCCACCGATGACGGCGAGCAGGCGCAGCTTCTCGTCGCTCGGCGACCCGGGTACGGCGGTGAAGACCAACAGTGTCTGTGACTGGTCGGGATCCACGAGCGTCTGGCAGTGCAGCTCCAACGCCCCGACCTCCGGGTGCAGGAAGTGCTTGGGCGGGCAGTAGCCGGCGGGCACCGGGTGCTCCCGCCAGAGCTGCGCGAACTCCGGGCTCCTGGCCAGCAGGCCGTCGACGAGCGCGGCGGCTCGTGAGCCGCGCCCGTCACGGGTGTACGCCGCGTGCAGGTGCGCCACGAGCAGGCGACTCTGTGTCTGGTGATCCTGCGCCGGGTGCAGCTGCCGTGCCGTCGGGTCGGTGAACCAGCGGTGGTGCGCGCTGCGCGCCAACCCGGTGTACCGGGTCTCGTCACCGAGCAGGGCGACGGCCGGCGCGGTCTGCGCCAGGGTCTCGCCGAGGTGGTTCACCACCTGGGCCGGGGTGTCGTGCATCCGGTCGAGGATGCGCATCATCCCCGGGTTCACGTGGTCGGCCCGCACCGCGCGGCGCGGAACGGCGTGACCGGCGAGCTGGAACAGGTGGTCCCGTTCGGCGAGGGAGAGCCGCAGGCCCCGGGCCAGGGCGGCGAGCATCTGCTCCGAGGGGTGCGGCCCGCGCTGCTGCTCCAACCGGCTGTAGTAGTCGGTGGACATCCCGCTCAACGTGGCGACTTCCTCACGCCGCAGCCCTCCGGTGCGCCGACGGGGCCCCCGGGGCAACCCCACGTCCTCGGGCTGCAGGGCCTCCCGGCGGGTACGCAGGAAGCTCGCGAGTTGGGCGCGGTCCACGGGTGTCTCCGTTCGGTGGGTGCCGGCGAATCGACCGGCACATCGAGTGCAACAGACCAGCCCCGCCCCGCTGTTCCACCCCACCCCAAGATCGCACTCCCGGCCCGCGCCCTGCGCCCTGCGCCTGCGCCTGCGCCCAAGATCGCACTAAATCCTGGTTGTAGTGGTGTGCGGGGCGATCGAGGCCACTACATCCACGATCTAGCACGATCTTGGGGCGGGGCGGGGCGGGGCGGGGCGGGGCGGGGCGGGGCGGGTGTCCGGGTCCCGACTTCGACCGACAGGTGTGGGTCGGGGCCGTCTGGGGCGGTCAGCGTTGGATGGACTTGGTCTCCAGGAACTCCTCCAGCCCAAAGCGGCCGAACTCGCGGCCGTTGCCGGAGTGCTTGTAGCCGCCGAAGGGGGCGAGCGGATTCCAGTGGCCGTCGTTCACGTCGACCTGGCCCACGCGCAGCCGCCGGGCGATCGCCAGCGCGTGCTCCGGCTCACCGAAGACGCCGCTGGTCAGGCCGTACAGCGTGCCGTTGGCGATGGCAACGGCCTCCTCCTCGTCGGCGTAGGGGATGATCGTCAGCACCGGGCCGAAGATCTCCTCCTGGGCGATCGCGGAGGCCGGGTCGACGTCAGCGAAGATCGTCGGCTGGACGTAGGCCCCGACGGTCAGCCCCTCGGGCCGCTGCGGGCCGCCGAACACGAGCCGAGCGCCGTCGGTGGTACCCCGCTCGATGTAGCCGACGACCTTCTGCCGGTGGGCCTCGGACGCCATTGGGCCGATCCGGGTGGCCTCGTCGCCCGGGTCGCCGACGGTGTACTGCTTCGCGGCCTCGACGGCCAACGCCACGACCTCGTCCTGACGGGAGGCGGGCACCAGCATCCGTGGCCACGCGCCGCAGACCTGACCGCCGTTGCTGAACGCCATCATCACGCCCCGCTCGACAGCGGTGGGCAGGTCGGCGTCGTCGAGGATGATGTTCGCGCCCTTGCCGCCCAGCTCCAGCGCGACCCGCTTGACGGTCGCCGCGGCCACCGCGGAGATCCGCTGTCCGGCCCGGGTGGAGCCGGTGAACGAGATCATGTCGATGTCCGGGTGGGCGGAGATCGCCTCGCCGACGGTCGCGCCGGTGCCGTAGACCACGTTGAAAACACCCGACGGTACGCCGGCCTCGGCGGCGACCTCGGCGAGGATGCGCGCGGTCAGCGGGGCGTTCTCGGACGGCTTGAAGACCATCGTGTTGCCGGCGAGCAGAGCCGGTGCCAGCTTGGAGACGATCTGCTGAAGCGGAAAGTTCCACGGCGTGATCGCGCCGACCACGCCGATCGGCTCGCGGACGATGAGCGAGTTGCCGACCTCCTCGGTCCAGGTGAAGTCGTCGGCCAGGCCGGCGATGGACTCGACCACGGCGGCCGGGAACGCGACCTGGGCGGTCCGGGACATGCCGATCGGAGAGCCCATCTCGGCGGTGATCGCCTGGGCGATCTCCTCCGTGCGGGCGGCGAGGCCGGCGCCGAGGCGGCTCAGCACGTCTGCCCGGTGCCTAGGGGAGGTCGCCGACCAGGCCGGGAAGGCGGCTCGGGCGACAGCGACGGCGCGGTCGACGTCGGCGGCGGTGCCGGCCGGGGTCTCGGCGACGACCTCGCCGGTGGCCGGGTTCACGACGGGAAGGGTGCCGGCGGAGCCGGTGACGGTCTCGCCACCGATCCAGTGGCCGGCAACGGTGTAGGTGGAAGGTGTCATGGACCGACCGTCGCACCGCTGCCGAACCCCAACCAGGTGCGGTTCATCCACGGTTCCGCGATCCCTGGCTGGGGCCCGGCACGTCGGGTTGGCCGTGCCCCCAGCAGCGGCGTAGCTGGGTGGCGTGTATTGCCGATCATGAGCTTCGCGGACTGCTCGGGGCAACGCCGACACCCGACCGGATGTCATAGTGCCGCGATGAAGGCGGACCTGCTCAGTTACTTGAAGGGCGGCCGTGAGTCGCACTGCACGACGTAGGCCACGTGCCGTGGTGGGGCGATGCGGCGGTCACGTTGCACCACGTCCTGGTCCACGTCATCGCGGAAACCCAGCGGCACGCCGGCCACGCTGACATCGTGCGCGAACTCATCGACGGCACGGCCGGCCTGCTGCCCAGGCACGACAACCTGCCCCCCGTGGACGAGTCATGGTGGCGGGACCACCGTCGGCGAGTGGAGCAGGCTGCCCTCGACGCCAGCCGGGGCAGCAGCTAGTTCTCTGCCGGCCATCGGTGACGCCTCAGCATCTGGGCCGCCCGCCGCCCCGATCCCGCGCGGCCACCGACGCGAAGAGGGCGGCGGCGCCGGCTACGCAGGGGGCACCAGCTCGCGGCTGTGCCGGCTGATTGCCACCCCGACGTCCGGCCACAGTTCGCACGGCCGATCGGATACGCGGCCGGTCCGTCACGAAATCCGGCGGCGGATCGTCACAGAGGGCGGTTAGTCTTCCTCCGCGCGTCGTCGTCCTGGCACGTCGCGCCCCGCGCCCGGTTGGCGCGGCATCGCCGCCACCGCCCACCGTCGGCCGGCTCAATCGACTTCAGGAGAGTTAGTGACACAGCAATCTCTCGCGACATCGGACAAACTCGACTCCGCGGTGCTCAAGGTGGCGGGCGTCGTCGTCCTTGGCGCGATCATGTCGATCCTCGACGTGACGGTGGTCAGCGTGGCGCTGCCCAAATTCCAGAGTGAGTTCGACGCGTCCTACGCCCGCGTCGCCTGGACCATGACGGCCTACACCCTTGCGCTCGCCACCGTGATCCCGCTCAGCG
Source organism: Micromonospora sp. NPDC047762 (assembly GCF_043204655.1). NCBI lineage: Bacteria > Bacillati > Actinomycetota > Actinomycetes > Micromonosporales > Micromonosporaceae > Micromonospora > Micromonospora sp. NPDC047762. Next base: position 187,225 of record NZ_JBIDCQ010000009.1, on the reverse strand, counting down.
GGTGGGCGGCGGACCGGTTCGGCACCAAGCGGCTCTACATGGTGGCGCTTACCCTGTTCACGATCGGGTCGGGGCTCTGCGCCATGGCCGACACGATCGGCGAGCTGATCGGTTACCGGGTCCTGCAGGGCCTCGGTGGCGGCATGCTCATGCCGCTGGGCATGACCATCATGACCCGGGCGGCCGGTCCGCACCGGATCGGTCGGTTGATGGCCGTCCTCGGCATCCCGATGCTTCTGGGGCCGATCGGCGGTCCGATCCTCGGTGGTTGGCTGATCGACACCGCGAGCTGGCACTGGATCTTCTTGATCAACTTGCCGATCGGCCTGATCGCCCTGATCTACGCGCAGGTCGCGCTGCCGAAGGACGCGCCCGAGCCGTCCGAGTCGTTCGACTTCGTCGGCATGCTCATGCTCTCGCCGGGTCTCGCGCTGTTCCTCTACGGCGTCTCGTCCCTGCCGGAGGCCGGCACCTTCGCCGAGGCCAAGGTCTGGGCCCCGATGCTGGTCGGCGGCGCGCTGGTGGTGGCGTTCGTGCTCTACTCGTTCAAGCCCCGGCACCCGCTGCTCGACCTGCGGCTGTTCCGCAACCGCAGTCTGACCATCGCGTCGGTGACGATGTTCGTGTTCATCATCGCGTTCATGGGCGCCGGCCTGCTGTTCCCGAGCTACTTCCTGCAGGTGCGCGGTGAGTCGACGCTGGCCGCCGGCCTGCTGATGGCCCCGCAGGGCATCGGCGCGATGATCACCATGCCGATCGCCGGCACGTTGGCCGACCGGGTGCCGATCGGGCGTACCGTCCCGTTCGCGCTGGGGCTCATCGTCGTCGGGTTCTTCGGTTTCACCCAGGTCGACCCGCAGACCTCGTACTGGCTGCTCGGCGGTTCGCTGTTCGTGATGGGTCTGGGCATGGGCGGCACGATGATGCCGATCATGACGTCGGCGCTGCGGACGTTGCAGGCACAGGAGGTGGCCCGTGGCTCGACGCTGGTCAACATCCTCCAGCAGATCGGCGGTTCGGTCGGCGCCGCCGTGATGTCGGTGATCCTCACCAACGAGCTCAACGGCTCCCGGCCGATCCCCGGCCTGGTGGACGAGAGCGGCAAGCCGATCACCGAAGCCGGGCTGGCCATCGCCTCCCAGCAGCGGCCGGAGCTGCTCCAGCAGATGCCGGTGGACCCGTCGATCATCGAGCGCGGGTTGGACTTCGCCGCCAAGTCGTTCGCGAGCACGTTCTGGGTCGCGTTCGCGCTGGTCGTGCTCACGATCATCCCGGCGGCGTTCCTGCCGCGCCGACGTCAGCCGGCGCAGCTCGACGACCCGCAGGGCGAGCAGGTCAGGACGCCCGTCGTCATCCACTGACCGACCCCGCCGCGCTCGTCACCCCACCGGGTGCCGAGCGCGGCGGGTACGGCGTCAGCGCAACGGACCGTCGCCGGGCCCGTCCGGGTCCTCGACCAGGTGGATCGCCGCTTCCTCCGCGCTGGCGGCACCCGCGTCGATGCCGGCGTCCCACGCCACCGACTCGGCCTCGTCGTCCTCGCGGACGCCCTCGTCGTAGGCGACGAGACGGCCAGCGCGTGCCTCCGCCTCGTACCCCCGGCGGGTCAGCTCGTCCTCGTCGTCGCCACCCTCGGCGTACGGGTCCACATCCGGCACCTCCTGGGCGAGGTGCTGCTCCAGGGACTCGCCCGCCCGCTCCTCGGCCGGCGTGGTGCCGAACCGGTTTGCCGCCGTCCAGTGGTCCTCGGCGATGATGCCGGTGTCGAGGGGGTCGCCGACCCGGTCGTCGTCGAGGGTGTCGGAGGCGTCCAGGACCCCGTCGTCCTCGGCCACGTTCCACTCGTCAACGGAATCCATCCGTTCGGTCTGGCTCACGGTGGTCTCCTCTTCGTCACGGTGCAGCAAAGCGGTCAGCTTATGACCGTGCAACGCGCCCGCACCCCGAGGTCTGCCCGCTGTGACGAACGGACCTCGGGACGGGCGGCACCGCGGTCGGTCAACGCTTCAGCAGCTCCGCCACGGCGTCGGTGAACTCCACCGGCTGCTCGATGTGCGCGAAGTGTCCGCTTCGCTCCAGCGTCACCCGTCGCGAGTCCGGAAGCCCCGCGTGCAACTGCTCGGCCCAGCGAGGACCACAGATGAAGTCGTACATTCCGACGATCACCACGACGGGCACTGTGATCTCACCGAGGTTTTCCCGCACGTCGAAGGGTGTGGGGTCCTGCGCGCCGGCCGGCGTCGCCCAGATCCGGACAGCCGCCTGAAACGGGGCGAACTCGTCCTGTCGGCCCCAGAAGTCCGCGAAGTACACCGGCAGGGCGGCGCGCAGTGCGGCCCCCAACGACTCGTCGTCCGTCGCGCCGCCGATCTGCGCGAAGGCAGCCGGGACCGCCGCTGCCTCCGGCCGGTCCGGGTGCCGCTGCGGGTAGGCGGCGAGGCCGGCCATGGCCTCGCCCCAGAACTCGGCGCCGGTGACAGGTGAGGTGTCGTACAGGGCGAGGCCGGAGATCCGGTCCGGGTGGGCGAGCGCGTACCGCTGGACGACGAAGCCACCGTGCGAGTGCCCGAGGAGGTACACCCGGTCTTCGCCGAGGTGCTCGACGACGGCGTGCAGGAACCGGACGTACGTGTCGAGACGGTAATCGGCGGGGTTGTCGAGCTGCCCCGACGCGCCCGTGCCCACCGGCTCGACGTAGACCATCGTGAAGTGCGTCTCAAGGCTGGGGGTGCGCAGATACGCCCACTCGATGCCTGGGCCACCCGAGTGCGCCACGCAGACCGGACCGGTGCCGGCGACGTGGTAGACCTGCCGAACGCCATCCACTGTGAACGTGTGGGCACCGGGTGCGAGGGCGCCGACGTCGTGGCTGGTGAAACCCATGAACTATCTCCCGATCCGAGACCCGCGCGGCGTCCGCCGACACGGCAACTGGTGCATGACGCAGACCAGATGCGCGGGTCGCGGGAAAAGTTCGCTCGGTCGGAGAAAGTTTTTCAGACCAGCGCGGGCACGGGGTGGAAGAGGGTGAGTTGGCGTACGCGGCCCTCGCGCAGCACCTGCAACCAGAGTGCAGCGGGTGGGCAGTGTTCCGGGTCGTCGGGTGGGCTGATCAGGTCGGTTTCCCAGATCAGCACGTCGCCGCTGCCCACCACGTTGCGCAGCCGCTGACGTACCCCGGCGGCCAGGTCGCGGTCCATGCCGTTGATCGCCAGGTCACGGCCACCGCGTGGGCCGCCGGGCACGATCATCTCGGCGTCCGGCCACCAGCTCTCGCGGACCACCCGCTCGAAGTCGCCGCCCATTGCCGTGGTGATCATGTCGCGGCCCGCCCGCCACCGCGAGTCGTTCGAGGCGGCGACGTCCGTGTGCGCGGCGTCCGCCGCCGTCCGCAGGCCGCCGGCGAGCGCCCGGCGGGCGTGGCTGAGGCGGCTGCGGACGGTGCCGACCGGCACGCCACACACGGCCGCGATCTGCTCGTACGAGGACGCGTCGCTGAAGTACCGCAGCAGGGTGACGAGCCGGTCAGGTTCGGACAGTTGCCCGATGGAGTGCCACAACCAGTCGCGCATCGCGGCCCGGTCCAGCGCCTCCTCCGGGGTGGGTGTGTCGGCGGGGCGGCTGAACCACTCGGGTTCGGCGACCGGGAGGGCTCTGGGCCCGCGCAACGCCATCCTGCTGTTGTTGCGGACGATGGCCCGCAGCCAGGGGCCGACAGCGCTCGGGTCGCGGACCTCGCCGATGCGACGCAGGGCGATGACCATGGTGTCCTGCACCGCGTCGTCGGCGTCCGGCCCGTAGCCGAGGACGCTCAGCGCGACGGCCCGCATCCCGGCCTCGTGCCGGGCCAGCAGCGCCCCCAGCGCGGCCGCGTCTCCCGCCTGCGCGAGTACGACAAGCTCCCCGTCGCTCTGCGTCACGCCCAGTTCCTCCCCGAAACACCTGTTCTGAACGCTTGTGCTCCATCAAGCGTACGGCGGACCGGCGTGCCGATGCCCCGGGCCGCCGGCCGTCCTACGCTGCGGACGAGCTGGCGGCGCGGGTCGCCCGCGAGCCGATCTGCCGCAGGTGCGCGATCAGCTCGGGAGGCTCGTGCACCTCCATGTCGCACCCGAGAGTCAGCAGACGCCACGCCAGCCACTCCAGGGTGTCGGCGTCGCTGCGTAACCGGCACGAGGTCGCGTCGATCGGCTCCAGATCGACGCCGGTGCCGCCGAGCGGGCCCACCATCCGTTCGATCGGCGCGTGCAACGTGACCACCGCCCGGTAGACGGGCGTCAGCTCAAGCAGCTTCTCCGTCATGAACGAGGCGGCGTCGGACGCCGGCAGTGGCCGGGCGGTGACCCGGATCCGGGTGGGGCGCAGGTCGGTGATCCGGTCGAGCCGGAAGATCCGCCAGTCGTCGCGGTCGTTGTCGTAGCCCACCAGATACCAGCGCCGACCCGCCGACACCAGCTTGTACGGCTCGACGAGCCGTTCGGTGTCCACGCCGTCGCGACGGCGGTAGGTGAACCGCAGCTGCTCACGATTGTTGACGGCGGCGGCCAGCGCGCTCAGGTGCTCCGGGTCGACAGTCGGTCGGTCCCAGGTGAGCAGGGGTTCGGTGGCCGCCCCCAGGGCGCTGACGCGGTGCCGCAGCCGGGACGGCAGCACCTGTTCGAGCTTCGCCAGCGCCCGTACCGAGGACTCCTCGATGCCGGCCACCGCGTGACCGGCGGCGGTGCGCAGACCGACTGCGATCGCCACCGCCTCGTCGTCGTCGAGCAGCAGCGGCGGCATCGCCTTGCCGGCGACCAGGCGGTATCCGCCGATCGCGCCCATCGTCGCCTTTACCGGGTAGCCGAGGTCGCGCAATCGCTCCACGTCGCGGCGGATGGTGCGCAGGCTGACGCCGAGTCGGGTGGCCAACTCGCTGCCGGGCCACTCGCGGGGCGTCTGCAACAGCGACAGCAGGCCCAGCAGTCGGGCGGGGGTGTCGGACATGGTCCCAGAATGCCAGCGATGTGTGCCAGAAGCTGTCCTATATGGGCCGTAGCGTTCCCGGCATGACGCCCTTTCGCATCGACATTCCCCAGGCGGACCTCGACGACCTGCGTGACCGGCTCTCCCGAACCCGGTGGCCCCGCTCGTTGCCCGGCGCCGGCTGGAGCCGTGGGGTGCCGGTGACGTACCTTCGCGAGCTGACCGAGTACTGGGCGAATGGTTACGACTGGCGGGCCCACGAGGCGCGGCTGAACGACTTCCCCCAGCTCGTCACCGAGATCGACGGCTTGGATGTGCGTGTGCTGCACGTCCGCTCGCCGGAGCCGGACGCGCTGCCGTTGTTGCTGACACACGGCTGGCCGAACTCCGTGGTCGAGTTCACCGAGCTGATTGGCCCACTGTCCGACCCACGCGCTCACGGCGGGGATCCCGCGCAGGCGTTGCACGTGGTCGTGCCGTCGCCGACGATGGCGGTTTCGCCTGGCCGACGGGCCAGCGGCGGGTGCCATCCGGTGTGTACGGCGGCGGGTCCGCGCTGATGCGCCGCCTCGCCGAGCGAGACAACACGATCGTCCACTGGCCGCAGGGCAACCCGGGCAGCCACTTCGTGGCGATGGACGAGCCGCTGGCGCACGCGGCGGACATCCGCGCGTTCTTCGAGGGCCTGCGATGATCGAGCTGAGCTGGGCGCAGGTGTCCGCCCGACGACTGGCGCGGCACTGGCTCTGCACGCCGGCGGCGGACGCGGCACCGGACGCCGGAAGCGTCGCCGACGTGGTGTCGGCGATCAGCGGCGCGCACGCCCAGATCGCGTCGGCAGCCGAGCTGTCCATCGGACTGCGGGTGCCGGGCGCGACCCGTGCCCTGGTACGCCGGGCACTGTGGACCGACCGCACCCTGGTCAAGACCCGTGGGCCACGCGGGACCGTGCACCTGCTCGCCGCGGCGGACCTGCCGATGTGGGTCGGGGCGCTGACCGCGTTGCCGGCGCCGTCCTGGGAGCGGAGTGCTGTCCTGCTGACGCCTCGGCAGACCGAGCAGGTCCTCGCGGCCATCGCTGACGCGGTCGCCGAGGCCGACCTGACCACCGCCGAGCTGACCGAGGAGGTCGTCGACCGTACCGGCCCGTGGGCGGGTGACCTGGTCATGGAGGCGTTCCAGGACAAGTGGCCCCGGTGGGTCGCGGCGATGACCGCCGCCACCCGGGGTGGGGTGGTCTGCTTCGGCCCGAATCGCGGCCGGGCGAGCACGTACACCAGCCCGACCCGGTGGCTGCCCGACTTCGCGCCGATGCCCGGTCCCGCCGCCCTGGCCGCCCTCGTCCGCGGCTACCTGCACGCGTACGGGCCGGCCACCCCGGCACAGTTCGCCCGGTGGATGGCGGTGCCCCCGGCGTGGGCGGCGTTGCTGTTCGACTCGCTCGACCTGACCGAGGTGACAGTCGAGGGCACCCGGGCCTGGGTGACCGCCGACGACACCGAATTCCCCGACGACCGGCCGTCCGGGTTGCGGCTGCTGCCGTACTTCGACGCGTATGCGGTCGGCTGCCACCCCCGCGAGCGGCTCTACCCCGGCGCTGCCGCCGAGCGGGCGCTCAACGGTGGCCAGGCCGGCAACTACCCGGTGCTGCTGATGGACGGTGTGGTCGCCGGTGTGTGGCATCAACGCCGATCCGGGCGCTCGATCCACGTCACAGTCGAGCCGCTGCGGACGCTCGGTGCCGCCCGGCAGCGCGCGCTGGGGGAGGAGGTCGAGCGGGTCGGCGAGATCCTGGAGGGGGAGGCGTCGCTGACCATCGGCACCGTCAGTGTCGGCCCGCACGCCTGAGACCACGCCGGCCCACCGCCTGGGCGAGGATGGGGGCGTGCACCCCGAACCGGTCGACCACGCACCCCGGCAGGCGTTCCCCTGGGCGCTCCTACGCCAACGCTGGGAGGACCTCACCTTCCTGCACTGGGCAGTTGCTCCGGAGGTGGTCGCGCCGTTGCTGCCCGCCGGCACTCGTCCGGACACCCTGGACGGGGTCAGCTACGTCGGCCTGATCGGTTTCCGGATGGTCGGGCTGGGCTTCGGCCGTGGCCCGGGGGTGCCGTACTTCGGCACCTTCGCAGAGACCAACGTCCGGCTCTACTCCGTCGACGACGCCGGCCGCCGAGCGGTCGTGTTCCGGTCGCTCGACGCGTCTCGCCTGCTGCCGGTGCTGGTGGCGCGGGCGACGCTGCGTCTGCCGTACCTCTGGTCGTCGATGCGGTTGGATCGCGACGGCGACCGTCGCACCTATCGCTGCCGGCGACGGTGGCCGGGGCCGGCGGGCGCGTCGAGCCGGATGGTGGTGCGGGTGGGGGAGCGGATCGTCGAGCCGACCCCGCTCGAACACTTCGTCACCGCCCGCTGGGGGCTGCACACCCGGGCGTACGGGCGCACGCTGCACCTGCCGAACTGGCATCCGAGCTGGCCGCTGCACCGGGCCGAGGTGCTGCACCTGGATGACGAGTTGGTCGCCGCCGCCGGGCTGCCGGCACCGGTCGGGCCACCGGTGAGCGTGCTCTACTCGCCAGGTGTCGGGGTCAGGTTCGGCCCGCCGGTGGCGGCCCGGCCACGCGGTGCCGGGCCGCCGGAGCGGTACTAGTAGCGGCCACCCTCGGGAGCCGGCAGCGCCTCCAGGTCCGCCAGGTCCTCTGCGCTGAGCCGCACGTCGGCGGCAGCGCAGTTGTCCACCAGGTACTTCGGGGTCTTGGTGCCGGGGATCGGAACGACTCGGTCACCCTGGGCGACCACCCACGCGAGGGCGACCTGCGCGGGGCTGACGCCGGCTCGGTCGGCGATCTCCCGGACCCGGGCGACGATGGCGAGGTTGGCGCGCAGCGCGTCCTGCTGGAAGCGCGGCAGGCCACGCCGGAAGTCGTCGGCGGGCAGGTCGTCGAACGAGGTGAACCGGCCGGCGAGGAAACCGCGACCGAGCGGGGAGAACGGCAGGAAGGCGATGCCCTGCTCGGCGCAGTACGGCAACACCTCGGTCAACGGGTCGCGGGTCCACAGTGACAACTCGGACTGCACCGACGCGACCGGGTGCACCGCCTGGGCCCGCGCGATCTGCGCGACAGTCACCTCGGACAACCCGAGCTGCCGGGCCTTGCCCGCCGCCACGACCTCGGCCATCGCGCCCCAGGACTCCTCGATGGGCACCTCCGGGTCGACCCGGTGCAGCTGGTAGAGGTCGACGTGGTCGGTGCCGAGCCGGCGCAGGCTCTCGTCGATCGCCGCTCGGATGTGCTCCGGGCGACCATTGTTGCCGATCTTCGGTGAGTTGCCGGGGCCGCCGGTGGGGGAGGTGGCCACCAGGCCGACCTTCGTGGCCAGCACGGCCCGCTCCCGGTGCCCGCCGGCAAGCGCCCGCCCGACCAGCTCCTCATTGGTGTACGGCCCGTACACGTCGGACGTGTCGATCAGCGTCGCGCCCAGGTCCAGTGCCTGTCGGATGACGGCGATCGACGTGTCGTCGTCGCGAGGGCCGGTGATGTCGTAGCCGTGGCTCATGCCCATGCAGCCGAGGCCGATGACGCCGACCTCGGGCCCGGTGCTGCCCAGCGTGGTGGTTCGCATGCGCCCCACGCTACGACCGGAGCGGCGGACCCGCACCCGCCGTGGCGGGCACAGCCGCTTCCTGGGGTACGTGACGACACTCACCGGAAGTGGACTCGGGAGTCCGGTACGGTGGACGTTAAGCGGACCCACGAGTCCGGATGTGTCCCACTGTGACCCACGAGGAGCCTCATGAAACCGGTACTGATCAGCGACGCCCTGCGCGCGGTGGTCTTCGAGCCGACGCGCGACCTGACCGCGGCGCTCGACGAGTTCTACGCCCCCGACTACACCCACCGCAGCGACGGCGAGACCCTCGACCGGGCCGGATTCGTCGAGATGGTGACCCAGGTACGGGGTCAGATCGTCAGCGGCACCGTGCGGGTCCTCGACGAGCTGCGCGACGGTCTCCGCTACGCCGAGCGACACGTCTTCGAGATCACCATGGCCGACGGGTCGACCGCCAAGCGGGAGATCGCCATCTTCGGGTCGTACGCCGAGGACGGTCGGTTCCGCCACCTCAGCGAAACGGGCTTCGACCTGCCCGCCTGACCCACCTCGACGACCAGAGACAGGAGAGATCCATGCCCCGCCTTACCGACCCCGACCCGAACGTGATTCCCACCGACGTCCGCGACTTCCTGTCCGCCCTGCCGCCCGATCCGATGGTCAAGATGCTGACCCACTCGGTCGGCACCGTGAAGCTCTTCATCCAGCTCGCGAGGGCGCAGTTCACCTCGTTGGAGCTGCCCGCCCGCTCGCGGGAGTTGGTCATCCTGACAGTGGCCGAGTACGCCGGGTGCGAGTTCGTGGCGGCCCAGCACGGCCCGATATCAGCGGCGGCCGGTGTCGACGAGGACACCCGGAAGATCATCAGCAGCCGGGACATCGACAACCCGGACCTCCCGGCGTACGACCGGACGCTCATCCGGTTCGCCGCCGAGGTGGTGCGGTCACCACGCGTTTCCGACGACCTCTTCGACCAGGTGCGGCACATCCTCAGGGAGCGCGAGATCGTCGAGGTGCTCCAGGTGATCGGCTACTACTGGTCGTTCGGCCGGGTTGCCACGGTGCTCAACGTCGAACTCACCACCGTGTACGGCGACGAGCCGTTGCTGACCGACGAGACCGAGCGGGCAGACTGAGGCCATGACCCCGCCGACGCCGAGCGACCCGGAGACTCCCCATCGGCGTCTGGACGCCCGTCGCAACCAGGAGCGGGTCATCGCCGCCGCCCGGGAGCTCTTCACCGAGCAGGGTCTCCAGGTGACGGTGCCGCAGGTGGCGGAGCGGGCCGGGGTGGGTCGCGCGACGGTCTACCGCAGCTACCCCAGCAAGGAAGACCTGATTGTCGCGGTCGTTCAGCGGCAGTTTCAGGAGTTGGAGCAGCGCATCCGGGCGGCGCTCGACGGCGCCGACGCGTACCGGGAGTGGTGTTCCTTCGTGCCCGACCTGTTCGGACGCCTCGCCCGCGACCGGGTCCTCGCCGACGCGTTCTTCGAGGGCAGGCTGGTGCCCGCCGCGCGCATCCTGGCCCTGATCGGGCAGCTGGTGGCGGCAGCCCGAGCGTCCGGCAGGATCCGCCCGGACGCCGGCGAGCTGGACATCCGGGTGATCCTCTGCGGAGCTGTCCGGCAGCTCATCGTGCTCGACGAGCGCGACCCGGCGGTGTGGCGCCGGTACGCCGACCTCGTGCTCAACGCGCTGCGTCCCTGACGGCCTCGGTCGACACTGGGGGAAAGCTCGGCCGACGTGTCGAGGACGGTGCGCCGGCTTCGACCTTGGGTTGAGGGCCGGAGCAGCCGGCCTCGCCGACGAGCCGACACGGCACGGACCGAGGAGTGGATCGATGACGAAGGTGACGACCGGGGCGACGATGTCGTTGGACGGCTACATCGCGGACGCGTCCCACGGTGGCTTCGAGTACCTCTTCCAGTGGTACGAGAACGGCGACGTCGAGACGCCGACGGCCGACCCCGAGCTGACCTTTCGGACCTCCGCCACGAGCGCCCGGCACCTGCGGACCCTCACCGAGCGGACCGGCGCGCTCGTCGTCGGCCGGCGGCTCTTCGACATCACCAGCGGGTGGGGTGGTCGGCATCCGTTGGACGTACCCGTCGTTGTGGTCACCCACAGCGTGCCGGAGGGCTGGGCAGCCGAGAACGACTCCTTCGTCTTCGTCAGCGACGGCATCGAGAGCGCGATCGCCCGGGCGAAGGCGATCGCCGGGGACAAGGAGGTCGGTGTCAACGGGGGCACCATCGCCGCCCAGGTCGTCGAGGCCGGCCTGCTCGACGAGGTGCACATCGACCTCGTCCCGGTCCTGCTCGGTGCCGGCGTCCCGCTCTTCGCCGACCTGAAGATCGCCCCACTTCAGCTGGACGGCCCGTTCAGCGTCGTCGAGGGCGACGGCGTCACGCACCTGGCCTACCGGGTACGCCGAGCCTCCTGAGCGCCGCTGGGGCCGGCCTGATCGGGGCCGGGCCTGGTGTGGGACGCCGGTGCTGAGCCCTCCGGCCACTGCCCCCACCTTGCTCCCATAGTCATTGATCGATATTGTGCGCCCAGGCGCCGCCCCGCCTCAGACCACCACCGTCGATCCGAAGCGGGTTCCGCATGCGCACACCGAGACTTGTCACGACCCTGGCCGTCACCGGCCTGCTCGCCGGTGGGGCGGCCCTGGCCGCCGCCACACCGGCAAGTGCGGCCACCGCCGTGTTCTCCGTGACGAACAACTGGGGCAACGGCTACCAGGGGCAGGTCACCGTCACCAACAACACCACCGCCCAGATCACCAGTTGGCGGGTCGAGTTCGACCTGCCGGCCGGCACGAGCATCAACCAGTCGTGGAACGCCGAGCAGACGACCTCAGGCAGCCACTACACCTTCGCAAACGTGGTGTGGAACGGCACTCTGGGTGCCGGCGCGTCGACGTCGTTCGGCTTCCTTGCCAACGGCACCGGCACCCCGCTCAACTGCACGGTGAACGGCGCGTCCTGCGCCGGCGGTCCGCCCCCGACCACCCCGCCCCCGACCACCCCGCCCCCGACCACCCCGCCACCGACCACCCCGCCACCGACCACCCCGCCCCCGACCACGCCGCCGCCGACCACCGGCACGCCGGTCGAGCGGCACGGGCAACTGCGGGTCTGCGGCACCACCATGTGCGACAGATCCGGCGCGCGGGTGCAGCTGCGGGGCATCAGCAGCATGTGGCTCAACTGGGAAACCGCCCCGTACGCCGAGAACCTCTCCGCGCTGCGCTGGATGCGGGACAACTGGAACCTCCAGGTGATCCGCGCGGCCATGGGGGTGGAGCCGGCGGGGGCGTACCTCAGCGACCCGAACAAGGCCCGCGCGCAGGTGGAGACCATCATCAACAACGCGGTCACCGCCGGGGTCTACGTGATCGTCGACTGGCATGCGCACGAGGCGCAGAACAACCAGTCCCAGGCGGTGGCGTTCTTCGGTGACCTGGCCCGCCGGTACGGCCACCTGCCCAACGTCATCTGGGAGCCCTACAACGAGCCACTCCAGGTCAGCTGGACCAACGTCATCAAGCCATACCACCAGGCCGTGGTGTCCGCGATCCGCGCCGCCGACCCGGACAACATCGTCGTGCTCGGCACCCCGACCTGGTCACAGGACGTGGACGTCGCGGCGGCCAGCCCGGTCACCGGCACCAACCTGATGTACACCCTGCACTTCTACTCCTGCACGCACGGGGCGTCGCTGCGCGCCAAGGGCGACGCGGCGATCCGCGCGGGTCTGGCGCTGTTCGTCACGGAGTGGGGGGCCAGCAACGCCGATGGCGGTCTCGACGGCCGGGCCTGCCTGCCGGAGGCGCAGTCCTGGATCGACTGGATGAAGGCGAACGGCGTCTCCTGGACGGCCTGGAAGCTCGACGTCGGCACCGACACCACCAACCTGCTCAGCCCGGGAGCGCCGGTGACCGGTGGGTGGACCAACTACCTGCACGGCCACGCGCCGTTCGTGGTGGCCAACATGAGGTGAACCCGGCGGCTCCTTGACCGGGATTGATCGAATCGAGACTGCAGGTGTCGGGGTGTCCAGGCCGGTGGGACACCCCGACATTCCCGGCTGTCACCACCACCGCGCCGGCCACCGTCGGAGGGTCACTGTGTGAAGGCCCGCCGGTACGCGGTAGGGGTGGTGGCGAAAGCCCGCTGGAAATGCGCGCGGAGGTTTGTCGCCGTGCCCAGGCCGGTACGCCGTGCGACCTCGTCGATGGTGATCCCGCCGTTCTCCAGCAGGGCGCAGGCGGCCCGCAGCCGTTGCTGGATCAGCCACGCGCGTGGGCTCATCCGGAACCGGCTCCGGAAAGTGCGGTGCAGCGTACGGCTGGACATCACACCCTGCCGGGCAAGGTCCGCGACGGTGATCGGGCGGTGCAGGTTGCTGCTCGCCCACGTGATGACCTCGGCCAACTCGTCGTCCTCACCCGGAACGCCGACCGGGATGAACTGGGCCTGACCACCGGCTCGGTGCAGCGGTGTGACCATGTGGCGAGCCCGTTGGATGGCGGCAGCCTGCCCGTGGTCGCGGCCGACGAGATAGAGGCACATGTCCAGACCGGCGGCGAGCCCGGCGCTGGTGATCACCTCACCCTCGTCGATGTACAGCGCACTCGCGTCCACGACGATCCCCGGATGCTCCTGGGCGAGCGCGTCGGCGTGCGCCCAGTGGGTCGTCGCGCGGCGGCCGTCGAGCAGACCGGCCTGGGCCAGCGCGAAGGCGCCGGTGCAGATCGACGCGATGCGGACGCCCCGGCGGTGTGCGTGCCGCAACGCCTCGAGGGCGCGCGGCGGTGCCGGGCCACGACGGAATCCGGGCACGATCACCGTGTCGGCGTCGTCGAGCGCGTCGAGCGTCGCGGCGACGGTCAGCTCCAGGCCCGCGGTGGTGGTGGACACCGAACCACCGTCCACTGCGCACACCGTCATCGCGTACCGGCCGTGGCCCTCATGGCCGAACACCTGCGTCGCGATTGTCAGATCGAAGGCGACAACCCGGGGTAGGGCGAGGACGACGACCCGATGCTTGGCGGGATGCTTACGCATGGTGGCAAGGATGCCACTCGCCGCCGCCCGGTCGGCAGGAGATCCTGGGCCGTATGCGGATCGAGATCGTGGTGTTCGACGGCTTCGACGAACTGGACGTCTTCGGACCGTTCGAGGTGTTGTCGATGGCTGGCTTCGACGTGGCGCTGGTCGCGGTCGAACGATCGGGGCTGGTCACCAGCATGCGTGGTGTCCAACTCCAGGTGCCCGAGCTGCTGGGTCAGGCAGACGGCGTGATCGTCCCAGGTGGCGGTTGGCTGAACCGGGCACCCGAGGGTGCCTGGGCGCAGGCGCAGCGGGGTGTGCTGCCGGCGAAGCTGGCCGCAGTGGCGGCATCGGCGCAGTGGATGGCGTCGGTGTGCACCGGCGCGCTGTTGCTCGCCGCCGCCGACCTGCTGACCGGCCGGCGGGCGACCACCAACCGCAACGCGTACGACGAGTTGCGCGCCCACGACGTCACCGTCGTCGACGAGCGGGTGGTCGACGACGGTGACCGGGTCACCGCTGGCGCGCTGTCGGCCGGCCTCGATCTGGGGCTGTGGCTCACCGAACGGGAACTGGGCGCCGCCACCGCCAACCGGGTCGCCGCGACCATCGAGTACCGGGCCGCGCAGCGCTGAGCAGCGCGGGCAGAACGGGCGCGTCACCTTAACGCGCCGGAAACACCCCCGGTACCAACCCTGGGAACGCTCGTCGGACAGCCAGACCACCGACACGCGAACCGGGGTGACCATGGCCGACAACACCACGAACGCGCCGACGTACGACGAGCCGGTCAGCCGGTCCGGCAACGGCCGGACGCTGCCCGCTCCCCGTCCGAATCCGGTCCTGTCGCTGGACGACGGTGACCCGGCGGACCTGGCCACGATCGGGGTGGAGGAGGAGTTCCACGTCGTCGATCTGCACACCCGGGAGTTGGTGCCCCGTGCCGGGGAGTTGCTCGACCGGTTGCCGGCGGCCTCGTTCACCGCCGAGTTGCACCGCAGCGTGGTGGAGACCAACACCGCGGTCTGCCGCACCCTGGACGAGATCCGCGCCGAGCTGACCGGGCTGCGTCAGGCGGCCGTCCAGGTCGCCGACCGGGCCGGTCTGGGCATCGTGGCGGCCGGTACGGTGCCGCTGCGCGCCGACGGCGACCCCAGCGTCACCCCCACCTCCCGCTACCGGCGGATGCTCGACGAGTACCAGATGCTCGCCCGGGAGCAGTTGATCTGCGGAGCGCAGGTGCACGTCGGCGTCTCCGACCGCGACCTGGCGGTGGCGGTCACCCGCCGGGTCCAGCCGTGGCTGCCGGTGCTGCTGGCCCTCTCCACCAGCTCGCCGTACTGGATGGGTCAGGACAGCGGTTACGCCAGCGTGCGGTCCCTGGTCTGGCAGCGGTGGCCCACCGCCGGTGACCCGGGCGAGGTGACCAGCGCCGCGGACCACGAGGCGCTGGTCGCCGAGCTGATTTCCTCCGAGACCATCACCGACCCCGCCATGATCTATTTCGACGTTCGGCCGTCGGCGCACGTGCCCACAGTGGAGCTGCGGATCACCGACGCCAACGCCGATGTGGAAACCATCGTCCTGCTCACCGGTCTGTTCCGGGCGCTCGTCCGACGGGAGGTCGCCGCCCTGCGCGCCGGGGTGGAGCGTACGGCCGTGCGACCACCGGTGCTGCGCGCCGCCGTGTGGCGGGCGGCCCGCTCCGGGTTGGAAGGTGACCTGCTCGACCTGCCCCGGTCGGCCCGACCGGTGCCGGCCGTCCGGGCGGTAGGCCGCCTGGTGAGCGACCTGCGCCCACAGTTGGAGGCGACCGGGGACTGGGAGCAGGTCAGCGAGCTGACCCGGTACGCGCTGGAACGCGGCAGCTCCGCCGCCCGGCAGCGGCGGGCGTACGAACGACGGGGCCGGTTGGCCGACGTGGTCGACCTGCTGCTCGACGAGACCCGGGGCCGGGTCCGCGGCCCGCTGCCGGGTACGCCGACGCCGCCGGCGCTGCCCACGTACGCCGACGCCGGCGACGAGGTCTTCGGACCGGCCGGACCGCAACCGGCGTACGCCCCGATGCTCGCTGCCCTACGCCAACTCGGCGCCGGGGCCCTGCGTCGCCGCGAACACGACCGGGACGAGGAGCAGCGGGCCCGGGGCGTGACGTTCAGCGTTGCCGGCGAGGCGAGCACCCGGCTCTTCCCGGTGGACCTGGTGCCCCGGGTGGTGCCCGCCGCCGACTGGCGGACCCTGCGTACCGGCCTGGTGCAACGCGCCCGCGCCCTCGACGCCTTCCTGCGCGACGTCTACGCCGACCGGGCGGTGGTGGCCGACGGCGTGGTGCCGGCGTGGGTGGTGGAGTCCTCACCCGGCCTGCGCCCGACCGGGGCGCTGATGGGCCGGCGGGGTACCCGCGCCCAGGTGTCCGGCACCGACCTCGTCCGGGACCCGGACGGCGGCTGGTACGTGCTGGAGGACAACCTGCGGGTGCCCTCCGGGATCGGCTACGCGGTGCAGAACCGTCGGCTGACCCAGGCGGTGTTGCCGGAGCTGCCGGTGCCGGCGGATCTGCTGCCCGCCGACGAGACGCCGGCGATGCTGTACCGGGCGCTGGTCGCCGCCGCGCCCGCCGCTGCCGACGACCCCGCCGTGGTGGTGCTCAGCAGCGGCCCCGGTGACCCGGCGTGGTTCGAGCACCGGCTTCTCGCCGACGAGATGGGTGTGCCGCTGACCGAGACCAGCGACCTGCTGGTGGAGGAGGGGCGGGTCCGGCTGGTCCGCGAGGGCTGCCGCCGCGAGGTCGACGTGATCTACCTGCGGATGGACGAGGAGGCGCTGCTGCACGCGCCCGGCGCGGACGGGGTGCCGCTGGGCTGGCCGCTGCTCGCCGCCGTGCACGCCGGGCGGCTCACACTGGCCAACGCGCTGGGCAACGGCGTCGGTGACGACAAGGCGCTGTACGCGTACGTGCCCCGGCTGATCGAGTACTACCTGGGCGAGAAGCCGCTGCTCGGGGACGTGCCGACGTACCTGTGTGGGCTGCCCGAGCAGCGGGCCGAGGTGCTGGGCCGGCTCGACGAGCTGGTCCTCAAGCCGGTCGACGGGTACGGCGGTGACCGGGTGGTGATCGGCCCCCGCGCCGAGGCGGAGGAGTTGGACGCCGTCCGGGACCAGATCCTCGCGGCCCCGCACCGGTGGATCGCCCAGGAGATGATCGCGCTGACCACCCACCCGGTCTTCGACGGCACCGCGCTGGCTCCCCGCCACGTCGACCTGCGGGCGTTCGTGTTCCTCGGTGACACCGCCGAGGTCGCGCCGGTGGCGCTGACCCGGGTGGCGCCGGCCGGCAGCATGATCGTCAACTCGTCGCGCGGCGGCGGTTCGAAGGACACCTGGCTGCTCGGTGGAGCCGACGAACCGTCGGCGTAACCGACGCTTGACCCACCCGTCATCGGGACGCAACCCGGTCCGCCAAGCCTGGACCGGTCAGCGCCCCCAGCGGATCCAGCCGATGAGAGGTGTGAGCCATGTGTGGTATCGGAGGCGAGTTCCGCCTCGACGGGGCGCCACCGGACCTGGCCGCCGTCGAGCGGATGCTCCCCGCCCTGGCCTCCCGTGGCCCGGACGGCGAGGGTCGGTGGCAGCAGGGGTCGGTGGCCCTGGTTCACCGCCGGCTGCGCATCATCGACCTGTCCGACGCGGGCGCCCAGCCGATGGTCGACCACGAGCTGGGTCTGGCAGTGGTCTTCAACGGCTGCGTCTACAACTACCGGGAGCTGCGCGACGAGCTGACCGCCGCCGGCTACTCCTTCCGGTCCACCTCGGACACCGAGGTGATCCTCAAGGCGTACCACCGGTGGGGGACGGCCTGCGTCGAACGGTTCTACGGGATGTTCGCGTTCGCCCTGGTCGAGCTGGCCACGCACACCCTGGTGCTGGCCCGGGACCGGCTCGGCATCAAACCGCTCTACCTGGCCGAGGGGCCGGGCCGGCTGCGCTTCGCCTCGACCCTGCCGGCGTTGCTCGCCGCCGGTGACGTGGACACCGACCTCGACCCGGTGGCGCTGCACCACTACATGAGCTTCCACTCGGTGGTGCCGCCACCTCGCACGATCCTCGCCGGGGTCCGCAAGCTGCCGCCGGCCACCGTCCGGGTGATCACCGCGGACGGCCGGAGCACCGACACCATCTACTGGCGGCCGGAGTTCAACCGGGCCGCCGCCCCCACCATGTCCGCCGACGAGTGGCAGGAACGGCTCATGGCGGCGTTGCGCACCGCCGTACGACGGCGGATGGTCGCCGACGTGCCGGTCGGCGTGCTGCTCTCCGGCGGTCTCGACTCCAGTCTGATCGTCGCCCTGCTGGCCGAGCAGGGCCAGACCGGCCTGGCCACCTTCAGCATCGGCTTCGAGGCGGCGGCGGGGGAGAGCGGCGACGAGTTCCACTACTCCGACCTGATGGCCCGCCACTTCGACACCGACCACCAGCAGATCCGCATCGGCGCGAAGCGGTTCGTGCCCGCCGTGCACCAGGCCATCGAGGCGATGAGCGAGCCGATGGTCAGCCACGACTGCGTCGCGTTCCACCTGCTCTCCGAGGAGGTCTCGCAGCGCATCACAGTGGTGCAGTCCGGCCAGGGCGCCGACGAGATCCTCGCCGGCTACGACTGGTACCCGCCGATGGCCAACGTGGCCCGCGCGGACGCCGTCGAGGCGTACGCCCGGGTGTTCTTCGATCGTCGCCACGACGCGCTCGGCGGGCACCTGGCGCCCGAGTGGATGCTCGACCACGACGCCAGCCTGGAGTTCGTCGCCACGCACTTCGGCGCGCCCGGCGCGGACACCGCGCTGGACGCGGCGCTGCGCCTGGACAGCCTGGTGATGCTTGTCGACGACCCGGTCAAGCGGGTCGACAACATGACGATGGCCTGGGGGCTGGAGGCCCGCGTGCCGTTCCTCGACCACGAGGTGGTCGAGCTGGCCGCCGCCTGCCCACCGACCATGAAGCTGGCGCAGGGCGGCAAGGGGGTGCTGAAGGCCGCGAGCCGGGGCATCGTCCCGGACGAGGTGATCGACCGGCCGAAGGGCTACTTCCCGGTGCCCGCCATCCGGCACCTCTCCGGTCCACTGCTCGACGACGTGCGGGACGCGCTGACCGCCCGGCCGGCGCGCGAGCGGGGCCTGTTCCGCAAGGACTACCTGGAGGAGTTGCTGGACGCGCCGAACGCCCGGCGTACCACGCTGGGCTCCAACGCGCTCTGGCAGCTGGGGCTGCTGGAGCTCTGGTTGCAGCGGATCGGGGTTTAGATGAGCGTACGGATTGAGCCGCCGCGCACCACCCGGCGGACCCGACCCGCGAGCCACCGGCCGGTGTCGCTGCCGGTGCCGATCAGCGAGGACTTCGCCCCGGCACCGTCCCCCGACGGCCACCGGGTGGCGTTCCTCTCCGACCGGGCCGGCGCGCCCGGTGTCTGGGTCTGCCAGGTCGACGCGGGGGCGCCCGTCGCGCTGCCCGTCGGCGACGAACCGGTTCTCGCGGTGAGCTGGTCTCCGGACGGCCAGTGGCTGGCCTGTGTCGTCGCCCCCGGCGGAGCGCCCCGCACCGAGCTGTGGGTGCTGCGCCCGGACGGCACGCGACGCCACCAGGTTGCCGGGTTCGGCCGCCGCAGCGCCGCGCTGGCCGGCTGGCTGCCGCACGGCGCCGTGCTGGCGGTCACCGAAACCGACGAGCACGGGCAGGCCCTGCTTGTCGACGCGGCCACCGGGCACCGGCGGGTGCTCGCCCAGGGCGACCTGCTCACCCTCCTGGACGTGACCCCGGACGCGGGCACCGCGTTGCTGCGCCGCGGCCCCCGTAACGCCCGCTGGCTGGAGGTGCTCGACGTGGCCACCGGCGTCCGGCGGCGGCTCCTCCCGGACACCGGGCGGGGCAGCACCGACCAGGGTTGGTTCGGCCCGGACGGAACGAGCGTGCTGGCCCGCACCGACGCGTACTCCGAACTCGCCGCGCTGGTACGGGTCGACCTGACCCGGCCGGAGCAGCCGCCGACCCGGCTCGCCGGACGACCGGACGCCGAGCTGGAACACGTCACGCCCAGCGCGGACGGTCAGCGCGGCGCGTTGCTGTGGAACACCTACGGCGGGCGCAGCGAGCTGAGCCTGCTCGACTTCAACAGCGGTGTGCAGCGGGCCGTCGCCGCCCCCGGCGAGGTGCTCGGCGACGTCGTCTTCGCCGCCGACGGCGGCCTGCTCTGCCTCACCGCACAGGGGCCGGTGCAGCCCCGGGAGGTGTGGCTGGTCGACCCGCCGACCGGGGCGCCGCGCCCGCTGCGACCGGACACCGGCGTCCCGCGTACGGACAACGCCGGTGTCGCACCGCAACTTCTCGACCTGCGCGCCCGCGACGGGTTGCCGCTCTCCGGCTGGCTCTACCGCCCGGCCGGGCCAGGCCCCTGGCCGACCGCGATCAGCCTGCACGGTGGCCCGGAGGCGCAGGAGCGTCCCGGTTACAACCCACTGTTCCAGGCCCTGGTGGCGCAGGGCATCGCGGTCTTCGCGCCCAACGTCCGTGGGTCGTCCGGGTTCGGCCGTTCGTTCGTCGCCGCCGACAACCTCGCCGGCCGCTACGGCGCGATCGCCGACGTGGCTGCCTGCGCCGACTTCCTCGTCGACGCCGGCGTCGCCCGGCCCGGCCAGCTCGGCGTCCTGGGCCGCTCCTACGGCGGTTACCTGGTCCTCGCGCTGCTGGTGAACTTCCCCGGTCTGTTCGCCGCCGGGGTAGCCGAGTGCGGCATCTCCGACTTCCGGACCTTCTTCGCCGACACCGAGCCGTGGATCGCCGCCGCCGCCGTCAGCAAGTACGGCGACCCGGACCGGGACGCCGACCTGCTGCGCGACCTCTCCCCGCTCACCCACATCGACCGGCTGGACGTGCCGGTGCTGCTGATCCACGGCGCCAACGACACCAACGTGCCGGCGGGCGAGTCGGCCCAGGTCGCCCAGGCCCTCGCCGACCGGGGTGTGCCGCACGGGCACCTGGTGCTCGCCGGGGAGGGGCACGACTTCCTGTCGCGGGTCAACGCCGAGGCGGCCCGTGCGGCCACCACCGGCTGGCTGACCCGGCACCTCGCCGCGACCGCGACCGTCGTCGGCTGAGGCGTTATCCTGCGCCGGTGGAGGTCGCGGCGCAGGACGAGCGGTTGGCCGCGGACCTGGGTCGCTGGCTGGCCGAGGTCACCTTCGTCGACCTGGACACCGACGAGGTCACCGCGCGGGTGATCGACTCGGTGGTGCGGTGGGCCGAGGCCCAGGGCTGGCGGGTCTACCGGCGCGCGCCCAGCGTGCTGCCGTTGCCACCGCCGCTGGAGCAGCGGCACTCGGTGCTCGACGTGGCGTGTGCCCGTCCGGACGGTCCGCCCGTCGTGGTGGAGGTCGACCACACCGACCGGGCCCGTACGGTGCAGAAGCTGCGCGCGGAGGCGGACGCCGGCCGGATCCCGATCTGGGTGCGGTGGGGCGTCGGGCGTTTCACCGCGCCGCCACCGCCGGTGCGGATGGTGACCGTCGAGGTGACCCGGCGGGCCGGTCCGGCCGGGCGCGGACGGTTGCACAGCCGCGGCGGTGACCGCCCCGCCCCGGCCCACTCGACCGGCGGCGGCACGGTGACCCCGCAGGCGCTGCCGATCCCGTCGACCGACCCGGCGCAGGGCCCGGTCGACGACGCCGGTAAGCGCACCTGAAGCGAATCGTAAGCGGGCTCCGGCAGAGTTCTGGGTGTCACCGGAGAGCACGACAGACACCCAGGAGATCCCGATGCGCAAGCTCGTCAACTCGACCTACATCACCCTCGACGGCGTCATCGAAAACCCGATGTGGACCATGCCGTACTTCGACGAGGAAGCCGCCGGCCTCGCCGGGGCGCAGACCGAGGAGGCCGACGCGATGCTGATGGGCCGGGCCACCTACGACGGCATGTCCGCCGCCTGGCCCACCAGGGACGAGAGCGACCCGACCACGGGCGCCGCGTACTTCAACAACGTCAAGAAGTACGTCGCCTCGACCACCCTGACCAACCCCACCTGGAACAACACGGAGGTGCTCCAGGGCGATCTGGTCGAGGCAGTCACCGCGCTCAAGGCCCAGCCGGGCAGGAACATCATCCAGTACGGCTTCGGCTCGGTCACCGCCCAGCTGATCCGGGCGGGCCTGGTGGACGAGGTCCGGTTCTGGATCCACCCGGTGCTGGAGGGCGGCCCCAGCCTCACCGCGCCGCTGGCCGACGTCAAGGCATCGTTCGACCTGGTCGACACCCGGGTCCACAAGAGCGGCGTGATCGTCGCCTCGTACCAGCCGAAGGTGACCTCCTGAGCACCGGTCAGAGCTGGGCCCGGGCCTCGCCCGGGCTCAGCCGCGCGCCCTCGGCGAGCAGCGCGTCGAAGCGTTCCGGCCCGAGTTCGGCCCGCAGGCGTGCGGTCACCCGGTCGGTGTCGTCGCGTTCGGCCGGCGCGGCGGGGGACAGTGTGGCGATCCGGGCGGCGGCCGCGGCGCCCAGCAGCCGGGCGGCGACCTCGGGGGAGCGCACCGCCGCCGCCATCCCCTCCAGCGGGCCGACCGCGTCCCGCATCGTCGCCATCGCCTCGGCGACCTCGAACGCCTCGATGTGCAGGGCCAACGCGGCGTCCGGGTCGCCGCCCTGCTCGACCGCGTAGCCCAGCTCCACCAGCACCATCGGCAGGTAGAGCGCGGGTTGGCTCTCTCCCCGACCCAGGTCGGCGAGGCGGCTGAGGTGGGTGACGGCCAGGTCGAGCTTGCCGTCGCGGCGGGCGGCCAGCCCGAGGCTCATCTCCGCGAAGATCAGCGCGCCGGGCGAGCCCTGCTCCACCGCCAGGTCGTAGGCGCGTTCGGCCAGTTCCCGACCCGGGGCGTAGTCGCGGGTCTGCACGGCGAGCCAGGCCAGCCAGGACAGCTCGGCGCAGACCTGCGGCCACAGCGCCAACTCCTCGGCCCAGCGCAGCCCCTCCCGGTGCAGCGCGGCGGCGCGCTCGTGCTCGCCGCGCATGTCCGCCAGCCCACCCACCCACTCCGTCGCCCGGAGCCGACCCCACCGGTCGCCGAGGTCGGCGAAGAGCGCGGCGCTGCGGGTCGCGGTGCGCTCCAGGGTGGCCTGGTCACCGTTGGCGTGGGCGATGTGGGCCAGGGAGGTGAGCACCGCCGCCTCGGTCCACGGGTCGGTGGCGGCGGTGGGTAGCAGCTCCGAGACCAGGGCCAGGTCGCCGTGTTCGATCACCGCGTTGGCCGCGAACCACGCGGCGTGGCTGTCCGGGTCGGCGGCCACTGCGGCGCGCACGTCGTCCGGTGCGATCACCTCGCCCTGCGACAGCGCGAAGCCGACCCGCCAGGGTGCGGCGCGGGCCTCCTGCTCCGCGTCGCCGGGCACGGCCAGCGCCCGCCGTGCCTCGGTGAGGCGGCCGCGCAGGAACCAGTACCAGCTCAGCGCGACCGCCAGGCGCAGCCCGCCACCGTGCGCCAGCGCCGAGCGCAGGTTCGCCAGCTCGGTGTCGAGCAGCGCCAGCCAGCGTTGCTGGTCGGCCCCGCGCAGCCCGGGGTCGGCGCGTTCGGCCAGCTCGGTGTAGTGGGAGGCGTGCCGCCCGCGTACCTCGTCGGCGTCGCTGAGACGGTCCAGGCAGAACGCGGCCACCGATTCGAGCAGCCGGTAGCGGGGGGCCGCGCCGGAATCGTCCAGCACCACCAGCGATCGGTCCACCAGCCGGGCGAGGGCGTCCAGGTCGGTTCGGCAGACCTCCTCGGCGGCCTCCGGGGTGCAGCCGTCCGGGAACACCGCCAGTCGGGCGAGCACCACCCGGTCGGACTCGTCCAGGAGGTCCCAGCTCCAACCGATCACCGCGGTGAGCGTCCGCTGCCGGGGTGGCACGTCCCGCTGCGCGGAGGTGAGCAGCCGGAACCGGTCGTCGAGCCGGTCCACCACCCCGCGTACGCCCAGCGCGCGGACCCGGGTCGCGGCCAGCTCCAACGCCAGCGGCAGCCCGTCGAGGCGGCGGCACAGCTGGGCCACCGGCGTCGCGGTCAGCCCGTCGAGGCGGAAACCGCGCTGCTGCGCGGCGGCGCGGGCGACGAACAACCGCGCCGCCGCCGACCGCCGGACCGCGTCCAGGTCACCGTCGTCGGGCACCGGCAGTGGGGGTACCTCCCAGAGCCGCTCACCGGTCAGCCCGAGTGGCTCCCGGCTGGTGGCCAGCACGCTCACCCCGGGCACGTCGCGCAGCAGCCGGGCGACCAGCTCGGCGACCGGTTCGATGACGTGTTCGCAGTTGTCCAGCACGAGCAGCAACTGCCGGTGCCGCAGGGCCGTGACCAACCGGTCGGCGGGGGACTGGGTTGTTCCGGCGGCCTCGTGTGCGCCCAGAGCGCCGAGGACCTGTTCGGCGACGCGGGCGTCACCGGCCGGGAGCGGGGCCAGCTCGACCAGTCGGACGCCGTCCGGGTAGGACGCCGCGCGGGCCGTCTCGGTGGCCAGCCGGGTCTTGCCGACGCCGCCCGGACCGACCAGCGTGACGAGCCGCTGCCGGGGCAGCAACGCCCGCAGTTCGGCCAGCGCCTCGTCCCGCCCGATCAACTCGTCGAGCAGGGCCGGCAGGTTGCCCCGGACGATCGCGGCCTTCGGCGGGGCGTTCAGGCCGGCGTCCTGTTCGAGGATCCTGCGGTGCAGGGCGACCAGCTCCGGGCCGGGGTCGAGGCCCAACTCCTCGGCGAGGCGGGCCCGCAGCTCGGCGTAGCTCTCCAACGCCTCGGACTGGCGGCCGGCCGCGTACAACGCGCGAAGCTGCACCGCCCGCAGGCCCTCGCGCAGCGGATGCCTCGCGACCAGCTCAGCCAGGTCAGCGGCCACCAGGTCATGCTCACCCCGGGCCAGCCGGGCCTGCGCCAACCGCTCCTGAACGACGAGGCGCTGCTCGGCGAGGCGGGCCGCCTCGGCCCGCACGAACTCGGCGTCGGCCACGTCGGCGTACGCCTCGCCGCGCCACAAGGCGAGGGCCTCGGTCAACCGTTCGACGTCGGCGCAGCGTGCCAGCTCGTCGAAGCGGTCGACGTCGACCGCGTCGACCCGCAGCAGGTAGCCGGGTGGCCGGGACTCGACCAGCTCGCGGGCGCCGGGCTCGGCATCGTTGAGCGCCTTGCGCAGTTGCGATATCCGCACCTGGAGGGCCCCGGTCGGATTGGCGGGAGCGTCGTCACCCCACAGGTCGTCGATGAGGCGGTCCGCCGAGACCACCTGGTTGCGGTTGGCCAACAGGTCGGCCAGCAACGCCCGCACCTTGGTGCCGGGCACCACCACCGGCTCGCCGACGTCCGTGGTCACGGCGAGCGGCCCGAGCACCCCGAACTGCACGGCGGTCATCCTAGCGCCGGTCAGGCGACCCAAAGCACACAGCGACGGACGGAAACCACCGACCCGCTCCCGCACCACAGAGCGACCCACCAGCACCGACCCCCGCCCCGCCCCCCGCCCCGCCCCCCGCCCCGCCCCGCCCCGCCACGCCCACTCCGTCGATCATGGATTTATGGTGGCCGCTTCAGCCACGAACAACCGTCCTGTGCCCCACCACAACTCCATCATCGACGGAGGAGTTGCCGCCGTCCGGGAGACCCACTCTCGCGCGATCTTGCACTTTCTGCGGTGACATAGGTGGCGTAAGCCGCATTACAGCAGCACAAAGTGCAAGATCGCGTGGGATGGGGTGCGTGGGCTGGGGTGGGGATGTTTTGCGGTTGGTTGCTTGGGGCAATTAAGGCGTCGACTACATCTCTCTCTTGAAGGACGGCTTTCCGTGGAAATCTCCGGCTTTTTCGCCGCCATCATCATCGGCCTGGTCATCGGCGCGCTGGGCCGGCTGGTCGTACCAGGCAAGCAGAACATCCCCATCTGGCTGACACTGCTCATCGGTGTGGTCGCGGCGATCCTCGGCACACTCGTCGCCGGTGCCCTCGGCGTTGACGAGACCAGCGGAATCGACTGGATCGAGCTGATCCTGCAGGTCGCTTTCGCCGCTGTCGGCGTGGCGATCGTCGCCGGTACCCACGGCCGCCGTCGGCTGCGCTGACCTCTCGCACCGTCGCGCCGCTCGCGACATCGCACCATCGCGCCGGCCCGCCCTCCACAGGAGGGTGGGCCGGCGCTGCGTCACCGTTCGAATGGGCCGGCCGTTCGGCGACCCGTCTGCCGTGCGCTGATGAATGCGCCCCGGCCTGATGCACGTCTCAGGGGAACGGAGCTGCGCCGCTCAGCACCGGCCGCCACCACGAGGCCCCCCGGGCATGCTTGCGTCGGTGCTGCCTGGCTGACAACGAGGCGGCTCGCATCACCGCATGACGAAGTTCGCCTGTCCGTGGTCATGGCGCGCGGCCGGCTCAGGGGGTAGAAACATGTCAACCCTTCGGTGCGACCCCACCCTCGGCCGCAGGGCTCAGAGAGCGCTCTCACCGCCCCCAGCTGCGCCGGAAGTACGCCGGCCAGCGGAGAGGACGAACCACGTGACAACCCTGTCCCGACGCGTACGCCGGAGATCCGGTCGTACCCTCCTGCTCGCCCTGGTGTTGACCACCGCCACCACGATGACCAGCACGGTGGCCAGCGCCGACCGCCCGACGCACGGCGCACCCGACTTCGGTCCGAACGTGACGATCTTCGACCCGTCCATGCCGGTCGGCGAGATCCAGCAGACCCTCGACGCGGCGCACGCCCGGCAGGTCGACAACGAGATGGGCACCGAGCGGCACGCCTACCTGTTCAAGCCCGGCACGTACGGCACGGCCGCGCAGCCGTTGCAGGCCAAGGTCGGCTACTACACCGAGGTGTCCGGCCTGGGCGCCTCGCCCACCGACGTCACCGTCAACGGCAAGCTGGAGGTCTACAACCGCTGCCTCGCCGACGGCGGCACCGGCAACTGCCTCGCGCTGGTCAACTTCTGGCGCACCCTGTCCAACCTCTCGCTCACCATCAACGCTGCCGGCCAGGACGACTGCCGGTCGTCGGCGAACTTCTGGGCGGTCTCCCAGGCGGTGTCGATGCGCCGCCTGAACATCGGCGGCGGCGGTCTGTCGCTGATGGACTACTGCACCGCCGGCCCGCAGTACGCCAGCGGCGGGTTCATCGCCGACTCCCGGCTGCCGGCCACGACGAACGGTTCACAGCAACAGTGGCTAACCCGCAACAGTGAGGTCGGCAGCTGGTCCAACGCGGTGTGGAACCAGGTGTTCGCGGGGGTCGAGGGCGCGCCGGACGACGCCACCTTCCCCGACCCGCCGTACACCACCCTGGAGACCACCCCGCTGAGCCGGGAGAAGCCCTACCTCTTCGTCGACGGCAAGGGTCGCTACCAGGTGCGGGTGCCCGCCGCGCAGCGCGACAGCCGGGGCGTCTCCTGGGCTGACGGCATCACGCCGGGGCGCACCATCGGGATCGGCGACTTCTACATCGCCAAGCCGTCGGACTCGGTACGCGTCATCAACAGCCAGCTGGCGCGCGGCAAGCACCTGCTGCTCACGCCCGGCACGTACGACATCGCGCGCAGCATCGAGGTTCGGCGTCCGAACACCGTGGTGCTGGGGATCGGGCACGCCACGCTGACCGCCGTGAACGGCGCGATCCCGCTGGAAGTGGCCGGTGTTCCCGGGGTGATCGTCGCCGGTGTCACGATCGACGCCGGCCTCGTCGAGTCGCCGGTCCTGCTGCGGGTCGGACGTGAGCACGGCCGCAACGCGAGCAGCCCGCACAACCCGACCACGCTCTCCGACGTGTACTTCCGGGTCGGCGGCCCGCACATCGGGCGGACGAACACCGCGCTGGAGGTCAACAGCGACAACGTGCTCATCGACCACACCTGGGTGTGGCGTGGTGATCACGGCGTCGAGGGCTTCACCGAGGGCGTCAACGGTGACACCGACCGCTGGCGTACGAACACCGGCCGCTACGGGGCCGTCATCAACGGCGACCACGTGACAGCGACGGGCCTCTTCGTCGAGCACTTCCAGCGCTACAACACGGTCTGGAACGGCGAGCACGGCACCACGATCCTCTACCAGAACGAGCTGCCGTACGACCCGCCGACGCAGGCCGACTGGATGAACGGCGCGGTCGAGGGCTGGGCCGGGTACAAGGTCGGTGACCGGGTGCGTCACCACACCCTGTACGGCGGCGGGGTGTACGTGTTCAACCAGAACAACCCGTCGATCCACACCGAGAACGGCTTCGAGGTCCCGAACCGGCCCGGGGTGCGGCTGCACCACATCATGACCGTCAACCTCAGCGCCGGCACGATCGACCACGTGGTCAACGGCGTCGGGGACGCCGCCGACATGACGAAGGTCGGCGCTCCGGTCTATCTGACCCAGTACCCGACCCCGTAGCGGCTATCGGGCGTACCGACGGGGCCGGAGCCGGCGATGGCTCCGGCCCCTCTGGGCTGGTTTGTCGGGGCCCCGGCCTGCTGCGGGTGGTTGCCTAGCTCGACTGCGACCCGGCGGCCGGTCCATACCGCGGCCGCAATCGCCAACGCGTGCTGGCGGCGACGAAGGCCCTCGCAGGGCCTGATCCCGCCTGCTCAGGGGAACCTCTGACACGGCTTGAGCCGCAGGGTCTCCTCCGCCTGCCGTCGACGGCTGGTGGGGAATCTCGCTCACGGTCTTGAATTCCTATCGAGTCGATAGGAAAATGGGCCAATGCCGGATGGTCCGTTCCTCACCTCGCGTCGGGCCGTTGACCTGATGCGGGTCGCCTCCGAGCTCTGTCCGGGTCGCTGACCACCGACCGGCTGGCACCACCCGCACCCTTCCTCTGGCCCCGCTGCCGAATCGCGCCGCGCCGTGGCCCAACCGGCCCGGCGGCCCTTCGCGCGGTCACCGAGGCCCCGTCTTGCCTGCTCGCCCTCAACCGATCCCGTCACGGCCGGATCGGGCCATTCCTGGAGGTACGTCATGACCACCGATCCGTCACCGCCCAGTCCGGAGACCGCCGGAGATTCCCGGCTCGCGTTCAACGAGGACTGGGCGGCGACCATCCTCGGCCTGGCCCTGCTCGCCCTGGTCCTGCTCGGTGCCATCCCCGCCGGGCTGGTGCCCTGATGACCGCCGACGCGACCCGCACCGGCAACGAGCCCGGCACCTCTGCCGACGACCCGCCCACCGAGAGCGAGCGCGACACGTCGTCGACCACAGCCGATCCCGCCGAGCCGACCAATGTGGCGCGTGACGGGGCGTTCTGGGCGTGGACAGTGCTCGGCCTGCTGATCGTGGTCGGTCTCGCCGCGCTCACCCGCTATCTGGAGCAGAACGTCCCGGCCTGGGCCGAGGGCACCACCGTCGAGGACATCGGAGCGGCGATCGAATACCCGGTGTACGCGATCCTGCTCGGCCTGCTCGGCAACGTCGCCGCCACGCTGCTCGGGTGGCGGGACCGGATCGCCGCCGCGTTCCGGACCGAGTTCTTCATCAAGACCGGTCTGGTGCTGCTCGGGGCGTCGATCAACCTGGCCGTCATCGCCAGCGCCGCCGGCCCGGCGATCGCCCAGGCGATTCTGCTGATCAGCGGGGTGTTCCTGTTCACCTGGTGGTTGGCCGGCAGGTTCGGTCTCGACGACAAGCTGCGGGCGCTGCTCGCGTCGGCGGTGTCGATCTGCGGGGTCAGCGCGGCGATCGCCGCCGCCGGCGCCGTGCGGGCGCGCCGCGAGCAGTTGGCCTACACGGCGAGTCTGGTCATCGTCTTCGCGTTGCCGTCCATCTTCGTCCTGCCCTGGTTGGCCGACGTGTTCGGGCTCTCCGACGCGGTGGCCGGCGCCTGGATCGGTGGCAACATCGACACCACGGCGGCGGTCACCGCAGCGGGAGCGCTCGCCGGTGAGGAGGCGCTCCAGATCGCCAGCATCGTCAAGGTCACCCAGAATGCCCTGATGGGTGTGGTGGCGGTCGCGCTCACCGCGTACTTCACACTGCGGGTGGAACGACGGCCCGGCGTGGCCCGACCGGGCCTCGGTGAGCTGTGGACGCGGTTTCCGAAGTTCGTCCTCGGCTTCATCGCGGCCTCGGTCATCGCCACCTGGTACCTCGACGCCGCTGGCGCGGACGGCAAGGCCACCATCGCCATCGTCAACGACCTGCGCGTGTGGTTCCTGATCCTGGCCTTCGTCAGCATCGGCCTGGAGGTCCGGGTCGCGTCGCTGCGGGAGGCGGGTTGGCGACCGGTGGCGGTGTTCGCCAGTGCCACAGTGTTCAACCTGGCGTTGGCGCTCGCCCTGGCGTCCCTGCTGTTCCGCAACTTCTCGGCCTGAGTCAGCCGGTTGCCCCTGCGGACGGTGCTGGGGCCGGAGCCAGCCTGGCTCCGGCCCCATTCTGATCAGCGGGGCGGTGTGGTCGGCGCGCGGTGTGACCGACCCGACCGGGCGTGCGAGGTGGGCGTCTTCACCGGGTCGAACGGAAGGTCCTTCCTGGTCCGTACGGGCACCGCCAGGAACGACGCCGCCGTCCCGGTGAGCCGCTTGGCGCGGCGCGGGGTGGCTGCGGTGGCCGGGGCGTTCTTCGACGACCGGCTGTGCCGGGCACCCGCCTTGTGTCGGCCGGCGCGCGCCTCGGCTCCCTTGACGCTCACCGGGCTGGGGATCAGCACGGCGTGAGGGCTGGTGGTGCGGCCCGCGCGCCGGTGCCGTGCGCGTCCGCTGCCGGTCTTGAACCCGAGAGCGGGCCGTTCCACCAGGTGCCAGGAGAGAACGGCGAAGAAGAGGGCGCCGAGCAGGCTCAGCGCGATGTAGCCGAGCATCCCGAATCGGGCGCCGCCGAGCAGGGCGATCAGCTGCTGCACCGGGAAGCCGTAGATGTAGATGCCGTACGTGTAGTCGTTTCGGCGGCTGATCGCGGACAGTCGCTTCGGCAGCGCGACGGCTGCGAAGAGCACCAGGTAGGCGAACGCCGGCACACCCACCGCGAAGAACCCACCCAGCCACAGCGAGCCGACCAACGCGACCCCGGCCAGCACGGCCAGCTCTCTGGTCACCGGAACACGGTGCGCGTACAGGCGGGCGGCGGCGCCGAGCAGGAACAGGAAGCCGAGCATCAGCGTCCAGTCGGCGGCGAACGCGCCGAGCAGCGGGAACGGCCCGATCGCGCCGTGTTGCGGCGGACGTGAGCTCCAGGTCGGCCCCGTGAAGAAGTCGCGTAGGACCAGGGCGTAACAGACGGCGGTGAGGACGAGCACCGCGCGAGGTGCCCGGTGCAGCACCGAGGTCACCACCAGGATGCCGACAATCCCGTAGAAGGCAAGGTCGTACCGCAGCGTCCACAGTGAACCGTCGAACGCGCTCGGCCCGCCGACGATCAGGCCGTACGGGGTGTCGGCCAGCAACCCGGAGATGGGGAACTGCTCCATCGAGGCGAGGAAGTTCGTCGTGACGTAGTCGAAGGGCCCCTCCGGGTGCCCCCAGAACCCGTCGAGGTTGCCGTTCTCGTACAGCGCGGCCAGCGGCGCGAAGACGAACGCGGTGACCAGCAGGCAGGCCCACAGCCCGGGGAAGACCCGCAGCAGGCGGGCGCGGACGTACTGGCGCAGCGTGGAGCGCAGCGCGCTGTCGGTGATGAGGAACCCCGAGATCAGGAAGAATCCGTACAGGCACAGGGTGCCGAGGTCGCTCTGCCGGCCGAAGGTGGCCGCGCCGAGGTTGTGCTGGCCGAAGCCGAGCGGGCCGGCGTGCGCGATGATCACGCCACACGCCATCGCCAGGCGAAGGACGCCGAAGGCGTTGTGCTGGGCGGAGTATCTGCCCTGCAGCGTCGCGGAACGCTGCCCGTTCAACTTCGCCTGCACCTGACGACTCCTCTGATCACTGAACTGTTGGACCGACGGATCGGAGCGCTGCCGATCGATGTGCCAATTATCAGTGGATAAGGGAGGTTTGTCCGGAAATTTAGATGATTGTCCGTATCGGCCGGCGTCAGCTGACAGCGGCGGCGGTGCGGCGACGCTGCACGACCCGACGGGCCGGTACGTTCAGCAGCCCCGCCAGGGCAACGACGGAGCGGTCACTCGCCCGCCCGTCACCGAACGGCGACCCCACGACGGCAGTCCGCCCGCTGGCGAGGTGGCGGAGCCCGGCCGACAGGAGCCGTTCGGGATCGGTGCCCACCAACTCGCCGCGGCCCGGTGTCAGGGCCTCCGGACGTTCCGTGGTCTCCCTGGTGACCAACAACGGCACCCCGAGGGTGGCGGCCTCCTCCTGGAGCCCGCCCGAGTCGGTGACGACCAGGTCGGCCGCCCGCAGCAGCCCGACCATCTGTGGATACGGCAGTGGTGGCGTGACCCGGGCGTTGGTCACGCCCGCGAGGCCCGCGGTGACCTCCGCGCTGAGCTGCGGGTTCGGATGGGCGACCATCACGATCTGGGCGTCGGGGCACGCCTGTGCCAGGCGACGGAGCCCGTCCACAGTGGCCGTGACCCCGTGGCCCCAGTTCTCCCGTCGGTGCACGGTGGCCACGACGAGCTTGCGGGCCGGGTCGACCCAGTCCGGTGCCTGGGCCATGCCGCGCTCGACCAGGTCGTGCAGGGCGTCCACGACGGTGTTGCCGGTCACCACGATCGCGCTGGAGCGAATGCCCTCACCGATGAGGTTCGCCCGCGCCGCCTGTGTCGGCGCCAGGTGCAGTGCGGCGATACGGGCGAGCATGGCCCGGTTGGCCTCCTCCGGGAACGGCCGGTCCAGGTCGTTGGTCCGCAGTCCGGCCTCCAGGTGGACGACCGGGACGTGCCGCCAGAACGCGGCGGTCCCGCCGGCCAGGGCGGTCGTGGTGTCCCCTTGCACCACGACCGCCGCTGGACGGTGGTGTGCGAGCAGCTCGTCGATGCCCGTGATCAGTGCCGCCGCCAGTTCGGCGAGCGAGCCGGTACGCCGTTGCGGGCGCAGACTCACCTCCGGGCGGAGACCGAACGGGGCGAGTGCCTCGGCGACGCGTCCCGGCTGTTGACCGGTATCCGCCACCCGTACCGTGAACCTCGGATCATCGAGGAGACGGTGGATCAGAGGCGCGGTCTTCACTCCTTCCGGCCTGGTGCCGGCGAGGATCAGGACCTCTCGCGGTGTCGAGCTGCTCGCACACATGTCGGGTCAGCTCCTGGCAGCCGCGCGGCGACGCCGGTAGAGCGAGAACCCGCCGGTGGTGCCGGCCACGAGCGCGCCGAGACCGAGCGCGAGCGGTGCCCCGGCGAGCGGGATCACCGGAATGGGGGGAGCGACCGCGTTGGCCCCGCAGCTCGACGTGCCGATGGTGACACCGGCCAGCGCTCCACCGAGCGCCGTCAGGTTCAGCGCCGTGACGGTGAGCTGGCCGACGCCCGAGCTGGACTGGCCGTTGAGGGTCAGGTCGATCAGCCCCGGGATGCTCAGCCCGGTGTTCGGCGCCGGGTTGATCGGCAGGCTCAGCAGGGTCGTCTCCACACCCAGGATCGTCGAGACGATCCGGGCGTTGAGCAGGCTCGCGGTGCCTGTCGCCGAGGGGCTGCTGGTGGCGGTGCACGACGAGTAGATGGCGTCCGCGACCAGTGAGATCGTGGCGAGGCCGCTGGTCCCGAGGTTCAGTGTCACCCCGGTGCCCGGCGTGACGATGCAGGAACCGCCGGGACCGATGGTGATCGTGCCGCCCGGGCCGAGAACCCCGGCACAGGCCGCCGAGGTGCCGTCGTTGAACGCCCGGACGTTCTGACTCAGCACACCCGCCGTGATGACCGTCTGCCCACCGAGCACGCCCAGCGGGGGATTCTGGTTACCGGAGATCGACTCGGTGGTGCCGTCGTTGGTGGCCGACGCCGTGCCGGAGCTGGCGAGGCCACCACCGAGCAGGCTGATCTGGAGCGCCGAGGCGGAGGACTGGGAGGTGTCGGCCATCGCCGGGGAGGCCGCCAGGACGACCATGGCGAGACCACCGGCCAGCACCGCGGCGGTGCGGGCGAGACCGGATCTAACTCGTGGCATAGATGTCTACTTTCTGATGTGGGCGATTGCGGGGCGGTCTGTGGTGGGGGTGGTGGTGAGGTGCGTGAGGTGGCTGAGGTGCCGGGGCGGTCGGATCGACCGCGGTCCGTCGTTGCGGCCCGACCGGCGTGCCGGCTGGGCCCGGCGGGGCTGTGCCGGCACGGCGGCCCGGCCCACGGCCGCCTGGCCGACAGCCACCCGGCCCACGGCCCGGGCCGGCTGCGGCTGCGGATCGGCGGCACGGGCGGTCTTCTGCCAGTCCGTGCGGGCCGTCACCATGCGGGCGAAGGCCAACCAGACCGCCAGCGACTGGGCATAGCTGTACAGCCAGTGGCAGACGCCCAGCAGCAGGGCCTTGGGAATCGACAACTGCGGCTCACAACGGATCCGGTAGACGATGCCCCACAGGGCGAACGGTCCGATGCCGAAGACGAGCACCAACGGGGGTACGCCCCAGCCGCCACTGCTCCACCAGCCGCGCAGTCCACCCATTGTGTTGTCGATGTAGTAGGACATCACCACCAGGCAGGCGATGTAGATCGGCGTGCCGAGCAGTTGGGTCCACGGTGCGGCCAGGAAGTGGGCGATCTCCAGGGTGGCCGAGTTGCGGATTCGTGGCGAGCGCAGCACCCTACCGAGGTAGCGGCCACACTGCATCGACCCCTGGGCCCAGCGGGTGCGTTGCCGCACCAGCGGGCGGATCCGGGTCAGCGCCTCCTGGGCCACCCAGCTCTCCGGGCAGTACTCGGTGCGGCCCCCGGCCAGCAGGATGTGCAGGCCCAGCTCGAAGTCCTCCAGGAGGGCGCCGTGCCACGGTGTGCCGTGCTGGTCGGCGATCTCGTTGAGCAGGGACAGCCGGGTGAACTGCCCGTTGCCGCCCATCGCCACGCTGCCGGTGCGTCGCCGCAGCGACTGCATGGCGGCGATCGGGGCGCGGAACTCCATGTCCTGTAGCCGGATCAGCAGCCGTCCCCAGCGACCGACCTCGGTGGTCGGGGCGTACCGGCGCGGCGCGCACTGGAGCATTCGCACCTCCACCTGGACCGCCCCGATCTGCGCCGAGCCGAAGTACTGACGGCCGGAGAGCGCGACGGGACCCTGCGGGTCAAGTCGGCTGTCCGCGTCCAGCACGCCGACGATCACCCGGCTGCGGTCCGCGTTGGCGGGCAACGACTGATCGATGCGTCGCCAGGCGGCGTTGAGCGCGGCGCCCTTGCCCTGTCGCGCGTCCGGTAGCTGACGCTGGATCACGTGCACCCGCGGTTGGTCGGTGAAGGCCGCCAGTTCGGCCATCGTGCCGTCGTCGGACGCGTCGTCGACGCACCAGACGGTCGCCTGCGGGAAGTCGCAGAGCAGACGCCGCACGGTGTCGCCGATGACCGACGCCTCGTTGCGGCACGGCACGATGATGTGCCAGTCGAAGCCGTCCGGGCTGCCGCCCCGACTACGTCCGCTCTTCAGGTGGAACACCAGGATGCTCAGCACGTACGCGCAGAAGCTGACGCACAGCAGGAACGCCGCGGTGTTGAGCAGGGCGAGCGACTGCGTCTCAGTGGACACCGGCGACCGTCCCGGCGATCCGCTTGGTCCGGCTGACCAGGACCACAAAGAGGATCGTGACGGCGATCAGACCGGCGGTCGTGATCACCGAGCCGATCAGCACGTGGCTGCGTTCGTAGCCCAGTTTGAAGCCCCAGGTCTGCATCGAGACCACCACCGCGCCGAGTCGGATCTGGTTCACAGTGACCAGCAGCGCGACGGCCATCGCCAGGGCGTTGATTCCACGCGTCAGAGAGATGCGGCGGAACCCGATCAACGTCGACGCGAGCACGATCGGCGGGATCAGCAACATCGCGACCGAGCAGCCGCTGGAGACCATGAAGCCGACCCAGCGCTCGTCCAGTGGGAAGATCACGGCCGCGCCGATGGATTTGGTGTCCGCCAACCCGACGGCGTTGACGAGATGGGCGTTCAGCCACGCCTCCGCGCTGGCGATGTCGTGCCACCGCCAGAGCATGGCGACGGCGGCGGCGACTCCGATCAGGCCACCTGCGCTGGCGCGCAGCCACGACCCGCGTCGGGAACCTGTCATCGCTCGCGGCCCAACATGGCGACGAGCCACAGTGCCAGACCCAGCACTACCAGCCCGACGCCGACCAGCAACCAGGATTGAACGGCAACCCCGGTGGCGGCAAGGCCACCTCCGATGTGTGGCCCCTTGGTGGGTACTCCGTACATGCCAACTCCCTCGCTCACTCGAAGGCCAGAATGGCACCGCAAAATCGGGCAAAGGGGATAAAGCGGCATAGAGACCCTAAAGAGTGATTAAATGCTTCGTGAGTGTGGCAGGCACGTGTCCCGAGCGGTCGCATCCCTTGCCACACAACAGGTTCAGCGTCCCGAGAGTTCGTGCAGAGGTGGTCAATATGGTGACCGGTATCCCCGGACGCACGGCCACGCCGGCGCCGTCGAGGTGGCGGGCGATGGCCGGGTGGAAGAAGGCGGGCCTCGCCCTGCTCCTGATGTTCGGCGTGCTCTGCGCGGGCCTCGTCACCGTCGGCTTCGGTGTGAAGCACCGGTACGAGGGCCGGGTCCAGCGCGAGGACATCCTCGGCCAGGGCACCCACGACGACCGCCGGTGGGAGTCGGGGCCGCTCAATCTCCTGCTGCTCGGGTCGGACTCCCGCGACGGCGAGCCGGACCAGGCCCTCTACCCCGGGCAGCGGTCGGACACCATCATGCTGGTGCACGTCAACGCCGCGCGAGAGGCGGCCACCGTCGTCTCCATCCCCCGGGACAGTTACGTCGACGTGCCCGCGGCGGGGCAGACCTGGGCCGGCGGCCCCAACAAGATCAATGCCGCGTTCGCGTTCGGGGGCGCCGCCCTGGCCGCCGAGACGGTCGCCAAGCTCACCGGGCTACCACTCGACGGCGTGCTGGTGGCCAACTTCGCCGCCGTCCGCAAGCTGGTGGACGCGGTGGAGGGGATCAACGTGTGCCTGCCGTACACCGTCAAGTCCTCGGACACCGGCACCACCTGGCCCGCGGGCTGCCACGACCTGGACGGCAAGGCGGCCGACGACCTGATGCGGCAGCGGCACGGCGTGCCCGGCGGAGACTTCGGCCGCATCCACGACCAACAGCTCGTGGTACGCGCCCTGGCCGAACGGGTCACCGCGACAGATCTGCTCACCAGCCCGACCCGACTCGACCGGGTGCTCACCACCGCGGCCGAATCGCTTGTCGTCGACCGAGACCTGAACCTCACCGACCTCGCCCTCGTGCTGCGCAAGGTGAATCCGGAGACCGTCCAGTTCGTCACCGTCCCGTTCAGCGACGCGAACCTGCAGACCCCGGCCGGGTCCGCGGTGCGGCTGGACGAGGTTAGGGCCCCGGCGCTCTTCGCCGCCCTGCGCGAGGACCGGGTGGCGCAGTGGGTCGCGGCCAACCCGCAGACGCCGCCGGCCAACTGAGCACGAGCAAAAAGTTGGCGGGTGGGAGGTCCCAGGACCTCCCACCCGCCGCCCTTTGTCCGGCCAGGTCTAGCGCGACCGCCGCCAGTAGCGGCAGGTCCAGTCCACCTGATGCAGCTCGTCCTCGATGCCGTGTTCGGCGCGGAAGTCGTCGACGGCCTGCTTGCAGCCGCGTACCGCGTGGTAGTCGTCGATGATCACGTAGCCTCCGACGGAGAGCTTCGGGTAGAGCGAGCGCAGCGCCACCATCGTCGAGTCGTAGAGGTCCCCGTCGAGACGCATCACCGAGATCTGCTCCACCGGCGCGGTCGGCAGGGTGTCCGAGAACCAGCCCTTGAGGAACCGGACCTGGCCGTCGAGTAGTCCGTACCGTTCGAAGTTCGCCTTCACCTGCTCCAACGACACCGCCAGGAAGGGCACCTGCCAGAGCGCGTCCTCGACGTCCTCGACCCGGTGGGGAGCCGGCTTCGGCAGGCCGCGGAACGAGTCCGCGACCCACACCGTCCGGTCCCGGTCGCCGTAGGCGCGCAGCATCCCGCGCATGAAGATGACCGCCCCGCCCCGCCACACACCGGTCTCGATCAGGTCACCGGGCACACCCCGCTCCAACACGTCCTTGACGCATCGCTCCAGGTTGTCCAGCCGCCGCAGCCCGATCATGGTCTCGGCCTCCGGCGGCCAGTCCCGGCCGGTGGCCCGCGCCTCCGCGTCGAACGGGAACTGGAGCACCAGCTCCAGGCCCTTACGTCGCAGCAGGTGCCGGCCGTGCTGAAGGATCCGGCCGTGCAGGGAGCCCTGACGTGGGTGATAGGGCATCCACGTCTCGCGGAAGACATAGCGGGTCAACGCCTTCTTGAGCAGATCGCAGTAGAGGGCGCGGGGGTCGTCCAGCGACGGCTCGGACGCCTGTGTGGGTATCAACATCTCACTCATCGGCCTGTCTCCTTCTCAGTGTCGTTTGTAGCCAGCTGGGCGGGCCGCCTGTCGTGGGCGTGCCGCCGGCCGTCGCTCCGGCCGTCGTCAGCCCCAGCGATCTGCGTCGCCGACGGCTACCGCCCGTCGCAGCACGATGGGCCCGGTGGAGGGTCGTTCCGCGCTCGGCCGCCCGGCGGCCAGAAACTCCTGCCCGAAGGCCGGCCAGTGGTCCGTCTGGTCGGCCACCGGGGCGTTCGGGGAAGGCTCCGGCAGCGCTGCCTCCACCACCGGTGACCGCCAGACCGTCTCGGGCCGGGCCAACGGTCGGCCGAGAACACCCGCCACGGCGGGGGAGCCACCCCAGGCCGGAGCCGCGGGCTCGGGCTGGACGCTGGGCGTCGGCACCTGCTCGGGCCGGTCCGGGGCATCCGTCACCACCGGATTCGGCTGGGTGATGGCATCCTCGATCCGGGTCGGCTCGGCCTGCGCCTCCGGGGGCGCCACGACGCCGCCCCGGGCGCTCTCGACCGGTTGACGCTCGACCGGCACGCTGCCAGCCGTCGCGCTTGCGACCGTCGTGCGCTCGACCGTCGTGCGCTCGACCGTCGTGCCCTCGACCGTCCTACCCTCGACGGTCCTGCCGGCCGGGGCCGACTCACCCGTGCTCTGTCGGCGGTGCCGTCCGGGCGGCCCGGACTTGTCCTCGACCAGAGCGCTGACCAGCTCACGGATGACCGCGCCCTGCGCGCCCGCCTTCGTTGCCGGCAGCGCCAGGGCATCCTGGGCCGCGCCCGGCACCAGGGCCGGTTGCTCGCTGCTCGACCGGTGATCCGGTCGGGGCACCGCTCCGATCACCACGACACCCGCCAGCGGCAGCCCGAGCTGTTGCACGAGCCGGGCCGCCCGGGTGCTGTCGTCCAGGTTCGTCCGGCCGGCGCGGACGACCAGCAGCACGCCGTCCGCGTGCTGGGCGAACGCCGAGATCTCCCGTCCGGCCAGGATCGGCGGCGCGTGGACGATCACGCAGTCCTCGTCCTCGCCCAGCGCGTTGAGCAGGCCGCCCAGCTCGTGCAGGGCCTCCGTGTCGGCGCCCTCGCGGGGCTCGGCCGGCAGCACGGTCAGGGTGGGGAAGTCGACCAGGCGCACCGGCGGGCACTTCTGGGCCAGCACCTGCTGCCAGGTGTGCGGCGCCTCCGGGAAGTGTCCCGACAGCACCGGGTCCCGTACCGCCCCGTCCACCAGCGTGGCCCGACAGTGCTCATCGGCCATGCCGAGACCGAGCAGGGCGGTCACCAACGCCTTGCCGTCGTCATCGTGCGCGCTGGTCACCAGCAGCCGACGACGGGGCAGGGGAGCGGTGAGCACACTGAGCGTCGAGATCGTGGCGCGCACCGCGTCGGCGACGTTGGTGCGGGCGTACAGCGCGGCGGCGTGATGGCGGGCGAAGCGGCGCGGCAGCTTCGGCAGCACCCCGACCACCGGCAGGCCCAGGCGCGCCTCGATCTGGCCGATGTCGCGCAGCCGGCTGTCGAACCGGTCGCGCAGCATGGTCGCGCCCCAACCGGCCAGCAGCCCGGCCAGGGCTCCGAGCACGCCGTTCAGCAGCGGCCTCGGGAAGGCCGGCCGGGCCGGCGGGCTGGCGGTGTCGAGAACCCGTGCGTTGATGCTGGTGGAACCGCCCATGTCCAGCCGGCCCAGCTGTTGACTGACGGCGCGGGAGGCGGCGTTCGCGATCGCGGCGGCCTGCGTGCCGGTGCCGGCGCTCGCGTGCACGGTGATGATCTGGAGGCCCAGTTCGTACTCGCCGCTGACGTGACCGAGCACGGCCCGCTCGGGAAGTTGCAGTGAACGCGCCGCTTCCAGCGCGACCTCCCGGGACCCGACCAGTCGGGCGATGGTGGGCGTGAGGTTCTGCGCGAGGGCCAGATCCGCCGGTCTGTCCTCGTTGGTCTGCTCGGCGCTGACCAGCACCGAGGCCTCCGCCTCGTAGCGCGCAGGGAGGAGCTGGGTCACTCCCTGGGCGGCGGCCAGGCCCGCGCACAGGCCGAGCAACGGTACGCCCACCCGGCGCCAGGAGGCACCGAGCAGGCCCTTGACATCTATCGACGCGCTCATCAGGCGATCGCCTCTCTGGTTGGGTGCCCGGCCTCGGCGGGCGATGTGCGCAGCGACCGGGCCGGGGACCGCAGTCCGCGCCAGGTCGTGCAGAGTGTTTCGGCGATCCGGTCCCAGCCGAACTCGGCGCCGGCGCGGGCCAACCCACGGTTGGCCAACTGGCCGGAGAGCGCCGGGTCGTCGCGCAGCCGCGCGAGGCGGGCGGCGAGCGCGGAGACGTCGCCGGCGGGAAAGACGAGACCGGCGTCGCCCACCACGTAGGGGATCTCGCCGACGTCGCTGCCCACGACGGGTACGCCACAGGCCATCGCCTCGACCAGCACCCGGCCGAACTGCTCGCGCAGCGGGATACCGATCCACGGCAGGGTGTTGCGCTGCACCACCTCGATCGATGGCATCGCCAACACGTCCATGTCGTTCAGCAGCGTGGGCAACTCGGCGTGCCCGGCCCAGCCGTGCCGGTGCACCCGGCCCGGTCGGCGCGCGGCGGCCCGTTCGATCTCGGCGCCGAGGCTGCCCTCCCCGACCAGCGACACGTCGCAGTCGATCAGCTCGGCGGCTCGTAGCAGGTCGACCACGCCCTTGTGCGGCTCGAACCGCCCGACGAACCCGACAGTGAACGGGCGCGCGACCGGATCGGTGGGCAGCGGCCGGAACATCCGGGTGTCCACGCCGAGCGGCACGATCGTGGCCGGGCCCCGGTAACCCTTGATCCGCAGCACATTCAGCGCCGCTGGTGTGATCGGGAAGGCGTGGTCGACGGAGAGGTAGGACTGTCGCTCGATCCGGGGGAACGGCACCGGAAAGCGGGTGACCACGTTCTGCGCTGCGTACAACGTGGTGGGCACCCCGGCCCAGCAGCGTTGACGCAGCCGCAGCGCCTGCCAGGTGGTGAGGTACGCGGCCTCGCCGATGACGTGCAGGATGTCCGGGCGGGCGGTGGTCACGTCGTGCTGGCCGGGCAGCCGGAACAGCACCGAGGCCATGTGCCCGGTCAGCGACTCGCCGAGCAGGTGCGGGACGACGTGGTACCGCAGCCGGTGGTGTCGACGGGCCAGCCGGGCCAGTTCGCGTCGGGTCGCCGGGGACACGTCCGCGGCGAGCACCGTGAGGGTGACGTCCGGCTGTTCGCACAGGATGTCGAACAGGTCCGTCCAGTGTTCGGTGCGCTTGCCGACGACAGTTGTCAGGACGTGCATCACGCTCCTCCTCTCGTTTCAGGTCGGGTGACGGCGATTCGGCCGACGCGGGTCCAGGCGCGCAGCCGGGCCGTCCCGGCCCGGGGTTGCACTGGCATCCGCGCCCCGGCCAGTCCGATGCCGATCAGTGCGCGCAGCAGCACCAGGCCGCGTACCGCGCGCAGGGTGCCGGCGCGGTGGCGGGCGAAGAACCGCAGCATGCTGCGGTACAGGTGGGGCCAGATCCAGGCCGGGTCGGAGCTGCTCGCCCCGCCGGTGTGCACGGCGGTCACCGAGGGCACGTACAACACCTGGGCGCCATGTCGGGCCGCCTGGAGGCACAACTCCTCGTCCTCGTAGTACAGGAAGTAGCCCTCGTCGAGGCCGCCGATCGCCAGGAACAGGTCGCGACGTACCGCCAGGCAGGCACCGGAGAGCCAGTCCACAGCCACCGGCTGCGCCCCGCGCACACAGGCGTCGTACGCGGCCCGGCGCTGCCGACCGCTGAGCAGCCGGCGCAGCGAGACCGGCACCAGCGACCCACCGAACCGGCTGGCCAGCACCGTGCCGAGGGATTCGAAGCGGTGGGCGCTGATCGCGACCCGGCCGTGCGCGTCGGTGAGCCGTGGCCCCGCGATGCCCACCGACGGTCGGTCGCGTAGCACCCGGACCAGTTCCGCCACCGCGCCGGGGGTGACCACGCAGTCCGGGTTGACCAGGAGCACGACGTCGGTGTCGACCCCGGCCGCGGCCCGGTTCACGGCGGTGGCGAACCCGGTGTTGGTGGGGCTGGCGAGGACCGTCACCTCGGGGAATCGGCGTCGGACGAGGTCGACAGTGCCGTCGGTGGAGGCGTTGTCCACCAACCGCACCGGCACCTGCGCCTGCCGCAGCGCGCTCAGGGCGGCGACGATCTGTCCCGCCGAGTTGTGGGTGACCACCACCGCGGTGGCGTCGGCCGCGCTCATGCCGCCACACCCGTTCGGGTCAGGACGCCGCGCAGCAGCGGCGGCCGGGCGGTTCGCCGTAGCCGCGCCCCCTCGTGGTGTGCTGTGAGGAGGGTCAGCGCCGGCAACAGGCCCAGCTCCCAGTGCCCGTCGGTCGGCG
Source organism: Micromonospora sp. NPDC047762 (assembly GCF_043204655.1). Classification (NCBI taxonomy): domain Bacteria; kingdom Bacillati; phylum Actinomycetota; class Actinomycetes; order Micromonosporales; family Micromonosporaceae; genus Micromonospora; species Micromonospora sp. NPDC047762. The sequence goes on along the minus strand of NZ_JBIDCQ010000009.1, from coordinate 144,795 downwards.
CGGCGAAGAGGGCGGCGGCCAGGAAACCGCAGCACAGCGCCGCGAACGGCAGCGCGATCCCGTCCCGGCTGCGCAGGCCGACGCGGATACTGCGCAGGATCGGCCAGAGGACCAGCAGGAGGCCGACCAGCCCGAGGTTGGCCAGCACCGTCACGTAGAAGGCGTGGTACACCGGCCCGACGTCGGTGAAGGTGAAGCCGGACAGGTAGATGTCCGGCGTGGTCTGTCCGAGGCCGGCCCCGACCAACGGCTGGTCGGCGAAGACGCCCAGGCCAACCTCGGACTCCACCCCCCGGTAACCGGCGGACTGCTCGAACCCCTTGGTGATCTCCGTGGCGCGCTCTCGCACCCCCGGTTGCAGGGCCAGGATCGCGGCCACCGCGACCGCCGCCGCGGCGGTCGCGGTCAGGCCGGTGCGGACCGTGCGACCACCGCGAACCAGCATGATCAGCCCGGTCAGTGCCGCGGCGAGCCAGATCCCCCGGTACGACGCGAGGAGCACGTCGACGGCGAAGAACCCGCCGAGCAGGAGGGCACCGGCTCGACGCCAACCCCGCACCCGACCGGCGATCCAGATCAGCGCGGGGATGGCCATGAGGGTGATGAGCCCGCCGTGGCGCCCGGGTGCCGTCACCGAGATGGCGGTGAAGGCCCCCGCCAGCACCACGTACAGGATGCCGGCGGCCAGGATCCGACGGGGTGTGGTGAGGGTGTGGGTGGCGACGAAGAAGTACACCGGGATCGTGGCCACCTGGTACGCGGCTACCAGCACCTCCGCCGGGAGGTTGCCGACGGCCAGGCCGTAGGTGGCCGCCACGACGGTCAACCCGACCAGGACCAGCATCCCCACGTCGGCGGCGGTACGCCTGATGCCCCGCTCCGCCCCGAGCCAGTGGCGGGTGGCCAGGGCGGCGCCGCCGGCGGCCAGCAGCAGCACCTTCACCGCGATGTAGCCGCGCACGTCGCCGCCGCTGAGCACAGCACCCACCACGGCGCCGCCGATGATGCCGACCGGCAGCACGGCCCAGGGCCAGAGCAGAAACGCGCCGAAACACAGCACTCCGACGGCGGCGGCCAGGCCGACCGGCCCGGGCAGCAGGGTCACCACTGTCACCACACCGCCCAGCGCGGCGCCGACGAGCACCACACCGGGCGCGACGATGGGCACTCTCATCGCGGCAACCCTGCCAACAGGGAACGCAGCTGGACGCCCCGCGCCGACCAGCTGTTGCGGGTGGCGACCTCTCGGCGTTGGGCGGCGTCGTCGGGCGCGCCGGCGCGGTCCAGCGCATCGCCCAGCGCCGCGGCGAAGCTCGCCGGGTCACCGGCGAGGGCGATGGTGTCGCCCAGGGACCGCAGCGCCGGCAGCGGCGTCGCGACGACGGGCTTGCCGAGGGCCAGGTATTCGTAGCACTTCTTCGGGTGCACGTAGTCGATCAGCCCACCAACCCGGTAGGGGATCATGGTGACGTCGCAGGCCCGCAGGATGCCCGGCACGTCCGCGAAGCGGACGGCGTCGACAAGCACCACGTTGGACAGTCCGGCGAGCGGGGCACGGCCGGCCCGGGTGGACGGGCCGACCAACACGAACGTCCACTCCGGGTGGGCCCGCGCCACCGACGCGACCAGGTCCGCGTCGAAGGCCCGGGTGTCGACCGCCCCGCTGTAGCCGATCAGTGGTCGGCGCAGGCCGAGCAACCAGGGTGCGACCGGGCCGTCCGGCGAGAAGCGGTCCGGGTCGCATCCGTTCGCCAGGACCACCGGTGCCGGGTCGGAGGTGGGCATCCGGTCGGGTAGCGCGGTGGACGAGGCGAGGACGAGGTCGGCGGCGCCGACGGCGGAGCGCAGCGCGCGGCGCAGATGCCAACGGTTCCAGGGGCGGGTGAACGTCCAGTCCAGGTCGGTGGCGTCGTAGACGACGGCGGACGCGTCCAGCCGGGCGGCGACCGGCGCGGCCAGGTCCTCGTCCAGCCAGAGCAGTCGTACGGATGCCTCCCGCCGCCGGAACCAGCGGCGCAGCACCCGCGCGGCGAGCCAGCGGTTGACCCGGTTGACCGGAGGCAGGTGCCTACCGAACGGCAGCAGCGCCGGCCCGGCGCACTGCCACAGGCCGTCGGCCACCTCCCGGACGTGGACCCGCCAGCGCGGGAGGTGCCCGGCCGGGTCGACGAAGAGCACCCGGTGGTCGACGGCCAGCTCGTGGGCCAGCGCGTGCTGCCGGTGGGCGCCGTTCGCCCACTGCGTGCCGCTGAAGATGACCACCCAGTCGCGGTCGCCGTCGGCGGGCGGCACGACCGCCGCGGTCGCCGGTTGCAGGGTGCTGGTGTGCTCAGCCACGGCCGGACCGTTCCATCGGCCGTGGCGCTCCGGCGGGCAGCAACTCGTCCTCGCCGAGGCGGCCGAGCACCGGGCGGGCGCGCTCGTCGTCGAGTCGCAGCAGTCGGGCGCCCGCGTGCCGGTCGAGCCAGCCACGCAGCGCGCCGGCCGCGATCCGCCGGTTGATCCAGTTGACAAGCGGCACCGAATCACTCAGCGGCAGCGCTGTCGGTGCGACGGCGTGCCAGGCCGCCGCACCGATCGGGGTCACCTCGCACCGCCAGTGCGGCCGGCGTCCCGGCGGGTCGACGAAGAGCAACCGTTGCCCGGGCGCCAACTGCCCCAGCACCGCCGAATGCCCGTCGACGGACCATCGGGTCCGGCTGAACAGCACCACCCAGTCGCGGGTGTCACCGTCGGGCAGCGGACCGACGTCGCCGCGCAGCGCGGCGAGCAGGTCGCTCAGGCCCAGCGGTACGGATCGACCGAAGAGCCGCTTGACCAGGTGGTCGGCGAGCAGCGCGGCCCGGAACACCGGCAACCGGTACCGGGGCTGGGTCAGCCGCAGATACTCGACCAGGCTGCCCAGCAGGTGTCGGAAGCGGATGGTCGGCCCGAGCAGCCGGCAGGACGCGCCCCGGCTGTGCGTCACCACGGCGTCCGGGAGCATCCACAGCTGGTGTCCGGCCTGGTCGAGCTGCCGCGCGAGGACCGCGTCGTTCCAGTAGACGGGGAACGCCTCGTCGAAGATGGTCTGTTGTCCGAGCACCGAGCGGCGCAGCAGCATGCAGCTGCCCGAGGCGAGCTGCCGGGGACGGCTGAAGTCCTCGCCGCGCATCTGGAACCGGTGCAGCGCCTGGCGGAACCCGGGCAGCCGGCGCAGCGCGGTCACCAGCGCGATGGTGGCGGTGAAGCTGGGCTGTTGGACGTAGTGCTGCTGGAAGGTGCCGTCCGGGTTGAGGTACAGCGGGCTGACCCCCGCCACGTCCGGCCGCTCCCGCAGGTGGTCGATCATCCGCGACAGCGCGCCGGGGTGGAACCGGATGTCGCTGTTGAGCAGCAGGATCAACTGCCCGTTCGCCCGGCGGTACGCCTGGTTGACGGCGGCGGCGAACCCGGTGTTGTGGTTGTTGCGGATCAGCCGGACCCGGGGTTGGTCGCTGAGCATCTCGGCGGAGCCGTCGGATGAGCCGTTGTCGACGGCCACCACCTCGTAGTCCAGGTCGGGGTCGACGGTCGAGGCCAGCGACTCCAGGCACTGCCGGGTCTGCTCGCGGGTGTTCCAGCTGATCAGGAGCACCGACAGCAGCGGGGCGGCCATCAGGACACCGCCCGGTCGTCGCGGCGGGCGAAGATCCGCAGCAGGTCGCCGAGCTGTGGGTGCGTCACCCGGGGCGACCGGCTGGCGGCGACGTCGGCGACCAGCAGATCGCGGGCGTTGCGCAGCCGCGCCGCCGGTTGCCAGTAGAACCGGGAGAAGACCGTGTCGTGGGAGATCACCCGGAACCCGGACTCCACGAGCATCCGGCTCAGCGTGTCCGGGGTGAAGTGCCAGCGGTGGTACGCGGGAGCGATGGCGGGCCAGTCGGTGCCGAGTCGGTTGGCGGCGGCGGAGGCGATGTTGGGTACTTCGAGGGCGAGCCAGCCGCCGGGGGTGAGGGCGGTGTGTGCGGCGTGCAGGAAGGCGCGGGGGTCTTCGACGTGTTCGAGGACGTGGAAGGCGCAGACGACGTCGGCGGTGAGGGTGGGTGCGATGGTTTCGAAGTAGCCCTGGCGTACGGGCATGTGGAGGTGGTCGCGGGCGAAGCTGGCGGCGGCGTGGCTGACTTCGATGCCGCTGGCGGTGATCCCGGCCTGGTGGGCGGCTTCGAGGAAGTAACCCCCCGCGCAGCCGGCTTCGAGCAGCACTGTGGGGTGGACGGTGGAGAGCAGCCAGCGCAACCGTCGGCTCGCCTCGAACCGGCGCTGACCGGCGGAGGCGAAGTAGTCCTGGTACCCGTCCGTCGTGTAGTAGGCCTCGTCGTACAGCTCCTCGGGAGCCGGGGCGCTGCCCGCGGTCCAGACGAAGCCGCAGTCCGGGCAGCTCCACAGCAGCTCGCCGAGGGTCGGCGAGTGCCCACCGGCGCGGCCGCAGAGCTGGCAGCGGACCAGCTCGATCCCATCGAGTTTCATCAGGTGCTCCGTCCGGTTCGTGGCGCCCGGGCGATCACCCGAAGCAGGTCGCCGAGGCGTGGGTGGGTCAACCGCGGTGAGCGGAGCCCGAGCACGTCGGCGGGGAGTAGATGTCGGGCGTGCCGCAGCCGGTAGGCGAGCGGCATGTAGTAGCGGAAGACGGTGGTGTCCTGCCGGACCACCTCGAAGCCGAGGTCGGTCACCAGCCGGACCAGGGTGTCGGGGGTGAAGTGCCAGCGGTGGTAGCGCGGTTGCAGGCCCGGCCAGTCGGTGCCGAGTCGGTTGGCCGCGGCGGAGGCGATGTTGGGTACTTCGAGGGCGAGCCAGCCGCCGGGGGTGAGGGCGGTGTGTGCGGCGTGCAGGAAGGCGCGGGGGTCTTCGACGTGTTCGAGGACGTGGAAGGCGCAGACGACGTCGGCGGTGAGGGTGGGTGCGATGGTTTCGAAGTAGCCCTGGCGTACGGGCATGTGGAGGTGGTCGCGGGCGAAGCTGGCGGCGGCGTGGCTGACTTCGATGCCGCTGGCGGTGATCCCGGCCTGGTGGGCGGCTTCGAGGAAGTAGCCGCCGGCGGGACCGGCTTCGAGCAGCACTGTGGGGCGGACGGTGGAGAGCAGCCAGCGCAGCCGCCGCCGTGCCTCGAACCGGCGTGGCGCGGCCCGGAAGTAGTCGTCGTAACCACCCTCGGCGAAGTAGTCCTCGTCGTATCGCCCGTCCTCGGTGGCCTGCTCCTGCGCGGTCCAGCTGAAGCCGCAGCCTTCGCAGCGGCGCAGCAGCCCGCCGAGTCGGGGCAGGTGGGCCTGCCGTGGCCCACACAGCACGCACCGCGCGGTGCGGTGGTCGACGCTCATCGCGGACCGCCCGTGCTCGGCGACAGCACTGCCGTCGGCGCGTGCAGCAGCCGGTGCAGTCGCATCCGGTCGCTCGCGCCCAGGTGCCCGCCGGCGATCAGCAGCGCGCCGGCGACGAGCACTGTCAGACCCGCCCGGGACGACACGGCGAGGGCGGCGTCGAGGCGTCCCGGACCGTCCGGCAGGAACTGGCTGGCCGCCGCCGTGACCAACCCGGCCGCGACAGCCGCGGCGAGCGGCGGCCAGATCGCCCGCGCCAGCGGGGCCAGCGGCCGGGCCGTGGCGCTGTGGAAGTAGACCAGGAAGTACCCGGTGCTGAGCACCACCGCCAGCGCTGTCGACAGCGGTACGCCGAGCGGCCCGCACAGCAGCAGCATCGGCACGGTCAGGACCAGGTTGAGGACGACGGAGAGCAGTACGTACCGCGTCTCCAACCCGGGTCGGCCCTCGGCGCGGGCCGCGATCGTCGCCGCCCCGGTGATCAGGTTGAGGGCGTACGCGGGCGCGAGGATCATGATGTTCGCCGCGGCCCACGGGACCTGGTGGCCCAGCCAGAGCCGGACCAGCGGATCGGCGCTGACCATCAGCGCGGCGGTGGCCGGGGCCAGGAACAGCGCGAGGTACCGGGTGGCGGCCAGGTAGAACCGGTCCAGCCAGCCGGTGCCCCGGGACACCGTGCGGGCGACCGCTGCGGGGAACAGCACGATGAGGGCGAAACCCGGGGGCAGACGGAGCAGGTTGAGCAGGCGACCGCCCAGGTCGAAACCGCCGGCCACGGCGGGGCCGAAGGCGCCACCGAGGACGAGGCGGTCCAGCTCCACGTTGACCATGCCGGCGCCACTGGAGACCTGCACCCGCAGGCCGTAGCCGCCGATGCGGCGGATGTCGGCCAGGTCCGTTCGCCCCCACAGTGGGGACAGGTCCGGGCACTGGCGGTGGGTTGTCGCGGCGAGCAGCAGGGTACGGATCGCCCCGGTCGCGGCGGCCGAGGCGGCCAATGCCACCAGGCCGCCGCCGAGGCGTACCACCAGGATGGCGAGGGCTGCCCCGAGGATCGCGGTGCCGGCGCTGATCGCGGCGAGTGACCCGTACCGTTGGCCGCCTTCGAGTACGGCCCGCCACGGCAGCTCCACGGCGCCGGCCACCAGGCCGACGACCAGCCAGAGGGTGGCCTGCCACGCCTCGTCGGCCAGGTCGCCGAGGCGCAGCAGCCCGGCGAGCCACGGCCAGCCGGCACCGAGCGCCCCGAGGGTGAGCAGGCCCAGCAGCAGGGCCCAGCCCAGCCCCAGCCCGAGCAGCCGACGTACCAGGTCCCGGTCGGCCGCGCTCTCGGCTCGGGCGACCTCTCGGACCAGTGCGGAGCCGAGGCCGAGGTCGATCAGGGCGGCCATCGCCAGCAGACCGGCGAGCACGACCCAGATTCCGAACTCCCGCGGCCCGAGCCGCTGGTAGATGACGGGCACCGAGACCAGCCCGGACACCGCCATGATCACCCGCGCGGCCAGCATGCTGGCCGTGTTGCGGGTGACCCGGGTTTCGACGGCGTGGGTCGTGTCAGCCACGGGGGAACCCCCGGAACAGCTCGACCACTGTCAGCAGGAGCAGGGTGAGGTCGACCCGCATGGAGCGGCAGTTGAGGTAGAGCAGGTCACAGCGGAGCTTCTCCTCCACTGTGGCCGCGTATCCGCCGGTGAGCTGCGCGATGCCGGTCAGGCCCGGCCGGATCAGGTGCCGCAGGTCGTAGTCGGGCAACCGGGTGAAGCCGGCGATGAACTCCGGTCGTTCCGGGCGAGGCCCGACGAGGCTCATCTCGCCGCGCAGCACGTTCCAGAGCTGGGGCAACTCGTCCAGCCGGGACCGTCGTAGCCAGCGACCCAGTCGGGTGATCCGGACGTCGTCCGGCAGGGCCAGGACCGGGCCGGTGGTCTGCTCGGCGCCGACCCGCATGGTCCGGAACTTGACCACCCGGAACAGGCGGCCACCCGTGCCGACGCGTCGCTGGAGGTAGAACGGTGGGCCGGTGAACGACACCACGGCCGCGATCACCGCGATCAGTGGGATCACCACGAGGGCACTGAGCAGGATCACGCCGAGGTCGAAGAACCGCTTGAGCCGCTCGCCTCGGGGTCGGCCGGCGCCGCCCGAACCCAGCCGGATCCAGGGCAGCCCACCGAAGCGCGCCATCGCGGGTGCCCGCAGCAGACCGTAGACGGGACGGGCCAGCACCATGATCTCGACGCCGGCACTCATGCAACTGGTGATGATGCGGTCGTCGATGCTCTCCAGGGAGTGCTTGAGCAACAGGAGTCGAGGGCGGACGCCGGCCAGCACTCCGGCGAGTTCCTCGGCGCAGACCGGCACCGGCAGTCGGACGGCCACGTCGAACTCCTCGTCGAGGCGGTCGGGCGTGGTGGCTGCGTCGTTCGCCTCGAGCACCACCACGCGGGCCCGCCGCCTGTGCTGTTCGGAGCGGGTGGCCTGCTCGTAGCGGGTGAACAACTCCTGAAGCTGCAGCGGGATCTCCGGCCGTTTTCGCGTGTCGGACCCCGGTGTCCCGGTGAGGCCGTGGGAGGTCGCGCTGTCGTTGCCCGGCAACGGAGCTGAGTCCGCGGTCACGGGTCCCGGGGTCTTTCTCAACGCGCCGACCTCCTTCTCCGTCAGGTGCCTGAGGGCATGCGGACGAGCACCCCGGAAGTAAGCTACTAGTCACAAATGCCCCATTAGTCCCGGATAGGCAAAAACAGGACTTCTTGTCCAGAACCTCGCATAGCTGCCCAAACCATTGGGCGAAACATCCCTTTGGTGGGTATTCAGTGGGTTACGGTCGTGCCGGCCGTCCGGTTGCCGCTGAGGGCCGACAACCCCGTCGTTCCAAGGAGTTCCACATGGACCAGCCAGTTGTTGCCGTCGGTGTCGACCCGCCGAAGGACCTGATCCCCGGACGCGTGCTGGTGACCGGAGGCGCCGGCTTCATCGGCAGCCACGTGGTCGCCCGGCTGATGTTGATGGGCAGTCAGGTCCGGGTGCTCGACAACTTCTCCACCGGTCGGATCGAGAACCTGGCCGATGCCGCGTACGGCGGACTGACCGAGGCCGACGTCGTCTCGGGAGACATCCGTACACCGGAGGGTGTCGAGGTCATCCACCAGTGGCAGCCGGACGTGGTGGTGCACCTCGCCGCGCAGCCCAGCGTTCCCGCGGCCCGTCGGTCACCCCTGTACGACGCCGACGTGAACGTCTTCGGCACCGTCAACGTGCTGGACGCCTGCGCCCGTGGCGGCGTACGGCTGCTGATCAATGCGGCCAGCAGTGCCATCTTCGGCAGCGTCGCCGCCCACGACCTGCCGGTCCGGGAGGACCATCCGATCGCCCCGGTGAGCCCGTACGGCGTCAGCAAGGCCGCCGGCGTGCACTACCTCGACTGGTACGGGCGTCAGCACGGGCTGCCGTACACCTCGATGGTGTTCGGCAATGTCTACGGACCTCGGCAGGAGGGCAGCGACTGCGGCGTGGTGTCCCTGATGGCCGACGCGCTGCTCGGCGGCCGGCAGGTGGTGATCTACGACGACGGTACGCAGACCCGGGACTTCATCCATGTCAGCGACGTCGCCGAGGCGATCGCCGTCGCCTGTCACCACCCCGGGATAGGTCTGGTCAACATCGCCTCGGGTCGGCAGACGAGCGTCAACGAGGTCTACGACACGGTCCGGGAGGCGTCCGGCGTCGGCAACGCGGCCCGGTACGAGCCGCTGCCCTGGCCGGGCGAGGTGCGCAACATGGCGCTGGACACCAGGAAGGCGCGCGAGCTGCTCGGGTGGTACCCGAAGATCGGCTTCACCGAGGGCGTACGGATGACAGTGCGTGACGCCCGTCGCCGCCAGGCCGGCAGCCAGATCCTGTCCCCGGTGCGGGCGCTGGAGCGCGCCGTCAGCCACTGAGGACTCAGCGCGTAATTCCCGTCATCTGATCGGTATTTTCATCGATCAGTCTAACTCTTGCGGGTCGGCATCCACTGCTGCCACGATGGCCGTCAATGCCTTCCGTCCCGAAGGAGTGGTCGTCATGGCGGTCTCCCGCCGCAGGTTCGTCACATCGGTGCTGGCCGGGTCCGCCCTCGCCACCGCCTCCACCACCGAGCTGCTCACCAGCCTGTCCAGCCCCGCGCACGCCGCCAGTCCCCCCGGGGACGTGGTCGGCAAGGTGACCGTCGGCTACCAGGGCTGGTTCAGCGCACCCGGCGACGGGGCACCGATCGGCGGCTGGTGGCACTGGGGCCGCGACCGGTTCCAGCCGCCCTCACCCGCCAACACCACGATCGTGTCCTGGCCGGACATGCGCGAATACACCCGCACCTACCCCACCGCGTACCCCAACCTGGGCAACGGACAGCCGGCCACCCTCTTCTCCTCCTACGACCAGCAGACGGTGGACACCCACTTCCGCTGGATGCAGGAGAACGGCTGCGACACCGCAGCGCTGCAACGGTTCAACCCGATGGGCGACGAGGGCCCGACCCGCGACGCGATGACCCAGAAGGTGCGCTCCGCCGCCGAGCGCTACAACCGCAAGTTCTACATCATGTACGACGTCACCGACTGGCTGACCTTCCAATCGGAGATCAAGACCGACTGGACGACGAAGATGGCCGCGCACACCGCGTCGTCGGCGTACGCCCGACAGAACGGCAAACCGGTCGTCTGCATCTGGGGCTTCGGCTTCAGCGAGCCCAGCCGCCCCTTCACCCCCGGGCCCTGCCTGGAGGTCATCAACTGGTTCAAGGCCCAGGGCTGCTACGTCATCGGTGGCGTGCCCACCTGGTGGCGGCAGGGCATCGAGGACTCCCGCCCCGGCTTCCTCGACGTCTACCACGCGTTCCACGCGATCTCGCCGTGGATGGTCTACCGGGCCAGGACGGTGGAGGAGCTGGACTCCTACTACAACAACGTCAACGTCGGCGACATGGCCGACTGCGCGGCGCGCGGCATCGACTACCTGCCCTGCGTGATGCCCGGCGACCTCGCCGGAGGCCACCGCAAGCACGGCGACTTCTACTGGCGGCACATCTACAACATGGTCCGGCTCGGCTCCCAGGGCCTCTACGTGTCCATGTTCGACGAGTACAACGAGGGCAACCAGATCGCCAAGACGTCGGAGACCCAGGCCACCACCCCGGCCGGCGCGAACATCCGCGCCCTCGACGAGGACGGCGTCGCCTGCTCCTCCGACTACTACCTGCGGATCACGGCCGACGGTGGCCGGATGCTCAAGGGGCAACTCGCGCTCACCGCCGTCCGCCCCACCCCACCGATGGTCGGCACCCCGCCCCCGACCAGCGGCGACCTGGCGGCCGGCCGGTCCACCTCGGCCAGCAGCCAGAACGGCCCGTTCCCGGCGTCGAACGCGGTGGACTCCGACGCCGGCAGCTACTGGGAGAGCGGCGGCGGTGCCTTCCCACACTGGTGGCAGGTCGACCTCGGCGCCAGCCACCAGGTCAACAAGCTCGTGGTGCGGCTGCCCGCCGGCTGGGGCGCGCGCACCCAGACCATCGCCGTGCAGGGCAGCGGCGACGGCAGCACCTTCTCGACCATCGCTGCGGCCTCGGCGTTCGCCTTCGACCCGGCGACCGGCAACACCGTCACCCGCACGCTGACGACCACCGCGGCCCGCTACGTCCGGCTGAGCATCGCCGGCAACACCGGCTGGCCGGCGGGCCAGCTCGCCAAGGTCGAGGTGTACGCCGGCAGCACCACCCCGGACAACCCGCCGACCGCCCCGAGCGGCCTCGCGGTCACCGGCAAGACGTCGACAAGTGTGTCGCTGTCCTGGACGGCCTCCACCGACGACACCGGAGTCACCGGTTACCAGGTGCGCCAGGGCGGCACCGTCGTCGCCACCGTCACGGGCACCACGGCGACGGTGAGCGGGCTCAGCGCGTCCACCGCGTACACCTTCACGGTCGTCGCCCGCGACGCCGCCGGCAACACCTCCAGCGCGTCCAACGCGGTCACCGTCACCACGGACGCCGCGGCCAACTCGGACCTGGCCCGGGGCAGATCCACGTCGGAGAGCAGCCACGTTCAGAGTTACGGGTCGGGCAACGTGGTCGACGGTGACGCCAACAGCTACTGGGAGAGCACGAACAGCGCGTTCCCGCAGTGGGTGCAGGTCGACCTGGGGTCGACGCGCACGGTCGGGCGGGTGGTGCTGAAGCTGCCTCCGTCGTCGGCCTGGGCGACGCGGACGCAGACCCTCTCGGTGCAGGGCAGCACCGACGGGGGAAGCTTCGGCACGCTCGTCGGATCCGCGGGGCGCGTCTTCGACCCGGCCACGGGTAACCAGGTGACGCTGACCTTCAGCGCCGCGCAGACGCGTTACGTGCGGATCACCGTCACTGGCAACACCGGTTGGCCGGCAGGACAGCTCTCAGCCCTGGAGGTCTACGCCAGCTGACCGAGGCGTGGGCGGCCGTCGGGGAGCGGCGGCCGCCCAGCCCCAAGGTCCGACACCCGGACTACCCGTTCAAGGCTGCCTGACGAGGCACTAGTTGCCGACGCCGAGGCTCGACATGAACGCCGCCGGGTAACGGTCACCCCGCGCGGCACCCTTCGGAACGGCCGCCTCGATCTCTTCGAGATCATCGGCCGACAGCTTCACGTCCAGCGCCGGCAACGCCTCGGCCAGCCGCTGCCGGGTGCGCGCACCGACCAGCGGAACGATGAACGGGTCCTGCGTTGCCACCCACGCGATCGCCAACTGCGCCACCGTGCACCCCTTCGCGTTGGCGACCCGGCGCAACGCCTCCACCAGCGCGAGGTTGTGCGACGCGTTCTCGGCGGAGAAGCGGGGACTGTGGTTACGCGGATCGTCCGCCCGCCCCGGCGTCCAGTTCCCCGAGAGCAGGCCACGGCTCAGCACCCCGTACGCGGTCAGCCCGATGCCCAGCTCCCGCAGCGTGGGCAGCACGTCGGCCTCGACCGCCCGCGACAGCAGCGAATATTCAATCTGAAGATCAGCAACCGGATGTACGGCGTGCGCCCGCCGGACGGTCTCCGCGTCAACCTCGGAGAGCCCCACATACCGCACGTAACCGGCGTCGATCATCTCCTTGATCGCGCCGATCGTGTCCTCGATCGGCACCGACCGGTCGAGTCGGGCCGGCCGGTAGATGTCCACGTGGTCGACGCCGAGCCGGGTCAGCGAGTAGCTCAGGAAGTTCCGCACCGAAGCCGGGCGGGAGTCCTGACCGGCGAACCGCATGCCCGGCCCCACCTGCTGCCCGAACTTCACACTCAGCAGATAGCTGTCCCGGTCGCGTCCCCGCAACGCCTCCGACAGCAGCAGCTCGTTGTGCCCCATGCCATAGAAGTCGCCGGTGTCGAGCAGCGTGACCCCCGCGTCCAGCGCGGCCCGTACGGTGGCGATGCTCTCCTCGCGATCGGCCGGACCGTACGTGCCCGACATGCTCATCGCCCCCAGCCCCACTGCGGAAACCTTGGGACCCGTTGTGCCCAGAGTGCGTGTCTGCATCGAAACTCTCCTCATCGGTCGATTTCGCCTCCACCCTGCGCCGCTTTCCGGCCCGCCGGCAGCGGAGCGCTTATCGTGGGAGCGCCGCTCCCTGGCTCGGTGCCCAGTCCCCGAGGCAGCATGGAGGCATGCAGCGTGAGCAGCTCGCCGACTTCCTGAGGCGTCGGCGCGAGGCCATCCGTCCCGCCGAGGTCGGCATCGCCGGCGGCCCCCGCCGCCGCACCGCCGGCCTGCGCCGCGAGGAGGTCGCCATGCTCGCCGGCATGTCCGTCGACTACGTCGTGCGCCTTGAGCAGGGCCGCAGCAGCCAGCCGTCGAGCCAGCTGCTCGGTGCCCTGGCCCGGGCCCTGCGCCTGACCGACGACGAGCGAAGCCACCTGTTCCACCTGGCCGGTCACCAGCCGCCGCCCGCCGACGGCATCGCCAGCCTGGCCCGGGCCGGCCTGGTCCGCCTGCTCGACCTGGTTGGCGGCACCCCCGCCATGGTCCTGTCCGACCTCGGCGAGGTCCTCGCGCAGAACCGCATGTCGATCCTGCTCACCGGCGACCACACCGGGCTGACCGGCGACCGCCGCTACGTCGCCTACCGCTACTTCACCGACCCGGTCATCCGCGACCTCCACGGCCCCGAGGAATGGCAGCGGCACGCCCGCCAGCAGGTCGCCGACCTACGCGCGGTGGCCGGTCGGCGGGCCGGCGATCCGGCCGTGACCGGTCTGATCGAACGGTTACGGGCTGCGAGCGACGACTTCCGGCGGCTGTGGGCCGAGCACGAGGTGGCGGTGCGCCGGGCCGACCGCAAGACGTTCATGCACCCGCGCGTGGGCCGCATCACGATGGACTGCGAGACCCTGGTCACCCCCGACCTCGGCCAGCAGCTGCTGGTGCTGACCCCGGCCGACGCCGAGGCGCGGGAGAAGCTTGAGTTGCTGCGCGTGCTGGGGGTCGAGGAGTTCCCGGCCGGTGTGCCGCACTGACAGTGCCCGCGGCATCCCTCTACCCACGTCAGCCTCGTCCTCCGCGTTGGTCAGGGTTTACCCGCTGACGGACGATCGCCGGCGCACGTCGTCCGCCGGGTTGATGGTGCGCACCGGGTCGGGCACCGACCCCCGGGGCTGCCACTCGCGGGGGTAGCCGAGGGAGACCTCCTCGAAACGCACCCCGTCGTAGAACGTGGTGCGGGGGATGTGCAGGTGCCCGTACACGACGGTGGACGCGCCGAAGCGCAGGTGCCAGTCGCTGGTGCGGACGGTGCCGCACCACTGGGCGAAGACCGGGAAACGCAGGACGTCGGTGGGGTCCCGCACCAGCGGGTAGTGGTTGACGAGCACCGTCGGCAGCGTCGGGTCGCGTTCGGCCAGCCGGCGTTCGGTCTCGGCGACCCGTGCCGCGCACCACGCCTCCCGGCTCGGGTACGGGTCGGGGTGCAGCAGCGCCTCGTCGGTGCACACCACCCCGGCCTGGTACGCCAGGGCCAGTGACTCCTGCTGGGTGCGCGCCTGGGGCACTCGGAACGTGTAGTCGTAGAGCACGAAGAGCGGGGCGATGGTGGCCGGGCCGCCGTCGCCGTCCCACACCGGGTACGGATCCTCCGGGGTGATCACCCCCAACCGCTGGCACATCCGCACCAGCTCGCGGTATCGCTCCTCGCCGCGCAACGTGACCGGGTCGCGCGGTGGCGTCCACAGCTCGTGGTTGCCCGGCGCCCACACGACCCGGGCGAACCGGCTGCTCAGCAGCCCGAGCGCCCACTCGATGTCGGCGAACCGGTCGGCGACGTCCCCGGCGACGAGCAGCCAGTCGCCGGCATTCTCCGGGTGCAGCTCCTGGACGAACGCGCGGTTCTGCGGGTGCCCGACGTGCAGGTCACTGACGGCCCGCAGCCGGGGCGGAAGTTTCACCCCCCGAGGTTAGGGCGGCGGTGGAGGGTCGGGGAACCCCTGTTCCTGCTGTTCGGGCCGATCTGACGGCCGCATATCCGTCGACCGGGCGGGAAAGCGCGGGGCGTCCGACAGCCCAAACCGGAGCAGGAGTAAACATGCCTTTCATTACCGTGGGGACGGAAAACTCCGCGCCCATCGACCTGTACTACGAGGACCACGGTTCCGGTAAGCCGGTGGTGCTCATCCACGGCTTCCCGTTCAACGGTGCGACCTGGGAGAAGGAGACCACCGCGCTGCTCAACGCCGGATACCGGACGATCACCATTGATCGGCGCGGTTACGGTAACTCCGCCCAGCCGGCGTTCGGGTACGACTACAACACGTTCGCGGCCGACCTGGACGTGTTGATGACCGAGCTGGACCTCAACGAGGCGACCCTGATCGGTCACTCGATGGGCACCGGCGAGGTGGTCCGCTACCTGGGTAACTATGGCTCGCAGCGGGTGAGCCGGGCCGTGCTGCTCAGCCCACTGCAACCGATGCTGGCCAAGGCGAGCGACAACCCGGAGGGCGTCGACCGGAGCCTGTTCAAGGGCTTCCAGGACGCCATCATCAAGGACCGCTTCGCCTACCTGACGTCGTTCTGCGACGCGTTCTTCAACCCGGACCAGAACATGGGTAAGCGGGTCAGCGAGGAGGCGTACCGGGCGCACTGGCAGATTGGTGCGATGGCTTCCGGTAAGGCCACCCACGACAGCGTGGATGCCTGGCAGGAAGACTTCCGCCCGGATCTGCCGAAGATCAACATTCCGGTGTTGATCGTCCAGGGTGACCAGGACCGGGTGCTTCCCTACCCGGTGACCGGTCAGCGGCTCGGGCCGATGATGCCGACCGCCCAGCTCGTCACGCTCAAGGGCGCGCCGCACGGCATCCCGTGGACCCACGCCGACGAGGTCAACAAGGCGATCATGGACTTCATGAAGCAGCCGGCCAAGGCTCGCGCCTGACCCGTACCGGTAGCCGATCGGACGCCAGCGCCAACACGGCGCTGCGACACCCGGCCCACGGTTTCGCACCCGGGGCCGGGTGTCGTCCGCGTTCAGGCCCGGCGGGCCACCACCGCGCCGTTGGCGCCCGGTGCGTCGAACGGCACCGTACGCACGTCGACGAAGCCGGCGTCGGTGAGCCAGGCAGCATACTCGGCGCCCGAGTAGTTCCGGCCACCCTCGGTCTCGACGAGCATGTTCAGCCCCATCAGGGCCGCTTCCGGCGGCCCGGTGCGCTCATCGTTGAGCAGCAGTTCGCAGACCACGATCGCTCCACCGGGCGGCAACGCCGCGTGGCAGCGGGCCAGCAGCGCGCGGTTGGTCGGCTCGTCCCAGTCGTGCAGGATCATGCTGAGCAGGATGACGTCGTGCCCGTCGGGTAGCGCCGGGTCGGCGAGGAAGTCACCGCCCACCGCGTCGATCCGCCCGGTCAGGCCGGCCTCCGCTATCCGCTCCCGGGCCCGCACGCAGACGTGCGGCAGATCCAGGACGGTGGCGCGCAGCTCGGGCAGGCGGCGGCAGAACTCGATCGGGAACGCGCCGGCACCGCCGCCCACGTCGAGCAGTCGGCGGTGCGCCGAGAAGTCGTACGCGTCGGCCAGCGCGCTGGCGGTGAAGCTGGACGTGGAGAACATGGCGTCCCAGAACTGCGCCAGCATCTCCGGATCGGCGGTGTCGAACATCGACTGTTGGGCCTCCGGGTCCCAGGTCAACGGCCGATCCGTGCGCAGGGCCTCGCCGATGCGGTGCCAGGGCAGGTAGGTGCGCAGGTCCGAGTAACGAACCTGCGCTCCGAAGTAGTACGGGCGCCCCTCGACCAGGAACTGCTCGGCCAACTCCGAGTTGCGGTAACCGTCACCGGCCTTCTCCAACAGGCCGAGCGAAGCACTGGCGGCCAGCAACAGGTCCGCGGGCCGGTCGGGCAGCCCGAACTCGGCGCCGGCCTGCTCGACGGTCATCGTCCGCCCGCCGGCCAACCGGGTGAACAGACCGAGCTCGACGCCGGCCGCGAGGGTCTTGAACCCCCACACACCGGCCACCAGGCGCATGAGGGGAGTGGGAGTGATCATCCCGACATCAGATCACGATTCGCCGCCGTCCACGATGGTCGATCATGCCCGGATCAGCGTCACCAACCCCGCGGCCACCAGCACCCCGGCCCAGAGCCGGTCCACGTTGAACCAGGCCCGACGCAGCACACCCACCCCGAGCACCTGGTAGACCAGCAGGGCCACGGCCAGGGCGACGCCGAGCATGGCCACGGTGTGCACCCCGGCCGCCGCGAGGCCGGACAGCGCACCGACCGGCGCGGCGGTCAGGTGCCCGGAGTGACCCCCGGGCACCGGCTCGGCCACCAGCACCGGCACCAGCATGAGCCCTGCCCCGTGCGCCGACGACATGAGGAACGACCAGGCGGCGAGCTGTGCTGCCGACAGCCGCATCCCCGCCCAGCGGAAGTGCCGCTCGGAGAGCAGCCGCCACAGCCCGAAGGCCACCAGCACCACACCGCCGACCACCGCGAGGGTGCTGCTCGCCGTCACCGACCGGGTCGCGGTGACCAACGCGGCGACGATGGCCACCGAGGCGAGATGCCCCGCCGCGATCGGCGGCAGGGCGCGCAGCAGCGCCAGCCGGCTGCGCTCCTGGAGGCCCCGCGCCACGGCGAACAGCCAACCCATCGCCGGGTTCAGACCATGGAACGCGCCGAGCGCGGCGAGCGTCGCGAGGGTGGTGACGGTCATGGATAGCAGTACGAGTCGGAGGAGGCGTCCCCGCCCTGCAACCGGGTCTGGTGCACCCGCAGGCCCCGGAACTCATCCCCGTTCGGAAAGAACCGCTCATCGAGGGCGAGTCCACCGGCGTCCACGTCGACGTCGAGCTTGGCCAGCCAGGCGCCCACCCCGTCGGGGTAGAACTGGTCGTCCCACGCGCCGTAGAGCGAATTGCTGACGTAGACCCGCCGGCCGTCCCGGCTGACCTCCACCATCTGCGGGCCACCGGCCAACGCCTCGTCGGGTGCGGACGGGTGCGCGGTGCGGCGGACGATCCCGCCGAGGTGCACCGAGCCCGTCTGGACCGGGTGCAGCGGGTCGCTGACGTCGTACTGGCGCAGCTCCCCGGTGCCCCAGCAGGAGACGTAGAGGAACCTGTCGTCGACCGACAGGTCGATGTCGGTCACCAGCGGCGGCACCGCCCCGAACGGTTTGAGCAGGTCGGGCAGGTTCGCCGGGTCGGCCGGCTCGGCCGGGATGTCGATGACCCTGGTGACCGCCCAGGCGTCCCCGTCGCGGTGCCAGAGCCAGATCGAGGCGGACAGGTCCTCGACGCTGATCACCACGCCGACGAACCCGTACGACTTCGTCGGATCGTGTGCCGGCCGCAGCTCCAGCGGCATCTGGTACTGGTCGCCGAGATCGACCCGTTGGACGTGCCGGCGTTTCGCCAGATCCCAGAAGTGGATGGCGTGCCCGTAGCGTCGACCCAGCAGCAGCTCACCGATGATGCCGTCCTCGATCATCGGCGGGGTGCCCCACTCGCTGGTGACCAGCACGTCCTGGGTCAGGTGCCACCACACGTCGTACGCCAGGAACTGCGGCCCCCGGTCGGCCTCCCACGCCCCGCGGACCTCGAACGTGGTGTGGTCGAGAATGGCGATGCCACCGGGGCCCTCCGCGCCGTCCGCGCCGCCGAGAGCGGAGAGGTAGATGCCGTCCGGGCCACAGTGCACGGTGTGCGGCCGTGAGTAGCCGGCCCGCTTCGCCAGCTCGTCGGCCCCGATCACCTTGACGATCTGCGGCTGGCGCGGATCCGGCTGGGTGTCGAGCACGTGGATGCGCGACGACCGCAGGCCGGGGACGATCAGGTAACGCCGCTCGACATGCGGGTGCGGCGCGGTCGGGCAGAGCGCGCTGCTGCACGCGTTCCAGCCGAAGTGGTGCAGCTCGTCACCCACGTACGGCAGGTCGGTCCAGCCGACGACCCGGCCGTAGTCGGGGGAGTCGGGGTCGGTGTCCAGCACCACGATGGCGTCCGGACGACTGGCCGTCCGGTCGAAGGCCGCCACGTAGGCGAGCTTCTCCGCCGGTGCGGTCACCGCCTCGCGGGGCGAGGGGTAGAACGTGGGGTCGGGGGTCCAGCGGGTCATCGCAGCTCCGCTCGTCAGGTGGTGGGAACGCCGAGTCGGTCGAGCAGGTGGCGGCGCAGCGCGCCGAAGGCCGGATCGTCCGGCGTGCGGGTGGGGCCGAGGTCGACGGGCAGTTCCGCGGCGATGCGGCCCTCGTCCAGGAGAAGGATCCGGTCGGCGAGCAGCAGCGCCTCCTCCACGTCGTGGGTGACCAGCAGGGCGGCGAAGCCGTGCTCGGCGCGCAGCCGGCGCAGCAGGATCTGCATCCGCAGGCGGGTCAGCGCGTCCAGGGCGCCGAACGGCTCGTCGAGCAGCAGCAGGTCCGGCTCGCGGACCAGGGCCCGCGCCACTGCCACCCGCTGCGCCTGCCCACCGGACAACTCCTCCGGCCAGGCGCGATCCCGCTCGGCGAGACCGACCTCGGCCAGCGCCCGCCGGATCCGCCCCGGGCCGTCCGCGCCGGACAGGCCGAGCCCCACGTTCTCCGCCACGCGTTTCCATGGCAGCAACCGGTGCTCCTGAAAGACCACCGCGGCGGTGCCGTGCACGACGCTCGTCCCGCTGGCCTCGCCGTCCAACCCGGCGAGAATCCTCAGCAGCGTGCTCTTGCCGGAACCGCTGCCGCCCAGCAGGGCCACCACCTCGCCGCGGGCGATGGTCAGGTCGACCCCGGCCAGCACGACCGTCGGCCCGAACGCCCGGCGCACCGTGTGGGCGGTGAGCACCGGCTCGGCGCCGTTCAGGTGGCCCGCAGTCCGCGACGCCATGTCAACATCCTCCTCTCCAGGACGCGCAAGGCACTGTCGGATATCAGCCCGAGCAGCGCGTAGACGAGCAGGCCGAGCACCACCACGTCGGTCTGGCTGAACTCCCGCGCCTCCATCATCAGAAAGCCGATCCCGGTCTGGGCGTTGACCTGCTCGCCGACGACCAGGCTGAGCCAGGCCGCCCCGATCGCCAGCCGCAGGCCGAGGAAGAGCGACGGCAACGCGCCGGGCAGCACCACGTGCCGCAGTCGGGCGGCCTGCCCCAGACCACAGGTGCGGGCTGCTTCCACCAGCCGCTCGTCGATGTCCCGGATGCCGGCGTAGGTGTTGAAGTAGATGGGGAAGAACGCGCCCAGAGCGACCAGGCTGATCTTGAGTGATTCACCGATGCCCACCCAGATGATCAGCAACGGGACCAGCCCGAGGTGCGGCAGCATCCGGGCCATCTGCACCGGCGGGTCGACCAGGTCGTCGCCGAGTCGCAGCAGCCCGGCCACGGTGCCCAGGACCAGGGCCAGGAGACCGCCGATCAGCAGGCCGGCCCCGGCCCGGGTGAGGGAGTCCAGCAGGTGGATTCCGAGCGTCCCGTCCCGGCTCAGCCGCGCGCCGGTGGCCAGGACGTCGCTGGGCGCGGGTAGCTTCTCGGCCGCCAGCAGCCCGGTGCGCGCGGCCAACTCCCACCCCACGACGAGCGCCATCGGGCTCACCACCCGCCGCCAGCGCCGGGACGACCGCTGACGACGGGGTACGACAGGCGCCGCCGCTGTGACCTCTTCGGGCGCCTCGACGAGCGTCGTACGACTCACTGGAACACCTCGTTGAACCGGCCGTCGACCCGGGATCGGAGATCGACCGGCCCCGGGATGAGTTCCAGAGCGATGAAGCTGTCGGTGATCGCCTGAAGTTCGTCGCCGATGGCCGGGGTGACCGGGGCGAGGGGCTTGGCGCTGCGGGCCAGGGCGCGGCTGGTGACGTCCTGGGGGATCTTCAGCTCCGGCGCGAGGGTGCTGGCCCGCTCCTCGGGGTGGGCGATGCCCCAGTCGGTCACCTCGCGGTAGCGCCGGAGGAAAGCGCGGATCTCGTCCGTCCGCTTGTCGACCGCTCGGGGTGAGGCCAGGACGTACTCGCGGTTGCTGGCCAGACCGGTCGCGTCGGCGAGCACCTGGACCCCCGGTTGCTCGGCCAGGGCGAAGTACGGGTCCCAGATCACCCAGGCGTCGATCTGCCCGCCGTCGAACGCGGGCCGCCCCTCGGCGGGTTTGAGGTACTTGACCTGGATGTCCTTCAACGTCATGTTGTTCGCTTCCAGCAGCCGCACCAGCAGCCAGTGCACGTTGGACCCCTTGTTGAGGGCCACCGTTCGGCCCTTGAGGTCGGCGAAGCTGCGGTAGCCCCGGTCGGCCTTGACCAGCACGGCCTCCCCCTGCGGAATCGGTGCCGAGGTGCCGATGACGGAGAACGGGATCTTCCCGGCGGCGGCGAAGACGGGAGGCGCCTCGCCGACCTGTCCGATGTCGATCGAGCCGGCCTTGAGCGCCTCGGTGAGCGCGGGTCCGCTCTCGAACAGTGACCACTCCACATCCGGTGCGGCGCCGCGCGCCTTGACCAGGCTCAGCCCGCCGAAGCGCTGGTAGCCGATCCGGAGCTTCTGCGCGCTGCCGCCGTCCGCATCGGCGGATCCGCCGCACGCGCTCACCGCCACAGTGGCGAGCAGCGCCACTGTGCTGAGTGCCGCCGTCAGGAGGCGGCGGTGCGGGGGACGGCTCGTCGACGGGGTGGGCATGGCGGCTCCTCGGGTCGGGGCAGGCGGACAGCGGCGCATCGGCAGGTGTCGGCGCCGGCAGTAGCCTACTAACCCGATAGGTTTTATGGGTAGGCTGTCGGCGGGATCGTCCCACCCCTCAGGAGGTGCCCGCCTCGCCGCGTGCGCCGACCGCCCCCGCTGGAGGAAAGAGCCCCATGACCCTCACCTTCCACTGGTTCCTGCCCACCAACGGCGACAGCCGGGACATCGTCGGCGGCGGCCACGGCGTACCAACCGGTGCCGCGGGAGGCGCCCGCCCGGCCAGCGTGGCGTACCTCGGGCAGATCGCCCGCAGCGCCGAGCAACTCGGCTTCGTCGGCGCCCTCACCCCCACCGGGGCCTGGTGCGAGGACGCCTGGCTCAGCACCGCGATGCTCACCGAGGTGACCGAACGACTCAAGTTCCTGGTCGCCTTCCGGCCCGGGCTGCTGGCCCCCACGCTGGCCGCCCAGATGGCCTCGACCTTCCAGCGGCTGTCCCAGGGCCGGCTGCTGCTCAACGTGGTCACCGGCGGCGAGTCACAGGAGCAGCGGGCCTACGGCGACTTCCTGGACAAGGACGCCCGGTACGCGCGGGCCGACGAGTTCCTGCACGTGGTGCGTGCGCTGTGGCGCGGCGAGACCGTCGACCACGACGGCACCCACGTCCGCGTCGAACAGGCACGGCTGCACCGGCCGCCCGACCCGGTGCCGCCGGTCTACTTCGGTGGGTCCTCCGCCGCCGCACTTCCGGTGGCGGTGCGGCACAGCGACGTCTATCTCACCTGGGGCGAGCCGCCGGCCCTGGTCGGCGACAAGCTGGAGCGGGTCCGGGCGCTGGCCGCCCGCGCCGGGCGGGAGTTGCGCTTCGGCATCCGGTTGCACGTCATCGCGCGCGACACCGCCGAGCAGGCCTGGGCGCAGGCCCAGCGCCTGCTCGACGGGGTGTCCGAGGCCGACATCCGGGCCGTGCAGGAGGGACTGCGCCGTAGCGAGTCCGAGGGGCAGCGCCGCATGCTCGACCTCAACGGTGGCTCCCGCGACGGCCTGGAGGTCGCCCCCAACCTGTGGGCGGGGGTCGGGCTGGTCCGCGGCGGGGCCGGCACCGCGCTGGTGGGCAGCCACGCCGAAATCGCCGACCGGATCGCTGAATACCACGCGCTCGGCATCGACGAGTTCATCCTCTCCGGCTATCCGCACCTGGAGGAGGCGTACTGGTTCGGGGAGGGCGTGCTGCCGATCCTGCGCGATCGTGGGCTGTGGCGGCACCCCGACGGCCAGCCAGGGACCGGCGACCACGTCGACATCCCCTTCGCCGGCGTGCCAGCGCCGCAACCCGCCGTGGCCCGCTGACCAACCGCCGCAGGTGGCGTCGAGAGGGCTCGTCAGGTCAGGCACGCTCCCTTCTAGCGTGCCGCCGCGCACGAGGCGATCGGTTATCTCGCGGCGGGTCGCCCGGCGAACCGCTGGCCGACCCGCCGCGCCGCGAGGCTCACCACGGTGCTGCCGGCCGCCATCCCGACCAGCACCAGAATCCCCCCGACCACCCACAGCCCGCTGTCGTCGGTCCCGGCGGCCCGCCAGGACCAGACCGCCGTGAACGCCACGGTCATCACCGACGCCACCAGCCACGGGCTGAGCCGCGTCCCGGCGAGCGCAGCCAGCAACACGAGCGTCACCACACAGCCGATCACCTGCCACGGCTCGTACGGGCCGCTGCTCGCGCCGGTCTGCGCGTCGACCGTGTATCGGGTGTCCCAGCCCAGCCAGAGGAGCCACGTCCCGACCGTGGCCGCCGCCAGGAACAGAACACCGAGCAGTGCGCGCGTACCCCTCGTCGCCGTCATCCGGTGATCATCCCCTGCCTGCCGCCGCACGGGAACACGTACCCGCACCGGGCTGTGAACCAGGCCGATCCCCAGTGGACTGTTGCCTCGGTCGGTGGCGATCCTCTACGGTCTGCTCAGCGGTGGGCGGTGCGGTCCGCATCCGACCCGACACCGCCGGATGCCCGTCGTGCGGGCCGGGATGGTGGAGTCCCGGGTCGCCCCGTCGGCGGTGGCCCGGCGGTCGTGTGACTCCCAGCTCGTCCCCTCGGGTCCTGGTGCCCGGGTGGCTCCTCGTGGAGCCGACGGCGAGCCGGGGCACGCCGACCCACCGGGAGAGCCCCGTGTTCCTCAGCCCGCATGAGCAGGATCGCCTGCTCGTCCACGTCGCGGCCGATGTCGCCCGCGCCCGCCGCGAACGCGGCCTGCGCCTCAACTACCCCGAAGCCGTCGCGGTGATCACCGCGTTCCTCCTCGAAGGGGCCCGCGACGGGCGGTCGGTGGTCGACCTGATGTCGGCCGGCCGGGCGGTGCTGGGCCGCGACGACGTCCAGGACGGCATCCCCGAGCTGCTGAGGGAGGTGCAGGTGGAGGCGACGTTCCCGGACGGCACCAAGCTCGTGACGGTGCACCACCCGATCCCGTGATCCCCGGGGAGATCCTGCCGGCGGCCGACCCGGTCGAGATCAACGTGGGTCGTCCGGTGACCACGGTGCTCGTGGTCAACACCGCCGACCGCCCGGTGCAGGTCGGCTCGCACTACCACTTCGCCGAAGCCAACCCGGCGCTGTCGTTCGACCGCAGTGCGGCCTGGGGGCAGCGGCTCGCCGTCCCGGCCGGCACCTCCGTCCGGTTCGAGCCGGGCATCAACCGCAGCGTCGAGCTCGTACCACTTGGCGGCGCACGTGTCGTGCCGGGCCTGCGCGCAGAGTGCGCGGGACCGCTGGACCCCTCGCCGCACGCGGTCACTGCCGACGGGTCGCCGCGGTGAGCGCCGTGCGGCGGGACCGCTACATCGACCTGTACGGTCCGACGACCGGTGACCGGATCAGACTGGCCGACACGAACCTGCTGATCGAGGTGGAGACCGACCACTGCGTGGGCGGCGACGAGGCGGTCTTCGGCGGCGGGAAGGTGATCCGCGAGTCGATGGGGCAGTCCCGTGCCACCCGCGCCGAGGGGGCCCTGGACACCGTCATCACCGGCGCGGTGGTGCTCGACCACTGGGGCGTTGTCAAGGCCGACGTGGGGCTGCGCGACGGACGCATAGTGGCGCTCGGCCGGGCCGGCAACCCGGACACCATGCCCGGTGTGCACCCCGACCTGGTCATCGGCCCGTCGACGGAGGTGATCGCGGGCAACGGGCGGATCCTCACCGCCGGCGCGGTCGACACCCACGTGCACTTCATCTGCCCGCAGATCGTCACCGAAGCGCTGGCCAGTGGCATCACCACGATGGTCGGCGGCGGCACCGGGCCGGCCGAGGGAACGCGCGCGACAACCGTCACCCCGAACGCCTGGCACCTGGCCCGGATGCACGAGGCCCTGGACACCATGCCGGTCAACGTGCTGCTGCTCGGCAAGGGCAACACCGTCTCCAGCGAAGCGCTGTGGGAACAGTTGCGGGCCGGTGCGGGCGGTTTCAAGCTGCACGAGGACTGGGGCACCACACCGGCGGCGATCGACGCCTGCCTGCGGGTGGCGGACGCGTCCGGGGTCCAGGTGTCGATCCACACCGACACGCTCAACGAGGCCGGATTCGTCGCGGACACCCTGCGGGCGATCGGTGGACGGGCGATCCACTCGTACCACACGGAGGGTGCCGGTGGCGGGCACGCACCGGACATCATCACCGTGGCCAGCGAACCGAACGTGCTGCCGTCGTCGACCAACCCGACCCGGCCGTACACCGCGAACACCCTGGCCGAGCACCTGGACATGCTGATGGTCTGCCACCATCTCAACCCGTCCGTGCCGGAGGACCTCGCCTTCGCCGAGAGCCGGATCCGACCGTCCACGATGGCCGCCGAGGACCTGCTGCACGACCTCGGCGCCATCTCGATCATCGGCTCCGACGCCCAGGCCATGGGCCGGGTCGGCGAGGTGATCATGCGGACCTGGCAGAGCGCCCACGTGATGAAGGACCGGGTCGGCGCCCTACCGGGTGACGGGCCCGCCGACAACCACCGGGCCCGACGGTACGTGGCGAAATACACCATCTGCGCCGCGATGGCCAACGGCCTGGAACGGGAGATCGGCTCGGTCGAACCGGGCAAGCTCGCCGACCTGGTGCTCTGGGACCCGGCGTTCTTCGGGGTCCGGCCGCACCTGGTACTCAAGGGCGGCATGATCGCGTACGCCCAGATGGGCGACGCCAACGCCTCGATCCCGACACCGCAGCCGATGCTGCCGAGGCCGATGTTCGGGGCGTACGGCGCGGCGGCGGCCGCCACCAGCCTGGCCTTCGTGGCCCCGGCAGCCCTGGACGCCGGGCTCCGCCTGGATGTGCGTCGCCGGGTGGTGCCGGTGAGCGACGTACGGTCGCGGGGCAAGGCCGACCTGCCGGAGAACAACGCGATGCCGCACATCGAGGTGGACCCGGACACCTTCACGGTGCGGATCGACGGGCAGGTGGTGGAGCCGGACCCGGTGACCCGGCTTCCGATGGCCCAGCGGTACTTCCTGTTCTGATGGCAACGCCGAGCCTGCTGCTGCTGTTGGCCGACGGACGCTTCCCGGCCGGGGCGCACGCGCACTCCGGTGGTCTGGAGGCGGCCGTCGCCGCCGGCCGGGTCACCGACCTGGCCTCGTTGGAGGCGTTCCTGGCCGGACGACTGGCCACCGCCGGTCTGGTCGGCGCGGCGTTCGCGGCAGCCGCACACCGGGCGGCGGTGGCCGAGACCGCCGACTCCGCCAACCCGGCCCGGTCTGCCCGAGGGTCGGACGCGCCGGACGAGTCCGCCGCCCGGTCGTGGGCGCTGGCTGAGTCCGCCGCCCGGTCGGCTGCGCTGGCTCGGCTCGACGCGGAGCTGGACGCGCGTACCGCCGCCCCGGCGTTGCGGGCGGTCTCGCGCCGACAGGGCCGGGCGCTGCTGCGGGCCGGGCGGGCCATCTGGTCGGACGCCCCGTTCGCCGACCTGCCCGCGACGCCCGGTGGCGCACACCAACCGCTGGTGCTCGGGCTGCTCTGCGCCGCGGCCGGGCTGTCCCGCGTCGAGACCGCCACGATCGCCGCGTACGGGACGCTGACCGGTGCGGCCAGCGCCGGCGTACGTCTGCTCGGACTCGATCCGTACCAGGTCCAAGCGTTGCTGGTCGGCCTGGCCGACGCCTGCGACGGCACGGCCGCCGACGCGGCGCGGGCCGCCGATGATCCACCGGAGCGGCTGCCAGCCGCCGCCGCCCCACTCGCCGACATCCATGCCGAGATCCATGCCACCTGGGAGGTGCGTCTCTTTGCGTCCTGACACCGTTGTGCCGAGCGCTGTGCCCGCCGTCGAACCGATCACGCCGCCGCCGGGCACGCCGACGGCGGCCATCCCACCCCACGACGAGACCGTTCCGCACACCCATCCGGAGCCGGGGGTGGACCCCCATCCGCCGTTGGAGCGTGCCGGCCGTGCCCTGCGGGTCGGCATCGGCGGCCCGGTCGGTTCCGGCAAGACGGCCCTGGTGGCCGCGCTCTGCCGTGCCTTCGCCGACGAGTTGCAGCTCGGCGTGGTGACCAACGACATCTACACGACCGAGGACGCCGACTTCCTCCGGCGGGCCGGCGTGCTGGACCCGGCGCGGATCCGCGCGGTGGAGACCGGCTGCTGCCCGCACACGGCGATCCGCGACGACATCGGCGCCAACCTGGACGCCGTCGACGAACTGGCCGATGCGGTCGGCCCGTTGGACCTCGTCCTCGTGGAGAGCGGTGGGGACAACCTGACGGCGACCTTCAGTCGGGGGCTGGTGGACCGGCAGATCTTCGTGGTCGACGTGGCGGGCGGGGACAAGGTCCCCCGCAAGGGCGGCCCGGGGGTCACCGCCGCCGACCTCCTCGTGATCAACAAGACCGACCTGGCCCCGATGGTGGGCGCCGACCTCGCCGTCATGGATCGTGACGCGCGGGCCCGGCGCGGCGACCTTCCGACCCTCTTCCTGTCCATCGTGGGAGACCCCACCGCCACGTCGGTCGCGGACTGGATCCGGCACGAGTTGGCCCACCACGCCGCCCTGCACCCGCTCGCCGTACCGGCGGAAACGGCCTGATGCGAGCGCTCGCCCGGCTGGTCGCCCGGGCCGACGGGCGGGGCGGCACGGCCCTTGTCGAGCTGCACGGCGAGACGCCGTTGCTGCTGCGCCAGACCCCGACCGACGGTGGTGTCGCCACTGTGTACCTCGTCGGCGGGGCGGCCGGGCCACTGGCCGGCGACGATCTGCGCCTGGAGATCGAGGTCGGGCCGGGCGCGGCCGTGCGGGTGCGCAGCGTCGCCGCGTCGATCGCCCTACCGGGCCGCGTGGGTGCTGTCTCCCGGATGGCGGTGCGGGCGGTGGTGGACGCCGGTGCCACGCTGCACTGGCTTCCGGAACAGTTGGTGGCGGCGGCTGGCTGCGCGCACCTCGCCGAGTCCCGGATCGAGTTGGCCACCGGTGCGGGCCTGCGGTGGCGCGACGAGCTGATCTGCGGCCGGTACGGCGAGGCGCCCGGCAGCGCCGTCGTGCACACCCAGGTCGACTACGCGGGTCGACCACTGCTGCGGCAGTCCCTCGCGGTGGGACCGCACGCGCCGGGCTGGGCCGGCCCGGCGGTGCTCGGCGGCGCCCCGGCCACGGGATCGCTGCTGGTGGTCGACCCGTCGCGGCCCGCCGAACCTCCATTGGCCGAGGGCGGTGTCGCCCGGCTGCCGTTGGCCGGTGGCCCGGCGACCCTGTGGACGGCCACCGCTCCCGACGCGCACACCCTGCGCGCCCACCTCACCGGCTAGCCCACCTCACCGACTAGGAAGCCCAGTCGGTCCGCCTACCCCGGGGGCCGTTTTGGAGGCGGACACTGCGGAGAGCGTGATGTCTGTGAGTCATCACGATGACTCACAGACATCACGCTCTGCGGCGGGTGGCGTCTGCGGCTGGGTGCCGCGTGCGGTCGGGTGGCGTCTGCGGTCGGGTGGCGGCGGTTGGACTTGGGTCGCGATCGAGGCCAGATCGGGCCGATCCATGCCGCGTCGGGAGCAGGGTGAGACTGCGGCTCGCCCAGAAGTTCGGTCGGTGAGCCGGGGACGGATCAGCGGTGGGGGCCGGACGCGTCGGCGTGTTCCCGTGGCCGGCTCGGGTCGAGACGGCCGATCAGGTCGTCGATCTGGCTCACCAGGTCGGCGGCGTGCGGCACGCCCAGTTCGGAGATGCTGGCTCGGATTCGCTCGTCCAGGCGGGCGTGCTCGCGGCGGCCCCGAGCGGTCAGGTACGCCCGAATCCGTCGGCGGTCGATCGGATCGATCCGGCGGAAGACGAGGTTGCGGTCGACGAGTTGGTCGACCAGCTTGGTGAGGGTGCCCGGCGGCAGCGACGCCTCGATGGACACCTCGCTCATCGGGTGACCCTGGCCATCGGCGAGCAGGCAGAGAACCCTCCACGCCTCGATGCTGATCGCGTCGTCGGCCAGGACGGCGCCCAGCCGGCGGGAGAGCAGCCGTTCGGCGCGGGTGAGCGAGCGCAGCAGGTCGGCTGGCGCCCCGGGCACGTCTGACATGAAACTCCCTGGTCCGGTGGCCCTGTCATGGTAGCGAGTCGTCCCGGTCAGTGGTGAGCGCTGGTCTTCCGTCGTGGGCCGGGCAATCATGTGCTCATGTCCGCGCCGGCACCGCCGTGGCTGACCGTCGACCGTGCCGTGGTCAGCATCGCGCTGGTCTACCCGATGCGCGGGCCGGCCGGCATGTTCGGCCCCACCTGTGAGCTCTGCGCGCAGCTCGCGGTCGAGGAGATCAATAGGTGCGGTGGCGTGCTGGGCCGGGAGGTCCGCCTGGTGCCTGTCGACGGTGGCGCACCGCCGGCCGAGGTGGCCGCCGAGGTCGAGGCGTTGGTGTCGGTGGGGGCGGTACAGGGGGTGACGGGGTGGCACATCTCCTCGGTGCGCCAGGCCTTGGCACCCCGCGTCGCGCACCGGGTGCCCTACGTCTACACCGCACTCTACGAGGGCGGCGAACGCACCGAAGGTGTCTTCCTGACCAGCGAGACGCCCGATGCCCAGCTGTGGCCCGCGATGCGGATGCTCGCCGCCGAACAGGGGGTGCGCCGCTGGTTCGTGGTGGGCAACGACTACGTCTGGCCGCGTCGTACGTCGCGGGCCGCCCAGCGGTACGCGCTGCGCGGCGGTGGGCAGTTGGTGGGCCGGCACTTCCTGCCGTTGGACGCGCACGACTTCACCGAGGTGCTACGCCGCATCGAGCACAGTGACGCGGACGCGGTGTTGATGCTGCTGGTCGGTGCCGACGCGGTGCGGTTCAACAGGGCGTTCGCCCGATCCGGCCTGGATCAGCGCTGCCTGCGGCTGAGCACCCTGATGGACGAGAACATGCTGTTGGCCAGTGGTGCCGGCGCGACTCGAAGGCTTTACAGCACCGCGGGTTTCTTCGCGGGTCTTGTCACACAGGAGAACCTCGACTTCCACGGCGAGTTCGCGCGGCGCTTCGGCGTGGAGGCACCGCCGTTGGGCAGTCTGGGGGAGTCCTGCTACGAGGGCGTCATGCTGCTCGCCGCGCTGATCGGCCAGGCCCGCACCCTCGACGTACGGGCCATCGAGACGGCCGCCGACACGGTCGCCTACCACGGGCCGCGTGGGCGGTTACGGCTGCGTCAGCGGCACGTCCGGCAGCGCATCTACCTGGCCGAGGCCGACGGGCTCGACTTCACTGTGCTCGCTCAGCTCTGAACCGGGCACGGCAGTCGGCCCACCCGACTCTTGACAGCGCCACCCGATCCCGTCCTAAGATGCTTCCTGCGTGAAGTATCTGGCCGAGGAGTCAGATCTCACCATTGCGTGCCCACCGTTGGCGGATTCGCCGTCGACCAATGTGGTGGCACATATCCCTGCGTCTTTCCGAACGGCCGACACCGTTTCCTCCCCAACGGTGTCGGCCGCTTTTCGTGTGCGACTCGACGGTCCCTCGGAAACAGTCAATTAAGGACCGGGAAACACGCGCGCAATCATGCCGGTCAACGCTTTCCCTGCCCATATCCGAGCCGGTGCCCTGCGCGGCGTCCACCCGTCGATCTCGGCACCGCCCACGTCAGCTCCATCGGACCGCACCGACCGTCCTTTCGCCACTTGACTGCACCGCAGGGAGAGTAGATGTCATTATTCCGGGGCCGCCGCATCCTGGCGGGTGCCATGACCCTGGTCGCCGCGGCCGCGATGACCGCGTGCGGCAGCAAGACCACCGACGAGGGTGGCGCGACCGGCGTCACCGCCGATGTTTCCGGCGACACCGTCAAGGTGGGCCTGCTCAACTCGCTCTCCGGGACCATGGCGATCAGCGAGGTCACCGTCCGCGATTCCATCATGCTCGCCGTCGACGAGATCAACGCGGCCGGCGGTGTCCTCGGCAAGAAGATCCAGCCGGTCGGTGAGGATGGCGCCTCGGACTGGCCCACCTTCGCGGAGAAGGCCGAGAAGCTCATCTCCGAGGACCGGGTGGCGGCTGTCTTCGGCTGTTGGACGTCGGCCAGCCGCAAGGCGGTCAAGCCGGTGTTCGAGAAGAACAAGGCGTTGCTGTTCTACCCGGTGCAGTACGAGGGACTCGAGCAGTCGCCCTACATCTTCTACACCGGAGCGACGACCAACCAGCAGATCGTTCCCGGGCTGGACTACCTCAAGTCGCAGGGCGCGAAGTCGGTCTATCTGGTCGGTAGCGACTACGTGTTTCCGCGGACCGCAAACAAAATCATCAAGGCGTACGCGGCCGCGAACGGGATGACCGTGCTGGGTGAGGATTACGCGCCGCTGGGCTCCACCGAGTTCGGCACCATCGTGAACAAGGTCAAATCATCCGGCGCGGATGCGGTTTTCAACACGCTCAACGGCGACAGCAACGTCGCCTTCTTCAAGGAGTACAAGTCGGCGGGTCTGAGCGCCGCCGCGATGCCTGTGGTGTCGGTGTCGATCGCCGAGGAAGAGGTCAAGGGCATCGGCACCCAGTACCTGGAGGGCCAGCTGACGGCCTGGAACTACTACCAGACCACCCCGGGCGCGGCGAACTCGAAGTTCGTGGCCGCGTACAAGGCGAAGTACGGCGCGGACAAGCCGACCAGCGACCCGATGGAGGCCGCGTACGTCGGCGTGCACCTGTGGAAGGCGATGGTCGAGAAGGCTGGCGCCTTCGACGTGGAGAAGGTCCGCGCCGCCTCGGACGGGATCACCTTCGACGCTCCGGAGGGGTTGGTCACCGTCGACGGCAAGACCCAGCACATCGCGAAGACCGCCCGGATCGGCAAGATCGGCGCGGACGGCCTGATCACTGAGGTGTGGAACTCCGGCAAGCCGGTCGCACCGGATCCGTACCTCAAGACCTACCCGTGGGCGAGCGGCCTGAGCTGACGACGCCGGCCCGGGCGGAACGCGTTGCCGCGCGCTCCGCCCGGGCCACCCGACCAGCAGTTCGGAGTACCCACCGTGACAGTCCTCTTCGGTCAACTCTTCACCGGCATCAGCATCGGCGCGGTGCTGCTGCTCATCGCGCTCGGCCTCGCGCTGACCTTCGGCCAGATGAACGTGATCAACATGGCGCACGGTGAGTTCATCATGGCCGGCGCGTACACCACCTACGTTCTGCAGCAGAGCATCACCGGCGCTGGCCTGTCACTTGCGGTCGCGCTGCCGGTGGCGTTCGTGGTCGCCGGCACCATGGGTGTCCTGCTGGAGGTGCTGCTCATCCGTCGGCTCTACGCCCGCCCACTGGACACCCTGCTGGTCACCTGGGGTGTGTCACTGATCCTGCAACAACTGGCCCGGGACATCTTCGGCAGCCCGAACGTGCAGACCCGCGCGCCCGAGCTGCTCACCGGCAACGTGGCGCTGCCCGGCGGGCTGACCATCGCCAACAACCGGCTGTTCATCCTGGCCCTGGCGCTGGCCGCCGTCGCGGCGCTCACCCTGGCGCTGCGACTCACCCCGCTCGGACGTCGTATCCGCGCGGTGGTGCAGAACCGCGACCTCGCCGCCGTTTCCGGTGTCGCCACCTCCCGGGTCGACCGGACGACCTTCTTCCTCGGCTCCGGCCTGGCCGGGCTCGCCGGGGTGGCCCTCACCCTGCTCGGCCCGATCGGCCCGACCATGGGCACCAACCTGATCATCGACGCCTTCCTGGTCGTCGTGGTCGGCGGGATCGGCCAGCTCAAGGGCAGTGTGATCGTCGCCTTCGCCCTCGGCGTGCTCCAGGCCACCGGGGAATACCTGACCACCCTCAGCGTCGCCAAGGTGATCGTGTTCGTGGCGATCGTCGCGTTCCTCCAGTGGCGGCCACAGGGCCTGTTCACCCTGCGGACCAGGAGCCTCGCATGACCGCCGTCACCCCCGCGCCACCCAGCACCGCCGTCCGCCCGGCGCCTGCCGGCGCCGTACCACCGGGCCGCCCCGCCGGCCGCTCGCGGCTACGGACCCTGGCCGGCTTCGCCTTCGGCGCGGCGCTGCTGTTCGCCGTCGCCCCGCTGGTGTTGTCGGACTTCCGGCTGGCCCTGCTCGCCAAGTACCTCTGCGTCGCCATGGTCGCGGTCGGCATCGGGATCGCCTGGGGTCGGGGCGGGATGCTCACCCTGGGCCAGGGTGTCTTCTTCGGCCTCGGCGGCTACGCGATGGCCATGCACCTCAAGCTCGCCGACGCGGGCCCGGGTGGGATGCCCGATTTCATGCAGCTGTACGGGCAACTCGACGAGCTGCCGCTGTGGTGGCGGCCGTTCGCCAGCCCGTGGTTCGCGCTGCCCGCCACGGTGCTGCTGCCGATGGCTGTCGCCTTCGGGCTGGGCTCGCTGGTCTTTCGCCGCCGGGTCCGCGGCGCGTACTTCGCCATCCTCAGCCAGGCGCTCGCCGCCGCGATGGTGATCCTGCTGATCGGCCAACAGGGCACCACGGGTGGCACCAACGGGCTCACCGACATCAAGGGCTTCTTCGGCTACGACCTGGACGACCCGGTCAACCAGCGGATGGTGTACTTCATCATCGCCGGCACATTATTGGCGTTGCTCGCGCTGACCCGTCAGCTGATCCAGAGCCGTTACGGCGAGCTGCTGGTGGCGGTCCGCGACGGTGAGGAACGGGTCCGCTTCCTGGGCTACGACCCGGCGTCGGTCAAGCTTGTGGCGTATGTGGTGGCGGCGGGCATGGCCGGGCTGGCCGGGGCGCTTTTCGTGCCGGCGGTGGGCATCATCTCGCCCGCGCTGATCGGCATCGTCCCGTCGATCGAGTTCGTCATCGGCGTCGCGGTGGGCGGCCGGGCCACAGTGCTCGGGCCGGTGCTCGGCGCGGTGGCGGTGGCCTGGGCGCGTACCGCCCTCTCCGAGCGTTTTCCGGGCACCTGGACGTACCTTCAGGGGTTGCTCTTCGTGGTCGTGGTGGCGTTCCTCCCCGGCGGCCTGGCGTCGCTGTGGGCGTTGGCCCGCCGCCGTGACGTCGCCGCGCGGCCGCAGCGGCGCGGCTGGCTGTCACTGGGTCGCCGACGCGCCGAACGGACGGAGGTGCCTGCGGCATGAGCGGCGAGCGCTTGGACGGCTTGTCCGTCCGTGACGTGCGGGTCAGCTTCGACGGTTTCACCGCCGTGGACGGCGTCTCGTTGGAGGTGCCCGCCGGCGACATCCGGTTCCTGATCGGGCCGAACGGCGCCGGTAAGACCACACTGGTCGACGCGATCACCGGCCTGGTCAGGGCCAGCGGTTCGGTCCGGTTCGGTGACCAGGAACTGCTCGGCCGGCCGGTGCACCGGATCAGCCGGCTCGGCATCGGGCGGACCTTCCAGACCTCGACGGTCTTCGAGGAGCTGTCGGTGTTGCAGAACCTCGACATCGCGGCGGGCGCGCGGCGCAGCTGGGCGACCCTGGCCCGCCGCCGACGGGGCGTGCCTGACGAGATCGCCGCCGCGCTGGAGACGATCGGTCTGGCCGAGCGGACCGCGGACCTCGCCGGGACGCTCGCGCACGGCCAGAAGCAGTGGCTGGAGATCGGCATGCTGCTGGTGCAGGACGCGCGACTGCTGCTGCTGGACGAGCCGGTCGCCGGGATGAGCCATGAGGAGCGCGACGCCACCGGCGTCCTGTTGGAGAGGGTGAGCCGGGATCGCACTGTCGTCGTGATCGAGCACGACATGGACTTCTTACGTCGGTTCGCGCGCAGCGTCACAGTGCTGCACGCCGGCCGGGTGCTCAGCGAGGGTACGGTCGCGCAGGTCCAGGCGGACCCGCGCGTGCAGGAGGTCTACCTTGGCCACCCGGTCGACGCCGGGTCGGCCCGCACCGGCCGGGAGGCATGATGCTGACGCTGCGTGGGGTGCACGCCGGGTACGGGCGTTCCCGGGTGCTGCACGGGGTCGACCTGGCGGTCCCGCCCGACGGGGTCGCCTCCGTGCTCGGACACAACGGTGCCGGCAAGAGCACCCTGCTGCGGGTCGCGGCGGGGCTGCTGCGCCCGAGTGCCGGCACCGTGGAGTTGGACGGCGAGGACGTCACCCGCGCCGGGCCGCACGAGCGGGTGGCGCGAGGGATGGCGTACGTCCCGCAGGGTCAGCAGTGCTTTCCGCACCTGACCGCGGCGGAGAACCTGCGGCTGGTCGCCGACGGCCGGCGCGACGGCGCGGTGGCGACGGCGGAGGTGCTGGATCTGTTTCCGGCGTTGCGCCCGCTGCTGCGGCGGCGGGCCGGGCTGCTCTCCGGCGGTCAGCGCCAGCAGTTGGCCATCGCCCGCGCCCTGATCACCCGGCCGCGGCTGCTGATGCTCGACGAGCCGACCGAGGGCATCCAGCCGTCGGTGGTCGCGGAGATCCAGGAGCGGATCGTCGAGTTGACCCGGCAGTCCGGGTTCAGTGTGCTCCTGGTCGAGCAGCACCTGGGTTTCGCCCTGCGGGTGGCGGACCGCTACCACGTGCTGGAGTCCGGTCGGGTCACCTCGTCGGGCGACGGGGGTGTCACGGCCGAGCGGGACGTCCGGGCGGCGCTGGCCGTCTGATCGGGGTGGCGTCGGTCAGGTTCCCGGCGCGGGCCCGGTCGAGTCGCGGACGACCAGCAGGTGCCCGGTGGGGCGGCGGCGCGGGCGTGTCGTGCGCGGCTTGAGCGCGAGGGTGAGTGCCGTGCGACCCATCTCGGTCATCGGCAGGCGGATGGTGGTCAGGCTGGGTGCCAGGTCGGCCGCCACGGAGACGTCGTCGAAGCCGACCACGGACATCCGCGCGGGCACCGGTACGCGGCGGGACCGCAGCGTCGACAGCACACCCATTGCCATCGCGTCGTTGAGCGCGATGATCGCCGTCGTTTCGGGATGCTCGTTGAGGATCTGCTCGGCGGCGGCGCGCCCCCCGCCGCGGGTGAAGTCGCTGTGCACGACGGCGAGGTCGGCGGGGGAGCGTCCGCGCTGCCGCAGGGCCGACGACACACCGGCCAGCCGGTCGGCGACCGTGGTGAGGCCGGCGCTGCCCGCGGCGACAGCGATCCGCCGGTGACCGAGGTCCATCAGGTGCTGGGCGAGGGCGTGACCGCCGGCCTCGTTGTCCGGTAGGACGGCGTCGACGCCGAGCGTGTGCCGTCCGATGGCAGCGGCCCGTCCGCCGTGGTCCTGGAACGCGGCCAACTCGGCGCGGGCCGCGCTCTCCATCCGGGGGTCGTCGTAGCCGGAACCACTGATCAGGACGATGCCGACCCGCTGGGCGATCAGGTGGCGCAGCTGTTGCAGCTCGTAGCCGGGGTCGCGGCCGGACTGGCAGATCTGCACCAGCAGCCCCTGCTCGGCGGCGAGTTGGATGACCCCGGCGGCGATCTCGGAGAAGTACGGGTCGTCGATCTGATGGACGATCAACCCAACCGTGGAGGTGGCCCCGCTGGCCAGGGTCCGGGCGTACGGGTTGGCGACATAGCCCAGCTCACCGGCGATCTGCCGGATCCGGTCGGCGACCTCGGCGCTGACCCCCTCGCGGCCGGCGAGCGCCCGGGAGGCCGTCGCCAGCGAGACGGCAGCGTGTTCGGCGACGTCCACGAGGCGCGGCCGTTGGCTGGCCCTGGGCATCGGCAACCCTCCGAAGACATCCATGTCACCCGATCTGTTGCGATCGGCACCGATCGAAGCCTAGGGTACGTAAGCGCTTTCGTAAGCGCTTACGTGACCGGCATCCGTCATGCCGCGAAACGAGGTGACAGCCATGTCCAGGGCCCGACGAGCGGCCGTCTCCCTCCTGGCGATCGGCGCACTGACCGGCGCCAGCGCGCCACCGGCGCAGGCGGATCGCAGCATCCCGTCCGCCGTCCACCCGGCGCTGCGCGCGCACCTGGTCGCCGCGTACGACTTCGACCACCCGGTGCCCGGCGACCCCGTACTGGAACGCGACCAGGGGCGTTCCGGCACCGAGATCGAGCTGATCAACGGCGGTGCCGCCATGCGGGTGCCGGAGGGCGCCTACCGGGGCAGCCGCAACGCGGTGCAGACCCGGCAGGTCGACCCCGCCGTCGCCGGCAACGACGACTGGAAGGCCGGCACCTGGTCGGCCAGCGGGGTGCGGACACTACGTGCCTTCAGCGCCACCGCCGGCACCACGGTCATGGGCTGGTTCAAGCTGAACATGGACAGCCCGTCGCCCAACTCCACCACCGCCGACCCGGACGACAGATACAACGCGATCGGGCTGGCCGGGGTGCTGACCGGCGACTCCGACGGCCACGGCGTCCGCGCTCTGCTGGAGCTGATCGACGTCGACGGGGAGTTGCGTCTCGTCGCGCTCGGCCGGCGGCTCGACGGCGGCAACTCACAGACGTTCGCCGCCACCCGGGACTGGCGTGAGCTGCTGCCCGTGGGGGAGTGGGTGCACCTGGGCGCCACCTTCGACTTCGCCAACGGCGCGCTCGCCCTCTACCGCAACGGTGAACCGGTGGACGGGTTCTACACCCGCGCCGACGACCCGTGGCTGCTGTCCGGCCCCGGCCCGCACCTGACCACCGCGTCCGACCCCCGGGGCATCAAGATCGGCGGCAGCTTTCCCCAGGACACCCTCGAGCGCAACCCGTGCGACTGCCGGATGGACGGCCTGATGTTCCTCGACAGTGTGGTCTCCGCGACCGACGTGCGGAGGCAGTACCGCCACCTTGCCCGCTGACCACCCTCGGCACCGTCCCACCGAGAAGGAGACACGCGTGCGCACCCTGCACCGCCGCGCCGGCGCCGTCCGCCGGCCCACAGTGAGGGCCGGCCTCACCGCCCTCGTGCTGATCCTGTCCACACTGGTCGCCACACCCGCGCGCGCCGCCGACGCGGTCGACGACCCGATCCCCGACATGCCGGTCCAGTCCCGAATCGGGCTGGTCCTCAGCGAGTACGCCAGCTTCCCGCAGTCGTACCCGACACCGGCGCCGACCGACGCGCGGCTCATGCGTACCGCGCGGATCAACACCATCATGGAGGTGCCCGACGGCTCCGGCCGGCGGGCGGTGCCCGACCTCAACGGCAGCCTCTACCTGGTCGAGGGCGGCGTGCCGCACGTCTACCTGGACGTGGCCGCGACGTTCGCGCCGCGGTTCTTCTCCGGTCGTGGGCTCGGCCAGGGCTTCGGGTACGTCGCGTTCCACCCGGAGTTCGGGGTGAACGGCCGGTTCTACACCATCCACACGGAGTTGGCGTCGACGACGACCGCCACAGCGGACTACGCCCAGCCCAACACGCTCTTCCACGGCGTCATCACCGAGTGGACGGCGACGGATCCCGCCGCCGCCACCTTCGCCGGTACGCACCGGGAAGTGCTGCGCATCGGCTTCGGCGGCCAGGTGCACGGCATCCAGGAGATCAACTTCAACCCCACGGCCAAGCGCCACGACCGCGACTACGGGCTGCTGTACCTGGCCGTCGGCGACGGTGGCCAGGGTGCTCGCAACACCGATCCGCAGAACCTGGCCCTGCCGCACGGCAAGCTGCTCCGGATCGACCCCCGGGGCACCAACTCCGCGAACGGGCGCTACGGCATACCGGCCGGGAACCCGTTCGTCGGCCGGGCCGGCGCGCTCGGCGAGCTCTACGCGGTGGGTTTCCGGGACCCGCACCGGTTCAGCTGGGACCGGGCGACCGGCCGGATGTACCTAGGGCACATCGGCGAACACGCAGTCGAGGCGATCTACGAAGTCCGTGCCGGGGACAACTTCGGCTGGAGCGAGCGCGAAGGCTCCTTCGTGTTCGACAAGGCGGCCACGAACCCCTGCGACCGGCTGCTTCCGCTGCCCGCCGACGATGACAGCTACGGCTACACCTACCCGGTCGCCGCGTACGACCACGACCCCGCCGCCGGTTGGAACTGCACCGACGACGTCGGTGTCGCGGTGGCCGGCGGCTTCGTCTACCGGGGGCGGGCGCTGCCCGCGCTGCGCGGCAAGTACGTCTTCGGCGACCTGGTCGACGGTCGGGTGCTCTACACCGAGGCCAACGAGATGCGCCGGGGCCGGGAGCTGGCCACCATCCACCAGCTCGCGCTCTTCGACCAGGCGGGCACCCCGGTCCGGATGCGCGACCTGTCCGCACCGGGCGCGCCCGGTGACCCCAACCGGGTGGACCTGCGCTTCGGCACCGACGCCGCCGGTGAGCTCTACGTCGTCGCGAAGGCCAACGGAAAGGTCTGGAAGGTGACCGGCACCCGGGAGTTCGCCAGCGGTGACGTCGGGGACGTCACCCTCCGCCGTACCACCGGAGCCACCAACTGGGCACCGGTGACGCCGTCAAAGTGGCAGTTCACAGGCGACCAGGTCATCCTGGCCGAGGCCGGGGAGAGCCGGCCGGGCCCGCGCCGGCCCTTCGAGTACGCCGTGCTGACCAACGGACCGGCGTGGTCGTCGGTGCGGGTCGACGCCCAGGTACGACTCGACACCCCGGTGGAGGTCACCAACCGGGACGTGATCATCGTCTTCGGCTGGCGCTCGGACACCGAGTTCTACTACGCCCACCTCTCCACCGACAACACGATCTATCCGCACAACGGCATCTTCAAGGTGGACAACGCCGACCGGGAGCGCATCGACCACCAGTGGAACGGCCGCTCGCGGGGCGCCAACCCGGCGATCACCGACGCCAGGTGGCACCGCGTGCGGGTGGTGCACCTGCCGGCCACCGGCGAGATCGCCGTCTACGTCGACGGGCACCGGGACCCGCTGCTGACCGCGAAGGACACCACGTTCGGCTCGGGGCGGGTCGGCTTCGGCTCGTTCGACAACGTGGGCCGACTGCGCAACCTGACCGTCAGCGGCGCGCCGGCCTGAACCGGGTCAGGGTGGGGACGGTGACGACTCACGCCGCCGTCCCCACCGGGCAACAGTCGCGACCGTGCGAGATCAACGGCGTGGAGTACCCCGCATCCGTCGACCTGCCCCGGCGGTCCTGTCCGGTTCGTAGAATTCCTGCCATGCCGGAGATCGTCGAGTTGCTGGCCTCGCCCGTGCACCGCTTCCTGGGCCGGCCCGCCGACGGCCCGGCCCCGGCCCCACCCGGCGAGCTGGTCGACGCCGTCCGGATCC
This sequence comes from Micromonospora sp. NPDC047762, assembly GCF_043204655.1. NCBI lineage: Bacteria > Bacillati > Actinomycetota > Actinomycetes > Micromonosporales > Micromonosporaceae > Micromonospora > Micromonospora sp. NPDC047762. The sequence continues at coordinate 104,788 of NZ_JBIDCQ010000009.1, read as the reverse complement.
GGGCCGGCCTCGGCATCGTCGGCGACAGGTACTTCGGTCAGCAGGCACACCGCGACGCCAGCGTCACTGTCATCGCCCGGGAGTCGCTGCCGGTCGGCATCGGCCTGGCCGAGGTGCGGCGAAACATCCTCACCACAGGGATCGCCGTGGACGAGCTGATCGGCAGAGTGCTGGTGCTGGACTCCGGCGACGGCCCGGTCAGCCTGCGGGTCAACCGGGCGGCCCGACCGTGTGCCTGGATGGACGTCACGGTCGGACCGGGGGCGTGGAAAGCGCTGCGCACCACCGGCGGCATCCGCTGCACGCCCCTCAATGACGGCACCCTGCGCCTCGGCGCGATCGACGCCACAGTGAACTGAGGACGCCAGCCTGAGTCAGACCGGGCTGATGTGTGCGGCCAGGACCCGCCAGCCGTGCGGGTCGTCGTGGACCCACGTCCGGGTGTAGCGCAGCCGCGCGGCGAACGGCGTTCCCCCGAGGACGCCGGACACGCGGCCCAGGAAGAACGTCACCCCCGTCGCTCCGACCACGAGCAGGTCCAGCTCCTCCTCCACCAACTCCTCGACGACCGAGCGGCGGTCCCGGTGAGCGGCCAGGTCATCCTGCTTGCTGTGGGTACGCCCGTCCGGGCCGATGGCGATCAGCTGGTCGACCAGCAGCTGATCGAGGGCGGCGACGTCACCGGCCCGTTGGGCGGCCTGCAGGGTGCGCTCGGCGTCGAGCAGCTCGGCCTCGCGTGCGCTGTCCGGCATCGTGGCGTCCTCCCGTTCGGGTCCGACCCGGTGCCACCGTCGGCCCGAGCTGTCCGCATTGTGGCAGTCAAACTGGCGTGGGCGGGTGGGGATCGCCGCCGAGGTTCACAGACTCAGGCGAATCCGTACGACGGTCTCCCCGGGACTGGTGAGCACAGCGACCTCGTCACAGATCTGCTCCACGATCGCCAGCCCGCGACCACGTACCGAGTCGGTGGCCGGCATGCTTCGGCCGAACGCCCGCGTCGGCCCGTGGTCGACGACGTCGCAGATCAGCTGACCCGCCTCGGCCCAGAGTCGCACCCAGCCACCGCCGGTGGTGTGCTGCAACGTGTTGGTGGCCAACTCGCTGACGGCCAGCGTCAACAGCTCCGCCCCCTCGTCCGACAGGCCACGGGCCAGCGCCCCGGCGCTGACGAACGCGCGCAGCGCCCGTATGTCCGTCGCGACCTGATACGCCATGGTGTCCGCGGCGTGGGTGGAGACATTCTGCTCGGCCACGGTCTCCCGTCGCTCGCCCGGCATCAGCCCGCCCGATGCGGCTGCCCGACCAGCGGCACCGCGTTCCGCGCGGGTGTCGTGGGCGTGCGAGCCTCAAAGTGCGCCATCGGGCAGCGGAACCCTTCTCGTAGCTGTTGCCGCCACATCATGTCACCCACCGCCCTCTTGACTGTCTCGTCCGTTCGGCGGTTGATCACCTACGGGCCGGCCTGACCGGCCTCGCCGGTCCGGTAGGGCAGTCGGGTCAGGGTGCCGTGTCGAAGGCTATCGATTCGCTCAACTCCCGCCATCGCGCGTCCGACGCGGCGAGGGCCTCGGCGGCCGCGTGGGCGGCGGCCACGGCGTCGGCGCCGAGCAGCAACCGGAGCGGCGGGTCGTCGACCCGGGTGATCCGGATGATCGCCTGGGCGGCGCGGGCCGGGTCGCCCGGCTGGGCGCCGCTGGCCTGGCGCAGCCGCTGCACGGCCGGGTCGATGACCGGCCGGTACGGTTCACTGATCGGCAGGGCGCTCATCGACGAGCCGGCCCAGTCGGTGCGCAGCCCACCCGGCTCGACAGTGGTGACCCGGATCCCGAACGCCTCGACCTCTCTGGCGAGCACCCCGGAGAAGCCGCTGACCGCCCACTTGGCGGACTGGTACGCGCCCAGACCCGTGCTCGCGACCCGGCTGCCGACACTGGAGATCTGCACGATGTGCCCGCGCCCCTGCTCGCGCATCACGGGCAGGGCGGCCCGGGACAGATTGACCACGCCGAAGAAGTTCGCCTCGACCTGCGCCCGGAAGGCGTCCTCCGACATGTCCTCGATCGCGGCGACATCGGCGTACCCGGCGTTGTTGACCAGGATGTCCAGCTGCCCGAACGTGTCCACCGCGGTGCGGACGGCGGCACGGGCGGCAGCGGGGTCGTTGACGTCGAGGGCCACAGCGCGGACCCGGTCACCGTGCCGGTCGACCAGGTCCGCGAGCTGTGCCGGGTTGCGGGCGGTGGCCACCAGGTGGTCGCCGTCGGCCAGGACGGCCTCGGCGAGGGCGCGGCCGAGGCCACGCGAACAGCCGGTGATGAGCCAGACTCGCGGCACGGCGTTCCTCTCGTGTCAGTGGGCCCACTCGCCGTCAGGGACGGATGTCCAGGGCGCCGATCAGCCCGTCGCGCAGCGTGAACCGGTACCGCAGCTCGATCGGGCTGCCGGGGAAGTCACCGGACACCCGGGTGACAGCCAGGTACGAGTCGCCCGCCTGCGACGTGACCCGGACCGGCTCCGCGGTGTACGCGTAGGCGTCCATCGTCTTCTGCCGCCAGGCGCGGATCGAGGCCCGTCCGTCGTACAGGCGGTCCTCGTCGGCGACGCTCGCGGTGTCCGCGAAGCAGGCGACGAAGGCGTCCAGATCCCGGTCGTTGACGGCCCGGAAGTACCGGTCGATCACGTCGGGCAGGTCGAGGGCCATCTGCTCCTCCTGCGGCACGGGCCGCCGTCGGGCAGCCGTCGGGTTCCCGGTCCGACCTCACGGTACGAGAAGCCGACGGCACCGCGCGGAGCAACCAGCAGAACCATGCCCGCTGCGGCTGCCGGGTTTGCTGCCGGTGGGCCCGGGTAGCCACGCGTTTCCGAGAGCGAAGGGCGGGGGCATGGCCGAGCTGGCGTTCGTCGACAAGGTTGCGGCACGGGCGGGTCTCCCGCCGGAGCAGGCACGCCCGCTCACCGAGGCGGTCCTGCGGACCCTCGCCGAGCGGCTCAGCGGCGGGGAGGCGGGCGCGTTGGCCCCCCACCTGGCCGACGAGCTGAGCCCACTGCTGGTCAAGGCCGCCGAGCCGCCGGAAACGTTCGGCTACGACGAGTTCCTGAGCCGGGTCGCCGACCGCGCCGGGATCGACCGCCCGGCCGCCGAGCGGGGCACCCGGGCGGTGCTCCAGACGATGCACCGGGTGGTCGGGCACCGGGAGTTCGAGGACGCCCTGGCCCAACTCCCGGCGGACCTGCGGGCACTGGCGCAGCCGCTGCCGCACGGCCCCTGACCGACGCGCGCCTCATGCGTCGGTGACCGTTCGGTCCCTGGCGTGCCGCCACGACACCGGATCTACTGTGCGTTACCGATCGAACGCGCAGTGGCGGTTGCCCCGCGCCCGTCCGCCGGGTCGTCGCCGCTCCGATCCGAGGAGCGTCCCCCTTGGCGTCCATGGTGTCCCCGCGTCCCCTGCTGACCGCAGCGACGACCGCCGTCGCGATGATCACCCTCGCTCCCGCTCCCGCCGTCGCAGCGCCGGCACCCCCGCACAGCTATCGGCTCGCCGACCTCGGCACCCTGAGCGGAGGTGACGGCGCTGCGACGGCGATGAACGATCGCGGCGACATCGTCGGCTGGAGCACGGTCGCCAGCGGCGCCCGGCACGCCGTGCTGTGGCGTCACGGTGTCATCACCGACCTGGGCGTGCTACCGGGTGACACGGATTCCAGCGCCGTGGACGTCAACGAGTTCGGTGACGTGGCGATCACCTCGTTCGGCTCGGACTACCTGACCCGCGCTGTGCTCTGGCGCGACGGTCAGCTCCACGACCTGGGCACCCTGGGCGGGGAGAACAGTGTGGCAATCGGCGTCAACGACCGGCGGCAGGTGCTCGGCACCAGCGAACCGGCCGGAGACATGCCGCACCGCTTCCTGTGGCGCGACGGGGTCTTCACCGACCTGGGTCGGGAGTACTTCTACGAGTTCACCGCCGACTTCAACAACGCGGGCGACGTGGTGGGCGGGTTCAACGTGCCGCCGCAGGACTACCCGTGCACCTGCGTGGGTGGCCGGCTGCGTGACGGGGTGTTCACGCAGATCGGCAGCGAGGCCCTCGGGGTCAACAACCGGGGCCAGGTGGTGGGCGCGGCGAACGGCCGGGCGTTCCGCTGGCAGAACGGGACACTGACCGACCTCGGCACGCTCGGTGGCGACTGGAGCCGCGCCACCGCGATCAACGACCGGGGTGAGGTGGTGGGCCAGAGCACCACCACCGCTGCGTGGCACCCGTTCCTCTGGCGCAACGGGTTGATGACAGACCTGACCACCCGGGGCGTGTGGGAGACCGACTCGATCGAGGACATCAACATCAGGGGCCACCTCGTCGGCGCCCGGGGGAACCGGCCGGTGCTGTTCCGCTGAGCGGAGGTCTTCGTGCTGTGGACGGGCGGGGCGCGGCCTGACCCGCCGGTCAGACCGCGCCCCCTCGTGCGAGGTCAGCCGGTTACCCCGCTACTGACCACCCACTTCTGGTGTGCGCCGCCCGCGTACGTGCCGAGCTGGATCTGGGTGCGGTCGGCGCTGCTACCGCCGGCGGCCTCCAGGACCTTGCCCGACTGCGGGTTGCGGATCGACCCGTCGGCCTGTGGCTGCCAGACCTGCGCGGCGGTGCCGTTGCAGGTCCAGAGCTGAACCTTCGTGCCGTTGGCGGTGCCGCCGTTGTCCACGTCCAGGCACTTGCCCAGCACCCGGTACGTGTCGCCGACCTTCGTCCACGACTGCGCTGTGGTGCCGTTGCAGGTCCAGAGCTGGATCTTCGTGCCGTCGGCGGTGCCCGCGTTGTCGACGTCCAGGCACTTGCCGCCGACGCCGGTGATGGTGCCGCCGGTCGGCGGCGGGGGACTGCCCGGGATGGAGTTGAGCGTGTACCACGCCTCGGTGCTCCACAGTGACTGGCCGCTGGTCGAGGTGAACGGGCGCGGGGACCGCAGGTGCACCACCCGGCCGGCCTTGCGACCGGGCACCGTGAGACTGACCTTCTTGCCGTCCGCCGAGAGGGTGGCCGAGGTGACGGTCAGCGTCTCCTCATCGATCTTCGGACCGCCGTAGTTCGACGTCGCCACGTACCGCCACTGCTTGAGCTTGTAGCGCGCGGCCAGCTCGGCGGCGGTCGCCGTCGACACCGGCTCGGTGTACTCCACCTCGAAGCCGGTCGTGGTGGCGCGCATCGCGAGCATCTCGAAAGTGGTGGCGGTGTTCGGGGTGAGCTTCTGCAGGCCGTACGAGAGCTTGCCGGTCTGGCCCCAGTTGCCGCCCGCGCCGAGCCCGCCGACGTAGATCGCGCCGTCCGGGCCGACGTTGACCTCGGAGACGCCCGCCTCCAGGCCCTGGGTGAGCCGGAACAAAGCGCCCTGGTACTCGCCGTTGACCTTCTCCACGTTCGCCCGTTGCAGGCCGCCGTAGGTGACGTCACCGATGACGAACTGGCCGGCGTAGCGACCGCTGGTCAGGTAGAGCGGTGTGCTGGGCGAGTTGGCGATCTCATTCTGCGGCATCCAGAGCACCGGCTGCGTCACCGGTGCGGTGTCGAACGGACCCGCCGGGTTCGTGAAGTGGTTGAAGAACCTGCCCTGCTTGACGTGCACCAGCTTCGACGAGGGCAGCCAGCCGCCCTGGTTGTCGGTGACGAAGATGCCGCCCTCCGGGCCCCAGCCGATGCCGTGTGGCGTACGCAGACCGCCGGCGACGTAGCTGACCGCGCCGGTGTCCTTGTTGACCTTGAGGGTGGTGCCGCGGTTGGTGGCGGGTTGCGGGTTGGTGGTGGCGCCGCCGGAGTTGATCGACACCGACAGGTTCAGGTAGAAGAACCCGTCCTGGTAGAGCAGGCCGAAGGCGAACTCGTGGAAATTGCCACCGTACGGCCAGGTGGCGACGGTATCCAGGCGCTCGGCCGCCTCGTCACCGCCGGTGTTCACCAGCCGGGTCAACCGCTGCTTCTCGGTCACGTAGACCACCCCGTCGACGACCTTGAGCCCCATCGGTTCCTTGAGGCCGCCGGCGATCTTCTTGGTGGTCACGTTGCCCGGGCTCGTCGATCCGCCGGTGTTGCCGAGGATCCAGACCTCGCCGTCCTGGGAGGTGCCGGACTGGTCGCTGCCGCCCCAGGTGCTGATGACCAGCCGGCCGTCGGCCAGCCAGTCCATGCCGGTGACCTTCGGCTGGAAGCCGCTGGGCCGCAGGTTGGTCAGGGTGTAGCCGGGGTGCACGCCGGTCAGCGGCAGGCCGTCACCGGGGGTGTCGGAGACGCCCTCGCACTCCTTGCGTCCGGGTGCGGTCACCCGGACCACACCGGCGTCGGTGCTCAGCGCCGAGTTCGGTACGACAACGAAGGTCGACGAACCGGGCGTCTTCCACTCCAGGGTGATCTGCTGCCCGCCGCCACGCTCGAAGTGGTCGATCCGCAGCGGGTGCAGGCCGGTGGTGAGGGTGACGGTGCCCTCCTTGGGCGGGGTCGCGCCGTGCAGGCCGTCATGGTTGATCACGACCGCGTTGTCGATCGACAGCTTGGAGCCGTCGTCGCTGCTGAGCCGGAAGGTGTAGCTGCCGGCCTGGGTGGTGGTGATGTTGCCGAGCACCTGCGAGACGAAGTTGTCCTCGAAGCCGAAGTCGGCCGCCGAGGTCCAGTTGATGGTGGACATGAGCTTGTCCACGTTCGGGGTCTGGGCGGGCTTGAGGGTGCACAACTCGGACAGTGGCACCTGCACGTCGAAGACGCGCAGCGTGACGCCCGGTTCCTGTGCGGGGGCGGCGTTGGCGGGGGCGGCCCAGAGGCCGGCGGCGAGGACGAGTGCCAGCGCACCCAGGACGGGATGGTGGAGTCGGCGTAGCAGGCGTGTGCCCATCGTTCCTCCGGGAGGCAGTGGAGTGTCCGACGGCCGACGTGGATCAGCGGTGAGGATGGCCGTCGGCCCGGCTCCGTAACGTCCTCGACGCCGACGAGTGACGTTGCGGAAACACCGGGTGGATGGCTCGGAACATTAAGGCGTTTCGATTGGACTGTCCATGGCTTCGCGCCGATGCATCAAAAGTTACCGATGTCCATGCGAAAGTTCGCCATGTTACGCGCAGAATGTCTGGCCGATCGGCCTGCCGCTGGCAGTCAGCGGTGCCGCCGACGGGCCCGCCAGTGGGCGTCGGCAAAGCGGTCCACGTCCTTCTGCTCCGTTGACGACGAGGCCGGCGATCATCGATGCTCGGACTCGACGGTCACCACGGAGGTGTCATGGCGTTGCTGGAAGTCGCTGTCACGACGCTCGGCGGCGCGCTCTCGGCGACCGTCGGCGTTGTCGTCGGCGGGATGCTCACCCGCAGTGCACAGGACCGACACTGGCTACGGGACCGGCAGCTCGTGGCCTACCAGGACCTGCTGCGGGAGTACGCCACGTTCACGATGATCCTGCGGCGCGCTCACCTGGGACGCACGGCGTGGGACTACGACTGGGGGGTGTGGAGCGCCGCGCTGATGTCAGCCAGCCTCGTCGCCCCGAGCGCGGTCACCGCCGAGATCGACGCCTTCGGCCACGCGGTGCAGCGACTCCTGGACGTCGCCACGGGAATGGACACGACAACCGCGCCGCTGTCGCAGGATCAGTTCGAGCAGGCGATGGTGGCCCCGACCCGGGCGCAACTGGCCCTGGTCAATGCCATGCGCCGATCCGTGGGGCGGCACCAGGGGCCGCTGTCGACGTGGTTGGGCGGGGCGGGTGGCCGCCCGGCGCACTGGGAGACGGCTCGGCCCTGACGCCCACTGCCACGCGCCGGACCGGGCCGCCGGCCTACCGCCGTCCGCGCCGGGCCGGGCCGCCGGATCGATCGCCGGGCTTGCGGGCCGGGGTGGCGGCCTTGCGGCCCGGCGTGCCGCCCTTGCCTGCCGCGCCGGCCGGCCGGCCGCTTCGTGTGGTGGCTCCCGGCGTGGCAGGTCGACGGCGGGCCGCCACCAGCACGAGTACGGCGACCGTAACGACGGTCAGGGCCGGGACCAACCAGGCCGGGAACCCGCCGCCCCCCTGCTCCTTCGCGGCGCCGGCCGGGTCGCCCGTCGCGGCGCCGGTAGGGGCGACCGGGCTGCCGGTGGCCCCGGAACTGGTCGAGCCCTCACCCTCGGCCTGCGCGAGCAGCGCCGGGTCCGGCCCCGCCGTGGGCGCCGACCAGCCGGCCGGGGCCGCAGTGCCGGGGCCCTGGTAGTCGAAGGTCACCTCGCCCCGCACCGCCTCACCGTCCGAGGCGACCGAGAGGTAGCTCGCGGTGTAGCGGCCCTTCGCCGGCCAGTGCGCGACGGTGACCATGGCCGGGAAGCCGGTGTGGTAGAGCCGTGGCTCGAACACCCCGTTGACCATGAAGTATTCGGTGACCGGCTTGTCGAGTCGCTTCGGCTCACCGTAGGACCACCCGTTGTCCACTCGCGACCCGTTTGGGCCGCTGATGGCGAAGTGCGCGTTGGACGCCGGCTTCTCGGTGAAGTACAACGCCAACTGGGGCAGCGGCTCGCGGACGACGGTGCCCTTCAGAGGCATGGAGGTCGCCAGCTGGCCGTGCGCGGACGCCGGGGCGACCGGCAGCAGCAGCGACACCACCAGGGTCGCCGCCAGCGCCGCCACGACACGGCTGAGGGCCTTACGCACAGTGACCAGCTTCGATCGCATTCGTTCATCATGGTCATTTCCCCGGCACCGAACAAGACGTAGAGTTCTCCTCCCCGACGATCAACCCGACACCCGTCCCCCTCGCGTCGTTCGGAGTCCGCCCGTGTCCGTCCGTACCCCCGCTGCCCGGACCGCCGCCGCCCTCGCCGCCGCCACCCTCGGCGCCCTGCTCCTCGCCGGTTGCGGGCAGGACGACGACCCCTCCGTGGCCGCCCCCTCGCCGACACCCACGTCCGTCGCCCCGTCGAGCGCCACCTCCACCGGGTCGACCCCGACGGCGGCCAGCACGCCCAGCGCCTCCGCCAGCACCGCTGCGGTGGACCAACAGATCACCATCACGATCGCGAAGAAGCGGGTCGACCCACCGACCGGACGGGTCACCGTCAGTAAGGGACAGTCGGTCCGGATCACCGTCACCTCCGACGTCGCCGACGAGCTGCACGTGCACGGCTACGACCTGGGCGCCCGGCTACCGGCCGGCACGCCCGGCTCGGTGGAGTTCCGCGCCGACAAGACCGGGCTGTTCGAGGTGGAGACGCACGAGTCCGAGCTGGTGCTCTTCCAGCTCGTCGTCCGCTGAACGACATGACGGCCGCTCCCACGCTGCTGGCACACGGCGTCGGTGGCCGTCAGGACCTACCGATCACCCTGCCGCAGCTCGTCGTCGCCGCCGCGCTGACCCTCGTCGTCACGTTCGTGGCGCTGGGCCTGCTCTGGCGCGAACCCCGGCTCGACCGGGACGCCACCGGCGGTCGCCCGGTGCCGCACCGGCTCGCCCGACTCGTCGACGCGCCCGGTTTCCGGTGGGCGCTGCGCGGGCTCGGCCTGCTCGCCGCCGCCTGGTTCTGCCTCGGTCTGCTGGGCGGGCCCGACACCGCTGACAACCCGACCGCCGGCGCGCTCTACGTGCTGCTCTGGGTCGGGCTGGCCCCGCTGTCGCTGCTGCTCGGCCCGATCTGGCGGGCGGTCAACCCGCTGCGCACCGTGCACCTGCTCGCGGCGCTGGCGGCGCGGCGCGACCCCAACCGTGGGCTCCGTGAGCTGCCCGACAGCGTCGGTTGGTGGCCGGCAGCCGCCACCCTCTTCGGGTTCGTCTGGCTGGAACTGGTCGCCCCCGACCGGGCCACCCTGCCGGTCATCACCGCCTGGCTGACCGGGTACGCGGTGGTGCTGCTGGCTGGTGCCGTGCTGTTCGGCGCCGGCTGGTTCGACCACGCCGACCCGTTTGAGGCGTACAGCACAGTGATCGGTCACCTCGCCCCGCTCGGCCGGGCCGCCGACGGCGTGCTGGTCTGGCGTAACCCGCTCGACGGGATCGCCGGCCTGCGACCCCGCCCCGGGCTGGTCGCCGTGGTGATCGTGCTGCTCGGCTCGACCATGTACGACAGCCTCTCCAACGCGCCGGGCTGGTTGCGCTTCAGCCAGGAAAACGGCCTGCACCCGGCGGTCACCGGCAGCGCCGGACTGAGCCTCGTCATCGCCGCCGTCGCGGTGGCGTACCTCGCCGCGACCGGCGCCGCGGCGCACATCGGCCGGGCCGAAGCGACCGATGCCCGTCAGGTGCCGGGAGAGATCGCCCACTCCATCGTCCCGATCGCGGTGGGGTACGTGGTGGCGCACTACTACTCGCTGCTGATCCTGGAGGGCCAGCGCACCGTCGCGTTGCTCTCCGACCCCCTGGGCACCGGCGCCAACTGGCTCGGCACCGCCGGCTGGGAGCCGCAGACCGCGCTGATCACGCCCTCCGGGGTGGCGAGCGTCCAGATCACCGTCATCATCCTCGGGCACCTGCTCGGCACGCTGCTCGCCCACGACCGCGCGCTGTACCTGTTCCCCCGGGCCCGGGCGGTGGCCGGCCAACTACCCCTGCTGGCACTGATGGTCGCCTACACCGTCGCCGGTCTGCTGCTGCTCTACGCGGGGTGATCCCACCCGGCTCCGACCCGTGCGCCATCATGGCCCGTGGACTCCGATCTTCAGCGCTACCTCGACGACCTCGTCAACACCGCCCGGGACGTGCTGGGCGCCGACCTGGTCGGCGCGTACGCGGCCGGCTCGGTGGGGCTCGGGGCGTACCAGCCCGGCCGCAGCGACGTGGACGTGGCGCTGCTCAGCGCCGGGCCGCTCACCCGCACCGTCAAGCAGACGTTGGTCGCCCGGCTGCGGCACGACACGCTGCCCTGCCCCGCACGCGGGCTGGAGTTGGTCGTCTACGACCGCGCGGTTGCCGCCTCCGGCACCCCCGACCCCGGTTTCGAGGTCGAACTGAACACCGGGGCCGCCATGCCGTTCCGCCGCACCCTCGACCCCGCCGACCGCCCGGTCACCGACGGCCGATTCTGGTACGGCCTCGACCGCAGCATCCTGCACCAGAGTGGACTCCCACTGCTCGGGCCGCCGGCGGGGGAGGCCTTCGCCGACCTCGCCCCGGCCGACCTGCGCCGGCTGCTCATCGAGGCGCTGTCCTGGTGGCTCGCCCTGCCCACCCCGCCGGCCGACCAACCCGCGCCCGGCACGGAGGACGCCGTACTCGGCGCCTGCCGGTCACTGGTGCGCCACCGCGACGGCGTCTGGTTGGCGAAGGTGGCCGCCGGCCAGCGGCTGATCGACGCCGACGACCGGGCCGAGGTGATCCGTCAGGCGGTCGCCGCACGCCACGGTGGGCCGCCGCCCACCGGGGCGCAGGCCCGCGCCTTCCAACAACGGGTACGCGACGAGATCGCCGGGTAGCGGTCGCCTGGGCGGGCCCCGCGGCGCTCAGCGGACCGGGCTGGACACCAGCGAGGCGAAGAGCAGGTTGAGACCCTCGGTCATGGTCGGGTGGGTGATGACCGCGTCCCGCAGGGCGGTCCACGGCATTCCGGCGAGCATGGCCAGCTGCACCGAGGTGATCACCTCACCGGCCTCGGCACCGAGCAACGACGCACCGAGGATCCGGTCGCTGCTGGTGTCGATGACCGCCTTCCACATGCCCTGGGTCTGGCGCAGGGTGCGTGCCCTGGGGATGGCGGCGACCGGCAGGTGGGCGACCTGGATGTCGTACCCGGCGCGGCGCGCCTCGGTCTCGGTCAGGCCGACCCGCGCCAGCTCCGGGGTGGTGAAGACGGTGTACGGGATCAGCCGGTCGGCGGTGCTGCGTTGGCCTCCCGCGAGGTTCGCCCGGATGATCCGGTAGTCGTCCAACGAGACGTGGGTGAACTGCGGGCTCCCGGCGACGTCCCCGGCCGCCCAGGTGCGCTCGGCGCTGGTACGCAGGTGCTCGTCGACGTCCACGAAGCCCCGCTCGCTGAGCCGTACGCCGGCCACGTCCAGCCCGAGCCCGTCGGTGACCGGTTCCCGCCCGGCCGCCACCAGCACGTCGTCCCCGATCACCACGCTGCCGTCGTCCAGCGTCACCCGGAGCGATCCGTCGGCCTCCCGGTCGACGCGCGCGACGGCCACACCCACCCGTACGTCGATGCCATCGTCGAGGAAGACGCGCATCACCGCGTCGCTGACGTCGGGGTCCTCGCGGGTGAGCAGCCGTGGACCACCCTCGACCACTGTCACCGCGCTGCCGAACAACGCGAACATCTGCGCGAACTCCACCCCGACGGTGCCGCCGCCGAGCACCACCAGCCGGGCCGGCAGCCGGTCCAGGCGCAGCAACTCGTCGCTGGTGAGCACCCCGGCCTCGGCCATCCCGGGCACCGAAGGCAGATGGGGGCGGGTGCCCGTGTTGATCACCACGTCGCTGCCGCGCAACAGTCGCTCGCCGCCGTCGGCGAGTGCCACCCGTACGGTTCGTGGGCCGACGAACCGGGCCTCGCCGATCACCAGGTGCAGACCGGAGTCGAGGAACTGCTGCCGGTTGGCGGCGACCATCCCCTCCACCACGTCCTGCTTGTGCGCGCGCAACAGGTCGATGTCGACCCGGCCGCCCTCCACAGACAGACCGAGCGCCGACGCGTCCCGCAGCTGGCGGGCGGCCCGCGCGCTGGTCACCAGCGCCTTCGTCGGGATGCACGCGACGTTGATGCAACTGCCGCCGATCATGCCGCGCTCGACCATCGCGACCCGCTGACCGGATCGGGCCACGTCCATGCTCAACGTCTTGCCGGCCTTGCCGCCACCGACGACGAGCAGGTCGAACTCCTCCGGTTGGTTGGTCACCGGGCGCTCCTCTCGGTCACCGGCGGGGCCGGCGGCCACCGCTGGTGCGCGGCGGCCAGCCCAGCCTGCCAGCTCCGACCTGCGAGGCGACCCGGTTCCTCGCAGAATCCGCCCGAGCCATCACCCGTTCCTTGATCAGGTGATGGAAAGTAGGTCGTAGGAGGTTCGAAGACCTACTTTTCATCACTTGATCACCGCTGGTCAGCCATCGTCCATGAGCTTCGTCGGCGTACCCACGTGGCGAGCCCGGTGGGGGACTATTGCTGGATGCCTGACATCCCGCCGCGGTCCCGTACACGAGTTCGCCACGAGCCGGATCGCTCGTACGCGGTGTTGGTCGACGGACCTGACGGGGAGGTGCTGGTCGGCGCCACCGGCAGTCTGAGGAAGGTGCGCACTGTGGCACGCGAGGGTGCAGCTCGGCTGTACGGGGTGACGGCGGAGCGGGTCGACGAGGACCACCTCGACGTGGTCATCCCTCAGCCTCCGTATGGGCGCGACGGGCAGTGGGTGCGCATCATCTCGGCAGGCGAATCCGCCGCGCCGGACGACCTGGTCGACCTCGGCAAGGTCGGGCAGGCGCACTGGTTCGGCCACGAGGGCGCCTGGTTCGTCACGGTGGCCGGCTCCGGCACCGCCATCTATCCCAGCGAATACCTCGACTTCGCCCCTACCGTCACCGACGAGGAGGTCGCCGAGCTGCGGAGGTACCTCGCTCGGTCCGCCCCGTCCCCCTCGTGACTTGATCAGCGCTGGTCAGCCATCGTCCGTGAGCTTCGCGCTGGTTCGCCCCGGCTCTCACCTCGATCTCCCTCGTGAGTGGCTGGGTCGTCGACCGGCGGCCGGACGCTCGGCCCGGGCCCGCGCGGATCCGCTCCGGGCCCGGGTGCGACTGCGACTGAGGTCAGTGCCGGGCGGCGCCGTTCTCGCTGACCGGCTGCCCGAAGGCCAGGAACGGCACGGGCGTGGGTGCGTCAGTGCCGATGTGCCGGGGGAAAGTCCGCTCGGCGTCGTCGGCGCTGACCTCCCGGGCCGCCGTACGGTCGGACGTCCCCGACTCCTCCGCGACCGCCGCAGCGCCGGCATGCGCGTCGTCGGCCTGCTCCACCGGTGCCCGGTCCCCGTTCGCGTGCTCGGCCGGGGCCTGGTCGCCACTGGCCCGGTCCACCGGGGCCAGGTCGGCGTAGCCGTTCTCGGCCGAGCCCCGGTCGGCAGGTGCGGCGTCGAGCGGGGCGCGGTCGGCGGTGGCGCGATCGGTGTCCGCATCGTCCACTGTCGGGCGCTCCGCGGAGTACCGGTCGACGGTGAGCCGCTCGACGCGCTCCGGGGCGGGTCGGTCGGCGCTGGAGCGGGAGCCCACCATCGGGTACTCGGCGGTCTCCGTACCGCCGGCGGCCGCGGCCATGACCGCGGCGGCGGCGAGGTCGGCCACCCGCTTCGCCTCCCGCTGTACGCGGGCGCGGACCTCCTTGGCGTGCCGCTCGGCGGAGTCGCCGGCTCGCCGGGCCTCGTCCAATCGGGCGCTTTCGGCGGTCAGGTCCCGACGGACCTCACTGAGTCGCTGCTGCATCCGGGACAGCTCGTTCTCCAGCGTCTCGCCCTCCTGGCGGATCTCGGCGAGCTGCTGACGGCCGGTGTCCAGCTCCGCGTTCAGGTCGGCGGCCTCCTGCCGGCGCTCCTCAAGCTCCTTCTGCAGGGCGGCGAGCTGCTGCTGATGGCTGGCGGCCTGCTCGTCGGCGCGGTTGCGCAGCTCGGTCACGTGCTGCTGCGCCTCGGCGAGCAGCGCGGCTATCTGCTGCTCGGTCGCGCTGCGCTGCTCGGCCAGCTCCTGCTCGGCGGCGGCCTGCTGTTCGGCGATGTCCTGCTCGGCGGCGGTACGCCGTTCGTTGACCTCTCGCTCCACGCTGGCCTGCCACTGGGCCATCTCCTGCTGGTGCTTGGAGCGGGCCGACTGGAGTTCCTGCTGGATCTGGGTACGGGCCGACTTCATCAGCGCGTCGGCGGCGACCCTGGTCTGGTTGAGCTGCTGCGCGCTCTGCTCGGTGATCCGCTTGGCCTCGTGCTGGGCGCGCTCGTGCGCGGCCTCACCGTCGGCCCGCAACTGCTCGGCGTGCTCGCGGATCGCTGTCAACTCGGCCTCGGCGTGGGCGCGCCGCTCCTCGTGCGCCTGCTCCTGCTCGGCCCGCCGCGTGGCCAGCTCCTCCGACAGGTCCTGACGTGCCTGCGCGGCCCGCTCACGGGTGTCGGCGAGGATCCGCTCGGACTCGCTGCGCAGCTCGTTGGCCCGGTCGGTGGCCGACTCGGTGATGATGCCAGCCTGCTTCTCGGCGAGCGCCATGATCTCGCCGACCATCGGGCCCAGATCGTGGAACGAAGCGCGGTCCACCTGCACAGGTTGCTCCTGAAGCTCGGCCAGTTCGGCGCGCAGTCGCTGCACCTCGGCGGTCAGTTCACGGACGCGGACGGCGGAGCGCCCGTGCTCTCCGCTCAGCATCGCGATCTGGCCGTCGAGCTGCTCCAGGTGCCGGTCCACCTGGCGTTTGTCGTATCCGCGAAGGGCGAGCTCGAAGCTCGGCCGGGAGGCCGCATCGTCGCGTGCTGCGTGCGGCTCAGCGCCGATGGACATGCACCATCCTCCGTACGATCGGGGCGTCAGGGTCGGCGGTCGCCTGCCCCACGGGCCGTCAGTGTGGCGCAACGCTACCGCTGACCCGACCTCATGCGAAGTCCTGCCCCACCACCTCTCACGTTGCCGTCCCGCGTTCCCCCGTTCCCGCGCCGACCATGGACTCGTGCTGCGGCAAAGGTGGGGCTCCACCACCCTTTGTCATCCAGCATCACTCCATGATCGACGCAGGTCGACGTGGTGACCGCACGGCGACGCGCGCGCGGGGTCAGCGTCGGCGGGCGACCAGGACCGCGTCGTGAAGGGTGATGTCCTCACCGTTCTGATTGGTGGCGAGGCGGGAGCGTTCCTCGGCCGCCAGCACCTCCCAGTGGGCGGGTTCCAGATCGGCGGCCACGTCCTGCGCGGTGTACATCATGTCCGGCATGTGCATCCGGTGCGCCGACCCCCACAGATCCGAGGGGTGGTGCCCGACGATCAGCAGGACCCCGCCGGGTGCCACCGCGGCGGCCAGCCGGCCGAACAACTCCCGCCGCTCTTGCGGCGGCAGGTGCATGAACTGCGCGGACACCAGGTCGTACGCCTCCTCGGTGGGCGGCTTGTCCCGTAGGTCGGCGTGGGTGAACTCGATCCGGTCGCGCACGCCCGCGGTCTCGGCGTGCGCGGCGGCCCGGCTCAACGCCGTGGTGGAGATGTCCACCGCTGTCACCTGCCAGCCGCGCCCGGCCAGCCACACCGCGTCGGCACCCTCGCCGCTGCCCACGTCCAAGGCGCGCCCCGGGGTCAGGTCGGTGACCTCGGCGACCAGTTGCGGGTTCGGCCGGCCACTCCAGACCGAGGGGCGGGACTGGTAGCGCTCCTCCCACGCCGGTTCTTCGAACGTCGTGGCCACCAACTGCCGGTACGCGGCCACCGCGTCGCGGGTCTCCTCGGCGATGAGGTCGGCGTTGATCGCCGCCGCCGCGGTCAGGCCGGCCCCGGCGGACGTGATCACCTGACCGCGGATGTCGGCCACGTTGCCCGCGACCCAGACACCCGCGACGGTGGTCGCGCCGGTGGCGTCGGTCGGGATCTGGGCGCCGATGACGTGCTCGCCCATCGTCACCTCCTCCGGGGCCAGACCCAACCCCACCAGCACGTCGGCGCGGGGAGTCAGCCGCGTCGCCACGACGATCGCGTCGAGCGCCACCACCCGGCCGTCGGCGAGCCGTACACCGGTCAGCGCGTCGTCGGTCACCTCCACGGCGGCGACCGGTCCGGGCACCACCGCGATGCTGCGGGCGGCGAGCCGCTCGGCGGTCTCCACGTCGGGTGCCGGCGCGTCGTGCAGGAGGAGCAGCACGCTGGGGCTCCACTGTCGCCACATCTCGGCCTGGTGCACGCTCAGCGGGCTGGTCGCCAGGACGCCGATCCGGCGGTCCCGAACCTCCCAGCCGTGGCAGTACGGGCAGTGCAGCACGTCGCGACCCCACCGCTGGGCGAGGCCGGGCACGTCGGGCAGTTCGTCGGTCAGACCGGTGGTCACCAGCAGCCGGCGGGCCCGTACCGAATCCCCGCCGTCCAGGCTGAGCCGGAACCCGTCGTCGTCCCGGGTCGCGGCCTGCACCCGTCCGGTGCGGAACTGTCCGCCGTACCCGGACACCTCGGCCCGTCCGATGGCGAGCAGCTCGCCCGGCGGCGTTCCCTCCCGGCCCAGGTAGTTGTGCACCCGGTCGGCCGGCGCGTTGCGCGGCTCACCGGAGTCGATCACCAGTACCGACCGTCGGGCCCGGCTCAGCGCCAGGGCTCCGCTGAGCCCTGCGGCGCCGCCGCCCACCACCACCACGTCGTATGTCTCGTCCACCGGTATCTCCCTCTTGCTCTGTCGGCTGCGCCCACCATCCGTCGCCGTCGGCAAAGTGGCAACTATCCTTGCCGTTATGGCAAACGAGGACAACGCCGCGCTGGCGGCCGTCGGCCCCCGGCTGCGTGCCCTGCGTCACCAACGTGGGATCACGCTGACCCAGCTCGCCGAGCTGACCGGCATCTCGGTGAGCACCCTGTCCCGGCTGGAGTCCGGTAGCCGTCGCGCCACCCTGGAATTACTGCTTCCGCTGGCGAGGGCCTACCAGGTGGCGCTGGACGACCTGGTCGACGCCCCCGCCACCAGCGACCCCCGGGTACGCCCCAAACCGATCGTCATCCACGGCGTGACGTACCTGCCGCTGACCCGCCGGCCGGGCGGCGTCCAGGCGTTCAAGCAGATCTTCCCGCCCGACCCGTCCGCCGGGGGCCGAATCCCGCAGGCCCACGAGGGGTACGAGTGGCTCTACGTGCTCTCCGGCCGGCTACGCCTGCTGCTCGGTGATCGTGATCTGACGCTGGCCCCGGGGGAGGTGGCCGAGTTCGACACCCGCGTCCCGCACCTGTTCTTCAACCCCGGCCCCGGCACCGCCGAAGCCCTCAGTCTCTTCGGCCCGCAGGGGGAGCGGTTGCACGTCCGCGCCCGCCCGGCCACACCCGACAAGCAGCAGTAGTCGAGCCCGACCCCGTCGGCGGTGGAGTATCCAGGAGCTGCTCAGCCCCACCGTCGCAGGATTGTTGGTTTGTCGAGCTTTCCGACCGGGGTGTGCGGAAGCTCGTCGACCACCCGTACCCGGTCAGCCACACCGTGCTCGCGCAGGAGGCGGCGCGCCGCGGTGGCGACGTCCGCCGCCCGGGCTCCGTCTGCCGGCGTCACCACCACCAGCGGAGCCGCCCCGTCATCCGCCGCCGACGGGGGCACGACCGCCGCCTCACGCACCGCCGCGTCGGCTTCCAGCGCGCCTTCGAGCTGAGGTGCGAAGATCGGTCGCCCGGACGTGGTGGCCAGTACGTCGGCGACCCGGCCCAGCACGCGGTACTCGCCGGATTCCGTCTGCTCGCCCACGTCGCCGGTCCGGTACCAGCCGTCCCGGAAGGCACGTGCCGTCTCGACCGGGTTGCCCTCGTATCCGATGCTGGTGTGCGGCGAACGGGCCAGGATCTCACCGAGCGCCGGCGTCTGCGCCGAGAGCGGTTCCAGCGCCACCTCGACCGCTGGCAGCGGATACATGCCGCGGGATTCCTGCGCGACGTCGTCCATGTTGCCCAGGACGATGCCGAACTCGGTGGACCCGTAGATGCGACGGATCCGGATCCCGAGGTGTCGGCGTGCCTGCGTGATCACCTCCGGGCTGAGATAGGCCCCGCCGCAGAGCGGGAGCCGCAGCGACGGCAGAGCTGTCGCGCCGCTGTCGGCAAGCAGCTGATAGTGGCGTGGCAGGGCGCTGAAGATCGTCGTGCCCGATTCGGCGAGAGCGCTCAGTAGCCGGTCCGGCGGCGCGGCAGGGTCGGAGAACACGAGCCGGGCGCCGGCCAGGAGCGCCGGAAACATGTGCACATCGACACCATGGGCCACATCCAACGGATGCATGGTCAGGAAGACGTCCTCGGCGGTCACCTGAAGATAGGACAGCCACTGCCTCCGGTCGGCCAGTAGGTCTTCCTGACGCCAGGCGACGAGCTTGGGGACCCCGGTGGATCCGGTGGTCTCCAGCAACCGGAAGACGCCGGCCCGAGACTCGACCGGCAGCGCCTCGACGGTGCGCGGGGCGGGCTCGGCGAGGAGCGTGTTGACGGCGAGGGTGTCGACCGGGGTCTCGAACAGGTCGTCATGCTTCTCGTGGATCAGGAATCGGACCGGGACCTGGGCCAGCGACCAGCGGAGCCGATCCCGGTCCGACTGCACACTGATCGGCAGGTGCACCGCGCCGAGCCGAGCCAGGGCGAGGATGGTCGCGACGTACGCGGGGCCGTTGTGCAGACGGGTGGCGACGTGGTGACCGGGCTGTACCCCGACGCCGAGCAGGCCGACGGCCGCCCGGTCGACGAGGTCGCTCAGCTGGGCGTACGTGAGCTCCTCGCCGTCGACTGCCTGCACCGCCACCCCGTCCGGGTGGGTCCGAACCACCTCCTGGAACGCCTCATGCAGCATGCAGATCATCCCGGCGTGCCGTGTTCAGAGTGACCTGTCCGCGCAGGAGCAGCCGCACCCCGTCGGCACCGATCGCGGTGCGCCCGTGCAGGGTGCGCTGGTTGTCGATCACGAGAAGGTCGCCCACCTGCCAGCGGTGCTGGTAGAGGAATCGGGGGCGGTGCAGGAAGTCACTGAGCTGGGTGAAGAAGGTGTCGGTGGTGGTCTGGTCGCCGCCTTTGACCCGTACCTGCCAGCCGTGGTTGGCACCGGCGGGGAACGGCAACGTCAGGTTCAGCGACCGAACCCGACCGTAGTCGCGGACGGTGGGGATCTCGTACCAGTCGTCAGGGACCGTCGGGAAGTAACCCCGGTCCTCGACCAGATACTCCAGCCCTACGGTCTCGATCGTCTGCCGCAGGTCGTCCGGCATCTCGTCCCATGCCGCCAACTGGTCACAGACCGTCGTCTCGCCGGATCCCGGCTCGTCGCGGAACTCGCTGGCGTAGAGGACGATCAGATCTGTCTGCTCTCCTACCAGGATGCCGTCGGTGTGCAGCGGGAGCGGGCCGCGCCCGGTGACCACTTTCCCCTCGTCTGCTGAGGCGTTCAACTTGAGCAGGTCGGCGCGGCCCTCGCCGAACTTGTGCTCAACGGTGTCGCCGAGCTCATGCACCAAGCGTTGAAAGGCTGGTTCGTCGAGATCGAGCCCTCGTACGAGGGCCGCACCGGTCCGGGTCGCGGCACTGCGGCAGGCGCTCGCCAGATGGTCCGTGGGGGCGGGGTCGAGTACCAGCCCGAGACCTGACGGGGTGAGGCTCAAGGTCATCTCCTGAGGTGTGGCGTTGGGTGGTTTGACGCGGCTGGGGTGAGCGGGCTTCGGGGTGGTCAGCGCCGGGCGTCGGCGATGCCGCGCTCGTACACCTGAAGTGGGTCCCAGTCGTCGATCGAGCCTTCCTGCGCCAGGTTCACCAGTGCGCGGAAACAGGCAAGATAGATCGCGGCCCGGTCGACGCCGGGGGCATCCGCCTCGAGTCGCTTCACGACGCCTCGCTGCAGACCACCGCCGTGATGAACGGCGATCTTGCGACGCCAGGCGATGTCGTGCGACACCCGTCGGCTCATAGCCTGGCGAAGGTGGAACTTCTCCCTGCCGTCGCGCACCTTGCAGTCCGGCGCCGTGTCCAGGGCGACCTGGATCACCGGCCACGCCCAGAACGGGTGGTGGACTTCCCGGCCGTACGCCAACGGCAGCCGGCTGGACAACTCGTTGGTGAACCGGGTCTGGTGGATGGCCGCGATCGTCTGATCGATCAGCTCCTCCGGCGTGCTGAACGGACGGTAGATGCCGGCGTTGATGAGGTCGCTCCCATATCCGGTCAGCAGCACCTCGTCGCGCGGGATCTCGGTCCCGTCGTAGAGCGCCGTCGCGGTCAGCGCGACCTCCACCACCTCGGGCTCCGTGACACCCAGCCCTCGGATGGCCTGCGGGACGGCAGCCAGGATGCGTTCCTCGGACAGCTCGACCCGGCGCACGGAGAGACCCAGGTGATCGCCCAGCTCCGCGGCGTCGTCGAACTCGTCACCCCAGGGAGTGCCGGCGCTGTACGGCGTCAGGGCGAGCCCCTCCGAGGCGGCGAGCACTGTGACAGTGCCGGAGTCGATGCCGCCGGACAGGAGGGTCGCGAACCGGTCGAGCGGTCGGTCTCGGGTTACCGACCGGATCTGCTCCTGCAGGGCACTGACCTGATCCTCTCCGGCTTGCAGCGCGTCGGTACGCCCGGGACGACGCAGATGCCGCAGGGGATCGTCGGCCACTGTGGTGCGTAGGGTCCATCCGTCGCGCAGCCGCCTGCCCTCCTGCACCGCGCCGAACGGTATCCGGCTGACGTGCAGCAGTGCGGTCTCGTCGCTGCGCGGCTGAGGTCCCTCCGGGCGAACCTCGACGGGCAGACCGAGCGCGGGCAGGATGAGCGGGGCCAGGAACAGGTCGGTGAAGTAGGCGAGCTTGCCCTCAGACCGGTTGAACGCCAGGTAAATGGCATCCTCGTTCAGTGCTGTGGTCCGCACGACGACGCGGTCCTCGTCGACGAGGATCCGCGCCCTGTCGGACTCGGTCGTGGCGGGTGTGGCGCCGCCGTTCGCGGTCCGGACCGACATCGTCCGCACATCGATCTCCAACGGCGTGGTGCGTGGGCTGTCACCCGCCAACCCGCTGGTGTGAACTCTCAGGTCACCGACGTGGACAGCGGGTCTTATCCGTTCCAGAGGGGTCAGATCGCAGTTTCCGACCGCCGCCCACCTGCTGGCCGCCATGATGGTGTTCCTTCCGCGTCGATGGTCTGCGACGTCATCGACCGCTGTCGATGACCTGTCGCATGTTGCGCTGCGCCTCACCGGCGGCGAATGCCGCGCGGTGCGCCTGCTTGCCGATGACTCGAAGCTGTTCGAGCCCGTCGACGAAACCCCTGTTGAGGTACGGTTTGGTGCTCCGGAAGCCGGCCGTCGGGTAGGCCGCGAAGGACCGGGCCCGCTGCACGGCGACGGACAACAGCCGATCCACCGGGACCACGTCGTGGAGCAACCTGTCCTGCAGGCTCCGCTCGGCCGACCAGTCCGCGCTGGACATCAGCATCTGCTGCATGACGCTGCGGCCCACGGACCGTTCGAGCATGTATCCACCGAAGGTGCAGGCGATGCCCACCTGGAACTCCGGCATCTTCAGCACGCACCGGTCGCTGCCCACCCGGTAGTCCGCGGTGAGCGCGATCTGCAGGCCGATACCGATCGCGAAGCCGTCGATCGCCACCACCAGTGGGCGGTTGAGCTGTAGACAGGCGACGTACAGGTCGGTGATGTGATCGATCCACTCGTCAACCTCGTCGCCGCCTCGGAACGTCGACGTCTCGTGGAAGTCGCCGCCCACGCCGAAGGACCTGTCGACGCCGCTGAACAGCACGACCGCACGGACGTCCGGGGCGTCGAGCTCGCGAACCGTCTCGGTCAGTGCCCGCATCCGGGGCATCGACCACATGTTGTGCCGGTGCCCCTCGGAGAACTCCACCACGGCCACGCCCTCGGAGACGTCGAGGCTGAAATAGGTCTGCGTGCTCAATTCCGCTGACATTCGCTTCCGCTCTTCCGACTGGTTGGTGTCGCTCCCGGCGTATCGGTGCCGCAAGACGGCCGGGCAGCTCAAGACACGCCGGCGTACGGCGAAGAGCGGCGGGATCGTCAAGCACAGTACGACAGGAGCACGGCTGGTGGCAACGGGCGGGCCATTGCTACGCCGACCTTGCTCAGATAACCCTCATTTTGTGCATCATCGCGCTCAATGTCAATAGCCGCAATTTCGAAGCCTTGTTGTTCGTTCAAAGCCGGCCCTGCTGGAGATCGGCGCATGTTTCGGTCAATTTCTACTCAGCGTCAGTGGTGCTGTCCCCACCACATCAAGAATCGCTCCCAGATGGCGAGAAGGGGCACCCGGCCCAACGTCCCCTGACATAGTGTGGTCGCACGTGGACGGTCAGTGCGGGCTAGGGCATGTGCATATCAGCAGGTCAAAGACGTGAACAACACGCGGGGTGTTTGAAATCAGACAAAGAGTGATCAGCTCGACGGAAGCGCTGCTTTCGTCGACGCCATTGCCTGCACCGGTCCCCAGTCGGTCCCGGGGTGTTGGTCGACTGCATGGAGGGTTGGCCCGCCAGATGTCGGGGTTGTGACAAACGGAAATAGGCGGTCGCCATAAAGCCACGAGCATCCCACGCGACCTCCTCCCGAAATTCGGAGCATTTCCCGGTCGCCTTTGTCGTCGACCTGCGGTAATCGCTGCCCCAGTCCGCCCTGACCGGTGAGCCGGGCTGCACCGCCTCAATAGAAAACAATTGCTCGACAATTCTGCGCTCAATTGGCCGCAGAATGGATGACGCCTGCGCAAAAACAGAAGCCATGGCGTTGTGACATGAGGTCCCGACGGGCCCGGAAAGGCGTGTCCGATGACCCAGAAGCTCTGGGGCGGTCGCTTCGAGGAAGACATCACACCCGAGGTACTCGACTACACGCTCACTGTTGACATCGACGTCCGGCTGATCCCACACGACCTGTGGCAGAACATCGCGCACGTGCTGCTGCTGGCTCGTCAGCGCATCGTCCCGCCGGATGCGGCGCGATCCATCGTCGCGACGTTGGTCAAGCTGGACCAGCAACATCGAGACGGCGCGCTCACTCTGCGAGCCGAGTACGAGGACGTCCACCTCAACATCGAGCAGATGGTCATCGAGGAGTTGGGGCTGGACGTCGGTGGCCGGATGCACACGGCCCGGTCCCGCAACGATCAGGTGTCCACCGATGCCCGGATGTACCTCCGCGACGTCCTCCTCGAGGCGATCGACGCCAACCTCGACCTGATCGACCGGCTGACGCAGCTCACCGATCAGGATTTCCGCACGGTGCTGCCGGGGTACACCCACAGCCAGGCCGCCCAGCCGATCAGCGTCGCCTTCTGGCGGACGGCACACGCCAGCGCGCTGCTTCGTGATGTACGCCGTCTGCGGGACGCCTTCGGCCGGGTCAACGAGTCACCGCTCGGGGCCTGCGCGCTCGCCGGCACCTCCTTCCCGCTCGACCGCGAGGCGACCGCACAGCTCCTGGGCTTCGACCGGGTGCTCAGCCACGCCCTGGACGCCACCAGCGCCCGCGATCACATGATCGAAGCGGCTGCGGCCTTCGCCCTCGGCAGCAACAACCTGTCACGCATGGCGGAGGAGATCGTCATGTGGAGCGGTCACGAGTACCGGCTCTGCGAGGTGGGGGACGCCTTCACCACAGGCAGCTCCATCATGCCGCAGAAGAAGAACCCGGTGGTCGCCGAGCTGGTACGCGGACGGTCCGGCCGGGCCACCGGAGTGCTTGTGCAACTGCTGACAGCGGTCAAAGGTGTCACGCTCGGGTACAGCTGCGACCTGCAGGAGGACAAGCCGTTCCTGTGGCAGAGCATCGACTCGTACCTGTCCAGCCTGCGCGTGGTGGAGAGCCAGACCCGTACCCTTCGCTTCGACCCGCAGCGCGGCGAGGAGCTGTGCTGGGACAACTTCTCGACCGCCACCGAGCTGGCCAACTATCTCGTGTCGGCGGCCGGGGTGTCGTTCCGCCAGTCGCATCACATCGTCGGCAAGGTGGTCGGTCAGCTGATCAGCCGGCAGGCGACGCTGCGCGACCTCGAGCTGGTGTCGTCGATGCTGGCCGCTGAGGGCCATCCGGTCGCCGTGGACGTGCTCCGTGAGCTGCTCGCGCCACTGAACGCCATGAACGGCTACACCAGCGGTGGCGGCACCTCCACCGCCAGCGTGACGGACGTCGCGGCGGAGCTGCGCACCAGTTCCGCCGCACACCGCAGCTGGAGCCGTACCCGTCGCGACGGCCTGGCCGCGGCCCGCGCCGGCACGCTGCGCGGTGCTGACGACGTGGCGGGCGGCGCCCCGATCGACAAGACACTCGCCGCTGTCCTCGACGAACTCGCGCACGACCACCCTGAACAGGAGCAGTCATGAAAATCGTTCTCGCCTACTCCGGTGGCCTGGACACCTCGGTGGCGCTGCACTGGCTGCGTGACCGGTACGACGCCGAGGTGATCGCCTTCTGCGCCGACATCGGGCAGCTCGAATCCGTACCGGACGTGCGCGAGCGCGCCCTGCGGACCGGCGCGTCCGAGGTGCGGGCGGAGCCACTGACCGATCGGTTCCTGACCGACTTCGCGTTGCCCGCCCTTCAGGCACACGCCCGGTACGAGAGCAAGTACCTGCTGGCCGCTCCGCTGTCCCGACCCCTGATCGCACAGCGGATGGTCGAGATCGCGCACGCCGTCGGCGCGGACGCGGTGGCGCACGGCGCCACGGGCAAGGGCAATGACCAGGTCCGATTCTTCACCAGTGTGGCGGCGCTCGACCCGTCGCTGAAGGTGCTGGCACCGGTGATCGACTGGGAGTTGAAGACCCGCGAGGACGAGCTGGCGTACGCCGACAAGCACGGCATCCCGGTGCCTGTCGGCAAGGAAAAGCCCTACAGCATCGACACGAACGTCTGGGGGACCAGTATCGAGTGTGGCGAGCTCGACGACATCACCCAGCCGCCGCCGGCCGACGCGTGGCAGCTGACCGGTGATCCTCGCCAGGCCCCGGACGAGCCGACCCGGGTACGGATCGGCTTCACCGGGGGTGTTCCGGTGAGCCTCGACGGTGAGTCGCTGAGTCTGAGCACTCTGGTCGGCCGCCTCAACGCGCTCGCGGCGCCGCACGGCATCGGTCGGATCGACATCACCGAGAGCCGGATCGTCGGATTCAAGACCCGGGGCATCTACGAGGCGCCGGCGGCGACCGTGCTGATGGCCGCGCACGCGGAGTTGGAGTCGCTGGTGCTGGACCGCGAAACACTGCACCACAAGCAGTCCATCGCCCTGCGATACGCCGAACTCGTCTACTACGGGTACTGGTTCAGCGATCTGCGTCGGGCACTCGACGGATTCGTGGCGACCCTTCAGCCGGCGGTGACCGGCGAGATTGCCGTGGACATGTTCAAGGGGAACTGCACGGTGGTCAGTCGGTCCTCACCGAACTCCCGCTACAGCCGGGCGATGGCCACCTACGAAGCCGGCGACCAGTTCGATCACCAGGCGGGTGCCGGCTTCGCCTACGTGTGGTCACTGCCGCTGACCGCCGGTCACCGGGCCTGAGAAGCAGACCGGGCCTGAGAAGCAGAGAGGAGCGACACCCGTGCGAGTAGTGTTCATGGGCTACCAGACGTGGGGGCATCGAGTGCTGCAGGCGCTGATGGACTCCCGCCATGAGGTGGTGCAGGTCATCACCCATCCCGACAGCGGGCACGAGTACGAAACCATCTGGAACGACTCGGTGGTCGACCTGGCCGAGAAGCACGACCTGCCGATCCTGGTCCGTCAGTACGCCAATGACGACGAGGTCACCGCACGGCTGCGGGAGCTGGCCCCGGACATCATCGTGTCGTCGGACTGGCGGACCTGGCTGGCGCCGGCCGTGTACCGCCTGGCGCGGCACGGGGCGATCAACGTCCACGACGCCCTGCTGCCTCGTTACGGCGGCTTCGCCCCACTCAACTGGGCGATGATCAACGGTGAACGCGAGGTCGGGGTCACCGTGCACTTCATGAACGACGATTTCGACCTCGGCGAGATCGTGTTGCAGCGCCGGGTCGAGGTGAGCGACAAGGACACTGTGACGAACCTGTTCGAGCGCACCATCGAGATTTTCCCGGAGATCACCCTGTCGGCGCTGGACCTCATCGAGAGCGGCACCGGGCAGTGGATCAGCCAGGACCCGGCCCAGGCGACGTTCTTCCACAAGCGATCGGTGGAGGACAGCCGAATCCACTGGACGTGGCCGGCCGACCGGTTGGCCAATCTGATCCGGGCGCAGAGCGACCCCTACCCGAACGCCTTTGCCTACCACAACGGTGTCCGGCTGCGAGTTACCGCAGCGGCTGTGTCGTCCAAGCGCTACGGAGGGACGCCGGGCCGGATCTTCTGCCCCGAGGCAGACGGCGTGGTCGTGGTGTGCGGACCGGATGCCCACACCGGACGTGAGCAGGGGTTGAGAATCCTGCAGGTGCGCACGGACGATGGCACGCAGCTGCCGGCGCGGGCCTACTTCACGTCCATGGGGGGCTATCTGACATCCCACTGATCCGGCCACCGACAACCCAAGGCGGAACATGTTCAGCATTCTGATGTCGCTGGCTTCGGCAACGGTTCTCGGAGCCGCCGACTTCGTCGGTGGCTTCGCCACCAAGCGCGCCGCGGCGGTGACCGTCGTGCTCTGGTCGAACATGGCAGGGCTGGCGACCGCCGTGGTGTTCGTCGGGACCGTTGGCGGCGGAAACCTCCGGGCCGCCGACGCCGGCTGGGGGGCACTGGCCGGGTTGGCCGGCAGCGTCGGCGCCATGCTGCTCTATCACTCCCTCGCCCACGGAGTGATGAGCGTGGTCGCTCCGACCACCGCCGCCATGGCCGCGATCCTGCCCGTCCTCGTCGGCCTGGCCGGCGGGGACACCGTGTCGGTGATCGGGGCGGCCGGGCTGGCCTGCGGACTGATCGCCATCCCCTGCGTCTCGGTCACCTCGGGCGGCGACCGGCCGGGTCGACAATCGCACCTGCGGACTGTCGCCGGGGCGTTGGCGGCCGGTGCCGGCTTCGGCCTGTTCTTCGTGCTGCTGTCCCGTACCGGGGACGGGTCGGGGCTCTGGCCACTGGTGGCCGCCAGATGCGCCTCGTTGACACTGCTCGTGCTCGCCTGGCCGATCGGTCGTTGGCCGATCAGAGCCCCCCGTAACACGGTGCTGCTGGCCCTGCTCTCCGGTGGCCTGGACATGCTGTCGAGCGTGCTGTATCTGCTGGCGGTCCGTGAGGGCTACCTGTCCGTGGTGGGCCTGCTGGCATCGCTCTACCCGGTCAGCACGCTCCTGCTCGCGCGGGTCGTGTTGCGCGAACGCGCCACCCGCGTGCAGTGGGCAGGTGTCGCCCTGGCGCTGGTCGGGGTGTTCCTGCTGGCGTCCCGCTGACCCGCGCGGTTCGGCCACGACCCTCCGGGCGGTACCTCGTGGGGTACCGCCCGGATGCGTCGTCGCTCAGGTGGTGTAGTCAGCGTTGATCCGGATGTATCCGTCAGTGAGGTCGCACCCGTACACGGTGAAAGCGCCGGCGCCGATCCCCAGGTCGACCTCGATCACGACGTCGTCGCCTTCGAGGTGGCGCCGCAGCCGAACCAGGGTCTCCTCAGTGGCCTGCGCCGGATAGACCTCGATACCGCCGAAACCGATCCGCACCCGTTCCTGGTCGATGTCCTCGTCGTCCTCGCACTTGCCGATCGCCATGGCCACCCGGCCCCAGTTCGGGTCCGCGCCGTGCACGGCTGTCTTGACCAGCGGCGAGTTGACGATGGCCTTGCCCACCCGCTTGGCCTGCTCGCCGTCGCGGGCACCGCTGACCCGGACCTCGATGAGCTTGCTGGCACCCTCACCGTCGCGGGCGACCATCCGCACCAGGTCCAGTGCGACGGAATACAACGCCTGCTCGAACTCGCCCAGATCGACCGGCCCGGCCAGGCCGTTGGCGAAGATGGCAGCGGTGTCGCTGGTGGAGGTGTCGGTGTCGATGCTGACCGCGTTGAACGTGCGAGCGATGACCGACCGGAACACCCGGTCCAGGTCGGCCGGCTCGATGCGGGCGTCCGTGCAGAAGAACGTCAACAGGGTCGCCATGTTCGGCTCGATCATGCCGACGCCCTTCGCGACGCCAACGATGCTCGCCGCTCCGCAACTGACCCGCACCACCTTGGGCGTGGTGTCGGTGGTCATGATCGCCCGTGCTACCCGGTCGAAATCGGCAGGCGGAAAGGGCCACCGAAGCTCGGCCAGGCGCTGTCGGACCCTCGGCATCGGATACTGCTTCCCGATCACCCCTGTCGACGCGATGAGCAGCTCGTCGTCGTCCAGACCGACGGCGCGAGCCACAGTGGACCGCACCTCTCGGGCGTTCTCGAGCCCTTCTTTGCCGGTGGCCACGTTCGCGTTGCGGGAGAGCACCACGACGCCGCGGGCAGACGACGTCGACGCCGCCGAACGGCTGAGCACGACGCTGGGGCCGGCGAACCGGGAGCGGGTGAACACCGCGGCGCTGACCGCAGGCACCTCGGAGACCAGGGCGGTGAAGTCGTCCTCGTCGTCCTTGAGCCCGGCGTTCGCGACCACCGCGCGGAACCCCTGCGGAACGATCATGTGCTGCTCCATCCTTCTCATCTCGGCCCGGTCCTGGCCCCCCGAACGCAACAGACACGCCTCGTAACCCACGGTATCAATGGGCTGTCTGTCTGTCGGGGTCGCCGTGAGCTCGGCGGAGGCCGGCGCGGAGCGTACCGACGCTGGTGGTTCCGGTCCGGGGATGGTCGGCTGGTCGGCACGCCCGGACCGTCGGTGCGACGATGACGCGATGACCGATTCGGAACCCCCACGCCGGAACGACCGGATTGAGCACCGCGACATCGTCGTGCACGAAGTCCCGGGCTTCCGCCCGCTGACGTTGGACCTCGTCGTGCCGATGACGGCACCCCGACCGGCCCCGGTCCTGCTGTGGATCCACGGCGGCGCGTGGCTGTTCGGCTCGCCCAAGCAGCCGCCGGACTGGCTGATGACTGTGGACCCGTTCACCGCCGCCGTCCGGGCCGGGTTCGCTGTCGCCTCCGCGCAGTACCGGCTCAGCGGCGAGGCGCACTTCCCCGCCCAACTCGACGACGTCAAGGCGGCGGTGCGTTGGCTGCGCCGACACGGCCGCACGGTGGGCGTGGACGGCGAGCGGATCGGGGCGTGGGGCGAGTCGGCCGGTGGTCATCTGGCCTCGATGGTCGCGCTGACGGGGGACGACCAGGACGACACCCACGTTCGTGCAGCGGTCTGCTGGTACGCGCCGTCGAACCTGTTGACCATGCAGTCGCAGGCACACCCGTCCGGGACGATCGACCACGACGCGGCCGATTCACCCGAGTCACTTCTGATCGGTGCCCCGTTGCCAGACAACCCGGGGCTGGGCCGGGCGGCAAGTCCGATCACCTACGTCACCGACCAGGCCCCGCCGATGCTGCTGATCCACGGCGACCAGGACCTGGTCGTACCGGTAGGGGCAGAGTGAGGAACTTGCCGCAGCGTTGACCAAGGCGGGTGCCGAGGTCGAGTTGTCGGTGGTGCAGGGGGCCGACCACTGCTTCGCCGGAGTGCCGCTGGAACCGCTGATCCGCGACACCCTGGCGTTCTTCACCCGGGTCCTCGCCCCCGGGACCGGGGTGCTGCCGCCTCACTAGGGTGACCCGGTGACCGCCTACGACGTCGCCGCCAAACTTCCCGACATCGACCTGCTGCGGCAGCGCTGCAAGGCGCTGGCCGTGCTCGAGCGCATCATCGATGGCGGGGATCCCTACTACGCCTACGCCTCGAACTGGGGCCCGGACGAGGCGGCGTCGATGAGCAACGGCAGCGGCGACGAGTGGGCCGTTGTGTTCACCGCCGACGGCGCATTCATCCGACTCTTCGATCATGAGTCGGCGATGTCGCCGTACTGTCATCCGGACCACGAGCTGTGGCCGGGCCTGGTCGACGGGGTACCGGAGGTGCTGCGTCCACAGCTGACGGAACCCGCCTTCTGCGACGAGGACGGGCAACTCGTCGCGACGACCGTGCTGTGGCGGCTGGCGGGGGACGATCGCTGGCACGCCGGCGACGGCATCGCCTTCCCACCACCGAGCGGGCCGTACGACGACGCCGGCCCGGACGGGTCCGGCTTGCTCGACATCCTGTTCGACGACATCGTCGACCGCTTCGTGGAGTTCGCCGCCGACTACTATGAGATGGCGGTGGACCGGGCGGCAGTCGAGCACGTCGTCGCCCATCGACCGCTCACCGACACCGTGACAAGGGCCCTGAATCCGCAGCTCACCGTCGCCGACCTGCGGGTGGACCTCACCGAGATCGGCTACCCGATCGCCGGGGACGGCGCCGCGACGGTAGAGGTCGGACCCCACGGCGCGTTCTCCGCGAACAGCGTGGGACTGGAACGCGCGCCCTTTCCGTTGAGCTTCAGCGTTCGCGAGGCAGGCGGCTCCTGGATGGTGACCGCGACCGCGGCGCAGGCCGCCGAGCTGGCCGACGTGCTCATGCTCGCCGGGAACGACAACATCATGGTAGTCGGCCTGGAGACCAACAGCTTCCTGGACGAGGAGTACCAGCAGTGGCGGCCGTCGCGGATCGCGGCGGAGCAGGGCGTCAGTTTCGAGACGCACCAGGTCGGTGCGCTGGCGGCCGGGGTCGTCGGCCTCAGCGAAGAGGCCCTGGTGATCCGCCGGGAGCAGCTGCCCCGGTTCCTGGCCGGCTGGTACCCCTACGAGCTGACACTTGTCGACGTGCCGGGTACGCCTTCCGCCGCGCGGGCCGACGAGATGATCGTCGTCATCGGAACGGCCACGTACGACGAGCCGGTCCTGCCCGCGCTGGCAGGCTCACGCCTGCTGTTCTCCGGGCACGACGACTGCTACGTGCTCGTCGAAACGACGGACCGCGCGGTGCCCACGGCGGTCCTCGGCCGGCTCCTGGCCTTGCTGGTCGGCTCGGCGCTTGTCGACACCACGGTGGTGGAGGTGACGGCGCCCGACGTCGAGGCCGTGCAGAGGCTGATCGAGGAGAGCCGGCATTGGGTCGGCCAGTTGGGCGCCACGACGGCGGGCTCGGTGACTGTCGATCTGCACGCCACGTCCGGGTCGTGGCGACTCGGCCAGTCGCTTCCGAAGCAGGTCAACCGCACGATGGTCTACGACATCGCGGACAGGGTCTGGCGGTGACCGAGGCGGTTGCGCCACCCCCGAGGTGGTGAGCCCAACCATGGGTACGCCAAGGAGCCTCCGGCGCGATGCCGGAGGCTGCGGGCAGCCGGCGTCGCTGAACTCCACCAGGACCGGGAGCATCTTCCTCTTCACCGGTGCGGCGGTCGCGGGGGTGCCGGGGAGCGTGGCGGTGGCCAGCACGGTGATGCCTGTGGCCAGAGCGATACGGCCCAGGGCAGACAGCTTCATGGGGTCCTATTCCGTCAGTCAAGCCGGCGGGAACGTGGCCGGATATCGTGCCCCTCGTGACGCATGAACGTGAACTGATTTCGCCTGTCGACCTGTGCCAACGGGATGGGCGACTCAACCCCGCGGCGGTGGGTTGGACCCGGCGTCCCCTGCACACCGCGAACCTGCGCGGCTGGGGCCGGACCAAACGATGGGAGTACTGGGGCATCGTGACCCCACGGCACATCATCGGGCTGGTCGCCTCATCGCTGGACTACGCCGGCGTGCACAGCGTCTACGTGCTCGACCGGGACAGCGGCACCGAGACGAAGGCCGACGTGGTGGTGCCGCTGGCGCGAGGGACGGTGCTACCACCGCACTGCGGCGTGGGCGAGGCGGGCGCACGCGGCGGTGGCCTGGCGATCCGGATCGTTCAGCGCCCGGACGGCACCACGATCTCGGCGAGCGCCACCGGAGTACGGCTGGAGGTGGACGTGCCGTTGCCGGCCGGTCACGAGTCACTCGGGGTCGTCGTGCCGTGGAGCACCAGGCGCTTCCAGTACACGGTCAAGGACGTCGGCCGCCCGGTGCTCGGCACGCTGGAACTGCACGGCCAGACGTACGAGATCGGTGGACCGGACGCGTTCGCCGTGCTGGACCACGGTCGCGGCAGATGGCCGTACTCGATCATGTGGAACTGGGCCGCCGGTGCGGCGCCGGGACGAGCGATCCAGCTCGGCGGCCGGTGGACCGACGGCACCGGGGTCACCGAGAACGGCCTCTTCGTCGACGGCCGCCTGCACAAGATCGGCGAGGAGCTGCGCTGGACCTACGACCGGGCGGACTGGCTGCGCCCCTGGCGGATCAGCGGCGACCGGGTCGAGGTCGAGTTCCAGCCGTTCCACGAGAAGGTGTCCCGCACCAACCTGGGTGTCGTCGCGAACGAGACGCACCAGTGTTTCGGGCACTTCTCCGGCTGGGCAAAGACGGACGACGGGACGACGGTGAGCCTCGACGGGCTCGTCGGCTGGGCCGAGGAGGCACGCAACCGCTGGTAACGGGTTGGCGCCGCCACGCGCACACCCGCGGTCAGCGCACGGCAGCACTTCGAACTGTGGACACCTCGCCTCCGTGTTTATGATCGACAACCCGACCGGGGCACGGAAGCCTGGCCGTTCGGCCCAGAACACGAGGTGAGGTGCGCGACGGTGATCCGCGAGGCGTACGCCTGCTGGGTGCGCGAACCCGGCGTTGCCGAGATCCAGCCGGTGTCACTGACCGCCCCGGGCCCCGACGAGGTGCTGGTCCGGGCCCGCTACTCCGGTGTCAGCCGGGGCACCGAGACGCTGGTCTTCGCCGGCCGGGTGCCCGCCGATCAGTACGCCACCATGCGCGCGCCGTTTCAGGAGGGCGAGTTCCCCGGCCCGGTCAAGTACGGCTACCTGAGCGTCGGCGTCGTCGAGCAGGGCCCGCCGGAGCTGCTCGGGCGAACGGTGTTCTGCCTGCACCCGCACCAGAGCGCGTACGTCGTGCCGGTGAGTGCCGTGGTGCCGGTGCCGGAGGGGGTGCCGGCCGCCCGAGCGGTGCTCGCCGGCACTGTGGAGACCGCCGTCAACGCGCTGTGGGACGCCGCGCCGCTGGTCGGCGACCGCGTCACCGTCATCGGCGCGGGCATGGTGGGCTGCTGCGTCGCGACGCTGCTGGCCCGGTTCCCCGGCGTGCACGTCGAGTTGGTCGACACCGACACGCGCAGGGCCGGCGTGGCCGGGGCCCTCGGTGTCGACTTCGCCAGCCCGGCCGACGCCCGCGGTGACCGGGACCTGGTCGTGCACGCCAGCGCCACCGCCGCCGGCCTGCAACAGTCGCTGGACCTGCTCGCCCCGGAGGGCACAGTCATCGAACTTAGCTGGTACGGCGACCGCCCGGTGCAGGTGTCGCTGGGCGGTGCGTTCCACTCCCGTCGACTCAGCGTCCGCAGTAGCCAGGTCGGCATGGTGGCACCCGCCCGACGGGGACGGCGCAGTTACGCCGACCGACTGGCGCTCGCCCTGGACCTGCTCGACGACCCGGCCTTCGACGCGTTGATCACCGGCGCGTCGCGTTTCGCGGAGCTGCCCGACGTGCTCGCCAGACTGACCTCGGGCGACCTGCCCGCGCTCTGCCACCTCATCACCTACGAAGACGGAGAGTGACAGTGTTCAGCGTGACCGTTCGGGACCACATGATGATCGCCCACAGTTTCCGAGGCGAGGTGTTCGGGCCCGCCCAACGCCTGCACGGCGCGACGTTCGTTGTGGACGCGACGTTCCGCCGTCCCGACCTGGACGCCGACGGGATCGTGGTGGACATCGGCCTCGCCACCGAGCAGCTGCGGGCCGTGCTGAGCGAGCTGACCTACCGCAACCTCGACGACGAGGCGGCCTTCGCCGGAGTGAACACCACCACGGAGGTGCTGGCCCGTACGATCGCGGACCGGCTGGTCGAGCGGGTGCACGCCGGTGAGCTGGGCGCCGGGGCGCGTGACCTGAGCGGCATCACGGTCACCCTGCACGAGTCGCACATCGCCTGGGCGAGCTACGAGCGGTCGTTGTGACTGATGCGGGCCGGGCGGTGCACGTCGTCCTGCCCGGTGACATCGATGATCCGGCCACGCCCAGCGGCGGCAACTCCTACGACCGGCGGATCTGCGCGGGGCTGGGCGAGGGCGGCTGGTCGGTGCGCGAGCATCCGGTGCCCGGCGCGTGGCCGCACCCCGACCCGGCTGCCCAGGCGACGCTGGGCGCGGTGCTCGCCGCCGCGCCCGACGACGCCGTGGTGCTGATCGACGGCCTCATCGCCTCGGCCGTGCCGGACCTGCTCGCCCCGCACGCCCGTCGGCTGCGCCTGGTGCTGCTGGTGCACCTGCCGCTGGACGACGAGCCGGAAGCCCGCGCCCTGGCCACCGCCCGGGCCGTCGTCACCACCAGCGAGTGGACCCGCCGCGCCCTGCTGGCCCGCCACCCGGCCCTCGCCGGCCGGGTCCGGGCCGCGCCGCCCGGGGTGCGGCCCGCGCCGCCCGCGGTCGGCTCGGTGGCCGGCGACCGCTTGCTCTGCGTCGCGGCAGTCACCCATCACAAGGGGTACGACGTGCTGGTCGACGCGTTGGCCACGCTGGTCGGCAGGTCCTGGACGATGGTCTGCGCGGGCTCTCTGGCCCGGGAACCGGATCTCGTGCACCGGCTGCGCGACAGGTTGACCGGGGCGGGCCTCACCGAGCGGGTGCGACTGGTCGGCCCGGTGACCGGCGCGGCGTTGGACGACGCCTACGCCGCCGCCGACCTGCTGGTGCTGCCGTCGAGAGGCGAGACGTACGGCATGGTCGTCACCGAGGCGCTGGCCCGCGGCCTGCCGGTGTTGACCACCGAGGTGGGCGGGCTGCCGGAAGCGCTCGGTCACGCGCCCGACGGTGAGCGCCCGGGACTGCTGGTCCCACCCGGTGACCCGGCGGCGCTGGCCGCCGCTCTGATCCGCTGGCTCGACGATGACGGGCTGCGCGACCGGCTGCGTCGTGCCGCTCTCGCCCGGCGCGACACCCTGACCGACTGGCCGGTGACCACCGCGTTGCTGGCCGGAGTGCTGAAGGAGGTGGCGGAATGACCGCCGAGGAGACCCTGCCGTTCGCCGACTGGCTGCGCTTGCGTGAGCCGGCCGACGCGGCGGCGCGTGCCGAGGACCTGGTGGATGCCGTCCGGGCCCGGCTGACCGGGGACACCCCGACGGTGATCCACGACCTGGGCAGCGGCACCGGGTCGATGAGTCGCTGGCTGGCCGCCCGGCTACCCGGACCTCAGCACTGGGTGCTGCACGACCGGGACGCCGACCTGCTGGCCCGGGCCGCCGAGGGCATGCGGGGGGTGACCGCCGCCGACGGCGCCCCGGTCACCGTCCACACCCGCTGTGGCGACCTCACCCGGCTGACCGCCGCCGACCTCGCGGACGGTTCCCTGGTCACCGCGTCCGCGCTGCTGGACATGCTCACCACCGAGGAGGTCGAGCGGGTGGTGGCGGCGTGTGTCGGCCGGCCCGCTCTGTTCGCCATCTCGGTGACCGGGCGGGTCCGGTTCACCCCGGCCGACCCACTCGACGAGGCGGTCGAGGCCGCGTTCAACGACCACCAGCGGCGTACCGTCGAGGGCCGGCGGCTACTCGGCCCGGATGCCGCCGCCGCCACCGCCGCCGCGTTCACCCGGCGCGGTGTCGACGTGCGGGAACGACCCAGCCCGTGGCATCTCGGCCCGGAACAGGCCGACCTGACCGCCGAATGGTTCCGGGGATGGCTCGGGGCCGCCTGCGAGCAGCGCCCCGACCTGGCCGGACCCGCCCAGGCGTACGCCCGTCGTCGACTGACCGACGCGGCGGCCGGCCGGCTCACGGTGCTTGTCGAACACACTGACCTCCTCGCCGGTGGATGAACCGTTCACGCCCTGGGTACGTGGACTAGGGCAAGTGGACGATCTTCAAAGGGAGGGCCGGCGCCGATGTTCTGGGCCTGGGCACGAGTGGTCGGCGGGGTGGGTCTGCTCGCCGTCCTGCTGTGGCAGGTGGGCACCGGCCCGTTCCTCGCCGGAGTGCGACTGATCGACGCGCCGGCGTTGGCAGCGGCGTTGGTCATCGGTGTGCTGACCACTGTCTGCGCGGCGTGGCGGTGGAGCCTGGTCGCCGGCGGTCTCGGCGTACGCCTGCCACTGGCGACAGCTGTGGCGCACTGCTACCGGGCCGTTTTCCTCAACGCCACACTGCCCGGCGGGGTGCTCGGCGACGTGCACCGCGCGGTACGCCACGGCCGCGACGCCGGTGACGTCAGCCGGGGCATCCGCGCGGTGGTCTGGGAACGTGCCGCCGGGCAGGTGGTCCTGGTCGGGGTTGCGCTGGTGGTGCTCGCCGCCTTCCCGTCCCCGGTACGGCAGTACCTGCCGGTCGCCGCCGCGCTGCTCGTCGCCGGTGGGCTGGCCGTCGTGCTGTTGGCCCGGCTCCTCCCGAACGGTGGCGGGTCGCGCTGGGCGACGGCACTGCGCACCGCCGTGGCGGACGTACGGTCGGGGCTGCTGGCGCGGCGTACCTGGTTCGGGGTGCTGGTCGCCTCAGCCGTGATGGTCGCCGGTCACCTGGCCACCTTCCTGGTGGCGGCGCGCACCGCCGGGTCGGACGCCCCGCTGTCCCGCCTGCTGCCGTTGACGTTGCTCGCCCTGCTCGCGATGGGCCTACCGCTGAACGTGGCCGGTTTCGGGCCCCGCGAGGGGGTGGCGGCATGGGTTTTCGGCGCGGCCGGTCTCAGCGCGGCCGAGGGCGTCGCCACCGCCACCGTCTACGGCGCGCTGATCCTGGTGGCCAGCCTGCCCGGGGCTGCGGTGTTGCTGGCCCGTCGACGTCGAATTCCGGTCGCCGCCCGGGAAGCCGCCTCCGGCGGCGGATGTTGAGTCGGTTGTGAGACGGTACGCGTCGCCGGACGACGGTGGCGCCGGACGAAGGAGTCCCATGCCCGAAGCATTGCCCGTTGCCACGATCCGCACGCAGGTCACGGTGCCGCTGGCGTTCCCGGACGGCTACACCACGACGGCCCGGGTGTTCACCTTCAAGGGCCTGGTGGACGGTCGGGAGCACCTTGCCATCGGCCTCGGCGACTGGGCGGGCGCCCTGGACCGGCTCGCCACCGGGGGAACAGCCCCACTGGTCCGCCCGCACAGCGAGTGCCTGACCGGCGACGTGTTCGGCAGCCAACGTTGCGACTGCGGGCCGCAACTGCGCGAGGCGGTACAGCGGATCGCCGAGACCGGCGGTTTCGTGCTCTACCTCCGCCAGGAGGGCCGGGGCATCGGCCTGTACGCCAAACTCGACGCGTACGCGTTGCAGGACGCCGGGTTGGACACCTACCAGGCCAACGTCGCGCTGGGCCGGGGCGAGGACGAGCGGGACTACACCGTCGCCGCGCAGATGCTTGCCACGTTGGGCGTGCCGCGGGTCCGACTGCTCAGCAGCAATCCGGACAAGGCCGAGCAGTTGACCCGGTTGGGCGTGGACATCGCCGAACGGGTGCTCACCAGCGTCTTCCTCTCGCCGGCCAACGCCGACTACCTGGCGGCGAAGGCGGCCAAGGCGGCGGAGGTCGAGGCGGCCGAGGCGGCGGATGCGCTCCCGGGTCGTCCTTCTGAGCGGCCCGTCTCCCGATGAGTTGGCGGCCGGGGCCCACGCGGCCGTACGTGCTGCTGAGTTGTGCCGCCTCCATCGACGGGTACATCGACGATGCCTCCGAGCAGCGGTTACTGCTGTCCAACGAGGAGGACCTGGACCGCGTCGACGCGGTCCGGGCCAGCTGCGACGCCATTCTGGTCGGGGCCGGCACCGTCCGACGAGACGACCCTCGGCTGCTGGTGCGTTCGCCGAGCCGCCGCGCCGAGCGGGTGGCGGCCGGCCGGCCCGCCTCACCCACCAAGGTCACCCTGACCGCGCAGGGTGACCTCGACCCGACCGCCCGCTTCTTCACCGCCGGTGATTCGGCCCGGCTCGTCTACTGCGCCACGGGCGCGCTGGAGAAGACCGAGGAGCGGGTCGGCCGGCTGGCCGCCGTGATCGACGCGGGTGAGCCTGTCGACCCGGGGTGGCTGCTGACCGACCTGGCCGCGCGGGGCGTACAGCGGTTGATGGTGGAGGGCGGCGGGACGGTGCACGCCCAGTTCCTCGCCGCCGGTCTCGCCGACGAACTGCACCTGGTGGTCGCCCCGTTCTTCGTCGGTGACGGTCGGGCACCACGGTTCGTGGGGGAGGGTAGCTTTCCCTGGCACCCGGGTCGACGTGCCCGCCTGGCCGAGGCCCGCCAGATCGGCGACGTGGTGCTGCTCCGCTACGCACTCTCCGACCGCTGCCCCGCCGACCGCGCCCGCGGCTAACGGTTGATCATGAGGTTGGCGGGGAATTCGATCTTCGTAGAACCCGCCAACCTCATGATCAACCCGACTGGGGTGGGTGTGGGGTTATTTTTGTGGACGGCGGGGGTAGGTTCGGACAGGATTTCCGGATGCCCGTACCGAGCCTGACGTTGCTGCGCTGGCAGTTCGACCTGACGTGGTCGCTGTTCGAGTACCACCTTGAGCGACTCGAACCCTCGGACTTCCTTTGGGAGCCGGCCGACCACTGCTGGTCGGTGCGGCAGAGCACCGACGGCACCTGGACGCCGGACTGGGCCGACACCGAACCCGAACCGGTCCCGGTGCCGACGATCGGCTGGCTCACCTGGCACGTCGGCTGGTGGTGGACAGTGGCGATGGACCATCTTCGGGGTGGATCAGCGCGGCAGCGCACCGCCGTCGCCTGGCCGGGAGCGGGCGAGCCCAGCGTCGCCTGGCTGCGGGGCCTGCGCACCGAATGGCTCGGTCTGCTCGACCAGTTCGGCGACAGCGACCTCGACCGCATCTCGACGTACCCCTGGCCGGACGGGACCGACCACACCGTCACGCACACGATCGGTTGGGTCAACTCGGAGCTGATGAAGAACGTCGCGGAGATCGGTCAGCTCCGGCTGCTCCGCGCCGCGGGGACCGATCGGTACGGCCCGACCTGACGCCCCGGGCGCCAGGGCATTGCCTGCTGCGGCTGGGCGGATTCATGCCGCCGATCCTGTCGCCGCCGGTCGGACGACGTGCAGTACTTTCGTCACACGGAGTGCCGCGACGAAACCGGAGGCGGCGTGCTCAATGCCCGGTGTGTCGAGTGCGAGGCCGAACTGTCCGTCGGCCCCGGCCGGGGGCGCCCGCGCCGCTACTGCTCCCGGAGCTGTCAGGCCCGCGCGTACCGGAGACGTCGTGAGCACGGCCCCACCAGCGGCCCGCGTCGGATCCGTGACCTGCCCTTCCCGACCGGCGGCGACCCGCGCCACCGGTTGGTCGCCCTCGCGGTCGAGTTGGCGGATGCCGGCGGCCTGGACGCCGTCTCGCTGCGGGTCCTCGCCCAACGCGCCGACCTGCCCGCCCACGGCGTGTACCGGCACGTCCGGAATCGGGCCGACCTCCTCGCCGCGATGGCCGAGCAGATCACCGCCACTCACCCGCCCGGCACCGCGCCACTACCGCACGATCCGCGCCAACGGCTCGAACGGTTGGCCGGGGACGAGTGGGCGATGTACCGCCGCCATCCCTGGCTGCTGGCCATCCTCGCCACCGACCGGCCACCGACCGGGCCGGCGGTGCTCGCCATGGTCGACCGGGTGGTCGCGGCATTCACCAGCGCCGGATACGACCCGGCCGAGGCGTTCCGCGCCTACCTGGCACTCAGCGGCTACATCCAGGGCATGGCCCTGCTCATCCGGCGTGACCCCGGGGACACCACCTACCACGCCTGGTGGTCGGCGACCCGCACCCGGCTGGAGCGAACCGGCCGTACCCGGGACCGACAGTGGCTGGCCGCGGCCGGGCAGACCAGACCCGACACCGACCTGGAAACCTGGTTCCAGTTCGGCCTGCGCGGGCTGCTCGACGGCCTGTTGCGCGGCCCCGCTCGGTAGGGTGGCCGGCGTGCCGAGACTGGTGAAGGTCACTCAGGACAATGTGGAAGCCGCGTGCCGGGTGAGCGTGCGGCCCGAGCAGGAGAAGTTCTCGTCTCCGGTCGCCTGGTCCCTCGCCGAGGCGTACGCGCAGCCCGAGATCGCGTGGCCGCGTCTGATCGTCGAGGATGACGAGATCGTCGGCTTTCTGATGGGTTTCTTCGACATCGTGTGGGATCCGGCCCAACCTGACGACAGGCGCTCGGGGCTGTGGCGGCTGAACATCGCCGCCGAGCACCAGGGCCGGGGGTACGGCCGCTTCGCGGTACAGGCCGTCCTCGACGAGGCCCGCCGACGTGGGCACGGCCGCGTCTACACGACGTGGGAGCCGGGGCCGGACGGCCCGGAGCGGTTCTACCTGAAGCTCGGATTCCAGCTGACCGGGGAGACCAGCGAGGGCGAGGTGGTGGGCGTCCACTCCACCCACTGACCGGACGCCGTCGACCACCCCGGACCGAGTGATCAGCGGTGCGGCGGGGCCTGCGTACGATGCGGGGTCGAGTTCCCCTCGTCGCGGCGGAGGTATCGGGCAATGGCAGGCCAGCACGAGGGTTTCGCCCTCGGCATCGACCTCGGCACGTCCAACACCGTCGCGGTGCTGCGCTGGCCGGACGGGCGGACCCGTCCGCTGCTGATGGACGGTCAACCGCTCAGTCCGTCCGCCGTGTACGCCGACCCGGACGGCACCCTGCACACCGGCTGGGACGCCCGCCGGTTGGCGCAGGCCGACCCGGCCCGCTTCGAGGCGAACCCCAAGCGTCGGGTGGACGAGCCGACAGTGCAGCTCGGCGACCGCGCGTACCCGCCGGCCGACCTGCTCGCCGCGGTGCTGGCGGCGGTCGGCCGGGCGGCGGTGAACGCTGTGGGTTTCCTGCCGCCGGCAGTGGTCACCTGCCCGGCCGCCTGGGACGCGACGCGGCGGCAGGTCCTCGCCGACGCGCTGCTGCGGGCGGGCTGGCCGCAGGCGGCCGAGCACACCCTCGCCGGGCCGACGCCGCCCGGCACCCGGCTGCTGCGGGAGCCGGTGGCCGCCGCCCGGTACTACACGCAGGTGCTGCACCGTCCGGTGCCGGTCGGCGGGGCGATCGCGGTGTTCGACTTCGGTGGCGGGACGCTCGACGTCGCCGTGCTGCGCAACGAGGGCGCGGACCCCTGGGGCGACTCAGGCTTCAGCGTGGTCGCCGACGGTGGCCTGCCCGACCTGGGCGGTCTGGACCTCGACGCCGCGCTGGTGCGGCGGGTCGGCGAGTTGGTCGGTGAGCGGCACGCCGGGCAGTGGGCCCGGCTCACCCGACCGGCGGATCCGGCGCAGCGCCGTGACCAGGTCCGGCTCTGGGACGAGGTACGTGGGGCGAAGGAAACCCTGTCCCGGTCTTCTGTCGCCCCGGTCGCGGTGCCCGGAGTGGCCGAGACGATCCAGCTGACCCGCGCGGACGTCGAGCGGGTGGCCACGCCGCTGCTGCGCCGGGCGGTGCAGCGGGCCCGGGAGGTCATCGCCGCCGCCGGGCTGCGACCCGATCAGCTCGACGGGCTGTTCCTCGTGGGCGGGTCGTCACGGATCCCGCTGGTGGCCCGCATGCTCCACGCCGAGCTGGGGATCGCGCCGACGGTGCTGGACCAGCCCGAGTTGCCGGTGGCCGAGGGTGCCCTGACCGACCTGCCGCTGCGCAAGCCGCTCCTCGCCCCGGCGTACGCGGGACCGCCGCTCGCACCA
Organism: Micromonospora sp. NPDC047762; assembly: GCF_043204655.1. NCBI lineage: Bacteria > Bacillati > Actinomycetota > Actinomycetes > Micromonosporales > Micromonosporaceae > Micromonospora > Micromonospora sp. NPDC047762. The sequence goes on along the minus strand of NZ_JBIDCQ010000009.1, from coordinate 62,452 downwards.
CCCGCGCCGGCCCCGGTGAGCCCGCCCGCGCCCCGTCCCGTGAGCCCGCCGATGGCGAACCCCGTCAGCCCGCCCGCCCCGGCCGGAGCCCCCGCGCCGGTCGTACCGTCGCAGCCCTGGCCGGGATCCACCCCGCCGGCAGGCCCGCCCCAGGGGCCGGGCCTGGTCGGCGCCACCCCGACCCCGCCGGCCGGCGCGACCCGCTGGCCTCGGGCGCGCTGGGTGGTGCTCGGCGCGGTGCTGGCCCTCGCCGGGGTGGCCACCGCGGCGACGCTCTACCTGACCCGGGACCGCTACCCGGATCTGGAGTTCGCCTCGCTGCGCGAGCTGTCCCGCCTGTCAGCCGGCGCCGAACGGCCGCTCGACATGTGGACTGCGGTGCTCGACGACCGGGCCTACCTGGCGTTTGCGCTGCCGGACGACCGGCTGGAGGTGGTGGCCGTCGACGCGGGCAACGGCCGCGAGTTGTGGCGCGAGCAGACCGACGTGCGGGCCAACGACTGGGAGGCGATCATCGCCGTCCCCGGGGCGGTCGCGGTCCTCGCCGACGCGCCGGGCGACGGCACCCCCCGACCGCTGGCCGTCCTCGACGGCCGCACCGGCGAGCAGCGCTGGCAACGCGTTCTGCGTGGTGACGACGACGTCTACTTCGCCGACGACACGGCGGTGCTGGTGGACCGGACCGCCGACGAACTGGTCGGTCTGCGCCTGACCAACGGCTCGGCGAAGTGGACCGAGCCCAACCCCCGCGGCCAGTACGCCGGCGGCCGTACCGTGGTCCGACCGGTCGGCACCGACGCGGCGGCGGGCGGGCCGGCCTTCCTCGACGGCACGCCCCGCAACCCGTGGACGAGCAAGGGGCGGCGACTCGTCCAGGTGGGTGCGGGCCGGTCGGTGCGGCTGCTCGACATGGCATCCGGCGCCGTGCTGCGCCAGTGGGGCAGCGTCGCCGACCTCGACGATCTGGTGGTCGCCCACGAGGACCGCCTGTACGTGGCCGCCAACGAGGGTGGTTACCAGCTGCTCGCGTACGACCTGAACTCGGACGCCGAGCCGGTGGTGCTGCACCGCTCCGGCAACGACGAGTACCGCCCGAAGGAACTGGTGGCCTGCGGTGAGCGGCGAGCCTGCCTGTTGCAGGTGCCGAACAACGACGTCGCGCGCACCGAGGTGGTGGCGGTCACCGAGGGCGAGCGCATGAAGAGCTGGTCGGCGCCGGGCGTGACCGGTCTGGTTCCGTTGGGTGAGCAGGTGCTCGCCCAACGGGAGCTGCCGGAGCCGACCGTCGCCGTCTTCGACGCCGCCGGCAAGCCGGTGCTGCGGGACCGGGGCGGGGTGGCGGTCCGCCTGGACGCGGGCAACCTGCTGGTCTTCGCCAAGGCGCCCAGCGTGGTCGCTGACAACCGGGTGCTGGCCGGGGTGTGGGCCGAGTCCGGGGAGGTCGACGAGTTGGGTGAGCTGAAGGACGTGCGCAGCTCCTCCTGCTCGTGGAACACCCGCGTGATCGCCTGTGGCGCGGAGAAGGACTTCGTGCTGTACCGCTTCACCGACGACTGACCTCGACGGCCCACCGGCCGGCTCGTACGATGCTCCGGTGAATCTTCGAGGTACGGTCCGCGCCGATCGTCCGCTGGTGGTTCTTGCCGTGGGGGAGGAGGCCCGCTACCTGCCGCCCGAGCTGCCGGTCCTGCTCACCGGCATGGGCAAGGTGAACGCCGCCAGCGCGGTGGCCGCGGTGCTGGCCGCCGGGCCGCGCCCCGCCCTGCTGCTCAATCTGGGTACGGCGGGCGCGTTGCGCCCCGGGTTGGCCGGCATCCACGAGGTCGCCACAGTGCTCCAGCACGACCTGGACACCGACCTGCTGCGCACGCTCACCGGCGAGACCTACGGGGCGCCGCTGTCGTTGGCCGCCGAGGGCGCGGTGCTCGCGACCGGTGACACCTTCGTGGCCGACGACGGGGAGCGGGACCGGTTGGCGCAGCGCGCCGACCTGGTCGACATGGAGGGGTACGCGGTGGCGTGGGCCGCTGCGCAGGCCGGCGTACCGTGCCGGCTGGTCAAGCAGGTCAGCGACGAGGCGGGCGACGGCGCGGCCCGGAGCTGGCAGGAGTCGGTGGACGCGTGCGCCCGGGAGCTCGCCGAGTGGGCCGCCCGACACGTCGCCTGAGTGAGCAGGGTCAGTCGCCGGATTGTCGAAACCGCAGGCCCGGCGTGGTCTCCCGGGCCGCTCCAGGGAGCAGGACGTGAGCGGCCAACCCCAGCGCCACGACCACGGTGACCAGCACCGGCGGCCAGTGGCCGGCCCAGGGCAGCACCAGCAGCGGCACGATCAGGCAGCTCATCCGCCGCCACGGCACGTTCGTCGACACGAGCAGGGTGAACAGCGCGCGGCCGACCACGAACAGGATCGGGCCGCCGATGATCAGCAGGAGCCACCGCGCCGGTGTCGTCCCGGTCGGCCGCGAGACGACCAGGTCGAACGCGGCCGCCGTGCCGACCACGCCGGCCAGCATCACCAGATGGGTGTACGGGGCCACCCGCGCCGGCCGGCCCGCCCTCGCCCCGGCTTCCAGCAACTCGCCGGCTCGGAAGACGTAGACCTGCCACATCAGCAGCATGAGGCCGAAGGCGCAGAACAACGCGGTGACCCGTACGCCGTCGAGATCGGTGCGGCTGACCCGCATGGTGGGCACCAGGATGATGTCGCCGAGGGCCAGGATCACGAACTGCTGGTACCGCTCGCCCAGGTGCCCGGTGGTCCGCTCGTACTGGTCGATCGGCACCCGGCCCAACCGGGGTGTCGGGTAGCGGGCCGCCGACGAGAGCAGGTCGATCGCGATGGCGATGGTCCAGAGCGGCCAGTTCACGTCGCCGGTCACCCCGCCGGTGATCCAGAAGACGCCGGACACCACGAACCAGAACAGGAACCGGGTGGCCCGGATCGTGGCCGCCCGGTGGCGCTGCCGGAGCAACGTCGTGATCAGGATGATCCCGCGAGAAATGTGCGTACCGACGTACGCGACCGCGAAGATCATCGCGTGCCCGTCGGTGATCATCGGCAGGGACGCCGCCATCCCCACCGAGCCGACCATGGCGATCATCAGGATGGCCTGGATGGGGCGTTGCTGCGGGTCGTAGAACTCGGTGGTGGTGGCGGTGACCGACCAGGTCCACCAGATGGCCGTCAACATCAGCAGCACCTTCGCGCCGCCGGACCAGGAAAGGTTCTCGGTCAACAGCGTCGAGGTCAGCGCGAGGGCCGCCACGAAGACCACGTCGAAGAGCAACTCCAGCAACGTGGCCCGGGTCGACCCGTCCGGCCGGCGTACCAGTGCCGCGGTGCCTCCGGTACTCATGCCCGGCCTCCCGCCGTGTCTTAAGAGGATTATCGGCGGTGCCGGCGCGGCCCGTCCCCGGATCGGCGATTCCCGCCGGTCGGGGAAGCGGGCGGCCGAAGGTTGCCAGGGCGTCGGAGGCCGGGCGATGCTTGACTGCATCCATTAATCTCGATCTCTCCGGAGGTTCGGATGCGCCGCTCCCCGCTGGTCGCCCTCGTCCTGACCGCCCTGCTGCTCGTCGCTCCTGGCGCGGCGCAGGCCGCCGTCCCCGACCGGGCCGCCGCGCCCGCCGCCGACCCGACGGCCACGCTGACCGGGGTACGCACCGCGGGCACCGCCTGGGGTCTCGACCCCGCCACCGGTCGGATGACCCTCACCGTCGACGACACAGTGGCCCCCAGCGAGGTGGCCGCGCTGCGGTTGGTGACCGACCGGGCCGGCGTGCTGCTGCGCCGCGAACCCGGAACCCTGCGCCCGCTGATCGCCGGCGGGCAGGGCATCTACGGCAGCGGCGCGCGCTGCTCGCTCGGCGCGAACGCGCGCAGCGGCAGCACCTACTACGTGATCACCGCCGGGCACTGCACCACCGCCGCCGCCACCTGGTACACCGACAGCGCCCAGACCACGGTGCTCGGCACCCGCACCGCAACCAGCTACCCCACCAACGACTACGGGCTGATCCGCTACACCGGCCGGATCGCCCACCCGAGCGCGGTCTACACCTACCCCGGCCTGCTGACCATCAATGGCACCGGCAGCGCGTACATCGGTCAGGCGGTGTGCCGCAGCGGCAGCACGACCGGCGTGCGCTGCGGCACCGTCACCGGTCTCAACCAGACCGTCAACTACGCCACCGGCGTGATCTACGGCCTGATCCGCACCAACATCTGCGCCGAACCGGGGGACAGCGGGGGACCGCTCTACGTGGCCTCCACCGGCAGGATCCTCGGCATCCTCTCCGGCGGCACCGGTAACTGCACGGCCGGCGGCACCACCTACTACCAGCCGATCGCGGAGGTGTTGGCCGCGTACGGGTTGACGTTGCCCTGACCAGCGGGACACCGCTTGCCCGTCCCGCGCGGGACACCTAGGCTCGGCGACGCCCAGCACCCCCGCCGCGAGGATGTGTGCCCGATGCCGACCGCCCCCCGACCTGACCAGCCGAGTGTCCCGGCCGGCCTTCCGTCGATCGAGGTGGCAGCGGTAGGGGAGACGATGGTGGTGCTCTGCCCCGCGCCGGGTGAGCCGCTGGAGCGCGCCGAGCGGGTCGCCGTCTCGGTCGGCGGGGCCGAGTCCAACGTGGCCGGTTACCTGGCCCACCTGGGCCACGTGACGACCTGGGTGAGCCGGGTCGGCGACGACCCTTTCGGTCGGGCCGTCGTCCGGCACGTCGCCGCCGCCGGCGTCGGCGTCGACCAGGTCTGCGTGGACCCGACCGCCCCCACCGGCCTGTACGTCAAGGACCCCGGCCCGGAGGGGACCACCGTGCACTACTACCGGGCCGGTTCGGCGGCCGCCCGGATGGACCCCGCCACGCTGGCCGACCCGGCGCTGGCCGGTGCCCGGGTGCTGCACCTGTCCGGAATCACCCCGGCGCTCTCCGCGTCCTGCCGGGCGCTTGTCGAGCACGCGGTGACCGACCGGCCGTTGGCGCAGGCGTTGGTCAGCTTCGACGTCAACCACCGGGCCCGACTGTGGTCCGCCGAGCAGGCCGCACCGGTGCTGCGCGACCTCGCCAACCGCTGCGACCTCGTCTTCGTCGGGCAGGACGAGGCGGAGACCCTCTGGGGCACCACCGACCCGACCGCCGTACGCGAGTTGTTGCCCGATCCGCAGACGGTGGTGGTCAAGGACGGCGCGGTGGGCGCCACCGCACTGGTCCGTGACGCCGAACCGGTCTTCGTGCCCGCGCCCCGGGTGACAGTGGTGGAGCCGGTCGGCGCCGGAGACGCGTTCGCCGCCGGTTACCTCGCCGGGCTGCTACGCGGCCTCGACCCGGTGCGGCGGCTGCGCCTCGGCCACCTCGTCGCCGCCCAGGCGTTGACGAGCAGCGGCGACAACGCCCCCGTACCGCCGTGGACCTGGTTCGAGAAACTCATCGGCGCCCCCGCCGACGCCTGGTCGCCGCTCGACCTGACCGACCCGGGGGCGACGACCTGAGCCGGGCCGCCGGGTTGCGACCCGACCAGCAGCAACAGTCCCACCGCGACATCGGATGGAGTGCACCATGACCACACCGGACTTCGATCACATCTTCGGCGGCGCCCGGGTGATGGCGATCCTGCGCGGCCTGCCGGTCGCCGAGACCGTTCGGCTCGCCGAGCGCGCCTGGGACCTCGGCATCGACGTGGTGGAGGTTCCGGTGGCCACCGCCGACGCGGTGCCGGCGCTGCGGGCCGCCGTCGAGGCGGGGGCCGAGCGCGACCGGATCGTCGGTGCAGGCACCGTGCTCGACGTCGAACAGGTCGCCGCGGCGGCCGACGCGGGCGCCCGGTTCACCGTCGCGCCCGGCCTGGACCTCGCGGTCGCCGACGCCGCCGCCGCACGTGGCCTGCCGCACCTGCCCGGCGTGGCCACCCCGACCGAGGCCCAGCAGGCACTGCGGCACGGCCTCACCTGGCTCAAGGCGTTCCCCGCGATCGCCCTCGGGCCGGCCTGGTTCAAGGCCGTCGCCGGCCCGCTGCCGCAGTTGCGCTTCGTCGCCACCGGCGGCCTGGACGCCAGCAACGCCGGCGCGTTCCTGCAAGCTGGCGTACGCGTGGTGGCCGTCGGCTCTGCCCTCTCCGACCCCACCCAGCTAGACGCCCTAGCCAAGCTAACCCGCCCCTGACCCCCTGCCCCCGCCCGCCCGCCCGCCCTCCCTCCCTCCCTCCCTCCCTCCCCGCCCGCCCCCTCGGCGTCGATCTTGCACTTATGGTTGCCGATGCGTCCTGATTCGCGACTTTGGTCGCGACAGAAAGTGCAAGATCGGCGCGGCAGGGTGGGGCGGGGGGCGCGTGCGGGGGCGGGGGTGGGGGCGGGGGTGGCGGGGTTGCGCCATGGCGTAGGTGCGTCGGGGTGCGGGGCGTGTTTGGGGTGGGGGTTGCGTCGATGCTGTGGTGCGTACCACTTCTCGACACAAAGAGGTCATCGTGGCTCTGTCTCACCGGCGCCGCCGATCCGGGCTGATCGCCCTCGGCGCCGCCCTCACCCTGGCGGCCGGGTTCACCCCACCCGGCGCGGGAGCGGCCGCCGCCCCGCCGAACAACCCCGACCGCCCGGCGGGCATACCCCCGGCCGCCGCCGGCCGCGCGTCCACCGTCACCCTGATCACCGGTGACACGGTCACCGTCACCACCGCGGCGGACGGCAGCACGGTGTCGACAGTGCGCCGGCCGGACGGCAGCACCCCGAGCTTCCACCGCACCGTGCGCGACGGCGACACCTACGTCTACCCGGACGCCGCGCTGTCCTATGTGACGAGTGGCGTGTTGGACCGGCAACTGTTCAACGTCACCGACCTCATCGCCGACGGGTACGACGACGCGCACACCGACGCGCTTCCGTTGATCGTCACGATGACGGACTCGGCGGCCCGCAACCGCACCCGCCCCACAGTCGACGGCGCCACGCTGGTCCGCCAGTTGGACAGCGTGCAGGGCGCGGCGCTGACCCGCCAGCGCGCCACCGCCGACCGGTTCTGGACCGCGCTGACCGCCGGTTCGACCCGGCGTACGGGTGACGCCCCGACCCTGGCGAACGGCATCGCCAAGGTCTGGTTGGACGGTCGGGTGCACGCGGACCTGGCCGAGTCCACCGCGCAGATCGGCGCGCCCAAAGTGTGGGCCGAGGGCAACACCGCGACCGGTGTCGACGTCGCGGTGCTCGACTCGGGTGCGGACGCCGAACATCCGGATCTCGTCGGTCAGATCGCCGGGTCCAGCAGCTTCGTGCCGAGCGAGCCTGACATCCTCGACTACAAGGGCCACGGCACGCACGTCGCCTCGACGATCGCCGGCACCGGCGCCGCATCCGGTGGCGCCGAGCGGGGCGTCGCCCCGGGTGCCCGGCTGCACATCGGCAAGGTGCTCAACAGCGAGGGCAGCGGACAGGACTCGTGGATCATCGCCGGCATGGAGTGGGCGGCCCGTGAGCAGAAGGCCCGCGTGGTCAGCATGAGCCTCGGCGGTGAGGCCACCGACGGCAGCGACCCGATGAGCCAGGCGGTCGACCGACTCAGTGCCGAGACCGGCGCCCTCTTCGTGATCGCCGCCGGTAACAGCGGCCCGGCCAGTATCGGCAGCCCGGGTGCCGCCAACTCCGCGCTCACAGTGGGCGCTGTGGACAACACCGATCACCTCGCCGACTTCTCCAGCCAGGGGCCACGCGCCGGCGACGGCGGGCTCAAGCCCGAGATCACCGCCCCCGGCGTGGACATTCTGGCTGCCCGCTCGCACCTCGTGCGGGGCGGCTCCGGCGACTACACGCTGATGAGCGGCACGTCGATGGCCACCCCGCACGTGGCCGGCACGGCCGCGCTGGTCGCCGCCGCGCACCCGGACTGGACCGGTCAGCGGATCAAGGAAGCGCTGGTCAGCACGGTGAAGGCCACCCCCGAGTACACCCCGTACCAGGCGGGTGCCGGCCGGGTCGACGCGGTCGCCGCCGCGCACGCCACCGTCTTCGCCACCCCGAGCGCCTACTCCGGTTTCCAGGCGTGGCCGCAGCAGGCGGGCGCGACCGTCGACCGTACGGTCACCTACACCAACCTCGGCAGCGCGTCGGTCGACCTGAGGCTGGCCCTCGACGCGGCCACCGCGCCGGCCGGGCTGTTCGCGCTCTCCGCCGACCGGGTGACAGTGCCCGCGGGCGGCACCGCCACCGTGACGGTGACCGCCGCGTATGACAAGCTGCCGGTGGAGAAGCAGGTCAGCGGCATGATCGTCGCCACCGACGAGACCGGTGCGGTGCGCGGGCGCACCCTGATCGGCGCCGGCAAGGAGGGCCAGCGGCAGAACCTGACACTGGTTGCCAGGGACCGCGACGGCAAGCCGCTCGTCGGCAAGGTCATCCTCACCGCCGACACCCTCTTCACCGCCGTGGACCTGCCCGAGAGCGGCACTGCCACGCTGCGGCTGCCGGTGGGCTCGTGGAACGGTTGGATCTCAGCGGACGTGCGGGGTGTGCACGGGCCGCACTCCAAGGGCATGGCGATGCTCAGCTTCACCGACGTGAACCTGGACCGTGACCGCACCGTCACCCTGGACGCGCGCGCGGCCCGACAGGTGCAGGCCCGGGTGCCGCAGGAGGCCACCGCCAGCGCGCTGCGGATGGACATCCACCGGTCCACGAAGAACGGTCTCACCGAGAGCCAGGTGCTGCCTGACGACTCGTACGACAGTATGTGGGCGTTGCCGACGAGCCGTCCGGTGACCGACGGCGAGTTCGAGTTCGGTGCCCGGTGGCGGCTGGAGCAGCCGGCTCTGACCGTTTCGGCCGGCGGTCGCTCGTACGACGATCTGCTGGTGAAGCGGGCGACCCCGGCGCTGCCGGCCGGCCGCCGTCAGCTGGACGCGGTCTACGTCGCCGACGCGTCGGCGGCGGGCCTGGCCAAGCGGCCGGTCCGGGACCGGGCCGTGGTGGTGCGCCGCAGTGACAGTGTGGACATCGCCACCCAGGCGCAGGCCGCCGCGGCGGCCGGCGCGAAGCTGCTGCTCGTGGTGAACGACGGCATCGGTCGGCTCCAGCCGTGGGACGAGGCGCCGTGGAGTCCGGAGAGTCCCGCCCCGGTGACCGTGGCGACCCTCGGCGCCGACGAGGGTGGGCAGCTCATCGCCGCGCTGGAGCGGGGCGCGGTGCGGCTCACCGTCGAGTCGCACCCGGAGACCACCTACCTGTACGACGTGGCGCACCACTGGACCGGTAACGTGCCGGCCGACCCCACCTACCGGCCCACGAAGCGGCAGTTGGCCCGGGTCGACGTGGAGTTCCGCAACTACCGGCAGGGCAAGGCGCTGGAGTTCCGCACCGACATCTGGCGCGGCTGGGCGTCGAGCAACCAGGAGCCGGCACCGGCGCAGGGCCGCCGCACCGACTGGGTGAGCGCCGACCAGCGGTGGGTCGACGACGCGTTCATCGCCGGCGAGACCGGTCAGCACCTGATGGCGACGACCACGTACCCGGCCGGCAAGCCGAGCGCCGTCACCTGGTTCGGGCCGATCCAGCGACCCCGGATGGGCGGCAGCTACGTGCCGGTCCGCTACCTGGACACCGTCTACCTGCCCGCGCCCGGGTGGGGCGACGGGGGCGGCCACATCGGTGAGGCGTACGCGAACTACAAGATGGTCAACCGGACCACCCTCTACCAGGGCGACAAGGAGCTGAACTGGGGCAACGCCGAGTATCTCCAGGTTTCCGGGCTGGCCCAGCAGCGACTGCCGTACCGGCTCGTGGTGGAGAACGACAGGGCCGCGTGGACCAACCCGTATTCCCGGCAGACCCGCACCGAGTGGGGCTTCCACTCGGCGGTCACCGGGGAGGAGTCGGCCGAGGTGCTGCCGATGATCCAGCTGGACTACCAGGTGGCCATCGACTCCGCCGGCAGGGCGTCGCGACGTGCACCGCTGACCGTTGTCGCCTCCCACCTGCCCGGCGTCACCGGCAGGATCGGCGCGGTGACCGTCGAGGTGTCCTACGACGACGGGGCGACCTGGCAGAAGCAGCGGCTGACCCGGCACGGCGACGGCTGGCGCACCTCGCTGGCCGCACCGGCGAAGGCCGGCTTCGTGAGCCTGCGCACCACGGCGCGGGACGCCGCCGGCAACACCGTGAGCCAGAGCATCAGTCGGGCGTTCGGCCTGCGCTGACAGCATGGTGACCGGCCGCCGGTCGGGGTGCGTGAATCACCCCGAGCGGCGGCCGGTGCCGTCAGTGGAGTTCCTCGACGAGCTGGTCCCAGTCCGTGCTGACCGGCAGCAGGTCGCCGGCCAGCCAGGCGGCGCTCTGGTCGTCGTGGTGCGGGTCGCCGGGCACCCCGCAGGCGCCCAGGGGGACCACCCAGCGGCTGTCCGAGCGGCGGGCCAGGTCCCAGACGAAGCGCGCCGCCGGCCCTCGGAAGCACCAGTGGGTGACCCCGGGCACGCTGGAGGTGGCCAACACGCAGTCGTGGTCCCCGTCGAGCCGGGGGCCGGGCCCGGTGTCCGGGCCGGGCAGGGCCCGCCACGCCGCTAGCCGGTGCAGGTCCCCCCAGAGCACCGGCTCGGCCGCCGCGTCGGCGACCTCCTCGGCCGCCGCGCCCACGAGCGCGGCGATGTCCACACCGGGCAACGGGCTCGCGCCGAGCAGGTGCTCCAGCGCGTGACCGACCCGCGGCGTCAGCGCCAACCAGGGCGCGAACACCTCGGGGTACGCGGGCAGCTCGGCCAACGCGGCCAGCGCCGGGTGGGCGGCGATCCGGCGTACGACGGCCGCCCGCAGCATGGCGTAGGCCGCCGCATCGGTGCTGTCGGCGGCCATCCGGCGATCCCAGCGCAGCAGTCGTTCCCGCAGCGCGGCGGCGGCCGGACCGAGCCCCGTCGACTCCGCGAGGACCGCCAGCAACGGCCCGGCCGCGCGAAGGTACGTGTCGGTGTGCACCATCGCCATCTGGTCGGCCGTCCAGGTTGGGCGGGCATCGAGCAGCTCGGCGATGCGACGCGCCCGGTGCGGTGGGGCGAACTCCACCCCGAGCGGCGCCGCCAGCCCGCGCTCGTTGGCCATCACCGCCCGACCGTGCACCTCGGCACGAGGCATCGGCGCGTGCCAGCCCTGCCAGGCGTACGCGGCGTCCCATCCGGGGACCACCCGCCGGCCGTTTTCCGGGTGCCGTACCGGCACCGCCCCGGCGACCCGGTGCAACAGCCCTCCGGCGGTGTCCGCGGCCTGCACCACGTTGACCGGCTCCACCCAGTGCCGCAGCGCGTGGTCCACGTCGGCCACGGTGCGGGCGCGCAGCAGCTCCGGCAGCGTCGCGAAACCGAGGTCACCCCGGACCCGGGGCGGGTAGCGCAGGCTGACGGCACTCTCGTCGTCCGGCCCACCGGCGATCACCGGACCACGATCGGTCTCCACCACCTCGACCTCGACCGGGTCCGCCCCGGCCACCTCGATCATCTCGACGTGGCGGTGCGCAGTGCGCCAGCCGTCCGGGCCGAGCGCCTGGACCCGGGGGCCGTCGCGGCGCAGCCGCTCCGCGTACACGTCCTGGTAGTCGGCCATCGCGTTGGTGATCGCCCAGGCCACGCCGCCGGTGTGCCCGAAGTGCGCGATGCCCGGCACGCCCGGCACCGCCAAGCCGACCACGTCGTACTCCGGGCAGGCCAGCCGGATCTGCTGGTAGACGCCGGGATCCTCGATGAACCGGTGCGGATCGCCGGCGAGCAGCGCGGCCCCGGTGCCGGTGCGCTCGGCGGCGAGCAGCCACCCGTTGCTGCCGGCCACGGCCGGCCCGTCGGTAGCGAAGCTGTCGACCGCGTCCGGCCCGAGCCGCTGCGCCACGTGCTCGCGCCAGAGCTTGCCGGGGAACCCGGCGAACAGGATGTGGTGGCCCAGCCAGACCGCGAGCGGCGTCCACGGCTCCCACCGACCCGGGCTCAGCCCGGTGGCGGCGAACTCCGGTGACCGGGCCGCCCCGGTGTCGAGAGCGGCGTTGACGCCGTCCACGTAGGCGCCCACCCACTCGGCGGTCGCCGGGTCCAGCGAGGCGTGGCATCGGCGTGCGGTGTCGTCGAGCCGGACCTGCCGGACGAACCGGTCCCAGCCGAGCGCGTCGGGCCCGAGGAACGCCGCGCTGGTGCCCCGGGCGCGGTGCCGCTCCACCTCGATCTGCCAGGCCCGGTCGTACGCCGTCACCCGGCCCTGCGCCGCCGCCAGCGCGACCGGGTCGGCGGCCCGCAGGTGCGGCACTCCCCAGGGGTCCCGGAAGCGTTCCGTCCTCATGCCGGCTCCGGGGCCAGCGTGGTGGCGCGGCGTCGGGCCGCTGGGACGACCAGCGGGGTGCCGGTCTCCGGGTCGTCGATCACCCGGCAGGGGAGCCCGAACACCTCCTCGACCAGCTCGGCGGTGACCACCGACGCCGGCTCCCCGGCGGCAACCACACGTCCGTCGCGCATGGCGATCAGGTGCGTGGCGTAGCGGGCCGCGTGGTTCAGGTCGTGCAGCACCGCGACAAGGGTGCGGCCCTGCTCCTCGTGCAAGCGGGCGCAGAGGTCCAGGATCTCGATCTGGTGGGCGATGTCGAGGTACGTGGTCGGCTCGTCGAGCAGCAGCAGGGGTGTCTGCTGGGCCAGCGCCATGGCGACCCAGACCCTCTGCCGCTGCCCGCCGGACAACTCGTCCACGGCCCGGTCGGCGAGGTCGTCGACCCCGGTCGCGGCCATCGACTCCTCGACCACCCGCTCGTCCTCGCGGGACCACTGCCGCAGCAGCCCCTGATGGGGGTAGCGACCCCGGGCGACCAGTTCGGCGACGCTGATGCCGTCCGGTGCGATCGACGACTGCGGCAGCAGGCCGAGCGTACGGGCCACAGTGCGGGCCGGCAGGTCGTGAATGTCCCGTCCGTCCAGCAGCACCGCGCCGGCGCTGGGGCGCAGCATCCGGGACAGGGCGCGCAGCAGCGTCGACTTGCCGCACGCGTTCGGGCCGATGATGACGGTGAACGACCGGTCGGGCACCGCCACGGTCAGGTTCTCGGCAATGGTGCGCTGGTCGTAGGCGAGGGTCAGCGAGGTGCCCCCGAGTCGGGAATCGCCGGGTCGCATGGGTGCTCCTTCAAGGGCGTCACTGGTGTTCACAGCCGGCCCGCCCGACGTTCCATCGCCAGCAGCCAGACCAGGTAACCGCCGCCGATCACGCCGGTCACCACGCCGACCGGGAGTTGGTGCCCGGCGAACGCGCGTTGCGCCACCAGGTCGGCCCCGACCAGCAGCGCCGCGCCGACGGCCATCGACGGCATCAGGTTCGGACCCGGGGCCCGGGTCAGTCGTTTCGCCACGTGCGGGGCGACGAGCGCCACGAAGGACACCGGCCCGGCGGCGGCCGCCGCGAACGAGACCAGCAGCACGGCGGCGGCGAGCAGCACCAGGCGCAGCCGGCGTACCGGCACGCCCAGGGCGCTGGCGGCGTCGTCGCCCAACTCCATCATCCGCAGCGCCGGGGCGCAGCCGACGAGCACCAGCGGCGCCAACACGACCAGGACGGCGAGGAGAGGCCCTGCGTTGGCCCAGCCTCGCCCGTCCAGGCTGCCGGTGAGCCAGAGGACCGCGCGAGCGGCTTCCATCAGGGGCGCCCGGGTCAGCAGGTAGCCGTTGACGCCGGTCAGGATCGCGGACACCCCGATGCCGACCAGGATGAGTCGGTAGCCGTGCACCCCGCGCCGCCAGGCGAGCGCGTAGATCACCAGGCCGGTGCCGAGACCACCGACGACCGCCGCGCCGGCCAACGCCAGGCTGCTGCCACCGAGGACGACCACCACCAGCGCCCCGGTCGACGCGCCCTGGGTGAAGCCCAGGATGTCCGGGCTGCCCAACGGGTTGCGGACCAGCGACTGGAACACCGTGCCGGCGAGAGCCAGCGCCGCACCGACCAACAGGGCGGTGACCAGCCGGGGCAGGCGCAGCTCAAGCACGATGAACTGCTCCGCCACAGTGCCACCGCCGGTCAGCGTGCGCAGCACGTCCGCCGGCCCCATCGGGTAGTCACCACTACCCAGGGCCACCACACCGAACCCGGCCGCGAGCACCGCCGCGCCGGCCCCGACACCCAACGCGCGGGGCCGAAACCGCAGCGACAACCCCCACGAAGTACGAACCACGCTCACGGCTGCGCCACCGGTCGGCGGGTGACCAGCCACAGGAAGAGCGGGCCGCCCAGTACGGCGGTCACCATGCCGACCTGGAGTTCTCCGGGGCGGCCCAGCACCCGGCCGAGCACGTCGGCGCCGAGCAGCAACGCGGGTGCGAGCACCGCGCAGTACGGCAGCAGCCAGCGCAGGTCCGGGCCGGTCAGGGCGCGGACCAGGTGTGGCACGAGAAGCCCGACGAAGACGATCGGTCCGCACGCGGCGGTCGCCGCGCCGCAGAGCAGGGTGACGGCGACGATCACGGCGGCGCGGATCAGCGCGGGTCGAGCGCCGAGGGCTCGCGCCGCGTCGTCGCCGAGCGCCAGCGCGTTCAGCGGACGGGCGGCACCGAGCGCGACCAGCAGCCCGACGATGATGAACGGCAGCACCCGGGTCACTGTCGCGGAGTCCGCGCTGGCCAGTGAGCCGACCGTCCAGAAACGCAGCCGCTCCAGCGACGCGGTGTCCAGCAGCATCACCGCGCTCACGTAGGAGTAGAGGGTGGCGTTGAGCGCCGCCCCGGCCAGCGCGAGTCGGGCCGGGGTCGCGCCGCGTCCGCCGCCGACGGTGTAGACGAGCGCGGTCACCGCCGCCGCGCCGAGCAGCGCGAACCAGACGTACCCGCCGACGGCGGTGACGCCCAGGAACGCGGCGGCGGTGGCGACGGCCGCGGACGCGCCGGCGTTGATGCCGAGCAGTCCGGGGTCGGCGAGTGGATTGCGGGTGAGGGCCTGCATGACAGCGCCCGCCACACCGAGGGCGGTGCCGGCGAGCAGCCCGAGCAGGGTGCGGGGCAGGCGCATCCGGTGCACCACCGCGTACTCGGTGGCGTCGCGGTGCAGCAACCCGGACCAGACGTCGGCGAGCGGCATGGCCTTCGCGCCGACCGCGATGCTGAGCACGACGATCACCGCGAGCAGTGCCACGGCGGTGACCAGGCCGGCGGCGCGGGCTGCCCGACGGCCACGCCGGCTCGGGGGTGCGGCCGTCGCCCTGGCCGGCACGGACGGTGCCGGTCGGGTGACGGTGGGTGTGGCGTCCAGTGTGGGCTCCGGGGTGGTGGCGACACGGCGTACCGCTGTTGACAATGACCGAGGTTAGGCTAACCTAACCCCGCTGCCCTGGTCGACCCCGGCCAACCCTTGATCGAAAGACAACACCATGCCCGATGCCCTGTCCGCCCGCCGCCTCTCCCGCCGTGGCCTGCTGGCCGCCGGTGGCGCCGCCACGCTGGCCACCCTGCTCGCCGCCTGTGGCACTGACGACGCCGCGAAGCCCGCCGCCGGCAACGGAAGTGGCCCCTGGTCGTTCACCGACGACCGCGGCACGAAGGTAGAGGCCGCAGCCCGTCCGGCCCGTGTGGTGGCCTTCACCGGGGTGGCGGCAGCCCTGATCGATTTCGGTCTCGACAAGCAGCTCGTGGGCGTCTTCGGTGAGACCAAGCGTGCCGACGGCACGGCCGAGCCGCAGGCCGGCGACCTTGACATCGAGGGCGTCGAGATCCTCGGCAACGTGTGGGGCGAGTTCAGCCTGGAGAAGTACGCCGCGCTGCGCCCCGAACTGCTGGTCACCCACATGTACGACCCGGACGCGCTCTGGTACGTGCCGGACGAGAGCAAGGCCAAGATCCTCCCGCTGGCGCCCAGCGTGGCGATCACCACCGCCCGGGTGCCGATGACCAGGCCCATCGAGCGGTACGCGGCGCTGGCCGAGTCGCTCGGCGCGGACCTGTCCGCGAAGAAGGTCACCGACGGAAAGGCCCGCTTCGACGCCGCCGCCGAGGCGGTCCGGCAGGCGGTGAAGGCCAACCCCGGGATCAAGGTGATGGCCTGCTCCGGCAGCCCCGACCTCTTCTACGTCTCCAACCCGAAGGTCAGCACCGACCTGATGTACTTCGCCGAGTTGGGCGTCGACATCGTGGTCCCCACCAAGCTCGAATCCGGCGACTACTTCGAGGCGCTGAGCTGGGAGAGCGCCGGCAAATTCCCGGCCGACCTGATCCTGCTGGACAACCGCGGCACCGCGCTGCAGGCCAAGGACCTGACGGCCAAGCCGACCTGGCAGCAACTGCCGGCGGTCAAGGCCAACCAGGTGAGCCCGTGGGACGCGGTGCCCCGCTTCTCGTACGCCGGCTCCGCACCGCTGCTGGAGAACCTCGCCACCGCCATCCGGAACGCGAAGAAGGTCAGCTGACGAACACCACATCCCCGGGCGCACCGCCGCGCCCGGGGTGGGTTCCGGCTGCCCTCGTCCAGAACGTGGAAGGACCACCAGTGACCGTGCCGACGTACCCCGTCGAGACCACCACGCCGCCACCGGCGTCAACCGCCGCGCGGGCCCAGCTGCTGCACGGTGGCTCGGTCGAGCAGTACCGCCGGACGATCGCCGACGGCGTCGACCGGGTCGCCCGGCGGGTGGCCACGGTGGACCGTCCCGGCACCGGAATCACGCCGGTCGAGCTGGCCCCCCTGGTCGACCGGGTGGACCTGGACCGGCCGCTGGGCGACGCCGGCGCCGCCCTCGACGAGCTGGAGAACGTCTACCTGCGCGACGCCGTCTGGTTCCACCATCCCCGCTACCTGGCCCACCTCAACTGCCCGGTGGCCATCCCGGCACTGCTCGGTGAGGCGGTGCTCACCGCCGTGAACTCCTCGCTGGACACCTGGGACCAGAGCGCCGGGGCCACCCTCATCGAGCGCCGGCTGATCGACTGGACGGCCGAGCGGATCGGCCTCGGTCCCCGCGCCGACGGCATCTTCACCAGCGGCGGCAGCCAGTCCAACCTCCAGGCTCTGCTGCTGGCCCGGGAGGAGGCGTGCGCCGACGCCATCGGCCCCGCGGCGCGCGCCGACCTGCTGCCCCGACTGCGCGTGCTCACCTCCGCCGCCGGTCACTTCAGCGTGCAGAAGTCGGCAAAACTGCTCGGCCTCGCCCCGGACGCGGTGATCGCGGTGCCCACCGACGCCCGGCGACGGATCCGGCCGGCCGCCGTCCGCGAGGAGATCGCCCGGTGCCGCCAGGCCGGGCTGGTGGTGATGGCCGTCGTGGGCACCGCCGGTACCACCGACTTCGGCTCGATCGACCCGCTCACCGACCTGGCCGGGATCTGCGCGGCAGCCGGCGTGTGGCTGCACGTGGACGCCGCGTACGGCTGCGGTCTGCTCGTCTCGCCGACGCGCCGGCACCTGCTCGACGGCATCGAGCGGGCCGACTCGGTGACCGTTGACTTCCACAAGTCGTTCTTCCAGCCGGTCAGCTCCAGCGCGCTGCTGGTCCGCGACCGGCGGGCACTGCGGCACGTCACCTACCACGCCGACTACCTCAACCCGGCCCGGATGGTGGAGCAGCGCATCCCCAACCAGGTCGACAAGAGCTTGCAGACCACCCGCCGTTTCGACGCGCTGAAGCTCTGGCTCACCCTGCGGGTGATGGGCCCGGACGCGCTCGGCGGGCTCTTCGACGAGGTCGTCGACCGGGCCGCCGACGCCTGGCGACTCGTCAGCGAGGATCCGCGCTTCGAGGTGGTGACCCGCTCGGAACTGAGCACCGTGGTGTTCCGCTACCTGCCCACCGGCCCCGGCCGTGAGTTGGCCGACGCCGCCAATCTGCACGCCCGGGAGGCCCTCGCGGCGTCCGGTCTCGCGGTGGTCGCCGGGACCCGGGTGGACGGCCGGCACTTCCTGAAATTCACACTGCTCAACCCGGAAACCACAGTCGACGACGTCGGGTACGTGCTCGACCTGATCGCCACCCACGCCGGTCAGTACGTGCACGACCACGTCGACGCCGGCCTGACCTGCCACGTCGGCTGACGCCGGTGACCTCGAACCCGCGCCTGGAGACCCCGATGCCCACCCACGACTTCATCGCCATCGGGTTGGGCCCGTACAACCTGGGCCTGGCCTGCCTCACCGCGCCGATCGACGAGCTCGACGGGGTGTTCCTGGAGGCCCGACCGAGCCTCGCCTGGCACCCCGGCATGCTGCTGGAGTCGGCCCGGTTGCAGACCCCGTTCATCGCCGACCTGGTCAGCCTCGCCGACCCGACGTCGCCGTACTCCTTCCTCAACTACCTCAAGGAGATCGGCCGGCTCTACCCGTTCTACATCCGGGAGAGCTTCTACCCGCTGCGCAGCGAGTACGACGCGTACTGCCGGTGGGCGGCGGCGAAACTGCCGAACCTGCGCTTCGGTCAGAGCGTGACAACCGTGGAGTACGACCCCGCCGACGAGCGGTACGTGGTGCGGGCCAGCACGGGCACGGGTGAGACCGTCGAGTACCGGGCCCGGCACCTGGTGCTCGGCACCGGCACCCCGCCGCACCTGCCCCCGGCCGTGGCCGACCTGCCCGGCGACGCCGTGCACAACTCCCACTACCTGGAGCACCGCTCGGCGCTGCGCACGAAGCGCAGCATCACGGTGGTGGGCAGCGGGCAGAGCGCCGCCGAGATCTACCACGACCTGCTCGGCGACATCGACCGGTACGGCTACCAGCTCAACTGGGTGACCCGTTCACCGCGGTTCTTCCCGCTCGAATACACGAAGCTGACGCTGGAGATGACCTCACCGGACTACGTGGACTACTTCCACGCGCTGCCCGAGGCGACCCGCTACCGGCTGGAGTCCGAGCAGAAGGGCCTGTTCAAGGGGATCAACGCCGACCTGATCAACGACATCTTCGACCTGCTCTACGCGCACAGCGTCGACGGACCGGTGAACACCCGCCTGCTCACCAACACCGAGCTGGTCAGCGCCGACCACCAGGACGGGCAGTACACACTGGGGTTGCGTCAGGTGGAGCAGGAACGCGACTTCGCCCTGCGTACCGAGGGTCTGGTGCTGGCCACCGGCTACCACTACCGGGTGCCGGAGTTCCTCACGCCGGTGCGGGACCGGATCCGCTGGGACGCGCAGGGCCGCTTCGACGTGGCCCGCAACTACAGCATCGACCACGGCGGGCGGGGCATCTTCCTGCAGAACGCGGGCACCCACACGCACAGCATCACCTCACCGGACCTGGGCATGGGCGCCTACCGCAACTCCTGGATCATCCGCGAGCTGCTCGGCCGGGAGCACTACCCGATCGAGAAGAGCATCACCTTCCAGGAGTTCGGGGTGTCGTCGTGACCAGCGTCTTCACCCGGGTCGACGAGGGGCTCGGTGAGTTCGCGCTGCGGCAGCTCGATCCGGACGCCGACGCGGCGCTGCTGCACGCCTGGGTGACCCACCCGAAGGCGGCGTTCTGGATGATGCAGGACGCCGACCTGGCCCAGGTCACCGAGGAGTACCAGCGGATCGCCGCGCACCCGCACCACGACGCGTACCTCGGGCTGTGGCGGGGGAGTCCCGCCTTCCTCGCGGAGCGCTACGACCCGGCCCACGTCGAGCTGGTCGGCCTCTACGACCACCAGCCCGGTGACGTGGGCATGCACTTCCTCTGCGCGCCGGTCGACGCGCCAGTGCACGGCTTCACCCGGGCGGTGATCGGCACCGTCATGGCGTGGCTCTTCGACGACCCGACGACCCGGCGGGTGGTGGTCGAACCGGACGTGCGCAACACCGCCGTGCACGCGTTGAACGCCACCGTCGGCTTCACTGTCGTCGGCCCGATCGCCAAGCCGGAGAAGGACGCGCTGCTCAGCGTCTGCACCCGAGCCCAGTTCCAGGCCGCCGTCGACGCCGCCGCCGACCGAACCGAAGGAGCCCCGGCGTGACCACCACCGCCGTCCCCACCCACCCGCCCGTCGCCGCCGCGCACCACGCCTCCGGCGACCCGGTCGGGCACCTCACCCCGCAGCGCTGGGCCCGGGCCAACCGGCTGCTGGTCCGCAAGGCGCTCGCCGAGTTCACCCACGAGCGGCTGCTCACCCCGCAGGCCGTGGCCGGCCCCGGCGACCGGCAGTGGTACGAGATTGCCAGCGACGACGGCACCGTCAGCTACCGGTTCGCGGCGCGGGTGCTCGCCCTGGCGCACTGGCAGATCGACGCGGACAGCATCACCCGACACCGCGACGGCACCTCGCTGACCCCGGACGCGGTGGACCTCATCGTCGAACTGCGCGACACCCTCGGGCTCTCCGCGCGGGTGCTCCCGGTCTACCTGGAGGAGATCACCTCGACGCTGGCGGGTACGGCGTACAAGCTGGCCCAGGCCGCGCCGAGCGCCGCCGAGCTGGCCGAGGCGGATTTCCAGACCATCGAGACCTCGATGACCGAGGGTCACCCCTGCTTCGTGGCGAACAACGGCCGGCTCGGCTTCGGCGTCGACGAGTACCACCGGTACGCCCCGGAGGCCGCCGCGCCGGTGCGGCTGGAGTGGCTGGCCGCGCACCGGGACCACTCCTCGTTCAGCAGCGCCGCCGACCTCGACTACGACACGCTCATCGAGAGCGAGTTGGACGCCGAGACCCGGGCCCGGTTCGCGGCCACGATGGCCGATCTCGGGCTGGACCTCGCCGATTACCACCTGATCCCGGCGCACCCGTGGCAGTGGTGGAACAAGCTGGCGGTCACCTTCGCCGGTGAGCTGGCCGAGCGTCGGCTGGTGCACCTCGGCCCCGGGCCGGACGTGTACCTCGCCCAGCAGTCCATCCGCACCTTCTTCAACGTCAGCGAGCCGGGTCGGCACTACGTCAAGACCGCGCTGTCGGTGCTGAACATGGGCTTCATGCGCGGGTTGTCGGCCGCGTACATGGAGGCCACCCCGGCGATCAACGACTGGCTGGCCGACCTGATCGCCGCCGACGAGGTGCTGACCGGCACCGGCCTGACCGTCATCCGGGAGCGGGCCGCCGTGGGTTACCGGCACCGGCAGTACGAGGCGGCGACCGAGCGCACCTCGCCGTACCGCAAGATGCTGGCCGCCCTGTGGCGGGAGAGCCCGGTGCCCGAGCTCGCGCCGGGGCAGCGACTGTCCACGATGGCCGCGCTGCTGCACGTCGACGACGAGGGCGGCTCACTGGCGGCGGCGCTGATCGCCCGGTCCGGCCTGGCGCCCGAGGTGTGGCTGCGCCGCTACCTGGATGCCTACCTGACCCCGCTGCTGCACAGCTTCTACGCCCACGACCTGGCTTTCATGCCGCACGGCGAGAACGTCATCCTGGTCCTCGACGAGCAGGACACCGTCCAGCGGGTGATTTTCAAGGACATCGCCGAGGAGATCGCGGTGATGAGCGACAGGGTCGAGCTGCCGGCGGCGGTGGAGCGGATCCGCGTCGAGGTGCCCGACGACACCAAGCTGCTGAGCATCTTCACCGACGTGGTGGACTGCTTCCTGCGGCACCTCAACGCGGTCCTGGTCGAGGCCGGTGTTCTCGCCGAGGACGACTTCTGGCGCACTGTCGCGGCCTGCGCCGCCGACTACTTCGACCGGGTGCCGCACCTGGCCGAGCGGGTCCGCCACTACGACCTGTTCGCCCCTGAGTTCACGCTCTCCTGCCTCAACCGGCTGCAATTGCGTAACAACCAGCAGATGATCGACCTGGCCGACCCGTCGGCGGCGCTCCAGTTCGTCGGCACCCTGACCAACCCGCTCGCCGCCCACGCTCCGGACGGTGACCGCGATCGCGTTTGATCAGCGCGCACGGCAACGGTCGCAATAGGCGGATGGGGGTTCTGAGTACCGCGAGCCTGTGCGCCGGGCTGTTCGCCGCCTTCGCGTACGCGGTCATGCCGGGTCTTGCCCGTACCGACGACCGGACATTGCTGCTCGGCTGAGGCCGGATGGGCGACCGGTCGGGTCCCGGTCGGGTCGCGCTTGCCTCAGTTGGTCGGCTCTGCCGTGCCGGCCTGCTGGAACGCGCGGGCCAACTGGGCGAGGTCGAAGCCCTCGAAGTGCTGGAGGAATCGGCGGCGTACGGCGGCCAGGTGGCTGGGCCAGGCTTCCTGCAGGCGGGCGTAGCCCTCGTCGGTGAGGACGGCGTTCCAGCCGCGCGCGTCCTCCTCGCAGCGTTCCCGCCGGACCAGGCCCTGCGTCTCCAGCCGGATGATCGTGCGGGTCATGCCGCTGAGGGAGAGGTAGCAGAGCGCGGCGAGTTCGTTCATGCGCATCCGCCGCTCGGGTGTCTCGGAGAGGTTCATCAGCGCGGTGTACTCGGTGAGCGGCAGCTGACGGTCACCGACCATGTCCGCGTCGATGGCGCGGGGCAGGACGTGCATCACCTGACCCAGGGCGCGGACCAGGGATTCCTCATCAGGGGTGAGGGGTTGCGGAGTCGCCGCGGAGGGGTTGGACATCCTCCTATCATACTTGCTTGACGCAGCAAGCGCTTACCCTCCGTGTGATCACGCCCATACGCCAAGTATTTGCTTGACCAATCAAGCAGCGATACGTTTCCCGTCGTCAGGCAAGAACCTCTGAAAGGCGCCACACATGACCAGGATCGGGATCATCCTCGGAAGCACCCGCCCGGGGCGTAACGGCGAGGCCGTCGCCCGCTGGGTGCTCGAGATCGCCAAGCAGCGCTCCGACGCGGAGTACGAGCTGATCGACCTGCTGGACTACCAACTGCCGCACCTCGACGAGGCGTACCCGCCCTCGATGGGCCAGTACACCCAGCCGCACACCAAGCGGTGGGCCGAGACGATCGCGTCGTTCGACGGGTTCATCATCGTCACCCCCGAGTACAACCACTCGACCTCGGGTGCCCTGAAGAACGCGATCGACTTCCTCTACGGCGAGTGGAACAACAAGGCCGTCGGCTTCGTCAGCTACGGCTCGGTCGGCGGGACGCGCGCAGTGGAGCACCTGCGTCTGATCTCCGGTGAGCTCCAGATGGCCGACGTGCGCTCGCAGGTCGCGTTGTCGCTCTTCACCGACTTCGAGAACTTCAGCGTCTTCAAGCCCAACCAGTTCCACCAGGACTCGCTGACCGCCACGCTCGACCAGGTGGTCGCCTGGAGCACGGCGCTCGCTCCGCTGCGCAAGGGCTGAGCACGTCGCACCTTTCGGAAACGGCCGTGGGGGATCCCACGGCCGTTTCCGGGCGTTCAGGCGTCGTGTACGCCGGCGAGCAGGTCCAGCGAGAGCTGCCACAGTCGCGCCGCCGCCGCCGGGTCGGTCGCATGGGCGGCGACGCCTCGCAGCGGCGTCTCCGGGCGGTGGCGCACCGCCTGCCCGCAGTCCTCGAAGTACCGGCCGCCGATGCCCTCAAGCTGCGGCCCGGCGGCGAGCAGCACGGAGGTCGCGGCCCCCTGCTGCGGGGTCTTGAAGTCGTACGCCGGAAGGTGCGCGTAGTCCTCCTCGGTGAGGTGCCGTCCCAGGTTGGTGGCGACCGCGCCCGGGTTGGCCGCGTTGACGGTGATGCCGTCGCCGGCCCAGCGCCGGTTCGCCTCGACCGCGAACAGTGCGGTGGCGGTCTTCGACTCGCCGTAGGCCAGGAGACGGTCGTAGCGCCGCTCCCGGAAGTTGACGTCCTCGAAGACCATCGGGGCCTGCACGTGGGCGATGGAACTCAGCGACACCACGCGGGCCCGACCGGCCGCGGCGAGTGCCCGGTGCAGCCCGTTGGCGAGCGCGAAGTGGCCGAGGTGGTTGGTGGCGAACTGCAACTCCCACCCCTCCGCCGTCCGCATCTCGGGGGTCGCCGACACCCCGGCGTTGTTGACCAGGATGTGCAGCGGGCCGTCCCAATCGGCGACGAAAGCGGCGACGGACCGCTGGTTGGACAGGTCCAGCGGGGCGACCCGGACCAGCCGGTTCGTGGCCGCGGCGCGGATCTCTCGCGCGGTCCGTTCTCCGGCCCGCACGTCCCGCACCGCCAGAGTCACCTCGGCGCCCGCAGTGGCGAGCGCCCGGGCGGTCTCCACGCCGATGCCCGAGGAGGCGCCGGTGACGATGGCGCGCTGCCCGGTCAGGTCGGCACCGGCCACCACGTCGGCGGCGGTGGACCGGGCGTTGAACGGCGTGGTGAGGCGTGTATCAGTCATGATCGAGTTCCTTCGGTGGGTGTCCTCAGGTGGCCGTACCGACGGGCCGTACAGGCGTACGGAGTGCCGGCCGAGCCCTACCCGAGATCGTGCGCGGAGGCCTGCGCGGACGGCCAACACACGCTTCCTGACGTGGCTACAGTCTGTTCCTGTGGGCATGCCCGAGCTGCGACAACTGCGGTACTTCCTGGTCCTCGCGGAGGAGCTGAGCTTCACCCGGGCCGCCACCCGGCTGATGATCGCCCAGCAGTCGCTGTCGCAGCAGATCACCGCCCTGGAACGCGTCCTCGGGGCGAAGCTGTTCGACCGCGACAGCCGCGGCACCACACTGACCGAGATCGGCGCCCTGTTCGTGCCCGAGGCGCGCGCCGTGACAGACCGCGCCGAGCAGGCCGTCGCCGTCGTGGGACGGGCCCTGCGGGGTGAGGTCGGCGCCCTCCGGCTCGCCTTCCTGACCACCGTCGCCAACCACCTCCTGCCCCCGGTGGTCCGGGCGGTCCGCCACCACCTCCCCGACCTGCACCTGGCCACCGAGTCCACCAGCATCGCGCCCCTCGTCCAGGGCGTCCTCGACGGGCGGTACGACGTGGCCTTCACCCGGACCCCGCTCGTTCCCGGCCTGGAGTCGAGGAGACTGACCACTGAACCGGTCTGCGCGGTGCTGCCCGAGGGCCACCCGCTCGCCGGCCGGGCCGAGTTGGCGCTCGCCGACCTGGCGAACGAACCATGGGTCATGACGCCGCGCAGCTCCTGGGAACCCTGGCACCGCGCCTACCAGGACCAGTTCCGGGAAGCGGGGTTCTTGCCGACCGTCGTTCAGGAGGAGGCCGGCGTGCAGAGCCTGCTCGGCCTGGTCGCCGCCGGACTCGGCGTCACCCGGCTCGCCTGCTCGGCGGCGAGTCTGCGCCGCACCGGCGTGGTGTTCGTCCCGCTGACCGGGGCGTACACGCACACGGAGATGGTGTGGTTGGCGGAAAACACCGCGCCCGCCCTGCACCGCTTCCTGGATGTGGTCACCGACCTCGCGGCGACGACCGACCTCACCAGCACCGGCTGACGGCGAGGCGATCGGCTCACCGCGCGAGGTGGTGGGTGGTGCCGGCGGCGACGGCGCGCCAGCCGGAGGTGTGATGACCACGAGATGCGTGCCGCTGGTGGATCCGCGATATCGCAGCGGTGTGACGCCCGCCAGGGCCAGTGGCGGACGGCCGTGTTCACTACCCTTGGCGCGATGAGTCGATCCGCCGCCGCTGGTCGGGCTCCGCTCTGGCGGGACCGGACCTTCGGCACGTACTGGGTCGCCCAGTCGCTCTCGGCGGCCGGCGACTCGTTCGCCTACCTGGCGGTGCCGCTGCTGGTGCTCCAGGCGACCGGGTCGGTGGCACGGATGGGCCTGCTGACCGCCGTCGCGGGCGCGGCGTCCGTCGTCGCCGGGATCTTCGGTGGGGTGCTGGTCGACCGGTACGACCGCCGCACCCTCATGATCGTGGCGGACCTGACCCGACTGGTGCTCTACGCGCTGGTGCCGCTGGCGTGGCTCGCTGGTCCGCAGGTCTGGCTGCTCTTCGTCGTGCTGCCGATCTGCGAGGCGGCCGGCATGCTGTTCCAGGTGGCCGCGGTGACAGCGGTCCGCAACCTCGTCGACTCCGACCGGATCACCGAGGCCAACGGCCGGTTGCAGGCGACGTACGCCGCGGCGGCCGTCCTCGGGCCGCTGCTCGCCGGTGTGGTGGCGGCCCGCTTCGGCCCGGCCACCGCCATCGCCGTGAACGCGGCGAGCTTCGCGCTCTCGGCAGCCGGCCTGTGGCTGATCCGACTGCGCCCCGTCCAGGTGGACGAGGGGGTGGCCCGGCAACGCCCGCTGGTCGAGTTTCTGGCCGGGGCGCGGTTCCTGTGGCGTCAGCCCGTGCTGCGCGCGCTGACCGTCCTGTTGTCGGTCTTCATCTTCCTCACCTACGGGTTCGTCGACGTGCTGATCTACCACGTGACGCACGACCTCGGCGGGTCCGAGGGCACCGTCGGCACGGTGCTCGGCCTGGCGGCGCTGGGCACTGTCGCCGGGGCGCTGCTGGTGGCGCCGCTGCGCCGACGTCGTGGCTTCGGTGCCACCTGGATCGGCGCGCACGCGATCTGCGGTTTCGCGGTGGCGGGGGTCGGCATCGCCACCACAGTGCCCGCGGTCACCACGTTGACCGCTGTGTACCTGTGCTGTCTCAGCGTCGGCGGGATCTGTTCGATGTCCCTGCGGCAGGAGATCACCCCCGATCACCTGCTGGGTCGGGTGACGTCGGCGTTCTGGAGCACGCACTACGCCCTCGGTCCGGCCGGGGCCGTCGTGCTGACCTGGGCCGCCGGCCGGTACGGGGCTCCGGCGGTCACGCTCGTGGCGGGCGCTGGGTGCCTGCTGGTCGCTGTCGGCGGGCTCTTCACCCCGATCCGCCGTGCCGGCGCGGAGCCGGCCGCCGGGCAGCCCGGACTGCGCCCGGCCCCGGCCGGCGGCACCGTTGGTTGAGACGCTATGGAGCTGATGTCCTAAACGATTCAAGCGGTGGGGACGCTCCAGGCGGTGGAAAGATCCGGACGACCCGGCCCGTGGCCGATTCGTTTGTGACATCAGCTCCAAAGGCGCCGACCACCACTGTGGCCTCCTGGGCGAGCGGAGCGGACGCGGTCAGAACTCCTGGTACATCACGTGCAGGCCGACCCGGCCCACTGTGGGGTGACGGAACGCGCCCGGCACGGTGCCGACCACCTCGAAGCCCTCCCGCCGATACAACCGCACCGCCGAACCGTTGCTCTCCACCACCGCGTTGAACTGCATGCCGGCGTACCCCTGGCGGCGGGCCCAGGTCAGGGCGTCGCGGCACAGCGCGGCGCCGACGCCCCGGCCCCGGGCGTCGGCGGCGACCATGAAGCTGGCGGTGGACACGTGAGCGCCCGGCCCGGGCCGGTTGGCGCCCATCTTCGCGGTGCCGAGAACCCGCTGGCCGTCGACCGCCACGACGGTCCGCGCCGGCGCCGCCTCGACCCACATGCCGTACGACTGCTCGGCGGTCATCGCCGGGTCGTAGGGGAACGTCTCCTGTGCCCGGATCACCTCCTCGATGATCGGCCACACCTGCGACCAGTCCCGGTCGACGAACTCCCGAATCAGCACCCGGGGAGGTTAGGCCCCGGCCGGAGCCCTGGACAATCCGTTTATCCGCAGGTGCATCCACGCGGCCTACCCGATGCGAAGCATGGGTCGTGACGAGACGTCACGGATCCGTCGCTTCGACGAAAGGCCCGCTGATGAAGATCGCACGACTTGCCGCCCGGATGGCGGTGGGCGCCCTGGCCACCGCGCTGGCCACCACGGCCATCGCTGTGCCGGCCGCTCAGGCGACCGGCAAGGCCAAGCCGCTCGGCACGAACTCACTCGCCGCGGTGCTCACGAAGGACACCAGCGGTTTCGACCGCAACTCGCGGGACTTCGACGTACTGACGGCGGCCGTGCTGGCCGTGCTGGAGGCCAAGCCGAACTCTCCGGTCAAGGTGCTCACCGACGGCACCGTGGCGCTGACCGCGTTCATCCCCACCGACGCGGCCTTCCAGCAGTTGGTCCGCGAGATCACGCAGGCCCAGAAGTTGCCGAGTGAGAGCGCGGCCTTCACCGCCGTGGCCGGGCTGGGCATCGACACCGTCGAGTCGGTGCTGCTCTACCACGTTGTCCCGGGCGCCACCATCGATCGCAAGACGGCGGTCCGGGCCGACGGCACGGACCTGACCACCGCGCTCGGCTCGACCGTCGAGGTCGACGTGCGCACCTACCTGTACTTCTTCCGCCAGGTGCGGCTGGTAGACGCCGACACCGACGACCGTGACGCCCGTGTCGTCTCCTACGACGTCAACAAGGGCAACCGGCAGATCGCGCACGTCGTGGACCGGGTACTGCGCCCGATCGACCTGCCCTGACCGCGGGCGGGTGGCGTCCGGCCATGCGCCGGACGCCACCCGCGCCGGCCGATCATGCGCCGGATGCCACCCGCGCCGGGACGTCAGCCCGAGGCGAGCGCGGCCAGCTCCTCGTCGAGCAGGGCCGCCAGCCGGGCGGACCGCCAGGGATGGCTGTGCGCGGTCATCCCGCGGCTGGGCATCTCCACTGTCATCAGCAGGTACAGGTGCAACCGGTAGAGACCGAGCCGACGGCGTGCCGAAGCGTCCAGCACCAACGGTTCGGGCGCGCCGGCCTGGTAGCCGCGCAGCAGGGGATGCTCCGGCTCGTCCTCCACGCGTCGGAAGAGCAGCGGCGAGACCAGGTCCAGCAGCGGGTCGCCGTAGAGGAACCGCTCGCCGTCCACCAGGCCGCGCAGCCGCAACCGGCCGTCCGCGTCGGGTGCCGCCAGCACGTTGCCGTCCCAGCAGTCGAAGTGCAGCAGCGCCGGTCGGCGTACCTCGTCGAGCACGTCGGCGTGCCGCCCCACCAGCGCGTGCAGCTGCTCCGGGGTCACCGGCAGTCGGACGTCCCAGTCCGCCGCGTCAGCCAGGAGCGCGTCGAGCATCGCCGTGAACGCCGCCCGCCAGGTCGGCCCGCCGGCCCGGTCGTCGTCGTACCCGAACCGCTCACCGGTCACCCCGTGCAACGCGGCGAGGGCCACCCCGAGGTCGTGGCGCGCCGGGCCGTCGTCGACAACAACACCGGCCTCGGCCAGGCCGGACAGCGACCGGCCGGAAAGCATCGTGGTGACCAACCACTCGCCGTACGCCGGGTCGGCGCCGCGCCAGAGCACCGGGGGGACGGGCACCTGCGGCGCCCGCTGCGCGACGAGTCGAAAGTATCGCTCCTCGGCAGCGCAGAGCCCGCGCTCGTAGCGCAGCAGCGGGGTTCCGGCCGGCGGAGCCAGCTTCACCACCACCCGACGCTCGTCGTCGAGCAGCGCCCACCAGACCGTCGCGTACCCGCCGCCGGCCAGCGGACCAGCGTCGCGGACCCGGGTGTGTGGGCCGAACGACGCAGCGATCAGGAACGCCACGTCGGCGCGCGTGAGGGGCCGCTGGGTCGGGCTGACACCGGTCACGACGTCCTGTCACCTCGCCGGGCGCGTGGCGCGGAACCCGCGGTGGCGCGGGTGGACCGGGGGACGGGACCGGCGGTGTCGCGGCGGACCAACTCGGCGGGGAGCACCTCGATCCGGGGCGTCGGGGCTCCGACGCCGAGCACCAGGGACATCGCCCGCACACCCATGTCGACAAGGGGCAGTCGCACTGTGGTCAGCGCCGGGGTCACGTCCCGGGCGATCGGCATGTCGTCGAAACCCAGCACCGAGATCTGCTGTGGCACCGCCATCCCACGCGCGCGCAGGGTGGCGAGCGCGCCGATGGCCATCGAGTCGTTGAGCGCCACGACGGCGGTCAGCTCCGGGTCGGCGTCGAGCAGTCGGGCGGTGGCCTCCGCGCCACCGTCGCGGTCGAACTCCGCGTAACGGATGCGCCGTTCGGGCAGCTCGCGGCCCTGCTCGGTGAGGGCCTGCCGGAGGCCGGCGAGCCGGTCGGTGGTGGTGGTCAGGATGCGCGGGCCGGCGACCACGCCGATCGCCCGGTGTCCCAACCCGCACAGCTCCCGCCCGGCGAGGTAGCCGCCGGTCCGGTTGTCCGGCATCACCGCGTCGCCGGAGTGCTCGTGCCGGCCGATCACCGCCACCCGCCCGCCGGTGGCCTCGTACGCGGCGAGCTTCTCGTTGAGCTGCCGGGTGAACGCCTCGTCGTGGTAGCCCGAGCCGGCCAGGATCAGCGCCGCCACCTGGTGCCCGCGCAGCAGCTCCACGTACTCCAACTCGCGGTCCGGGTCCCGGTAACTGTTGCAGATCATCAGCAGCCGGCCCTGGTCGGTGGCGACCCGTTGCAGCCCCCGGGTGATCTCCGCGAAGTAGGGGTCGGAGACGTCGTGCACGATCACGCCGACAGCGCTGCGGTGCGAGCGGGCCAGCAGTTGGGCGTGCGCGTTCGGCACGTACTGCAACTCGGCGACGGCGGCGAGCACCCGTTCCCGCAGCTCGTCGGTGACCGGCTTGCTGCTGCCGTTGATGACGCGGGAGGCGGTGGCGGGCGAGACGCCCGCTCGGCGGGCCACATCGGACAGGGTCGCCATGGCCCGCCCCCTCGATCTGTTGACGGCGTTTCGTCGTGCCGGCTAGCGTCACCGTACCGCAGAGAAAGCCCTTTCCCGCAGGGAGGCCCGGCCGTGTCCGATCGCTTCGCGGTACTTCAACTCGACGAACTTACCGCCCGTCGCTGCTCGTGTGGGACCACCCGCCGGGGCTTCATCGCCGAGAGCGAGGGCCAGGCCAGCGTGCATCTGCTCCAGGTGCAGGACGCGGTGACCCACCACCACCGGGTCGCCACCGAGTACTACGTCGTGCTCGCCGGTGAGGGCGAGATCGAGCTGGACGGCGTCCGTCACCCCGCTCGGCCGATGTCCGCGTTCCTGATCAAGCCGGGCTGCCGGCACCGGGCCATCGGCGACCTCACCGTGCTGCTGGTGTCACTGCCGGCCGCTGACGACACGGACGAGTACTTCGATGCGTGACCGGCCGGCACCACTGCCCGGCGGGGTCGGGGTGTCCCGGCTGCGCGTCTACGACACGGTGGCCCCGGACGGCCTGGTCGGCGGCACCCCGCACGTGCACCTGTGCTGCACCGAGGGGTACGTGGTGACCGACGGCGAGGGCATGGTGCAGACCCTGACCACGGACGGCTATCGGGAGACGCCGCTGCGACCGGGGGTGGTGGTCTGGTTCGAGCCGGGCACCGTGCATCGCCTGGTCAACACCGGCGGGCTGAGCATCGTGGTCCTGATGCAGAACAGCGGCCTGCCCGAGGCGGGCGACGCGGTGCTGACCTTCCCACCCGAGGTGCTGGCCGATCCGGCCGCGTACGCCGTGGCGGCGGCGTTGCCCGACGGGGGAGCGCCGGGCGCGGACGTGCGCGTCGCGTACCGCCGTCGGGATCTGGCGGTGACCGGCTTCCAGGCGCTGCGGTCCGGTGGTCCGGCCGCGTTAGCCGCGTTCCACGCCGCCGCGACAGCCCTGCGCCAGCCGTTGCTGACGCGGTGGCGGCAGCGGTGGGAGGCCGGCGCGGGCCGCGCCGCCGCCGACACCGCCGCTCAGCTCGACGCCCTGGAGCGAGGGGACTCGGGACACCTGGGCGACGCTGGGGTGTACGTGGTGGACGCGCCGGTCGAGAGGGGCCGGTTGGGCATGTGCGGCCTACTGGACACCTACCCGGCGGCCGGCTGACCGTCCCCTCGGGACGGCTGCCGAAGGCTGCCAGGCATCGGCGGAAACAGATCGAGGAAAGGCCTTGCCCGGCGTGAGGGGGCCGCCTACGCTCCAGGAAAGCGTTTGCCTGATCCGTCGACCGGCCCGTTCCATGGGCGTCGTGCCGGGCCCCGAGGAGGTTCCGCGTGACCGAGAACTCTTTGGACACGGCGGGTCGGCAGGCCGCCGCCGACCTGACCGGCGGTGCGCGAGCTGCCGCTGCCGGGCCCGGCAGCACCGATGCGCGGCAGGCTCATGACGGCGCGGATCCATCCACTGTGGTGAAAGCGGCACCCGGCGGCGGCCGACCACCACGTCCCACGCTCGCTCGCCGGGCGGTGACCTTCGCCGACTCGCTCTGGCGCCCGGCGCTGGTGCTCGCGGTCTTCTTCGCCGCCTGGTGGTTCGTGGCGGCCCGCGAGTACGTCCCGAACTACCTGGTGCCCACCCCCGGCCAGGTCTGGGAGACGATGACCACCCAGTGGTCCGAGCTGGCCCGGCACACAGTGGTCACCCTCTACGAGACAGTGCTCGGCTTCGTGCTCGCCGCCGCGTTGGGTCTGGTCACCGCTGTCGCCATCGCCTACTCCCGCACCCTGGACAAGGCGCTCTACCCGATCGTCCTGTTCGCACAGGTCATCCCGAAGATCGCCATCGCGCCGCTGCTGGTGGTCTGGTTCGGCCTCGGCCTCACTCCGAAGATCATCCTGGCGGTGCTCATCGCGTTCTTCCCGGTGGTCATCTCCGGCGTGGCCGGCCTGCGCTCCACCGACCCGGAGCTGCTCGACCTCGCCGCCACGATGGGCGCCGGGCCGTGGCGCACCTTCCGCAAGATCCGCTTCCCGAACGCGTTGCCGCACCTGATGGCCGGCCTGAAGGTGGCCGTCACCCTCGCCGTGGTCGGTGCCGTGGTCGGTGAGTTCGTCGGCGCCAGCGAAGGGCTCGGCTACGTCCTGTTGCTGGCAAACGGCAACCTCGACGCCCCACTGCTGTTCGCCGACCTGATCCTGATGTCCGCCATCGGCATCGTCCTGTTCGTCCTGGTCGAGATCGCCGAGGCACTGCTCATTCCGTGGCACGCCAGCCGCCGGGCCGGCGTGTCCCTCACCACCTCCTGACCGACCCCATCACGGAGGCACCGATGAAACGCACCGCCACCACCGTCCTGGCCACCGCCGCCCTGCTCCTCGCCCTCACCGGCTGCGGTGGGGACGACCCCGCCGGCAAGACCGGCGCGGACGGCAAGAAGCAGGTCACCCTCACCCTCAACTGGGTGCCCTACGGCGAGCACGCGCCCTTCTACTACGGCCTGCAGAAGGGTTACTACTCCGCCGAGGGCATCGACCTGAAGATCCTGCCCGGCAACGGCTCGGGCAACACCGTCAAGCAGGTCGCCCAGAAGCAGACCGACTTCGGGTGGGCCGACAGCCCGGTGCTGCTGAAGTCGGTGGCCAGCGGCATGCCGGTGCGCAGCCTCGGGGCGTACCTGGAGAAGGGACCCTCCTCGGTGGAGTTCTTCACCGAGGAGAACATCAAGACCCCGGCCGACCTCAAGGGCAAGACCGTCGGCGGCACCCCCGGCGACGCCCTCTACGCGACCTTCCCGGCCTGGCTGGAGAAGAACGGCCTCAAGAAGGACGACGTCAAGGTGGTCAACGTCGACGCCGCCGGCAAGATCGCCGCCCTGGCCGAGGGCAAGGTCGACGCGATCATGGGCTTCTTCCACGACCAGGCGCCCACGATCGAGAGCAAGACCGGCAAGAAGGTCGACGTGCTGCTCTTCGCCGACTACGGAATGAACCTGCTCGGCACCGGCCTGATCGCCAACACCCAGACCCTGCAGAAGGACCCGGAGCTGGTCCGCAAGTTCGTCAAGGCCACCCAGAAGTCCTGGGCCGACGCCGCCCGGGACCCGGCCGGCGCGGTGAGCGCGATGACGGCCCTGGCCGAGAACGAGCCGGCGCCCGAGGTGCTCACCAAGCAGCTCACGCTCAACATGCCGCTGATCGGCGCGGACGGCCCGCCCGGGGTGAACACCGAGGCCCAGTGGAGCGAGACCATCGACCTGATGTCCCGCTACGCCGAGCTGAAGGACCCCGGAGCGCCCAACGCGTACTGGGACTCCTCGTACGCGGCGCAGGGGTGACCCGGTGACCGCCGCGCCGGCAGCCACCGGCACCGCCATCGGGATGTCCGGGCTGACCGTCCGGTTCACCACCCGACGGACGCAGACCATCGCGTTGGACGACGTGTCGCTGGACATCGAGCCGGGCGAGTTCGTCACGATCGTCGGCCCGTCCGGCTGCGGCAAGTCCACCCTCCTCAAGATCGTCGCGGGGTTGGTCAAGCCGACCAGCGGTGACGTGTCCCTGTTGAAGCGCCCGGTACGCGGCCCGCAGAAGGAGATCGGCTTCGTCTTCCAGAAGGCCGCGTTGCTGGAGTGGCGCGGCGCCCGAGCCAACATCCTGCTCCAGGCCGAGATGCGCGGCATGGACCGGGCGCAGGCGGCCCGCCGCGCCGACGAGCTGATCGAGATGACCGGCCTCACCGGTTTCGAGAAGGCGTTGCCACACGAGCTGTCCGGCGGCATGCAGCAGCGCGTGGCGCTCTGCCGCGCGCTGCTGCACTCCCCACCGGTGCTGCTCATGGACGAACCGTTCGGCGCCCTGGACGCGCTGACCCGGGAGCAGATGAACGCCGAACTGCACCGGATCTGGCGCGAGACCGGGACCACTGTGGTGCTGGTCACCCACTCCATCGCCGAGGCGGTCTTCCTCGGCACCCGGGTCGTGGTGATGAGTCCCCGGCCCGGCCGGATCATCCGCACCTTCCCGGTCGAGCTGCCGGCGCACCGCGACTACGCGCAGGTGATGTCGGATCCCCGCTTCGACCGGCTCGCCACCGACCTGCGTGGGTTGCTCGGCAGCGCGGCCGCCAACCACTGAGCGCGGATCGGCACGACCAGCACGACGGAAGGAACACCATGACCCGCAGGTCGATCGGCATCATCGTCAACGGCGTGACCGGAAGGATGGGCTACCGGCAGCACCTCGTCCGGTCGCTGCTGGCCATCCGCGAATCCGGTGGTGTGGCGTTGGCCGACGGCACCACCATCTGGCCGGAACCGGTCCTGGTCGGGCGCAACGAGACGAAGCTCCGGGAGCTCGCCGAGCGGCACGGGCTGACCGACTGGACCACGGACCTGACCTCGGCGCTGGCCCGCGACGACGTCGAGATCTACTTCGACGCGCAGGTCACCCAGCAACGGGAGAAGGCGATCCGGCAGGCCATCGAGGCCGGCAAGCACATCTACACGGAGAAGCCTCTCGCCGAGGACACCGCGGCGGCCCTCGACCTGGCCCGGGCGGCGGACGCGGCCGGCGTCCGCACCGGTGTCGTGCAGGACAAGCTCTTCCTGCCCGGTCTGCGCAAGCTCAAGCGCCTCATCGACGGCGGCTTCTTCGGTCGGATCCTCTCGGTGCGCGGCGAGTTCGGGTACTGGGTCTTCGAGGGCGACTGGCAGCCCGCTCAGCGGCCGTCGTGGAACTACCGGACCGAGGACGGCGGCGGCATCGTGGTCGACATGTTCCCGCACTGGCACTACGTGCTGGAGGAGCTGTTCGGCCGGGTCACCGCCGTCTCCTGCGTGACCGCCACCCACGTGCCCGAACGGGTCGACGAGGCTAATCACCCGTACGCGGCCACCGCCGACGACGCCGCGTACGGCATCTTCGAACTCGACAGCGGGGTGATCGCGCAGATCAACTCCTCGTGGGCCGTGCGGGTGTACCGCGACGAGCTGGTGGAGTTCCAGGTCGACGGCACCGAGGGCAGCGCGATCGCCGGCCTGCGCAACTGCCGGGTGCAGCACCGGGCCCTCACCCCGAAGCCGGTGTGGAACCCGGACCTGCCGGCCACCGAGGACTTCCGCGCCCAGTGGGCCGAGGTGCCCGACAACGAGGAGTTCGACAACGGCTTCAAGGTGCAGTGGGAGGCGTACCTGCGGCACGTGGTGGCCGGAGAGCCGTTCCGGTGGGACTTCCTGGCCGGCGCGCGCGGCGTGCAGCTCGCCGAGCTGGGGCTGCGCTCGGCCCGCGAGGGTGCGCGTGTCGAGGTGCCGGAGCTGCGCTCATGACCGCCGAGGTGGTGTTGCCCGGTGGACGGCGGCACCGGCTGGCCGGGGGTGGCGGCTTCGCCCGACCGGACGCGCCGGCGACCAGCCGGATCGCGTACGCCGCCGCGCACGTGGTCGCCGACCCGGGGGCGGAGAACGTGCCGGGTGCCCCGGCGGCGGTGGACTGGGACACCACCCTCGCCTTCCGGCGGCATCTCTGGTCGTACGGGCTCGGGGTCGCCGAGGCGATGGACACCGCCCAGCGGGGAATGGGGCTGGACTATCCGGCGACCCGGGAGCTGATCCGGCGCAGCGCCGCCGAGGCCCGTGCGGTCGGCGGGCGGATCGTCGCCGGGGTCAACACCGACCAGCTGCCCGCCGGCCCGGCCACCCTGGCGGCGGTCACCGCCGCGTACACCGAGCAGCTCGACGACGTCCGCGCCGCCGGCGCCCGACCGGTGCTGATGTGCAGCCGGCACCTCGCCGCCGCCGCACGCGGCCCGGAGGACTACCTGCGGGTGTACGACGAGTTGCTCAGCGCCGCCGACGAACCGGTGGTGCTGCACTGGCTGGGTCCGATGTTCGACCCGGCGTTGACCGGCTACTGGGGCGCGGTCGACCTGGACCTGGCCGCCGACACGGTGATCGAGCTGATCAAAGCGCACCAGTCCACGGTGGATGGCATCAAGGTGTCGCTCCTGGACGCCGACCGGGAAGTCGCGTTGCGCCGCCGCCTGCCGGCCGGGGTACGCCTCTACACCGGTGACGACTTCCACTACCCGGAGCTGATCCGGGGTGACGAGGTGGGTCACTCCGACGCGCTGCTCGGGGTGTTCGCGGCCATCGCGCCGGCCGCCGCCGCCGCGTTGGCGGCACTGGACCGGGGGGACCTGACGGCGTACGACGAGATCTTCGGGCCCACAGTGCCCCTGGCCCGGCACCTGTTCGCGGCACCGACCTGGCACTACAAGACGGGGATCGTGTTCCTGGCCTGGCTGGCCGGGCACCAGGACCATTTCACGATGGTCGGTGGCGCGCAGTCCGGCCGGTCCCCGGCGCACCTGGCCACTCTGCTCACCCTGGCCGACGCGGCCGGGCTGCTGCCCGACGCCGACCTGGCCGCCGCCCGCGCCCGAGCGCTGTTCACAGTGGCGGGGGTGGCGCAGTGAGCGCCGGGTTCGCGGGTGCGGCAGCGCCGCGGGGTGGCGACGAGGCGCTGCGGCGGTTCTCGTTCAACCAGGCGACCGCCCAGCGCTGGCCGTTGCCCGAGGTGGTGGCCGGGTGCGTGGCGGCCGGCGTGCCGGGCATCGGCCTGTGGCGGGAGCCGGTTGCCGGGTACGGGTTGGCCCGATCGGCGAAACTGGTCCGCGACGCCGGCCTCGCCGTCACGTCGCTGTGCCGGGGTGGCTTCTTCTCCGCCGACGACTGGCGCGCGGAGAACCTGCGGGCCATCGAGGAAGCCGCCGTCCTGGGCGCCCCGGAGCTGGTGCTGGTCTCCGGTGGGCTGCCGGTCGGCAGCCGGGACGTCGACGGCGCACGGCGTCGGGTCGCCGACGCGATCGGCGAGCTGGCACCGCACGCCGAGGCGGCCGGGGTACGGCTGGCCATCGAGCCGCTGCACCCGATGTTCGCCGCCGACCGGTGCGTGATCGTCACCCTCGGCCAGGCGTTGGACATCGCCGAGCGGTTCGACCCGGCGGTGGTCGGCGTGGTGGTCGACGCGTACCACGTCTGGTGGGACGACACGGTGTACGCGCAGATCGCGCGGGCGGGCGAGTGGATCGCCGCGTTCCAGGTGTGCGACTGGGTGACCCCGCTGCCGGAGGGGGTGCTGCTCGGCCGGGCATTGCCCGGCGACGGCTGCATCGAGCTGCGTCGGCTTCGCGAGGCGGTGGACGCGGCCGGCTACGTCGGCCCGATCGAGGTGGAGGTCTTCTCCGCCGAGGTGTGGGCACGTCCGGGCCCGGAGGTGCTCGACGCCGCGATCGCCGGCTACCTGCGCCACGTTGCCTGACAGCCCCGAACGGCGGTGGCCGGCGGCGGTCGGCGCGTGGCTGGGCATCGGCACCGCGCCCGCCACGCTGGTCCTCGGGGCGGCGATGGCCGCCCGACACGGTGGCGCGGTGCCGGTGGCCGGGCTGCTGGTCGGCGGGGCGCTGATGGCGGCCCTGCTCTGGGGGCAGGGCCTGATCGGGCTGCGCCGGCCGCTCGGCGACGGCGGGACGTTGACCGCGGTGCTTCCCGCGTACCTGGGGGACACCTCGCGGCTGCTGCTGGCGGCGGTGCTGGCCGTGTCGATGGTCGGGTGGAACGGGTTCAACGTCGGGCTCGGCGGGGCCTCGCTGGCCGCGCTGACCCACCTGCCCGGCTGGGCCGGGCCGGCGCTGCTGGAGGTGGCGGTCCTCGCCGTCTCCTGGGCGCCGGCCCGGCTCGGTAACCGGGTCGCGGTGGTCACCACGCTCAGCGCGGTGGTGCTGGTCGGCTGGTGCCTGACGGTGCTTCCACCACCCGGTGCGCCGGTCCGCCCCACCGGCGGCGGGCTCGCCGACGCCGCCGCGCTGATCGGGTACGCGGCCGTGTTCGCGCTGCGCGCACCGGACTTCAGCGTGGGCCTTTCCCGAAGGCGGGACCTGGCCTGGTGCGTGGGGCTGCTGGTCGGGCCGGCGCTGCTCGGGGTGCTGGCCGGGGCCGGCCTGTGGCTGCGGACCGGCTCGGCCGACGTGGTCGCGCTGCTCGCCGCCGGCTCGGGGCTGGCCGCGTACGCGAATCTGTTCGTCGCGGTGGCGGTCTTCGCGGCGGCGCTGACCACCACGTACTCCGGTTCCCTGGCGTTGCGTGGCCTGGCTCCCCGCGTGCCGGCGCGGGCGGCGATGCTGCTCGTCGCGGTGCTCGGGGGGATGCTGGCGGTGGCGCGGTTCGACCGTCTGGTGCTGCCCTGGCTGACCCTGCTGGCCGCCGCGTTGCCGGTGCTGGTGGTGCCGATGGCGGTGGAAGCAGCGGCCCGTCGGCGCGGTCGTGTCCCGCGTACCGTGCCCGCCTGGTGCTGGATGCCGCCGGCGCTGCTCGCGGTGGCCTGCACGCTCGCCGGGGTGGGTGTCGCCCCGCTGCTCGGGCTGGCCCTGGCCGCGGCGTGCACGGTGCTCTGGCGGCGCCAGGGAGGCGTCGCCTAGGCCGCAGCGGGGATGGTGGCATCGATGAGGTGCGGGCCCGGCTGGTTCAGCGCCGCGGAGAACTGCTCCGCGAGTTCCTCGGCGGTGCTGGCGCGGGTGGCGGGCATCCCGAACGCGTTGGCCAGTCCCACGAAGTCGATCTGAGGGTTGGTCAGGTCGAACAGTGGATTGGCGTCGGGGTTGGCCGGGCCCGGCTGCTTGCTGAAATAGCTCCACTCCTGGCGCAGGATCGCGTACCCGTGGTTGTTGAGGATCACGTTGGTGATGTTCAACCGCTCGCGTACCTGGGTCCAGAGCGCGGTGGCGGTGTACATCACGCAGCCGTCGGCCACCAGCGCCACCACCGGTCGGTCGGGTGCGGCGACGGCGGCGCCGACGGCCAGGGGCAGACCGTCGCCCATGGCGCCACCGGTCTGCATCAGCACGTCGTGTCGGGGAGCGCCGGCGGTGGCGGCGGCGAGGGTGGTGCCGGAACTCACGGACTCGTCGATGATGATGGCCCGTTCGGGTAGCAGCGCCGCGATGATGTCGGCCCAGTTCTGCAGGGTGA
Organism: Micromonospora sp. NPDC047762; assembly: GCF_043204655.1. Lineage (NCBI taxonomy): Bacteria > Bacillati > Actinomycetota > Actinomycetes > Micromonosporales > Micromonosporaceae > Micromonospora > Micromonospora sp. NPDC047762. The sequence continues at coordinate 23,205 of NZ_JBIDCQ010000009.1, read as the reverse complement.
GTGCGCCGGTGGGTAGGGCCGGCGGGTGCGGGTCGGTGACCTGGGCCGCCGCGTCCGGTGCCACCAGGTCGGCGAGCCGGACCAGCGCGGCGACGGCGTCCTGACCGACCTCGGCCAGGACATGCGTCCGGGCCCCGTCGGGCACGAGGAGGCTCGGCTGGTCGGGGTAGGCGAAGAACGAGACCGGTGCCTTGGTGCCCGCGACGATGACGTGCCGCGCCCCGTGCAGTTGGTCGAGCACCTGGTCGGGATAGAAGCCGAGCCGGGGGAACGCGGGTAGGCCCGCCCCTCGTTCGACCCGGTTGGAGTAGAGCTCCTGGAAGACCCGTGCACCGGTCGCCGCGGCGATGCGGCCCGCTGCCAGCAGGCCGGCCTCCCGTAGAGCCGGTCCGCCGATCACCAGTGCGGTCGTCTCGCCGCTTCGAAGAGCCTCCGCGACCTGGTTGATCGTCTCCTGATCGACCGTCGGCGCCGGCCGGGGCCGCACGGGTGTGCCGGCCGCACCTCCCTCGGACCAGGACACGTCCGCCGGCATGATCACGGTGGCGATCTGCCCGGGTGGCTCCAGGACGGCGGCGAGCGCGGCGGCGGCGTCCGGGCCGGCACCGGCTGCGTCCTCGGGGCGGCGGACGGGGCCGCGTAGCCATCCCGCCAGCGCGGCGATGTCGGAGTTCAACGGTGGATCGAAGGCGGTGTGGAACGTCGCGTGGTCACCGACGATGTTCACCACCGGCGAGTTGGCGCGGCGGCTGTTGTGCAGGTTCGTCAGGCCGTACGCGAGTCCGGGCCCGAGGTGCAGCAGCGTCGCGGCGGGCTTACCCGCGATCCGGGCGTAACCGTCGGCCGCGCCGCTGACCACGCCCTCGAAGAGAGCGAGCACGCCGTGCAGCTCGGGAACCGCCTCCAGTGCCCCGACCAGGTGCAGCTCGGTGGTGCCGGGGTTCGTGAAGAGCACCTCGACGCCGCCGTCGACGAGCGTCCGCAGCAGTGCTTCCGCGCCGTTCACCAGTCACCCCGTCCCCGGTCAGATCAGTAGTATGTAGATACTAAACTCGCATTTCGGACTCTTGCTGTTAGGTTCGGGGAACTCGCCCGCCAGGTAGAGAGGGAGCCCGATGGAGCGCGGACCTGCGACCGATGATGAACCTCGCGGGCGACACCAGGCACTGCGTCGAATACCTGATGGGCAACCACACCACGGCCGAGCGGATGTTCCGGTACGACCCGACGGTCATGCTGTACGCGCCCCTGCGCACGTTGATCAGCGACCGACCCGACGGCGGAGCGCGGTTCGTCATCGAGCAACCCAGTCACGCGTTCGGCTCGTTGGGAGTGGACGCGATCCACGAGGTGGGCCGGGAACTCGACCGTGAGGTCGCCGCCCTCCTGGCGTACCTCGAGGTGCCCGTGCCGGCGGGCCTGTCCGACTAAGGCCTTTCATGAGGCCAGTTCTTGTGGGGAACAGGCCTTGGGGCGGCCGTCGGGGTGCCGATGGCGCTGCGGCTCGGACTTGCCCTGACCGGGGTGTATGCCCTGCTCCCACGGCGTCCGGAAAAACATGATCTAGGCGCGGCCGGCAGAACGTGATCTTATACGCACCGGCGATCCGTAACACCGCGCAAACCATCGATTAACCATCGGCGGCTTAGGTGGGGGAGCGCTCCCATGAGCGGGTCGCGATCGATGAACAGCTCCACAAGGGAGCAACCGAAAGGAGCCTCGTGGCTACAGGCACGAGCGGAAACAGGCTGCGAAGACTGGCGATACCTACGCTGGTCGTCGCCCTGATCACCGGTACCACCGGTGTCGCGGGAACGGCGTTGGCGGCACCCTCGGGGTCGCCGGCTAACGGCAGTGGCGCCGGCTACTTCACCGCCGGGTCCGACAAGTCGGTCACCCTGACCGACGGGGCCGACCGCCGACCCGGCGGCAACCGTGCGGCCACGCCGAAGGCGGCCGTCGACGAGACCGGCCCCGGCATGTACGTCGTCGAGTTGGCCGAGGACCCGCTGACCACGTACACCGGTGGGGTGTCCGGTCTGGCGCGGACCCGCCCGGCGGCGGGCAACCGGCTGGACGTGACGTCCACGCCGTCGCAGGCGTACCGCCGGCACCTCGACACGCAGCGGGGCGCCGTCGCCGCCGCGGCCGGGGTCACTGTCAACGCCGTCTACACCACCGCCTTCAACGGATTTTCGGCGAAGCTGACCACCCAGCAGGTGAACATGTTGCGGGCGGACAAGCGCGTCCGCGCCGTCACCGCCTCCCGGGCCCTCGGCACCCCCTCCGCGCCGCCCACCGCGAGCACGGCGACCGCCGACAACCCGACGCCCGTCACCCCCGGTGGCGCGGACCAGTCGGCGCCGACGGACCGTCCCGGTCGGCCGGCCAAGCCCGGCCCCGGCGCGGGCATGGTGATCGGCGTCCTGGACACCGGAATCTGGCCGGAGAGCGCGTCGTTCGCCAAGACGATGCCCGCTCCCGCGAACTGGCGCGGCACCTGCCAGACCGGTGTGGCCTTCGTGGCCGCGCACTGCAACGGCAAGATCGTCGGTGCCCGGTACTTCGCCGACTCGTGGCTCGCCGGCGGTGGCTCGGTGCCTGAGGGCGAGTTCCTGTCCCCCCGCGACGCGTCCGGGCACGGCACCCACACCGCCTCCACTGCGGCCGGCCTGCCCATCGCGAACGTCACGATCGACGGTCGCCGCTACGGCCCCGTCTCCGGGGTGGCGCCGGATGCCCAGCTCGCCGTCTACAAGGTGCTCTGGGGTGGCATGGGCTACGACGCCGACATCATCGCCGGAATCGACGCGGCCGTCGCCGACGGCGTGCAGGTGCTGAACTTCTCGATCGGTTCCGACCTCGGCGACTGGGAGGCCAACACCCCCATCGGCGTGGCGTTCCTCAACGCCTCGCTGGCCGGGGTCTTCGTCGCGGCGTCGGCCGGCAACACCGGCATCGTCAGTGGAGCCATCAGCAACGCCGCGCCCTGGGTGACCACTGTCGGCGCGGCGGTGACCAAGCTCGACGAGGCCACCGCCAAGCTGGGCGACGGCACCAAGCTGGTCGGCGGCTCGTTGGACGCCCTGCCCGGCGGAGGCGCACGGCCGCTGGTCTTCGGCGACCAGGCCGGCTCGCCGGATCTGGGCGCGGTCTACTGCGAGCCCGGAAGCCTGGACCCCGCCAAGATCAAGGGTAAGGTCGTCGCCTGCGCGTTGTCCGACATGTTCGGCTCCGCCGCCGAGATCAAGGCCAAGGGCGGGGCGGCGATGGTGGTGTTCGACCCGGTCGGCAACTACCGGATCAACTCCATCTTCAACTTCCCGGTGGTCTACCTGCCGACCGAGAAGCAGGCCGGCACGCTGTTCAACTACCTGATGCGCCACCCCACCGACGCGACAGTGTCGTTGCGCACCGGCGGCGACGGCTCCAGCGTCCCCGGCATCCCGAGCGTGGCCGACTTCTCCTCCACCGGCCCGGACAAGGTGACCCTCGGCGTCTTCAAGCCGGACCTGGTCGCGCCCGGATCGAACATCATCGCCGCGGTCTCACCGGCCGGCAACTTCGGGCGACAGTACGACGCGTACTCCGGCACCTCGATGGCCTCGCCGTACGTGGCCGGGGCGGCGGCGATCCTGCGCGCCACGCACCCGGACTGGTCACCCGGCGCGGTCGCCTCCGCGCTGCGCACCACCGCCACCGACACCGTCGGCACCAGCAGCCCCCTGGAGCAGGGCAGCGGCTTCATCAACCTGCCCCGGGCCACCGACCCGGGACTGGTCATCGAGCCCACAGCGGCCGAGCTGATCGAGTTCAGCGAGACGACCGAACCCGACGGAAAGGCACTCAACCTGCCGGCCATCTCGTTGCGCGAGTACGACGGGACCCGCCCGGTGAGCCTCACCCGCACCCTGACCAATGTGGGCAAGGAGCGGGAGACCTACCGTTCGTCGGTGTCCGGTCTGCCCGGCATGAAGGTCACCGTGTCGCCGGCATCGGTGACCCTGGCCCCCGGCAAGTCCGCGACGGTCACCATCACGTTGCGTCGAGGCAGCGCGCCGTGGGACCGGTACGTGACCGGGTCGATCACCTGGCAGGGTAAGGCCCACAGCGTCCGGATTCCGGTCGCTGCCCGTCCGTGGGGCATCGCGGCCCGGCCGTACGCGGATGACGGCGAGGAGTTCGCCCGGATGACCAACGGCGCGTTCGGCATGGTCCAGCCGGGCTTCACCGGCCCGCTCGTCGGTCGCAGCACCGGTTACACGCCGATGCGGCGCACGTCGTACTCGATGCCGGCCGGCGTCTACGGGGGCGTGTTCGACCCGAGCGCCACCGGTGTGAAGAAGGTCGACTTCACGGTGCCGGCGAACACCGCCGGCATCGTCGTCGAGGCCAACACCGCTGATCCGAACACGAACCTCGATCTCTACCTGTACAGGGGCGACACCCTCGTCTACAGCAGTGACAGGTACTGGACCAGCGCCGAGCAGGCGTACAAGTTCCTGCCCGAGCCGGGGCGCTACACCGCGTACGTGTTCGCCCAGTACCCCGGTGCTCCGGTCGTCGACTTCGACCTGAGTCACGCCATCATCGGCCGTAACGCCACGTATTCGGGTGCCACCCTCACGCTGCCCTCCACCTCGGAGCGCGGTCAGGGCTTCAACTTCACGCTGAAGCCGAACAAGCCGCTGGCCGATGGCGACTTCTGGGCGTACACCGAGTACAGCACCAACGGCACTGTGGTCCCCGGCAACCTCGTCTACACCCAACAGAGTTCCTGGCAGTAACCGTTCATCCAGGCGTGGGGGCGGTGCCGACGTGCACCGCCCCACCGTCGCTTCCAAAACGGCACGGCCGTGGTCACGCCGTCAGGTCAGCGGGTACGCGGTCAGGCGGTCGGCGAGTTGCTTCGGGTGGCTGAGCGGCACGCAGTGGCCGCCGTCGATCTCGTCCGGAACGACGCCGAGTCGGTCGGCGGCAACCCGGCGCTGGAAGTCCGCCGGGAAGAACCGGTCCTCGCGTGCGAGGAGCACCGTCGTCGGCACGTCTGGCCAGGCGTCCAGGGGCCACGGCTCGTCGCCCTCCGCGCTGACCTGGCCCCGGCTGTGTGATGCTGCCTCCGCGATGATCTCGGCCGGGACACCGTTGAAGAACTGCTGCTCCTCAGTGAGCCCTTCGGCGCTGCGGTAACCGGTGTTGGCCCACCAGTCACCGGGCCTCTCGCCAGGTCTGGGGACCATCGGTGTGAGCAGGACGAGCAGCCGTACCGGCAGCTTGTCGGCAATGAGCGGCGCGGTGAACGCACCGTACGAGTGCCCGACGACCACGAGGTCGCTCCGGTCGCCGATCGCGTCGACGACCGTCCGGCAGAACTCGGCGAACCCCGCGGATCTGTCCTCGATCGGCAGTTCCGGAACCACCACGTCGTGGCCCCGGCTGGTCAGCTCGGGGACAAGGAGATGCCAGTCCCAGGCGCTGCCCCCACCGCCGTGGATCAGAACGAAAGTCGCCATGCCTCGTAGCCTCACACACAGGTACGACACGCGCCTCCGTCGGTGACGATGCAGTGGATACGGGCGAGGGAAGCGCTTGGGGACAGTCAGATCGAGGCTGAGGTCAGTAGGGTGCCGTCGTTGGGGTACCAGCCACCCGGAGACAGCCCTCGGCGTGGCTCAGGTGACATCTACCGATCGCGAAGGAAGCCCGGGATGAGCAGCCCACGTGAAACTTTCCTCCGACTGGTGAACGGTGTCTGCGACGGTCCGTACGACGACCTGGCCGACCTGTACGCCGAACAGACCCACGTGACGCATCCGTTCCACCCGCTCAACCCGCCGCCGCTGCGGAGCCGCAACGAGTTGCACGAGCACTTCACCTCGCCGCCTCCGGTCGCCCGGACGCTGGTCCGTAAGCCAGTCGACGTGACAGTTCATGAGACTGCGGACCCGGAGGTGATCGTCGCCGAGTTCGCCTATCAGGGGCGGGTAACCGAGACGGGTGAGGCGTTCACGGTGCCCTGCGTCTTCGTGATGCGTATCCGCGACGGGCTCATCATCGAGTCCAGGGATTACATCGACCCCATCGCCAGCGCGCGGGCCTGGGGTCAACTCGACAGCCTCCTGACCGCACTGCGTCCGCAAGAAGCACCCCCGTCGAGGGCGTAACCGGCGATCAGCCCTGGAATCGGCCGGCCGATGAGCGGCACGGCGAGCGAGGCCTGCTTGGTGGCGCCGACGGGCGGGACGCTCCCGCCCGCCGGCTACCGGGGTCAGCTGACCGTGATGGTCAGGTTGAGCGAGCGGGTCTCCCCGCTGGTGTAGGTGACCGTCACCCGGGCGGTGAAGGTCCCCTTGCGGGGGTAGCTGTGCGCCGTCGACCGTAGTGTCGCTCCGTGCGTGACGGCGCTGTTGTCGCCGAAGTCCCACGCGTAGTCGGTGATGCTCTGCCCGGACGGCGCCGTCGCCGTGGCGGTGAGCGTGGTGGTCAGCGGCGCGGCGCCGCCGGTCGGGCTGGCGCCCAGCGACAACGTCCCGCCCGGTTCCTGTTTGACCCCGGCGCCGTTGAACCGTAGCCAGTCCAGGGCCATCAGGTCCGGGGTGCCACCGACCTGGGCGGCGTTGACGAACTTCGCGTACAGGGTGCTCGTGCCGGTGGGCTTGTTGGTCAGCGTGACGGTGGGGGAGACCAGGTTGTCCCACCCGCCGGTGGAGCCGATGGTGGCCGTGCCGATCAGCGTGCCGGTGGGCGAGCCGGTGCGAAGTTCGATGGTGCCGCCGAGCCCGCCGTTGGTCACCCCGAGCGTCACCGAGCCGACGTTGCGCAGGTCCGCGGGCCCGAACGCCACCCAGTCGTTGTGGTCGACCTCGCCGAGCCGCTTGCCGGCGCGGGCGGTGGCCCGGTCGTTGACCGTGACGCCGGACTGGGCGCTGAAGTGCTCGGCCTCCTTGCTCTTGGGCTGCAACTGCACGCGGGTCGAGCCGGTCAGGGCCGGTACGCCGCCGGCCGCGCCACCGTCGGTGTACTGCGCGGTGATCAGGGTGTAGAGGTTCTGCCCCGGCCCGTGGCCGTCACCGGCGTCCGCCTCGGTGGCGAGCAGCCCGGAGCAGCCGGTGTAGACGTCCAGCGGGTGGGCGTGCGAGTCGTGGCCGAGCTGCGTCTGCACCGTCACCTTGGCGCAGTCGATGGTGGTCTCCTCCGGGTCGGTGACCGTCACCGTGTACGGGATCTTGTCACCGAAGTCGAAGAACCCGCCGTCGGGCACGGTGATGGTGACCGTCGGCCGGGTGTTGCCGACCACCACGTCGGTGACAGCGGTGGCGGTCAACCCGTTGCCGCTGTTGCGCACGGTCAGCCGGGCGGTGTGCTTTCCGGCCGTCGAGTAGGTGTGGCTCGGGTTGGCGGCGGTGGAGTCGGTGCTGCCGTCGTTGGTGAAGTCCCAGGCGTAGCTGAGCGCCGACCCGTCACCGGCGGACGACCCGGCGGAGGAGAAGGTCACGGCGAGGGGCGTACGTCCGCTGTCCGGGCTGGCGGCGATCTTCGCGGTCGGTGGCCGTCCGTTGGCGACGTAGTCGATCCGGTAGATGCCCGCGCCGGCGTTGCTGCCGCCGCGACCGCTGCCGGTGCCCTCGCCGAAGTCGATGACGTAGAGCGAACCGTCCGGGCCGAACTCCGCCTCGAAGGGCTGGATCCAGCTCATGTTGCCGAAGATCCCGTTGATCGACTGGAGGTCACCAACGGCGGTCGGGCCGAAGCGCGCGTTGCTGAAGGTCTGCGCCGTCTTGTGGATCGACAGCGTCTTGAACCATCTGCGGGTCAGCTCATAGGTGATCCACTTGCCATCGAAGTACTCGGGGAACTTCGTGGTGCGGGTATTGGTCGGGTCGTAGTCGTAGACCGGGCCGCTCATCGGCCCGCCACCACCGGTGCCCAGCTCCGGGAACTGGGTCGAGGCGGAGTACGCGTACCAGACCAGCGCGGACTTCGCCGCCGGCAGGGTGGTCAGGCCGGTGTTGTTGGGTGAGTTGTTCACCGGTGCGGCGCAGTTGAACTTCGCCCCCGAGGTGTTGGTGGCGAAGTTGTAGTCGTTGAACGGAATGTTGTTGCCCACGCAGTACGGCCAACCGAAGTTGCCGGCGCTGGTGATCCGGTTGAACTCGACAGTCCCCTCCGGACCGCGGTTGGGGTCGGCGGCGCGGGCGTCCGGACCGTAGTCGGCCACCAGCACCGCGTTGGTCTGCGGCTCGACGGTGATCCGGAACGGGTTGCGCATGCCCATCGCGTAGATCTCCGGCCGGGTCCTCGCGGTGCCGGCCGGGAAGAGGTTGCCGCTGGGCACTGTGTACGTACCGTCGGATTGTGGGGTGATCCGCAGGATCTTGCCGCGTAGGTCGTTGGTGTTGCCGGCCGTGCCCTGGGCGTCCCAGGCGGCGCGGCCGGAGCGTTCGTCGACCGGGGTGTAGCCGCTGGAGGCGAAGGGGTCGGTGTTGTCACCGATCGCCGCGTAGAGCCGTCCCGCCGTGTCCATGGCCAGCGACCCGCCCATGTGCGAGTTGGCCCGGCCCTCTCCCCGATAGGTGGGGACGGTCAGCAGACGCTTCTCCGAGGAGAGCGCGACGCTGTTGTTGGCGACCGTGAACCGGGACAGGTTGAGCTGTTTGAGGGTCTTGTCCGACCAGAGCAGGTAGACCCAGCCGTTGCTGGCGAAGTTGCGGTCCAGGGTCATCCCGAGCAGCCCGTCGGACTGGTCGGTCATCGCCGAGGTGTACGCGAAGTCCAGCAGCGTGGTGACCTGCAGGGTGTCGGAGTTGACCACCTTCAGCGCGCCGGTGCGTTGGATGTAGTAGACCTTCCGGTCCGGGCCGACGGCCAGCTCGAACGGGTCGGCCAGGTTCTCGGTGACCAGCCCCACCCGTTCGAAGTTGCTGGTCTTGGTGGCCGAGCAGTCACCGGCGACCGCGCCGGCCGCCCACTCGATGCCGTAGCGCAGGTGCTCCAGGAAGGTCGCGCTGCTGAACTGCGAGCTGGCGTGCCCACCGGCGGTGAACCAGGACCGGCCGCCGTCGTAGGGCTGACACCAGGAGTACGCGTGGTCGACGCCCTCGTCCAGGCCGTTGATCCCGTCGCGCACCTTGATCTGGGCGAGGGTGTGCACGTTGCCGGTCGGGTTGGTCCGCCAGTTGTACCACTCCTCGCTCTGCTCCCAGAGCTCCGGCAGGTTGCGCGTGGAGGGGTGCGCCCGGTCGAGCACCTTGACCCGCCCGGGAAAGGTCCCGCCGGTGGACGAGAAGTCGGGGTGGTAGTCGAAGATCGTGCCGACCAGGCCCTCGTACCACTGCCAGTCACGTTCGCTGGCGGAGGCGGCGTGCAGGCCGGCCCAACCACCGCCGTTGCGGATGAACGTCTGCAACGCGGCCCGCTGGCTGGCGTTGAGCAGGTCGCCCGAGGTCGGGAGGCTGTTGGTGTTGTTGAACACGAGAGCGTCGAAGGTGGCGAGGTTGGCGTCGGTGAAGGCCGCCGCGTCGGTGGTGGCGACGACCTCGAAGTTGTGGGCGGCGCCGAGCTGTTGGATCGCGGCGATGCCGGCCGGGATCGAGTCGTGGTAGAAGTTGGTGATCTTGGAGAAGACCAACACCCGGAAGCGCGGGGCGGCCTCGGCGGGCAGGGCGGTGGTGCTCACCACTGTGGCGATGGCGAGCAGGATCAGGCAGAACGCACGGAGGTGTCGGGGCATGGGGGCGCTCCCTGTCGGACGGTGAGGGGTCGGAAAGCGCTTTCTCGCTGCCCGCATCACGGTACTGACAGCCAGTGACGACCGTCAATAGCCCTCTGGTAAGCGGTTTCCCGCCCCTGCGGCGTCCGCGCGCCGGCGGGCCCCGCAGGCCCGTGGGTACGGCTTAGGATGTCCCTCTGGACACGTCCGGTGACGCCATGGATGCGGTGTGTCCCGTCGACCTGGGGAGGTCTCGTGACGGTGTCGTCCACGTCGGAATTGCCCGATGGCCGGGGTGCTGACCGGATCGACACCACGACCGTGCATCCGGCTCGCCGCTACAACTACTGGCTCGGCGGCAAGGACAACTTCGCCGTCGACCGGGAGTCCGGCGACCAGATCGCGACCGTCTACCCAGGGGTCCGCACGCTCGCGCGGGAGAACCGGGCCTTCCTCGGCCGGGCCGTCCGGTTCCTCGCCGAGGAGGTCGGCGTCCGGCAGTTCCTCGACATCGGCACCGGCATCCCGAGCGCTGACAACACCCATGAGGTGGCCCAGTCCGTCGCCCCCGACTCCCGGGTGGTCTACGTCGACAACGATCCGATGGTGCTGGTCCACGCCCGAGCGCTGCTGACCAGCGGCCCGGCCGGAGCCACCGCCTACCTGGACGCCGACCTGCGCGACCCGGACAAGATCCTCGCCGACCCGCAGCTGCGCACCACACTGGACCTGTCCCAGCCGGTGGGCCTGGTGCTGATCGCCGTGACGCACTTCCTGACCGACGACGACCGCCCACACGAGCACGTCGCCCGGCTGCTCGACGCGCTGCCGTCAGGCAGTTGGCTCGCGCTGACCCACTTCACCACCGACCACATCCCCACCGAGATCGTCGAGCGGATGTACGCCGAGTTCGCCTCCGGCCGGATGAAGCAGGACGCCGTTCCCCGCGACCGCGCCGAGTTCGCCCGCTTCTTCACCGGTCTGGAGCTGGCTGAGCCCGGCATCGTGCCGGTGACCGAGTGGCGACCGCAGGTGCCACCGGAGCGGCGTCCGCCCCTTGCCGACGCCTCCATCTACGGCGCGGTGGCCCGCAAGCCCTGACCGCCTGGGCCGATCGATGACGTCGCCGATGCGTGAATGGCCTGCCGAGTGGTCTGCGCCGCGCAACCGCTCAGGTCGGTGAACGGATGTTTGCTCGGCGGGTGACCGGATACTTGTCGCGCATGTTCGACGGTTTCGAGGACGAGCGGGTCGATGTCGGGGAGGTGGAACTGCGGGTCCGGTATGCGGGACACGGGCCTGCGGTCCTGCTCATTCACGGACATCCGCGGACGGGGTCGACGTGGCATCGGGTCGCGCCGCTGCTGGTTGATCGCGGGTTCACCGTCGTCTGCCCCGACATGCGCGGCTACGGACAGTCCGGCAAGGCGCGCATTCTCGCGGATCACTCGCAGCAGTCCAAGCGGGTGGTTGCCGCGGACATGGTCCGGCTGATGGACGAACTTGACCACCCGACGTTCGCGACAGTTGGGCACGATCGTGGGTCGTACGTGGCGTTGCGCCTGGCGCTGGACCATCCCGATACGGTCAGTCATCTGGTGGTCATCGATGGCGTGCCCATCAGTGAGGCTCTTGCCCGGTGCAATGCGAAGTTCGCCCATGACTGGTACCACTGGTTCTTCTTCGCCCAGCCGGACAAGCCGGAGCGGGCCATTGCCGCCGACCCCGATGCCTGGTACGCCAGTAAGGCCCAGCCCGAGAGCATGGGAGCCGAGAACTACCAGGAGTTCCGGCAGGCCATCCACGATGCGGCCACCGTGCGGGCCATGCTGGAGGACTACCGAGCCGGCCTCGGCGTCGACCGGGCGCACGAGGAAGCCGACCGGCGTGACGGCCGCACTGTCCGCTGCCCCACTCTGTTGCTGTGGTCGACCCGGGACGACCTGGAAGATCTGTACGGCGACCCGCTAGCCATCTGGCGCCCGTGGGCCGCCGATCTCCGCGGCCAGCCGGTCGAGTCCGGTCACCACGTCGCCGAGGAGAACCCCGACGCCCTGACCGCGGCGCTGCACCATTTTCTGTCCTGAACCATCGGAAATTCGCGGTCAGGTAGAGGGTGTACCCCGATGCCTGGTCCCTCACGTGAATTCGGCAGTAGTCCCACGAGGTATCCCCCAGCTCCTGATCTGTCAGGGTGGCCTTACGGAGACCGGACCCACTGTGCACATCCGTCGTCATACAACGATCATCTCCACGCGCGTCGATACCGCCAGATGTCATTCCGCGCGTGTGGGCTTCGTCGGTCGGGTGAAGAAGCGGACGATGTCTTCCGCCGCGGTTGGGGACAGCATCATCGCCTGGACTCGTGCGGACATCTCGGCGATCGGGTGAATCCTGCTGAACATCGACTCTTCGTACGTCCGAATCGCCGCATTCGGGTCGGCGGGGTTGGCGGCGAGCTGGCCGGCGAGTTCTGCGGCGTCGAGCATTGCCTGGTTGGCGCCCTCGCCGACCGGTGGCATGAGGTGCGCGGCGTCACCGATGAGGGTGACGTCCGGCCGGCTGGTCCAGCGCGTATCGGCGGGCATCGCCTCGATCCGGCGTGGCGTCGGCGGGCCGTCGGCGGCCTTGATGAGTGCGGTGAGGCGGGGGGCCCAGCCAGCGAAGATATCCAGCAGGGTTTGCTTGCTGCGGTACGTGTCGAGTGGTTGGTCCTCGGCGCGCAGGGAGATCCCGACCCGGAGGCCGCCGTCGCCGAGACGTTGCGCCGACAGGATCTGGTTCTTGCCGACACACCACAGGTTCCCGGGGCCGACCAGCTCGGCGAGATCGGGATGCCGCCGGTCGACGTCGTCGACGTTCAGCTCCACGACTGTCGACACATAGGACATCTCGACGTCGATCAGCAGCGGCCGGACGACTGAGCGCGCGCCGTCCGCGCCGATGAGGATGTCGCAGCTGGTCCGTTGACCGTCGTGGAACGTCAGGTCCCAGCCCTCGGCGGGTCGTGGGGTCGCCGCGACGAGCCGGTGCTGCCAGGCAACCGTGTCGTCGGGGAGGGAGTCGAGCAGGAGATCACGTAGTACGCCCCGGTCGATCTCGGGACGTCCGGAGAATGAGCCAGGTTGTGGCACGTGGTGCACCAGGGTGCGTCCGGTCGGGTCGAGGATGCGATGTTCCTCGCCCTCGGGCCGCGCCTCCGACTGGAACCGGCCGGCCAGACCCGCCTCGGCCAGGGCCAGTTGCCCGGACTCCGGGTGGAGATCGAGGGTGCCGCCCTGGGGTCGCGCGGATCGGCTCGCCTCCCGGTCGTACACCACCGCGTCGATGCCGTGACGGTGCAGGATCCGAGCCAGTGTCAAACCGCCGAGTCCGCCACCGGCGATCGCAATTCGCGTTCTCACGGCACTACCGTACACTGTATCTGTGGATACACCGTACGGTAGCGAGCCGCTGCCTATCTGGGAGCGGCCCGAACCTCAGCCGCGGGCGGTGCCGGTGCCGTTGAGCCGCGAGAAGATCGCCGCTACGGCGATCGGGCTTGCCGACGCGCACGGCCTCGACGGGCTGTCACTACGCAAGATCGCCAAAGAGCTCGGTGTCGGTCCGATGCGGCTCTACGACTACGTGATCAACAAGTCGGAGCTACTCGATCTCATGGTCGACGTCGTCTACGCCCGGATCGCCGAGGTGGGCAGGCGATCCGGGTGGCGCGACACGGTGCTGGCCATCGCCCACGCGACCCGCGCCGCCGCCCTTGACCACGAGTGGTTCGCCGACGTGCTCGGCGGACGGCCACACCTGGGACCACACGCGCTCGCCGTGGGTGAAGCGACCGCCGCGGCGCTCAGTGCGGCCCCCGCCGTGCGCGACATCGACGATCTCCAGCGGGCCGTGGGCGCCCTCAACGCCTTCATCGTCGGATCGGTGCGCAGGGAGGTCACCGAACGACGCACCGCACGTTCCACCGGCACCGACGAGGCTGCCTTCCAGGCCAGCCTCGGCCCCTACCTCACGCGCATGTTGAAAACCGGCAGGTACCCAACAGTGGCCCGGCTCGTCATCGACGGCGCTCACCTCAACGCCGAGGAGACCTTCAACCACAACCTCACCACCATCCTGGACGGCATCACCCGCCAACGCTCGACGTGATCCGTCGCGCTGCGGCCAGTGGCTCGCCGCCGCGACGTGTCTCCACCAACCCGACCCGCCCGACTGGCCGTACCCCACACACGGCGATTCGGGCCCAGACAGGAGCCCACGAGTGGACGTCAGCCTGGCCACGAGCGCCGGCAGCACCGATCGACCGAACGAGGACTTCGTCGGTGCGGTTCCCGGCGCTGTCGTCCTGCTCGACGGTGCCGGCATTCCGGGAGCCGAGTCCCTGTGCGCCCACGGCGTCGCCTGGTACACGCACCGCCTCGGCGGCGCGCTGCTCGGCCACCTGTCGCGCGGCGACGAACCAGATCTCGCCGCGATCCTCGCCACCGCCATCGGTACGATCGCCGCCGAGCACGACGACACCTGCGACATCGCGGACGTCAGCAGCCCGCAGACCACCGTCGCCATGGTCCGCGCCCGCCAGGGCCGCTTGGACTGGCTCCTGCTCGCGGACTCCTTCCTCGTCCTCGACCAGGTCGACGCCGGCCCGCAGGTCATCACCGACGGACGCGAGGTGATCGCCAGGCGCGAGTGCTCAGCGCCCCTTGAGGGCGTCACGTCAGGAACGCCGGAGTACGACCGCATCCGCGCATCGTGCGTCACGGCGCTGCGGGCCCGCCGGAACCAGCCGGGCGGCTACTGGCTCGCCAAGGACGATCCGCGCGCGGCGCGGGAGGCGGTCACCGGCAGTCGGCTCCTCGCTGACCTGGCCGGCGTCGCGCTGCTCAGCAATGGTGCGAGTCGCATCGTCACCTCGTACGGCCTTACCGACTGGGTTGGCGTTCTGGAGTTGCTCGCCAACAGCGGGCCAGCCGGCCTCATCCGTCGCGTCCGGCAGGTCGAAGCCCAGGCCGGCAGCGGCCCCGATGCTCAGGCCCCGGACGACGCCACGGTGGCCCACTGCACGCACCTGCCGCGCACAGAATCGGCCTAGACCGGCGTCGTTCGCACACGTCGATCGGTGCAGGTCGTCAGCCCAGCGGCACCTGCGTCGGCTGATCACCGCTCCCCGCGGAAGCGACACCCTCGGGCGCGCTGATCGACGTGGCGACGATCCGGCTGGGCACCACCGGCGCGTCCCGGCCGGTGCCCCGCCGGCCGTCGCCGCCGCAGGACTCCTCGTGGTAGTCCTGCTCCACGTTCACCGACCAGACGTCGTGCGTAGTGCCGGTGGCGATGTTCTCGGCGGTGAGCATCGCGGTCAGCATCGAGTGGTCCTGGTTGTTGTAGCGGTGCATGCCGTTGCGGCCCACCGGGTGCACGTTCGGCACCGCCTCGGTCAGCCAGGCCCTGATCACGTCCACGTTGTGCTGGTAGCGCTCGTCGTACACCGGGTAGGCCTTGGGCATGCGCACGACGTAGCCGGCCTCCACCACGCCGGGTCGGACCAACCCCAACCGCTCCAGCTCCGCGGTGGCGAGGGCCACCAGGTCGGGATCCGGGGTACGCCACATCTCGTCGTCCTCGAACACGAAGTACTCCAGGCCGAGGCAGGTGCGGCCGTCCTTGACGAGGTACGGCGACCAGGAGCCGAAGTTCTGGATCCGACCGACCCGCACCCCCGGGTCGTGCACGTAGATCCAGTTGTCCGGGAACGAGAACTCCGCCGGCACGACAAGGGCGACCGTCAGGAAGTCGCGGTAGCGCAGGTCGGCCGCGCAGGCCAGCACCTCCGGCGGCGCCGGCGGGTGCAGCACGGCCACCAGCTCCGAGATCGGCATGGACGAGATCACGTGGTCGGCGGCTTCGGTACGCTGCCCGCCCGCGCCGTTGACCGTCACGCTGATCGCCCGTCCACGGGCCGGGTCGCGGTGCACGGCGGTGACCCAACTGCCCGTCCACAGGTGCCTGCCCCGCTGGCGGACCTGCTCGGCGCAGCGCTCCCACATCATCCCGGGCCCGTACTTCGGGTACTGGAACTCCTCGATCAGGCTGGTCACGTCCGTGCGCCGACGCCGGGGCAGCAGCGCGTTGCGGATCGCGGTGGCCAGCGACAGGTTCTTGATCCGCTGCGCCGCCCAGTCGGCCTGCAACCGGTCCGCCGGCATACCCCAGACCTTCTCGGTGTACGTCTTGAAGAAGATCGAGTACAGCCGCCAGCCGAACCGGGCCGACACCCAGCCCTCGAAGTGCGACTGGTCCCGTGGTGGCCGCAGTCGGGCGCGGGCGTACGAGCCGAGGCAGCGGACGGCCTCGGGCAGACCCAGGTTGCGCAGCGCGTTCACGGCGCTGAGCGGGTAGTTGAACAGGGCGCCCCGGTAGAAGATGCGGCTCATCCGGGGCCGGGTCAGGAAGTCCTCGTCCGGCAGGATCTCGTGCCAGAACGCCTCCACCCGCGGCACCTTGGTGAAGAACCGGTGCCCGCCGATGTCGAACCGCCACCCGTCGCGCTCCACGGTCCGACTGATCCCGCCGACCACCTCGTCGGCCTCGAACACCTGAACCGACCGGCCGTGCCGGAGCAGCTCGTACGCCGCGGTGAGCCCGGCCGGCCCCGCACCGATGACCACCGTGCCGTTCTGCTCGCTCATGCTGACGCGCTCCCTGTTCACCGCCATGGTTGAGGCGCGGCGTCCACCCGTTACGCGCAGAATGTCACACTTAGTGCTAGCCGGTCCTCGCTTCGGCGGGGCGCGCGGTGGCGTACCACGAGAAGAGCGACGTCCCCGCGTGCAGGGGGAGCGGGGAAGCGGGCGGATGGACCGGTGGCGCAGCGGCGCGGCGACGCTGGCCGCGCGGGCGGTCGCGACCGGTCGCGGCGCCGCGCGCCTGGCCCGTCGGGTGCCCGCGCCCTGGCCGTACGTCATCGGCCTGTTCCTCGGCGCGAAGCTGCTGCTCACAGTGCTCGGGCTCCTGGTCCTGCACGCCTGGGACGGTGTCCCCGGGGCCCCGCCGCCGGACGAGGCGTTGATGTGGGCGCAGCAGCGGGACATCTCCGGGCACCGGTGGATCTCCTTCTGGTTCGCCTGGGACTCGCTGCTGTACCTGCGGCTGAGCACCCTGCCCCTGACCGGGCCGTGGCGCGACTTCGGCTTTCCCCTGCTGTACCCGTTCCTGGCCCGGCCGGTCGGCGTGCTGCTCGGCGGCGACACCGCACTGGCCCTGTTGCTGATCAGCAACGTCGCGTTCCTGCTGGCGCTCTGGTACGGCCACCGGCTGGCGGAGCTGCTGCTCGGCGACGCGTACGCGGCCCGCCGGTTCATCCGGTACCTCGTGCTGCTGCCGGCCGCGTTCCTGTTCCAGGCCGCGCTGACCGAGTCGCTCTTCGTCTGCCTCGCACTGGCCACCTTCTTCTACGCCGAGCGACGCCGGTGGCTGCTGGTCGGCGTGATCGGCTACTTCCTGGCGATGAGCCGTTCCGTCGGCCTGCTCGTGGCGCTGCCGCTGGCCCTGGTGCTGCTCCGGCAGCACGACTGGCGGCTCGGGCCGCGCGCCCTGCTCGGCTACCTCCGGATCGGCTGGCCGTTGCTGCTGTTACCCGCCGGGTGGTTCACCTTCATGGCGTACTGCCGGTGGCGGGGCGGGGACTGGCTCGCCTACCAGCACGCCCAGGAGACCGGATGGGGAATCGAGGTGCAGAACCCCGTCCCGGTGCTGCTCGACGGGATGACCGGCGAGCCGCGCGACGCCGCTCGGGTGTGGTTCGCCGTGGCCGTCCTCGCGGTGCTGGTCGTCGGTTTCCGCCGCCGGGAGCTGGCCTACCTGGTGTACGGCGTCCTCATGGTGCTGGTGCCGCTGTCGATGGGCCCGCCGGTGTACAAGAGCCTGCTGCGCTATCTGCTCGCCGCCTTCCCGGTGGCGCTGGTGCTGGCCCGCTGGGCCCGCCGTGCCAGCGTGGACGTGTGGCTGACCGCGACGCTCGCGGTGGTGCAGGGCGTGCTCTTCGTGCTGTGGCTCAGCTACTGGACCCACATGATCATTTGATTGGGACGGCCGGTGGCCGGGCAGGATAGGCGGATGAGCGAGCCACGGGTACGCCTCGACGACCTGGGCGCCTGGCTGATCAAGGGCAACGCGGACCTGGTCGACCTCGCCGCCCGGTTCGCCCGGAAGCCACTGGTGACGAGCTGGTGCGTACGTCCCGGCTACCGGACGCGGTTGATGTGCGCCGGGCAACCGGTGGTCTTCTGGGCCAGCGGCAGCCGGGGCCGACTGCCGTACGGGCTGTGGGGCGTCGGGCAGGTCACCGGGGCGGCCGAGCCAGGCGCACCGGGGCAGCCGTGGTCGGTGCCGCTGGATCTGCCCATCCTCGCCGACCAGGACCGCATCTCCCGGCTGCTGTTGCGTGCCGATGACCGGCTCGCCGCCCTGGAGGTGTTCCGTCAGCCGCAGGCCGCCAACCCCTCCTACCTGACCGTGGCCCAGTTCGCCGCGCTGCGGACGTACCTGCCGGGGTGATCGCTGCGGCCGTTCCTGCCGGGGTGAGCGCTGCGGGCCCACCTGCCGGCTGATCGCTCCGGACGTACCTGCCGGGGTGAGCGCGGAGGGCGGCCGTGCTTCGGTCAGGGTGGCTGTGCGAGCCTGCTACCGACGTGAGAAGCGTACTGAGTGGAGGCCCGGTGTTCGCCCTGCCGTTGACCGAGGACGTCGAGCTGCGACCGCTGAACCCGTGGCGGGCCGAGGAGTTCCTCGCCCACCTCGACCGGGCCCGCGAGCACATCCGACCCTGGGTCTCGCCGTCCTTCGTCGCCACCGACCTGCCGTCGGCCCGCGCGGTGTTGCAGCGGTACGCCGACCTCTGGGCCAGCGACAGCGGCGGCATCTGGGGGCTGTGGTGGCGAGGCACGCTCGTCGGTGGGGTCATGTTCGTGTCGTTCGACGTGGCCCGGGGCGTCTGCGAGGTCGGTTGCTGGGTGGAGCCGGCGGCGCAGGGCAGGGGCCTGGTCGCCCCGGCGGTGCGCCGGATCGTCGACTGGGCGGTGCGCGAGCGCGGCATCCAACGGGTGGAGTGGCGTACCAACGCCGACAACACCCGCAGCAAGGCCCTCGCCGACCGGCTCGGCCTGCGCCTCGACGGCACGTTGCGCCAGGTCATCCCGGGTCCACACGGTCGGATCGACATTGAAATCTGGTCGGTGCTGGCGGACGAGTGGACCGACTTTTACGCACCGTCCACTGACGACCGCGAATAGTTGTCATACCCGCGCGGCACGATGCATCCATGGCCGTCCCCGCGCTCACCCCTCATTCCGACCCGCCGCGTTCCGTGCCGCTGCGTGAGGCGCGCACCCGGTTCAGCCAGCTCGTCGCGCTGGCCGAGCTGACCGACGCGGTCACCGTCGTCACCCGCGACGGCGATCCTCGCCCGGTCGCCGCGATCGTCCCCGCCGCAGCCGCCCGCAGTGCCGCCCAGGCCCGCGCCGACGCCGACCGGCTCGCGACGGTCACCGCCGGCTGGGCCCGCCGCCTCGAGGAGCAGCACCGACGCAGCACACAGCGGCACGCCGCCGAGCTGGGCGCGGTCCGTGCGGCGCTGGCCGAGGCGTGGGCCGAGCTGGACAACCGCGTCGTCCCGGGCAGCGACCCCACGTTGGCCCGGCTGCGCGCCGCGCATGCCGATCTGCTCGCCGGCTGACCAGCGTCCGTGCCGGGGCGCTGTGGCCGGCTTTCGGGTCAGCCCGTGGCCGGGTAGGCGTGGGTCTCGGTCGCCTTGACCGCCACCCAGACCCGCTGGCCGGGGATCAGCCGTAACTGGGCTGCGGCGGCCGGCGTGACGTCGGCGGCCACCCCGATCGGTCCGTCCAGTTGCACCCGCACGTTGTCACCGTGGCGCTGGACGCCGGCCACCGTGCCCGCCCAGGTGTTCCGTGGGCTGCCGTCCGGCCGGGCCGGGTGCAGAGCCACAGCGGCCGGGCGAAACGCCACGAACGCTTCGCCGTCCAACCGGTCGGCGACCGTGAGCGTCAGCTCCGGCGACACCCGCACCCCGTGCCCGTCGGCGCGGCCCCGGTACAGGTTCAGCCCGACCAGCCGGGCGACGTAGTCGGTGCGCGGGCGGGCGGTGACGCTCGGCCCGTCGCCCTCCTGCACCACACGGCCACCCTCGACGATGACCAGTCGGTCGGCCAACGCCAGCGCGTCCAACGGGTCGTGGGTGACCAGCACCGTCGCGCCCGCGTGCGCCGACAGGTGCCGGTGCAACTCCGCGCGGGTGTCCAGCCGGGTGCGGGCGTCCAGCGCGGCGAGCGGCTCGTCCAACAGCAGCAGCGACGGTGCCATGGCCAGCGCGCGGGCCAGCGCCACCCGCTGCGCCTGACCGCCGGAGAGCTGCCGCGGCTTGCGCTGCGCCTGCGCGTCCAGCCCCACCCGGCCCAGCCACTCCCGGGCGGTGGCGCGGGCGGCCCGCCGCTCGACGCCGTGCCGACGCGGTCCAAAGGCCACATTGTCCAATGCGCTGAGGTGCGGAAACAGCAGGTAGTCCTGGAAGACCACGCCGATCGAGCGGCGTTCGGTGGGCACCCAGCCCCCGGTCGCCGGGCGGTCCAGGTCGACGTCGTCGAGGGTGACGTGCCCGTCGGTGAGGGGATGCAGCCCGGCCAGCGCCCGCAGCGCGGTGGTCTTCCCGGCACCGTTCGGGCCGAGCAACGCCACCACCTCGCCCGGCGCGACCCGCAGCGGCACGTCGAGCCGGAAGACGCCCCGGTCGACGACGAGCCGCGCGTCGAGAAGTCGGTCGCTCATGCGGTGGTCATCCAGCGGTCCCGCAACGCCACCAGGATGCCCACCGACACGACGAGCAGCACCAGGCTGAGCACGATCGCGGACTCCAGGTCCGTCTCCAACGCCAGGTAGACGGCGAGCGGCATGGTCTGAGTCCGACCGGGGTAGTTGCCGGCGAAGGTGATGGTGGCACCGAACTCTCCGAGCGCCCGGGCCCAGCAGAGCACCGCCCCGGCGGCCAGGCCGGGCGCCACCAGCGGCAGCGTGACGTGGGTGAAGGTGGTCCAGCGGCTGGCGCCCAACGTCGCCGCTGCCTCCTCGAAGCGGTGGTCGGCGGCACGCAGCGCACCCTCCACGGCGATCACCAGGAACGGCATGGCGACGAACGCCTCGGCCAGCACGACACCCGTGGTCGTGAAGGGCAGGGTGATGCCGAACGTGCTGTCGAGCCAGCCACCGAGCAGGCCGCGTCGGCCGAAGACCAGCAACAGCGCCACCCCGCCGACCACCGGCGGCAGCACCAGCGGCACGGTGACCAGCGCGCGTACCAGCCGACGGCCGGGGAACTCGACCCGGGCCAGCACCCAGGCGAGCGGCACCCCGAGCAGCAGACAGAGCGCGGTGGCCAGGGTGGCGGTCTGCACCGACAGCCGCAGGGCGGTCAACGCGCCCGGCGCGGCGAGCCGCTCCGGCAGGGTCGTCCACGGTGCCCGGATCAGCAGCCCCGCCAACGGCAGGACGAGGAACAGAAACCCCAGCCCGGCGGGGATCAGCAGCGCCGCCGGCACCCGACCCCGCCGTCGAGCCGTGGCCGGGCGACCGCTCGGTGCGTTGAGGTCGTGGACCTGCCTCACGGGGCCTGGAACCCCGCGTCGGCGAGGACCGCCTGCGCCGGCGCCGAGCGGACGTACGCGACGAAAGCCCGTGCGCCGTTCGGATTCGGCGCATCCTTCAACGCGACGATCGGGTAGTCGTTGACCGCCCGCGCCGACTCGGGAAACTCCACGCCCGTCACGTCGTCGCTCGCCGCCCGCGTGTCCGTACGGTAGACCAGTGCTGCGTCGACCTCGCCGAGCTTCACCTTGGCGAGCGCACCCTTGACGTCCTGTTCGAGGGTGACCGGCGTCAGCGCGACGCCGGCCGCGTCCAAAGCGGTGCGGGCCGCTGCGCCGCACGGCACCTGACTGGCGCAGAGCGCCACCTTCACACCCGGGCGGCTCAGGTCGGCCAGGCCGGCCACTGCCTTCGGGTTGCCCCGGGGCACCGCGATCACCAACTGGTTGCGGGCGAAGACGCTCGGCGTGCCATCGGCGTCGCCGGCCTCGACGACAGTGCTCATGTTCGTCGGGGCGGCGGAGGCGAACACGTCCGCCGGCGCGCCCTGGGTGATCTGGTTGGCCAGGGCGGAACTGCCGGCGACGTTGAGGGTCACGCGGCTGCCCGGGTAGGCGGCCTCGAAGTCCTTCCCGATGCGGGTGAACGACTCGGTCAGCGAGGCGGCCGCGAACACGGTCACCGGGCCGGTCACCCGCCCGTCAGTACCGCTGCCGGTTGCCTGGCCGTCGCCCGCGCCGCAGCCGGTCAGCGCCAGGCCGGCCGCCACCAGGACAGCCACCGCCGTACGCCTGCTCCGCGCGACCGCGCGCGCGTTCATCCGCGCGACCGTCTTCGCGTTCGTCTGGCCGTCCGTCCCCGCGTTCATCTGGCCGACCGTCCGCGCGCCGGGGCGGGTGCGGCCCGCTCCACCACGACAGTGGTCGACTTGATCACCGCAACGGCCACCGAACCGACCCGCAGGTCGAGCTCGTCGACGGCCTCCCGGCTCATCAGTGACACGACCCGGAACGGGCCCGCCTGGATGTCGACCTGGGCCATCACCGTGTCCTTACGGACGTCGACGACGATGCCGCGCAACCGGTTGCGGGCCGAGGAGAACTCGGCGCCCGCATCCGGGTCGTTGGCCTGGGCGCGAGCGAACGACGCCAGGTCGACGCCGTCGACGACCCGGTGGCCGTGCTCGTCGCGCTCGGCCGTCAGGCGCCCGGCGTCCACCCAGCGGCGAATGGTGTCGGCGCTGACGCCGAGCAGGTCGGCCGCCTCCCCGATCCGGTACGTCGTCACCCGCTCATCCTAGCGCCCGCATTTGCCAGCGCGATACCCCAGAACAAGCTGCAAACATGTGGGTCGGTGGCTGTCCGGGCCAGCAGTTGCGTCCTGCTGTGCTGTCTCAGGACGCCTGCGGATACCTGGTCCGAGCCCGCAAGATCGTGCTCGAACCAGGAAGTAGTGGTCTTGGCGAGCGATGAGGCCACCGCATCCTGGTTGGAGCGCGATCTTGATGTGGGGCGCGGGTGTTCGGCGCGGGTGTGAGGCGCGGGCGCCCCAGAACCCCATTCCCGACCGATCGGGCAGGTGTCGTGGTCAAGATCCGCGCAATATCAGGAATGTTGCTGCCTCTTCCGCGTCGGAGGCAGCAACATCCGCGAAGTTGCGCGGATCTTGGGTGCGGGGTGCGGGGTGCGGGGTGCGGGTGTATGGGCGCGCGGGTGTGTGGGCGCGGGCGGGCGGGCTCGGGGGAGCCCCCCCCCCCCCGCGGGGAGCAGGTGCGGGGGTGGGGGGGCTGGGTGGGGAGGTGGCCCCCGGTCGCCACGCACCGGGGGGTGCGCGCGCCCGCG
>NZ_JBIDCQ010000008.1:201068-430929 GCF_043204655.1 Micromonospora sp. NPDC047762 | reverse complement strand
GTCACCACCGCCACCAGCACAAAACCGAAACGCGACACAAAGAAAACGAACACTTCGAATACCCCAAGGCCACGCCGCACAGGTTAAAGATCAAGCTAAGGCGTGTTTCAGAAGTCGTGGTGGCTGATGAAGATCCCGGCGTGGCGGTGATCGCGGATCCTGCACGGCCATATCTCCGGCATCCCTGACCTGAGCTTGCTACCGGCCCGCGGGGCTCGTCGTGTTCCTCCGGTACGGGGTGGGGAGCGGGCAGCAAATCGCACGTCAGCCACGATCTCGGCGGACCACATCGAGCCATGACCGCTCCCCACCGCCTACGCGCGCACCTACCTGTCAGCTGCCTGGCTGGGCTTCGAGGATGAACTTCCTGGTGAACTGCAGAGCGGCGATGGTCTGGTCGATGGTGGTGACGTCGAGTTCAGCGCCGCCGTCCCCCCCGAGGAGTTGTAGGTAGGCGAAAGGCTGCGCCCGGTCGGTGAGGCTGCTGATGGTGATGTCGATGCTGCCGGGACTGCCGGAGGTGATGAACGGAACGCTGGTGATGGGGCCGCTGTGCAAGAGGTGATTGCCCAGTTGGCGGTACTCGGTGATCTCGGCCTTGGTGTGGCCGATGCACCACGGGAGGCGGTGAGGGCAGGGGAAAGCCGGCGCGCCACCAACAGTCACGTCCTCGATGGGCTTGCGCGGCCACGTTGTGTCAACGGGGATGCCTGCGGTCTGGACGAGAGTGAGCAGATGCGCGGCGAGGGTCCTGGCCTCAGCCGGAGTGAGCCGTAACTCGGCCTGCTCGGATTTACTGACGTGCACGCGCGCCGTGGTGGAGCGGTAGTGCTGCGCGACGCTGACCTCGAGTTGCTCCGGGCGTCCCTCGGCGGCCGTCTCGAGCAGCAGGTCGATCAGGGTCGCACCGGCGGCGGAAGGCAGGTCACCGAAATGCGTGCGGTCCTCGTAGGCGTCCTCGGGTTGATGGAGGCTGGCGCACCAGGACGGGCATGCGGTGTCCTGCCAGAACGGGCCCTTGAGGGCGCGTTCGGTTGGCAACGGCGCTTCCGCGAGCGCGGCGGCGCGGCCGAGCAGGTCAGCGAGGTGTTCTGCCTCCCCAGGCGTGCATCTCACCCAGGAGTCGGTGGCAGTGGGATCGCGGTACAGGGTGAGCGCGGGGTGAATCTCGTCAAGGCGTTGCGTCAATCGGATGACCAGCGCCGCAGGTACCCACCGATCCGGGTGCGGCCACTGATCGCCACGGTCAACCACGTCAGCCAGCGCCAGACGCATCACAACCGGTTCACCCTGGTGCCGTCGGTCAGCGCGCCGGTCGCTATCGAAATGGCCGTGCACACACCAGACCGGGTCGGCGATGCCCGACCGAGCAGTCGTCGCCACAGCCCTCGCCGTGCCGGCGTTCTCCGGGGATGACGGGCGCTGCTGCGCCTCATCGCTTCCGTCCATGCCCGTGGGGGGCCAAGGTTGTGGTGGGCTCGGCCTTTCTGCGGCAGTCGGAGCGGCGGTCTGGGAGAGGTTCGGGTGTAGGGCCATTGGGGCGGGGCTCCTTCCACGGCACGGCTTCTCGCCTCACGTGCGGAGAGCAAGTGTCCCGACATCCGCAGCACCGAGATCGGACAGAGTGTGCGGGTTACTCGCATTTCTCCCGCTGGCCCTCAGTGCTCAGCAGGAACCTTGGCGGGCTGACGTTAGGGTTCACTTCCTCATGCCCGTAAGGCGTCGATTACCGCGACCATCCTTGCCCAAGCCTCGCCCAGCAACCGCACGCTGACGCCGTCACTCCGCTACTCCCGAAGCGCCTGGCTGATGGTGGCCTTGTCGATCTCGTCAAGCGCGGCGAAAGTCGCGATGACGAAACGGGTGGCGAGTTCGTGCGATGAGCCGTCGGCGTGGGCGTTGCGTAGCACAGAGGCGGCGATGGGCAGAGGGTTTGCCGCCGGGATTCCGTCGGGGTGATCGGTGTCGATGAGTGCCTGGCGAGTCGCAGCGACTAGATGGGCGACCTGTTCACCTTGGGCGGCGGTGATCTCGATCGTGGTGGCGAGCAGGCAGGCTGCGACGCGGGCCGCCAGGGCTGGCCTTTCGAGGAAGGTTGTGGCGCCACGCACGGCCGCGTACAGCCACTTGTGAGTTGTGACTGGTGCGTGGGTTCGAACATGCATGGTGAGGCGCTGGTAGAACGCCACGGTGCGGCGCAGGTCGGTCCAGGTCGCCGGCCGGGCGAGTGCGGCGGCGACGGCGACGGGGTTCCAGTTGTCGTCCGCGGCGAGCTTGAGCAGGCGCCGCTCATCCAGCGGCAGGTGACCAATTCGGCCCTTGATCAGTCGTTCGATGCAGTCTTCATGTTGTTCGTTGGTGATCGCACCGGTGGTGAGCAACTGATGCAGAACGGCAACGGTGGACGCAGCCTCGACGCCCGTGCTTCGGGCAAGGCTTCGCAGGGCTGGGTCATCGCTCCAGAGCACGGCATCATCCGCGCGCGACAGGTCGAGTGGCGATACCCAGACACCAAGCGCGCCGGGCAGTGGCTCGTCGAAGGTACGTCCAGTGAGCGGGGCACTTCGGCGGGTAAGTGCCTCGATCGCGGCGTGGAGCCGGCCGGCGTCTTGGGCCAGCCGCTCCGCTTCGGCCTCGGCGGCCTCATCGAACAGTAGGCGATCGTGTTGGTCCTCGTACCGCGCAGAGCCCGCGGCCCCAAGCGCCAGGGCGTCCTCGGCCGCAAGGGAGTCGAGCATGACGTCGTCGGTGGTCAAAACCCGGGCGAATCGATTCATCACCATGCGACGGACGTCGTCGGGCAGCGTGAGTAGTACCGTGGCCGCCGGCAAGTCGATCACGATGTCGTGATCTTCAGCCGCCTGCGCCGCCTCGATACACGCGGTGAACTCGCGGGGGTCAGGGACGTGGGCAGGTAAGACACCGTCGCCGCGGCGCAGACAGATCTCGGCGTAGCTACGTTGAGCCGTAGCCGCGAGCATGGCGAACGAGACCTGACCGCGAGCAAGGCCGTGCGCCAGGCGCCGCCACACCAGCTGCTCGTCGCTCGTGTGGCGCATCATGGCGATCATGTCGGTCCGCAGCCGGTCGAGGTCGACGCTCTGCAATCGGCGCAGATAGCGGCTATCGGGCCAGCGCTGGAAAAACTGTTCGGACTCCGCGGCGAGCTGAGCACTAAGCCGATCGGGCAGTTCCGCGAGTTCAGGCCACGGCAGCATCAGCCTCATCAGCACAAACGCGACGAACTTTTCGTCGTCGCCGAAGCGGCGCAGCAGGCGCAGGCATCCCGTGACGGTCTCTACCGGCTGTCCCCGTCGCCGGTGCAGCTGGATCCAGGCTCGGGCGTCGGCGGTGTTGGACGGGTCGAGCGGTTGGGGTGCCTCGTGCAGGGCCCGCCACGCTTCGGTGACGTCGCCACGGTTCATGTGGGTGCGGATCAGCGCCCAGCGGGACCTGGTGTCCTCAGGCTCGACTTGCGCCACGGTGCGTAACAGGTCGCAGACGCGGTCCAACCGTCCACCGTCGTTGGCGAGTTGCGCCGCCAGCCGCAGCGCGTCAGCCCGACCGCTCCAGTCCGGATCGGCTGCGGCGAGCAACGCGTCGAGTTCTTGTTCTGCCTCAGCGGTACGCCCGGCGCGGGTGAGGACCTCCGCCGCGGAAAGGCGCAGCGATCGGTCACCAAAATGGTCAGCGGCGTCGCGGAGAGTCTGAACCTGATTATCGATCTGGCCGGCCGCCTGGTACGCCTGCGCAAGGCTAAGGGCAGCGGTGACCGACGATCGCCGGCGATCGCGCAGCTGCACGATCGCCGACCCGGGCCGACCGGCGGCCAGTTCCGTCATGGCGCGCAGTTCGACGGCTTCGTCCGGGTGGCGCTCAGCGAAGGCTGGGTACCGGGTCAGCCCGTCGACGCCGATCTGCGCTAGGCCCAGCAGCGCCTGAGCGAGGTGCTCGTCGCTGTCGCCCGCCAGCTCGGCAGCCCGCCACCAGTGCGGCTGCGGGTCCTGCCCGTCGGCCTGAGCAAGGTAGGCGTCGATCCGTGCTCGCCCAGGCCCATAGGGGACCTGTTCGGCACGTTGGCGGGCCAGGTCGAGCTGACCAGATTGGATTGCTGCCATGGAGACGCACTGGCACACCTCCACTGAGGCAGCCTCGTAGGCGTTCGCCTCACCACCGGGGGCACCAAGTTCGAGAACTCGCCGCAGATCCATGAGCAGAATGCTCGCGTGGCAGGCCACCGCGACCGCCTGCGCGCTGTCGCCGCGGTAGGTTCGTCGATCATCACGAGCCCGGACCGCCAGGGACCGCGCTTCGCGCAGGTCGGCGTCCCAGTTCGGCGACTCGCCCCGCCGGGCTCGAGTGATCAGCAACTGCGCACGCGTTAGGGCCAAACCCGCCGCCCACTGGTCGCGCAACGCCTCGGCGAGCACGTGCAAGCCGCGGTCGATGGTGTGACGGTCCAACACCGCGGACGCGTTGGCCGGCGCGGCGAGCCGGAGTCGAAGCGCCGTACGAAGGGTTCGGTCGCTCGGATCTTCGGGCGCCCACGCCTCGACGAGGCGCGCTGCGGTGTCCCGATCACCGGCGAGCAGCGCCACAACCGCACCGGCGAACGGCTCGCTATCCGCCGACGATCTCGTCAGGCACTCAAGCGCGGCCTGCCGGCCGTCGTCGCCGCCATTCTCGTCATAAATTATCGCAGCGCGAGCGAGCCAAAAGGCACGGCGCGGAGAGCCCTGGTTCGCCGCAGCCGTGAACAGGTCCGCCGCAAGGATGCGGGCACCGTAGGAGGCGGCCAGTTCACCGGCGGCGAGTTGAACCTGCCAGGAGACCGCACCGAGCCATTCCGGTCGACCTTCTTGCCACCCCCGCAGCACCTCGGCAGGGCGTTCCTCGACAGTCGTCACCGCGCTGATCAGACGCCATGTCAACGTCGGATCGTCACGCCAGGCCGCGAGCAACCGGGGGCCGTTCAGCGCCGGCAACTGCCGCAGCCGCTCATACATCTGCTCGTCCCGTACACCCACCGCAACGGGGGCCGGCGTCAGCGGGACGATCGGCACCACGGTTGCGACATCGCGAACCACCATGTCATAGGTCACGGTCGCGGCGTTCTGGGCGTACTCGGCGGACAACTCCCGTAGCCGCCGCCACACGGCGGCGGCCCGCGACGGATCACCCACCAGCGAGACGAGCCGGCTGACCACACCGGTGCGGTCAGCTTGGTCATCCCCTTCAAGCCGCAGTTCGATGATCCGCAAGGCCTTCAGCAGCCGCCACGTCAGCGCATCGCGTGTCGCGGTGTCCGGCAGCGGTATGCCGCCCTGCGCGGCTGCCGCCGCCACGGCGTCATCAAGACCCCTCAGCCGCCTATGTATCTTGACGTTGGTCGCCCGCGGCGCAAACACGGCCCTGCGGAACGCGGGGTCGTCCGGCTGACGACGCGCCAGCGATGCCAACTGCGCCAGTTCGACAGCGCCAGGATGCGGGGCAGCGACCGCGAGCCCAAGCCGTTCCCGATCGGCATCGAGCCCAGCGCGCCGGTCGACCACCATCCGCAGGTAATCCACCAGGAAGGTGACGAACGAGGCGTTGCCACCCCCGATGGTCGGTGAGCGACGAACACCGACATACATAGTCCTCGACATCGACGGGCAGTCGCCGAGCACCACGAGATCATCGACAGGGCACGTGGCCCCCTGCTGAAACCGAACCTCACGAACCGTGAACTCGTCACCCAGACCAACGATGGGGTGCCGCAGCAACAACGCAGCGAGCAGCATCGCCCCGTAAGCATGCTCCAGAATGGTCCCGCCACCGCCCGTGGAGTAAGGGCTGGCGTGCCCACGGTCTGTCGGTCCCACTAGGTCGCGCCGCTCCCTTCACCGGTACCCGCCGCCGGACGGGCACCCGGCGACCATCATGGGGCACCGGGTGGACAAGGTCAGTGGAAGACGCGCCGCTGTCGACGTCGACGTCGACCACTTCCGCCGCGCCGCCACCCCCTTGGACGAAGAGATAGCCTGGAGGCGGGTGGCGGTGACGGCACCGTCGTGGCCGGTGACTTCTTGACGACGCTGTTCCACGCCACCTGGACCGTGTCGTGGGGAGGTGGCCGCGGCACGTTGATCTGCACCGGACCGGTCTTGTCGGTCAGCACCGTCTTCGCTCTGGTGCCGTTGCGGACGTTGCCCGGCTCCACCCCAGCCGACTCATGCTTCTCATAGCCGAGGTGCTCGGTCATCTCCTCGTTCAACGCGGTCTCCAGGGCCGTTTTGATCAACTACCTCAGCCGCCGGTTCGGGCCGGTCAGGAACAGCTCTTGCTCCTTTGCCGCCCGGACAATCTCGGCGGCGGCCTTCGCCTCCGCCGACGGCTCAGGCCGCTTCTTAGGTCCGGCCTGGTGGGTGAGTGTCGCGGTCATCACGGCACCCTCCTCACCAGGCAGAAGCCCGAGGGGTCAGATACACCGTTAGATCCACGGACCCCCGATCGAGGGCGGCCAGCGGGCAATGTCTGCGTGTTCCTGCCAACGAAGCGCTCGCCGCCGACCCGGACGCGCTCATCATCGAGGTGATGGCGATGCGCGTTCACTGGCCGACCGGTCGCCGGGTCGAGGTTTAGCTGCGGCTGCGGCTGGCCAGGTAGAACAGGTAGGCGGCATTGCGGCGACGGTTGGTGCGGGTCGCGAAGTAGGGGGCGAGAGACGTCGCGGTGCCGAGTGCGCCCGCTGCGATACCTGCGGGTCCGCCAGCGGCACCGAGCGCAATTGTGGCGATGCCTCCGAGGACCGGGGCGATGACGTTCCAACGGCGTTCGGTGCGGATGGTGCGTTCGAGTTGGCGGCTAGCGTGGGCGAGATCTTCGCCGAGCCGGGTGAGGGCGTCGGCGCGGGTACCGAGGTCGCGGGCACCGTGCATCGCGCTGCGGACTCGGTGGCGAAGGTCTTCGACAGCTTCCTCTTCGGCGGCAGCGCGGGCGAGGGTGGCCGGGTCGGCTGCGGGCAGAATCGGGATGTCGGCCCAGACCGCAGCCTGGGCGGGCTGGTCGGGAAGAGCGCCTTTACGGGCGAGAAGCCGGGCCTGGAACGGTGACGTGGTGAAGTAGCCTGCGGTGAAGACCTCGCCGGTGACGAGGCGTTCGTTGGCACGCCGGAGGTACGCACCGACGGCCTTGTCGAGATTCTGCTCGCGCCAGGGCCCGTAGTCGTGGGTGGGGTCGTACGTGCCGAAGAGGCGGGACGTGAAGGTGGTGTCGCCAGCGGGGCCGGTCTGGACCTGGTTGTGGCGGGAGTACATCCACATGTGGGGCCAACGTTCAAGGTCATCGATCGCGGTGATGAACATCGCTTCTCGCGCGGTCGGTCCTTCGACGAGCATCTGGGTCCGAACCCAGTCGGTGAGATCACGGCGCCGCAGGTCGCGCTCGGTGAGGGCGTTGACGGCGGTGGCCTGGGCGGCGACGCCAAGTGCCTTGGGGACGGGGACGACGAGCCCGGCCTCGATCAGGGGCCGGAGTTGCCGTTGTTGGGTAATGGCCTCGCGGACGGTGTCATCGTCACGGCCGGTGACGAGGGCGGCGAAGACACGGTCGGGGACGCAGACGTGGTCGGCGAACAGGAGGGCCTGGCCGACGAGGCGACCGGGGTCGACTTCGTCGTTCCAAAGCACAGTCGGGTGAGGTTCGGGCAGACGGGAGAGAGCGGAGAGGGCATCCATCACGGCAACGGCGATCCCGGCGACGCTCTCAGCGAGGGCGTCCCTGTCGCGTTCGGTGTGGTCGTAGAGGTCGAAGCGATGCTTGCCGAGAACGGTGAGCGGCAGTGTCGCCACTGGTGCCGGCGCAGCCAGCAGCGCCCGGATGGCGGGCGGCACTTCGACGGGCCGGGCATTGGGCCGGCCCGTCGGGATGGTGATCGCGACGCCGTCCGGGGGTACGTGCATGCCCCCACGGGCCACGCGCGTGGTCGGAGAGAGCCAGATCCAGTCTTCGTCGTCGTCCTTGCCGATCGGCTCGCCGGGCATCGATCGCGCCCGGAGTCCGCCGTGGCAATCCTTGTACTTCTTGCTCATGCCGCACCAGCAGGGATCGTTACGGCCGAACTTCGCCAACGGGTCCATCACTGTCCAGTGTCGCAGGCTCCGGCCAGTCACAGCCGGCGCGCCGATCGTCCGGTTCAACGCTGGCCGCGCACCTTGCGAAGCCGACGAACACGGCAGTTCCCCTCATCTTGACCTTGAACCTGTGGGGCGTCCGTGAGTACCCCGGCTGATCATGCCGAAAGCCTCGGTCGATCATCTTCTTGAGGGGGAAGAGGCTCGATGCCAAGGGCTGTCCTTCGGCGGTAGTTCCACGCCTGTTTGACGGCGCGTACCGACCCGGTGTTCGAGTTGGCCGACGCGGTGTTGTGCGGCGACGGACCGGTGCGTTCGCTGGTGGGCGAGCATCGTCGCTACTGCCAAGCATCAAGAAACTCTTGGTAGAGTTCGGGGTGGCTTACCCGGAGGGCCGCGAGGATCCGGACGGCTTGCTCGGCGAGCTTAGCAGCCAACTGAACGCGCTTGCCTGCCGAGATTCCCTCGTTGATGAAGGATCCTTCGAGGTCGGCGAAGGTGTGATCGACGGCGGCCACGAGATCCTGGATCGGCTCCTCGCCTCCGGCGTCGAGGGCGGAGAGGTCGGCGGCCGCGAGAAGGCGTTCAACACCGTCGGGTCCATCACTCCATCCGGCGTCGGTTTCGCGAGGGGGCAGCAGGTCTCGCAGGACACCGGGGTGGGCGTCGGCTAGGAAGGTCAGGTACTTGAGCGCGTATACGTAGAGGTCGACGGCTGTATCGACCACGTTTTCGTCGGCGGTCGATCCGATGGTGGGGGCGACCATGTTGAGGCGGTCAACCTTTCGCGCAATGTTCGCCATGATCGATATCTGCTCGCCGCGCCGTTTCCAGGAGGTGCCGTAGGAGGCATCTTTCTGTCGGTGGAGGTTGGCCACGACCGTTCGGAACGTCTTGGCCGTCGACGTGTCATCGCTGGCGGCCGTCCTTTCGGGTTCCAACATGGTGAGACTCTGGGCATCGAGGTCCAGGCGGACGGTGCCGCCGCCACGGCGTCGGAGTTTCCGCCAGGCGGTGAAGCCGGTGAGGATTGCCTTCTCCCAGTCCGCTGTCCGGTGTGCGCCGACCTCGAGGTGGGCGACCATGCCCTGGATGGTGTCCAGGACGTCGTTGTCGACGTGGTTCTTGGCTTCGAGGTAGTGGTGTCGGCTGGCGTAGGCGAACACCAGGGCGGAGATGCCTTCCTCGATGGCGATCGCGCGGCCGCCGTCTTCGGCTTCGTCGGTCTCCGGGTTGCTGCGGCGTTTGCGTTTCAGCAGTGACCGCAGGACTGGTGACCAGCCGAGGACGGCGGCGTAGGACAGGTGGAAGATGTCGTGGAAGCAGTACCCGTCGGCGATGTGTGAGGCGTTGGTGATCGGGTCGCCGACCTGCTGGCCGTTACAGGTGAGGACCGATACTTCGCGGTCTTCGGGGCCCCGGGTCAGGGCGAAGACGAAGTCGGCGTGTCGTGGGAGCTGCTCGTTCGCGTTGAGGTCACCGTCGAATGGGATCGCGTCGGCGGGGGTGTGGCGCCAGCGGTCGCTGATCTTGCTGAGGTTGGCGGTGGCCACGTCGTCGAGGTCGAGGTTGAGGTGGTACGCCACGGTTGATAGGTACCAGAGGGCGTCGCCGAGTTCCTCACGCATGCGGGCCCGGAACTCCGGGTCGGCGGGCCCGTCGCGCAGCTGCTTCTTGTAGGCGGTCAGCACCGCGCCTGCCTCGCCGGCCAGGCCGAGTAGTGCGACCGTGACGTCGTCGCCGGCCGCGGGCAATGGCTGGATGGTCTTGGCTGCGCTGCGCTGGTACGCCGTCATCTCCACGCGTTACCCCTCCGAGCCTTGATGGATATCCCGACAACTTCGCCGATCATGTTTGACTGTCCCACAGGGAGTGTCGTAGAGTCCAGCAGTACGACGGATTTTCCGACAACCAGCGGAGCGAGTGATGCGGAGCCTGGCCGATCCCACAGTGGAGGCGATCGTGGACGTCGTCGTGCGTCTACTCGCGGAAGAGCGCGGCGAGTCCGAGGCGGACGTGCGCGAAGAGCTGGTCGAGGGCGGCTGGGAACTGCCGATCGACTCTCTGCGCCTCGTCGAGATCCTGGTGCGGTTGGAACAGGAACTCGAGGTCGAGGTCCCCGCTGACCTCGAGTCGGCTCGGTCGATGCGTTCCGTGCGCGCCTTCGCGGAGGTCGTACTAGCTGCCTGCACCACCGGCGACAGGAGCCCAACATCATGATTAATACGCCCGATCCCGAGGCTGGCCGTCTCGGCGACTCGACCTTTCTGAGTGACCGGCTAAAAAAGACCCGCGAGTACCTCAACTTTTCGCAGCAATGGGTGTCGGAGCGAACGGGCATTCCGCGTTCCGCGATCAGCGAGATCGAGCGGGGCGCTCGGCGGGTCGACAGCTTGGAGCTGAAGAAGCTGGCCAGACTCTACCGCTACCCGGTCAGCTATTTCCTCGACGAGGACCTCGATGCCATCCCCGCCGAGCACGCGGTAGCCGGGCTGCCCCGCTGGCTGACCAATCTCAAGCCGGAGGACCTCAATCAGGTGATGAGATTCGCCCAGTTCCTGGAGATGTCCTACCAGGCCGACGCCGAATCTGACGTCCACGAAGGCCATCCCGTACCGGACCGCCGAGGAGCATCATCGTGAACTGGTTGATGGCCCACCGGCTCGCCGGCATCGCCGCGGCCAATCTGCGCCGCCGCCTCGACCTGCCCGAGGACCGCTACGTCGATGTGTTCGCCGCGTTGAAGCGCTGCGGTCTCGTGGTCTCCGGCCAGGATATGCCGACCTTGTTCGGCATGTACTTCCCGCCGGGACCGAGTCGACACGGCGGCATCTTCCTCAACAGCACGATGGGCGAGGCAACGATCCGGCACACTGCCGCGCACGAACTCGGTCACGCGGAGCTCGGGCACGGGCGGTGCCTCGCCGACGGCCGTGACCCGTTCAGCACGACGCCGCCGCAGCAATGGCCGGACGAGGAAAAGCAGGCGGAGGCGTTCGCGGCGTGGTTCCTGATGCCGATCCGGGCGGTCAAAACGACCTTAACTCGACTGGGCCTGGATGTTCCGCGCGAGGCCATGGACATCTACCAGATGTCGCTGCACCTGGGCACGTCGTATCGCGGGACACTGCGCCACGTCCAGCACCTCCGGATGGTGAGGCCGGGAGTCGCTAGGGGCTGGGCAGCCGTTCAGCCGGCGCGCTTACGCGCCCGCCTCGGCGGGCAGGGCGCCAATCGTGTCTGGGAGCTGAGCGGCCTGACCGAAGGTAGTCTTCTGCCGGTTGAGCAGGGCGACCGTCTCGTCGTGCGGGCTCCCTGGCTGGGTAACTGCCCAGAGTTCGCCGGCCTGGATGGGGTGAGCATGCTCGCCGACCCACATGCCGTCTCCCCCGGCGACGGCGTCGAGTTTGACATCACCGGATGCATCGACAGCGAGTCGGTGTTGATGGTGAGGTCAAACGATCGCCGGGAAGCCTGGTCGGTCACCCTGATGCCCACACCCGACGACCATCGCGGACTCATCGCCAATGCGCGGACTCAGCTGCTGGTCGGACCGATGAGCGGAGCGCGGCGGTGAGGATGATCAGCGTGGAGGCGTCTAACGTGTCCACCGCGTGGTTGGCCGTCGCGGGCCGCCTTGACCGTGAGCCGAAGCGGAAGGCGATCCACACCGTGGTCCGGATCGCCGACCCCGTTGCCGAGACGCCTGGGGTGCGAGAGGCCATGGATGACCTGTTGGCAGCTCAGAACCTCCAGAGCGTCGACACGGTCGCCAACACGATCTTTCCCGCAGCGATCGCGTCCTCCAGCCGTGACCACGCGGAGCTCGTGGGCCGATACGTGCGGATGTACCCGTTCCTACGGAAGCGCTACTCGCAGAACCGGCGCGGCACCTACTTCGGTCGGTTGATCCAATATCCGGCTGGTGGCGAGCTGTTCGACCAGATCGGCGCCGTCATCACCCGCATCGGCATCGAGCGCGATGGCGGCAACCCCAAGCAGGCGCGCTACGAGACCGTGTTGGCCGTTCCCGACGACGCCTCCACGAACGCGCCGGTCTACATCCCGGGCCGGGACAACAATGCGATGGCGTTTCCTTGCTTGAGTCACTGTTCGTTTCAGCTGGACACGGAAGACCACGTCCATCTGCTGGCGACGTACCGCAGTCAGTACATGGTTCAGCGCGGCTACGGCAACTACCTTGGGCTCGGTCGGCTACTTGCCCACGTCGCAGGGCAGGCAGGCCTGCGGGTAGGCCACCTGACCGTGGTGGCGGGCCTCGCGCATCTGGAGTCGCCGATCGTGCCAGTGCGCCGGATGCTGACTCGCTTCGCCGACGTGCCGTAGAGCTTGACGGCGGGGTGGCGTTACCGCGCCTGGTGGGCCTCGGCAGCGGCTAGGGCGCGGGTGACGGCGGGGTTGTCGAGCACAGTGAGGCATTCATCCGCATATGCCGAGAACCTGGCCACGGTGTTGGCCAGTTGGGGGTCGGCGCTAAGGTCGATGTGGCTGCTCTCGATGTGCAGGTCACGGTGGATGCGGGCGCCGAGCTGGTCCAGCGCGGTGGCCAGAACAGTGACAGCGTCCGCGTACGCCACGTCGCCGCCGGGCTGCGGGTCTAGGGACATGGGGCCTCCTCGCTTAGGCGGTGGATGAGGGTGGATCATTCGGTGGGGGATGCCGCGGTCGGCAGGCGGTCGTTGATGCCCCACTTCGGGGGGAACCACGCCGTCAGCAGCGCGGTGTCTTGGCGGTAGTTCTGTTTGATCTTGGTTCGGCCGCTGATGCCGGCGATGTCGGGGTGTGCGACGCGGGCATACTTGTCGACCTCGCAGAACAGGTTTTGGCAATCGATCAGTTGGAGGCGACGGCCCCCCAAGGTGGGAAACGACAGCCCCAGTCGCGAGAAGTGCTGTTCCTGCGTGTCGGCAACGTAGTGGATGATGTCGGCCTCGATCCCGTCCGCGGCCGCGCCGAAGCACTTGCGGATACCGTCGCGGGCGCCAGGACCCGGTACGACGAACTCCATCTCGTCGAAGGTGAGCGCGGCAGCGTAGTTGAGGTCGATCGCGAACTGATAGGCCAGGAAGTTCCCGAACGCGGGGAACGACCGGAGTATTTCGAACACCTGACGCAGTCCTCGGGCGTCGGCAATCCTGGCGGGTGTCGACGACTCCATCATCATCTCGATGAGGCGCAGGTGGTTGCGATGCTTCCGTGTCTCGCCCAGCTTCGGTGGCGGGATCACGTAGGCAGCGGAGTAGAGCCGCTCCCCGGCCGCGAGCGCCTCACTCAATACGGGATCCAGGGTCTCGAACCGGTACCCGCTCCAGGTCGGCGTACCTACTGCCACGCACAGTCGATGCCAGGTCGACGAGCGGTTGAACAGCTTGAACAGCACAGTCCGGAAGAAGACTTCGCTCCAGGTCTGGTCGCCGCGGTAGATGACGTCCCGGATCAGGTGCTGGCTGACCCGATCGGCAGCGCGGTAGCAGTTGGTGAACCGGTAGTGCCCAAGGATTGGATCCTCGGTCCAGGGGTGAGGCGCTCCGCCTAGGCGGGCGATGTAGATCCGTTGCCGGGACTCCGCAAACCTCCAGTAGGTGTCGAAGACCGGTGTCGGCGCCAAACGCCGGCCCGCAACTGTGACAGCCCCACGGCGGTCTGTCGAGCCACTCACCGCCTGATCGACTATCGCCCCGAGCATGTATCTACTATATATTAGATAACCATTCAGCGATAGAGGGGCGGGTGGGGCGTGAGCCTGTTGAAGGATTCGCAGCGCCGCACGACCTCGGTCCAGTGGCCCGCCGAGGTCGACTCGCACCTCGATCTTCTTGTCGGGCTAGCCGCGAAGGAAGGGATCCCGATCAGCCGCGCGCAGATGCTGTCGGCGCTCGTGGCGAACGCGAGCCTGAGCGGCCCGACGGTGGCAAAGATGGCTCGTCGCTACCTCGGCCAACTCAAGGTCGGGGATCTGGCTCGCGCAGCGCGTCCCGACGACCTTCCGGAGGTACGCCACCGCGGCAGACAGCGCGCCCACCCCACCCACCCCACCTAGACAGAAGCGACTTGGCGTTTCCTCCAGCGACAGCCATCCGGCTTCATCCCGAGCAGCTCACTCGAACCGGTGCGCAGCCGCACCATGCCTGAGGACTGGGGGTTAGATTGCCGGGGAGGTGGCACGGCTGAGCCGCATGACGCCGCAGCACAACTTCCTGCGTGTGGGCCAGCTAGTGCCGACTGATCAGGAGGTTGCCAGCCGGTCTCCGTTGCGGCGTGATCGCCGTGCCCACCGTACGCGAGGCTTCGACGCTCCACCGGCCCGATGCGGGCCGGCCTCTGTTGCAGCCATCGGTGCTCCGGTCTCCGGTGTATGCCGCGGACACGCTCCACCGGCCGGATAGGGCCGGTCTCCGCTGCAGCACCAACTCCTACGCCCGCTGAATCGTCGACACGTTTACTCCACTGGCCAAGAGCAGCACCCGGCGGTGGGCGCCGCGGGCTCCACCGGCCGGGCAGGGCCGGTCCCCCGTCGCAGCTTCACGACGTGCTTCTCCCGCCTGCGAGTGCGCGGAGTTCCACCAGCCGGAGATGGCCGGTCTCCGTTGCAGCCGGTTGATCAGCTTGGGGGCGAGCACCCAGAAGTAGCGTCCCATCGGTCAGAGACGACCGGTCTCCGTCGCAGGTCGTCTTCCAGAAGCGTGGGGTTCTGGATCACTGCTGCCGGCGGCACCCTGCTCGCTACCACAAGAGCAACCACATTGGCGTACTGCGACGACAGCGTGCCGATCGAACAATGGGTCGCGAGAGCCAGACAAGCCGGTCTCGACGCCATGGTTCTCGTGCCTCTGAACGCCCATGGCGACGAGACGGGCCGGCTATCCCCCACGAACGAGGACGTCTTGGCGATCATCCAGGCTGCAGTGCTGGAGACCCCAGCCAAGAGAAGTGCGAGCCGCTAAGAGCACTGAGGCACAGATGCTCTCGCATCCGGGTCGATGGTGACGTACATGCTCGGGATCCACTGCGGATCCGGCGTGCTCAATCGGTACCAGACCGAGGTCGCCGGCAACCGGTCCTCCCACGGCCTGTCCTTGATCTCGCGGCCGCTTGGGTTGAGGCACAAAACAGACACGCTGCCGTTCTCCGGGTAATGGGCAACCTCCGTGCCCTTGCCACGCGTAGTCGGATCGCTGTAGGCCTTGACACCAACGAACCGGTTGGTGTCAACATCCATCGTCCTAGTGATCCGTGCTTCAAAGGTTCGGCCGGTGGATCTGACCAGGCTTCCGGTGGAGGAAACCTGGCTCGAGTCCTTATCCGGCGAATCGGACGGACGGTTCGCCAGGATGAGAGCAACAACCGCAGCAGTAGCACCGATGATTCCTGCGATGCTTGCCGCTACCTGCAGCGTGCCCTTCCCCTTCTTCGCTGGAGGATTGGTGTCACCAGCCCGGTTTCCGGTTCCGGAGTTTACGTAGACGTTGTTGGCGTCCCGGATCTTGAAACTGTTCCCTTTCTTTTCCCGCTTCCTGCTCTTCTCCTTCTGGGTGTCGGAACCGCTCGACTCCTCAGGGTCCGGGTTAGGTGGGGCTATCGTCACGGCTTCTCCTTCCCTGGGGACGATCACCATAGTGGAGCCAAATTGATCTCTTCCAGGAGGCCCGGCCCTTACAACACTCATGGACGAGTCAGGCGCCAACGGTGTCACAATGCATCGCATCCCGTGATTGCGCCGGGGGAAGAACCGTCGATGAGTCACCCCCGCTGAGGTCACTGGATGTTGCGGCGGACCGAAAGGCCCTTTCCGAGGAGGCTCGCCTGCAATAGATTGGAATAGATTTCGCATTACAGAGATCAATTTGCGGCGAGTCCCGAACCATGCCATCCTCGGGTCAAGTTTGCTCGTGAAACGCTTCACAAGCAGGGGTGGGCCTTATACGCCCGCCCGGCCGTCCATCTTGGCCGCGCTGGTCGCGGTTAACCCCGCTGGCCTGCTGTTCACTGTCGGATCCACCTCCCCTGAACACACCCGTACGGCCTGTACCGGCTTACGATCCTCATGAAAGCGACACGTGACGGAAGGCCGGGTACTAACACCTGCTCCACCATGGTCCTCGGCACCCCACAGATGCC
The DNA here is from genome assembly GCF_043204655.1 of Micromonospora sp. NPDC047762. Taxonomy (NCBI): domain Bacteria; kingdom Bacillati; phylum Actinomycetota; class Actinomycetes; order Micromonosporales; family Micromonosporaceae; genus Micromonospora; species Micromonospora sp. NPDC047762. Next base: position 414,676 of record NZ_JBIDCQ010000008.1, on the reverse strand, counting down.
TTGCTTGATCGCCGTCCAGCCGTCGGCGAGGCGCCGGACACCACCGACACGCTCCGCGTCAGCATCTGGTCACTGGCGACGCAAAGAATGAACCAACCGGGAACCGCACTCGCCGTCGGAGACTGGCGCCATCGGCGACTCATCGCAGCGACGGCACCGCCCTCGTCGGGTCGGCTAGGCCCCAGTTGCCCCGGTACCTAACCCGACCATGTCGACCGAAGACTCCGCGCAGAGAGGTTCCGCCTATGAAGCCGCTCCGCTCCGCCCTCGTCGCCAGTATCGGACTCGTCCTGGTCCTAGCGGTGAGCCTCGTGCTTCACCAGCGCACACTGGAGTCCGTCGAACCCGGCCTCCCCGTCGCGGCTGGCCAAGCCGCGGAAACTGCCCCCGCCAACCCGCGGTGGCGGCTCAACCCGGACGGGACGCAGGCGGACGAGGGAGTCAGCCGGGTACAGGCCCCCAACACCGGCGACCAGGTCCGAGTCCGCGAATGGCCGCAGGGCAACAACGCCGGCCAGACGCAAGGCTTCGGCATCATCGACGAGCTCGATGCCGGCAGTCAGGTGGTCATGAAGTGCTGGACGGACACCAGCGCGCCGAGGGACGGTACCTCCCGCCGGTGGTTCTGGGTTGTTGAGGCGCCGTCGGGCAGCCCACACCCGGGGGTGACCGGGTACGTGTGGTCCGACCTGGTCTGGGACCAGATTAGGGTGCCGAAGTGCGACGCGTCGATGACTCGGCCAGTCGATCCACTGAAGCACAGCGTCGTCGCGCTGACGCAGGGGAAGGCGGCCCCGTCGGGCTACTTTTACGCGGTACGACTTTCGGCGTTTCCGCCGGGCTGGCACGCCACAGTGCAGTGCATGGACGACAACGACCCCGACGTGTTCAAGAGCTTCGACCTGGTGGTGAATGCCGACGGCGCTGCGGCGAGGGACGACGGGTGCTACAGCGGGGACAGCGGCGGGCACTGGGTGAACGTCTGGGGCGTCGAGTCCGAGCACGTGACGTGGCCAACCTCGGTGGCAAGCCCGGCGCTGCCGACCAGCGGTGCGGATGACGAACCGCCAGCCAGCGCCGACGGGCCGCGCCCGGAGACGCCAGCCCGGCAGGAACCTTCCGGCCCGGCCACCCGGACTTTGTTGGTGCAGAACCTGGTAACCAACGGCGCGACGGCTATGCGCGAAGACAAGCCTGCGTACCTTTCCTCCCGCACGGAGCCCACCTGCCAGACAAGGGGTTGCGCCCTCGAGGGCACCAACATGAGCACCGGCGCCCGGATCGTGGCCACCTGTCAGCTCGACGGGAGCACGATCACCAATGGGCAGAACAACTCCCCGAACGATGACGCCAACCCGGGCCTGTTCAGCTCGAGTCTCTGGTACGGCGTCCGATGGTCCGACGGGCGGTCCGGCTACCTTTCAGAAGTCTGGATCCAGCCGGACGGGCGAGGCGGCCTCGGATTGCCACATTGCTGACTTCTATCAGGTCTTCTCGATGGGATGTGACCGGCCGGAGAGCTGGCTAGTCACGTCCCATCGGCCGTTTGAACTGGAGGAACCTGCAGGAGAGGCGCAAACCGCGCTTACTCTGCATGGTTGGCGCACGCTGCCGGAGGTTGCCGAGCTTGAAGCATTCCGGCAGTGTGTCGTCGCAAAAGTTGGCCACTCGCTCAAGATTCACAGACCACCGCTGATCTTCAGCAAGCGAGCACAGCAGGTACCCGTTGCGACCTGCAAACCCAAGGCAAGCTTGAAGAGCGTGCAGGTAGAAAGCCTGCAATCGCAGATAGAGCATCGTCTTAGGAAACCGATGCTCTATCGCCAGATCTAGGAGGACGCGAGTCATCAGGTCAGGTGCTTGGGGGCGGTACCCCTCGACAGGGAGCGGTAAGCCTCGTTAGGCGCCGCCAGGTAGGCGTCGTAGCCCTGGCAAGGACCCCGCCCGGACCCACGAGCCGGCCGACGATCTTGAGACGCGGTCGGGTCGTCGATCGGCAATGGCTGTCGTCAAAATATCGGTGAACGACTGTAATCACAAAGGTCTCCCACAAGATCAGCTGTTTCCCGAACTCAGCGGCACGATGACCGAGGTCAGACGATCCGCTAGCAGCTGCAGTGGCTGCCCGGAGGCAGCCGCTGGCCTGGTGGGCGCGAACCGGCCATCTGGAGAGACGCCGAGGTGGTGGTCGACGTCGCGGCAGGCGTGGGGCTTGCATGTCGAGCCGTTTTCGGACAGGACGCGTTCGATGGTGATGCCGCGCTCGGCGAACCAGGCCGCAGCGTTGCGGAGCACTTCGGTAGCGGCCGGCTCGCGGCGCACGTTGATGTACCTGCGCCCGAAAGGCACAATCGCGGGATGATCACGAGCGTGTTCTTCGATGTGGGCGAGACGATCGTTGACGAGTCCCGGGAGTACGGCACCTGGGCTGACTGGCTGGGCGTCCCGCGGCACACCTTCTCGGCCGTCTTCGGCGCGGTCATCGCTCGCGGTCTGGACTACCGGGAGACGTTCCAGGTGTTCCGGCCTGGGTTCGACCTCGCTGAAGAGCGGCAGCGCCGCACCGACGCCGGGCAGTCGGAACACTTCTCCGAGGAAAACCTTTACCCGGACGCCCGACCGTGCCTGGCCGACCTGCGGAAACTGGGCGTGCAGGTCGGCCTGGCTGGTAACCAGACCGCCCGAGCCGAGACCATCCTGCGCGCGCTGGACCTGCCGGTCGACGTGATCGGCACTTCGGACGGCTGGAACGTCGAAAAGCCGTCAGCCGCGTTCTTCGACCGCGTCGTCGCGGAGGCCGGCTGCCCCGCCGCGCAAGTGCTGTACGTCGGGGACCGGCTGGACAACGACATCCAGCCAGCGCAGGCGGCCGGGCTCGCGACTGCCCTGGTGCGACGGGGGCCGTGGGGACACATCCTCGATGACAAGGCGGTCAGCGACCGCTGCCTGTTCCATCTCGACTCGCTGGCGGAGCTGCCGGAGCTGGTGCGCAGGCATAACGAGTCGAGGGCTTAGCTCCCCGGAAGAGCGGCCCGGCTGGTCGCGAGGGCGGCGACGCGTTCGTCGAGTTGGCTGCCCTCGCGGCTGTCGCCGAGTACCTGCCGGACGGCTCTGACCCGCTCCAGCCCCATGCCGTACCAGTCGGCCTGCAGTGCGTCCAGGGCCTGGTTGAGGTAGTCGGCGGCGTGGTCTCCGTCGCTGCTGTGCGCCGAGGCCAGGTCGGCGAGGACGACGCTGCGCTGCTTGGCGCCCGTCGCGGTCAGGCCGGCGAGAGACGTGGCCAGGTGGCGGGCGGCCTCGGCATGGTCGCCAGCGGCGAGAACTGCATAGCCAGCGAAGGAGTGCAGTCGGTCGGTGTCGTAGTAGTCGAACCATTCGGGCATTTCGGGTCGCGTCGTGATCGCGGTGGCAGCGAGGTCGATCTGGTGGCGGCTTGCTGCCCCAGCCCCGGCGCGGGCTTCGACTTCCGAGGCCACGCAGTGCAGCCAGGAGCGGACGGCGGGGCTGACGCCGTGCCAGGTGTGCTGGAGCGCCGCGTCGATCAGTGATCGGGCAGCGGTCGGATCCTGTCCGAAGGCCGGGATGAAAGCCATGTGGCCGAGGACGGTGGCGGCCAGCGCGTGGTCTCCGGCCTCACGGGTGGCGGCGAGGGCGACGTCGTAGCAGCGTTGCGCGACGGCAGGCTGGTTGAGATCGAAGAATGCCAGTCGTGCGGTGAGGAGCGCCGACTCGGCGAGGGCGCTGGCGAGGGTCGCCCGGCTGGTGCCGGTGGCCGCGCGGACGAGTCCGGTGCCGAGCTGTGTGTGGGCATACGCAGCCTCGTACAGCGGGCGTGCGGGGCTGGTCCAGTACAGCGTCCGCTGGCACCGCACGATCTCGGCGTAGGCCCTTGGATCTATGGCCTTGGCTTGGGCGTACGCAGCCTGCGGATTGAGTGATAGCAGCGGCGCCACCAGGGGAAGCATGCTGGCGCCGAACAACGCGCGCAGGACGCTGGCCCGATCCCAGCCGGTTTCGTCGCCTCCAGTGATCATGTCCCACAACCTCCTGAACTCGTGCAATGTCTCTGCCTGCGGACGCATCGCCAGCTCGTCCGGAGTAAGCAGTCCCAGCTGGTCGGCTGGCTTGTCGAGGATGGCCACGAGATGTTTGCGGTAGCGCGGGTCAGGCCAACGCTCACCGGTTTCCCACCGCCGCACTGTGTTCGCGTTCAGCCCGGTATCGGTCTCGCCAGCGTGACTCATCCCCGTGCGGATGCGCTCGGCGACCTCCTCGTAGGACCAGCCCCGCTGGAGCCTCTCCCACGCTAGCCGCCGGTTGGCGGGGTAACGCCGTCCGGTCATGCGAGCACCTCCGTGCGTCCTCTGTTGACGACGGCCACGTTAGCCATCTCCGCTACGGGCCGTCACTACCTGGTTGCGAGCGGACGGATGCTGGACGGTACCGCTTGGCTCCGCCGGACGGTTCGCTGTTGACGAGCATCGAAGGCCGCTGCTTGCGGCTCCAGCTCACCAACCCATTGTCATCGACGCCAGGGGATTCATGGTGGAGAGATCGATCGGATCGGGCAAGACGGCCGGAGAGCTGACGCCGCTTGTTGTGGTGGCGACCAGAGGTGCGGTCGTGAGGTTGATTCCTCGTCTGCGTACCGCCATCGGGGCTGCGCGGGCGGGTGACCGGCGGGGTGCTCCCAGCCGCCGCCTCACCTCGGCGGGCCCGCCTTCACACCGGCGGGCCCGCCATGACTCGGCCGAGCAGCGGGAATCGGCCGACCGTCGGACGGTGACATCGTGACCGTGTACATCTCGCGGCACGCCTCCGCAGGCGCCACGGGTGCGCCCGGTCCGGCGGCGCGGCCCGTTGTGCCACCGACGGACCGGATGACGACCTTCCGAGGCGACCCGCCCCTACTGACCTTCGTGTGGCAGCGCGTGCTGTCGCCACCGGCTCAGCGCGGTGGTCGCCGGTGACGGCGCGGGTGCTGGTGACCGGCGCCGCCGGCTTCATCGGTTCGCATGTCGTCGACGCGCTCCTGGCCAGAGGCATTCAGGTGGTCGGCCTGGACCGCCGCCGGCTCGGTCAGGATGCGCTCGCCGATGAGAATTTGGCAGCCGCAGCCGCCAATCCGCTGTTCATACCACTCTGCCGGGATCTGGCCACCGACCGGCTCGATGACGCCGTGGACGGCTGCGACGTCGTATTCCACCTGGCTGCCCGGCCGGGCGTCCGGCCCTCTTGGGGTTCGGAGTTTCACGACTACGCCCAGTCCAACGTCCTCGGCACCCAACGGCTGCTCGACGCGTGTGTGCGATCGGGCGTTCGGAGGCTCGTCTACGCCTCCTCGTCCAGCGTCTATGGGCCGGCAGACCGACCCAGCCGCGAGAACGACCGGACCAGCCCAGTATCCCCGTACGGAGTGAGCAAGCTCGCCGCCGAGCAGCTCTGCGTGGCCTACGCGTGCCGCCCCGACAACCGGCTCAGCGTCGTGGCCCTGCGCTACTTCACCGTGTACGGGCCGCGCCAGCGACCTGACATGGCCATCGGCCGACTGCTGTTCGCGGCCTATACCGGTCTGCCGGTCACCCTCTTCGGCGACGGCAGCCAACGGCGGGAGTTCACGTACATCACCGACGTCGTCGCCGCGACGATCGCCGCCTCTCAGGTAGATGCCCAGTGCGCCGTGGTGAACATCGGCGGCGGAGCGAGCGTTTCTATGCGGGGCGCGATCCAGGAGGCGTCCACGGTCACTGGACGGCACATCCCGGTCCAGGTGGCCGACGTCCAGCCGGGTGACGTTCCCTCGACGGCCGCTGACCTGACCCTTGCCGGCCGGCTACTGGGCTACTGGCCCACCGTCGGCCTGCACGAGGGCATGGCCCGGCAGTCCGCCTGGTTGGTCAACCTTTCCCGCGACCGACTTACCGCGTTCGCCTCCTGACGGAAGGAAACCCTTTTCATGATCGTCTTGACTGCGGACTCTGCGAGCGAACTCTTCGCCGCCGCCAGTCAGGCAGTGCTGCTCAACGGCCGTATCGCCTGCCCGCGCGACATGATGACCACCGAGGTCGTCGGCGCGCACCTGTGCCTGACCAACCCTCGGCGCCGGCTGGTCTCCGTGCCACCCGTACGCGTCATCAACCCGGCATTCGCCGTCGCTGAGGCGCTGTGGATCCTCTCTGGCTCGGATGACCCGTGGATCTTCGACTTCAACGACAACCTGCGGCGCTACGCGGACGACGGGATCCTGCAGGGCGCGTACGGGCCACGGATCCGCCGGTGGGGTGGCAGCCTCGACCAGCTCGACGCGGTCGTCCGGAAACTGACGGCCGACCGAGACTCCCGACAAGCCGTCGTCCAGATCTACGACCCGGCACGCGACCACCGCGGCTACCGGGACGTGCCGTGCACCCTCGGATACCGGTTCCTGATCCGGCAGGGCCGGCTCGAGATGCACACCAGCATGCGCAGCCAGGACCTCTGGCTCGGCTTCCCGTACGACATCTTCGCGACCACGCTCCTGCAGGAACTGATGGCCGGCTGGCTCGGTGTCGAGGTCGGCGAGTATCACCACCACGTCGACTCACTGCACCTCTACGCCGATCACGCTCCGGCCGCCGCTGAGTGTCTCCACCACAAACCGACCGTCACCGAGATGGATCCGGTCGACGTGGACTGGCCCAGCCTGGACGTTGTCCTCGCGCAGGTCATCTCCGGTGACGAGAACCTGCCCGACGGCACCCTGTGGGACACGTTCGGACGGGTGCTGACCAGCTACCGGACATGGAAGCTCGGCGAGCGGGACCTGGCTAGCAAGATCGCCCACGACACCCCGGGGCCGCTCGGCGCTGCCCTCGTCGCCTGGTACCAGCACCTCACCCGGCCGGCCCTCGCATCGCCGGAGCTGGCATGACCGCGAATGTGGTGCTTGGGCTGTGCGCATACACGCATGACTCGGCCGCAGCGCTACTAGTCGACGGCCACCTGATCGGCTTCGTCGAAGAGGAACGGCTCGACGGGGTCAAGCACAGCAAGGCGTACCCGGCACACGGGGTCGCCTGGCTGCTCGACGAGGCCGGCCTGACGCCGTCGGACGTGACCACGGTCGCGTACAACTTCAACGGACGCCGCTACCTACGCGCGCTGGGTCAACTGCCGACCCATCTGCGACAGACTGCCAGCCGCGCCCGAGCCGTACCACGGGCCCGCAGCTTCACCACGGTCCACCGCCGCTACCAGGCCCGGATGCGAGACCTGGCCGAGCGTTTCCCCCGCGCACACCTCCAACCAGTGCCGCACCACCGCGCGCATGCCCTGTACGCCTTCGCCGCCGCCGGTGTGGATGACGCAGCGGTCCTGATCGTCGACAGCCTCGGCGAGTTGCAGACCACCACCACCTGGCACGCCCGTCAGCGCAACTCACGACTCAGCCTCGACCTGGCGCACGCGATCGACGACCCGGCCTCCCTTGGCTACGCCTACGGTGCCGTCACCGAACACCTCGGCTGGCGCCGCGGTGACGAGGAAGGCACCGTGATGGCGCTGGCCGCCCTCGGCGACCCCGCCCGGTTTCGAGAGCTGATGTCCCGGGCGATCCGGCTCACCACCGACGGGTTCACCCTCGACCCAGCTCTGATCGCCCTTCGGGTGCTCGCCAGCCGCTACGGCCGGGTCACACCCGCGTTCACCGCCGCGACCTGCCCGCCCCGCCTGCCGACTGCACCGATAGAGCCCGTGCATGCCGACCTGGCCGCTGCAGTGCAGGAGCGCACCGAGCAGGTGATGCTGCATCTCGCCGCGCGAGCCCGCCGGCTGACTGGCTCCGGGCTGCTCTGCCTAGGCGGTGGGGTCGCGATGAACTGCGTAGCCGCCGGCCTCATCGCCCAGGCCGGCATCGTCGACGAGATACATGTACCACCCGCCCCCGGCGACGCGGGCACCGCGATCGGCGCCGCCGCCCACGCCTTGCTCGAGACGACCGGCCGCCCACCCACCGGCATACGCCACCACTGCTACCTCGGCCCCGCCTATCCCGACCTGGCACTACCGGCCGTACCGCGAGCGGGACTGCACGCCAGCCGCCCCGCCGAACCCGCCCACCATCTGGCCCGGCAGTTAGCCGACGGGGCAATCGTGGGCCTGTTCACCGGCGCGCTGGAGGCCGGGCCACGGGCACTGGGGCACCGGTCGATCCTCGCCTCTCCCCTGGAGGCCGGTGTGGTCGAGCGGCTCAACGCCACCGTCAAGTTCCGCGAACCGTTCCGGCCTTTCGCCCCTGTCGTACTCGCCGACAAGGCCACCGACTACTTCCGGCTACGCCAACCGTCGCCGTACATGTCGCTCGCGGCTCCCGTGACCGAGCTGACCCGCGACAAGCTGCCCGCGATCGTGCACGTCAACGGCACCGCCAGGGTCCAGACCGTCACGCGCGAGCAGCACCCTTTCCTCGCCGACGTTCTCACCCGCTTCGGTGAGATCACCGGCCACCCCGTGCTGATCAACACCTCACTGAACATCAAGGGCAAGCCGATCTGCGGCACGCCGGAGATGGCCCTGGACTGCCTGGCCGAATCCGGCCTCGACGCACTGCTCATCGAAGACCAATGGGTGACCAAGTGAAGATTGGCTACAGCTTCTGGGGATTCCTCGGAACCGGCATCACCGACACCCCGGACGGAGGCCGCAGCCACCGCCGGACCTTGGTCGACGGGCTACGTGCAGCCGGCCGTGACATCGTCTTCCTTCAACCCAACCGGGACCTGTGCGAGGCCGGCGACGATCTCACCGGCCACTACCGCTGGGACGTCGGCCTGCCCGATATCGACGCCCTGTTCCTCGAATGGCGCTGGCCCATTCCCGGCCGCAACACCACCGTCTGCGGGCGACCCGGCCATACCTGCGACCTGCATCGGCAGGCCGATCTACTCGACCACTACACCCACCAGCTCGGCACCCCAACGATCCTGTGGGACAAGGACCGTCGGCTGCCCGCAGCGGACCCCCTGCGCCGAACCCGCTACGTCACCGTCTGCGAACCCGCTCTGCACCCGACTCCGGGCGCGGTACCACTGCTCTTTCCTGTCGCCGACACGGCCATCGACGCCGCCGACCCCACCACGCTTGTAGCCCTGCCCCGTCGTACCCCGCTGGTCTACATCGGCAATCAGTACGACCGCGACCACCCGTTCGACACCTATTTCGCGCCGACCGCCGCGCAACTCCCTCACCTGATCGCCGGCAAGTGGGCCGACACCAGGCGCTGGCCGAATCTGAACTTCATCGGCCGAGTCCCGTTCCCCCGCGTCTCCGCGATCTACGCCGACGCGCTCGCCACCGTCCTGCTGCTGCCCGCCCGATACGCCGCCGCCGGGCAGATGACCCAACGAATCTTCGAGGCCGTCCTCGCCGGCTGTGTGCCGCTGCTGCCCGCCGACGTCCGAGGCGCCAATGCGTTCGTTCCCTCATCGCTGATCGTCGGCGACGCCGCAGACGTGCGGCACCGCATCGGCTGGCTCACGGAGATCGCCGGCACCGGTGAGCACGCCAGCCTCATCACCGAATGCCTCCGTCACCTCGACCCGTTCCGGCTCTCAACCCAACTCGAAGTGCTCGACTACCTGCTGCGCCACCCGGAGCCGGTGCGGTCATGACTCACAGTGTCACCACTGAACGAGCTCACCGCACCTCTACCCTGGAGAACCATGGACAGGATCGCCATCATCGGCTGCGGCGGCAGCGGCAAGTCCACCGTCGCGCGCCAGTTGGCCCGGGTCCTGGACGTACCGCTGACTCACCTCGACGCGACCTACTACGACCAGCACTGGAAGCCGCTACAGCAGGACGAGTTCGCCGCCCAGCAGGAGAAAATCGTAGCTGGCGAGCGATGGATCATCGAAGGAAATTACGCCGGCACCCTGCCCATCCGGCTCGCCGCTGCCGACACCGTGATCTTCCTCGACCTACCCGCCACAACCTGCCTGTGGGGCATCGCCCAACGCCGCTGGCGCTACCGCGGCGGACAACACCACCAGGACGGCGTCTACGACCGCATCACCTGGAACTTCGTCCGCTACGTCCTCAGCTACCGACGCACCATGCGCCCGCGAGTTCAGAACCTGCTCCGCGAGCACGGACCACACGTCCGCTTGATCACCCTCACCAGCCGCCGCCAAGCGGCCCATCTGATCAAACGCGTCCGCGACGAGCACCAACCCGTGACCTGACCGCAGCGGAACGGGAGGCGGCAGATGTCGGCCAACCCGTTCCTTGACCCCACCCTGGTCCACGGCGACCTCTACCGGGGCGACGGCCGGCTCGCCGACCGCACCCAAGCACTGCATCGCGCCAAGATCAGCGGAAGCGACGTCGCCGACACGATCGCCAACCTGCTCGCCGCCCGGGTTCCACGCGGGGCGGCCGTGCTCGACATCGGTTGCGGGCGCGGCACCACAACTCTGCGCCTGGCAGACCGGCTCCGGCCCCGGCGGCTCATTGCCGTCGACGCTTCGGCCGCGCTTCTCCGAACCACCCGCGACCGCCTCGGGGACGCTGGGGCGTTGGGCTCGGTGGTCTGCGCTGACTTTCACCACCTGCCGCTGCTGGACAGCGTCGCCGACGCCGCAGTTGCCGCCTTCTGCCTGTATCACTCTCCGACGCCGAGCCTGGCCGTAGCGGAGATCGCCCGCTGCCTACGCCCTGGCGGTGCAGCCGTCCTGGTCACCAAGTCGCTGGACAGCTACGCCGAACTCGACCATCTCGTCCGCGCCGCCGGCCTCGACCCGCACGGCACCAGTCGACCGAGCCTCTATGAGAGCTTTCACAGCGGCAACCTGCACACCATCGCCGCCACCAACCTGATAGTCATCGACGTCCAGCGCGAGGAACACGTCTTCCACTTCGCGGACGCCACGCACCTCGCCCGCTACCTCACCACCACACCGAAATACCGGATCACCCTGACCGGCGGGATCCCCGCCCTCGCAGCGACCCTCCGACTGCGGCTGCCCGCACCGCCCTACACAACCCAATCCATTGTCAGCTACGCGATAGCGGTGCGGCCATGAGTGGCGCCGCCTTCGTCAAACGGTACGACGATCCAGAACGCTGCGCCGCCGCTGCCGCCCACCACGCCTGGCTAGCCGGCTTGGGCTCCGGCGTACGTCTGCCCGCGCTTGTCGCGCGGGGCGTCCGGCATCTGATCTTCGAACGGTTGCCGGGGCACATACCGGAGATGAACGATCTTCCGCGGGCCGCTGCAGCACTCGGCCGGCTCCACGCTGCCGCGCACCGGCATGAACTGTGGGCCGCCCGTCTCGATCAACCCCACATCACCTCGATCGGACTCGTTATCCCCGACTTCGCCAGCACGCGGCAGGAGGCGTTACACCGCGCAGCTGCCGCCTCGGGCGTCCACGGGTCGGCCATCGACGCCGTACTCGACCGAGCCGGACAGCCCGCGGCGTTCTACAAGGACCCGAACATCCGGAACTACCTCGCGGAAGGCGATGACATGGCCGTCGTCGACTTCGACGACCTGACGCTCGCTCCCTTCGGCTACGACTTAGCCGGCCTGCTGGTTACCGCCTCCATGACCTACGGCAGCCTCGGGGAGCAAACCCTCGCCCACTGCCTGCACGCCTACCGCGTCGTGGTCGCGCCCCAGCTCTGCAGCCTGGCCGACCTGAAGCAGTACGCCGAACTGCACCACCTGCTGACGCTGCGATACCTCGGCCGCAACGGCTACCGGCACCCCTGGCCCACCGTCCGGCCCTGGCCCGCCCCGTTCCCCACCGAGTCGACCAGAACAGGAGCCCTCAGATGGCCCCCACGACCGAACTCGTGATCGCCCGCCACGGCGAAGCCGCCTGCAATGTCGCCGGAATCGTCGGCGGCAAGCGGGGCTGCACCGGCCTCACCGACCTCGGTCGGAAGCAGGCGGAACAACTCGCCGCCCGGCTGGCCGCCGAGCACGCCCACCGACCATATGCCGCCTTCTACGCCACACCCCGACTGCGCGTGGCCCAGACCGCCGAGATCATCACCCGAGCCCTGCGCTTGTCCGCCACCATCGACCCGAACCTCCGCGGCCCCAACCACGGCGGAGCCGACGGCCGGCCCTGGGTGGACGTCAAGACCTCCTTCCAAGGGCCGCCTCAGCACAACCCCGACCATCAGTACGCTTCCGGCTCCGAGACATGGAACGAGTACCTCGACCGGGCCCACGAGGCACTACAGAAGATCCTCGCCCGCCACGATGGTGAACGAATTCTCGTCGCGGCCCACGGGGAAACAGTCGAAGCGGCGCACACCCTGCTCCTCGGCCTGCCCCGGAATGCCTGCCTGCGGCTCGGCTTCGTCACCGACCATGCCTCTCTCACCCAGTGGCAGCGGCCAACCAACCGCTTCGGCCGCACCATCTGGCAGCTGGTCACCCACAACGACACCCGACACCTCCGGCCCCGCCATGACTGACCTCGACGTTCACCTCGCGCTCTGCCAACGTCTCCTCAACACCGACGCCAAGCCCGTGAGCTGGCACCCCGGCCACGCCGGCACTCGCGTCCTACGTGCCTCGCCGACCGCGCACGGTGAGGTCATTGTCAAGATCCACCGCAGTCCGGAACGCCACATCCAGGAAGTCCACGCTTACCGCACCTGGGTCCCCGCCTTCGGCGACCGGGCACCCCGGCTGCTGGCGAGCACCGACGACCCACCGACCATCATCATCACTGCCGTACCGGGCCTCCCACTCAGCCAGCGGCAGCTCGACCACGAGTCCGAGCAGGACGCATACCGGCAGGCAGGACAATTACTCAAGACACTCCACGCCGCCGAGCTGCCCCGCCTCGAACCGGACTGGACGGACTGGCTTGCGGAACGCGCCGAGTACTGGATCCACCTCGCCGGAGATCGGATTACGCCCAACTACCGCGCCGAGGTACGCGCCCACATGCGAGCACTACGAGACCTCGCACCGCTACCAGCCGCGCCGTGCCACCTCGACTTCATGCCTCGCAACATGCTCTACGGCGACGACGGCATACTCCGGCTGATCGACTTCGAGCACAGCCGCTACGACCTCCCCGCCCGCGACCTCGTACGTCTCGCCGCTCGCATCTGGCCCCGCCGCCCTTACCTCAGCAGAATCTTTTTCGATGCATATGGCCAGCTCGACAACGTCGACCGCGAGGTTCTCAAACACTGTGCCCACCTCGATGCGCTGACGACGTGGTGCACCACAACCCCGGATGATGTCAAGCGTGGCGGCGACGTTTCCATCACCACTGCCTCCGTCCTCGCCGGCGGCTGGCACTCCGACCTAACTCGCCCATAGGATCCGTGCGCTATTCCCCGCTGCCACGACCACGATGGACTAGATCCTCACTGTTGAAGCCTCGAAGCAAGAGGGACGGTGCACAGGCGACCGCCGTATCCCCGTTTTCCGCTGCCTACGAACCAGCGGACCCGCCGGACTAAACGAGTCTGTCAAACGAACGTCTCTGTCTCGTAGAATTGGATGACGTTCTTGGTGGGCACAAAGAACGTCTCCGATGTCCTGACGCGCAGGGCGAGCTGGCGCACCGCCTCATCGAAGCCGGCAGTGGGGCACGTGGTGCGCCAGCAGCAGAACGGCGGGTATATCGAGGCTGATCCAGGCGTACGAGTCGGGCCAGCGCTCGGAGACGGTGTCCACGGCATCGGCGGCCGTCGAGCGCCTGGCAAGCGGGCCCGTGCGGCTTTCCAGCCTTTGGCGACTTCGGGTGTGGCCGGCGCGGACGGCAGGGCGCACGCGACGACGCGTTGGCTCACCGGCGACCCGAGCTTCGCCGCTGCTCCCCATCTGCTCCCAATGTAAGCCGCACATGCATCAAAGCCCGTTACCGACCATCTCGGCAACGGGCTTCTGAACTGCAGAAACTAAGGGTGGGCGATGCTGGTATCGAACCAGCGACCTCTTCGGTGTGAACGAAGCGCTCTCCCACTGAGCTAATCGCCCTCAGCGCCACTGACTCTACCCGATCGTGGAACCGGACCGGAAATCCGGGGTCAGTGCGTCGCCAGGTACTGCATCGCCTCAGCGACCACGTCGATGCCGAGGCTGTACTTGAGGGACAGCCAGACCACCGTGGCCACGAAGACCAGGCCGACGGAGCCGAGCACGATTCGCACCAGCAGCGACTGCCTCGTTACCCAGCGTGTCCAGCCGTGGACGTGGCGACGGGTGAAGCCGAGCAGCCGTCGAGCCCAGTGGTATTCGACGGCCCAGATGCCCAGGCCGGCGATCACCAGCAGCCAGCCCGGCCCGGGGAGCGGGATCAGGGCGATGCCGATGGTCACCACGAGCGCCCCGGCGATCGCGATGAAGATCTTGAGTGCGATCCGCCCGGTGGGGTTGGCGCGGATGAGGTCGAGGGTCAGCGAGATCCGTTCACGCCAGCGAGGCCGGCGCGGAGGATCCTGCACGGCGATCCCGCCACCACCAACGGCGGCGTCGTCACCGGCGGCAGCGTTGTCACCACGACCAGCACCGGCGCCGCCGCCACCGGACCGTCCGGCGTCGGACGCCGGCCGACCGGCCCGTTCGGGCTGCTCCATCGGCACTCCGTACCCCCGCTTTTCGGCTGCTCGGACCGCGACTTTCGGCGGGCCGGGTGCCGCCGCGGGATCCACTGAGGATTGCTTCGTCACCATTTCACCCCCCAGTGTCGCTCGGGCCCGTCACTGCAACGGCCGACTGGACGTTACCGGAGTAAGTCGACGACTGAGCCACCCGATACCGGGCGGGATCACGCACTGGGCAGAACCGGAAATCCTACATGAATGCTCACATTCACGCGGCCTTTCCGTCCCCCTTCCCACCACTGGGTGAAGTCAGCGTATGGCGGAGCGTAGCCAGAGGTAGCACCTGAGTATGGGAAAAGCGGGACACGCGCGTTCCGCAGCGGTGCCGGGGGGAGAACGTCCATGAGTGTCATCCGACCGACGACCGTAGAGGTCGAGACGTCGCTAAGGCTCGTCGCACCTGACGCCACCGCCTTGCCGGTGCGTGCCAGTCTGCGTTACGACCCTGCTGACCCGTATGCGGTCCATGTCCTGTTCCATGCCGAATCGGCAGGGGGCGAGGCGGTGAGCTGGTCGTTCGCTCGCGAACTTCTGGTCACCGGCCTGGACGAGCCGGCCGGCATCGGGGACGTTCGGGTCTGGCCCTGGGCCACACCGCGCGGCGACTTCGTCGCGCTGGCCCTCTCGTCACCGGACGGCAACGCCCTCTTCGAGGTGCCGCGCAGCGTCCTGGTGCGTTTCCTTCGACGGACCTACGTCGTCGTCCCGCGCGGCCGTGAGGCCGAGCACCTGGACGTCGACACGGCGGTGAACCGGCTGCTCGCCGGTCGCTGACCGCCCGAACCTGCAACACCGGCCACACCGGGGCCGCGCGGATCTGCCGAGTCCGCGCGGCCCCGGCACACACCCAGGGCGTGATTCGGAAGTGTCGGTCGAGCCGAGCCGGAGTCCAGGCGTCGTCCGGCAAGGCGGAGCGGCGTCCGGATACCGGTGTTGTATCCGGACGTTGCGACAACGCCGCCGGACGGCGGCTGGGCCCGGCGCAGGCCGGCCAGCACTTCCGAATCACGCCCTAAGGGGTACGCGGGCAGCGCTCCCCGGGTCGGCCGGTGCTCAGCCGTGCGTGGTGATGCCGCCGTCGACGGGGATGACCGCTCCGGTCAGGTACGCGCCGGCGCGCGACGAGAGGTAGATGGCCGTGCCGGCCATGTCCTCGGGGCGCCCGATCCGGCCGAGCGGCACCTGCTGCTCGATGGCGGCCCGGCTCGCCGGGTCGTCGAGCGCGAACGCCATCATCTTGCTCTCGAACGGGCCGGGCGCTATCGCGTTGACGGTGATCTGCTCCCCGGCGAGTTGGTGGGCGAGGCTGCGGGTGAGCATGTGCACGGCGGCCTTGGTGGCCGAGTACGCGTACACCTCCATCATTGGCACCCGGATGCCGTCGATCGACCCGATGTTGATCACGCGGGCCGGGTCGTCGGCGCTGGCGGCGGCGCGCAGCGCCGGCAGCAGCGCCGTGGTGAGCCGGAAGACGGCCTTGACGTTGACCGCCCAGAGCTTGTCGAACGCGGCCTCGGGGTAGTCCTCCAGTGGTGCGCCCCAGGTCGCTCCGGCGTTGTTGACCAGCACGTCGAGGCGGCCGAAGCGCTCGCGCACGGCGGCGGCCAACATTTCGGCGCCGGCGTCGTCGCTGAGGTCGGCGGGGATAGCCTCGCAGCGACCCTCGGCGGACAGGGTGGTGGCGACCGCCTCGCAGACGTCAGCCTTGCGGGACGAGATGATCACGTGTGCGCCGGCCCGGACGAAGCCCTGGGCGATCATCAGCCCGATCCCCCGCGATCCGCCGGTGACCAGGACCGTCTTACCTTCGACCGAGAACAGCTGCGTCATGCCCATCCCATCGCGAGTCGGCGGGTGCCGGCGGCCGGTCAGGTGACCGGCGGATACCGGGTGGACCGCGGACCGACGGCGCTACCGCCGGGTAACGTAGCCCGGCCGCCGGGACCGGGACAAGCCCGCAGCTTGCCGCGGATTCCGCTGCGAACGTCGATCGGGATGCGGTGACCTGCGGTTCGGGCTACCGTCGCAGGCGATGGTCTCCACCGATCCCTCCCCCGCGCCATCGATCGGAACGGCGTCTCCCGTCACCGACGAGATAGCCACGTTCGCGCTGGCCGATCTTGCCGGTGCCCCGGGCTGGCGTCGGCCGGTGATCGTCGAGCGGGAGCTTCTGATTCTCACCACGCGTGGGCACGGCGACGCGGAACTCGACTTTCACCTGCTGCCGTGCCGGCCCGGCACGCTGCTGCGGGTCCGCCCCGGCCAGGTGCTGCGCTGCGCCGGCCCCCAGTTCGACGCCACAGTGGTTGCCTGGGACGCCGAGGCGCTGCGCGGCTTCGACGTCGACCTGACCACGACCGCGACATGGCGGCAGTTGGCGGGTGAGGACGAGGACGCGGTGATCAGCGAGGTGAGCCAGTTGGCGGTGGACTGCCGGCGGCACCCCGACAGCCCTACCGCCCGCGCGCTGCTCCGGCACCAACTGGCCGTGCTGTTGCTGCGGCTGGCCGTGGCCCGCGACGACCGGTCGCCGTCCCGACCCGAGGACGAGACGTTCCGCAGGTTCCGCCGCGAGGTGGAGCACGGCTACCCGCGAACCCGGCGGGTGGAGGATTATGCGGCCGAGCTCGGCTGCTCGGTGCGGACCCTGACCCGGGCCTGCCTGGCCGTCACCGGTCGCAGCGCCAAGCAGGTCATCGACGAGCGGGTCGCCTTGCAGGCCGGCCGGCTACTGGCCGCGACAGATCAGCCGATCGCCCAGATCGGCCGGCGGCTCGGCTTCTCCGAACCCACGAACTTCGGCCGCTTCTTCACCCGCGAGGTCGGGGTCAGCCCCGGCGCGTTCCGGGCCGCCCGGGATCAACCGGCGGCCGGCCGGGTGGTCCGGCCTCGACCGCCGGCGGAGTCGACGGGCGTCAACAGCGGCTGGTTCCGCCCCGGCACCCTCGGCGAACCCGCCAACGGCGGGTACGCCACGAGACCCGGGCCGCCCGCCGGAGGGCTGGGCGGCACCGGCCGGGCATGATGGCAGGGTGCAGATCTCCGCGCGCGGCGACTACGCGGTACGGGCGGCGTTGAGCCTCGCCACCGCGTACCCCTCGCTGCTGTCCACCCAGGCCATCGCCGCGGAGCAGGACATGCCCCGCAAGTTCCTGGAGGCGGTCCTGGCGGATCTGCGCCGGGCCGGCATCGTCCGCGCCCAACGCGGCGCCGAGGGCGGCTACACCCTCGCCCGCCCACCCCGCGAGGTGACCGTCGGCGCGGTGCTGCGCGCCGTCGAGGGCCCCCTGGCCGGGGTACGCGGGCTGCGCCCCGAGGAGACCCGGTACGAGGGCTCGGCGGAGAACCTGCCCGGCCTGTGGGTGGCGGTCCGCGCCGCCGTCCGGCGGGTCGTCGACGAGGTGAGCCTCGCCGAGATCGTCAGCGGTCGACTGCCCGCGCACGTCCGCAAGCTCACCGCGCTGCCCGACGCGTGGGAGCCGCGCTGACGCCAGCAGCGGGTGCTGTCCTCAGCGGCCGAAGAGCTTGCGCAGCCAGGCGAGTTGTTCGAGCTGCTGGTGCGCCTCGCCACCTTCGTGGTCGTTGAACTCGTACACGCGCACCTCCTTGTCGCCCCCGTAGCGGTGGTAGGCGGCGAAGCAGGTCGAGGGCGGGCAGATCCGGTCCATCATCGCGATGGAGAACAGCGCGGGCGCGGTCGCGCCGGATGCGAGCACGGCGGCGTCGACGTACGACAACGTACGGAACACCTGACTGCTCTGGTCACGGTGGAGCGCGAGATACTCGGCGACCTCGCCGTAGGGGCCTTCGGCGGCGACCCGGACGGCGCGCGGGAAGTCACACATGAAGGGCACGTCGGGCATGGCCGCCGCCACGCCCGGAAACAGCGCGGCGACCGCCAGTGACAAGCCGCCTCCCTGGCTGATGCCGGTGACGACGACCCGGTCGGGCTCGACGGCGGGATGCTCCTGGGCAGCCTGGGCGAACCGGACCGCGTCGGTGATCAGCCTGCGGTAGTAGAACTCCTCCGGGCTGGTGACCCCGCGAGTGAGGAAACCCGGAACGGTGCCTGCTGGGTAAGGGTGCGCATCGGCGGTGCCGCCGGGCGCGGCACTCCAGCCCTGACCCCGGGTGTCCATGATGAGATGCGCGAAGCCCGCCGAGGCCCAGAAGAGTTTCTCGTGCGGCAGCCCACGGCCTCGGCCGTACCCGAGGTACTCGACCACGCACGCCAACGGCTCGGTGGCGTGCGCCGGCAGGTGCAGCCAGCCGTGCACCGGCTCGCCGCCGGAGCCGGGGACGGTGACCGAGAAGGTGTGGATCTGGGTGAGGCCGGTGTCGACGGGCTCGTACGTCGCCGCTGCGGCACTGGCGGCACCCAGCGTCCGGCCCCAGAAGGCGTCCAGGTCCTCCGGAACAGTCAGGTCGGGTCGGTACGCCCAGCAGTCGGCGACGGTGAGATCGCTCAGAGCCACAGCTTGGCCTCCAGGACAGCAGGATTGTCAGTTGTCAGTGGGGTGGACCGTCGCCCGCGACGCGGAACCGCGGCCCGACGGCTCGTGCTCCGACCGCTTACCGGCCGGCGTTCGCCATCGCCGATGTGAACCACCCGGTGATGGTGCTGGGGTGGGTGATCGCCGTGCCCACCACCACCGTCCACGCCCCGGCCCGCAGCGCCTGCGCCGCGTGGGCCGGTGTGTGGATCCGACCCTCCGCGACCACCGGCACGTCGATCGACCTGGAGAGCCGGGCGACCAGGTCCAGGTCGGGGCCGGGCTGCTTGGTGGTGTACGCGGTGTAGCCGGCCAGTGTGGTGCCGACCAGGTCGGCACCCGCCGCAGCGGCGGCGACCCCCTCGTCGAGGGTGGAGCAGTCGGCCATCACCAGAGCCCCGGTCAGGTCGTGGACGGCGGCGATGGTGTCACCGAGGGTTCGGCCGTCGGGCCGGGGCCGCGCGGTGCCGTCAAGGGCCACGACGTGCGCGCCGGCCCGGGCCACCGACAGCGCGTGCTCCAGCGTGGGGGTGATGAAGACGTCGTCGTCCCCGTCCTTCCACAGACCGATCAGCGGCAGGTCGACCGCCCCCCGGATGGCCGCGATGTCCGCCAGGCCCTGGGCGCGAATGCCGGCGGCACCGCCCTGGGCGGCGGCGAGGGCCACCCGGCGCATCGTGTCCGGGCTGCGCATCGGCTCACCGGGGTACGCCTGGCAGGAGACGACGAGGCGGTGGCGGAGCTGTGCGATCAGCTTGTTCATGCGGTGCCCTCCCAGGCGAGTGCGGCGGCGCCGAGAAGTGGGGCGTCCGATCCGAGGGCCGTGGCCAGGACGGGCACGTCGTCCAGATTGGGCAACGTCTCCCGCCGCACGGCGCCCCGGAGTGCCTGCCACCAGGTGTCGCCGAGGCCGGCGACACCGCCGCCGATGACGACGACAGCGGGGTCGAGCATGTTGACCAGCCCGCCGACCGCCGAGCCGACGGCGGCCCCACCCAGCAGGACCACCTCCCGGGCTGTGGCGTCACCGTCCGCCGCGCGCTCGGCCACCGTGCGCAGGTCGCCGACCGGCTGACCGGTACGCCGCACGTACTCCTCGGTGAGAGCGGGCCCGGAGGCGATCGCCTCCAGGTGCCCCCGCCCGCCGCAGGTGCAGGGCAACTGTCCGGCGTACGGCGAGGGCTGGTGGCCGGCGTGGCCGGCGGCGGAGTGGGCGCCGGTCAGCGCGGTGCCGTCGACGACGAACGAGGCGCCGATACCGGTGCCGACCGCTATGAAGAGCATCGTCTGGTGGCCGACCGCCACGCCGTGCCGCGCCTCACCGAGGGCGTGCGCGTGCACGTCGTTGATGGCTGAGACGGGCAGGTCGAGCAGTGCCCGCAGTCGGCCACTCAGGTCCGTGCCGGCCCAACCGGCCAGGGCGTCGGTGGCCGACAGCACCCGACCCGTCCGGTGGTCGATCACCCCGGCGCTACCGACGCCGAGGGCACGGATGCGGGTTCCCGTCGCCCTCGCCCGCAGCCGACCGACGAGGTCGGCTGCGGTGTCGATGATGGCGGTCGCCCCGGCCCGGCCGGGGGTGGGGACGGTGATCTTGTCGATGACCTCGCCGTGGCGGGTCACGATGGCAGCGGCCGTCTTGGTGCCCCCGATGTCGAGCGCGGCCACCGCCACGTCGACGACCGGGGGCTCGGGTGCCTCGGACATGGCTAGAGCAGCCCCGCCAGCTCCAACTGGGCACGCACCCGGCTCGCCTCATCGGCGTCGAGCGGTCGCAGCGGAAGCGACACGGCGTTGCTGTCGATGACGCCGAGCAGGGCCAGAGCGGTCTTGAACGCGCCCACGCCCCGGGTCGCCCCTGCCGCCGTCGCCGGGTCGGCCGCGTCGACGATCCGGAACAACCGGGTCAGTCGGTCCTGCTCCGCGCGGGCAGTGTCCCAGTCGCCGGTCACGCAGGCCCGGTGGAGCCGCACGTAGCCCTCCGGGTCCACGTTGCCCAGGCCGGGGACGGAACCGGAGGCGCCGGCGAGCATCATCGCGTCGACCACCACCTCGTGGCCGGTCAACAGGCTGAAGCCGGCGTTCGGCGCGTGTTCCGCGATGGACAGCACCAGTTGGCGGAAGGAGACGTCGTCACCGCTGGAGTCCTTGACGCCGGCGAGGACGCCCTCCGCGGCGAGTCGGCTCAGCAGGCCCGGCGACAGCTTGGTGTGCACGCAGACCGGAATGTCGTACGCCAGCAGCGGAAGCTCGACCGAAGCGGCGAGGGACCGGAAGTGCCGCTCGACCTCGTGGGGGCCGACAATGGCGTAGAAGGGGGCGGTGGCCACCAGGCCGTCGACACCCAGGCGCGTCGACGCGTCGGCCCGGTCGAGGACCCGCCGGGTGGTCGGCTCGATGCAGCCCGCGATGACGGGTACGGTCCCGCCGACGGTCTTCACGACGGTTTCGAGAGCCTGGTCCCGCTGACTGTCCGTGAGGAACACCGTCTCGCCGGAGCTGCCGAGGGCGAAGATGCCGTCGACGCCGGCGGTGAGCATCCGCTCGACGAGCCGTTCAAGGGAGGCGACGTCGACCGCCCCCTCCTCGGTCAGGGGGGTGACGACCGGCGGCACGACTCCGGCGAACCGCGGGGCTGGGGTGGTCACGCTGACTCCTTGACGTGTAGGGGGGTGGTGCGGCCGGTCGATGCTCTGGCGAGTTCGACCAGCTCTGTGTTGCTGGATCCAGCAGGAACGGGGTGGTAGCACCGGAACTCGTGGGCACCGGCACCGCCGTCGCCCGACCGGACCGGCGGCATCTCGATGGCGCAGCCGTCGGTCGCCTTCCAGCACCGGGTGCGGAACGGGCATCCGGTCGGCGGTTTCGTGGCGAGTGGAACGGGGCCGACGAGCGGGATCGGGTCGAGTGGCGAGAGCAGCCCCGGCGTGGCGGAGAAGAGCGCCCGGGTGTACGGGTGCTGGGCGACCTCGGGGAGCCCGGCGGCGGGCGCCTGCTCCACGATCCGGCCGAGGTACATGGTGACCACGCGGTCACTGATCCGCTTGACCGTCTGGATGTCGTGCGAGACGAAGACCATGGCCAGGTCCAGACGCTCCTTGAGGTCCAGGAGCAGGTTGAGGATCTGCGCCCGGACCGACACGTCGAGGGCGCTGGTGGGCTCGTCGGCGATGACCAGCCCTGGCTCCAGGGCCAGGGCACGCGCGATGGACACCCGCTGGCGTTGGCCGCCGGAGAGCTGGCTCGGCAGCACGTCGGCGACCGACCGGGGCAGCCCGACCAGCGCCATCAGCTCCCTGACCCGCTCCTCGCGCTCCTTGCGGGTGCCGCGACGGTGCACGTCGAGCGGGTCGCGCAGGATATCGCGGACCGGCATGCGCCGGTTCAGCGACGTGGCCGGATCCTGGAAGATCATGCCGACGCCGGCGCCGATGTGCAGTCGGCGTTCCGCCGCGTTCATCGACCAGACGTCCTTGCCGGAGAAGGCAACAGTGCCGCTCGTCGGCCGCTGGAGGCCCACCAGCACCTTGGCCATCGTGGACTTGCCGCAGCCGGACTCGCCGACGACACCGATCGTCTCGCCGGCACGCACGGTCAGGTCCGCGCCGGTGAGGGCATACACCCGCTCGCGGCCGAACAGGCCACCACCTCGGGTGCGATGCACCACGTGCACGTCGCGCAGTTCGACGATCGACTGGTGTGGGACTGACGCGCTCATCGGGCCAGCTCCCCTTCCCTGACGGTGACGGCCGGGTGGTGGCAGGCGTACCGGTGGGCGGGAACGCCCTCCAGACGGGGCGTCTCCTCCCGGCAGACCTCGGTGGCCATGGGGCAGCGATCAGCGAACCGGCAGCCCGATGGGAAGTCGGCCGGCGACGGCACCACGCCGCGGATCTGGGTGAGCCGCTCCGCGCCGGCCTCGAGGGAGAGCACAGAACCGAGAAGACCTCGGGCGTAGTGGTGCGCCGGCGCGCCGACCACGTCGGCGGTGACACCGCTCTCGACGATCTGCCCGCCGTACATCACCACGACCCGGTCCGCGACGTCGCTGACCAGCGCGAGGTCGTGGCTGACCAGGATCAGCGCGAAGCCGAGCTGGCCGCGCAGCCGCAGCAGCAGCTCCATGACCTGCGCCTGGACCGTGACGTCCAGCGCGGTGGTCGGCTCGTCAGCGATGATCAGGCGCGGATCCCGCGACAGCGCCATGGCGATCACCACGCGCTGCCGCTGCCCACCGGAGAGTTCGTGCGGGTACGCGGACAGGGTGCGCCGCGCGTCGAGGCCCACCAGCTCCATCAGCTCCTGGGCCGACCGCGTGCCGCCACGGCTGGTCATCTGGGCGAGCTGGGGGCCGATGCGCAGTGAGGGGTTCAGGGCCGAGAGGGCGTCCTGGTAGACCATCGCGATCTCGCGCCCCATCAGGGCACGGCGTCGTTTGGTGCTCACCGTCAGCAGGTCGGTGCCCGCGAAGCGGACCTCGCCGCGGACCCGGGCGCCCTGCGGCAGCAGGCCCATCACGGCGAGGGAGGTCAGCGACTTGCCGGAGCCGGACTCCCCCACCAGGCCGAGGACCTCACCGGGGCGGATGTCGAAGGTCAGGTCGTCGACGATGTCGACGCCGCTGTGGCGTCCCTCGAACCCGATCGACAGGTTCCGGACCTCCAGGACGGGCTCCCCGTCCGGGAGGGGGCGGGCGCGCTCGCGCAGCCGCTGCGCGGCCTCGGCCAGGCCGGGCAGTTGCACCACCTCACCGGAGCCGGGCTGCGCCTCCTCCTGCGCGTCCCCGATCTTCGTGGCGGTGGCACGCCGCGCCGCCGGGGCGGCCCAGGCGTCGGACATCCCTTCGGAGAGCACGTTCAGGGCGAGCACGGTGAGCAGGATCAGCAGGCCGGGGAAGAACGTGGCCCACCAGCCACCGATCTGCACCATCTCCTTGCCGAAGGCGATGACCGAGCCCCACGAGGAGGCGGCTTCCTGGGGTGCCAGCCCGCCACCGATGAACGAGAGCGATGCCTCGAACACGATGGCGTCGGCCACCATGACGGTGACGAAGACGAGGATCGGGGCGGCGCAGTTACGCAGGATGTGCCGCCAGAGGATGTGCGGTCGCCGCGCGCCGATGATCCGTTCGGCCGCGACGTAGTCCTCGCGGTACTGCGAGAGCACGTTGGCGCGCACGATGCGCGCGATCGAGGGCACGAAGACGAAACCGATCGCAACCACGAGGACCAGGAGGCTGTTCTTGCCGAACGAGATGATCAGCAGGGCGGAGAGCACGATGGCGGGGAAGGCCATGACGACGTCGAGGCACCGCATCACCACCTCGTCGACAGCGGGCCGGCTGGTTCCGGCCAGCGCGCCCAGGATCGCGCCGATCACCAGGGCGATGCCGGCGCTGCCAAAGCCCACGATCAACGAACGCCGGGTGCCGGCGACCAGCCGCGAGAACACGTCGCGTCCGAGCTTGTCCAGCCCGAACCAGTAGTCGCCGTTCGGGCCGGTCAGCGCGGGGCCGAGCCCGGCCTGCGCGGGGTCGTGTCGCAGGATCAGCGGCGCGAAGATGCCCACCACGACGATGAGCAGGACGAAGCTCAGTGCGACCCGAGCCGTGACGCTGAGCCGTTTGAAGGCGATGCCGGGAGCCGACAGCCTGGCGGTGAGTGTTCGACGCATCAGTGGGCTCCGCGCAGTCGAGGGTTGGCGAAGAGGTAGAGGATGTCGACCACCAGGTTCACCAGGACGAAGCAGATGGCGATCGTCAGCACGGTTCCCTGGGCGAGGGCGGTGTCGTTCTGCTGGACCGCGCTCATGATCTGGGTGCCCATGCCGGGCAGCGAGAAGATGGCCTCGATGACGACAGTGCCGCCCAGCAGGTAGCCGATTCGCAGGCCCAGCACGGTGAGCGGGTTGACCAGCGCGTTGCGCAGCACGTTGCGTCCGACCACCACGCGGGGCGGCAGCCCGGCGCCGATCGCCGTCCGCACGTAGTCCTTGTCGAGTTCCTCGACCATTGACGTCCGCACGATTCTGGCCAGTGAGCAGCCGACCGGCACGGCGAGGGCCAGCGCCGGCATGGCGAGGGACTGCAGCCAGAGGGAGAACGAGTCGCCGGGGTTGACGTACCCGCCGGTCGGGAAGACGGGGCGGCGGACCGACAGCTCCTGGATGAGCAGGAGAGCCAGCCAGAACGACGGCATGGCGATACCGGCCATCGAGACGAACCGGATGACCTGGTCGGGCCAGCGGTCCCGGTACAGCGCGGCGGGGATGCCGAGGGCCAACGCGATGACCAGCGCGCCGACGATACCGAGGGCGGTCAGCTGGATGGTCAGCGGCAGCGCGGTGGCGATCTTGTCGGCGACCGGGACGGACGGCGGGAAGGTCACGCCGAGATCGCCCCGGAGCAGGTCGCCCAGGAAGTGCAGGTACCGCAGGGGCAGCGGGTCGTCGAGACCGTTGGCGGCCTTGAACGCGGCCACCTGCGCGGGGGTCGCCTGATCGCCCAGGACGGACAGCGCGGGATCGATCGGGGAGAACTGCATGATCACGAAGACGAAGATCGTGATGCCCAGCACCAGGGGTATCAGGGTCAGGAGTCGTCGCGCGACCAGGCTCAGAACGCTCAGCATGGTGTCTTTCTCTCGTCGAGGGCCGCCGGGACGTCCCGCCCAGCCCCAGGGACTGAGGGCCGGGCGGGACGCGGAGGGGCCAGGGTGGGGCCCCCGAGGTGGAGCTCAGCCCTTTCGGCTGGCGCCCAGGAAGTACAGGCCGGTGGTCGACGCACCCGAGAAGTCGGAGAGCTTCGCGGGGTCGTACGCGGTGACGACCTTGGTGTGCAGGATCGGGTACAGGGGGGCCTCCTCGGCCACCTTGTCCAGGGCCTGCTTCCACAGAGCCTTGCGGGCCGCCTCGTCGGAGGTCTGCGCCGCCTTGTCGAGCAGGTCGGCCATGGCCTTGCGGTCCGCGGCGCTCCACCGGTAACGCTGCCCCGGCCAGGTCTCGCCGTAGTAGAACCAGCGCATCAGCAGGTCGGTGTCGACGCCGAAGACGCTGGGGTCACCGGTGGCCATCAGCACCCGGAAGGTGTCCTTCGGAACGATGTCGCCGTAGATGGCCGAGGACGGCACCGTGTTGAGGCTGGCGGTGACGCCGATCTTCTTCCACTGCTCGATGACCAGCGGCGCGACATCCTTCACGACCGAGTTGTCAGTGGTGTCGAGCTGGAACGACAGGTTCGTGACACCGGCCTCCTGGAGCAGGCTCTTGGCCTTCTCCAGGTTGTAGTCGTAGACGGTGGCGGCCTTCTGGTAGTCCTTGTTGCCCTCGTCCAGGTAGCTCGTCGCCGGGCTGCCATAGCCGTTGAGGGCGGTCTTGATGACCTCGTCCTTGTTGATCGCGTAGTGCAGCGCCTGTCGCACCCGCTTGTCGTTGAACGGCGCCGCCGACGAGTTGAACATGAGGAAGACCTGGTTGAAGGCCTGCTTCACATCGACTGTGTACTTGTCCTTGAGCGAGTCGACGTTCAGGTACGGCACCGACTCGATGGCCTGGACCCGGCCGCCCTGCAGGTCGGACACCCGGGCGGAAGCCTCCGAGGTGGTGTTCCAGGTCATCGTCTCGACCTTGGCCGGACGCGGGCCGTTGTAGTTCGGATTCTTGCTGAGCTTGACACCCGACTCCTTGGACGCGCTGTCCAACTTGAACGGGCCGGAGCCGATCGGCGCCGTGTCAAAAACCTTCGACGCGGCCGCGTCCGCGGTCTTCGCCTTCGGCAGGATCTTGATGACGGCGATCCGCTCCGCGAACAGGGCGAACGGGTACTTGAGCTTGAACTCGGCCGTCGTCGCGTCCTTGGCCGTCACCGAGTCGATGAACGACACGAACCCCTGCATCAGCGGCGGGGCCTTGGGGTCGGCCGGCTTCAGCACGCGGGTGAAGGACCAGGCGACGTCCTCGGCGGTGACGGGGGTGCCGTCGGAGAACTTGGCTCCGTCACGCACCGCCACGGTGTAGGTGAGCCCGTCCGCGCTGGCCACCGGGTCTTCCTTGGCGAGTGCGCGGTATGGTTCCCGGGTAACCGGGTCAAGATCGATCAGACCCTCGAAGGTGTGCTGGTTGACCGCCGTCGCCACCGCCGACGAGGCGTTCGCCGGGTCGAACCCGCTAGAGAGGGTGAACGCGAGGGTGGTCTCGATCGACGTCTTCCCCCCGCTTCCCTCGACGGCGTTGGTCGAGGCCGGGCCGCCGCTGCAGGCGACCAGTCCGAGAGCGAGGGTTGCCGCGGTGGACGCGACGGCCAACGAACGGAACCGGCGCGGGGGGCGGCGCCGACTCTCCCTTGGCTCAACGGTGGTGCTCACGTAGCTGCCTCCATAGGCTCTTCATGCGCTCGCTTACCGCTCGCGCTGAGGGATTCGAAGATAATGGGGTCTGACGTCAGACATCTGATGCCGATATGGTGAGAGTGTCAGATCCGTGAACGAAGGGCAAGTGGCAGATGACGACCATTGACGCGTCCCCGCTACGCGGTGCGGAGCGCCCAGGTCCCCGCCGGCAGGAGGTGGGGGCCAAGATCAAGGAGTACATCCTGCGCAACCGCCTCAAGCCGGGAGACATTCTGCCCACCGAGGCGGAGCTGTGTGAGGCGGTGGGCGCAAGCCGCTCAAGCGTCCGCGAGGCCGTCAAGATCCTCTCTGCCCTCGACATCGTCGAGGTGCGGCACGGCCACGGCACCTTCGTCGGCCGCATGTCCCTCGCCGCCCTCGTGGAGGGTCTTACCTTCCGCGGCCTGCTCAGCGGCGAGGAGGACCATCACGTGCTGGGGCAGGTCGTCGACGTCCGGCAGACCCTCGAACAGGGCCTCGCAGCCCAGGTCATCGCCGTTCTCGACAGCGAGCACCAGGCCGCTCTCTCCACCCTCGCCGACGAGATGGAGAGTCTGGCCGCCCAGGGCAAGGACTTCCTCGACGTCGACCGGGCCTTCCACGTGAAGCTGCTGGAACCCCTCGGCAACGACCTGATCCTCCAGCTGACCGCGGCGTTCTGGCAGGTGCAGGCCATCGTCGCCCCCACGCTGCGGACCGAGCCGGAGGACCGGGTGATCACCGCCCATCGTCATCGGGCGATCGTGGACGCGATCGCCGCCGGCGACGTGGCGAACCTGCAGGCCGCCATCGCCGATCACTACGCGCCCATCCGGACGAGCATCGCCCGCATCGCGCAGCCCTGAAACCGGCACCGCCGTCGACGCTCCACGGAACGCACGGCGAATAAGTGTCCATTGTGCTTCGTGCAGATAAGACTGTCGCCGCGCCCGGTGACGCTGACCGTGCCCGCCGACCGGGCGCTCGTCCCGCATCCCGTGCTGCTCGCCGACCTGGGCGTGCCCGCCACTTGACGGCGCCCTCCTGGGTGACACCGCGCCAGGTGCGGGCCCGGGCGGTGGAGCCGGAGAGCCCGTCGGGCGGAGTCCCCTTCGGACAGACGTCGTGACCGCAGGGTCCACCCCGGACGGCAACGCCGTCACGCACCGCTCCGCGTCGATCTATTGACGACCAGTGCGACGTCCGGTTAGCGTCCCGACATCAGATATCCGACGTCTTATGCCTGACATCCCCCGTGCGCACCCCCGTCCCCCGGAAGGAATCCTGTGTCTCCTGTCCGAGCACTACCGCGCCGAATGACAGCGCTCCTGGCCGCCGTCCTCGGCGTGCTGGCGATCCTGCCCACCACGCCAGCTCACGCCGCCCCCGCCGGTGTGAGCACGACCGCCAGCTCCGACTGCACGACCGGCCGCCTCAACCTGCGGCTCACCAACGGCAGCACCACCGCGCAGACCTTCACCGTCACCTGGCCGGGCCGCACCAACTCGCCCTGGACCCGGACGGTCGCCGCCGGCAGCAGCAGCAGCGAGCTGTACTGGACCCTCCCGGCGGGCACGGCGTACACCCTGCGCACGACCACCCCGACCGGCCTGGACGACACCTCGGCCGGCATCTTCCACTGTGGCACTGGCATGTCCGCGGCCGCCAGCTACGACTGCACGGCCGGCCGGCTCCAGCTCGCGCTGGAGAACCGCACCACCACCGCCCGGGACTTCACCGTCACCTGGGCCGGACGCACCGGGTCCCCGTGGACCCGCAGCATCGCCGCCGGAGGCAACTACCTGCACTACTGGACCGTGGGCGCTGGCACCGCGTACACCCTGCGGGTCACCGCCCCCGGTTTCGACAGCACCCTGCGGGGCACCGCCGGTTGCGGCCTGGCCGCCGGCACCCCGCAGATGAACGCCACGACGGTCATCAGCACGCAGTCCGTCATCCGCAACCTCAACGGGCCCAACGGCCGTTACGACGGCACGTCCGCCTCGGTCCGCATCCCGGGCATGGCCGTCACCAACAACGGCACCGTGATCGCCGTCGCCGACGCCCGGATCAACGGCTCGTACGACCTCGGTGGCGGCACCAACAACATCCAGATCGCGATGACCCGCAGCACCGACGGCGGCCGCACCTTCGACCAGCCGCGGATCATCCACGCCCCCGCCACCACGAGCGAGGGAGCGGGCGACCCGAGCCTGCTGGTGGACCGCAGGACCGGCACCGTCTACTGCTTCTACACCTACTCCCCCAAGCCGGGCATCAGCTTCTGGTCCGGCTCCTCCGGTCTCAACACCGCCAACGACCCGAACAGCCTCCACCTGCAATACATCACCAGCCGGGACAACGGTGCCACCTGGAGCGCCCCGGTGGAGCTGAACCCGACGATCAAGGTCCCCACCTGGCAGCAGGCGTTCTTCTCCTCCGGGCACGGCATCCAGACCAGCACCGGGCGCCTGATCCAGCCGTTCGTCTACCGGGACGGGGCGGGTCTCACCCAGACCGGCAACATCTACAGCGACGACAGCGGCGTGACGTGGAAGCGCGGCGGCCCCGCCGGCGGGAACATCAACGAGAGCAAGGCGATCGAGCGCGGCACCGGGGCGATCGTGCAGAACATGCGGCACAACAGCACCCCCAGCCGCTTCTACTCGACGTCGACCGACGGTGGCGTGACGTTCGGCGCGGCCACGGCCAGCGCGGTGTTGACCGATCCGCTCTGCAACGCCGACGAGATCTCGTACCTGCGCCCGTCGGAGGTGGGCACGAACGGCGCGCCGACGCGCACCCGCACCGCGCTGTTCAGCAACAACGCGGCCCCGGCCGCGCGCAACGACCTCACCGTCCGGCTCTCCACCGACGACGGTGCCAGCTGGCCGGCGCGGGCACTGGTCAAACCGGGCGGCGCGGGCTACTCCACGATGGCCGTCCTCAACGACGGCACGATCGGAAACCTGTACGAGGTGGGCAACACCGGCGGGATCTTCTTCGCCCGCTTCACCCTCGACTGGGTCAAGGGGGCCTGACCGGCAACCTTCCGCCCCCGGCGCCGGCACCACGCCGGCGCCGGGGGCGGTCCCGTTGTCCGCTCAGCCGTCGAGGGTGCGGATCACCTCCGAGGTGTCCAGCCGGGGCAGACGTGTCGGCCCGGTGTGCGGGCCCGGGTGCCCGAGGTTGAGCAGGAGCAGCACCTCGTGCCGACCGTCGGGAAAGAACGTCCGCTGGACGCCCGCGACGTCGAAACCCGCCATCGGACCGGCGGCGAGACCCGCCGCGCGGACACCGACGATCAGGTAGCCGATCTGCAGGGTGGCGCTGAATCGGGCCTGCTCGACGCGCGCCGCCCGGTCCGCCAGCCAGTCCCGGGCCTGCGGACGGTGCGGATACAGCTCGGGCAGCCGCTCGTGGAAGTCCACGTCGGCGGCGAGGATCGCGGTCAGCGGCGCGCTGGCCGTCTTCGCCCGGTTGCTCGACGAGACGAACGGCAACAACCGGGCCCGGGACTCCGGCGAACGCAGCAGCAGCACCCGCAACGGCTGACCGTTGTACGCGGTCGGCCCGTACCGGATCAGGTCGTGGATCGCCGCGATCTGCGCGTCGGTGACAGGCTCGTCGGTGAACGTGTCGGCCGTACGGGCCGCCCGGAACAGCAGGTCCTGGGCGGCCCGGTCCAGCGCGAGCAGGTCGGCCGTGGTGGCTGCGCTCACGCTGGCGCAGCCGTGGTGTAGCCGCCCCGATGGTGCAGCAGCGGGGCACCGTCACCGCCGTCGCCAAGCGCCAGCGGCTCGGCGATCACCAGGGTGTGGTCGCCGGCCGGGACCCGGTGCACCACCCGGCAGAGCAGCCGGGCCAGCACCCCGCCGAGCAGCGGCACCCCGAACGGTCCGGACGTCCAGTCCGGGTACGCGGCGAACCGGTCGATACCGCTGGTCGCGAAGACAGTGGCGGCCTCCCGCTGCCCGGCGCCCAGCAGGTGCACGGCGACGTGCTCGGCGCGGGCGAGCACCGGCCAGCTCGACGACGCCACCCCGAGGCAGAACGAGACCAGGGGCGGGTCCAGCGAGACCGACGTGAACGAGGTCGCTGTGAAGCCCGCCCGGATGGGCGCGCCGATCCCACCGAGGCAGGCGGGGTCGGTGCCGCGGGCGACAGCGGTGACCACCGTGACGGTGCTGGCCTGCCGCCGCAGCAGAGCGCGGAACAGGTCCGGGTTCACCGGTCGCAGCTCGGCGATGTCCGCCGAGGGGCGCTCCACGGTGGTCATGCCGGCACCAGGGTCGACGCGGCGTACGCGCTGGCCGGTCGGGGCAGGCCGTAGTGCTCGCGCAGCGTCCGACCGGTGTACTCGGTGCGGAACAGCCCACGGGAGCGCAGCACCGGCACCACGTGGTCGACGAAGTCGGCGAGCCCGCCGGGCAGGTGCGGCGGCATGATGTTGAACCCGTCGGCGGCGCCCTGGGTGAACCACAGCTCGATCTGGTCGGCGATCTGCTCCGGCGTACCGGCGACGACCCGGTGACCCCGACCGCCGCCGAGTCGGCCGATCAGCTGGCGGATGGTGAGCTGTTCCCGGCGGGCCAGCTCGGTGACGAGTTGGTAGCGGCTCTGGTGGGCCTGCACGGTGCCGGCGGCCGGCAGCTCCGGCAGGGGTCCGTCCAGCGGCAGGCCGGTCAGGTCGATGCCGAGCATCCCGGAGAGCTGGGCGAGGGCGTAGTCGGGGACGATCAGCTCCTCCAGCTCGGCGGCGAGCGCCAGCGCCTCGGCCTCGGTGCCGCCGAGCACCGGCGCGATGCCGGGCAGGACCTTCACCAGGTCCGGGTCCCGACCGGCGGCGGTGACCTGTCGGCGCAGCTCGGCGTAGAAGCTCTGCCCGTCGGCGAGGGTCTGCTGCGCGGTGAAGACCGCCTCGGCGTAACGGGCGGCGAAGGCGATGCCGTCCGGCGACGAGCCGGCCTGCACCAGCAGCGGTCGGCCCTGCGGCCCCCGAGGGATGTTCAGCGGGCCACGGACCTGGAACTCCGGCCCGCGGTGCGCCACCTCGTGCACCCGGTCGGTGTCGGCGAACACCCCGGCGCCGGTGTCGAAGACCAACGCGTCGTCCTCCCAGCTGTCCCAGAGCTTGATTGCCACGTCGACGAACTCGGCGGCCCGCCGGTAACGGTCGGCGTGTTCGGGGTGGCTGTCCCGGTTGAAGTTGACCGCCTCGCGTTCCTGGGCGGAGGTGACGATGTTCCAGCCGGCGCGACCGCCGCTGAGGTGGTCCAGCGAGGCGAACTTGCGGGCCACGTGGAACGGCTCGTTGTAGGTGGCGGAGACCGTCGCGATGAGACCGATGTGTTCGGTCACCGCGGCGAGCGACGCGAGCAGGGTCAGCGGCTCGAAGACGGCCTGGATGTTGTGTCGGGGGTTCGGCCCGACCGAGAGACCGTCGGCGAGGAAGAGCGAGTCGAGGGTGCCGCGTTCGGCGATCCGGGCCAGCTCCTGGAAGTGGCGTACGTCGGTGACCCGACGCGGGTCGGTGCGGGGGTGCCGCCAGGCGGCCTCGTGGTGGCCGACGCCCATCAGGAACGCGTTGAGGTGCAGGGTGCGGGTCATTGGTGTCCGTCCTATCCGGCAGAGACGTCGACGCGCCAGGTGGAGAAGCGACGTTCGAGGGCGACGAGGAGCTGGTTGACGACCAGGCCGATGGCGGAGATCGTGATGATCCCGGAGTACATGTCGGCGATCGCGAAGTTGTACTGCGCGTAGTTGATGAGGTAGCCGAGCCCGGCCTTCGCGCCGACCATCTCGGCCGCGACAAGCACCAGGATCGAGTACGCCCCGGCCAGTCGGACGCCGGTGAAGATGGTCGGCACCGCGGCCGGCAGGATCACCTTCTGGAACAGCCGCAGGTGGTTGAGCCCCATCGAGCGGGCCGACCGGATCAGCAGCGGGTCGACGCCCTTCACCCCGGCGATGGTGTTCAGCAGGATCGGCCAGGAGCACGCGTACAGCACCAGGGCGATCTTGGAGGTCTCCCCCAGGCCGAGGATGAGCACGAACACCGGCAGCAGGGCCAGCGCGGCGGTGTTGCGGAACACCTCCAGCAGCGGGCTGAGCAACTCGGCGAGCGGCCGGTACCAGCCGATCAGCAACCCGACCGGGATGGCGGTGAGCACCGCCAGGCCGAGCCCGGCCAACGACCGGGTGAGGCTCGCGCCCACGTGCTCGGCGAGCTGCCCGCTGCGCAGCAACTCCCACCAGGCCACCAGCACCTCCGACAGCGGCGGCAGAAAGACCCGGTCCACCAGCCCGAGCCGAGGTGCGCCCTCCCAGATCGCGGCCAGAGCGAGAATCGCGACGCTGCGGTGCAGCACCTTTCCACCCACGCCGAGCAGCCGGCCGGCAAGCCCGCCGGCCGCGGGTCCGGCGGCGGCCGCCGCGTCCGGCACGGCCGCCGGGGCCGCCAGCCGGGTGGGACGTTCGGCGATGTCAACCAACGCGGGCCTCCTCGGTGTGGGCCGCCGCCGGCACCGCGCGCCGCGCGTCCGCTCCGGCGACGACGGGAGTACGAGCACCAACTGTTCCGGTGTGGGCGGAGCGGCTGCCGGTGGCGCTCTCGGCTGCCTGGGCGGCCCGCACCTCGTCCCGCAGCAGGGTCCAGATCTGGTGGCGGTGGTGGCGGAACGCGTCGGTGGAACGCACGTCCTCGACAGCGTCCCGGTCGCCGAGGTCGATGTCGATGACCTGTTTGAGCCGCCCGGGCCGGGACGTCAGCACCGCCACCCGCTGACCCAGGTAGACGGCCTCGTCGATGCCGTGGGTGATGAACACGATGGTCTTGCCCGTGCGGGCCCAGATGCGCACCAGCTCGTCCTGCAACGAGTCGCGGGTCTGCGCGTCCAGGGCGGCGAACGGCTCGTCCATCAGCAGCACATCCGGGTCGTACGCGAGGCTGCGGGCGATGGCCACCCGCTGCTTCATCCCGCCGGACAGCTCGTGCGGGTAGCGGTCGGCGAAGCCGCGCAGGCCCACAAGGTCGAGGTGGTGCTCGATCAGGGCGGCGCGCTCGGCGCGGGGCACCCCCTTGGCCTCCAGGCCGAACGCGACGTTGCCGGCGGCGGTGCGCCAGGGCAGCAACGCGTACTGCTGGAAGACGATGCCCCGGTCCAGGCCCGGACCGGTGACGGGCCGACCGTCGACGAGCACCCGTCCCGCTGTCGGCTCGGTGAGCCCGCCGAGCAGGTCGAGCAACGTGGACTTGCCGCAGCCGCTGGGGCCGACGACGACCAGGAACTCGCCGGGGCGTACCCCGAGGGTGACCTCGTCCAGCGCGGTGACCGCGCCGGCGCCACCACGCCGGCTGGCGCGGACCGGGAAGGTCTTGCTCACGCGATCAAAGAGGATCTTGTCGGTGCTCACGCGTTCCCCCCGTCCACGAAGGGGTTGAACCGGTTGGTGTAGATGTCGCCGGGCTTCGGACGGTCGCCCTTGAGCTCGCCCTCGGCGGCGAGCCAGTCGATCCAGGTGGCGAACTCCTGCTCGCCGATCACACCGCCACGGCCGGCGACGCCACTGCTCTTCCAGTACGCGACCAGCGACGGGTCCTCGTTGCGGCCACGCTTGCCGATGATGTCCCGCATCCGGGCGACCACCGTCTCCCGGGGTTGGGTGCGGGCCCACTCGATGGCTTTGCCGACCCCGGTGACGAACGCCTTGACGGTCTCCGGGTTGCGCTTGATGAAGTCGTCGCGGAAGACGTAGGTGCCGCCGCTGAAGGCGCCGAGCAGCTCGTAGTCGGTGAAGATGGTGCGGATGCCGCCACCGGCGACCGCCTTGTCCCGGATCACCCCACCGAGCACCGCGACGTCGATCTGCTGCTGCCGCAGCGACTGCTCGGTGTTGACAGGTGGCAGGGCGACCAGCTCGACCTGCTTGATCTCGGCGGGGGTGAGCCCGCCGCGGGCGAGCCAGGTCTTGAGCACGGCCTCGGCGTGCGCGCCGAGGGTGTTCATGCCGACCTTCTTGCCGATCAGGTCACGGGGGCCGCGGACCGGGCTGTCGTCGAGCACGTAGTAGCCCTGGAAGGTGTGCGCGTCCGAGCCGTAGTAGCTGACCACGGCCGTGATCGGGGCGTTGGCGGCGGCGAGCTTGACGATGGCGCCGTTGAACGCGCCGCCGAAGTCGCTCTGCCCGGTGGCCGTGGCCTGGATGTCCTGCGGACCGCCGGTGACGTTGCCGATCCAGTTGAGCTTGACGTCGCCGAGGTAGCCGAGGTCGGCGGCGAGTTCGGGGAGGGTGACCTGGCCGACCGAGCCCTGGTAGCGCAGCTCGCTGGCCTGGGCGCCGTCGGCTGCCGCGTCACCGCCGCAGCCGGCGGTGGCGGTGAGCGCGACCAGCGCGGCAACGGCGGCGAGGGTACGCAGAATGGCACGACGGGGTGGGGACATGAGGAGTCTCCTGATCTGTCCAGGATGGAAGCGGGGACGCCCGGATGAGGGCGTGCGGGCACGCTGCTCCGCGTTGAGCGGGCGGGCGGTGGGAGTGCGGCGCTGGAGCCGAGCCGGATGGACCGGTCAGCTCAACAGAGCGCGCTCGCGTGCCGGACCAGGTCGACGTGCACACGAGCGGTGAGGAGAAGCTCATCCCGCTGCGACATGACCCCATGCTGCCCGGGATCGGATCGAGCGGTCAACGGCCTTCCAGAAGATGAGACTTCTATCGCTGACGATGTTACAAAGCGCCCCAGCCAGCGTTTACCGTGCCGCAACACCTATCTGTTGGATAGAGATTGCGATGCCCGCTCGGCGACTGTCCAGGACGGACGGCGAGAGGGTTTCAACAGTCGCCGGTTCGGGAATGTTCGATCTCGACACGGCAGGGAACGGTGACGAGGGGAGACCTCCGATGGGCCTCATGTTTCGCAAGCGCAAGAAGTACGGTCCGATCATCCTGAACTTCACCGAGAACGGCTTCTCCTCGTGGAGCATCAAGATCGGTCGCTGGTCCTGGAACTCCAAGGCGCGTGCGCACCGGGTCGACCTGCCGGGTCCGCTCTCCTGGAAGCAGGACAAGTCCCGGTCGTAATCATCCCGGGAGTCGAGCGGGGTGCCGGTGATTCACCGGCACCCCGCTCGGCGTCTGCGCACCCCACCCCAGCCCCCGCGCGCCCCGCGCCCCCCGCGCGCCCGCCCGTCCCCCGCGATCTTGCATTTTCTGTTGCCGATTCGCGAGGGATGCCCCTTGTGTCACCGCAGAAAGTGCAAGATCGCGGGGGCGGGGGCGGGGGCGGGGGCGGGGGCGGGGGCGGGGCGGGTTAGGGGGTTGCTCTGATGGTTTCGTCGCCGGCGAGGCGGCCCGTTTCGCGGTCGCGGCTCAGGGCGCCGGCGTCGAGCAGGGTGGTGAGGGCGCGGTTGGCGTCGGCGGCACGGTAGACGGTCGCGGCGAGGGTGTGCCGGCGCAGCTCGGTGACCAGCCGTGGCCCGCCCGCCCGCAGCTCGGCCAGCAACTCGTGGGCCAGCGGTTCGAGGTCGGGCTCGCCAACCACGTCGACAGTCGTGCCGGTCGGGTCGAGTGGGTCGCGGAAGCGTACGTCGAACTGCGCGCCGACCGCCCAGAGCGCCTCGCGCACCGCCTCCAGACTCCGGTCGGAGCGGCTGCCGAACGCGACAACACCGGCAGCTTCCCCGTCGGGCAGCACCGGCGCCACCTCGGCGACCAGGGGAAAGCCGGCGGAGGCGAGCACGTCCCGGGCGCTGTCGCCGGTGTGCAGCAGCAGCTCACCGGTCCGGCCGTTGGCCGCGGCGGTGAGCACCTTCGGCGTCACCGCGCCGGGCAGGTCCACGAAGGAGAACAGCGGCGCGCCGGCCGCCCCGGCGGCCTTCACCGCGACCGGCAGCCGGTAGGCGTCGCCGGGGAGCAGGTGCACGGTGACCTCGGCGGGCAGCTCCGCCTCGATCGGGCCAAGCCGGGTCGGCAGCTCCGGCGCGCCGTCGGCCAGCACCAGCACCGTCACCTGCCGGCCGCGCACCTGGTCGCCGTGCCCGCCGACCAACCGGAGCGCGGCCTCGGCGGCTGCCGCGTCCACCCCGGCGAGCGCGACGGTGGCCCGCCGGGAGCGGTGCAGGGCCGCGGGCAGCCAGGTCGTCAACTGGCGGACCAGCAGCTCGCGGAGGAAATCAGTGGTCCGGTCGGTCGGCATCGGTCCGTTCTACCCTACGAGCGGTCAGACCGGGACGGAGATCCCCACCCCGCCCCGGGTCTGCCCGCCGTAACGCTGCCGCTCGGCGTTCAGGTCGAGCCGACCGATCTGCTTGCGGGCGGCCAGAGCGGTGTCGTCGAGCAGGTCGGCCGGGATCAGCCAGACCACCTCGAACTCCAGGCCGTCCGGGTCCTTGCCGTAGAGGCTCTTCGTCGTGCCGTGGTCGGAGGTGCCGGCCAGTGCGCCGGCCGCGGCGAGCCGCTCGGCGGTGGCGGCCAGCTCGTCGAGCGTGTCCACCTCCCAGGCGAGGTGGTAGAGGCCGACGGTGGACCGGCCGGCGGTCGACCGACCGGCGCCGGCGCCGATCTCGAAGAGCCCGAGGTCGTGGTCGTTGGTGGAGTCGGGGGCCTGGAGGAAGGTGGCGCCCCGGAAGCCGTCCGGGGTCATCGCCACCGGGCGGAAGCCCAGCACGTCGCTGTAGAACGCGACACTGCGGGCGAGGTCACTGACGTAGAGGACCGCGTGGTTGAGCCGGTGGATACCCATGACCCGAGAGTAGCGCGGTTTAGTTGAGCATTCAACTATCGGGGGTATGATGGCGGTCATGACCCGCTGGTTGGACCCCGACGAGCAGCGCACCTGGCGCGCGTACCTCACCGCCTCCAGGGTGCTGATGGACACCCTCGACCGTGAGCTGCAACGCGACGCGGGCATGCCGCACGCGTACTACGAGATCCTGGTCCAGCTCTCCGAGGCCCCCGGTCGTCAACTGCGCATGAGCCAGTTGGCGCAGGCCGCGGGGTCATCCCGCAGTCGGCTCTCGCACGCCGTGGCGCGGCTGGAGGCCGCCGGCTGGGTGCGCCGCGAGGACTGCCCCACCGACCGGCGCGGGCAGATCGCGCTGCTCACCGACGAGGGTTTCGCCACCCTCGCGGCCGCCGCACCCGGCCATGTCGAGGGGGTACGCCGACACCTGTTCGACGCGTTGAGCCCCGCCCAGGTCGATCAGCTACGCCGGATCAGCGAGACCCTGGCCGAGCATATGACCGGATCCTGACCAATCGACACCGGCGCGGGTCTTGTACTTACCGTCGTCGAATGAGCACGATGGGGCGTGTCTTCCGGCTTCGGTGAACTGACTGATCAGGCGCACCACCTCGTGTCCTCCGGCGATCTTGCCGGCGCACAGCAACTGCTGTCCGACGCGCTCACCGACGCCGACCCCCGCCCGGCCAACGCCACGCCCGAGCTGGCCGAGGCGGCCAGCCTTCAGGCGCGGGTGCTGATCGCCCTCGGCGAGCCGCACTCGGCCCGGGGGTGGGCCGCCTTCGCGTACGCGGCCACCACCCGCCTGCACGGCCGCGCCGACCCGCGCACGGTGGCCGCGGCGGCGACTCTGGCCGCTGTGCTGCACCGGGTCGGCAGCCACTCCCGGGCGGCGCGGCTCTACCAGGAAGTCATCATCGAGCTGACCGCACAGGACGGCCCGGAGTCACTGCGGGTGCTCGCCGCGCACGCCGACCTCGCCACCGTCGAATACGCGCGGGGCCAGTGCACTGTGGCCCGCGACCGCCTCCAGGACGCCTGGGAGCTGCACCGCGAGGTGTACGGCGACGGCCACCCCAGCGGCATCAAGATGCTGGCGCGGCTCGGGGCCATGCAGCGCGACTGCGGGCAGTTCGCCGAGGCACACGACAACCTGGCGCTCGCCCGCGAGCTGTGCCGGCAGCACCTGCCCGCCGACGACCCACTGGCCACCCAGGTGGCGGCCCTGGCCCGGGCGGCGGCCAATCCCGACCATGCCTGCGCCGACAACCCGCCCACAGCTCGGGACACTCCGATCGTGCCGGCCGCCCGCGTCCCACCGCATGACGACGGGCCAGCCGAATCCGGCTACCACCCGCAGGCAGCCGCGGCCCACCACGGCGGGGCGGTGCCGAACCCCCGGCTGCCCTCCGACGAGGCGGTCGGATCGATGGGCAGCAGATGGTCGTCCGACCCGGCGGACGACCTCTCGCCCCACCCCACCGACCCTCCGGTGCCCCCGTCGGTGGTCGGGTTGGCCGGCGGCACCGAGGAGCAGCCCGGGGTGTACCGGCTGCACCGCACCGCCGACCCGTACGGGTCGCACGACCCGAACCCGCCGTCCGACCAGCAGCAACCCTCCGACCCGTACGCCCGGCCCGACCCGTACGCGCAGGTCGAGCCGTACACGCCGTCGCGGCTGTTGCCGGTGCCCGTGCACCGCGCGCCGCCGGAGCAGCGCAACCGGCTGGTACCGGTGCTGGTGGCCGGTGTGGTCGTGGTGCTCCTCGGCGCGGCAGCGGTGATCGCCGGGGTGGCCCGGGTCGACGGCGACGACGAACCGACCCCGCCGCCGGCCAGCGCCTCCCCCACCGCCAGCGCGCCGGCCAGCACCGCGCCCGCCCCGGGCGGCACGGCACCCACGTCGGCTGCCGCCGCGGCCCCGCCCGGCACCCCACCCAGCGCGGTGACCCTGCGCGACACCCGGGACAGCATCGCGCTGAACTGGACCTACCCGGCTGGCGGCGAGGGCCCGGTGGTCATCGCGGGCGGTCGCACCGGCCAGGCCCACAACATCTTCGCGACGCTGCCCGCCGGCACCACCAGCTTCGTCATCTACGCGCTCAACCGCACGAACGACTTCTGCTTCACCGTCGCGGTCGCCTGGTCCACCGACACCGTGGCCCGGTCCAAGCAGGTCTGCACCCGCCGCCGCTGACCTGCCAGCCTCTGCCCCGCCCGCCACGCCCCGCCCGCCACGCCCCGCCCGCCACTGCCCCGCCCTGCCCGCCACTGCCCGCCGGCTACGCCCCGCAGACCTCACTCAGCGTGGGCTACCCGTTGGCGAACCCGCCGTGACACGCCGTCACACCCGACGCCCCGCCCACAACTCCGGCCCAGGCTTTGCTCTGCTTACCTATACGCACCACTTCGGATGAGCAGCTGAAACGTCGCGACTGCCGCTACAGCACGCGTCGGCGATGATCACTTTGCGTAGCTGTCGCATCCGCGGGTGCAGAGCAAAGGGGCATCGGTGGGCGGTTTGGGGGGAGGACGCCGTCACGGACCGTCTACCTTTGGCCGTCCTCGGCCGGCAACGCTGGCAGCAGCAGGCACACCCGCAGGCCTCGCTGCTCCGGCGCGTCGGTCAGGGTGATGCTGCCGCCCGCGCGTCGGACCAACTCCCGGACGATGGCCAGCCCCAGGCCAGCGCCCCCGTCGTCGCGGGCCCGTCCGTCATCCAGCCGGGTGAACCGGTCGAAGACCCGCTCCCGGTCCGCCACCGCGATCCCCGGGCCGTCGTCGGTCACCGTCACCAGGTGGTACGCCCCAACGCCGGGCCCGAGCCCCGCCCCGGCCGTCGACATCGCGCCGGCCGTCGACACCGCCTCGCCCAGCGACGTCGCCTCGGCCGCGAGCACGACGCTGCCGTGCGCGTGCCGTACCGCGTTGTCGACCAGGTTGGCCAGCACGCGACGCAACTCCTCGACGGTGCCGATCGTCCAGAGCGGGCCCGTCGGCGGCGTCACCCGCACCGGCGGCGACGGGTAGCGGGCGGCAACCTCGGTCAGCAACGTGCCCAGCTCCACCGGGCCGG
Source organism: Micromonospora sp. NPDC047762 (assembly GCF_043204655.1). Taxonomy (NCBI): domain Bacteria; kingdom Bacillati; phylum Actinomycetota; class Actinomycetes; order Micromonosporales; family Micromonosporaceae; genus Micromonospora; species Micromonospora sp. NPDC047762. The sequence goes on along the minus strand of NZ_JBIDCQ010000008.1, from coordinate 373,384 downwards.
TCCCCCGGGTCGGCGGAGTCTCGTCCAGGCGGGCCAGCAACAGGAGATCGTCGACCAGGCGGCTCAACCGCTCGGTGTCGGCGAGCAGGTTGGCCGTCACCGCCGTCCAGTCCGTCCGGTCGGCGAGGTGCTGGGCCACCTCCAGCTCCGTCCGGATGTTGGTCAACGGGCTGCGCAGCTCGTGCGCGGCGTCGGAGACGAAGGCCCGCTGCCGGACGCGGGCGGACTCCAGCCGGCCCAGCATGCCGTTGAGGGTGACCGCCAGACGGTGGATCTCGTCGGCCGACGCCGGCACCGGCAGCCGGCCGGCGCCGGCCCTCCCGGTGATCTCCTCGGCACCTCGACGTAACGCCTCGACCGGCCGCAGGGTCGCCCCCACCACCCGCCACGCCACCCCGGCCAGCACGGCGACCAGCAGCGGGAACGCCACCAGCAGGATGGTCCGGACCACGTGGGTGCTGTGCCGCACGTCGGCCATCGAGCGGGCGACCAGCACGGTGAGCGGGTCGGCCGCGGTGCCGGCGGGTACGGCGACCACCCGGACCGGGCCGACGAGCCCGACCCGCTCGGCCGGCACCTCAAGCCGCTGCCGACCGTCGCGGTTCAGCCGCTCCGGGCGGACCATCGGCACCAGACGGTCCGCGTCGATCGAGGCCGCCCGGATCCGTCCCTGCCCGTCAACGACCTGAACGCGGACCTGCCCGCCGGCCACCGGCAGCGGGTCGGGCAGCGCGTCCTCGGCGGCGAGCAGGGCGACCGCGTCGGCGGTGCGGAACGCCTCGGTGTCGACAGTGCGCTGGAGTACGAAGCCGAGCGCGCCGAGCAACACCACCCCGCCCACGGCCAGCCCGATGGTGAGACCGACCACACCGATCGCCATGAGTCGCCCGCGCAACCCGAGGACCGGCATCCAACCGGGCCTGGCCCGACGGGTGGTGGCCGGGCCGTCGGCGGTCACGTCGCCAGCCGGTAGCCGGCACCCCGGACCGTCTCCAGCCGGTCCCGGCCGAGCTTGCGGCGCAGGTAGCCGACGTACACCTCGACGGCGTTCGGCGCGGTCTCCAGGCTGGCGTCCCACACGTGGTCCAACAACTCGACCTTGGAGACGACCTGGCCCGGCCGGCGCATCAGGTAGTCCAGCAACGCGAACTCCCGCGCGGTCAGCGCCACCTCGGTGTCCGCCCGGGTCACCCGTCGACGGGCCGGATCCAACCGCAGGTCACCGACGGCGAGGACGGTCGGGCGCTCCGGCGCGCCCCGACGCAGCAGGGCCCGGAGCCGGGCCAGCAGCACCACGTACGAGAAGGGTTTGGTCAGGTAGTCGTCGGCGCCGCAGTCGAGGCCGTCGGCCTGGTCGTACTCGCCGTCCTTGGCGGAGAGCATCAGCACCGGCAGCCAGTGCTGTTCCGCGCGCAGCCGCCGGACCAGCTCGTACCCGGAGAGGCCGGGCAGCATCACGTCGAGGATCATGGCGTCGTACCCGCCGTGCCGGGCCGCGTCCAGGCCCGCCGGGCCGGTCGTCGCCACGTCCACCGCGAACCCCTCCGCCTGGAGACCCCGTTGCAGGGCAGCCGCCAACCGGGCCTCGTCCTCCACCACCAGCACCCGCACAGGCTCAAGGGTGCCACCCGGGTCAATCGGCGCGGTTCGGTGTCCTCAGCGCGTTCACAGCACGGACGAGGCAAGATGGCCGCAGGAGGTGCCACCATGTCCGTCCTGAGAAGCCGTCCCGTCCTTCGCTGGCTGGTTCCGGCCACCGCGGCCGTCGCCGTCATCGGCGGTGGCGCGGCGATCGGCACGTTCGCCGCCGAGGCCGAGCCGAGCCTGCCGCCCCGAACCGCCGCTCAGCTCCTGGTCGACCTGCAGACATCCCGGCTGGAGGGGTTGTCCGGGACCGTCGTGCAACGCGCCGACCTGGGCCTGCCGTCCCTCGTCGGGCTGGTTCCCGGCAACGAGCTGACCACCCTGCTGACCGGCACCCACACCCTGCGCGTCTGGTATTCCGGGCCGGACAAGCAGCGGGTCGCGCTGATGGACACGCTGGGCGAGCAGGACATCATCCGCAACGGCCAGGACCTGTGGACGTGGCAGAGCCGCAGCAACACCGCCACCCACCGCGCGCTGGGCGGCGACGCCGGAGCCTGGAAGCCCGCACCGGAACCGGCAGCGAGCCTGCCGTCCACCCCGCAGCAGGCCGCCGACCTGGCGTTGAACGCGATCGACCCGAGCACCGAGGTCAGCGTGGGCCGGTCGGCGACCGTCGCCGGACAGGACGCGTACGAGTTGGTGCTCCAGCCGCGCGACCAGGCCTCCCTGGTGCACCAGCTGCGGATCGCCATCGACGCCAAGCAGCACGTGCCGCTGCGCTTCGAGGTGCTCGCGAAGGGCAGCGACCGGCCGACGTTCGAGGTGGCCTTCACCCAGGTCGACTACCGCCGCCCGGACGCCGACCAGTTCCGCTTCAACCCGCCGCCCGGCGTGACTGTCGACGAGGAGAAGGCCGCGCGCCCGACGGGCAAGCCCGGTCACGTCGAGCCGGCGGGTGACCCGCAGGTCCGTACTGTGGGCGACGGCTGGACGACAGTGCTGGTCGGCCGCCTCGACGGGGCCGATGCCGACCGGAAGCCCGCCCCGAAGCAGGCGACTCCCCCGGCCGGAGCCGGGCCGGACCTGGACATGTCGAAGCTGCTCGGCGGGTTGCCGACGGTCAGTGGTGACTGGGGCAGCGGTCGGCTCCTCACCAGCAAGCTGTTCAGCGTGCTGCTCACCGACGACGGCCGGGTGCTCGCCGGAGCGGTGACTCCGGAGCGGCTCTACGAGGCCGCGCGCGGCTGATCTCCGCGGTGTTCGCGCCGGGTCGACCTCACGGTCGGCCCGGCGCTCCGCTGTGGGTCAGCCCGGGTCAGGCGACGCCGAGGGCGCTGAGATACGCGTCGGCGAGGACCGCGTGGCCGGGCAGGTACGGGTGGACCCGGTCGTCGGCCCAACGCGTCGCCGGACTCACCGCCAGCACCCGGTCGAACGCCGCCTGGTTGGGCACGTGCACCGCGTCGAACTCGGCCGCCAGCCCCGCCATGACCGCCGCGTACCGGTCGGTGTCGGCGCGCTGCGGGACGCTCCGGTCGGGCTCGATGAAGAACGGGTCACCGAGGATCAGTCGGCAGCCGGTGGCGTCGACCGCCCGACGCAGCAGGTCGCGCAGCGTGCGCTCGTACTCCTCGATGCCGACGGCCTCATCCGGCCGGTCACCGTAGTGCCGCCAGATGTCGTTGATGCCGATCAGCACCGCGAGCCAGTCGGGGCGCTCGGCGATGGCGTCGTCGTCCCAGCGGGCGGCCAGGTCCCGCACCGTGTCGCCGCCCACACCCCGGTTGACCCATTCCAGCTCCAACTCCGGGTGCCGCGCGTCGACCAGGGCCCGCACGAGACTCACATATCCGCTGCCGTAGGGCGCGGCGACGTCACGTCGACCACAATCGGTGATGCTGTCCCCGATGAAGACCACCCGTTGGCCGGTCCGCAGGATCATCTGTCGTCACCTCGCGATCACCGGCGCGCCGGACCGCCCGGCTTGGTGAGAACCGGCGGAACGCGCTATCTTCAACAGTTCGAAGGCACAAAAAAGAACGGCTAAAAGCCGTTCCTGCAAAGGATTCTAATCTTTAGGGAGACGGCTTGTCAAGGCACTCCGGCGGTTCCGGCGAATTGCCGCTCGACGACGAGATCGGTCGCGAGCAGGAGTACGTCTCGATGCTCTACAACCGGCTGGACCAACTGCGTCAGCAGGCCGCCCACCGGCTCACCGCCGAGCTGCACAACACCGGCGGCACCCTCCAGGACCGCTCGCAGCGCGACAGCTCGGTAGCGATGTACGCCGATCAGGTCGAGCAGTTCTCCGCCGTGGAGAACGGGCTCTGCTTCGGCCGTCTCGACGGCGACGACGACTCCCGCCGCTACATCGGCCGGATCGGCATCTTCGACACCAGTGGTGACTACGATCCGCTGCTGATGGACTGGCGGGCACCCGCCGCCCGGCCGTTCTACCTCGCCACCGCCGCGAACCCGCAGGGCGTACGCCGTCGCCGGCACCTGCGTACCCGGCAGCGCAAGGTGACCGGGCTCAACGACGAGGTGCTCGACATCGACACCGCCTCCCCCGGCGCCCACGAGGAGCTGACCGGTGAGGCGTCGCTGCTCGCCGCGCTCAACGCGGGCCGTACCGGCCGGATGCGCGACATCGTCGAGACCATCCAGGCCGAGCAGGACGAGGTCATCCGCGCGGAACTTCCGGGCGTGATGGTGGTCCAGGGCGGCCCCGGCACCGGCAAGACCGCTGTCGCGCTGCACCGGGCGGCGTACCTGCTCTACACGCACCGGCGGGAACTCTCCAGCCGTGGCGTGCTGCTGGTCGGCCCGAACGCGACCTTCCTGCGCTACATCTCCCAGGTGCTGCCGACGCTGGCCGAGACCGGCGTGCTGCTGCGTACCCAGGGTGATCTCTTTCCCGGGGTGAGCGCCCAACGGACCGAGCTGGCCGAGACCGCGGCGCTCAAGGGCCGGGCGGTGCTGGCCGAGGTGTTGGCGCTGGCCGTACGGGATCGGCAGTGGGTACCGGACGAGCCGTTGGAGATCGAGGTCGAGCGGGAGACGCTGACCCTCGACCCGGAGATCGTGCGCGCGGCCCGGGATCGGGTCCGCCGGGCCGACCGACCGCACAACCTGGCCCGCGCGCTGTTCGACGTGGAGATCGTGCACGCGCTCGCCGATGAGGTGGCCGAGCGGATCGGCGCCGACCCGCTCGGCGGGGACAACCTCCTCGACGAGGCGGACCGCGCCGAGATCCGTCGCGAGCTGCGCGAGGAGACGGAGATCCAGGCCGCCCTGGACCGGCTGTGGCCGGTGCTCACCCCGCAGCAGCTGCTCGCCGACCTGTACGCCGACCCGGACCGGATCGCCGCCGCCGCGCCGATGCTCAGCGAGGACGAGCGAGCGCTGCTGCGCCGCGAGCGCGGTGGCTGGACGCCGGCCGACGTCCCGCTGCTGGACGAGGCCGCCGAACTGCTCGGCGAGGACGAACGCGCCGCCGCCGCCCGGCGGGACCGCATCCGGATGATGGAACGGGAGTACGCCGAGGGCGTGCTCGAAATCGCCAAGGGATCCCGATCGATCGACGTCGAGGACGAGGCCGAGGGCGGTGAGATCCTCGGCGTGACCGACCTGATCGACGCGGACCGACTGTTGGAGCGGCAGGAGGAGGCCGACCGGCTGACCACCGCGCAGCGGGCCGCCGCCGACCGCACCTGGGCGTTCGGCCACGTGATCGTGGACGAGGCGCAGGAGCTCTCGCCGATGGCCTGGCGGCTGCTGATGCGCCGCTGCCCGAGCCGGTCGATGACGATCGTCGGCGATGTGGCACAGACCGGCGCGCTGAGCGGCACGCCGTCGTGGGCGGATGCCCTCGCCCCGTACGTCGAGCAGCGGTGGCGGCTCACCGAGCTGACGGTCAGCTACCGCACTCCCGCCGAGATCATGGCGGTCGCCGCCGACGTACTGGCCGAGATCGACCCGGCACTGCGGCCGCCGCGCTCGGTGCGGGAGAGCGGCGTACCGCCGTGGGACCGGGCGGTCCCCGACGGTCGGTTGGCGACGGAGCTGGTCGCCGAGGCCACCCGGGAGGCGGCCGGGCTGAGCGAGGGGCGGCTCGGGGTGCTCGTGCCGGCCGGCCTGGTGGGTGAGTTGGGTGCGGCGGTGACCGCCGCCCTGCCGGAGGCTGCCGTCGGCGAGCATCCGGAGCTGGAGAGCCGGGTGGTGGTGTTGACAGTCGCCCAGGCCAAGGGGTTGGAGTTCGACTCGGTGCTGGTGGTCGACCCGGACCGGATGGTGGCCGAGTCCCCCCGCGGACGCAGCGACCTCTACGTGGCCCTGACCCGCGCCACCCAACGCCTAGGCGTCCTCCGCCCAACCCCCACCCGCTGAGTCGATCATGAGGTTGACGTGGACTGTGATCTTCCAGAGCCACGTCAACCTCATGATCACGCCGCCAAGGGGGGCGGTGGGTGGGTTAGTCGTTTGATTTGTCTCTGATGGACTTTGCCGGTGCGGTCGCCGACGTGGACTGGTCGCTGGTGCCGCCGCCCATCGGGGTGCTCAGGCCGCCGGTGGTGGCATCGCCGGTGGTGGTCGGTGCGACAGTGCCCGGATGTCGCTCCGGCTGCCGGGCCACCCGCCGTACGCTCGCCGGCCCGGCAGTGCCACCGGTGGTGGTCACCGCGCCCTGCCCGCCGACGGGGCCACCGTCGCGCAGCACCTGTGGGTCGATCCGTTCCTTCGCCGGGTCGAACGGGTCATCGCGCTGGATCTGACTCTCCACATCGGTGCGGGGCACCGTCACCTCGTCGAGGGCGCCCTTGCCGTACACACCGCCGGCGATCCGATCCTCGGCCTCGCGGGCGGCGTCCTGCCGCATGTCGTCCTCACGCACGTCCATCACCTCGCAGAAGCTGTGGAACTGACTGCGTGCCCGACCATCGGCCGACCAAACCCGGGGTGACCGGGAGGTCGTCCACGGCGGTTCACCGTCACGCCGTCCGCTGGCCGCCTGCCCGCAGCCCGAGATGTCCATGCTGTCCCGCGACCGGTGGGAGATGCCCGCCGGCAGGAGGGGATGACAGCGTGCGCACAGTACGCCGTACCGCCGTCGCGGCGCTGGTGGCCGCGACGGTGACGACCGGGCTCGCGGTGCCCGCTCAGGCGAAGCCACGACCGGACCGGACATTCGACGTGCAGGCCCACCGGGGCGGCCTCGGGCTGCGGGTGGAGAACACCCTCGCCTCCTTCGGCAATGCCCTCCAGCTCGGGGTGAGCACCCTCGAACTGGACGTGCAGATCACCGAGGACGGTCAGGCCGTCGTCACCCACGACCGGAAGGTCACCGGCACCAAGTGCGTCGACACCGCTCCGGTGACGCCCGGCGACCCGGAGTTCCCGTACGTCGGGAAGTACATCAACACGCTCAGCCTGGCCCAGGTGCGTTCGCTCGACTGCGGGTCGAAGACGCTGTCGGACAAGCCCGGCCAGGTCGCCGTCCCCGGTGCCCGGATGCCGCTGCTGCGTGAGGTCTTCGCGCTGGTCAACCGCTACCGGGCCAAGGACGTGAAGCTCAACGTCGAGACCAAGGTCGAGGCCGGCGCGCCGACCGAGACCGCCCCCCGCGAACAGTTCGTCCGGGTCACCGCGGGCGAGATCCGCGCCGCCGGGCTGCTCAAGCAGGTCACCATCCAGAGCTTCGACTGGGGCGCGCTGATGCGCATGCGTCAGGTCGAGCCGAAGCTGCCGCTGGTCGCGCTGACCAACTACGACTTCCTCCAGACCGGTCAGCCGGGCGCGTCGCCGTGGCTGGGCGGGCTGGACATCGACGACTTCGGCGGCGACCCGATCACGGCGATCCGCAGCTTCGGCGCCAGCGCCTTCTCGCCCGTGCACGGCATGCCGCAGAACGGCACTGTCACCGACCCGGGCTACAAGCCGTACGTCACGAAGGAGATGGTCGCCGAGGCGCACCGCTACGGGATCAAGGTGATCCCGTGGACGGTCGACGACGTGCCGACCATGACCAAGCTGATCGACGACGGTGTGGACGGCCTCATCACCGACTACCCGGACCGGTTGCGGGGCGTGCTGGCCCAGCGCGGTTACCGGCTACCGAAGGCGTACGCCGCGCCGTTCGACATCCAGGCGCACCGGGGCGGTCGGGCCACCCGGCCGGAGAACACCCTGCCGGCGTTCGCGAACGCGCTGTCCAACCGGGCGATCTCCACGCTTGAGCTGGACACCAACGTGACGGCCGACGGCAAGCTCGTAGTGCTGCACGACCGCACCGTCAACGGATCGCACTGCGTCGACACCAAGCCGGTGCGCCGCGGTGACCCGACGTTCCCGTACGTGGGCAAGCCGGTGCACGAGTTGACCCTGGCGCAGCTCAAGACCGTGGACTGTGGCACGAAGACGCTGCCCGAGCTGCCGGCCCAGGTGCCCGCTCCCGGTGCCCGGATCCCGACCCTGGACGAGGTATTCGCCCTGGTGAAGGCGAGTGGCCGCACCGACATCGGCATGAACATCGAGACGAAGATCAGCCCGGTGGTGAACGACACCGAGCCGTACCGCAGCTTCACCCGCAAGCTCGTCGACGCGATCCAGCGGGCCGGCCTCACCAGCCGGGCCACCATCCAGTCGTTCGACTGGCGCACCATCACGTACGCCCGGCAGCTCGACCGGCGGATCGGCACTGTCGCCCTGGTCTGGCAGTACGGCCCGGCCGAGTGCGCGACCCTCGCCGACGAATGCTCGCTGGAGGCGGTCTACGGCGACCCGTCGGTGAAGAGCCCCTGGACCGGTGGACTGGACTGGTGGAAGTACCAGGACCTCGGCAAGCTGACCCGGGCCGCGGGCGCTGGCACTGTCTCCGCCAACTGGCAGGTGCACGACCCGAAGCAGGGCACCGTCGCCTCGGCCGACTGGTACCTGCGGGAGAACCCGGCATACTTCCACGGACCGGACGTCCGGACCCTTCAGACGCGCGACAAGCTGAAGGTGATCCCGTACACCGTCGATGACGCCACCGTGATGCAGCGGGTCATCGACCTGGGCGTCGACGGCATCATCACCGACGACCCGGGCCTTCTGGTGAGCGTGGCGATGCGCAACGGCCTGCGCTGACCTGCCGACCACGCGATCGCCGGCCGGATTTTTCCGGCCGGCGATCGGTGTTACCTGCTCCGGGGCCTCGGGTAGTCGGGGGTTGTCCCCGCCACGAAAGCGAACCGTGCCGTGGCCGAAACGCGGTAGCGGGGCGAGGGAATGCAGGTACGACTCATCGCATCCTGAGGAGGACCAGATGAGCACGCAGGCTGCTTCCACCCGGCCGATGAACCGGCCCATGAACGACCCGCAGAACCCCGCTCAGATGCGGGACATGCAGACCCAGCAGATGCCGGTCATGCGGGACGGGCACCGGAACGACATGCAGGCACCCGGTACGGAGACCAAGCAGGCGTTCAAGACCACCGAGTTCTGGATCTACCTGATCGCGGTGGCCGCCGTACTGGGCGCGTCGCAGGTCGTCGGGCAGAACTCCGCTGGGGTGGACATCTTCCGGGCCGACAACGCCTGGTTCCTGATCACCCTGCTGACGCTTGGCTACCTCGGTAGCCGAGGCCTGGCCAAGGCCGGCAGCAATCACCGCAGCAGCGAGGAGCGCAAGGCCCGGCACTGACCGGCCTCAGCTCACAGTGGCCTCCGGGAGACTCTCCCGGAGGCCACTGTCGTCGTCCGTGGACCCGTTACTCGTCGCCGCCGAAGTCGCCGAAGTCGCCCTCGAACGCGTCCTCCATCATCTCGCCGGCGATCATGCCGCCGGCGACACCGAGCGCCGCGCCGGCCACCACGCCACCCACGCCCATCCCGCCGCGGCCGTGACCGTGGCCGTGACCCGGGCCGTATCCGTGGCTCGGGCCGTACTGGGAGCGCAGGCTGCCGTAGCGGGACGTGGTCTCGCGCAGCCAACCGTCGACGACCTGCGCCCAGTCCACCCGGTCAGCGTCGGTGTGCGCCACCTGGTAGCGGCCGAACGCGTCGTGCCCGGCGCTGAGGAACCCACCGCGCTTGTCGCACTCCAGGATGACCTCCACACCGCGCTGGCTGGTCACGAAGGTCAGCTCGACCTCGTTGATGGTGCTCGCGTACTGCGGGGAGGCGAAGAACTCGATCTCCTGGTAGAACGGCAGCGTCTGCTGCACGCCCCGGATGTGGCCACGCTCCAGGTCGGCGTGCTTGAACCGGAAGCCGAGCCGCTGGAACGCCTCCAGGATCCGCTCGTGCACCGGCAGCGGGTGCACCGCCACCTGGTCCAGGTCGCTCTTGTCCACGGCGCGGGCGATCGCCAACTCGGTGCGCAGACCCATCGTCATGCCGTGCAGGCGCTGGCCGTACACGTCGGTGATCGGGGTCTCCCACGGCACCGGCAGCTGGAACGGGATCGAGAGCTGCTGCTTCGGGGCGAGCTGGAGCGCACCGCTGACCGCCATGCGGTGGAACTCCATGGTGCCCGCGTACTCGGTGTCGTGTCCCTCGACCTCGACCCGGGTGACCAGGCCGATCACCACCTGCTCGATGGCTGCCTCAGCGTCGCCGCCGACGAGGTTGACCTGCCCGTCGAGGGTCAGGCCGGGCCGGGTGTTGGGGTTGGTCAGCACGGTGTCCACGCTGGGACCGCCCACACCGAACGCGCTCAACATCTTCTTGAAGACCATCGGAACTCCTGTGCGACGCCGACCGCTCCAGGTTGGAGTCGGACGTTGACTCGAACGGCACCCTATCCGGCACCCCTGTGAGGTGGCTGTGAAGCGCCACGCGATGGGAGGAGCTGATGTCGCAGACGAATCAGGCGCTCGGCCACCCAGATAGATCGACTCGGCTTCCTAGAAAGCGGGGTGTCCTCGCGACCGGGTTACCCCGATTTGCAGGAAGCCGAGTCGATCAGGGTTGGGTGCGGGCGAACGCACCGTCCTTCACCTCGGCGACGAACGCGGTCCATCGGTCGGCGCTGTAAACGAGGGTTGCCGCCGCGCGATCCTTGCTGTCGCGCACCGCCACCCGACCAGAACCGTCCAGCACCGGCCCCGCCTCGACACAGCTCCCACCGTTGCTGTCACTCTTGCTGCTGATGTGCCAGGCGACATCAGGAATGCTCTCGTTCATGACAATTCCTCCGCGATGCTCGTGATCAACTTCGTTGATTCGCTCTCGGTGAGCGATGAGTCCAGCAGACGACCATAGGCACGAACAAAGCGCTCAGCCTTCGGCCACTCCAGGTAGAGCCGCCCTCCCAGAGACTCCACGTAGGCCACCGCAGGATACGGCTCCGGCAGACGGAATATCCAGAACGTGCCGTCGAGCCCCTGATGCAGGCCCACGTCGAGCGGCATGACTCTGATTGCCACGTTGTTCATTCGCTGCGCCTGCGCCAGGTGGTGCAGCTGTCGCCCCCGTACCTCCGGCCCACCGACCATCCGACGCAGCGCACCCTCGTCGATCACCGCCGAGATCCTGAGTGGGCGCCGTCGCCTCAGGACCTCTTGACGGCTCATCCGAAGTTCCACCCAGCGATTGATCGTGCCTTCGGTAACTCCCGGCTCTGCTGCGTTACGAATCAAGGCCTCGGCGTACTCGCGGGTTTGAAGCAGCCCTGGAACCAGTGTGAGGTGAAAGCAGCAGACCTGCTCCGCGCGACCCTCCAACCAGGGATATTCGATGAAGGAGGCGTCCACGACGTCGCCGTAGTCCTCGTCCCACCGGTCGGTGCGCCATACCTCCTCAGCAAGCGCCAGGAGGCGGGCCCGCTCGGTTGCGTGGTGGAATCCGTAGAGATCCAGCAGCGCGATCACATCACCCTTGCGAATCGGCCAGTCCGCGCGTTCGTACCGTCCGAGCGCGGACATGTCTCGTTGCAGATGCTCGGCGACCAACTTGAGCGTCATCCCCCGCTCCTCCCGCAGGATCCGCAATTGCTGACCCAGCCACTGCGCACGCAAGGTTCGGATGAACGGCTTGTGCGGCATGATCCACCTCTCAAATATGTTGGCGACGCCCACGCAGGAACCATTGCTCCAGCTCCAAGCCACTGGAAATGTGGCCTCCGGGTGAGGGTGATCACCGGCCCCCGGGGACGCCCGGTGCAAACACGGCAACCGCGGCTGTGCCAACAGCCGAGAAGGTGACGAGAGACGGCCTCGCGAGTGGCATCCGCATACCGGCTCTCGTCGGGTCTCAACTGGAGCGTCGGGATGTGCGAATCCCGGCTCCGAACCGACTTGAACGAATAACTACCACGGCAAAGGGCCCTTCGCGACCCTGACCCGCCCATTGGTCGACGACGCGCGAGGTGATGAATGACCCGAGGGACGATCTACGACGGCACGCTCAACGGCAGCGCCCGGCTGGCTCGGCTGCACCCGAGCCAGGTCCGGGACCGGCACTTCACCGTCGTCGGTTTCGGCCGACGAGGCCTGGACCCCGGGGAGGTACGACGGTTCCTGCACCGCGTCGCGCTCGACCTTGCGACGTTGCACCACGATGTCGCTCGGCTCAGCGAGGAGAACGCCCGGGTGAAGCGGGCGCTGCGCGACTGGCAGAGCGCCTGGTCCGAGCGGGGTCAGCCGTGAGCCCGGGCCGGGAGCATCAGTACAGCGGGCTCTTCACGCCGTTGCCGCGGTTCGCCGTCGAGACGCACCCGCAGAGGCCTCGGCACGTGATCCACCTGCCGGTGACGGTCACCGACCTGGCCGAGGCACTGGACCTGGCGCGGACGCTCGCCCGTTCGCTGGCCTCCATGCCGCAGGTCGACCTCGGCGGCACCACCGTCTCGGCCGAGGACGCGCAGCACGTACGACACTGGGTCTTCTGCGACCGGCTCATGCCCGGTCGCCGCCGCTGCGCGCGGCAGGCCGACCACGTCGGCGTCTGCCTGCCGGACGACGGTTCACAGATCGATCTACAGTCTGGGCGATGACGACGGGGAGACGGGCACGTCCAGCCGTGCTCGCTGCGGCACCATGACCACCGCGGTGATCAACCAGGCGAGCGCAGCCAGCAGCGCCACGAGACCGGCGGGGACCAGGCCCCAGGGCAGGGCACGCGGCGACAACGTCCATGCCTGCCGGGTGTCGGCGAGTACGCGTGGCTGTCGAGCCGAGGCTGGGACGGCCACCTCCCACTCGTACGCGCTGCTGGGCTCGTCGTCGATGATCTTCCAGGACTCCTGGACGTCGACGCCGTGGATCGGCCCCTGCCGCCCGCGGCCGCCGCGGGTCCAGTTGCCGACGCACCGGCTGTGCATGGCCTCCAGCCGATCGTGGGTCACATAGCAGTGATCGACAGTCGCCCGGCTCTGGTCGGCGGGCCATGAACCGGCCACCCAACTCAGCATCCCGACGAGGATCAGGCCCACGACGACGATCGCCGCGAACCGCATCTGCACCGCGATCATGGCTGTGCTCCCTTGTTCGAGTCCTGGGCTGGGGTGGGCGCCATGTAGTTGTTCTTCTCAGCCGAGGCGCATGGTCCGGGCTAGTCAGGTTCCACGATCACCAGCTCGCCTACCTGCTCGCCGATCGTGGTGCGTGCCTCTGCCGGCAGCCCACGGTCGGTGATCAGCACGTCGGCGGCCTCCAGTGGGGCGATGGTGGCGATGCCGATCGTCTCCCACTTGGTGTGGTCGGCGAGCACCACCAGTCGACGCGCGGCACCGATCAGGCAACGGTTGACCCCGGCCTCCAGCAGGTTGGGTGTGGTGAAGCCGGTCCGTGGGCTGAGGCCGTGCACACCGAGGAAGAGCAGGTCGACGTTGAGCGCGCTGATCGCCGCCTCGGCCACCGGCCCGGTCAGCGCGTCGGACGGGGTACGGATGCCACCTGTCAGCACGACGGTCTGGTCGGCGCGCGGGTTCTTGTAGAGCGCGTCGGCCACCGGGATCGAGTTCGTCACCACTGTCAACCCGCGTACGTCGGAGAGGAGCGTGGCCAGCGCGGCGGTGGTGGTGCCCGCGGAGAGCGCGATGGCCATTCCCGGCTCCACCATCGTCGCCGCCCGCTCGGCGATGGCCCGCTTCTCCGCCTGTTGGCGGATCGACTTCGCGGCGAAGCCGGGTTCCTCTGCCGAGCCGGGTCCGGCGAGGGTCGCGCCGCCGTGCACCTTGTCCACCAGGCCCCGGTCGGCCAACACCTCCAGGTCGCGTCGGATCGTCATGTCGGAGACGCCGAACCGACTGACCAGGTGACTCACCCGCACCCCGCCACGTTGGCGGATCAGATCGAGGATGGCGGTCTGCCGCTGCTGGGCGAGCAACTCAGGGAACCTCCTTCACACCCAAGGCATCGGCCCGATCCTCACGGACGACCGCCACCTCACCGGCCGGCAGTGCCAGCTCACCGGCGCAGTATCCCCCGGTCAACAGCTCGACGCCGCGCGCCGGTAGGCGTACCTCGGTGTCGGTGTGGTTGATCGCGAACAGCCAGGTCCGGTCGGCGTCGCGGCGGCGGACCACCTCGACGCCCGAGGGTGCCGACGCCGCCGGGCGGACGTCGGCCTCGGCGAGCAGCCGCGCCACCAACCGGTCGGTGGCCGGCTCGTCCAGCCGGGTGCCGACGTACCAGGCGGCGCCGTCACCCACCCGGTGCCGGGTCAGCGCCGGCACTCCCGGCAAGGGCCCATCGGTGTACGAGGCGAGCACGTCGGCGCCGTCCGGGTGCACCCACTCGGTCCACACGTCAGCGGTGCTGCCGTCGTCCAACTGGACCTGCTCACCCTCGCGCAGCGGGAAGAACTCCTCGGTCCGGACGCCGAGCAACTCCCGGAACGCGCCCGGGTAGCCGCCCAGCCGGATGTGGTCGTCGGCGTCGACGATGCCGCTGAAGTAGGTGACCGCCGCCGTGCCACCGGCCTCGACAAAGCGGTGCAGCGCGGCGACGTCGGCGTCCCGGACGAGGTAGAGGGTCGGCACCAGGACCAGCCGGTAGCCGCTGAGGTCGGTCGACGGGTGGACGATGTCGGCCGTCACACCGGCACGCCAGAGCGAGCCGTAGAGGGCGTTCAGCCGGTCGGCGTAGGTGACGTCGGCGCTGGGGTGCGAATCCAACTCGACACCCCACCACGCCTCCCAGTCGAACAGGATCGCCACGTCGGCGTCCACCCGGCTGCCGCGCACCTCCGCGAGGGCCTTGAGGTCCGCGCCGAGCTGGCAGACCTCGCGGAACACCTTGGTGTCCGGCCCGGCGTGCGGGACCAGCGCGGAGTGGAACTTCTCCGCCCCGGCCCGGGAGGCGCGCCACTGGAAGAAGAGCACCCCGTCGGCGCCGCGGGCGACGTGCGCGAGGCTGTTACGGCGCATCTGCCCGGGCAGCTTGGCAACGTTGCGGGGCTGCCAGTTGACAGCGCTGGTGGAGTGCTCCATCAGCAGCCACGGGTCGCCGCCGGCGACGCCCCGGGTGTGATCGGCGGCGAGCGCCAGCCCGAGGTGCGCCTGCGGGTCGGCGGCGGTCAGGTAGTGGTCGTTGGAGACGAGGTCCACGTCGGACGCCCAGGAGTGGTAGTCCATGCGCTTGATACCGAGGCCGATCATGAAGTTGGTGGTGATCGGCTGCCGGACCAGCGTCTGCAACACCTCCCGCTCGGCGCGCAGCTGGGCGCGCTGCTCGTCGGAGGAGAACCGCAGGAAGTCCAGTTGCTGCGTCGGGTTGGCGAAGGTCGGCGCGACACGCGGCGGGTTGATCTCGGCCCAGTCGCCGTAGCGCTGGCTCCAGAACGCGGTGCCCCAGGCGTCGTTGAGCCGGTCCAGGTCACCGTAACGCTCACGCAACCAGCCGCGGAACGCCTCGGCGCTGACGTCGCAGTAGCAGTGCACGTTGTGGCAGCCCAGTTCGTTGGAGACGTGCCACATGACCACGGCGGGATGCTCGGCGTACCGACCGGCCACCGCGCGCACCAACTCCAGCGACCGCTCGCGGAACACCGGTGAACTGGGGCAGTACGCCTGCCTTCCCCCCGGCCAGAGGATCGCGCCGTCGGCCCGGCGGGGCAGCGTCTCCGGATGCGCGCGGGCCAACCACGGCGGTGGGCTGGCCGTGGCGGTGGCCAGGTCGACCTGGATGCCACCGTCGTGCAGCAGGTCCAGCACCCGGTCCAGCCAGCCGAACTCGAACCGCCCCGGGGTGGGCTCCAGCAACGCCCAGGAGAAGATGCCGACGGAGACCAGGTTGACCCCGGCCTGGCGCATCAGGTCGACGTCCTCGGACCAGGTTTCCTCGGGCCACTGCTCGGGGTTGTAGTCGCCGCCGAAATAGATGCCGTCACCCTGCCATCGCCGCATGACAGCTGAGGGTGCACCCGCTGGTCCATCGAAGTCAACAGGTTCCAACATCGAGCTTCTTTCCAACGCTTGCCGGGTAACAGCCGGATCACGACTGGGTTATCAGAGGCGAACTGCCCTCTTGACAGGGCCTGACCGCAGGGTAGCTTGAGGCCCCAATGGCCGTTCGTGTTCGCCAATGTGGATTCTCGGTGGATCTCAATGTGTGATCACGACGCTGGACCTGCCTTCACCACCCTGAGGCCCTTGGGCGTAGCTCCTTCTCATCCGCAGGAGGCACAGATGTCCCGTCCCCAATCCCAAGCCGAGTACCTGGCTCGGCTCGTACCGCCCTCAGTCGCCGGCATCAACCGACGATCGTTGCTGGCCGGCGCGGCCGGCACGGGCGCGCTGCTCGGCACCGGCCTGCTCGCCGGCTGTGGCGACGACTCCGGCTCCGGCGGGTCCAGCACTGACGTGTCGCTCGGCTCGAACCAGTCCGACCCGAAGCCGAAGGACGTCGTCGTCAAGGTCACCGACGGCTTCAAGACCTCGTCCGGTGTGCAGGTCGCGATCAATACGGTCGATCACAACACGTTCCAGGAGAACATCAACAATTACCTACAGGGCAAGCCGGACGACGTGTTCACCTGGTTCGCCGGCTACCGGATGCGCTTCTTCGCGCAGAAGGGCCTGGCCAGCGACATCAGTGACGTGTGGGGCAAGCTCTCCGGCTACTCCGACGCCTTCAAGAAGGCATCGACCGGCGACGACGGCAAGCAGTACTTCGTCCCGGCGACGTACTACCCGTGGGCCGTCTTCTACCGCAAGTCGGTCTGGCAGCAGCGCGGCTACCAGGTGCCCACCACCATGGACCAGTTCACCGCGCTGGCCGGGCAGATGAAGAAGGACGGCCTGACCCCGATCGCCTTCGCCGACAAGGACGGCTGGCCGGCGATGGGCACCTTCGACATCCTCAACCTGCGCATCAACGGTTACCAGTTCCACATCGACCTGATGGCCGGCAAGGAGGCCTGGACCTCCGACAAGGTCAAGAAGGTCTTCGACACCTGGGCCGGCCTGCTCCCCCTGCACCAGCCGGACAGCCTCGGTCGCACCTGGCAGGAGGCCGCGCAGTCGTTGCAGCAGAAGAAGAGCGGCATGTACCTGCTCGGCCTCTTCGTCGGCCAGCAGTTCAGCAACGACGAGCAGGACGACCTCGACTTCTTCACCTTCCCCGAGATCGACCCGTCGATCGGCGCCAAGGCGCTCGACGCGCCGATCGACGGCTACATGATGGCGCGTAAGCCCAAGAACGAGGAGAACGCGCGCAAGCTGCTGGAGTACCTCGGCGGCAAGGCCGCCGCGGACATCAACCTCAAGAACGACCCGGCCGTCCTCGTCGCCAACAGCGGCGCGGACGTCGGCGGCTACACCGCGCTGCAGAAGAAGGCCGCCGAGCTGGTCGGGTCGGCCACCGAGATCGCCCAGTTCCTCGACCGCGACACCCGGCCGGACTTCGCCTCCACGGTGATCATCCCGGCGCTCCAGCAGTTCATCAAGGACCCCAAGGACATCGGCGGGCTCACCTCGTCCATCGAGAACCAGAAGAAGTCGATCTTCACTGACTGACGGCGGAAGGGGGAGGACATCGTGTCCGACCTGCCCCTGATCCAAGCGGATCGCGCCGTGCCGCCGTCGGCGACGACCACCTCCACGGGTGGTCGTCGCCGACGGCTACGGCTCCTGTCCCGCACCGACCGCGTGGTCATCACGCTGATGGTGCTCGTCCCGCTGCTGCTCGTCACCGGGTTCGTCTGGTTGCCGGCGGCGGCCACCGTGCTGCTCTCCGGCACCAACTGGGACGGCATCGGCCCCCTCAACGAGATCGAGTTCGTCGGCGCGCGCAACTACAGCGACGTGGTGAACATCTACCCGCCGTTCGTGCCGGCGATCCAGCACAACCTGCTCTGGCTGGCGGCGCTCTTCGTGGTCGCCACCCCGTTCGGCATGTTCCTGGCCGTGCTGTTGGACAAGGAACTGCGCGGCAGCCGCTTCTACCAGACCGCGCTCTACCTGCCGGTGGTGCTCTCGCTGGCGCTGATCGGCTTCGTCTGGCAGCTGCTCTACTCCCGCGACCAGGGGCTGATCAACGCCGTCTTCGGCAGCAGCATCGACTGGTACGGCGACTCGAACGTCAACATCTGGGCGGTGATGGTCGCCTCCGGGTGGCGGCACGTCGGGTACATCATGCTGCTCTACCTGGCCGGCCTGAAGGGCGTCGATCCGTCCTTGCGCGAGGCCGCGGCGGTCGACGGCGCCTCGGAGCGCACGACCTTCTTCCGCGTCGTGTTCCCGGTCATGCGGCCCATCAACATCATCGTGCTGGTGGTGACCGTGATCGAGTCGCTGCGCGCGTTCGACCTGGTCTGGGTGGTCAACAAGGGCCGTAACGGGTTGGAGCTGATCTCCGCGCTGGTCACCCAGAACGTGGTGGGTGAGGCGAGCCGGATCGGCTTCGGCTCGGCACTGGCGACGATCATGCTGGTCGTCTCGCTGGTCTTCATCACCATCTACCTGGCGACCGTGATGAGGGAGAACCGGCAATGAGCACCGCGACCGTCACCCGGCGGACCGAGAGCGGGGCCGACGCGCCGCCGCCCCGCCGCAAGCTGACCCCGTTACGAATCCTGCTGCACGGCTTCCTCATCGTCGTGTCGCTGGCCTGGCTCTTCCCGATCGCCTGGGCGGTGCTGACCTCGCTGCGCTCGTACGACTACACCGCCGCGAACGGCTACGTCTCGTTCGGCGGCTGGACCTTCGACAACTACGTCACCGCCTGGCGGACGGCGGAGTTCGGACAGCACTTCCTCAACTCGGTCTACATCACCGTGCCGGCGGTGCTGCTGACCCTCTTCCTCGCGTCCTGCGTGGCGTTCGTCATCGCCCGGTTCAGTTGGAAGCTCAACCTCGTCCTGCTCGGGGTCTTCACCGCGGCCAACCTGCTGCCCCAGCAGGCGCTGCTCATCCCGCTGTTCCGGCTGTTCACCGAGGTGCCGCTGCCGGAGTTCATGAGTGACTCGGAGCTGCTCTACGACAGCTACTGGGGCCTGATCCTGATCAACGTGGCCTTCCAGTGCGGCTTCTGCGTCTTCGTGCTCAGCAACTACATGAAGGCGCTGCCCCGCGACCTGTACGAGGCGGCGATGGTCGACGGGGCGAGCATCTGGAGACAGTACTGGCAGGTCACCATGCCGCTGTGCCGGCCGGCCCTGGCCGCGCTGGCGACGCTGGAGGTGACCTGGATCTACAACGAGTTCTTCTGGGCCACCGTCCTCATGCGCACCGGCGACAAGTTCCCGGTGACCAGCTCGCTCAACAACCTGCGCGGTGAGTTCTTCACCGACAACAACCTGGTCTCCGCGGGCAGCGTGCTCGTCGCGATCCCCACCCTGGTGATCTTCTTTATGCTCCAGCGGCACTTCGTTCGGGGCCTGACCTTGGGAGCATCCAAAGGATGACGATCCTGCACCTGCGCCGCGCGCGGACCAGCCTGGTGCTCGACGCGCGCGGCCCGGGGCTGCCCCGGATCGTGCACTGGGGCGGCGACGTCGGCGCCCTCGACGACGACGGCCTGCGCCAGCTCAGCGACGCGACGGTACCGCCGGTGGTGCCGAGCAGCTTCGACGAGCCGACAGTGCTGTCCCTGCTGCCGGAGGCGAGCGCCGGCTGGAGCGGCCGACCGGGTCTGGCCGGGCACCGCGACGGACGAGACTGGTCCACCGCCTTCCGGCTGGACGGGTTGGACGTGCACGACACCGGGCCGGGCATGGCGCTGCTGACCGTGCGGGCGTCGGACCCGGCCGCCGGGCTGACAGTGACCATCGAGATCACGCTCGACCCGTACGGCCTGCTGACCGTTCGGCACCGGCTGCGCAACGACGGCGACAGCGCGTACGAGCTGCGGGAGCTGACATCGGCGCTGCCGGTGCCGGCGGTCGCCACCGAGCTGCTCGACCTGACCGGCCGATGGTGTCGGGAACGGTCCCCGCAGCGGCACCCGTGGCAGCACGGCACCTGGATCCGCGAGGGCCGGCACGGCCGTACCGGTCACGACGCGACTCTGCTGCTGGTGGCCGGGACCGCCGGGTTCGGCTTCGGCCATGGGGAGGTCTGGGCGGTGCACACGGCCTGGAGCGGCGACCACGTCACGTTCGCCGAACGTCGGCCCACCGGAGAGTCCACAGTGGGTGGCGGCGAGCTGCTGGCCCCCGGCGAAGTCCGGCTCGGTCCTGGCGAGTCGTACGAGACTCCCCTGCTCTACGCGGTCTGGTCCGACGCCGGGCTGGACGGGCTCAGCGACGTGCTGCACACCCACCTCCGGGCCCGCCCCGGGCACCCACGCTCCCCCCGCCCGGTGACCCTCAACGTCTGGGAGGCGGTCTACTTCGACCACGACCTGGACCGGCTGCGGGCGCTCGCCGACCGGGCCGCGCAGATCGGCGTGGAGCGGTTCGTGCTCGACGACGGTTGGTTCCGGGGCCGGCGCGACGACACCGCAGGGCTCGGCGACTGGTACGTCGACGAGGGCGTCTGGCCGGACGGCCTGCAACCGCTGATCGAGCACGTCACCGGCCAGGGCCTCCAGTTCGGCCTCTGGGTCGAGCCGGAGATGGTCAACCCCGACTCGGACCTGTTCCGCGCGCACCCCGACTGGGTGCTCGCCGTGCCGGGGCGGCTGCCGCCGGCCTGGCGTCACCAGCAGGTGCTCGACCTGGGTCGCCCCGAGGCGTACGACCACGTGCTGGAACGTCTCGACACGTTGCTCACCGACCACCCCGGAATCCGGTACCTCAAGTGGGACCAGAACCGGGACTTCACCGAGGCCGGGCACCACGGCCTCCCCGGGGTGCACGGGCAGACCCTCGCGGTCTACCGGCTCTTCGACGAGTTGCGCGATCGGCACCCGGGCCTCGAGATCGAGAGCTGCTCGTCCGGCGGAGCCCGGGTGGACCTCGCCATCCTGGCGCGTACCGACCGGGTCTGGGCCAGCGACTGCAACGACGCCCTGGAGCGGCTCAGCATCCAACGCTGGACGGGGCTGCTGCTGCCACCGGAGCTGATCGGCACCCACGTCGGCCCGGAACGCTCACACACCACCAACCGCGTACACGACCTGGGTTTCCGGGCGGCGACCGCGCTCTTCGGCCACCACGGCATCGAGTGGGACATCGCCTCGATCAGCGCTGCCGAGCAGACCGAGCTGGCCGCCTGGGTGGCGCTGCACAAACGGCTGCGCCCGCTGCTGCACGCTGGTCGGGTGGTCCGGGTCGACCACCCCGACCCGGCCGTCTGGGCGCACGGCGTGGTCGCCCACGACAACACCCGAGCGGTGTACGCGGTGGCCCGGCTGACCACATCGGTGACGCAGGTGCCCGGCGCCGTGCGGCTGCCCGGCCTCCACCCCGGCCGGCGGTACCGGGTGCGACAGGTGTCGGGCGTACCGGGCCCGGCGAGCATCGACCTGTCCCCGCCCACCTGGCTGGCGGGTGGTCTCACCCTCAGCGGGGCTGCGCTGGCCCGGGTGGGTGTGCAACTGCCCGCCCTGCACCCGGAGCAGAGCCTGGTGCTGGAGCTCGACGCCGTCGGCTAGAAATTTCTTTGCTCGGGGTGTCGAGAACGGCGGGGCCGGCTTCTACCTCAGGGTGAGAGCACCGACGACGGTGCCCAGGCGTGAGGAGCCAACAATGAAGTACATGCTGCTGATGCAGTTCAGCGCCGCCGGAACCGACTTCCCGAGCATCGACACCTGGACCCAGGACGAGGTCCGGGCGCACATCGCGTTCATGGGCGAGGTCAACGCCAAGCTCACCGCCGCCGGTGAGTGGGTCGACGGGCAGGGTCTCGGCGGCCCGCAGCAGGCCCGGATCGTCCGCGCCGGCGAGGGCGGGGCACCGGTGGTCACCGAGGGGCCGTTCGCCGAGACGAAGGAGTTCCTGGCCGGCTTCTGGATCGTCGACTGCGAGAGCCCGCAGCGGGCCGTGGAGTTGGCCGCGCACATCTCCACGGCGCCCGGCCCCGGTGGTCGTCCGCTGAACATGCCGATCGAGGTGCACCCGGTGATGTCCGCCCCGGCACAGGAGCTGTGAGGGCTGAACACCGATCCCCGCATCGAGGACCTGCTGCGCGAGTTGGCGCCGCAGGTCCTCGGCGTGCTCAGCCGCCGCTTCGGTGACTTCGCCACCGCTGAGGACGCGGTGCAGGAGGCGCTGCTGGCCGCCGCAACCCAGTGGCCGACCGAGGGACTGCCGGCGAACCCCCGTGGCTGGCTGATCCAGGTCGGCTACCGGCGGATGATCGAGCTGGTCCGCGGTGAGCAGGCCCGACGCCGCCGGGAGGACCTGGTCGCCCGCCGGGATCCGGACGACCAGCGGTACGCGCCAGCCCCGGACGAGGAATTGACCGCCGAGCGGGACGACACGCTGGTGCTGCTCTTCCTCTGCTGTCACCCGGCGCTCGCGCCAACGTCGGCGGTGGCGCTGACCCTGCGCGCCGTCGGTGGGTTGAGCACCGCCGAGATCGCCCGCGCGTTCCTGGTGCCCGAGGCGACGATGGCGCAGCGGATCAGCCGGGCCAAGCACCGCATCCGGGTATCCGGGCTACCCTTCCGGATGCCCGAGCCGGCGGATCGGGCGGACCGGTTGGTCGCCGTACGGCAGGTGCTCTACCTGGTCTTCACTGAGGGCCACACCAGCACCACCGGCCCGGACCTGCGTCGCGTCGATCTCGCGGCGGAGGCGATCCGGCTGACCCGCGCACTGCACACGCTGCTGCCGAACGACAGCGAATCAGCCGGGCTGCTGGCGTTGATGCTGCTCACCGAGGCCCGCGGGCCGGCGCGGACCGGGCCCTCCGGCGAGCTGATCTCACTCGCCGATCAGGACCGCAGCCGATGGGACGCGACGGCGATCGCCGAAGGCGTCGCACTGGTCACCCGGGCCCTGCCGCGCGGGCCGGTCGGTCCGTACCAGGTACAGGCCGCCATCGCCGCCCTGCACGACGAGGCGCCGAGCACCGAGCAGACCGACTGGCCGCAGATTCTGGCGCTGTACGAGGTGCTGGAACGCTTGGCCGCCAGCCCTGTGGTGGCCCTCAACCGGGCCGTGGCAACTGCCATGGTGCACGGACCAGCCGCCGGCCTGGCTGCCCTCGACACGTTGACGGACGACCCGCAGTTGGCCGGACACCACCGGCTGGCCGCCGCCCGCGCCCACCTGCACGAGATGGCCGGTGACCAGGCCCGGGCGGTCGCCGACTATCGGATCGCCGCCGCCCGCACGAGCAGCCGCCCCGAGCAGCTCTACCTGACCATGCGAGCAGCCCGACTGGCCGCCCAGCCCGGGGACTGCCCGCCTCGCGGGTGGTCGCCGTGACGAGAGCCCGTTTGGGTGTGACGGCAGCAGCCTCACGCACCACGGCCGGCAACCTTGGACAGTTTCCGTCAGCACGAAACGGAAAGTGTCCAAGATCTACCCTGCCGGCTCCTTCGCACGCCCCTACCGGCGTCGCCGGCTTGGTCGGGACCGACAGGCGGGCCAGCGCCCCCTCACTCGACGCGGATCAGCGGGCGGGTGTGGGCCGGGCCGCCTTTGGAGTTGATGCCGTAAACGATTCATCCATGGCCTGAGCGCCGGGGCGGCGCGGCTCCACGGCGCGGCCCGGCGACGCGGCCCGGCAGCGCGGCCCGGCAGTGCGGCCCGGCAGTGCGGCCCAGCAGCGCGGCCCAGCAGCGCGGCCCAGCGGCGGGGCGCTATGTGGCCGATTCGTTTGTGACATCAGCTCCAAAGGCATTCGGTGGTAGGTGCCGGGGGTGCCCGGACGTCACGTGCACGGGCCCGCCGGGCGGGGACCTCACCGGCACTAGCCTGGGTGGCGATGGGCTCATCGATCACGAAGGACCGAGGGGACGCATGGCGTACGTGCTGCTGGGGATCGCCATTCTCGCCGAGGTGGTGGCGACCAGCCTGATCAAGAGCACCGCCGGGTTCAGTCGACTCTGGCCGACGGTGGCGTGCCTCGGCGGCTACGCGCTGGCGTTCCTCCTGCTGGCCCAGGCCGTCAAGGAGATCCCCGTCGGGGTGGCGTACGCCCTCTGGTCGGGTCTGGGCACCGCGGCCATCGTGGCGATCGGGGCGGTTTTCCTGGGTGAGTCGGTGGGGCTCGCCAAGCTCACCGGCATCGCACTGATCATCGCCGGGGTGGTCATCGTGAACCTCGCCGGGGAGCACTGACCGGGACGGTTTCCGGTGGCCGGGCCCGGTGCGGACCCGGCCACCGGTCCGACGGTCAGCTCGCCGTGCAGCTCACCGCGGGCAGGCTGTTGGTGCCGGTCCAACTGCCGAGGAAGCCGAAACTGGCGCTGGCCCCGGCGGCCAGTCGTCCGTTGTAATCCGTGTTGCGGGCGGTCACCGTGGTTCCGCTGCTGGTGAGCGCCACATTCCAGGACTGGGTGACGCGTTGGCCGTTGGCGAAGGTCCACCCGGCGGTCCAGCCGGTGATCGCCCTCGCGCCGGCGGTCACCCGTACCTCACCCTGGAAGCCGCCCTGCCACTGGTTGGTCACCGTGTACGTCGCCGTGCAGCCACCGCTGGGGGGCGGCGTGGTCGGCGGGGGCGTCGTCGGCGGTGGGGTGCCGCCGAAGACGGTGGCCTCGCGGGCGGTCTGCCGGATGCCGTTGACCCCGTTGAAGAGGCGCTGACCCCAGTCGGTCAGGCTCGCCGGGTTGAAGTTGGTGGCCAGGTCGAGATACTCGACGCCGCCGCCGTTGCCGCTCCACGACCAGCCCAGCCAACCGATCCCGTTGGCCTGGCTGTACGCGAGGATGGCGTCCTCGTCCGGGTTGCCGTCGGAGTGGTTGAAGCCGAACTCACCGACCACGATGGGCAGCCCCGCGGTGCGGAACCGGCCCAGGTAGTCGCTGATCTCCGCGGCGGTGTCGAAGACCCCGTACATGTGGATGGAGAACACGGTGTTGCGGGCCGGGTCGGCGGCGAAGACCGACGCGGCGTTGTCGCGCATGGTGAACGACCAGTCCTGCCCCCAGTTCGGCGCGTCCACCATGATCGTGTGGGTCAACCCGCCGGCCCGCAGGCGCTTGATCGCGTTGGCGTTGTCGGTGGCCCACGAGCCGTAGTTCTGGTTGCCGTACGGCTCATTGCCGATGTTGACGATGACGTACCTCTCCTGGCCGGCGAGGACGTCGGCGAGGCTGAGCCAGTAGTCGACGGCGCGGTCGAGGGTGATCGCGCCGCTCTGCTCGCCGTACCCGGTGGTGTCGTGCACCTCCAGCACGCAGATCAGCCGGTTGGTCTTGCAGAGCGAGATGACGTTGGCGACGTCGGCGTTGGTGTTGCGGGTCCACCGGTCGCCGCTGGAGAGCACCACCCGCACGGTGTTCGCGCCGAGCGCCTTGACGTCGGCGAACGAACTGGTCTGCTGCGGGTACCAGGTGTGCGCGTGGTTGACGCCGCGCATGATGAATTCGGCGCCGTTGGCGTCGTACAACTTGCCGCCAGCGACGGAGAACCCAGCCGCGGCGTGCGCCGGCTGGCCGAACGCCAGCACGGTGACGAGCAACGCGAGCACTGTCGCGCCGGCGGCGGAGAGTCGAGTCTTCATGGCCTTCCTCAGGGAGGACCCCCGGTGCCCGACAGGGGTGGGGACGTGACGGGAAAGGCGGCTGCAGCCCGGCAGCCGCGCCCGGCTCCCGGCGCAGGCATCAGCGTAGGACGATGGATTGGCCTTCGCAACCGGTTCAGTTGACGGGCCCGCAGCCCGGACAGCCGCAACGGCCCACGCGGACGCGGGCCGTCACGGGGCGGTCATCCCCACCACAGGATGTGCGCCACACCCGGGTCTTAACCGGTTAAGAGCGACGGTAGGCAGGTGGTCGGCTCCCGTCAAGCATCGCGGCAGCCGAACCGGACGGGAGGGTTGACCGCTGTGCACCGGGGTATCCCGGGAACGATCCGTCAGCGAGAGGGGATACCAGGATGGTCAGCGTCGGCTACACCCTGATGAGCGAGCAGGCCGGGCCCAAGCAGCTGGTGGACCATGCGGTACGGGCCGAGGCGGCTGGCTTCGACCAACTGGTGGTGTCCGACCACTACTACCCGTGGCTGGACTCCCAGGGCCACTCCCCGTACGCCTGGTCGGTGCTCGGCGCTGTCGCCCATGCCACCTCCCGCGCGGAGCTGATGTCATTCGTGACCTGCCCGATCCGCCGCTACCACCCGGCCGTGGTGGCGCAGAAGGCCAGCACCGTCGGCGCGCTCTCCGACGGCCGGTTCACCCTCGGCCTGGGTGCCGGGGAGAACCTGAACGAGCACGTGGTCGGCGGCTGGCCGCACGTGCAGCAGCGGCACGAGATGTTCGAGGAGGCGTTGCAGATCATCCGGCCGTTGCTCAACGGCGAGACGCTGACCTTCTCCGGCAACCACTTCGACGTGCCCGACGCCTACGTCTGGGACCGCCCGGAACGGCCGGTGCCGATGGCCGTCGCCGCGTCCGGTCGACAGTCCGCGACGTTGGCCGCCGAGTACGGCAACGGCCTCATCTCCACCGAACCCGACCGGCACATCATCGAGATGTACGACGACGCCGGGGGCGTCGGCCAGCCCCGCTACGGCCAGGTGGCCATCTGCTACGGCCCCGACGAGGCGGAGTGCCGCAAGATCGTGCACGACCAGTTCCGCTGGTTCGGCATGGGTTGGAAGGTCAACGCCGACCTGCCCGGCCCGGAGTCGTTCGCCGCCGCCACCCAGTTCGTCCGCGAGGAGGACGTCGCCGAGGGCATCTCCTGCGGCCCGGACGTGGACGCGCACGTCGAGGCGTTCCGCAAGTTCGTCGACGCCGGCTTCACGCACGTGGCGATCATCCAGGTGGGTGGGGAGACCCAGCCGATGTTCCTGGACTGGGCCCAGGAGCAACTGCTGCCCCGACTGCGCCAACTGTGAATCGGATCGCGACCCATCCGCCGGTCGGGTCAGCCCGACCGGCTCGGACCAGCCGGTTCGGGCTGGCCGAACTGCGGCTCGGCATGGCCGCGCCCCGGCCAGCCGCAGGACTCACCAGCGAGTGGCGACTCGTCGACGGACTGCGCACCCACACCCGCCGCAGCGCCGACCCGGGGACCGGCACGCCACCCGTGGTGCTGGTGCACGGCCTGGCCGTCTCGCACCGGTACCTCACCCCGCTGGCCGTCGCGCTCTCCACGTACCGCAACGGTGGCGGGACGAAGCGACACGGCTGGTGCCGCAGGCGTCCCGGGTGGTCGTTCCCGGTGCCGCGCACAACGTGATCACTACCGCTCCAACTGCCGTCGCGGACGCGATCCGGCGCCTGCTCGCCCCTCATCCCGCACTCACGGACAGGTGAACATCATGCGCTTCGGCAATACGGAGATCCGCCCGCTCGGCGGTGGCCTCGGCTGCCTCCTGATGATCCTCTTCTCGATCGTGGCGTCGGTGGTGCTGACCGTCCTGTTGAATCTGGTGCTCTGAGCCCCGTACGTCTCAACGGCGCAGGCCCAGGGCGTTGAGCACCTCCCGGACGGCAAGCCGGGCCGGGTCGAGCACCGAACGGCGGGCCCAGCGGGCCGCGGGCGCGACGGTGGCCCGCCACACCGCCCTGAGCCCCCGCGCCACCGGCACGACCGTCACCGACCAGACCCACCGGACTCCGGACAGCAGCGGGCGCAGCAGCAGTCGGTGGAGCAGTCGCAGCATCCGGCCGGCCGTCCGCCACGCACCGACCACTGCGGCGACGACCAGCCGACCGACGGGCGTGAGCACCGTGCCCAACCATCGCAGCGGCCACAGGACCAGGTACCTGGCGAGCCAGACGAGCACGCGCCCCAGGACCACGAGGGCCGGACGCAGCCCATGACGGGTCAACCAGACCAGCGCGGGCCAGATCACCGTGCGGACGACCCACACCAGCGGAAGCCACAGCAGGTGCCGGGCGCACCAGACCAGCGGAAGCCAGACCAGCCGGTGCAGCAGCCAGGCCAGGGGGGCCAGCAGCCAGCGGCGCAGGCACCGGCCGGCCGGGCGGAGCAGGTACCGGTGCAGCAGTCGGCCGGCAGCCACGATCAGCTCCCAGAGCAGGCGTACCGGCAGCACCACGACCAGCGCCACACCACGCGCGACGGCCGCGACGAGCGGAGGCGCGACGGCGGCCGGCTGCGCCCTGCCCGAGACCGGCGGGTCGGCGGCCGGACGAGCCCTCGGCGGCGCGGCCCGGTGATCGTTCGGCGGACCTGGCAACGGCGAGCGGAGGGTGCGGCGGTCGGTCACGGTGGCACGGTAATCGGCCGGCGCCACGCCCTGGGTGGCACCGGCCGCGCGAGCCGACGGCGGCGTCAGCCGGGAGACAGCTCCAGCGTGGCGAGCAGCGGATAGTGGTCGGAGGCGGTGGCCGCCACCCCGTCGCGGATCACCCGACAGTCGCGCACCC
Source organism: Micromonospora sp. NPDC047762 (assembly GCF_043204655.1). Taxonomy (NCBI): domain Bacteria; kingdom Bacillati; phylum Actinomycetota; class Actinomycetes; order Micromonosporales; family Micromonosporaceae; genus Micromonospora; species Micromonospora sp. NPDC047762. Next base: position 344,970 of record NZ_JBIDCQ010000008.1, on the reverse strand, counting down.
GCTGCGCCACCGCCGGACTGCCGAGCAGGTAGTCCAACCGCATCCCGGCGAACTCGGCCCCACCCAGCCCGGTGGGCACCGTGTAGCCGGCGGCCTCCGGCGCGTCGACGTTGCCCGACGGCCAGAGGTCGACGAGACCGGCGGCGAGCAGCCGGGCGACCGCCCGGGTGTCCACCGTGTCGCCGGAGCGACGCAGGTGCCGCCGCCGGTAGAGGGTGGGCATACCAGCCAGCCGGTCGGTGTGGTCGACGGTCGGATCGAGCGAGTTGAGGTCACCGGTGATCAACGTCAACGGCCCCTGGTCGTGGCGCATCGCGGCGATCAACCAGTCCACCTCCATCCGCCGCCGACCCCCGGAGTACGGGTAGAGGTGGGTGCCCAGCACAGTGAACGGGCCGGCCGACGTGGCCACCACGACGCGGGCGGCGGCATGGTGGAACGGCCGACGCACCGGCCTCGCGTCGACGACCCGGTACGGCGGCCGGACCAGCACCGCCACCGGCTGCCCGAAGCAGGACCGGGCCAGGTGGGGAACCATCCCCACCCGGCCCGCCACGCCGGCCATCAACCCGCCCCTGTCAAAACCGCGCAACTCCTGCAACGCCAGCACGTCCGGTGCCTGCTCGTCGACGACCTGAACCACCTGATCCAGCCGGTCGAGGCCGCCGCGATCCCGGCCGCCGGTGCGAATGTTCCAGGTCATCACCCGCAGCACGACGGCGACGCCTAGTCGGCTCGGCCGGCCCGCGCCAGCTCGTCGTCGAGGGTGTCCACGTCCTCCGACTCGATGGCCGGCTGGTTACCTTCCTTCAGATCCTCGTTCGGGCGGATCACCAGGTAGAGCAGGCCGATCCAGAGCGCGGAGAGCACGATCGCGCCCATGAAGTCGGTCGGGTGGTGCATCCCCCGGTACATCCGGGACGTGGCCACCCCGACCGGCATGAGCACGGCCAGCCCCACGAAGATCCAGCGCCACCACCTGTCGGTACGCGGGAACACGATGACGGTGATCGCCAGCCAGACGCAGATCGTGGCCGCGATGTGCCCGGACGGGAACGACGAGGTGGGCATCTGCCCGTCCAGGTTCTCCACCGGCGGACGTGGCCGGTCCACCGCGCGGGCCGACGCGAGGAAGAGGGTCAACTCCCCCACCATCGCCAGCGCCACGAAGAGCACCGGGCGCCAGCGCCGCCACACCGCCAGCACCAGCGGGCAGAACACCAGCGAGATCAGCAGGATGGCATGGGTGTCACCGAACTTGCTCCACCACCAGCTGATGTCGGTCAGCACCTCGGTGTGCCGTTCGGCGAACCACCGCGGCACCTCAGTGTCGAGGGTGTCGAAGAAGGTGCCCTTGGCGTGGTAGCTGACGTACGTGCCGAAGCCGTACAGCGCGCCGAACACGATCACCCAGCCGACCAGCAGCTCGGCCACCGCCGAGCGGGGATGGGCCAGCACGTGTTCCTCGGCCGGGGCGGGGGCGATGTCGTGCCCCGCCTCCGGCTCCAGGCCCTCGGTCAGCGGCGGCACCGGCTTGCCCCGCTCCCGCCGCCACAGGCGGAAGGCGTACGCGGTGACGCCCAGCCAGGCGGCGCCGAGCAGCCAGGCGGCCAGCACGTCGGAGACGAAGTGCACGCCCAGCGCGATCCGGGTCAGCCCGACCAGCGCCACCAGCACACCGACGCCGACGATGGCCGGCTTACGCCAGCGGGGTGCCATCGCCGGCAGGAACACCAGCAGCAGCGCTCCGTACGCGACGAACGAGCCGAGCGCGTGCCCGCTCGGGAAGCTGTTGCCGGGCGCGCTGGCGATCGGCACGTCCACCACCGGGCGGAGCCGGCCGACAAGCGTCTTCAGTGACGGGTCGAGGATCAGGCCACCGACCCCCGTGATGATCAGGTAAACGGCGAGTCGGGGCTGTCGCCGGATCAGCAGACCGACCACGGCGATGGTGACCAGCCAGATGAGGATCGGCCGGCCGCCCAGGTCCGTCACCGCCTGGAGCACGGTGACCAGCGCGTGGTGCGGGGCGACGAGCCCGTTGAACCACTCGGCGAGCCCGTGGTCGACGTCCTGCAACGGGCTCCACTGCACCCGGACGAGCAACAACAGCAGCCCGAAGGCCACCCCGGCACCGGTGACGGCCACCAGACCGGCAATGCTCCGTTCGGCGAAATGACCGACCGGACGGTGCGCCACCTCTTTGACCGCGGCCACCCCGCACCTCCCTTTCCTGTCTGGCGAGGCGCTTTACCCGATCCGCGTCCGTCGTACACGCCACAGCGCTAGAGCGCCGACATGTCCCCGGTGTCGTACAGCTCGGCGCGGTCCGGGTCGGGCTCCCACAGATCCGGTTGGGCGGGCTCCCGCACACCAATGCGCAGCGCCTCCAGTTGCGCGGCGAAGGACAGCCCGCCGAAGAGCGCCATCCCGGTCAGGTTGGCCCAGAGCAGCAGCGCCATCATGCCGGTCAGGGCGCCGTAGGTCTGCCCGAAACCGTCACTGAACCGCACGTACGCGGCGAGCAGCAGGCTGGCCAGCCACCACAGCGCGGTGGCGATGCCGGCCCCGAAGAACAGCCAGGACAGGCCCGGCTGGTTGCGGCGCGGCGCTTGTCGGAACAGCACGGCGACGGCGACGACGGTCAACCCGAGGCTCAGCGGGAAGCGGATCACGTCCCAGATGCCGTTGGCGAGCGCGCCCCACTCGTAGTGTTCGCGCACCGAGTCGCCCATCGCGCCGCCGCCGACCAGGATCAGGAAGCCGGCGAGGGCGGGCAGGCCGGCGGTGACGGCCAGCACGGCGGCCCGCAGGTATTTGCGCAGCGCCGGGCGGTCCCGCTCGACGCCGTAGATGCGGTTGGCGCCCCGCTCGATCTGGGCCATCGTGGTGGTGAGCGCGAACAGGCCGGTGAGCAGACCGAGGGTGAGGGCCAGCTCGCCGGCGTCCTCGACGCGTTCGCCCTCACCGAGCAGCTCGGAGACCACCTGCTCGCTCTGGCCGGGGGTGAGCGCCAGGACGGTGTCGGCGACCACCTGGCCGCCCTCCCGGACGCCCAGCTCGCTGATCAGCCCGGTGAGGGCGATCAGGAACGGCACCACGGCGAGGCAGAGTTGCAGCGCGAAGGCCCGGGAGTGGCTGAACCCGTCGCCGTAGCGGAACCGGATGAAGGCGTCCCGCAGCAGGTGCCAGCCGCCCTGCCGGCGCAGTGTGTGCCAGGCGTCGTCGGCGGACAGCTCCTCGTCGGCCATCAGCCGGGTCTCCGGCACGATCCGGGTGCTACTCACGGCGCGCTTCCTCGATCAGCTGCTCGCCCCGCTCCCCGGCGCCTTGCGCGTCAACGGCCAGGTCGGGGGCGCCCTCGGGCTGCGGAACGCAGAGCCAGAGCGCCTGGGGTCGGATCTCCGCCCGCAGTTGTCGACCCGGGGAGATCAGGTCGCCGTCCAACTCCCGAGGCTGCGCCCGGTTGCTGCTGACCACCACGCGCCGACCCCGGAACACCTCCAACTGCGGCACCTGGCCGCTGCGGCGGATCACCGCCCAACCGAGCGCGAGCCAGTGCCGCAGGTTTCGGGGGGTGAGCACGGCGACATCGAGCCAGCCGTCGTCCGGCTCGGCCTCGGTCAGCAGGGTCACTCCGCCCTGCAGCCGGCCCACGTTGGCGATCAGGACCGAACGGGCCCGGCGGCGCACCGCCGGCCGGTCGTCGATGCGGATCTGCACCCGCATCGGCCGGTCCCGCAGGTGGCGGACGGCGCCCACCACGTACGCGGGCCAGCCGATGCGGGCCTTCGTCGTCTCGTTTGTGGCTTCGAGCATCTGGGCGTCGAAGCCCATGCCGGCCATCACTGTGAAGTACTTGTCCTCCACCGCGCCGACGTCGAGCAGTCGCCGGCCGCGTTCGACGGCGACCTGGAGCCCGGCGGCCAGATCGGTGGAGAGCCCCAGGTTGGCGGCGAGCAGGTTGCCGGTGCCCTGCGGCAGCACGGCGAGGGCCACGTCGGTGCCGACCAACCCACTGACGCAGGCCATCACGGTGCCGTCGCCGCCGCAGGCGAAGACCAGGTCGACGCCGGCCTTGACGGCCTCTTCGGTCTGGCCCCGACCGGGGTCTTCGACAGTCGTCTCGTACCACTGCGGCTCGGGCCAGCCGGCCGCGGCGAGGGCGTCGTCGACAGTGCGGCGCAGCTCGTCGAGATCGTCGACCTTCGACGGGTTCACCACCACGGCGGAGCGCAACCCGCCGTCGCCGCCAGCGGGCCGCCTGTCCTGTCCAGCATCCACGGCGTCAGTGTGCAGCACCCGGACGGCTTCAGCGACCCGGCGTCGACGTGGCGTCGGAAGTGCCACAGACAGGTTTCAGAATGCTCGTGCCCGTCAGGCCGCCGCCCGCAGGGCGATCTCCACCCGTCGGCGCAGATCATCGAGGTCGATCCCGGACTCGGTGAGCACCACCGCTCCCAGCCCGTGGCCCTCCCGGAGCACCCCGAGCAGGATGTGCTCGGTGCCGATGTGTTTGTGTCGCAGTCGCAGGGCCTCCCGCAGGGACAGCTCCAGCGCCTTCTTGGAGCGGGGCGAGAACGGGCCGCCGAGGTAGCGCCTACGCCCCCAGCGGCGACGCGGCGCCGGCACCGCCTCCCGTAGCGCGTCCGGGCCGAAGGACTGCTCGATGCGGGCCACGATCGCGGCCAGGTCGATGCCGATCTCCCGCAGGGCCGCCGCGTCCGCGTCGCCGAGGCCGGCGCCGCCGCTGACTGTGTGCCGGCGGACGCGTTCGCGCAGGTCGTCGGCGCGCACCCCGGCGTCGGCGAGCACCCGGCTGGCCAGCCCGGCGTCGTCGGCGAGCAGGGCGAGCAGCAGGTGCTCGGTGCCGACCGGGCGTTGGCCCTCGACCCGCGCCTCCTCCAGCGCCCGTCGCACCACGTCGCGTGCCCGGTCGGTGAACCGTTCGAACATCACGCCTCCCAGGATGAGTTGACCGCCGGTCGCCCGGCGTGCTTCTTGTGCACTGCCTGCCGGCTGACCTCGAGCGTGTCGGCGATCTCCTGCCAGGACCAGCCCTGCCGTCGGGCGTTGTCAACCTGGACCACCTCGAGTCGCTCGAGGAGCCGGCGTAGCGCGCGGACGGCGCGCAGCCCGACCCGGGGGTCGGTGCTGCCGGCTGCCGCCGCTAGTTCTGTCGCCTGACTCATGCCGTCAACATACGTTGACAACTGCGGGTCTGTCAACCCTGGTTGACGAGCGGCGACCGCAGCGGATCGGACCCGCCACCGTGCTCAGCCGACTACCCTCGGTCAGGGACAGCTTGGTCGTGCCGGGCGCGACGCCCGGGAGGTGATATCGGATGGCCGCACCCGCCGACGCAGCGGTGCTGGTCGGCCTCGGGTCGGAACTCGACCTCCCGGTCGTCGAACAGGCCGCGCAGGAGGCCGCCGGACACGGCCGGCCACTGCACCTGCTGCACACCTTCGATTGGCGCGCGGCCTTCGCCGCGGACACCGTCGCCGCACCCCGCGACCAGGCCGAAGATCTGATCACCCACGCCGCCCAACTCGCCCACCAGACCGAGCCAGGGCTGACCGTACGCGGGGAGATCGTCGAGAGCGCCATGCTGCCCACCCTCATCCGCCGCTCGGAGGCCGCCTTCCTGCTGGCCGTCGGCGACAGCGGCATGGCGGGCAGCGGTCAGTGCGTTCCGGCCGAGACGACAGCCGTGCAGTTGGCCGCCCGGGCCGGATGCCCCCTGCTGGTGGTCCGACGTGAACCGCCGCCGCAGGGCCCGGTGCTGGTGGGCGTCGACGGCTCGCCCAGCTCACACCTCGCCCTGCAGTGGGCCCTCAAGTGCGCGGCCCGCCGCGACGCCCGACTGCTGGCCCTGCGGGTGGTGGAGTACGACGAGGACACCGACGCGGTCGCCGAGCAGCTCACCGAGGCACTGGTCCGGCACGCCGGGCGGGACCACACCGTGCCGACCGAGTGTCGCGTGGTACGCGGCGACCCCGCCGACGTGCTGATCGACACCTCCCGCAACGCGCAGGTGGCGCTGGTCGCCGCCCGCGGCGACGAGCCGGGGCGGGCCATGCTGGGCGCGGTCGCCCAGTCCCTGCTCTACCACTCCCCGGCCCCGGTGGTCGTCGTCCGCGGCCTGGCCGAGGCGCCGCTGACCGGGCCCGATGCCCGCCCGGCGCGGGACCAACGGCCCTGACCCCGGGCGTCCGCACCGGCCAGGCTGGACGCCGGAGGCCCCACTCCTACCCGCGAGAGGCAGCATGATGGAGACCGCTCTCGACGTGCACCACGCCCTCACCGACGACGAGCTGCGCCGGCTGGACGCCTACTGGCGCGCCGCGAACTACCTCACCGTCGGGCAGATCTACCTGCTGGACAATCCGCTGCTGCGCGAGCCGCTGACCCCCGACGACATCAAACCCCGACTGCTCGGGCACTGGGGCACCAGCCCCGGCCTCAATCTGATCTACGCCCACCTCAACCGGGTGATCGTGGCGCGCGACCTCAACGCCATGCTGGTCACCGGCCCCGGCCACGGCGGCCCGGCCATCGTGGCCAACACCTGGCTGGAGGGCACCTGGTCGGAGCGCTACCACGACGTGGCGCGCGACGAGGCCGGGATGTCCCGGCTGTTCCGCCAGTTCTCCTTCCCGGGCGGCATCCCCAGCCATGTCGCGGCGGACGTGCCGGGTTCGATCCACGAGGGCGGCGAGCTGGGGTACGCGCTGAGCCACGCCTACGGCGCCGCGTTCGACCACCCGGACCTGCTGGTGGCCTGCGTGATCGGCGACGGCGAGGCGGAGACCGGGCCGCTGGCCGGCAGTTGGCTCTCCGACGTGTTCCTCAACCCGGCCCGTGACGGCGCGGTGCTGCCCATCCTGCACCTCAACGGTTACAAGATCGCCAACCCGACGGTGCTGTCCCGGATCCCCGAGGACGACCTGCTGGACCTCATGCGTGGATCGGGCTACCAGCCGTACGTCGTGGCCGGTGACGAGCCCGCCCGGGTGCACCGGACCCTCGCCGCGACGCTGGACCGCGTGCTGAGCGAGATCGCCGAGATCCAGCGGAGGGCCCGCTCCGGAGGCGTCGTCGAACGCCCCCGCTGGCCGATGATCATTCTGCGGACGCCGAAGGGCTGGACCGGCCCGAGTGAGGTCGACGGCACCCAGGTGGAGGGCACCTACCGCGCCCACCAGGTGCCGCTGTCGGGCGTACGCGACAACCCTGCGCACCGGGCCGAGCTGGAGCACTGGCTGCGCAGCTACCGGCCGGAGGAGCTGTTCGACGCGACCGGCGCGCCGGTGGAGGAGCTGCTGACGCTGCCGCCGCGCGGTGACCGGCGGATGAGCGCCAACCCGGTCACCAACGGCGGCGTGGTGCTGCGCGACCTGACCCTGCCGGACTTCCGCGACTACGGCGTGGAGGTTCCCGAACCGGGTACGCCGATCGCCGGCGCGACCGGGGTGCTCGGCCCGTGGATCCGCGACGTCATCAGCGCCAACCCGGAGACGTTCCGGCTGTTCGGCCCGGACGAGGTCGCGTCCAACCGGCTGGGTGCGGCGTTCGAGGTGACCGACCGGGCCTGGGTGGCCGCCACAGTGCCCGGCGACGACCACCTCTCCCCCGACGGGCGGGTCATGGAGGTGCTCTCCGAGCACCTGTGCCAGGGCTGGCTGGAGGGCTACCTGCTGACCGGCCGGCACGGCGTGTTCACCAGCTACGAGGCGTTCATCCACATCGTCGACTCGATGCTGAACCAGCATGCCAAGTGGCTGAAGGTGACCCGGGCCATCCCCTGGCGGCAGCCGATCGCCTCGCTGAACTACCTGCTCTCCAGCCACGTCTGGCGGCAGGACCACAACGGCTTCTCCCACCAGGACCCGGGCTTCATCGACCACGTCGTCAACAAGAAGGCCGAGGTGGTGCGGGTCTATCTGCCACCGGACGCCAACACGTTGCTCGCCACGATGGACCACTGCCTGCGCAGCCGGCACTACATCAACGTGGTGGTGGCCGGTAAGCAGGCCGCCCCGAACTGGTTGACGATGACCGAGGCGATCCAGCACACCCGGCGTGGCCTGGGCATCTGGGAGTGGGCCAGCAGCGACGGCGTCACCGAACCGGACGTGGTGCTCGCCTGCTGCGGAGACGTGCCCACCCTGGAGACGTTGGCCGCCGCCGAACTGCTGCGCCAGCACCTGCCGAAATTGAAGGTGCGCCTGGTCAACGTGGTCGACCTGATGCGCCTCCAGCCGGACACCGAGCATCCACACGGTCTGACCGACAACGAGTTCGACACCATCTTCACCCAGGACCGGCCGATCATCTTCGCGTACCACGGTTATCCATGGCTGATCCACCGACTCACCTACCGCCGCACGAACCACGAGAACCTGCACGTGCGCGGTTACAAGGAGGAGGGCACCACCACCACCCCCTTCGACATGGTGATGCTCAACGACCTGGACCGCTTCCACCTGGTCATCGACGTCATCGACCGGGTGCCCGGGCTGGCCGCCAGCGCCGCGCACCTGCGCCAACGGATGGTCGACGCCCGGCAGGCGGCCCGCGACTACACCCGCCAGTACGGCGAGGACGACCCCCAGGTCGCCGAATGGCGCTGGGTCCGCGACACCGACCCGACCACCCCCTGAAGGAGGACGACGTGCGCAACGCGGAGATCCTGGTCGGCTACGACGGCTCCACCGACGCCTCGATCGCCCTGAACTGGGCCATCGACGAGGCACGGCACAGCGGCCAGCCGGTGCGGCTGGCGTACGTCTTCGAATGGCTGACGGTGGCCAGTTGGGTCGGCCCGGGCGTGGCCCCCGGCGTGTGGCCGGACGACACCGCCCGCCGGCAGGTCGACGACCTGGTGCGCAAGGCCGCGGCGGACGCCACAGCGGCGAACCCCGGGCTGACCATCACCGGCGAGGTGTACGACGGGCCGCCCGCGCTGGTGTTGCAGGAACGCTCGGCGGAGGCCGGGATGCTGGTGCTCGGCAGCCGGGGTCACGGCGGATTCGGTGGCCTGCTGGCCGGGTCGACGGCGGTCTCGGTCGCCGCGCACGCCCACTGCCCGGTCGTGGTGGTCCGGGACGGGGCCGACAAAGCCCTGGCCGGCCCGGTGGCGGTCGGCGTGGACGGCTCGGAACCGTCGCTGGTGGCGCTCGGCTTCGCGGCCGAACGGGCGGCACAGCGTCAGGTGCCGTTGCGCGTCCTGCACGCCTGGACGCCCGGCCCAGGCGGGGCGGCCGGGGTGCCCGACGAGCGGGCCGCCGTGGAGCAGGCGCTGGAGCCGTGGCGGCGGACGTTCGCCGAGCTGACCATCACCGTCGATCTGGTCCCGACCAGCCCGGCGGCCATGCTGATCGAGGCGAGCCGGGACGCGCGGCTGGTGGTGGTCGGCAGCCGCGGCCGGGGCGGGCTGGCCGGAATGCTGCTCGGCTCGGTCAGCCAGCAGCTCATCCAGCACGCCCACTGCCCGGTCGCGGTGGTCCGCGAACGCTGACATCCGCCGGGCGGGGCCGCACCGGGATGCGCGACCTGACCCGGGGTCACCGCCGCGCGGTCGTCGGGTCGGACGGGTCGAGGGAGAAGAACTCTTCCTCTTCCTGAGCCAGGTGCAGGCGCAGCACCGCGTCCAACCCGTAGAGGGTGGCCAGCAGGTCGGGAACCTGGTCGGGGCGCGGCCGGCCGTCGGCGGTCTGGGCGAGTTGGGCGCCGAGCAGGTCCACCTGACGGCGGATCTCCACGTGTGCCCGACTCATCGTCGACGTCGCCTCCTCGCTGCCCAGCGGGGCGGCCAGCGCGGGGTAGAGCTGTCGCTCCTCGGCAGTCACGTGCGGCAGCACGCGTTCGGTCAACCGGCGGTACGTCTCGCGTACCGCCGGCAGGCACCTCGGCGAGGCCGGGTCGGTGGCGACCAGGTCGGCGGTGTCCCGCAACCCGGCCAGCACGTCGCGGACCGCCTGATGTTCCGCCGCGTAGTGGGCGAGCAACTCCCGGGTGCGCGGCGGGACGTCGCGCCGGCGCAGCCCACCTCCCAGTGCCCGCAGCGCGTTGAGGATCACCAGCACGTCGATGCCCTCCTGAAGGAACGCGCCAACGACCGGGGGCAGCCGACCGGCCGCCGCCACGAGCATCGCCAGCACGGCCAACCCCATCCCGACGGTGGCGCTCTGCACCGCGATCCGCCGGGCGTACCGGGCGATCTCCACCGCGTCGGCGAGCCGGTCCAGCCGGTCCACGGTGAGCACCGCGTCCGCCACGTCCGCCGAGGCGCTCGCGCCGGTCGCGCCCATCGCCACGCCCACGTGCGCCTCAGCCAGTGCAGGAGCGTCGTTGACCCCGTCGCCGACCATCACGGTGACCGCCCGGTCGGCCTCCGCCCGGACCCGGGCCACCTTCTCCTGCGGCGTGCAGCGGGCAAGCACGTCGTCCACCCCCACCATCGCCGCGACCTGCGCTGCGGTGGCCGGTTGGTCGCCCGTGACCAGCAGGATCCGCCGCAGCCCCGCCGCACGCAGGCGCCGTACGGTGCGGCGGGCGTCGGGGCGAACCGGATCCTCCAGCAGGATCGCGCCGAGCACTCCACCCTCGTCGCTGACCCACACCGCAGACCAACCGGCCAGCTCGGTGCGGGCCCGCGCCCGGTCCGCCCACTCGGGCAGCTTCCCGGTGACCTGACCGACCCGGACCAGTCGGCCGTCGACCCGGCCGGTGACCCCCCGTCCCGGCTCCTCGGTGACGCCAGTCGGCTCGGTCAGTGTCAACCCCCGATCGCGAGCCTGCCGGACCAGCGCGGTGGCCAGCACGTGCGGAGACAACTGCTCCACCGAGGCCGCGAGGCGCAACACCTCGTCACGATCACCAGCCGGGGCGACTACCGTCTCGGCGGCGCGCGGGCGGCCGGCGGTCAGCGTGCCGGTCTTGTCCACCAGCAGTGTCCGAGCCCGGCCGAGCAGCTCCAGCGCGCCACCGTCGCGGACCAGGACCCCGCGCCGGGCCACCCGGGACAGGCCGGACACGATCGCGATCGGGGTGGCCAGCAGCAGCGGGCAGGGGGTGGCCACCACCAGCACCGCCACCGCCCGGACCACGTCGCCGGAGAGCAGCCAGCCCAGCCCGGCCAGGACCAGCGTGAACGGCACGAAAGCGGCGGCGTACCGGTCGGCCAGCCGCACCATCGGGGCCTTGCGGGCGGTCGCCTCCTGGGCCAACCGGACGATCCCGGCGTATGTGCTCTGCGCAGCGTTCCTTGTCGCGCGCATGCCGAACCCCGCGCCGGCGTTGACCACACCGCTGGGCACCGCCTCCCCGGCGGCCCGCTGAACCAGCCGCGACTCTCCGGTCACCACCGACTCGTCCAGCGTGGCCGCCTCGCCGACGGTCCCGTCGACCGGCACCACGTCCCCCGGGCCGACCAGCAACCGGTCCGCCACCGCCACCTGGTCCAGCGGCACCACCTCGATAGCGCCTCCGGGCCCACGCCGACGTGCGGTACGCGGAGCGCGCTCCAGGAGGGCCCGCAGGTCGCGGGTGGCCCGGCGCTGCGCGTACGCCTCCAACGACCGCCCGGTCGCCAGCATCACGGCGATGACCGCCCCGGCCAGGTACTCCCCGACGCCGAGCGCACCGGCCAGCGCCAGCACGGCGATCACGTCCACGCCGAAGTGCCGGTGCCACAACGAGCGCAGCATCGACCATGCGGCCGGTAGCAGCGCGGCCACCGTGACGGCCGCCCAGATCAGGTCGGCTGCGCCGGCCCGGCCGGCGATGCGCAGCACCGCACCCGCCAGCACTGCGGCGGTGAGCCCAACCAGCGGCACCCACGCCCACCACCGCCGGACCCGTCCGCGGACCGGCTGCTCCGGTACGCACTCGTTTGGCTCGGCCCCCACCTGCGCATCGTCGCAGCCGGTGGGCGGCCAGCGGCCGGACACCGGGCGTTTCGCCCGGTGTCCGCACGTCGTGGCGGTGTGCCGGGCCTGGTAAGGCGGGCGTAACGGCTCGGCGTGGTCGGGACCTGTGGCCCCTGCGGGCACACCACCGGATGGCACAGGATGAGGCGGCAACCCCAGACACGGCGACGCGCCGTACGGCACGATGAGCAGAGACGGAAAGGTCGTGACCATGAGTCAGGAAAGTCAGCTGACCACCGCGCTGGCGGAGGCCGCCGCCACCGCCGGCCACGCCCCCTCGGTGCACAACAGCCAGCCGTGGCGCTGGCGGGTGCTGCCCGACGCGTTGGAGCTGCGCTCCGTCGCCGACCGACAGCTCGCCGCCGCCGACCCCGAGGGGCGACTGCTCGCGATCAGCTGCGGCACCGCCCTGCACCACGCCCGACTGGCGCTGGCCGTCGAGGGGTGGCGCGCCGTGGTGCAACGGCTGCCCGACCCGGCCGACAGCGAGCTACTGGCTCGGCTGACCGACCTCAGCCACACCACGGCCGACCCGGACGCCATGCGCATGGTGCAGTGCATGCAGGTCCGGCACACCGACCGGCGGCCGGTCAGCGACGAGCCGGTGCCGCCCACCGCGATCGAGGAGATCACCCGGGCGGTCACCGCCGAGGGGTGTCGTTTGCAGATCCTCGACCGCGACGAGATGTTGGAGCTGGCCGCCACCGCGGGGCACGCCGACACGGTCGAGGCCGAGGATCCGGAGCTGCGCGCCGAGCTGGCGTACTGGACCAGCCGGGCCGGCGAGGGCACCGGCCTGCCCGCCGAGGTGCTGCCCGAGCAGCCTGCGCAGACCACCGTGCCGGGCCGCGACTTCGGCCGTCCCGGCAGCCTGCCGGTGGGCCCAGGCCACGATCGGATGGCGGTGTACGCGATGCTGCACGGCGACGAGGACGAGCGGGACAGTTGGCTGCGCGCGGGCGAGGCGCTCTCCGCCGGTTGGCTGACCGCCACTCGGCTTGGCGTGTCCGTGGTGCCGCTCAGCGCGGTGGTGGAGGTGCCGGGCACCCGGCAGACCTTGCGTCAGATGCTCTCCGGGATCGGCTTCCCGTACATCGCGTTGCGGTTGGGCATCGCGGACCCGACGCAGGCGGGTCCGCCGCACACGCCGCGGTTGACCACCGCACAGGTGGTCGACACCTCCGCGGTCCGTTGACGGGTCTGGCGACGAGCGGCACCGGCGCTACCATGCCTCGGTGACCAGCAGCGTGCCGCCGCCCCGTCCGGAACCAACGGCGGCACCGTCGCTCGGGCTGAGCCCGCTGTCGCGGGTCCGTCTCGACGAGCTGTTGCAGGAGATGCTGGTCCGGGTCGGTGAGGTGGTGACCAGCCGGGAGCGCCTGCGAGCCCTGCTCGACGCGGTGGTCGGCATCGGCACCAACCTGGATCTGCGCACCACCCTGCAACGCATCGTGCAGGCGGCCTGCGAGTTGGTCGGCGCCCGGTACGGCGCGCTCGGCGTGGTCGGCCCGGACCGGCTGCTGCACGACTTCATCGTCCACGGCATCACGCCCGAGCAGCACGAGCAGATCGGCGACCTGCCGCACGGGCGGGGCGTGCTCGGCCTGCTCATCGACGATCCCCGGCCGCTGCGGATGCCCGACATCACCCAGCACCCCCGCTCCTACGGGTTCCCGGCCAACCACCCGCCCATGCACAGCTTCCTGGGCGTGCCGGTCCTCATCCGCGACCAGATCTTCGGCAACCTCTACCTGGCGGAGAAGCAGGGCGGTGCCCAGTTCACCGAGGACGACGAGGAGATCGTCGTCGCGCTCGCCGCCGCCGCCGGCGTGGCCATCGAGAACGCCCGCCTGTACGCCCTGGCGCACCGGCGGGAACGCTGGCTCGCCGCCACCGCCGAGATCACCACGGTGCTGCTGGGCGAGGTACGCCGTACCGACGCGTTGGCGTTGGTCGCCCGCCGAGCCCGCGAGGTCGCCGAGGCCGAGCTGGCGCTGGTGCTGCTCTACGACACCGACACCGAGCAGTTCTCCGTGGAGGTGGTCGACGGCCCCGACGAGCAGGCCCACGCGCTCGTCGGCACGGTCCTGCCCGCCGCCGACACCAGCTTCGGCGCGGCTGTCGCCGAGGGCCGGCACGACCAGGTGGACGACCTGGCGCACGCCGCGCCGTGGCCGGCGCTGCTGCACACCGGCCCGGCGATGATCTCGCCACTCACCACCGCAGAGGCCCTGCACGGCGTGCTGATCGTGGCGCACCGCCCGGAGCGCGGCGGTGGCGCCAGCGAGGAGGACCTGACGCTGCTGGGCAGCTTCGCCGGGCAGGCCGCGCTGGCCATGGAACGGGCGCGCGGCCAGGAGGAACGGGAACTGCTGGTGGTCCTGGAGGACCGCGAGCGGATCGCCCGCGACCTGCACGACGTGGTGATCCAACGACTCTTCGCCACCGGCCTGCAACTGCAGAGCGCCGCACCGATGGCCCGCCCGGAGGTGGCCAAACGGATCAACGCGGCGGTCGACGATCTCGACGCCACCATCCGCGACATCCGGCGGACGATCTTCGAGCTGCGTACGCCGATGACCTCGGAGCTGCGCACCGAGATCCGTGCGGCGGTCGAGGCCGCCGCCGAAGCGCTGGGCTTCAGGCCGCACCTGGAGCTTTCCGGGCCGGTGGACAGCGCCGTTCCGGACGCCATCCGCCCGGACCTCACCGCCGTGCTGCGCGAGGCGCTGTCGAACGTGGTCCGCCACGCGCAGTGCACCCGCGTCGACGTCGCCGTACGCGTCGACTCCGGCCAGGTCACCGTGACGGTCACCGACAACGGGGTGGGCTGCGACCCGGCCGCCGCCCGGGGTGGCCTGGTCAACCTGCGCGAACGCGCCAGCCGCCTCGACGGCACCTTCACGGTCACCGCGGCCGAGTCGCGCGGCACCGAGGTGTGCTGGGCCGTGCCGCTGCGCGACTGACTCCCGCGACCCGGGTCAGGGCGCCTTGCCGAGCAGACGCGTGGCCAGAACGGCGGCCTGCGTGCGGCGCTCCAGGCCCAGCTTGGCCAGCACGCTGGAGACGTAGTTCTTCACCGTCTTCTCCGCCAGGAACATCCGACCGGCGATCTCCCGGTTGGTCAGCCCCTCGGCCACGTACTCCAGGATCCGCCGCTCCTGCTCGGTGAGCGACTTCAGCTCGCGCGGCTGCTCGACGCCGTTGCGGATGCGCTCCAGCACCCGGGTGGTGATCGCCGGGTCGAGCAGCGACTGCCCGGCCGCGACGCGACGCACCGCGTCGACCAGGTCGGTGCCACGGATCTGCTTGAGCACATACCCGGCGGCACCGGCCATGATGGCTGCGAACAGCGCCTCGTCGTCCTCGTACGAGGTGAGGATCAGCCCCTTGATGGACGAGTCGACGGCGCGGACGTCACGGCACACGTCGATGCCGTTGCCGTCCGGCAGCCGCGCGTCGAGGATCGCCACGTCGGGCCGCAGCGCCGGGATGCGGCGGGCCGCCTCCTGCGCCGAGCCGGACTCGCCGACCACCTCTATGTCGCCGCCGCTCTGCAGCAGGTCGGCCAGGCCACGGCGGACGACCTCATGGTCGTCGAGGAGGAAAACCCGGATCATCCCTCGTTTCTACCCGCTGCCCGTGGCCCAGCGCACGGGCCGAAGGTCCCGATCGGCGCGAAGCGAGCGGGCGCTCGGACCCGACTGGTCGGGACGTCCGGCCCTGCTGGGCGAGCACCGAACGACGGACCGTGGAGGTACGCCAGCACAGCGGCACCACCCGCCGCCGGCCCAGCGGGAGAGGAGCACCGACATGGACATCGGCTACACCGCCGCCCAGTTGCGGACCGCCGCCGTGGACGCGGTCCGGGCACCGTCGTTGCACAACACCCAACCGTGGCGGCTACGGCTGCGCGACGGCGGCATCGAGGTGCTGGCCGACCCGGCCCGCCGGCTGCCGGCGACCGACCCGAGCGGGTGGGGTGTCCGGATCGCCTGCGGCGCGGCGTTGTTCAACCTGCGGATCGCCCTGGCCGTGGCCGGGGTCCCGGCCCGGGTGCGGCTGCGCCCCGACCCGGCCGAGCCGGACCTGCTGGCCCGGCTGGTACCGGACCTCCCGCGCCGGCCCACCCCCGCCGAGCAGAGCCTGCACGGGGCCATCCCGCGCCGGTTCAGCAACCGTCTGCCGTTCTGGCCGGACCCGGTGCCGGGCGACGCCCGCTGGCGCCTCGGCGAGGCCGCCCGTGCCGAGCAGTGCTGGTTGGAGCTGCTGATCGGGGTGAGCGCGGTCTCCGCGTTCGGCGAGATCGCGCGCAGCGCGCACCGGGTGCTGGAGCGCGACCCCGCGTACCGGGCCGAACGGGAACGGTGGCTACGCCGGGAGTCCACCCCGGACGGCGTGCCCAGCTCCGCCGGAGGTCCGCGAGGCGAGCCGCAGGACGTCCTCCCGACGCGCGGCTACGGTGGGCGTGACCGCGCCCCCGGGCGCGACTTCGAACCGGAACCCCTGGTGGGGGTGCTGGGCTCGGCGGGCAACACCGCAGTGGACCAGGTGATCGCCGGGCAGGCCCTGCAACGCCTGCTGCTCACCGCCACGGACGCCGGGCTCAGCGTGTCGATGCTCTCCCAGCCGATCGAGGTGCCCACGGCGCGGGAGCAACTGCGGCTGGCGCTGGGCCGGTTCGGCACACCGCAGATGGTGCTGCGGATCGGGTACGGCCAGCCGGGTCGACCGACCCCCCGACGTGGTGTCGCCGAGGTGCTGGACCTGCCGGTGGTGCCCGCCTGACCCGCCGAGGCACGGTCAGCCGGCGAGCACGGCGGCCTCCAGGGTCGGATCCAACCCGATCGAGCTGCGCTGCGGTCGCCCGGCGCGCGGCGGAACCGCACCGACCTCGCGCAGCCACCGCCAGGTGTCGCCGACGGTCTCGGCCACCGGCCGGCAAGTCAAGCCGGCGGCCAGTGCCCGCGTGACGTCCCGCTCCAGCAACCCCCGGGACGGGTGGCCGCGCGGCAGCCAGATCGGCAGGTCGCTCCACGGCTGCACCCCGGCGGCGAGGATCGACGCCGGATCGGTCCACCGCAACCGGGCGTCGACACCGGTCGCGGCCACGCACGCGTCGAGCAGCTCGCCCATCGTGGTCTGCGTCGGACGGCCGACCGCGTTGAACGTGCCGCCCACCTTCCGGGTGCCCGCCTCGAGCATCCACCCCGCCAGGTCGCGGACGTCGACGTACTGCACCGGCAGGTCGGGCGGGGCGGGGGCGAGTACGTCCCCGCCCCGCTCGACGCGCCGTAGCCACCAGGGCAGCCGGCCGATGTCCTCGCCCGGGCCCAGGATCAGGCCGGCCCGCGCGACCAGCGCACGCCCACCGAACACCTCCCGCACGGCACGCTCGGCACCGGCCTTGAGCTGCGGGTAGTCGCCGTCGACGGAGCCCGGGTCGGCGTCCACCACCGGGGAGTCCTCGTGCAACCCCGCCGCGGCGTGGTCGGTGTAGACCGAGCCGCTGGACACGTACACGTAATGGCCGACCGTGTTGACCAGGGCGCGGGCGGCGTCTCCGGCGGCCCTCGGCGCACCGTCCCAGGTGTCCACGGCGACGTCCCACTCGCCACCGGCGAGCGCCGCCAGACCGTCCGGCGCGGTGCGGTCACCCCGCAACCGGTGTACGCCGGACGGCACCGTGCCGTGCAGCCCCCGGTTGAACACCGTCACCGACCAGCCGCGGCGTAGCGCCTCGGCGACGGTGGCCCCGCCCACGAATCCCGTACCACCCAGCACCAGCAGTCTCATGCGCTCCACCCTGCTGGCATCGGCCGGCGAAGGGCACCCCCGTTCGCCGGCAGCGGATCTGCCCGTGGCAGAACCGGACGGGGATGCCGCCGTTCACCTGCAGCCAGTCGCCGGTCCGGCCAGCACGCTCCTGCGGCGCAGCAGCGCCGCACGCGCCCGACGGGCCGCCCGCAGGTTCAGGGCCGCCACCGCGCCGAGCAGGAGCACAACGCCCAGCAGCGCCGGCTCCAGTTCGTGTCGCAGCAGGCTGATGATCAGCGCGCCAACGCTGAATGCCAGCCAGGCTCCGACGCCGAGCCAGCCGGCGACCACCCGATCCCGGGCGAACAGCGGAGTCCGTCGAGTCACTGCCCAACCACCGAACACCGCCCAGCACAGGCCGATCGTCACCAGGACGGCGAAGGCCACGTTGGTGCGCGTCGGCAACCCGGGCTCGGTGGCCCAGAGCAGGCCGATCAGGGCGCTCGCGGTGAGACCGGTGAAGGCCAGGGTCAGGTAGCCGACCCGCCTGCGCAGCGACAACGGAGCGTCCAGTCGCGCCAGCACCTCTTCCGGAGTCATGCCTCGTACCCCTTCCGCACCAGCTCGTGACGTAACAACCTGCGGGCCCGGTTGAGCCGCGACTTGACAGTGCCGACGGGTACGCCGCAGATCAGCGCGCAGGCGTCCAACGGCTGGTCCTCCAGGTAGAACAGCAAGAGCACCTCCCGTTCCCGGGCGGGGAGCGCCGCCAGCGCCCCGGCCAGCGTCTCCCGGTCGACGACCTCCTGCGCCTCGTCGCCGCCGGGCAGGTCGTCGATCGGTTCGGGCTCCGGGCGGGCGTACGCGTCCCGCAGCCGGTTCATCACCGCCCGCCGGGCGATGATGAACAGCCACGGGGTGAACCGGTCCGGCTGCCGCAACGTCGGCAACCCCTTGAAGACCGCCAACCAGATTTCCTGCACCACATCGTCGTCGGACCCACCGAGCATCCGCCCGACGTACCGTTCGACCGCCGGATGCCAGCCCTGCACCAGCTCGGCGAACGCCTCCCGTTCACCCAACTGGCAACGGACCACCAGCAACTCATCGCTCATCGGCCCTCCTTCGCCTGTTCAGTCGGCGTGGAAGCCCGGCAGGTTCACGACCCGCCACAGCGAAAACCGGCCTCGGCGGGTGGGAGGGTCGCGACGGTAGACCCCCGCCCAGAATGCAGGAAAGCCACCCCGGGCATGGTCAACGAAGCCGCCGATTGCGAAACTGCTTCAATCTGCCTCAGCACAACCCGGACGGAGCAGGGAATGTCCAGCACCCCGCTGTCCCTGCCGCAGCCCTCCGCGCGGGCACCCGAGTTCGGCCACGACGCGCTCATCGTCTGCGAGAACCTGGTGCGGATCTACCAGACCGGTTCGATCGAGGTGCAGGCACTGCAGGGACTGGACCTGGCCGTGGAGAGCGGTGAGCTGGTGGCCGTCGTCGGTGCCTCCGGCTCGGGCAAGTCGACACTGCTGTCCATCCTGGCCGGCATCGACGCCCCCACCGCCGGGCGGGTCCGGGTCGACCGGTGGAATCTGCTGGCGATGTCCCGCGCGGACCGGGTGGACTACCGACGGCGCACCGTCGGGTTCGTACGGCAGCAGACGGCGAGCAACCTGATCCCCTACCTGACCGCACGGGAGATGGTGGACCTGCCGATGACGGCGGCCCGTACCCCGAAGCAGGAACGCCGGGAGCGCGCGGCCGAGCTGCTGGACAGCCTCGGTGTCGCCGACTGCGCCGATCGCCGCCCCGGGCAACTCTCCGGAGGGCAGCAGATGCGGGTCGCGATCGCGGTGGCGCTGGCCAACCAGCCGCGGGTCCTGCTCGCCGACGAGCCGACCGGCGAGCTGGACGCCGCCACGTCCGCCGAGGTCTTCGGTGTGCTGCGCGACGTCAACCGGCGTTACGGCGTCACCGTCGTCGTGGTCACCCACGACCCGGAGGTCAGCGGCCAGGTCGAACGGACCGTCGCGATCCGGGACGGACGCACCAGCAGCGAGGTGCTGCGCCGCACCACCACCGACGCGGAGGGCGACACGCACATGATCGCCGAGGAGTACGCCGTGATGGACCGGGCCGGGCGGGTCCAGGTGCCCCGCGAGTTCCGCCAGGCGCTGGCGCTGACCCGACGGGTCCGGCTGGCCCTGGAACCCGACCACATCACGATCCACCCCGACTCGGGAAGCGGCGAATGAGTAGCGAGCCGCTGCTGAGCGTCCGCGGCGTACACCGGCGCTTTCGCACCGGGCCGACCGTCGTGCACGCCCTGAACGGCGTGTCGCTCGACGTGGCCGCCGGTTCGATGGTGGCGCTGGTCGGCCGGTCCGGCTCGGGCAAGACCACCCTGCTCAACGTCATCGGTGGCCTGGACCGCCCGGACGCCGGCACCGTGCACGTCGACGGCACCGACGTGACAGCGCTCGACGAGGACGGCCTGTCCCGGCTGCGACGCGAGAAGGTGTCGTACGTCTTCCAGAGCTTCGGGTTGATCCCGGTGCTGTCGGCAGCGGAGAACGTCGCGGCCCCGCTGCGGATGGCCCGCGTCGCCCCACCCGAGCGCGAGCGGCGGGTCGAGTTGCTGCTGGAGCTGATCGGCCTGGCCGACCACGCCCGGCAGCGGCCGGCCGAGCTGTCCGGCGGCCAGCAGCAACGGGTGGCGATAGCCCGCGCGCTGGCCGCCTCACCCAAGCTCCTGCTCGCCGACGAGCCCACCGGGCAACTGGACGCCGAGACCGGCCTGTCGGTGATGGCGCTGCTGCGCGGGATAGTGGAATCCGAGGGCGTCACGGTACTGGTGTCGACCCACGACTCGGTGATGATGGCCCTGGCCGACCGGGTGATCCGCATCCACGACGGGCACCTCGACGAACAGGCGGCCGGGCAGCCGTACGTACCCGTGCCGGACGCCGGGTGACGCGACGATGAGGTTGGTCAGCCGGCGCGCCCGCGCGCAGTGGCCGTTGCTGGCAGCCCTCCTCGGGGTCGTCACGATCGGCGCGACCCTGCTGGGCACCTGCACCCTGCTCGTCACCCGCACCGCCGAGCGGGCGCTGGAGGTCGCCATGGCCCGCGCCGCCCCCGCCGACGTCGACGTGACCGTCTACACCGGCACCGTCGAGGGCCGCGACACGCAGTCCGTCGCCGCCGACACCCGTACCGTGGTGGCCTCCACGCTCGCACCGATCCCGGTGACGACGACCGCGCGGGCGTCGACGGTGCTGCGGGCGCTGCCGCCCACGCTCGCCACGGGCACCACCGTCCCGCCGCAGGCCTACCTGTCGGGGCTGGACGACCTGCCGACCCGAGCCGAGCTGGTCACCGGGCGCTGGCCACAGCACCCGGGCGACGCGGTGCTGCTGGAGTCCACCGCACAACTGCTCGGCCTCACCCCCGGTCGGCGGGTACGCCTCGGCGCCGAACTGGCCCACGCGCCCGTCCCGGCCATCGACGTGACAGTCGTCGGTGTGGTGCGCCCCCTCGCGGGACGCGGCTGGGACCGTGACCCGCTGGCCGCGGCCGGCTCCGCCATCGGCTACCGGGACGGCCGCTTCATGCAGCCGGTCAACGCCTACGGCCCGTTCCTCGTCGACCTCGCCGACCTGGTCACCACCGGCGCCACAGTCGACCGGATGGAGGTCACCGCCCATCCGGACCTGTCCCACAACAACCGCAGCAACCTGGAGACCGTGGCCGGGGCCGTCGACAACGCCGACCGCCGGCTGGCCGGCACCCTCGGCGAGCGCGTCCAGCTCGCACGGGTCGCCTCCGACCTGCCGCTGACCCTGCGGGCCGCCGACGACCAACGGCACGTCACCGCCGCCGTCGTGCTCGCCGTCGCCGTCCTCGGCGGTGTCCTGGCCGCGACAGCACTCGTCCTCGCGGGCCGGCTGACCGCGGGCATCCGCGCCGACGAGACCGCCCTGCGGGCCGCCCTGGGCGCCAGCCGTCGCCAGCTCGCCGCCACCGCGACACTCGAGGCCGGGCTCGTCGCCGCCGTCGCCGTCGCGCTCGCGATACCTGCCTCGTCGGCCCTGCACGCCGCTCTGACCCACCTGCCACCGCTGGACGACGCCGGCCTGACCGTCCGGCCAGCCGTCTCCGGCGTCCAGGTCCTCGCGGTCGTCGGTGGCGCGCTGGTGCTCGCCGCCGTACTCACCGTCCTGGCGATCCGACCCGTCCCGGCGGCCGGCGAGCGGCGTACCCGCCGCGAACTGCTGGCCCGATCCGGCGCCGACCTGCTGCTCGCGGTCTTCGCCGCCGTCGGGTGGTGGCAGCTGTACGCGCAGCCCACCACCGCCAGCCCACGCGCCGACGCGGTCCGGGTGCTCGCGCCGGCACTGCTGCTCACCGCAGGTGCCGCCCTGGCTCTCCGGGTGGTACTCCCCGCCCTGCGCGGTGCCGACCGGCTGGCGTACCGCGCCCGCGGGCTGGCGCTTCCGCTGGCGGTCTCCGAGGCTGCCCGCCGGCCACAAGCGGTCGCCGCCGGTCTGCTCGTCGGGCTGGCCTGCGCGGCCGGCACCTTCGGCCTCGCACTCGACAGCACGTGGCACCAGTCGCAACGCGACCAGGCCGCGCTCGCCGTCGGCACCGACCTGGCACTCACCCTCAGCACGGCGCCGGTGGCCGGAGACGGCGCCGTCGTCAGCGCGGCCACCACGGGGGCGGTGAGCCCGGCCCTCGACCGTGGCACCACGGTCGGTCAGTGGCTCGGCACCGCCGGCGACGCGCCGCGTCTGGTCGCCGTCGACACCACCCGCGCCGACGCGCTGCTGCGCGGGCGGCTCGACAGCGAGCGCGGATGGGCGGACGTCGGCACCGCGCTGGCACCACGCACCCGGGTCACCGGCCTCGCCGTCCCGGCCGGCGCCCCGCTCGTCCTGAGCGGAACCGCCTCCGGCGGCACCCCGCTCACCGTGACACCCCAACTGCTGCTGCAGGACGCCACCGGCCTGCGCACGTCCTGCACCGGTCCCGCCGTACCGCTCGACGGTCGGGAGGTACGGCTGCCCGACTGCGCGTCCGCCGACGGACTGCGGCTCGTCGCGGTCGCCCTGCCGATCGCCGCCGACCCGGTCGGCGGACGCGTCGCCGTCGCCGTCACGCTCACCGTGCCACCCGCCGGCTCGCAGGAGAGGTCCACCGACGGGTCGGACTGGACCGCCACGTCCGCGCCGCCGGTCCCGGGCAGGTTGGTCGACCCGACGGTCATGATGTCCGCCACGCCGACGGGAACCGCGCTGCGGATGGCCACGACAGTCGACCTCGCCGGCGCCGACGACGCCGCCCGGACCCTCGTCGCCACCGCCTTCCCGGACCCCGGCCCGGTGCCCGTCGCCGTCTCCGACCACTTCGCCAGCGAGGTCGGCGCCGATCGCGGCAGCAAACTCAGCGTCACGGTCGGCATCACGCCCGTCCCCGTCGTCGTCACCGAGGTCATCCCGACCGTACCGTCCGCCCCCGGCGCCGCCGCCGTACTGGCCGACCTGGACACGCTGTCCCGCGCACGCGTCGTCACCGGCGACCTGACGTTCCCGGTCGACGCCTGGTGGGTCGGCCGCCCGACCGAGCCCGGTGCCGCCGAGCGGGCCACCGCCCTGCACCTGGGCACCGTCGCGACCCGCGAGGCGGAGACCGCCCGTCTCACCGACGGCCCGCTCAGCGCCGGGCTGCCGGCAGCTCTCCGGCTCATCGTCCCGGCCGCCGCACTGCTCCTGCTCGCCGGCGTCGTCCTGCACGTCACCTGTGATCTGCAGGTCCGCGCCGTCGAGGTGGCGCGGCTGCGCGGCCTGGGGATGTCCCGGCGCGACATCCGAGCCGTGCTGCTCGGCCAGCACGCCGGCGTACTGCTGCCCCTGCTCGCGGCGGGCACGGCCGTCGGCGCGCTCGCCACCCGCGTCGTCGCTCCCCTGCTGGTGCGCTCCGACACCGGCGCCGCGCCCGTCCCGGTCGCCCAACCACACTGGCCGTGGCCGGCCGAGACCGCACTGCTCGCCGTCCTGCTGGCCGGATGCGTGCTGGCGGTCGCCGTCGTGGTCACCGTCCAGGCCCGCCGGGCCGATGCCGCGCACCTGCGGGTGGCACCGTGAACCGGTGGCTGACCCGCCGGTGGCCGACGCCGCACTGGCCCAGCGTCCGCGGCCGTGGCCGCACCGACGTCGGGCCGCTGCTGCTCACCGCCGCCGTCATCGCGACCGTCACGCTCCTCGCCGGGGCCGTACCGCCGCTGCTCCGCGCCGCCGCCGACAACGCCGTCCAGGACACGGTCCGCGACGCCGGCACCGACTCGAACGTCCTGGCACACGCCGACTGGGAACGCGACGACGGACCGACCGGTGGTCGGGTCCGGATGCCCAACCTCGCCGAGGAGGTCGACGCCTTCCTCGCCCGAACGACGTCCGCGCTCGGACCCGACCTGGACGCCGCGCTGCTTCCGCCCGTCACCGTCGTCAACGGCCCGATCCTCAAGATCACCGACGGCAACGCACCGCGTACCTTTCAGTTCACCTTCCTGGCCGGTGACCCCGGCGGCCCGGACGTCACCTGGATCGCCGGCAGCCCGCCCGGTCCCGCCGTCTCCGACCAGTACGTCGAGGTCCCCTACGACGGACCCCCCTGGCCGGTGCAGATCGGCCTCTCCGAGGCGGACGCCGCCGCACTCGACCTCGACCCCGGCGACCGGATCCCGGTCAAGGACGGCCAGGGTCGCGACAAGGACGTCCGAGTCAGCGGGATCTACCGACCCGCGGACAGCGCCGACCCGGCCTGGCGACTCGCCCCGGCACTGCTGCGCCCCGTACCCGGCGCGGACGGCGTCGGGACCACCCGGTTCAACGGCCTGCTGTCGCGCGAGTCGCTACCGGACGCCCGGCTCGCCGTCAACGAGGACCAACTGCGACGCACCGTCCACTTCGCACCCGTTCCCGACGCGCTCACCTCGGACTCCACCACCACGCTCGCCAGCCAGGTGGTCAAGCTCAAGGCGACCTCCGGCTCGTCGAGCGACCGCGACCAGTCCCTGAAGTGGGAATCGCAGCTCGACACCGTCCTGCGCGACGCCCGTACCCGCAACAACGCCGCTGCGGCACAGGCCGCCATCCTGCTCGCCGGGGTACTCACCGCCGCGGTGCTGGTCCTGCTGCTCGCCGCCGACCTGCTGGTCCGCCGCCGCACCCCGGTGCTGAGCATCGCCCGGCAGCGTGGGGCGGCGCTCCCCGACCTCGGCGCGGAACTGGTCATCGAGTCCGCAGTGGTGTCCCTGTCGGCCGCCGCCGTCGGGCTCGCACTCGCGCGCGCTGCCGCCCCGGGCGTCGCCTGGACCTGGGCCGTTCCCGTGGTCCTGGCCGGCGCCGTCGCCGGACCGGCGTTCGGCATCCTCGCCGCCGCCCGCGCCAGCCGTGACCGACGCCAACCCGCCAACCCCGCCGCTCGGCGCTGGATCCGGGCCACCGGCCAGCTGCGCCGCGCCGCCGTGGAGGCCGCTGTCCTGATCGCCGCGATCGCCGCCTTCGTCACACTGCACCAGCGTGGGCTCGTGCCCGCCGCCTCCCACGGCGACACCGGTGAACTGACCGGCGACCTCATCCTGCCGGTCAGCGCCCTCTCCCTGGGCGCGCTCGTCGGCGCGCTCGTCCTGCTCCGGCTACTGCCCCTCGGGGCGCGGTTCGCGCTCCGACAGGCCCTGCGCTCACGCCGCCCCCTGGCCGTGTTCAGTGCCGCCCAGGCGACCACAACGGCCGGACGCGCGCTGCCCCTGCTGGTGCTGGTCAGCACCACGGCGCTCGCGTCGTTCGCGCTCATCCTCGGCGCCACCGTCACCCGGGGCCTGACCGACGGCGCGTGGAGCACCGTCGGCGCCGACGCCCGCCTCGACGTCGGCGCGGACGCCCAGACCGCCACGCCCGCACTCGCCGAGCGCATCGCCGCCGCACCCGGGGTGGGGCAGGTCGTCGTCGCGCAGGTGACCGACTCGGCACGCGTCTTCGCCGAATCGACGCTGCTCACCCCACGCCTGGTCATCGTGGACGCCGCCGCGTTCCAGCACCTGCTGGCCACCACTCCGCTGCCCGACGCGCCCGCGCTGGCCCGGCTCACGGCTCCCGGTCCGGGCCCCGGTGAGGTCCCGGCGCTGGTCCGTTCGAAATCCGGCGAACTGCGCACCGGCTCGCGGCTGCAACTCCCCCGCGACGGCGCCCCGGCGATCCGTCTCGCCGCCGTCGGTACCGCTCCCTCCGTCGGCGGCGTCGACGACGTCGTCATCGTGGACGCCACGGCCCTCGCCCACGCCGGGCTGCCCGCCGTCGCGAACACCGTCTGGGTGACCGGTCCCGGCGCGGGGCGGGCCGTGACGAACACCGGAGTCGCCTCCGACGTCGTGCTGCGTACGGACGTCCTGCGGGCGCAGCGGGTGGCCCCGCTGACGGCAGGGCTGACACGGCTGGCGTGGACAGCTGCCGCGGTGCTGCTGGCGCTGGGGTTGCTCGGCCTCACGCTCGCCGCCGCCGCCGGTGCGTCGCAGCGGTGGCAGACCCTGACCCGTCTGCGGACCCTCGGCCTGCGGCCACGCGACGTCCGCTGGGTCGCCGCCGGAGAGTTGCTCCCGCCGGTCGTGGTCACCGCGGTGTGCGGCCCGCTACTCGGGGCCGTACTCGCCCGCCTGACGCTCGGCCCGCTCGACCTGCGGCTGCTCACCGGCCAGGCCGCCGACCCGGCGGCGGTCCTGCCGTGGTGGCTGCTGGGCCTGGTGAGCGTGGCGCTGCTGGCGGCGGCCGCCACCGTCGTACCCGTCGAGTCGGCGCTGCGGCGACGTGACCGGCTGAGCGAGGTACTCCGCGCCGGCGAATGACCGATGGTCACCCATGGAGAAAGAGGCCCGTCACCGGATATCCGGCAACGGGCCATCTGATCGCTCTGTGTGGATGGTGGGCGATACTGGGTTTGAACCAGTGACCTCTTCCGTGTCAGGGAAGCGCGCTCCCACTGCGCCAATCGCCCGTGGCGGCCCCAGGGGGCACATCGCGAGCGGACGACGGGATTCGAACCCGCGACCCTCACCTTGGCAAGGTGATGCGCTACCAGCTGCGCTACGTCCGCACGTCCCCGGCAAGCGCCGGCGACAGGTGGAACTCTACCCGATGCCAAGATCGCCTGACGCCGCCCCCTGGACGGTCGCGATTGCGCCGGTTGGCGGCGGGGTACTGAAGAACCTCGACAGCGCACCACACCCCCTAAGGAGGCTGTCGTGGGTATCGGCACCAGCATCTTCCTGATCGCGCTCGGCGCGATCCTCACCTTCGCACTGGACGCGAGCGTCGGCGGCATCAACCTCGACGTGGTCGGCTGGATTCTGATGGGCGCCGGCGTGCTCGGCCTGATCATGACCACGCTGATCTGGGGTCGCCGCCGCCAGGTCGTCACCACCACCGAGCAGCCGGTGGAGTACCGCCAGGTCGAAGAGCGGCGGGACATCGCCCCGCCGCTGTGACCCGAACAGGTCCACCGCTGGCGGAGCCGCCAGACCACTGCGTATCCGGGCCGGCCGCCGCACCGACGGCGGCCGGCCCGTCCGCAGACGCGATCGTGTCTCTCCTGTCCCGCCAGCGAGGCAGGCGGGGTGCCGGCCGCCGCCGGTGATGTCGTCCACAGTGCCTGTTTCCGCTGGCCGAGAGGGTTGCCGCCCCCGCGTTACGATCCAGATCATGGAGCCTCTCGACACGGTGCTGGCCGCGCACCGGGCGTACCTGCTCGGTTGGAACATCGGTAACGCCGGCGGGCCGGACCTCCCGACCTACCGCAGTGACGTGCCGCACGCACCCCTCAACGGCGTGCTGCGGGTGGTCGGGCGCACACCGCAGGACGCGCTCAGCGAGGCCCGGAAGCGCCTGCACGGCGTACCCCGGATCTGGTGGGTCGGCCCGGACAGCGACGCCGGCACCGCGGACGGCCTGGTCTCCCTCGGCGCCGCGCAGGTCGCCCGGATGCCGATCATGACCGTGGGGATCGCGGCGGTGGCGGAGGTGCCGACTCCGGTCGGTGTGCGGATCGCCGAGACCACCGACCTCACCACGTTCGTCCCGGCCTATGCCCGGGTGTCCGGAATCCCAGCGGACGGTGTGGCGGCGACGATCGAACGGGAGAAGGCATTCACCGGAGAGGGCACAGCGTTGCGGCTGGCCGGCCGCCTCGATGACGGTCGGATCGTCGCGACGGCCGTCGCCTGGATCAGCCACGGTCTGGTCACCCTCTACTTCGTCGGCACCCAGCCGGAGCAGCGTCGCAGAGGCATCGGCGCGGCCATGACCAGGGCCGCCCTCGAACTGGCTGCCGAGCGGGGCGTCCGCACCGCCGCACTCACCTCGTCGGCCGTCGGTGAGTCGGTCTACCGCAGCCTCGGCTTCCGGCCGGTGGGCGAGTTCCGCCTGTTGACCTTCTGAACCGGCCCCGCGCCGCCCGCCGCCCGCCGCCGCCTGCCGCCCCGCCGCCCCGCCGCCCCGCCGCCCCGCCGCCCCGCCGCCCCGCCGCCCCGCCGCCCCGCCGCCATGATCGTGCTGGATCCTGGATGTAGTGGCCTCATCGACGGTGCGATACCACTACATCCAGGATCCGGCGCGATCTTTGGATGGTGCGGGCCGGAAGGCGATGGTTGCCGGCGAAACCATTGACTACGGCGGTCAGACAGCGTTGTCTTTCCTGTGGCACCTGGGGAAGGGGAACGATGGTCGACGATTTGTCCCTCGTATTCTGCGTGAGCGCTGACGTGTCGGTACGCGAGCGAATGGTGCGGCGACTCGACGGGCTCGGCACTCTGGTCATCTGCACCGACCTCGCCGAGTTGCAGGCGATGATCGGCCCGCCCATGGTCAACGGGCCGGCCGCACTCCTCAGCCCCACCGCGCCCGGCACCGTTGGCGCGTCAGCCGCCGCCCTCGAAGCCGCCGCCCTCGAAGCCGCCGCGCCCGCAGCCGCCGCCGAACCCGCCCCCGCGGTGAAGGCCACCGCCGCACGGAGGGCCGCCGCCGCGCCCGCCCCTGCTGCGACCTCGAAACGGATCAGCCTGCGTGACCTTGAGATCTACCCGCTCGACCACGTGGTGACGTGGCGCGGAGAACGGCTGAGCCTGACCCGACTCGAACGCAACCTGCTCACTCAACTCGCCACCGCACCGGTCGGAGTCTGGACGTACCAGCGGCTCTTCGAATCGGTCTGGGGCTGCGCGTTCCTCGGCGACACGTCGAGCCTGCACTCGGCAGTGAAGCGGTTACGTCGCAAACTGCACGCCGTCGACGACGCCCTGCGCGTGCACACCGTACGAGGCGTCGGCTACCGGCTCAGCGTCGACTGATGACGTGGCACCACAAGCGAAACGGCTCGTCACCGGTCTTCCGGTGACGAGCCGTTTCCCTCTGGTGGGCGATACTGGGTTTGAACCAGTGACCTCTTCCGTGTCAAGGAAGCGCGCTCCCACTGCGCCAATCGCCCGTGCTTGTTGCCGAGGTGGGGACGGGATTTGAACCCGCGTACACGGCTTTGCAGGCCGTTGCCTCGCCTCTCGGCCACCCCACCGAGGTTGCCCCCGTCATACGTGGCGGCAGCTCCGAGCGGACGACGGGATTCGAACCCGCGACCCTCACCTTGGCAAGGTGATGCGCTACCAGCTGCGCTACGTCCGCACGCCCCCGGACGTTCCCGGGTGACGGATGAGAACTTTAGCCGAGTAGGTGTTTGACTGCCAACTCGGGGTCGCCTCGGCGCGTCCGGGGTGGCCGGGGCTGGAGCGGAGTCACCCCCGGCCGGCTTCCTAGGTGGCTGCCCTGGTGTCTGAATCCGGCACTGACCGTCACACTCCGACATTCCTCGGCAATGATCGTCATCATCGCGTCGCATACCTGACCATCGACGTCTCGACGACCCGGCACCGGGCAGCGGACCTCGGTGAACACTCTCCGTGGAACGACCGACGACACCCGAAAGAAGTGTCCGGCTTCCGACTGCCACGGCGTGGATCGGCGCGTGGTGGTAACTGTTCGTGTTCAGTCGGATGGGCTACGGTAACGGTCGTGACGAGACGTGCGGCCGAGATCCGCCTGGATGCCCTGCTGCGCACCGCCTGCGACGTGATCGTGGAGCGCGGGCTGGCCAACACCCGGACAGCGGACGTGGCGAATGCCGCGGGCGTGAGTCAGGCGTTGGTCTTCTACCACTTCGCCACCAAGGAACGGCTGCTCGCGCAGGCCTTCGCGTACGCGGTCGAGCAGGATCTGGCCCGGCTCGACGCGGTGACCCGTTCCTCGGCCGCACCGCTGACCAAGCTCCGCCGAATCCTCAAGCTCTACACCCCGGCCGGGCGGGCGACCTCCTGGTCCATGTGGATCGACGGCTGGTCCGAGTCGCTGCGTACCCCGGAGTTGGAGAAGGTCTCCCGGCGGCTGGACCTGCGCTGGCGACAGGACCTGGCCGCGGTGATCACCGCCGGGGTGGCCGACGGCACCTTCCAGTGCGCCGACGCCGACGGGGCCGCGTGGCGGATCAGCGCGGTGATGGACGGCCTCGCCGTCCAACTCGCCGTGCACGACCGGGTGATCTCCCGCCGCCAGTTCGGCGAGTGGGTCCGGCTGGTCACCGCCCGAGAGCTCGGCCTGGACCCGGCCGACCTCGACTGAGCTGGGGTAGCCAGCACCGAGCCGGGCAAAACGGACTCAGTCCGCCCCGTCGACCGGAACAATCGGCGGCATGGACCTCTTGGAGGCGTACCGCCGGAGCCTGGCCGAATTCATCGACCGGGTGGATCAGATCGAGCCCGGCCAGTGGTCCGATCCGACACCCTGCTCGGACTGGGACCTCCGCACCCTTGTCAACCACGTGGTGACCGAGGACCGGTGGAGCGTTCCGCTGCTCGCCGGCCGGACCATCGACGAGGTCGGCGACCGGCTCGACGGTGACCAACTCGGCGCCGACCCGATCGCGACGGCTCGGGAGGCCGCCGCGCAGGCCGAGATCGCCGCCACCCACCCCGGCGCGATCGATCGCATCGTGCACCTCTCCGGCGGCGAAACCCCGGCCACCGAGTACCTCCGGCAACTCCTCGCCGAGCACCTCGTGCACGGCTGGGACGTGGCGGTGGCGATCGGCGCGCAGCCACGGCTCGACCCGGACGCGGTGCACGCCGCCGCCCAGTGGTTCGCCGGCCAGATCGACGCCTACCGGCGCAACAACCTGGTCCACACCGGCGTACAGGTGCCCGACGACGCCGACGAGCAGGACCACCTGCTGGCCGCTTTCGGCCGCGACCCCGACTGGGCGCCAAGCGCCTGAACGAATCTCGATCTGTTGGTGTGACAGCGGCTCCGGACCTTGCCGTGACCTCGGGAGACTGATATCCACAGATGCGCATGCGTCACCGCGCATCTGTGGTCGGCGACTCGCCGGCCATCCCGCTCCCACGAGGAGGTCCCGTGCCACAACCGGAGTGGTCACCCCCGATGAGCCGGCGTCGACGCCGGCTCATCGCCATCCTGGCGACGACGGCGACGGTCGCCGCGCTGCTCCCCACCGGCGTGAGCACCGCAGCCCCCACCGGCGGCGCGACATCCACCGAGCGCCGGTCCGGGCCGTTCGCCGAGGGGCACACCCCCGCCGACGCCGACAACCGCGCCGGTACGGCGGCACCCGACGCCCGCCAACGCGGCCTGGCCCGCGCCGTCGACCCCGACGTCCGGTGGAACCGGCTCGGCACCCCACAGGCGCTCGGCCCCGGCCGCAGCCCGCTGGCCAGCGGGCTGCCCGCCGACCCGGAGGCCGCCGCCCGCGCCTACCTGGCCGCCAACCAGGACCTGTTCGGCATGGACGCCGCCACGGTGGCCAGCATGGAACGGGTGCTGGTCCGACCGATCGGCAACGGCACCGTCGTCACCCTCCGCCAACGCTTCGGCGACCTGCCCGCGGGGCCGGACGGCCTCGTCACCCTCGCGGTCGCCGACGGCGCGGTGCTCTCGGTCAGCTCCTCGCTGGCTCGCGACACCAGCGCGCCGGCGCCGGCCACCCGCACCGCGGAGCAGGCGTACGCCGCCGCGCTCGCCGACGCCAAGCTGACCGCCGACGCGGTCGCCAGCCACACCATCCGGTCGGTGGCCGTGCCCACCCCGCTGGACGGGCCACGGGCCGCCTACGAGGTGACCATGATCGGCGCGGACACCGAGCACCCGGCCGCGTTCACCAGCTACGTGGACGGCAGCACCGGGCAGGTGCTGGTCCGCGAGGACCTCGTCGACTTCGACTCCGACAACCCGAGCTGGGCGGTCTTCCCGGCCACCCCGCCTCGCGACCTCGGCCCCGGGCAGGACCCCCGGGTGCGCTGGTGCGGCGACCCGGCCCCCGGCTGCCAGGCCGCCTTCCGCGACCCGGCCACCGGCCAACCGTGGGACGTCGACGCGGCCACCGGTACGCCGACCTTCACCTCGCGCGGCAACTCGGCCAACACCGTGCTGTCCTGGGGTGCGAGCACCCCGGTCGTGCCGGCCCCCACCAGCCCGGAGCGCCGCTACGAGTACCAGTTCACCGACCAGTGGCACCAGGCGCGGTGCAACCCGGGCGTGTTCACCTCCGCGCAGCGCAACGACGCGGACGCGTCGATCGCCAACCTCTTCGCCATGCACAACCGGATGCACGACTGGTCGTACCAGTTGGGCTTCACCGAGTCGGCGTGGAACCTCCAGGCGGTCAACCTCACCCCGTCCGGCCTGGGCGGTGACGCCGAGCAGGGCCGCGCCCAACAGGGCGCGCTGACCGGCAACCGGAACAACGCCAACCAGGGCACCCCGCGCGACGGGTTGCCGCCGACCACCAACATGTACCTCTGGCAGCCGCAGGCCGGTGGGCCGTACCCGCCGTGCGTGGACGGCGACTACGACATGACGGTGATCGGCCACGAGTACACCCACGCGATCACCAACCGGATGATCGCCGGCCCGGACAGCGGGATCAGCGGCCACCAGGGCGGGTCGATGGGTGAGTCCTGGGGCGACCTGCTCGCCGCCGAGTACCTCTTCCAGCACGGGCTGCGCGCGCCCGGCGAGACGCCCTTCATCACGGGCGGCTACGTCACCGGCAACCTGGTCAGCGGCATCCGCAACTACGACCTGAGCCGAAGCCCGCTCAACTACTCCGACATCGGCTACAACACCGCCGGCCCGGCCGTGCACGCCGACGGGGAGATCTGGGGCGCCACCAACTTCCGGGTCCGCTCCGCCCTGGTCAAGCGGTACGGCCTCGGCACCCCGCAACGGCAGCTCGACTGCGCGCTGGGCAAGGTCGCGGCAGATCAGTGCCCGGGCAACCGGCGCTGGTCACAGCTGGTCTTCGACTCGTTCCTGCTCCAGGCCGCCAGCCAGGTCAGCATGCTCGACATGCGCGACAACATGCTCACCGCCGACCTGCTCCGCTTCGGCGGCGCGAACCAGGACCTCATCTGGGCCGAGTTCGCCCGCTCCGGAATGGGCCGGGACGCCGCCACGAACGGTGCCGGCGACACCGACCCGACGCCGAGTTTCGCCTCGCCGCGCGGTGGCAACGCGACGCTCACCCTGCGCCCGCGCGGAGACAGCGCCGAAGCGCCGATCCGGGTGTACGTGGGGGCGTACGAGGCCCGGGCCGTGCCGGTGGCCGACACCGACCCGGCGACGCCGATCCCGGACACCGTGGAGATGGTGGCCGGCACGTACGACCTGCTCGCCGTGGCCCCCGGGTTCGGGCACCAGCGGCTCAGCGTGGTCGCCCGAGCCGGCCAGGACGGGTACGTCGACCTGCGGATGAGCCGCAACCTCGCCTCCACCGCGTCCGGCGCCACCGTCACCGGCGACGGGGTCAACCTGGACCGGGTCGTCGACGACACCGAGGCGACGAACTGGGCGTCCCTGGACGGGGTCGCCGGCCGGCAGCTCACAGT
This sequence comes from Micromonospora sp. NPDC047762, assembly GCF_043204655.1. Lineage (NCBI taxonomy): Bacteria > Bacillati > Actinomycetota > Actinomycetes > Micromonosporales > Micromonosporaceae > Micromonospora > Micromonospora sp. NPDC047762. The sequence goes on along the minus strand of NZ_JBIDCQ010000008.1, from coordinate 311,283 downwards.
GGCGCTGGCGGGCGACGCCCCGCAAACGGTCAAGCGGGTGAACGTCAGCGCGATGCTGCGCCCGGCGATCACCGGCGACGCCGACACCGGCGCGCAGAACGCACTCAGTGCCCTGCGCTCGTTCGCGGTGTCCGCCTGCAACGCGACGACCACCGACTGCGCGGATCCGGCGCGTTGGCAGCGCATCTACACCAGCGCGGGGGACGCGTTCCCCGGCGGGGCGTACCGGGCGTACAGCCGCGACATCAACCTCCGGACGTTCGCGGTACCCACCACCCTCGCCACCCACCTGCGTCTCGAGGTGCTGGCGAGCCAGTGCACCGGCGGCCCGAACTACGCGGGCGAGCAGGACGACGACCCGGCCACGACGACGGACTGCGCGACCGCCAGCCCGGCCCGGAGCCAGGTCCGGATCGCCGAGTTCCAGGCGTTCTCGAAGTGACACGGTGGGGCCGGCGGATCTCCGCCGGCCCCACCAACCCCCGATCAGCGCGGGTCCGCGCTACCGCCGCACGGCTCCCCTCGCGGACTTTCGATCAACGGTGCGCTCGACTCCACGGGTCGGCGACGGCCGGGCGCTCCCAGCGCCGGTCCACCGGGGGATCGTCGCCCCCGTCGGCGTCCCCGGGCGCGGCCCGGGTCAGGTGCCGCAGCCGCAGCAGCAGCCCCACCCCGAGGAAGAGCAGCAGCCCGCCGAGGAGAAACGCGGCCTGCACCACGCCGAACGCGCCAGACTGCGAGACCGGGCGGTTGGCCGCCGGTGGCGCGGCGTCGGCCGGGTACTCCGCGACCGCCTCCTCCGTCGCCGTGCTCTCGTCCTCGGTCGGCGCGCTGGCGGATTCGGTGGGCTCCGGCGGGGTCTTCGTCGGCTTCGGGGTGCTGGTCGGTACGCCGCCCACCCCCACCACCGAGCGGGTGGCGGTCTGCCGCGCAAGCAGGCGCAGGTTGGCGTCGTACGCCTCGGCGGCGAGGGTGACCCGCCCCTGGGTGACGTCCTCGGCGAAGGCCACCCGGTAGCGGGCCGTGACAGTACGGCCCGGGCAGAGCGTGCCCGGGTCGAGTTGCCGGTCGGTCAGCCGGGCGGTGTCACCCTCGGTGCGGATCTGCAGCGGAAAGTCGCCGGTCTCCTCCACCCGGTCCATCTTCACCTGGTCGAGCCGCAGGCCGCCCTGCACGCTGAGCACCATCGACCAGCGCACCTTCGCGCACCTGGCGCGCCGGTCCGTCTGGGAGACCACCGCGGAGATCGTCCGCACCTGCTCACCGGCGGTGAACCGTCCCGGCAGGCCGCTCATCTCGGTGGTGAAGGCCGCCTGTGCCGGGGCAGCCGCCGCCAGCTCCACCCCGCTCAGACAGGCCAGCACCACCCCTGCCCTCAGCGCATACCGCCACACCGTCACCACCGCCGTCCTCCGTTCGGTCGCCTCCACCCCGCAACGCTAGAAGCGGGGGACGGCACCGACCAGACGGGTGTGTTCGCACCGGACGGCAAGGACGGGGTGGGTTTTCACCGACCGTGGTGAACCGGTCACCACTCCCCCGCGACACGCCGGGAGTCGGGCCGCTGGGACAATCACGCCGTGTCCGAGCTCTCCAGCACGTTCGTCCGGCTGCACGCCCGGCTGGCCCCGGTCCCCTTCGTACCTGAGGTGCGGCTGCACCAGGCGGACGAGCCGATCGGCCTGTGGGAGCTGACCGAGGGCGAGTTCTCCAGCGACCGGCCACCGCCGTTCTGGGCGTTCGCGTGGGCCGGCGGGCAGGCCCTGGCCCGTTACGTCACCGACCACCCGGAGCTGGTCGCCGGCCGGCGGGTGCTCGACCTCGCCTCCGGCTCCGGCCTGGTGGCCATCGCCGCGGCCCGCGCCGGCGCGGCGTCCGTGCGGGCCGTCGAGGTGGACGAGTTGGCGGTCGCGGCGGTCGCCCTCAATGCGGAGGCCAACGGGGTACGCGTCGACGCCGAGTTCGGCGACATCCTCGACGGCGACGCCGGGGACGCCGAGGTGGTGCTCGCCGGAGACGTCTTCTACAGCGAGGCGATGGCCCGCCGGGTCCTGCGGTTCCTGCTGCGTGCCGCCCGGGCCGGCGCGCCGGCGCTCGTCGGTGACCCCGGCCGGGCGTTCCTGCCCCGGGACCGCTTCGACGAGGTGGCCGGGTACGACGTGCCGGTGCCGGAGGCGTTGGAGAGTGTACGGGTGAAGCGCACCACCGTCTGGCGGCTACGCGCCGGGCTGCCGGGGGCCTCCGGCTAGCGTGTCCGGGTGCTGTTCCGCAGCTGGGCGCAGGTGGCCGACCCCGCATGGCCGGACGTGGCCCGGGTGCCGGACCACGTCGGCGGCACCCACCTGGTCGTGACCCGGCACGCGCTGGTCCGCGAGGTCCTCGCCGACCCGGTCACCTACCGACCGGACAACGCGCTGGACGCGGTGACTCCGATGCCGGTGACCGCGCTGCGGGTGCTCGCCGGGCACCGGTTCCGGCTACCGCCGACCCTGGCGAACAACTCGGGCGCCAGCCATCCGCAGATCCGGGCCATCGTCGCGGAGGCGTTGCACCCGGCCCGGGTGGCCGCGCAACGGCCCTGGCTCACCGCGCTGGTGCGCGACCGGGTCGCCCGGATCGGCGCCGCGCTCGACGCCGGCTCGCCTGTCGACCTGTACGCGGACCTCGCCGCCGACCTGCCGCTGCTGGTGCTGGCCCGGCTGGTCGAGTTGCCGGACGCGCCGGTCGGCGCGGTCAAGGAGTTCGCCCGCGCCGCGCTGGAGTTGTTCTGGGCACCACTGGATCCCGACCGGCAGCTGGCGCTCGCCACCGAGGTGGGCCGGTTCCACAGCGTGCTGCGTGACTTCGCGGCGGGCGGTGGCGGTCTGGCCGCCCAGCTGCGGGCGGCCGGGCACCCGCCCGACGTGGTGGTCGGCGCGCTCTTCTTCCTCTTGGTCGCCGGGCAGGAGACCACCTCGCAGTTCCTCACCCTGCTCCTGCACCGGCTGGCCGACGAGCCGGTCGTCCGGGCCGGCCTGCGCAGCGGCGAGGTCGCGGTGGCCGACGTGGTGGAGGAGGGGTTGCGGCTGGAACCACCGATCGTCACCTGGCGGCGGGTGGCGGCGACGGAGAGCACGCTGGGCGGCACGCGGGTGCCGGCGGGCAGCAGCCTCGTGCTGTGGCTGGGCCGCGCCGGTCGGGACCCGGCGGTCGTGGAGTCGCCCGACGAGTTCCGTCCGGGCCAGCGTGGATCACGCCGGCACCTGGCGTTCGGGTCGGGCGCGCACCGCTGCGTCGGGGACGTGCTGGCCCGGATGGAGGCGGCCGTGGTGGTGGCCGAGGCCGCGCCGCTGCTGGACGGGGTGACAGTGCTCCGTCCGCCCTGGTGCCCGGACAATCTCACCTTCCGGATGCCTGACGCGTTCGTGGTCCGCCGCCGCACCGCGGACACCGGGCTGACCGGATCCTGACATCCGCTCGGTATGTTTCCGGGCGTGTCAGCCACCCCCACCCGTCGGATTCCTGCCGTCGTAACGCTTCTGGCCCTGCTGGCGTTGACTGCCTGCACAGTCGGCCCGAGCCACCCGGCGCACGCTCGGCAGGTCGCCGCGGCCACGCCGACTCCGTCCGTCCCGGCGGCGACCCCCTCGGCCTCGCCGTCCCCGACCGCGAAGCCCGCGTTCAAGAGCCTGGCCTGGTACGTGTCCCAGGTGCCGACGTTCCCCGAGGCACCACTGCCGCAACCGGTACCGCTGCCCACCACCGGTTCGGCCGCGTTCTGGCATCGCCTGCCGACCGACCAGAAGGTCGCCTTCATCACCATCGACGACGGTGGGCTGGCCCGCCCGCCGGGAGTGATCGACTTCATCTGGGAGGCGCGTATCCCGGTGACGATGTTCCTCAACTCGCCAGCGGCGGCGGAGCACACCGACTACTTCCGGCAGATCGAGGCGGTGGGCGGGGTCGTGGAGAACCACACCATCCACCACAACTCGCTGGCCGGCCGGTCGTACGACTACCAGAAGCAGGAGATCTGCGGTGCCGCCGACAGGCTGGAGGAGCTGTTCGGCAAGCGGCCCACCCTGTTCCGGCCACCGTTCGGTGAGCACGACAGCAGCACGCTGAAGGCCGCACACGACTGCGGTGCGAAGGCGGTCTTCCACTGGACCGAGACCGTCCACGAGGGGAAGGTGCGCTACCAGACCCCGGAAAAGGTGGTCCAACCCGGCGACGTGCTGCTGATGCACTTCCGACCGGCGCTGATGGACGACCTGCTCGCGGCATTGAAGGCGATCCACCGGGCCGGGCTCACCCCGGCGCTGCTGGAGCAGTACGTACGGTGATCAGCCCGCCACCCACCTGACGAAAGTCAGGGATGGGTGGTGCCGTTCGGGCGCGGCGGCGTGGCAGCTCGCTCGCCTAGCGTCAGCGCATGATCACATTACGTGGGTTGACGAAACGATTCGGGTCGACCGTCGCGGTCGACGCGTTGACAGTCGACATCGCGCCCGGCCGGGTCACCGGCTTCCTCGGCCCCAACGGTGCCGGCAAGTCCACCACCATGCGGATGATCCTCGGGCTGGACCGTCCCACCGCCGGGCAGGCCCTGGTGGGCGGGCGCGCGTACCGGGAGTTGCGCCGGCCGCTGCACGAGGTGGGCGCGCTGCTCGACGCCCGGGCCATCCACCCGGCCCGGTCCGGCCGGGCGCACCTGCGGGCCATGGCGCACAGCAACGGCATCCCGACCCGCCGGGTCGACGAGGTGCTGGACACCGTCGGGCTGGACGGGCGGGCCGCCGCCAAGCCGGGGCGGACGCTCTCGCTCGGCATGGGCCAACGGCTCGGCATCGCCGGCGCGCTGCTCGGCGACCCGCCGGTGCTGATGTTCGACGAGCCGGTGAACGGCCTCGACCCGGACGGGGTGCGCTGGGTGCGGCAGTTGATGCGCTCACTGGCCGACGAGGGGCGGACGATCTTCGTGTCCAGCCACCTGATGAGCGAGATGCAGCTCACCGCCGACCAGCTCGTGGTGATCGGCCGGGGGCGACTGCTCGCCGACGAGCCGATCGGCGAGGTGATCGCCCGCAGCACTGTCGCGGTCCGAGTCCGCAGCCCGCACCCGGATGGTCTGGCCGCGCTCGCCGCGCGCCTCACGGCCACCGGGGCGAGCGTCGAGGCGGCCGCCCGGAACGAGCTGACCGTCACCGGCGCCACCGCCGACCAGGTCGGCGACCTGGCCCACGAACTGGGGGTACGACTGCACGAGCTGAGCGCACACGCCGCGTCGCTGGAGCAGGCGTTCATGGAACTGACCGCCGACAGCGTCGAGTACGCCGGTGGCCCGACCGGAGGTGGGGCGCGATGAGCACCAGCACCAGCACCAGCACCCGCCACGGCGCGGTGGCCGCCGAGTGGACCAAGCTCTCCTCGGTCCGGAGCACCTGGTGGACGGCGCTGGCCGGGCTGCTGGTGATGGCCGCCAGCGCCGGTCAACTGGCCATCTACGCCGCCAACGACAACACCAACGACGACCCGACCGACGACCGGGGAATCGTCACCGTCGGCAGCGTGCTCATCAGCTCGGTCGAGTTGACCCAGTACGTGGTGCTGGCGCTGGGCCTGCTCGCGATCACCGCCGAGTTCACCAGTGGCACCATCCGTACGACGCTGCAGTGCACCCCGTCCCGCGGTCGCGTACTGCTGGCCAAGGCCGCCGTCGCCGGGACGGTCACCTTCGCGCTCGGGCTGCTGCTCGGCGGCGTCGGCGCCCTGGTCGCCCGGCCGGTGCTCGGTGAGTGGGGCAGCGCCCCCGCCGCCGACACGGTCGGCGACATCGTGGCGGTGGCGACCTACCTGGCGCTGGTCGGTGTGCTCGCCCTGGGCCTCGGCGCCGCGCTACGCAGTGCGGTGCTCACGCTCACCGTCCTCCTCGCCACCCTGATGATCGTGCCGCTGTCGCTCCAACAGCCGGACATCGACGTGCTGAACCGGATCGCCGACGTGTTCCCCGGCGTGGCCGGCGGGCACTTCCTGGCCGGCGACACCGAGCCGTACCCGCCAGTGGTCGGGCTGCTCCTGCTCGCCGGATGGGCCGCCGCCGCACTGCTGCTGGGCCGGGCGGCGTTGCGCCGACGCGATGCGTAAGGCAGGCCGCGCTGAGCGGGGGCCGATCGGCCCCCGCTCAGCCGTCGACCAACCCCGCCTCGTACGCCAGGATCGCCGCCTGCACCCGGTTGCGGACGTCCAGCCGGGTGAAGATGCTGGTCAGGTAGCTCTTCACGGTGCCCTCCACAAGGTGCAGCCGGCGGGCGATCTCGGCATTGGAAAGACCCGCCCCGACCAGGGCCAGCACCTCCCGTTCCCGCTCGGTCAGCCCGGCCGCACGGTCCCGGGCGGCGGGTCGACGGGCCAACCGGTCGGCCCCCAGCTCGATCACCCGGCGGGCCACCCTCGGCGACAGGTACGCCCCACCGTCGGCGACCGCGTGCACACCGGCGATCAGCTCACGCGGGTCGCCGGCCTTGAGCAGGAACCCGCTGGCACCGTGCCCGAGCGCCCGGGCCACGTGGTCGTCCTCGCCGAACGTGGTCAGCATGATCGTCGCGGTGTCCGGCACGACCCGGCGGATCTCGGCGGCGGCGGCCAACCCGTCCAACCGCGGCATCCGGATGTCCAGCAGCGCCACCCGGGGACGGTGGGCACGAACCAGTTCCACCGCCGCGTGCCCGTCGCCGGCCTCGGCGACCACCTCGATGCCCGGGTCGCTGGCGAGGATGGCCCGGACGCCGGCCCGGATCATCGCCTCGTCGTCGGCCAGCACCACCCGGATCGGCGGTGTCCCCGTCGTGTGGGTGTCCACTACGCGATCCACTCCTTGCTGACCAGCCGGCCATCGGTGAAACAGAGCCGCCAGGTCGGCGCGGCCAGGGGAAAGTTACCGTCGGTGTAGTACTCGCAGCCGGCCCGGTCGACAGCCGCCGACCGTTCCAACTGCCGCCGGGGCAGCCCGACCAGCTCCGAGCGGGCCGCGCCGACACGCATCTGGTCGAATGTGGCCCGGTCCAGCACCGTCCCGGCGGTCGCCACCGGGTAGTAGACGAACGAGAGCACCAGGGCGAAACAGACCGGGGCGACGAGCGCCACCAGCAGGCTGCGCCGAACCCGCCGACGGGCGTCGTGCAGTCGCCGCTCGGCGTCCACCGGCCGCTCGGCCGGGCCGGGTCGCTCGTCGGACCATGACGTCGGCGCGACCTCGGCCACCGACCCGATCGCTTCGGTCGGCGCCGCGGTGGCGGGCAACAGCGCCCGTACCGTGAATCCGCCCTCGGCCCGACGGCCGGCGTCGAGCGTCCCACCGGCGAGGCGGACCCGCTCGGCGAGGGCGAGCAGCCCGCTGCCCTGCGACGGCGGGGCGGGCAGCGGCCCGGCCGGCGGAGCGTCGTTGACGACTGTCACCTCGACCCGGTCACCGTCGTGGGTGAGGCGCACGTCGACCGGAGCGCCCGGCGCGTACCGGGCCGCGTTGGTGAGCGCCTCCCGGACGATCCGGTGCGCCGCGTGACAGGTCATCGCCGGTAGGTCAGCGACCGCCGGGGCGGCGTCCAGCCGTACCACCATGCCGGCCTCGCGGGCACCGTCGACCAGGTCGGCCACCGTCTCCCCGCTCGGGCGCAGCGACGCGCCAGCCTCCTCGCGGAGCACCCCGATGATCTCGTGCAGTCGCTCGGTGGCGGCGGAGACGCTGGCCCGCAACTCCCCGGCCGCGGCCCGGTGCCGGTCGTCGAGGTCGGCGGCGACCTCCAGGGCGGCGGCGCGCAACGCGATCAGGCTGAGGTCGTGACCGAGGGAGTCGTGCATCTCCCCGGCGATCCGGGCCCGCTCACGCAGCCGGATCCGCTCGGCGGCACCCCGCTGTTCCCGGGTCAACGCGTCGACGTGCCGGCGACCGGCGTCGGTCAACTCCTGCTGCTGGCGACGGTACCGGCCGACCAACCAGGGGAACACGGCGGCGAAGAGCAGCACCGACGCGAGCAGGAACCAGGTGGCCGCCCCGGCGCCGAGGAACCCCAGGTTGAGCGCCGTACCACCCGCCGTGATCAGCACGAAGACCATGACCGCCGGACCGACTGTGGCGCTGCGCCGCCCGGCGAGATAGCTGAAGACCGGAATGGCGAACACGAAGTTGCCATCGACCAGCGACCCGAGCACCGCCAGCACCAGGGCGACCAACGGCTGACGTCGAGTCGCCACCACCGCCACACCGAGCAGCAGGAGCTTGCCGACCAACAACGGCACCGTGTACCGCGAATAGGGCGGGCTGGCCTCGGCGTAGCCGACCGGAGCGGCCACCACCGCCCAGAGCAGCACGTCCAGCAGCAGGCGACGCCGCCGGTGCAGCCAACCCGGCGGCGGGTAGTCGAGGATCCGCACGGCGGTCAGGCTACCCACGCCCGACCTGCGCGGACACCGACGAAAGTCAGGTGTTCAGCCGCTCTCCTCGGCCCAGACCCGCCAGTCGTCCAGCACCCCGTGCAGAGCCGGGGTGAGCCAACCCGGCGCGGACCGCCGGAACACACCCGGGTCCATCGCGCCCGCGCCGTCGGGCAGCGCGCCGAGCAGGTTCGGCACCAGGTCGGTGAGGTTCGTCCAGTGCACCAGCTCCGGCCGGGCCGGCCAGGCGCCGATCACCACACCGGCCGGCACCGCCCTACGGTCCAGCGCCTCCAGGGTCAACGCGGTGTGGTTGAGCGTGCCCAACCCGGCGCGGGCGACCACCACCGCCGGTGCGCCGAGCGACACCGCCAGGTCGGCCATCGTCCACGGCTCCCCCGACGGCCGCAGCCCCATCGGAACCAGCAACCCACCCGCGCCCTCGATCAACACGAGGTCGTGCTTGTCGGCCTCCGCGCGGACGGCGTCCACCGCCGCGTACAACTCCAACGGCGGCAGGTCGGCGACCCGCGCCGCAGCCAACGGGGCGAGGGGATCCGGGTAGCTGGCCAAGGTCCGACCGGTCAGCGGCGCAGCCAACCGGTTCACCGCGTCCACGTCGCCGGGCTCACCGCCGGCCGTACCGGTCTGGCCCGGCTTGACCACCGCCACCCGCAGCCCGGCGGCCTGCGCAGCGGCCGCGATCGCCGCCGTCACCACCGTCTTGCCGACCTCGGTGTCCGTTCCAGTGACCAGCACCGACCCCGCCCAGCCCGTCACGGCGCCACCTCGGTTCGCGACTGCGGGGCTCGCAAACCCGGCTCACTCCTCGCGCTCACGGCGCCCCCTCGGTTCGCGACTGCGGGGCTCGCAAACCCGGCTCACTCCTCGCGCTCACGGCGCCGTCTCCACGATGACGTCCAGCGCCCGCTCGAACGCCGTCCGGGGCACCCCCGCGCTCACCGTGAGGCGCAGGCGGGAGCGGCTGTCCGGAGTGGATGGTGGCCGGAAACAGCCCACCGCGACACCCCGGTCCCGGCAGTCCGCGGCCCACGCGGTCGCCGCCTCCGGACCCGGGGCGGTCACCGAGATCACCGCCGCGTCCGGGGCGGAGACGGTCAGCCCGGCCGCTCTCAGTCGACCGACCGCCAGTCCCACCCGGTCGGAGAGTTCGGCGCGCAGGTCGTCGCCGGCCTGGGCGAGCCGCAGCGCCGCGTGCACGCCGGCGGCGACCGCTGGCGGCAGTGCCGTGTCGAAGATGAACGTGCGCCCGGTCTCGACCAGATGCCGGACGAACTCGGCCGGGCCGGCGACAACGCCGCCCGCGCCACCGAGCGCCTTGGACAGGGTGGCGGTGATCACCACGTCCGGCTCGCCGGCCAGCCCGGTGGCCGCCACCGCGCCCGCGCCGGCCGGACCGGTCAGGCCCAGCGCGTGCGCGTCGTCGACCAGCAGCAGCGCGCCGTGACGGCGGGCCACCGCGTGCAGCCGAGCCAGCGGGGCGAGATCACCGTCGACCGAGAACACCGACTCCGTCACCACCACCGCCGGGCGGCCGGGAGCGGCCGCGAGCGCGGCGGCCACCGCGTCGACGTCGGCGTGCGGGGTGACCACCGTCTCCGCACCGGAGATGCGGCAGCCGTCGATCAGCGACGCGTGGTTGTGCGCGTCGGAGACGAGCAGCGTCCGAGGTTGGACGAGCGCCCGCAGCGCGCCGAGGTTGGCGAGGTAGCCGGAGGAGAAGACCAGGGCGCCGTCGGTGCCCAACCAGCGGGCCAGGTCCTCCTCCAGCGCCCGGTGCGCGTCGGTGGAGCCCCGGACCAGGCGCGACCCGGTAGCCCCCAGCCCGTACGCCGAGAGGGCCGCCGTGGCCGCGGCGACGACGTCCGGGTGGGTGGCCAGGCCGAGGTAGTCGTTGCCGGCCAGATCGGTCATCTGATCGTCGGCCGGACGCGGATGCAGTCGCCTGGTGAGCCCGGCCTTCGCCCGCAGCTCGGCGCGGCGGTCGAGCGCCGCCAGCCAGTCCGCCACCGTCACCCTCCCCCGCTGTGTGTGCCGGTCAGCCCGACACCCGCCGGGCGAAATTACCACCCGCCGCCATCGGCCCGACGATTCCACTCGGTGCGAGGCACCGACGGGCCGCCAGGTCATTCAGGCTGATCGGAGAGCCTTGTAGGGTACGAGCCATGCCAGAGATCCTCGACCAGGCCCGGACCCAGGTCCTGGGTGACGGTGTCGGCCTCGATCAGGCCGGCATCCTCGCCGTGCTGAACCTGCCCGACGAGCACCTGCCCGCCGCCCTCCAGCTCGCTCACGACGTGCGGATGCGCTGGTGCGGCCCGGAGGTCGAGGTCGAGGGCATCGTCTCGCTCAAGACCGGCGGCTGCCCGGAAGACTGCCACTTCTGCTCGCAGTCGGGCCTGTTCACCTCGCCGGTGCGCTCGGTCTGGCTGGACATCCCGTCGCTGGTCGAGGCGGCGAAGCAGACCGCCGCGACCGGGGCGACCGAGTTCTGCATCGTCGCCGCGGTCCGCGGTCCAGACGCCCGGCTGATGAAGCAGATGCGCGAGGGCGTAGCCGCCATCAAAGCGGCTGTCGACATCCAGGTCGCCGCGTCGCTGGGCATGCTCACCAAGGAGCAGGTTGACGACCTCGTCGACATGGGCGTGCACCGCTACAACCACAACCTGGAGACCTGCAGGTCGTACTTCCCCAACGTGGTCACCACGCACTCCTGGGAGGAGCGCTGGGAGACGCTGCGGATGGTCCGCGACTCCGGCATGGAGGTGTGCTGCGGTGGCATCCTCGGCCTCGGTGAGACCGTCGAGCAGCGGGCCGAGTTCGCCGCGCAGCTCGCCGAGCTCAACCCGCACGAGGTGCCGCTCAACTTCCTCAACCCGCGTCCCGGTACGCCGCTCGGTGATCGCCCGGTGGTGGAGGGCAAGGACGCGCTGCGGGCCATCGCCGCGTTCCGGCTGGCCATGCCACGGACCATTCTCCGGTACGCGGGCGGCCGAGAGATCACCCTCGGCGACCTGGGCACCCGCGACGGTCTGCTCGGTGGCATCAACGCGGTGATCGTCGGCAACTACCTGACCACGCTGGGTCGACCGGCGACGGCCGACCTGGAGCTGTTGGACGAGTTGAAGATGCCGGTCAAGGCGCTCTCCGCCACGCTGTGACGACAATGACGACGACGGAGCTGTGGTGCGACAGGTGCGGTGAGCCGGCGACGGCCACCGTCCACCCGGCCTGCGCGTCGGCCCGCCAGTTGGAGCCGCCCCGGTTCTGCCCCCGCTGCCGTCGCCGGATGAAGGTTCAGGTGCTGCCGGTGGGCTGGTCGGCGATCTGCATCGAGCACGGCGAGATGCGGGGCTGAGCCGGATGCTGCGAGGGCGGGCGGTGACACTACGACCGGCGACGGTCGCTGACGTGCCGGCCCTCGCCGCGATCCGGGCCGACCCGGAGGTACGCCGGTGGTGGCGGGGCGGCGACGACCTGGCCGACTCCGTGCGTGCCGACCTCGCCGACGCCGACCTGCACGTGTACGCCATCGAGCACAACGGCCGGGTCGTCGGCGCGATCCAGTGGCACGCCGAGGCGGACCCGGACTACCGGCACGCCAGCCTGGACGTCTTCCTCGACCCGGCGGAGCGCGGCGCCGGCCTCGGTGGTGACGCGATCCGCACCCTGGCCCGACACCTGATCGACGAGTACGGCCACCACCGTTTCACCATCGACCCGGCCGCGGCGAACAGCGCCGCCATCCGGGCGTACGCGAAGGTTGGTTTTCGACCGGTGGGGGTGCTGCGCCGCTACGAGCGCGGTGCGGACGGCCGCTGGCACGACGGTCTGTTGATGGACCTGCTCGCCGACGACCTCGTGGAGTGACTCAGTCGTCCCACAGCAGGTGGCCGTCGGGCAGTCGGCGGGCACCCTCGGCCGGCCGGTGCGGGCTGAGGCGGCCGTCCGGCATCAGGTGCGCCACGGAGACTCCGCTGCTCAGCGTCGCGACGTCGGCGATCAACCGCCGGTGGCAGCGCTACCACACGCTCTCACTGCACATGATCGCGGTGGTCCGACTATCCGCCCCGGCGAGCACCTCGGCGAGCGCGTCGTCGAACTCGGCCGTCCGGGTGTGGGCGGCGTACGCCCGGAACGCCGCGACCGTCCACCAGGTGTCCGGCTCCGGCTCCCCGGCCGGGACGTGCCGTCGTCCGCCGAGCCGCGGCTCCCAGCGGTAGTCGATGCCGCACTCGGGCAGCCACCGTTCGAGTTCCTCCCGGCGGACGTCCGGGTTGGTGCGGCTGGCTGGGTATCGCCGCACGTCCACCACCTGGGCGATCCCCGCCCCGGTCAGCAACTCTCCCAGCCGGCCCCGATCGGCCGCGCCGTGCCCGACGGTCAGCAACTCCCGCACGACCGCAGCTTGCCCGGAATCCCCCCGACCTATCCACCCGAGTTCGCCCGCGAGGGTCGGCCATCCAGTTTCCGTCCGCGCGGAACGGTAACTGTCCAAGATCTCGTCGCGGTGCCCCCAGGCGACCAACTTCCAGCCACCTCTGCTTTCGGGCCGCTCAGCGACAGCGATCAGCAGCGGGTTGGTTGACATGAGGAATATAATCGACGCAAATCAATCTGCCTCTGGGCTGAAAGAGCTCCGGCCCCGTCCCTGAACACCGTTAGGAAGGGAAGCTCATGCGCAGATTCACCAGCCGAATCGCTGCGGGTCTCGCCGCCGCTTTGATCACCACACTGACCGTGACGATACCGGCGTCGCCCGCAGCCGCTGTCGAGACGCTCAAGGTTCCCGACACCGGCCTCGTCTTCTACCAGGCCTACACGCAGATCATCGTAGGCAGGCAGGCCACGCGCGACGGCATCTGCCGCCCGGTCCCGGCCGAGGCGATCTGGGCGATCGGCTGGAACGGCTTCGGTTCCGTCTCTGGCTACCGGACCTCCGACTGCACCGGCGCTGCGTCCGAGCTCAACAACTTCCACAGCTGGCCGCACGAGGGCTACTACCTTTCCTACCGGGCCGGCTGACAAGCGTTCCCGGTGGTCGTTCGCGGCCGGCCACCGGGGACGGTGACCGGCCGCGACTGCCCGGGATGGGCTCAGGACACGGTGCAGGTGGTGTTGTTGACGGTGAAGGCGGTCGGTTTCGGGTTGGCGCCGCTGTACGTGCCGTTGAAGCCGAAGCTCACCGACGCGCCGGCCGCGATCGTGCCGTTGTAGGACAGGTTCGTGGCGGTGACCGCCGCGCCGCTCTGGCTGATCGCCGCCGACCAGCCCTGGCTGACGCTCTGCCCGCCGGGGAAGCTGAACCGCAGGGTCCAGCCGTTGATAGCGGTGGTGCCGGTGTTGGTGATCGACACGTTGGCGGTGAAGCCGCCGCCCCAGTCGGTGGTGGCGTACCCCACCGTGCAGGTGCCACCGACCGGCGGGGCCGCGGTGGTCACCGAGACCGGCGTGGACGCCGCGGAGGTGTTGCCCGCCGCGTCCACCGCTACCACGTAGAACTGGTACGCCGTGGAGGCCGTCAACCCGGACACCGCCTGGGTGCTGCCGGTCGGCGAGCCGACAAGCACGTCGGTGGCGCCGGCCTCGCGGTAGACCCGGTAACCGGTGACGCCCACGTTGTCGGTCGATGGGGTCCAGGCCAGGGTGAGCCCGGTGGCGGTGACGGCCGAGGCGACCGGCGTGCCGGGGGTGCTCGGCGCTGTGGTGTCGGCGGTGCCGGCCGGCGGCGTGGTCACCGTGAGCTTCGGTGAGGCGGCCGACGTGTTGCCGACGCCGTCGCGCGCCACGACGGTGAACTCGTACGACGTCGCTGGCAGCAGCGTTGTGATGGTCAACGTCGTGCCGGTGACCGGCCGGACCAGGACCGTGTCGCTGTTGACCTGGACCTCGCGGACGTCGTAGCCGGCCAGGCCGCTGCCGCCGCTGTCGGTGGACGGCGCCCAGGTCAGGGTGACAGTGCGGGGGCCGAGGTTGGACGCCACCGGGGTACCCGGGACGGTCGGCTTGGTGGTGTCCGGGACGACCGGGCCCGGCTCCTCGCCCCAGACCCGGGTGGCGCCGGAGTAGAGCGGCACCTTCCGGTTCGGCCCGGCGGTGGCCTGGTACGACGGGTCGTTGGTCGGGTCCCAGGTGCCGCCCTCCGGCACGCCGATCTTGAACTGGACCTCCATCCGGTGCTGCGACTGACCCGCCGGAGCGATGGTGTACCCGGCGCAGTCCACCTCGACGTACCAGATGTCCCCGCTGAACTGCTTGGCGGTGGTCGGGGACGGGCAGCCCTGGGTGTAGCCGGCGGTGACCTGCACCGGGCCGGTGCCGTCGGGCCGGAAGTAGTACCGGAACCGGCCGTCGGCCAGCGCGCGGGCCGGGAACGCGGACTTGTTGTAGACCATCACCTTGAGCCCGGTGGCCCGAGGTTCGGCCTGCGTCACTGTGGTCTCCACGGTCAGCTCGTCGATGTCCGGCGTCTCGGCGACCGGGAAGTTCGCCAGCGGCGTGCCGCCGTACTCGGAGGTCAGCCGGACCAGCGCGGACGTGAAGCCGGCGTTGTAGTCGGTGGCCACCTCGTTCATCACGTAGTCCGACCGGCTGTCGCTGTACGCGTCGTTGGCCGAGGACGGGCCACCGACCAGCGCACCGTAAAGGGTGTGCCGGGTCTCCACCGGCACGGTCTGGCTGTCCCACCAGGAGCCGTGCGCGGTGCGGTGGTGCGGGTTCTTCGGTGCGTTGGCGCCGAACCCGATGACGTAGCTGGAGTTGCGCGGGTTGTCGCCGAGCGCGTAGTTGATCTGCCGGACGGCGAAGTCGTGGTAGCGCGCCTTGCGGGTGGTGTCGGTGGTCTTGTCGCTGTATACCAGCGCGGCGAAGGAGGTGTTCGCGGCGTAGCGCAGCGCGCCCCAGGAGTCGAGCACCGCCATCCCGCCGGGCGAGTACGGCACCCGCTGCCCGTTCACCCCGACGGTCCAGTAGTCAAGCCACCGGTTGGCGTCGTCGACGTACTTCTGCTTGCCGGTCAGGTTGGCCAGCAGCACGTACGCGCCGAACTGCTTGTTGTCCCAGGCGATTGTCCACTTGTAGGAGCGGGTGGTGGTCTGGTTCTCGGTGCCGAGCTTGTCGTACTCACTCTCGGCCTTGGCCAGGTAGCTGGCCTCGCCGGTGGCCCGGTGCAGCCAGATCGCGGCCCAGACCAGCTCGTCCTGCCAGCCGCTCCACGAGCGGTAGAAGCTCGTGGCGTCGGTGATGCACTCGTGGTAGGCCTTCCGCACCGTGTCGGCGAAGGTGTAGAGCTGCCGGGCGTGCCCGAGCAGCTTGTCGGCGTAGGCCGCATCGGTGGGTCGGAACACCATCGAGGAGGCGGCCATGGCGGCCGCCGTCTCCCCCGCCAGGTCCGCGCCGCCACAGCTCGCATCGATCTTGTAAGCGGGCCGCGCCATCTGCATCACCTCGGCCGGACCCCACCATTTGTGGTCGTCGTCGCCCTTGCCGACCTGTCCGTAGAGGACGTTGGCCGACGGGTGCGCCTTGATGAAGTAGTCGTTGACGAAGCGCAGATTGTTGAGCAGGTGCGGCAGTTGCCCGGACGAGGTGTAACCACTGCGGTATTCGACAGCGCCCCAGGCGAGCATCGTGGCGCTGAACGCCATCGGGAAACCGAACTTCACGTGGTCGCCGGCGTCGTACCAGCCGCCGGTGAGGTCCACGCCCGCGCTGGCGCCGTCGGTGAGCGCGCTGTCTCCGCGCCAGGAGACCCGGTTCCAGTCGGGCAGTGGACCGGACTGCTGCGCCTCGTAGAAGAGCAGTGACTTCTGCAACGCCTCGGCGTAGTTGTAGGTCGCAGCCGGCGCGGCGGACGCGGGCCTGGACGGTGGCGCGGTCACCGCGAGGGACGCGCCGGTGAGCAGCGCGACGCCGAGGGCCAGCAGCCGCCGCGGCCAGGGCTGGTCGGCGGCCGGCGACCGGCCGGGCTGGCCGCTGAACGGCCGGGTCAGGTGGCGCATGGCGGACTCCTGTCGGAGGCGCCGCCGGCGGTCGCACCGACGCGGGACGGCGTACGGGCGGCACGGCCACCGGCGACAGCGGGGTGGCGGTGTGACCATGGGTCATGGAAGCGCTCCCATGGATAACCGACAATGTAATGGGCGGGTCGCTGGTTGGGAAGCCTGCCGATCGGGGCCGACGCGCGCCGCGCCACTTCCGTACTCGCGAGTAACCACTGCGGACGATTTCACACCATCGATGTATCTCGATTTGTGAAAGACGTTTGCGCAGCTCACGGTGGGAGCGTCCGCGATACATTTCGCACCGATCGAGCGCTCCGGCGACCAGCCAGACAAACGTACTGTTGCTGACCCGCTACGAAGCGCGAGACAGTACCGCTCACCAGCGGTGCCGTCGACGCCGCCGCTCCCTGGTCAACCCTGAGGAGAAGCGATGGCACTACGACTCGCCGACGACACCGCCTGGGCCGACATCCTGGCCCGCGCGGTGACCGTCGCCCCGGAGGCGTTCGGCGCCGAGGTCGACGGCGTCACCACCCTGCACAACCTGGTCGAGGGCGAATGGCGGGCGGTCGGCCAGCCCGCCCCGGTCCGCACCCCGGTGGACAACACCGTCCTCATCAACCTGCCCCGGGTCGACGCGACCACCGCGCGCGCCGCGGTCGCCCACGCCGCCGCCGCGCACCGGGCCTGGGCCCGGACCCCGCTGGCCGACCGCAGGGCCCGGGTCGCCGAGGCCCTGGACTCGCTCACCGCCCACCGCGACCTGCTCGCCCTGCTGCTGGTGTGGGAGATCGGCAAGCCGTGGCGGCTGGCCTGCGCCGACGTGGACCGGGCGCTCGACGGCGTCCGCTGGTACGCGGGCGAGATCGACCGGATGCTCGCCGACGGCCGCGAGCCGCTGCCCGGCCCGGTCAGCAACATCGCGTCGTGGAACTACCCGATGAGCGTGCTGGTGCACGCCGAACTGGTGCAGCTCCTGGCCGGCAACGCGGTCATCGCCAAGACCCCGTCCCAGGGCGGCGCGGTGTGCCTGACCGTCGCGCACGCGCTGATGCGCCGGGCCGGACTGCCCGCCACGCTCGTCTCCGGCAGCGGCGCGGAACTGTCCGAGGTGCTGGTCCGGGCACCCGAGATCGGCGCTGTGGCGTTCGTCGGCGGCCGTTCCAACGGCGGCAAGGTGGCCGCCGCTCTGCTCGACAGCGACAAGCGGCACTTCATCGAGCAGGAGGGCCTCAACGCCTGGGGCATCTGGAACTTCTCCCAGTGGGACCTGCTCGCCGCGCACCTCAGGAAGGGCTTCGAGTACGGCAAGCAGCGCTGCACCGCGTACCCCCGGTTCGTGGTGCAGCGCGACCTCGTCGACGAGTTCCTCGACATGTACCTGCCGGTCGTCCGCTCGGTCCGCTTCGGTCACCCGCTCGCCGTCGGTGACGACTGGGCCGCCGGTGACCCGCTGCCCGAGCTGGACTTCGGTCCGCTGATCAGCGCCACCAAGGCCGACGAGCTCCGCCGCACCGTCGACGAGGCGGTCCGTGGCGGCGCGATCCCCCTGCACCGGGGCAAACTCGCCGGCGCGCCGTTCCTGCCCGGGCAGGACACCTCGGCGTACGTGGCGCCGTCGGTGCTGCTCGCCCCGCCCGGACGGTCCCGACTGATGCACGCCGAGCCGTTCGGTCCGGTCGACACGATCGTCGTGGTGGACACCACCGACGAGCTGCTGGCCGCGATGAACGCCTCCAACGGCGCGCTGGTCGCCTCACTCGCCTGCGACGACACCGACGAGGCCGGCAAGCTCGCCGTGGACCTTCAGGCGTTCAAGGTGGGCATCAACAAGCCACGCTCACGCGGCGACCGGGACGAACCGTTCGGCGGGCGGGGCGCCTCCTGGAAGGGCGCGTTCGTCGGCGGCGACCTGCTGGTGCAGGCCGTCACCGTCGGCGGAGACAGCCGGCTCTACGGCAACTTCCCCGACTACAGCAGCTACCCCAGCACCTGACGACCGGGCCCCTTGTGGAGGCTCGCCGCGCACAAGGGGCTCTCGTCGCCACGTACCGTCGGGAGATGGCACTGATCGCACAGCTCTCCCTGGGCGTGGCCGACGCCGAACGGGCCGGAACGTTCTGGGCCGCGGCCCTCGGCTACCGTCGCCGCGAGCCCCGATTCACCGGCGACGAGTGGATCGTGCTGGAGCCGCCGCCCGGGGTGCCGGGCGCAGGCCTCGCGATGGACCTCAGCGAGAGCCCCGTGCGGGAGTTCCCCCGGCTCCACCTGGATCTGGACGCCGGCGACCGACCCCTCGACGAGGAACTTGACCGGCTGCTCGCCCTCGGCGCGCGGATCGTCGACTGGCGGCACTATCCCACCGACCCACACCCGACCGAGCCGCCGTACGTGGTGCTCGCCGACCCGGAGGGCAACCGGTTCTGCGTCTCGGGCCGCCGCGAGCCGCCCAGGCCCTGAGCAGGGCCCTAGGCGAACGCGCCCGTCCGGTCCGCCCCGGCGGGGACAGCGAGCGGCACGGTGAGGGTGAGCAGCCCGCCGTCGCGTTCCACAACGGTGCGCCGGCCCAGCCGGTGCAGCGTCCGCAGCATCGGGTCGTTCGTGGCCTGCACGTGCAGCACCAGCGCCGCGTACCCGGACCGGTCGGCGTGCTGAACCACCCGGCGCAGCAACGCCGAGCCGAGCCCACGCCGCTGCCAGTCGTCGCGCACCAGCAGCGCCACCTCCGCCTCGTCGCCCTCGCCGAGCAGGTTCACCATGGCGACCACCGACTCGGCCGCGCCGTCGGAGCCGGTGCTGCTGGCGATCAGCGTCAGCCCTCGGCTCGGCTCCAGCAGTCGACGCAGGCGGGCCGGCTGCGGCAGCGCCGCCCCGCCCAGGTAACGCCGCTGACGGCTACGCGGCGAGCACGCCTCGTGCAGCTCCACCACGCCGGGCAGATCGTGGGCGCTCGCCGGACGGACGGCCACCTCCGCGCCGTCGGGCAGCACCACTGTCACCTGTTCGACGGCCCGGCGCGCCACAGTGGCGGCCAGCTCGACGAGGGCCTGCGCCCGTGCGTACTCCGCCGGGGTGAAGTCGGGCGCGGCCCGGCGCAGCGCGAACGAACCGCCCGCCGGGTCCGCCAACAGCATGCTCGCCCCGGTGATCCCCCGTTCGCCGCCGACCGACGCTGGTCGCCAGCTGACGACGTCGGCGGCGAGCAGCGTCCGCAACGCCTCGCCCGTCGCGTCCGGGTCACGCACCAACCGGTTGGCCAGCCCGAGCACCCGGGTGGGCTGGTCGGCCAGACCACGCGCCTCGCTGCGCGCCACCCAGCAGTCCCGGCCCCGACCCCGCTCGACGGCGGCGATCAGCCCAGCCTCGTCGAGCGCGTCCGGCGCGTCGACCAGGAAATCGTCCACCGCGCCCTGCTCGGTGGGCTGCACCTGCACGGTGAGGATGTTGACCCCACGCAGCGCGAGGCTCGCCGTGAGCACCGACAGGTAACCCGGTCGGTCGTCCACCGTCGCTCGGATCCGCCACAACGTCATGGTTGGCTCCCTTCCCCGGTAAGAGCCTCACCCCCGCCTGTTGCCGCCCGGTTGCCCGGCGGTGTCGGCCCGGGAACTCCTCGGCCGCTCAGGGGCCGGCGACCACCGGCGGCGAACCGACGAGATCGAGTCGGTCACCGAGGATCACCGCGCAGGCGCGGACGAGCTGGGTGAGCCGATCCACCTCGGTGCTGTGGAACGCCGCGGCGGAGAGGGTCTCGTTGCGCTCACGGGCCACCACCAGCACCAGGCCCGCCCGGCCGAACGGCGTGATCGCGTGGTGGGTCCCGTCGGGCGTGGTCATCGACCGACCGCGCAGCGGGGTCACCTCCGGCAACCGCGCGGGTACGGGAACCCGCCAGCTCGCGTACCCCACGGTCGCCCCGCCGCCCCCGCTGCGCGAGGCCCAGTCGACCGGCACCACGGCGGCCACTGCCCAGTCGGCGGCCAGCAGCCCCGGCACCGCGTCGACCAGGGTGGCCAACCCGTCGGCCGGGTTGGCCGCGACCTGGGCCAACAGCTCCGCGTCCTGACCGGTGGTGGTGGGCGCGCCGATCGCCCGCCACACACCGTCCACCCGCACCCCCGGTATCGCCGCGAGGCCAGCCAGCAGCCGCTCCACCCGCGCCGCACCCGGCCAGACGACAGTGAAGTCGTCCACCGCGCGCCCGCCGAGCCGTTCGAGGACCACCACCTGGACGATGTCCGCCCCGGAGACGCCCAAGGTGCGGGCGACCTGACCGAGGGTGCCCGGACGGTCCGGCAGGGTGACCCGAACTCGCAGCAACATGTCTGTCCCTCCGCTCGGCGGGCCGGCAGAGAAGCGACCGGCAGGCTGACCACAGCCTGGTAGTTGACCATTTCGTCCCTGTTGCAGGGGCATGTCCCGAGCGGAAATTCTGACCTTGACAACGTGAGCGGGCTGCAATCAACTAGTCCGATGAGCGATCCGGCCGTCGACGAGTCACGGCCGGAGGCCCCGGCCGTCTCCCCAGCGGGGCTGGCCCTTGACCGTCTCGCCGACCATCTGGCACAGCACCGACCCGAGCTGGCCGTCGGGCCGCTGCGGGCCCAGCTGATCGCGGGCGGCAAGTCCAACCTCACCTACCTGCTGCGCCTCGGCGACCGCGAGGTGGTGCTGCGCCGCCCCCCGCTGGGCCACGTCCTGGCGACCGCGCACGACATGGCGCGCGAGTTCCGGGTCATCTCGGCGCTGGCGCCGACCGAGGTCCCGGTCCCGGGCGCGCTGCTGCTCTGCACCGACCCCGAGGTGATCGGCGCGCCGTTCTACCTCATGGAGCGGATGCCCGGCGAGGTGTTCCGCACCCGCGCGCAGACCGACCCGCTGGGCGACGAGCGCCGCCGCGCACTGGCCATGGCGATGATGGACACGCTGGCCGCGCTCCACAGCGTCGACCCGTCGAGCGTCGGGTTGGCTGACTTCGGCCGCCCCGAGGGCTACCTCGCCCGGCAGGTCCGCCGCTGGTCCGGGCAGCTCGACCGCTCCCGAAGCCGGCCGCTGCCCGGCATCGACGAGCTGCGTGACCTGCTCGCGGCGACCGCACCGGAGGGCGCGAACGCCGGCCGGATCGTGCACGGCGACTACCGGCTGGACAACCTCCTCGCCTCAGCCGACCCGGTGGCCGTGCACGCGGTGCTCGACTGGGAGATGGCCACCCTCGGCGACCCCCTCGCCGACCTGGGGCTGCTGCTGACCTACTGGGACGTGCTCGGTGGCAGCGACACCGCCGCGAGCAACCCCGTCGCCGACGGGCTCGGCCCGCGCGCCGGCTTCCCCACCGGCAGCGAACTGATCGACAGGTACGCCGGCCGCAGCGATGTCGACGTCGGGCCGCTGCACTGGCACGTGGCGCTGGGCTGTTTCAAGCTCGCGGTCATCTGCGAGGGCATCCACTACCGCCACACGCTCGGGCAGACGCTCGGCGAGGGCTTCGACCGGATCGGCGAAATGGTGGCACCGCTGGTCGCGCACGGGCTTACCGCCGCCAGGGAGCGGTGATGGACTTCTCATACGACAGCCGGACCGAAGAGCTGCGCGCCGAGCTGACCCGGTTCCTGACCGAGCACGTCTACCCGGCCGAGGCCGTGCACGCCGAACAGGTGGCCGCCGGGGACCCGTGGTCGCGTACCCCGGTGTTGGCCGAACTGAAGACGGAGGCCCGCAAGCGCGGCCTGTGGAACCTCTTCCTGCCCGACCCGCGTTACGGCGCCGGCCTGACCAACCTCCAGTACGCCCCCCTGGCCGAGCTGACCGGGCGCAGCCCGCACCTCGCGCCGGAGGCGGTCAACTGCGCGGCACCGGACACCGGCAACATGGAGTTGCTGGCCGAGTTCGGTTCGGAGGCGCAGCAACAGCGCTGGCTGATGCCGCTGCTGGAGGGCGAGATCCGCTCGGCCTTCTGCATGACCGAGCCGGATGTCGCCTCCTCCGACGCCACCAACATCGCCACCCGGATCACCCGCGACGGCGACGAGTACGTGATCAACGGACGAAAGTGGTGGTCGTCCGGGGCCATGGACCCGCGCTGCGAGATCTTCATCGTGATGGGCAAGACCGACCCCACCGCTGACCGGCACCGCCAGCAGAGCATGGTGCTGGTCCCCCGCGACACCCCCGGGGTGACAGTGCGCCGGGGCATGACCGTCTTCGGCTACACCGACGGTTCGCACGGCGGGCACGCCGAGATCGACTTCACCGACGTCCGGGTGCCAGCGGAGAACCTGATCGGCGCCGAGGGTACCGGCTTCGCCATCGCCCAGGCCCGGCTCGGGCCGGGCCGGATCCACCACTGCATGCGATTGATCGGAATGGCGGAGCGGGCATTGGAGTTGCTCTGCCGCCGCGCCAACGAACGGATCGCCTTCGGCCGACCGCTGGCCGAGCAGGGCGTGGTCCGGGAGTGGATCGCCGAGTCCCGGGTCCGCATCGAGCAGGCCCGGCTGCTGGTGCTCAAGACGGCCTGGCTGATGGACACCGTCGGCAACAAGGGCGCGCACACCGAGATCCAGGCCATCAAGATCGGCACGCCGGCGATGGCGGAGTGGGTGATCGACAAGGCTATCCAGGGGTACGGCGGCGCCGGTGTCAGCCAGGACACGCCACTGGCCGCCCTCTGGGCGCAGACCCGCACCCTGCGCCTGGCCGACGGGCCCGACGAGGTGCACCGCAACTCCCTGGCCAAGCGCGAACTACGCCGCTGGGCCCCGTAACCCCGCCCGCCCCACGCCCCGCCCCGCCCTGCCCCTGCCCCTGCCCCTGCCCCTGCCCCACCGCACCCGCACGTCCCGCGCTCGCACGCCACCACACGGAAATGTCCAGGCCAACCCCATGATCGACACACGCTGGGCGCGGGGCGCTGCGGGGTGGGGTGGGGTGGGGGTGGGGGTGGGGGTGGGGTTAGGCGGAGGCTCGGTGGATCAGTTGGGTGTCCAGGAGGATGTGGGAGGCGGGTAGCTCCTCGCCACGGATCCGGGCCACCAGCAGGCGGGCCATCTGCCGGCCCATCTCCTCCACCGGCTGGAAGACAGTGGTCAACGGCGGCTCAGCCTGTCGGGCGATGGTCGCGTCATCGAAGCCGATCACCGCGACGTCCTCGGGCACACGCCGGCCGGCCTCACGCAGGGTACGCAGCGCGCCGAACGCCATGAGGTCGGACGCGACGAAGACCGCGTCGAGGTCCGGGCAGACATCCAGCAGTCGGCGCATTCCAGCCGCGCCGCTACCCTCACTGAAGTCGCCGTACGCGATCAGGTCGGGGTTGACGCTGGCGCCGGTGGCCTTGACCGCATCGGTGTAGCCAGCCAGACGGGCCAGCCCCGCACCCATGTCCTGCGGACCGGCGATGGTGGCGACGCGTCGCCGGCCCTGTCTCGCCAGGTACTCCACCGCCTGCCGGGCCCCGCCAACGTTGTCCACGTCGACAAACCAGGCCGGTTGGGCGCCGGGTTGCAGCATCCGGGCGGGCCGACCGCCGAGCACGGCGGGCAGGCCGCGCTCCTCCAGCAGCGTCGGCAGCGGGTCGGAGTCGTGCAACGACAGCAGTAGTACGCCGTCGACGTGCTGGTTGGTGAGGTGGTGCTCGACGCGCTCCCGTTCCACCGGCGACTGGGCCATGGCCAGCCAGAGCTGCATCGGCGTCTCCAGCAGCCCCGAGCTGATCCCCCGCACGATCGAGGCGAAGAACGGCTCGGTGAAGACCCGCTCGCCGGATTCGGAGACCACCAGCGCGACGGAGTCGGTCCGCTGGGTGACGAGCGCACGGGCGGCCCGGTTCGGCACGTACCCCAGCTCTGCGATGGCCTGTTGGACCGCGGCGCGGGCCTCCGGGCTGACCTGGGGCGAGCCGTTGACCACGCGGGAGACTGTGCCCCGGCCGACGCCGGCACGCGCCGCGACCGCGTCGAGGGTCGGGCGCCCGAGCGACCGGGTGCGCTGCGTTGTCATCGTGTGCTCCTCCGACGGCGGGCGGACCCGGCGCCACCTGCGGGAGGTGGACGCCGGGGCCGTCCTGATGGCTGGCCCGAGCCTATTGTGCGGCCAGACCGTTGCGCCGGATCACCGAGGCGTACCACTTGGCGCTGGACTTGGGGGTGCGGACCTGACTGTCGTAGTCGACGTGGATCATGCCGAACCGCTTGGTGTAACCCCAGGCCCATTCGAAATTATCCATCAGCGACCAGGCAAAGTATCCCCGCAGAGGCACTCCGGCGTCGATCGCCTCGTGGGCGGCGCGCAGGTGGGCGTCGAAGTAGGCCAGCCGATCGACGTCGTCGACCTGCCCGTCGACCACCGAGTCGACGAACGCGGAGCCGTTTTCGGTGACGTACAGGGGCAGCTCGGTGTAGTCGTGCACCCGGCGCAGCGTCTCGGTCAGACCCGGGGCGTCGATCTCCCAGCCCATGTCCGTGACCGGAACGCCACGGGTGACGAACCGGACGTCCTCGCTGCCCGGCCAGCACGAGGGGGCCGGGTCGGCCTCCACGCCCTCGACCGGCGCGGCGACCACGTGCCGGCTGTAGTAGTTGACCCCGACCAGGTCCAGCGGCGTGGAGATGGTCGCCAGGTCGCCGTCGTGCACGTGCTCGAAGTCGGTCACCGTGCTGAGGTCGGCCACCAGGTCCTCCGGGTACGACCCCCGCAGCAGCGGGTCCAGGAAGAACCGGTTGGCCAACCCGTCGATACGCCGCGCCGCGTCCACGTCGGCGGGGCTGTCGCTGGCCGGGTCGACCGGGTAGAGGTTGACTGTCACGCCCACCTCGGCGCCCGGCCGGGCGGCCCGCAGCGCCTGCACGGCCAAGCCGTGACCGAGCATCAGGTGGTGGCCGGCGCGCACCGCGTCCGCTCCGTCGGTGCGGCCGGGGGCGTGCACGCCGGAGCCGTAGCCGAGGAACGCCGAGCACCACGGCTCGTTCAGCGTGGTCCAGTAGCGCACCCGGTCACCGAGCGCGTCGGCCATCAGGCTCGTGTAGTCGGCGAAGCGGGCCGCGGTGTCCCGGGCCGGCCAACCGCCGGCGTCTTCGAGCGGCTGCGGCAGATCCCAGTGGTAGAGGGTGAGCCACGGCTCGATGCCGTTGGCCAGCAGCTCGTCGACGAGTCGCTGGTAGAAGACCAGGCCCTGCGGGTTGGCCGCGCCGACGCCGCCGGGCTGCACCCGGGACCAGGAGACCGAGAAACGGTACGACTTGAGGCCCAGCTCGGCCATCAGCGCGACGTCCTCGCCGAGGCGGTGGTAGTGGTCGCACGCCACATCGCCGGTGTGCCCAAAGAGGACCCGACCGTCGGTGTGGCTGAAGGTGTCCCAGATCGACGGGGTGCGGCCGTCCACGGCTGCCGCCCCCTCGATCTGGTATGCCGCCGTCGCGGCCCCCCAGAGGAATCCGGGTGGAAAGGTCAGCCCGGGACGCTCGTCGAGGACATCGACGGCGGGTGGGCTGGCGGGGTTGCTCACGACTTGACGGCACCTTCCATGATCCCGCCGATGATCTGGCGGCCGAACACGAGAAAGACGATTACCAGGGGGATGGTGCCGATCGCCGTGGCGGCGAACACCTGGGAGTAGTCGGTGTAGTAGGCGTACGAGAGGAAGGAGAGCGAGACCTGGAGGGTCGGGTTCTCCGGGGTGAGGATGGCGTACGGCCAGAGGAACGAGTTCCAGGTCTCCATGAAGGTCAGCAGACCGAGCACGCCGGCGGCGGGACGCAGCGCGGGCAGCACGATGCTCCAGTAGATCCGGAACGTGCTGGCCCCGTCGACGCGACCGGCCTCGATCAGCTCGTCGGAGATCGCCTGGCTGGCGTACTGCCGCATCATGAACACGCCGAAGGCGGTGACCAGGAACGGCACGGTGACCGCGTAGAGCGTGTCGTACCACCCCAGGTCCTGCATCATGCCCCAGAGCGGGATGAGCCCCATCTGGGTCGGGATCATCATGGTGACGATGATCGCCAGCAGGAGGGCGTTGCTGCCGCGGAACTTCAGCTTGGCGAAGGCGAACCCGGCCAGCGAACCGGTGAGCACCACCGACAGGGTGACCACCGAGGAGACGATGATCGAGTTCATCATGCCGGTGAGGAAGTTGGCGGCGTCGTTGTCGAGCACCCGCTGGAAGTTGTCACCGAACGCGCCACCGGGGGTCAGCGGCGGCGGCACGTCGTTGATGTTGTCCAGGCTGCGGCTGCCGATCACCAGCATGTAGTAGAACGGGTAGATCGACAGCAGTGCCGCCAGGACGAGCGCCAGGTAGGTCAGCGGGCTGGTGCGCCACAGGCGCTGGGAAGCCGAGATCATCGATCTCTCCTCACTTCGCCGAGCGGCGGACGAGTAGGAAGTTGAACAGCGACACCACGATGATGATCATGAAGATCGCCCAGGCGACCGCGGCTCCGTAGCCGGCGGTGTTCAGGTTCACGATGCCCATCTCGTACATGTACATGGCCAGCGTCTGGAACTCCCGCTGGTTGCCGCCGATGATGTTGCCGTTGCCGAAGAGCAGGGGCTCGGTGAAGAGCTGCATGCCGCCGATCGTGGACAGGATGACCACGAAGATGAAGGTGGGCTTGAGCATCGGCAGGGTGATCTGCCAGAACTGTCGCCACGGGCCGGCGCCGTCGATCTCCGCGGCCTCGTAGAGGTCCTTCGGGATCGCCTGCATGCCGGCGAGCAGGATCAGGGTGTTGTACCCGGTCCACCGCCAGTTGACCATGGAGGAGATGGCCGTCCAGGAACTCCACCGGTGCCCGTCCCAGTCGACCGGGTCGACACCGACGAAGCTGAGCAGCCAGTTGAACAGACCGAACTCCCGCTGGAACAGCATCCCGAAGACGATCGCGACCGCGGCCACCGACACCACGTTCGGCATGAAGATGGCCATCCGGAAGAAGGTCTTGGCGCGCAGGAGGGTCCGGTTGAGCAGGTTCGCCAGGAAGAGGGCGAGCAACAACTGCGGGATGGTCGACAGGGCGAAGATGCCGAACGTGTTGACCAGCGCGTTCCAGAAGTACTCGTCGGACACCAGCCGGGTGTAGTTGTCGAAGCCGATGAACGTGTGGTCGCCGATCATGTCCCAGTCGTGCAGCGACATCCAGGCGGTACGCACCATCGGGTACAGCCCGAACACACCGAAGATCAGGAAGAACGGGGCGATGTAGAGGTACGGCGAGTACTTGACATCGAGGCGGTTGAGTAATCTTCCCCGTCGACGTTGGCGATCGACGTCGGGAGAAGGCGGTGCTGCTGGCGACGGCCGTGCCGTCGTGGCCGACAGGCTCATGCGAATTTCCTTTTCCGGCGAGGCCCGGGGGCCCTCGCGCAGGGCGCTACGCGGAGGGGACCGGCCGGTGGCGTCCGGGAAGCCCCGAACGCCACCGGCAGGGAATCACTCAGAAGGCACCCTGAGTCTTTGCGTCCTTCGTGAACTGCTCCCAGGCCTTCGCCTTGTCGGCCTGCCCGTTCTCGAACGCCCGCAGAGCCGGCTCGAGCGCGTTCTCCTTCACCGCCTGGTGCTTCGGGCCCAGGTGGGTCGGCTGAATCTTGGCGACGCTCTCGCCGAAGATCTTGCCGGTCGGCGCGTTGCTGAAGTACTCGTTGGTGTAGCTGATGAACGCCTCGTTCTTCAGCGCCTCCAGGTTCGTGGGCAGCGGGCCCTTGAGCTTGAACGCCTCGACCTGGCTCTTCGCGTTGGTCAGGTACTCGGCGAGCTTCGCCGCCTCGTTCGGGTACTTGCTCTGCGCCGGAACCGCGAGCCACGAGCCGCCCCAGTTACCGCCGCCGCCCGGCACGGACGCGACATCCCACTTGCCCTTGTTGGCCGGACCGGAGTTGTCCGACACGATGCCGAGCATCCACGACGGGCAGAAGGTGGCAGCGAAGGTGCCCTGCTTGAAGCCACCCGACCACTCCGGCGACCAGGTGGACGCCTTGGCGGAGATGTCCGCCATCGAGGTGGCGGTGTCCCAGGCGTTCTTCACCGCGGGGCTGGTATCCGCGATGATGTTGTCTTCCTTGTCGTAGAACAGGTCACCGTTGCCCTGGAAGAGCACACCGTTGGAGACGGCGGTGATCGAGTCGATGAACGCCTTGCCGCCGCTGCCCTGCTTGTACTTCAGACCGGCGTCGTGGAAGCCCTTCCAGTCCGGCCAGAGGGCCGACACCTGGTCGCGCTCGGTGGGCAGGCCGGCCGCCTGGAACAGGTCCTTGCGGTAGCAGACGGCGAGGCTGCCGACGTCGGTCGGCAGGCCGATCAGTCGACCGTCCGGCGCCTTGCCCAGCTCCCACTTCCAGGGCAGGTATTCCTTCGAGTGGTCGGCGACCAGCGGAGCGAGGTCGGCCCAGTTACGCGCGTTGGGCTTGAACTCGTTGAGGATGCCCTCTTCCAGGGCGGTGACGTCCGCCGCGCCCTTGCCGGTGGCCAGGTAGCGGACCAGCTTCGGCCGGTACTCACCGAGCTGCGCGGTCTTGCGCAGCTCGACCTTGATGCCGGTGTCCTTCTCGTACTGCTTGACGAGCTCGTCGTAGCCCATCTCGCCGAAGGTGTCGACGACCAACTTGGCGGGCTTTTCGCCGGCCGCTGGCTTGTCGTCGTCGTTGCCGCAGGCCGCGAGTCCGCCGATTGCGGTGATCGCGGCCAGGGCAGCGGCCGCCAGGCGGGTACGCCGCGTGGTGACACTCATGCGCTGACCCCTCTTTCCGGTGGTGAGGCTGGGTGGTTGTGGTGGGGGGTGTCTCATCGCGCCAGGCCGGGGATGCGTGAGTGACCCATGCCACCTCCGGGAGCGCTCCCATGAGATTGCCGGCGGGTAACGGGAGTGTCAATAGGACGTTGGGAGCGTTCCCAGATCGTTACCGCTGACCACTCCCACCGCACCAACCCCAACCACACCCCCCGCCCCACCGGGGTGATCAAGAAGTTTCGGTCAGAGAGCGGAGCCCAGCTGACGCAAACCTCTTGATCGACAACGCTCGCTCGGGTGCGGCAGCGGTGGGGTGGGTGGTGGATCAGCAGAAGTGGCGCAGGAGCGTGGTCGCGCGGGTGGGGTCGAAGCGGGACGGGTCGAAGGTCGAACCCGCCCAGTCGCGCAGCATCGCGTGGCGGGAGCTGACCAGGTCGGCCGTGTCGCTCTCGTCGTCCACGGCTTCCAGGAGCGCCTGGTAGCCCAACGACCCGCCGACACCCTCCGGCGGGCAGGCCCGCTCCCCGGCCACGCAGACCGGGTACCGCTCGTCGGGGTCGGCCGTCAACGCGTCCTCCACGACCAGGTCGTGCTCCCACCAGTCGCCGAAGTCGTACGTGTAGGAGAACCGGCTGCCCTTGCCGAGCACCGCGTCGAGCCGCACGTCCAGCTCGTCGCGCAACCCCAACTCCCCGTCCGCGTCCGGCTCGCCGTACTGCACCGCGTCGATCTCGAACGAGTGCAGGTGGCAGTCCCGCCAACCCATCGCGTGCTGCACCACCCGGTGCAGCCGATCCAGCGTGTAGCCGGCCGGCACGAGAACCCGGCGCCACACCGGCGGGCGGGTCCCGGCGAGGGACATCTTCAGCTGGAAGATCTGACGCGCCATGCTGTCCTGTCCTCCCGCGGCTTAGGCTGCGAGCATGATCTGCCGAGCGTGCCGGGCCCGGCGACACGACGACTGCCCGGGCCGGAACTGGTGCGACTGCCAGCACCGTACCGCCGAACCCACCCCTCCGGTCACCGGTCCGGCCGACGAATGACCGTCGGAATTCCGATCCGACGGCTCTGGCCCGAGCCGTCGACGCAGCCGCTCGACGACGCCGCGCTGACCGCCCTCTACGGCCGCGCCGACGAGCCCCGACTGCGGGTGAACTTCGTGGCCAGCCTGGACGGCGCGGTGACCGTGGACGGCTACTCGGCCGGGCTCTCCGGCGAGCCGGACAAGCGGGTGTTCGGTCTGCTGCGGATGGTCTGCGACGCGCTGGTGGTGGCCGCCGGCACACTGCGCCACGAGAAGTACCGGGCGGTCCGGCTCAACGAGCGCCGCCGAGCCTGGCGTCTGGCCAACGGGCTGGCGGAGTACCCGACGCTGGTGGTCGTCTCCCATTCCCTCGACCTGGACCCGGCGCAGGCCGCCTTCGCCGACGCGCCGACCCGCCCGGTGGTGCTCACCCACGCCGACGCCGATCCACCGCCCGGCCTGACCGACGTCGCCGACGTGCTGCGCTGCGGCGCCGAGCGGGTCGACCTGGCCGCCGGTCTCGCCGAGCTGCACCGCCGTGGGCTCACCCAACTGCTCTGCGAGGGCGGTCCGCACCTGTTCGGCGCGCTCACCGCCGCCGACCTGGTGGACGAGCTGTGCCTCACCGTCTCGCCGCTGCTGGCCGGGCCCGGCCCCGGCCGGATCACCGCCGGCGACACCGCACCGCCCCGGCACCTGACACTGCGCCACGTGCTCGCCTCCGACGACGGCGTCCTGATGCTCCGCCACGCCCGCCCGTAACCCGCCGTCGCCGGGGCACACACCCACCGTTGTGAGTGTGACAGCGCATGGTGTCGTCCGCCGCGTCGCGTGGCGACCTGTCGTACTCCTCGGGCAGGATGCACTGCATGCGCGCCGACCGTGATGCCCGACCGACCCGAGCCGCCCGATGACCGACGCCGAGCTCGACAGCCCGGGCGCGGTGGTCGGCCGCGTGCTGGGCACCGCCGACGCCACCCCGTTGCAGTTCTGGACGGCCGTCGCGCCGGGCAGTTACCTCCAGCTCGACGACGTGGTGGTCACCCGGCGCGAGCTGCCGGACCGGGAGCCGGTGACGATCGCCGGGGTGGTCACCCAGGTCCGCGCTCGGCACGAGGGCGCCCAGTTCGAGTCCGACGTGTTCGCCATCGCCGACGGCACGCTGCCCGCGCAGGTGCAGGAGGCGGCCGAGGTGACCACCACCCGGGTCGATCCGGAGCTGTACGTGCCGCCGACCCCGGGCGCTGTGGTGCACCGGGCCGAGGGTGACGCCCGGGCCCGCGCGCTGCACTTCGACCGGATGGAGCGGCGCATCCCGATGGGGATGGGTCGGGACGGGGTTCCGGTCTACCTCAACGCCGACTTTCTCGACGGCAGCCGGGGCGCGCACGTCTCGATCTCCGGCATCTCCGGGGTGGCCACCAAGACCAGCTTCGCCACCTTCCTGCTCTACTCGGTGTTCCGCTCCGGCGTGCTGGGCGGCGACGCGGTCAACGCCAAGGCGCTGATCTTCAACGTCAAGGGCGAGGATCTGCTCTTCCTTGACCACCCGAACACCCGCCTCGACGAGCCCACCCGCGCCGCGTACGCGAAGCTCGGGTTGAGCGCTGGTGCCTTCCCCGACGTGCGGGTGTACGCCCCGCCCCGGGTCGGTGACTCGGCCGGCACGCCGGATGTGAGCAGCCGGCTCACCGGGGTCGACGCGTTCTACTGGACGTTGAGCGAGTTCTGCACCGACCGCCTGCTGCCGTACGTCTTCGCCGACGCCGACGACGAGCGCCAGCAGTACACGATGGTGGTCCACTCGGTGGCCGCGCACCTGGCCCGCTACGCCCAGCCCGCCGACGGCGGAGTGAGCATCGACGGGGTGCGGCTCGGCTCCTACGGCGATCTGGTCGACCACATCGTCGATCAGCTCAACGACGACGAGACCCGCTCCGACTGGGCGGGTAGCGCTGTGGGGCTGGGCACCGTCAACGCGTTCGCCCGGCGGTTGATCGGCAGCAAGAAGGACCTGGCCCGGCTGATCCGTGGCGACCTCGCCACCCGCCGCCCCCACTCCATCAACACGAGCGAGTCGGCCCAGGTGACAGTGGTCGACCTGCACAACCTTCCCGACCGCGCGCAGCGGTTCGTGGTCGGTGTGACGCTCAAGAGCGAGTTCGAGCGCAAGGAGAAGTCCGGCACCGCCAAGCCGCTGCTCTTCGTCGTCCTCGACGAGCTCAACAAGTACGCCCCCCGGGAGGGCTCCTCGCCGATCAAGGAGGTCCTGCTGGACATCGCCGAGCGGGGCCGTTCGCTCGGGGTGATCCTGATCGGCGCGCAGCAGACGGCGAGCGAGGTGGAGCGGCGGATCGTCACCAACTCGGCGATCCGGGTGGTCGGCCGGCTCGACCCGGCCGAGGCGTCCCGCCCGGAGTACGGCTTCCTGCCGCCCGCGCAGCGCCAGCGGGCGTTGCTGGCCAAGCCGGGCACCATGTTCGTCAACCAGCCGGACATTCCGGTGCCGCTCTGCCTGGAGTTCCCGTTCCCGGCCTGGGCCACCCGGGTCTCCGAGGCGGGCCGGGCACCATCGGAGACGCTGCGCTCGATCACCCAGTCCGCCGACCCGTTCGCCGTGGTGGGCTCCGGCGGCGGCACCGACGACGACATCCCGTTCTAGCTAGGGGCCGGCACAGCCATGAAGATCCTGCACACCTCCGACTGGCACGTGGGAAAGGTGCTCAAGGGGCAGTCCCGGGCCGACGAGCACAAGGCCGTGCTGGCCGGGGTGATCGAGATCGCCCGTGCGGAACAGCCGGATCTGGTGATCGTCGCCGGTGACCTCTATGACACCGCCGCGCCCAGCTCGGAGGCGACCCGCCTGGTCACCAGGGCGTTGACGGCGTTGCGGCGTACCGGCGCGGACGTGGTGGCGATCGGCGGCAACCACGACAACGGCCCGGCGCTGGACGCGTTGCGTCCGTGGGCCGATGCCGCCGGCATCACGCTGCGCGGCGGGGTGCGGGAAAACCCGGACGAGCACGTCATCGACGGCACCACCGCCGGTGGCGAGCGGTGGCGGCTGGCCGCGTTGCCGTTCCTGTCCCAGCGGTACGCGGTGCGCGCGTTGGAGATGTACGAGCTGACCGCCGCGGAGACCAACCAGACGTACGCCGACCACCTGGGCCGGGTGCTGGGGCGACTGACCGAGGGTTTCACCGAACCGGACCGGGTGCACCTGGTCACCGCGCATCTGACGGTGACCGGTGCGGCCACCGGTGGTGGCGAGCGCGACGCGCACACCGTGTTGGGCTACGCCGTTCCGGCCACCGTCTTTCCGGCCACCGCGCACTACGTGGCGCTGGGTCATCTGCACCGGGCGCAGCGGGTAGCCGGCCCGTGCCCGGTGCGGTACAGCGGCAGCCCGCTCGCTGTCGACTTCGGTGAGCAGGAGAACATCCCCTCGGTGACGGTGGTCGAGGTGACGGCCAGCACGGCCGCCCGGGTGCGGGAGGTGCCGGTGACGGCGGCGAGCGCGCTGCGGACGGTGCGCGGCACCCTGGCGCAGCTCGCCGAGATCGAGGCACCGGACGCGTGGCTGCGGGTGTACGTGCGGGAGCAACCCCGCGCCGGCCTGCGCGAGGAGATCCAGGAGCTGCTCCCCCGGGCCCTGGAGATCCGGATCGACCCGGAGCTGTTGGCCGCGCCGGGCAGCGGCGCGCGCATCGCGCAGCGGTCGGGGCGTTCGCCCCGGGAGTTGTTCGCCGACTACCTGGACAGCCGGGGTCACGCCGACGAGGGTGTCCGGGAGCTCTTCGACGAGCTTTTCGAGGAGGTCGAGCACTGATGCGTCCGATGCGGTTGGACATGGCCGGCTTCACGGTCTTCCGGGACGAGACCACTGTCGACTTCACCGACGCCGACTTTTTCGCGCTGATCGGCCCCACCGGTTCGGGCAAGTCGACGGTGCTGGACGCGATCTGCTTCGTCCTGTACGGCATGGTGCCCCGCTGGGGTGGCGCCCGGGGGTTGGCGAACGCGCTCGCGCCGTCGGCGACCGAGGCGCGGGTGCGGTTGGTCTTCGAGTCCGGCGGCGCCCGTTACGTGGCGACCCGGGTGGTCCGCCGGGACGGCCGGGGCAACGTGAAAACCGCGAACGCCGGGTTGCAGCTGATGCCGGCCGGTTTC
Organism: Micromonospora sp. NPDC047762; assembly: GCF_043204655.1. Lineage (NCBI taxonomy): Bacteria > Bacillati > Actinomycetota > Actinomycetes > Micromonosporales > Micromonosporaceae > Micromonospora > Micromonospora sp. NPDC047762. The sequence continues at coordinate 276,934 of NZ_JBIDCQ010000008.1, read as the reverse complement.
GACGTGACCAAACTGGACACCGGTCTGAGCCCGGACGACCTCGGCGAGGTGGTGGCCGGCACCCCCGCCGAGATGGAGCAGGCGGTGCTGGAGGCGGTCGGGCTGCCGTACGAGCAGTTCACCAGCTGTGTGGTGCTGCCACAGGGGCAGTTCGCCGACTTCCTGCACGCCAAGCCGGCGACCCGGCAACAGATCCTGGTCAACCTGCTGGGCCTCGGCGTCTACGAGGACGTGCAGAAGAAGGCGACGGCGCGCGCCGCGCAGGCGGAGGCCCGGCTGGAGGCGGTCGACCAGGTGCTCGCCGGGTTGACCGGCGTGGACGACGAGGCGTTGGCCGAGGCCGACGCCCGGGTCGACCGGATGGCCGAGCTGGCGGCGGCGGTGGCCGAGGCGGTGCCGGAGCTGGCGGCGGCCCGGGTCACCGCACGGGAGGCCGCGGCGGCGTTGACCGCGCTGGACGACGAGCTGACAGTGCTGACCGGGGTGCGCGCGCCGGGTGGGGTGACCGCTGTCGCTCGCGCGGTGGCAGCGGCGCGGGCCGACGCCGAGGCGGCGGCGGCCGGGGTGTCGCTGGCCGAGGAGCGGGAGGACAAGCTGCGCGGCGAGCTGGCCGCCGCCGGTGACGAGAGCGCGCTGCGACTTCAACTGCGGGCGTACGACGATCGGGGTCGGCTGTCCGGCGAGGCCGAGACGGTCCGGGCGACGGTGCGCGCGGCGAATGACGAGCACGCCGCCGCGGTGGCGGCGCTGGCCGCCGCACGGGTGGTCGCCGAGCGGGCCGACGCCGAGTTGGAGGCGGCCTTCCGGGCGCACGAGGAGGCGAAGGCCACCGATCTGGCGGTGAGCCTGCGGGTGCACCTGCATGCCGGTGCGGCGTGCCCGGTGTGCGAGCAGCCGGTGGCCGAGGTGCCGGCGGTGCCGGCCGATTCGGCGGTGGCCGCCGCGACGGCGGCGGGCAAGGCGGCGCGGGCCGCTTCGAAGGCCGCGCAGGCGACGGTGCAGGAGCGGGACACGGCGGCGCGGGAGCTGGAGCGGCTGCTGGTGCACGCGCGAGCGCGCCAGGAGCAGATGGAGGCCCGGCTGGCCGAGCTGGACGGGCAGCTCTCCGGCGCGGCCGAGCCGGCCGTGCTGCGCCGGGAGTTGGCCGAGCACGCCCGGTTGCGGCGCGCGCTGGAGGAGGCGGCGACAGCGGTCCGCGCTGGCCGTGAGGCCGCTCGGCAGGCCCGGGCCGGGGTGGACGCCGCCGAGGAGCGGCTGCGGGCGGCGTGGCGGGCATTCGACACCGCCCGTGACGGTTTGGCCCGGTTCGGCCCTCCGGCTACCGACCGGGACGACGTGGCCGCCGCGTGGGCGGCGCTGACCGGGTGGGCGACCACCGAGGCGGACCTCCGCCGCGCCGAGCGGGCCGGTCGGGCCGACGCCGTCGCGGAGGCCGAGTCGGTGGCCGACGGGGTGCAGCGGGGCATCGCTGGCATCTTCGCCGCCGCCGACGTGCCGGTGGGGGACGACCCGGTGCACGCGGCGACGGTGGCGGTGGAGCGGGCCGACGCCGACCGGCGGCGGCTGCACGAGCGTCGCGAGCAGGCCGGTACGTTGCGCGAGCAGCGGGCGAGCCACGAGCGGGAGGCGCAGGTGGCGCGCGCGCTCGCCGGGCACCTGCGGGCCAACAACTTCGAGCGGTGGTTGCTGGCCGAGGCGTTGGACCTGCTCGTCGACGGCGCGTCGGGGATCCTGCGGGAGCTTTCCTCCGGTCAGTACGAGCTGGTGCACGACAAGGGCGAGTTCGTGGTGGTCGACCACCACGACGCGGGGTTGCGCCGGGGCGTGCGCACCCTCTCCGGCGGTGAGACGTTCCAGGCGTCGCTGGCGTTGGCGTTGGCGCTCTCCGAGCAGTTGGCCGGCATGTCGACCACGGCAGCGAGCCTGGAGTCGATCGTCCTGGACGAGGGTTTCGGCACGCTCGACGCCGCCACCTTGGACACGGTGGCGGCGACCCTGGAGAACCTGGCGGCCCGGGGCGATCGGATGGTCGGTGTGGTCACCCACGTTCCGGCGCTGGCCGAGCGGATCCCGGTCCGGTTCGAGGTGCGCAAGGACGCGCGCTCGTCACGCATCGAACGGACCGGCCGGTGAGCGCGAGGAGTGCGGCGTACGGGAGCAGCGCAGTCGCTGACGAGGGGCCGGCCCGGTGAGCGACGCCGCGTTCTTCGTGGATTCGTGGGATCCGGCGTACGGGGCGTCGTTCGAGGCGTCGACCGCCGGGCCGGCCGCGCCGAGCAGTGCCCAGGTCGACGCGGACGTCGAGTTGCCCGCCGTGGACTGGCGGGCGATCGGGGTACGCCCCGGGGTGCGGGCGCCGGACGTGGTGTTGCTCGTCGACGGGGTTCGGCGCATCGACGCCAGCATCTGGACGGCGGAGACCGACGGCCTGTCGTTCCCCGGGTTGGCTGCCTCGTACGCGGCCGGGGTGGTCCGGTGTGACCTGGGGCGGGGTGCGGCGCAGTTGGCGGGCACCCGGGTTGGTCGGGGCCTGTTCACAGCGAGCCCGTCGGCGCAGGACGTGGTGGCGGGCGCGATCCGTTACCCGGTGCACCGGGTGGGTGGCACCGGTGAGCTGGCGAAGTTGCCGGCCGCCGTGCAGGGCCCGCTGACCGCGTTGGAGGTGGCGGTGTCCGACGCCGCCCGGGTCGACGGTGACCTGTTGGTGGTGGACGGCCCGCTGCGCAGCCGTCGGCAGTTGCCGCGCACCCTGGGCTACATCAAGACGCAGCACAGTCAGTACCTGGACGCCCGGCTGACCGCTGTGGTGACCGGTATGGCATCGGGTGAGCGCTCCCCGGTGTTCCGGCTCGGCACCGCCTGGGGCGGTTGGTCGTGGTATTTGCGGCTGCCGGTGGCGACCGGCGCGCCGTGGGCGGGCATCGTCCGGGTGGAGTGCTCCGCCGACCTGCCCGTCGAGGCGGCGATCGAGCTGGCCGACCTGTCGCTGGTGACCCTGCCGCGCTTCGCCTCCACCCCGTACAAGGATCCGCGGGCCCCGCAGAACCTGATCCCGATCGCCGGCCTGGAGCGCCGACTGCGGGCCCTGCTCGGCGATTCCCGGCTGCTGCACCGCGCGTTGACCGCTGCGGCCCGCGCCGCCCGATGAGCGCGGACACTGGTTCCGATGGGGCGTAAACGGGCGGGTGACCGTGTGGTCGAGCAGGTGGACACCGGGCTGGCGGAGTTGGTGCCGGACCCGGACCGGGCCGGCTCGTGGACGCTGCTGCTGGACGGCGCGCCGCAGTCGCACGTCGACCTGACCGACCCCACCCACCTCGAGTTCGAGTACGTGCGGCGGTTGGCTGCCGCGGTGGATCTGCTCGCGCCGGCCGGTGAGCCGCTGCGGGTGCTGCATCTTGGTGGCGGCGCCCTGACCCTGCCCCGGTACGTCTCCGCCACCCGACCCGGGTCGACCCAGCGGGTGTCCGATGTGGACGGTGCGCTGGTCGAGCTGGTCCGTCGGGCGTTGCCGTGGCCGTCGGATGCCCGGTTGCGGGTCCGGGTGGAGGACGCCAGGGCGGTGCTGGCGTCCTCCCGGGAGGCCAGCTACGACGTGGTGGTCGCCGACGTGTTCGCCGGTGCGCGTACGCCGGCCCACCTCACGTCGGTGGAGTACGCCGCCGAGGTGGCCCGGGTGCTCCGCCCCGCCGGTTGGTACCTGGCGAACCTGGCCGACGGCCCGCCGTTGCGGCACGCCCGTGGGCAGGTCGCCACGGTCCGTTCGGTGCTGCCGCAGGCCTGTCTGGTCGGGGACGCGGCGGTGCTGCGTGGGCGCCGGTACGGCAATCTGGTGCTGGTCGCCGGGCGGTCCACACCGCCGGTGCCGGAGCTGACCAGACGTGCCGCCGGCGACTGGTTCCCCGGCCGGGTGGTGGCCGGCGACGACCTGGACCGCTTCGTCGGTGGCGCGCAGGTGGTTCGGGACGCGGACGCCACCGGCTCCGATCCGCCACCGCCGGGGCTGTTCTCGGTACGCCGCTGACCGTCCACCCGACAGCGGCGGGGAAGTTTTTTCGTCGTTTGTTGATCCGCTGGGGCAGGCGCTGCGTACCACCGGGCGGCCCACCTCGTGGGCTGGCGTTGGTCACGGACATCCCGGAGGTCTGCATGCACGCGGTGGCGGCCGGTTGGCATGGCGACGCGGTACGCGCTGACTGGTTGTCGGCGCGACCCTCGTCACGGTCGACCTCGTCTGCCCGAGGGGTCGACGCGCGGGCGTCGACTCGCCAGAATGGTCCGGTGACGCCGCGACCGGCGCCCGGACGCCATCAGGCGACGACAACCGAGGCCAGCCACTCCGACCAGTTGATCCGTCAGCTCTACGCCGAGCACGCCGGCCCGTTGCTGATGTTCGTCATGCGCCTCACCGGGGGGGACCGACAGCGCGCGGAGGACATCGTCCAGGAGACGCTGCTGCGGGCCTGGCGCAACGCGCACCGGCTGGGCACGCAGGGGCAGGGCTCGTTGCGGCCGTGGTTGGTCACTGTGGCCCGCCGCATCGCCATCGACGAGCACCGCAGCCAGGAGGCCCGGCCGCCGGAGACGTACGACCGGGACCTCACCGCGTTCGCCGAGGCGGACAGCACCGACCGGGTCCTGCGCACCATGACGGTGGCGGACGCGCTGCGTACGCTCAGTCAGTCGCACCGGGAGATTCTGATCTCGACGTACTTCCGGGGGCGGACGGTGCCGGAGGCAGCCGAGGAGTTGGGCCTGCCGCTCGGCACCGCCAAGTCGAGGGTCTACTACGCGCTGCGCGCGCTGCGCACGGCTCTGCAGGAGCGGGGGGTGACAGAATGAGCCGGCCGGACCACATGGACGTCGCGGCGTACGCGCTCGGTGTGCTCGACGAGCAGGACACTGAGCGGTTCGAGGAACATCTCGCCACCTGCTGGGCGTGCGCGGCCGAGTTGGAGACGATGGTGCCGGTCGTCGGGCTGCTCTCCGACATCGACGGCGAGACGATGATGGCGCTGGAACAGACGGCGACCGACCCGGCCCTGCTGGACCGGACGCTCGGCGCGGTCCGGGCCGACCGGCGACGTAGCCGGTTTCGTCACCTGCTCGCGACGGCCGCCGCAGTGGTGGTCTTCGGCGGTCTGACCGGGTACGGCTTCGTCAGCGTTACCGGCAACGAGCAACCGCCGGGGGTGCTCGCCGAGTCGACGCCGAGCGCGCCCAACGACCCTCCGACGAGCGTGCCGACGGCCGCGCCGAGCGGCCCGGGTGTGGGCGGCACCGAGGTGGAGGGCGACCAGGTCGAGGCGACCGACCCGACCACCGGTGTGCAGACCACCATGTTCCTGGTGACCAAGGACTACGGCACCCGGATCAATTTCAGCCTGCGGAAGCTGCCCGGTCCACGCGTCTGCCGACTGGTGGTCGTACGCAAGAACGCCACCACCGAGGTCATCTCGACCTGGTCGGTGCCGGAGGGCGGCTATGGCACCAACACCAGGCCGCAGGGTCTCGAACTGAGCGCCTCGACGTCGGCTCTGCCGAAGGACATCAAGCAGCTCCAGGTGCAGTCGGTGGATGCCAACGGCGTGGCGAGTCCGCTGGTCACCGTACCCATGTAAGCGCGCCTACCGCATCGGCGCCGGTCATTGCCACAATGACCGGCGCCGATCTGTCGTTACGTGAAGAGCCCCTCGCGGGTGCGTACGCATGGCAGCCGTAAACGGTTCAATCGATTTAAGTGAAATTGACCACTGTTACTACTTCAACCTTGACAGCCCAACCGCCGTACCTATGGGTGAACTGTCAAGAATGAGGAGGGCACGTGGCACAGATGAAGCGGACCGTCATCGTCGCGAGCGCGATGGTCGCACTAACGGCCTGCGCTCCCGCGGGTTACGACGGGGCGAACTCGAGCGCGGCTGAGCCGGTCGCCGTCGCCGCGGCCGAGCCCACCGCGACGGTTGAACCTGAGGCCTCGGCTTCCGCGGAGGCGCCCGCCGCCGACGCCCCGCCCGCGGACGTCGACCTGACCGAGAAGTTGGTCGGCAAGAGCGTCGCCCGGATGGGCAAGGTGGTCACCGACCAGGACGGCTGGATCCTGTACCGCTTCGACAAGGACACCGCCGACCCGCCGTCGTCGAACTGCGTCGACAAGTGCGCCGAGGTGTGGCCCCCGGCACTGACCGACGGCAACCCGGAGCTCACCGGCGTCTCGGACGACAAGGTCAGCAGCGTGACCCGGCAGGACGGCACCCGTCAGCTCACCGTCGGCGGCTGGCCGGTCTACCGCTACATCGGTGACAAGAAGCCCGGCCAGTGGAAGGGCCAGGCTGTCGGTGGCACCTGGTTCGTGGTCCAGCCGGACGGCAAGAAGAACCTGAGCTGCCTGCCCAAGGGCACGCCGAAGGCGGTCGCACCGCCGGCGGACAGTGGCTCGAACGACGCAGGCGGCTCGGGCTACTCGTACTGAGCCTGGTCGCCCACGAGGGCACGGTGGTCGGTCGTTGCCGGGGAGGGCGCGACCGGCCACCGCCGTGTCCGGGGTGGGTCAGGCCCGTTCCCACGGGCTCGGCACCGGGAAGTACGTCTCCAGGAACGGGATGAGCAGCGCCATCTGCGCCTCGAGGTCCTCCTCGACGGAGAACGCGTCGTTCAGGCAGAACACCTGCCGATCCCGACGGGCGAGCAGGTGCGCCAACCGGGCGGGCGTGTCCGGGTGGGACAGCTCGGCGATGGTGTACCGCAGGTTGCCCGGTGCCGCGCGACCGGTGTGGAACGCGTAGTAGTGGTGCAGCGACGAGGCGACCGACAGGTCGTCCATGCTGCGGAACTGACTCGCCGCGGTCCGCCGGTACTGCTGCGGGAACGTCTGCTCGATCTCCTGGAGCACGCTTCGCCGCAGCGCGTGCGGCATGTGCTTCATCTTCTGGGTCAGCACGGTGCCGAACCGCTCCGCGATCAACGCCCGGTTGTTCTTCCCGGCCGCCGACGACGGAATGTCCCCGGCGGCGGGCGGGCCCGGCGGCACCAGCGCCGGCGACGGAAAGAACCGGGAGATGCCGTTGGCCAGGAAGAAGTCCTGGGGCAGCACCTCGGTGCCGAGGAAGACGTCGTCGTTGAAGTACAGGAAGTGCTCGGAGAGCCCGTCGATGTGGTGCAGCTGACTCTCGATGGCATGCGAGTTGTACGTCGGCAGCACCGTCGGATCGGTGAAGATCTCCCGATGGCTGACCACCCGCAGCCCGCTGGCGGACGGGTCCAACCAGGCCGGCACCTGGTCGTCGGTCACCACGTAGACATGGCGCACCCAGGGCGCGAACAGGTGCAGTGATCGGAGCGAGTAGCGCAACTCGTCGCGGCTGAGGAAGCGGGCAGCGCTCGCCGCCTCCGCGTGGTACGGCACCCCGGCCACCTCTGCCCGTCGGCGCAGCCAGGCCGGGTCGGTGCCGTCGACCCAGGTGTAGACCACGTCGACCGGGAACGGCACGTCGTCGGGGCGCGGTGCGGCGAACTCCGGACGCGTCCAGGCGGTCGCGGGTGCGGCGGCGGGTGCCAGGCCGGTGAACCGCGACTCCGGTACGAGGACCAGCGGCGCCGCCACGCTCACCTGTTCGGCGACGGCGTTGGGCCGCGGGGCGACGAGGGTGTCACCGTCCCGGGTCCAGAACTCGACGTCGCACCCGTACGCCTGCCCCAGCACCAGCCGCCGCTGGGGGTCGGTCCAGTACCAGGTCAGCCGCAACACCGCGGCGTCGGCAAGCCGGTCCCAGGTCTTCGATTCGAAGCCGGCCGCCGGCTGCCCGGTGTCGTTCGGCACGCCGACGTAGCCAGGGACCCGACCGCAGGCGGCGGCGAGTGCGGCGTACGCCCGCGTGCGGTGCGCGTCGTCGACGGCGACGACCGACGAGCGGTGGGTTTCGCCGCGTACCCGGAAGTGGGGTACGCCGGCCTCGTCGAGCGCCGCCGTCACCGCGGTGAGGTTGTCCAGTCGTGCCAGCAGGGGGGTGACCGCCCCGATCCGGGCCACCCTGGGTCCCCGGTCGGCGGTGACGACAACCCGGTCCGCGCCGGCCAGCAACTCCGGCTGGCGGCGGGCCAGCCGTTCGCCCCGGCGCTCGGAGAGGTGCCCGTCCCGCGCGGCCCGGGCGACCCACTGCTTGAGCTGGTGCCGGGCCCGGGGGCTCACCTTCGTCGCGATGGCCCGCCGGGTCTGCGGGCTCAGCACCCGGCGGTACACCTCCACGAACCCGGTGGGTTCGGCCAGCGCCCGGGCTGGCTCCCCCGGTGGGGGCGTCGGGCCGCTCACCGCTGCGGGCCCGGCAGCGCCGCGATGGCGGTGGCCACCCGCTGGGAGTTGTTGCGGTCCTGGGTGACGAAGAAGTCCGTCGCCCGGCGGGTGTACTCCTCCTCACGGACGCACCCGTTCTCCAGGTACCGGATGATCGCGTCCACCGTCTCCGACGCGGTCTCGCAGACCGGGCCGAACCCGTCCTCCCGATGCTCGAAGTACCCCAACTTGTAGCCCCCGATGGTCCAGAACTCCTCGGCGTCGAACTGCGCGTAGATCAGCGGGGTGCCGAGGTAGGCGACGTCGCAGGCCGTGGAGGAGTAGTCGGTGATGAACAGGTCGCACTGGCGCAGCGCGTCCTGCACCGTCCGGCTGGTCTGGTCCGCCATGGCGAAGCAGTCGTCGGTCGGTACGAGCCCGGCCAGCAGCGAGCGCATCTCGTAGTGCGGCAGGAGTTCGAGGGTGTACCCGTACTGCCGCAGCGCCTGCCGCAGCCGCTCGTCACCGAACAACCCGGCGAGGAACATCTGGTATGCGGAGCCTTCGAAGGCGACGCGAGGCCGGGCCGCCTTGTTGTACGACGGGGTGACGAGGTAGGTGCGCCAGGTCGGCATGAACAGGATGCGACGGTGGCCCCGGTCCGGGATCAACGCGTCGAAGCGGGGTAGGCCCGTGTTCGCCACCATGTCGCCGTAGTCGAGGTCCTTCGCCACGTACTCTGCCTCGCGGTCGGCCGAGGTCACGAAGAGGTCGAAGGAGGCCCGGCCACGGTGCACACCGGCGCTGACGTCCTTCTCGATCACCCCGTGGTCGAGGAACACCCGGGTGGGGGCGATCCGCCAGTTCAGGTGCTTGAGGAAGGGCGACCGCTCCCAACTGGACGGCAGCATGTAGGAGTCGATGTCGTACGAGTTGATCAGCTTGGTGGCGTGCAACATCAGGAACTTGTGTCGCAACGACCCGTGCGTGACCACGTTGCCCAATCCCTGCAACCGGGGCCGGTCCGGGCTCTCCTTGGCCAACAGGTAGTAGACGTTGCGCCGACGCTCCACCTGCCGCAGGTGCCGGAACAGGTGCGAGGAGTTGTCCTGCGCGGTGTCGGTGCGCTCGCCGACCAGCCACACGTCGCGTCGGCTCATCAGCGGCGCGGTGAGCGTACGCAGCAGCCGCTCTTTCCAGAACGGGCCCCGGGAGGCCGCGTGCCGCAGGTCCTTGCGGAGCATCAGGCGTCGCCACCGGCGCTGTCCAGCCACCCCGGCCTTGCGCTGGACCAGCAGCTCCGCGTTCTCCCGCCCACTGAACGTGGGCAGGACCCGGGTGTTGCCGGCCAGCTTCAGGGTCGCGTCACGCAGGTAGGCCGCCGAGATCAGGCAGTGCCGGGAGGCCTGCCCGGTCGCGGTCAGGAACACCAGCCGCAGCGCGTGCTGGCCGCCACGCAGTTTGCTGATCGGCAGCTCCGCCGAGAAGCCCGACCACTCCCGGTCGTCGTCTCCGGCCTTGAGGTCCGCCCGTCGTTCAGCGGTGACCGGCACCGTGAGGCTGCTGCCCCGCACCCGCAGCCCCATCGGCGTGCTCAGCGGCGCACGCATCGGCAGACCGTTGACCACCAGGTGTCCGGAGACCTTGAGCGTCTCCCCCGAGGACGTGAGCCGCGTCTGCTCCAGCCGCACCCCGACCGCTGTCACCTTGGTCAGCGGGAGCAGCGCCGGCGTCACCGGGTAGTCGAGGTGCAGGTCACCGCCGCAGGCGACGACCCCCCTCAGCCGCTGCCAGGGACGCGCGAACAACTCGAAGTCGTACAACTTGAACGCCAGGTACGGGACGCGGTGCCGGGTGTCGATCGTCCAGTGGGCGATGAAGGCGGGATCGATGTCCTGGTAGATCCGGGTGCACTTCTCGAAGATCTTCCACAGGTCGGCGTCCTCGAAGAGGGTGTGCGCCCGCATGGCGAAGCCCTGGTAGCTGCGGACGAGCCACCGTTCGAGCACCTCGCGGCGGAACACGTCCAGGTCGGGCCGCAGGTCGGCCAGGGTCTCGCACAGCTCCAGGTGATCCCAGAAGTTCTGCTCCCGGACGAAGAGGTTGTCCATGATGGAGCTGCTGACCGCGCGCTTGCGGTACTGGTAGACCACCGTGTCGACCAGGGCGATGCGCTCGGCCTTGAGCAGCATCGGGATGGCCAGGAACGCGTCCTCGAAGTGGACCCCCTCGCGGAACCGGAAACCGTGCTGGCGCAGTTGGGCGAGGTCGTACAGCTTGTGGCACGGGCCGGCGTCGAAGATCAGATCTGGCGCGTCGACGACGGACTCCAGCAGCCGGTCACCCTTGCCGAACGGCTTCTTCCACAGGAACGCGGTCGGCTTCGGGAAGGTGTCCATGTCGCCGACGGCGATGCTCGCCCGGTGGGTCACGATCGCCTTGAGCAGCACCTCGATGGCGCGCGGTGGCAGCAGGTCGTCGGAGTCGACGAACGCCACGTACGGCGTGTCGGCCAGGTCGAGCGCCAGGTTGCGGGCCGCCCCGGGCCCGCTGTTGGGCTGTTGCAGGGCGGTCACGTTCGGGTGCTCGGCGGCGAACTGCTTGGCCAGCAGGTCGGAGCCGTCGGTGCTGCCGTCGTCGACCAGGATGACGTGGCACTGGCCGAAGACGGTCTGCGCCGCGATCGACCCGAGTGTCTCGGGCAGGTAGTCCACCACGTTGTAGACCGGAACGATGATCGTGACCTGCGGGGCGGGGTCTACCACTCTGGGCTCCACTGGAGAGGGTGCGGGAAACGCGGGGGGAACATCGGCGCGTCGGCCGGGTGCGGGCTCACTCGTCGCGCCCGAGCAGGACGGCTTTGAAGTCGCTGACCGTGTTGAGCATGTTGTTGGGCATGGTGGGCGCGTCGACCGGGGCGCGTCGACGGGCATCCAGCACCGGGCGGTACGAACGCCGCCACAGCTCCCCCGCGCCCACGTTCCGCCGCTCCGCCACCACGTCGTCCGGCAGCTCGAACGGGGCGGGGAAGGGCAGGTAGCGCGGCAGGAAGTCGGCCAGCATCCGCTCCTGCTCGGCGAACGACAGCGGGTCGGAGTCGGTGTCGTTGAGGCAGAACACGTCGCGGTTGCGACGAGCCAGCAGCTCGGCCAGCCGGGCGGGGGTCGAGGGGTGACCCAGGTCGGCGTACTCGTACTCGATGTCGCCGGGGACGGCCTGCGCGGTCAGGAACGCCCAGTACTGGTGCAGCGACGACGGGATGGACAGGTCGCCGTGGTGCCGGAACCGGTGCCGCGCGGTGGCCGCCACCTCGTCCGGAAGCGTGCCCTCGATCTGCTGCATGATGCTGCGGCGCAGCGCGAACGGGGTGTGCTTCATCTTCTGCGTGATGGTCACGCCGAACTGCCGTTGGATGTGCCGACGGTTGTTCTTTCCGGCGGCCTTCACCGGCGGGTCCTCCGGCTTCGCCTCCCCCAGGCCGAACTGGGCCGGCGAGGGGAAGAATTTGGCGATCCCGTTGGCGTGGAAGAAGTGGTTCGGCAGCAGCGGACGACCGAGGAACACGTCGTCGTTGAGGTAGAGGAAGTGTTCGGCCAGTCCGTCGATGCGGTGCAGTCGGGACTCGATGGCGTGCGAGTTGTACGACGACCGGCCACCGAGGTCGGCGAAGAGCTCGGCGTGCGAGATGATCGTGATCATCGGATGGCTCGGGTCGAGCCAGCTCGGCAGTTGGCTGTCGGTGATCAGGAAGATCCGCCGCAGCCAGGGCGCGAAGCTGTGCAGCGACCGCATCGAATACCGCAGCTCGTCGCGGTTGTGGTAGCGCGAGGAGTTGGCCGCGACCGCGTGCAACGGGCCGCCGGGGGTGTCGAGCGCCATCGACTTGCGCTTGAGCCACTGCGGGTCGGCGCCGTCCACCCAGGTGTAGACGGCGTCGATCGGGAAGCCGACCCGGTCCGGCGCCCGGACGGCCAGATCCCGTCGGGTGCCGTAGGTGTGGTCGTCGGCCTCGGGCACGAAGTGGCTCATCAGCGCCGCCGCCACCCGGACCGGCTGGGCCCGGGCGGGGGCCTCGTCGACGACCCCGTTGCGCCGGGGAGCGCGGACCATGTCCCCGTGCCGGCTCCAGAACTCGATCTCGCACGCGAACTGGGCGCCGAGGACGACTCCGGCGCGGGCGTCGGTCACCGGGAAGCAGACCTGGATCACCTCGGTCGGGGTGCCGTCCGGTTGATCGCGACGGGGCTGGACCTGCACCACCCGGACGTCCGCGCCCGACAGTTCCGGCGCGGAGCGGATCAGGCGTCGTACCGCCGTCCGCTGGTCGTCGAGGACCGCGACGGTGCTGCGCAGGTGGTCGTCGTTACGAATGCAGTGGTATTCGATGCCGGCGGCGTGCAGCGCCGTGGTGACGGCGGTGAGGTTGCGGTGCCACTGCTGCAACGGGGTCGCCGTGGCGACGACCTCGGCCCGGGTCCGAACGCCGCCGTCGGTCACTGCCACCCGGGCACCGAGGTGATGCACGGTGTCGCTGCCGCGCGGGCGGGAGAGCGTCTGCACCAGGCCGATCCGCCGGTGTGCGGGCAGCAGACCCAGCAGCCGTCGCCGCGCCGACGACGGTAGGAGTCGATAGACCTTCAGGGCGATCATGCGCTGGGCCGCCGTCCGCTCGGGACGGCCGCCTCGTCAGCGGGCACCCGTCAGCCCTGCGGACGGGCAGCAGGGTGAAATCCCACTCGCGTTGATTCGACACAGACTCGCGCAGCCATCACTGCATGCCCTTCCACAGATCCCCCGTTGACACTGCGCAGGTGGCCCGAGGCACTCGTTTACCTGCAGGCCATCAAACAACCACATGATCGATACCTGACCCACCGCCAAAAATGGCATAAGGGCGGTATGCGAGGGTTCGCCGAGATAATCCTGGCCGTTCGGGTGATCAACCACACCGGGAAAGTCGGCCGAACGTACCCCCGCGAAGCTCCTCAACCCCGGGCGGAACCGATACGGCCGCTCGTCAGCCCGCACGTGACCTGGCACAGTAGCGGGGTGACCGAGACCGGACCCGCCGCGACCAGGGTGCTGCACCCACCGGTCGGCTACCGGCTGATCGCCTCGGTCCGCGCCCTCACCTTCAGCCCGTACGACCCGTGCGCCCGGGTGGCGGCCGGCACCTTCTGGTGGGCCACCCGCACCCCGGACGGTCCGGCCACGCTCGCGCTGCGACCGGCCGGCGGCGAGTTGCTCGCGGAAGGGTACGGGCCCGGCGCCGAGCACGTCCTCGCCCGCGCCGACGCGATCGCCGGGCTGCGCGACAACCTGACCGGCTTCACCGACCTGGCCGCGGCGCACCCGCTGGTCGCCCGGCTGGCCCGGGAGCACCGGGGGCTGCGGATGCCCGCCACCGGGGAGGTCTTCCCCCGACTGCTGCGCGCGGTCTTCGAGCAGAAGGTCACCGGCAAGGAGGCCTACCGGGCGTACGCGGCGATGGTGCGGCACTTCCGGGAGCCGGCTCCCGGCCCGTTGCAGCCGCTGCTCCTTCCGCCCGAGGCCGCCACCGTCGCCGCAGCCCCGTACTGGGTGTTCCACCCGTTCGGGGTGGAGCAACGCCGAGCCGACACGCTCCGTCGCGCCGCCGCGCTCGCCGACCGCCTGGAGCGCAGCACCGACGCAGCCGACGCCACCCGCCGGCTGACCGCGATCCCCGGCATCGGACCGTGGACGGCCGCGGAGGTGGTCCGGATCGCGTACGGCGACCCGGACGCGGTCAGCGTCGGCGACTACCACATCCCGAACACGGTGGCCTGGGCCCTCGCTGGCGAACCGAGGGGCGACGACGCCCGGATGATGGCCCTGCTGGAGCCGTTCCGAGGTCACCGGGGCCGGGTGTGTCTGCTGCTGGAGGCGGCCGGCATCCGGGCACCGAAGTACGGCCCCCGCGCCCCGATCCGCTCGTTCGCCCGGTTCTGAGTCGCTGCGGCGCGAGGGCGTTCAGCGACCCGCGCACAGCCGACGCAGGGTACGGCCGAGCCACCAGGCGTACGTGTGCTGCAAGGCCCTCACCGCCGGGCCGCCGGCGCGGGTGAACCAGCGGTCCGGAAGGCTGAACGCGCGGACCTCGAACCAGACCGCGCCGGCGTCGTCGCGGACGACCTCGAACGCCTCCTCACCCCGCTCCGGGTGCCCGGGCAGGGTGCCGTAACCGAAACCGGCGAGCGTTGGTGAGTCCACGCTCCAGACCACCTGGCACGGCCCCCAGAGGCGGGCCGGGCCGACGCCGAGGCCGGAGGCCACCAGCACACCTGTGGTGGCCCGCGGCGCGTCGGTGCGGATACGGACACCGGCGGCGCGGTGCAGCCGCCAGCTCAACACCGCGTCGGCTGCGGTCTCGAAGCAGCCGCCGGGCAACGGATACCGGTGGCGCAGGTGGTGGTACCCGCCAGGCAACGGCCCGTGCCGGGTCGACCCCACCTCCGGGTACGTCAGCTCGGCCACCGTTCCCCCTCGACCTCTCCCCCTTGACCTCGACCGGACACGGCCAGGGTACGGCCGGCGCGGTCGGGCCGCCCGTCGATGGCGACGGCGGCTGTGGTGTGCTGCCCCGATGAACGCAGAGGCGAGCATCGTTCCAGCCGGTGTCGTGGACGCCGGCGAGATCCTCACCGTCCAGCGCGCCGCGTACCTGACCGAGGCGCAGCACTACAGCGATCCGTTCCTGCCTCCGCTGACCGAGACGTTGGACGAGGTCACGGCGGTGCTGGCCGGCCCGAGCATCGTGCTCGCGGCCCGGTTGAGGCACCGGCTGGTCGGCTCGGTGCGGGCCCACCTGGACGGGGACACGGCGCACGTCGGCCGCCTCTCGGTCGCCCCCGACCAGCAGGGGCGGGGTGTCGGGGCGCGACTGCTCACCGCCATCGAGCGGGCCTGCGCCGGCCGGGCGGCCCGCTTCACCCTGTTCACCGGGGCGGACAGCGCGCGCAACCTGCGGTTGTACGAGCGGCACGGCTACCGGATCGTGGCGCACCGCCCGGACCCGAACGGCATCCCGTTGGCGGTGCTGGAGAAGCCGGCCGTCAGCCCCGCTCGCAACGACGCCTGAGCCCGTCGGCCTCCATCCGCACGTAACGACGGAACAGCCCGCCGTACAGCCGGCCGATCAGGCCGGCCAGCGGGCCGGACTGGCTGAAGGCCAACTCGACGCGGGTGCGCCCGTCGGGCAGCGGCAGAAGCCGGTGTTCTGCCGTGGTCCGCACACCCGGCGCGTCGGAGACCCAGACGAACTCCCGTCGGTCGGTCAGCTCGGTGACCCGCCAGAGGGCCGGCCGCAGCTTCGGCTGGGTCAGTCGCGCGGTAGCGCCGACGGTCAGCGGCCCCGGCTCGCCCCGCTCGGCCCGGGTCACCGAGTCCGTCCACTCGGGCCAGCGGGGCACGTCGACAAGCACCGCCCAGACCTGCTCGGCATCCGCGGCGATCTCGGTATCGGCCTCGAACCGCATGGTGTCCCCTCCCCGGCGGCACCGCTCGGCACCGCCACGGGTGCAGACGAGGCCGCCGAGAGCATTGTGACAGCGAGATTCACCGCCGTCCGTCCCTCCTCAGTGGAGGAGGCACCCGGGCCGGGCATTTCCTGCCCGCGCGCCGCCGCCGCGCGGATCAGGCGGCCTCGCGCAGGTCGGCCAGGGTGAGCGGGGTACGCCGCCGCAGCAGCTCCTCCAGCTCCGGCACCGAACCCACCTCGCCGAGCACGTTCCGGCCGCCGCCGAACCGCTCCGGATAGCGGCGGGTCAGCCGGAAGCGGTGGCGGCCCCGGATCAGCTCGACGCTCACCCGCCACCGCCCGCAGCAGTCACAGACCCACTCGGACACCTCGCGAAAGTAGCTCTGACCTGGGGTTATTTGATTCGCCCGGTCGGGACGAGCGGCGCGCGGGGGGACACGCCGCCCCGCCGTGCACGGTGATCTGCCTCACGACTGTCGGTACCGTCTGATTGACTGGTCGGCGTGGACCTGCCGATCAACCCGCCGGTCGAGCCGATGCTGGCCAAGAGCGTTCCCAAGCTACCCACCACGCCCGGGGTGACCTACGAGCCCAAGTGGGACGGGTTCCGGTGCATCGTGTTCCGCGACGGCGACGAGGTCGAGTTGGCCAGCCGGGGCGGCAAGTCGATGACCCGCTACTTCCCCGAGGTGGTCGAGCAGGCCCGCCGGCAGCTGCCGCCGCGGTGCGCCGTCGACGGCGAGTTGATCGTGATTCGACGCGACGGGCCGAGCGCCCAGCCCCGACTGGATTTCGAGCTGCTGGCCCAGCGCGTCCACCCGGCCGCGTCCCGGGTGAAGATGCTGGCCGAGACCACCCCGGCCGACTTCGTCGCGTTCGACCTGCTGGCGATCGGTGACGAGGCCCTGCTCGACCAGCCCTACCCGCGCCGCCGGGAGCGGCTGGTCGAGGCGCTGGCCGGGGTGCGCCCGCCGGTGCACGTCACCCAGGTCACCACCGACCCGGACACCGCGCGGCGCTGGTTCGACGTCTTCGAGGGCGCCGGGCTGGACGGTTTGATCGTCAAGCCGGCCGACCTGCCGTACGAGCCGGGCAAGCGACTGATGTTCAAAGTCAAGCACGCCCGCACCGCGGACGCGGTGGTGGCCGGCTTCCGCTGGCACAAGTCCGGCCCGGTGGTGGGCTCGCTGCTGCTCGGCCTGTACGACGACGCCGGGGTCCTGCACCACGTGGGCGTGAGCGCGTCGTTCAGCATGGCCCGCCGCGCCGAGTTGCTCGACGAGCTGGCGCCCTATCGGGACATCGCCGGTGAGCACCCGTGGGTGCACGGCGACCACGAGCGTGGCCAACGCATCCCCGGTGGAGTCAGCCGGTGGACCGGCACGAAGAACCTGGAGTGGGAGCCGGTGCGCCCCGAGCTGGTGGTTGAGGTGGGCTACGACGCCATGGAGGGCGAGCGGTTCCGGCACACCGCGCAGTTCGTCCGGTGGCGCCCGGACCGCGACCCCCGATCCTGCCGCTACGACCAGCTCGACCGGCCGATCCGCTTCGACGTGGACCAGGTGCTGCGCGGCGACCCGACGGCCACCGTGGACCGAGCCGCCACCGGCTCGGCGTAGCCTGGCCGTCGACCCGATTCCGGAGGACTACGTGATCCGCACCGCCGACCAGCCTCGGAGGGCGTCCAGCCGCCGGGGCCGTCGCACCCTGGCCGCCTTCGTCGTCGCCGCGCTGCTCACCGCCGGTTGCACACTGCCGGCGTTCGCGCCCCGCACCGAGGTGGAGGGCGCGGCCGCCCCGACCGGCAGCGCGCCGAACTGGCGGCCCTGCCCGGAGGTGCCCGACGAGTTGGTCGGGCGGAGCGCACCGAACATGCGCTACGAGTGCACGCGGATTCAGGTGCCCCGTGACTGGGGCACCGGCAACGGGGCGAGCGCCGGCCCGGGTGCCGGGCAGACCTTCGAGATCGCCCTGCTGCGTGCCCGGTCCACCAAGCAGCGCGACCGGGTGGGCTCCTTGGTGATCAACCCGGGCGGCCCAGGCGGTTCCGGTGTCGACACCGCCGTCTACCTCTCCTTCGGCTCCCAGTTCGGCGGTCTGCCCGCCTCGATCACCGAGCGCTTCGACATCGTCGGCTTCGACCCGCGCGGGGTCTCCCGCTCCAGCCCGGTGAAGTGCATCTCCGACGCCGACCTGGACGCCAGCTTCGGCTTCGACCCGGACCCGGCGAGCCAGTCGGCATTCGACGGCTTCGTCGGTCTGAGCCAGCGGATCGGGCGTGGCTGTGGCGACCGCTACGGCGACCAGTTGCCGCTGTACGGCACCGAGCAGGCCGCCCGCGACATGGACGCGGTACGCGCCGCCGTGGGCGACGACAAGCTCACCTACCTGGGCTACTCGTACGGCACCCTGCTCGGTGCCACGTACGCCCAGCTCTACCCCCAGCGGGTGCGGGCGCTGGTGCTCGACGGCGCTGTCGACCCGCAGCAGCGGCTGGTCGAGGGCTCGGAGAGCCAGGCCCGTGGCTTCGAACGGGCCTTCACCAACTTCACCCGCTGGTGCGCGGCGAACGCCGGCCGCTGCCCGATCGCCCCGGACGCCCGCGCCGCTGTCACCTCGGCCATCGACAAGGCCAAGGTCTCCCCGGTACGCGGCGACGACGGGCGGGAGGCCACCGCCGGCTGGGTGTTCTACGCCGTCATCTCCTCGCTCTACACCGAATCCGGCTGGCAGGAGCTGGCCCAGGCGATCGACAAGCTCGCCGAGGGCGACCCGAAGGACGTGTTCCGACTCGCCGACGCGTACGCCGGCCGGGAGGACAACGGGCACTACTCGAACCTGTTCGACGCCAACCTGGCCATCAACTGCGCCGACGAGACGGAAAAACCGAGCCGGCAGCAGATCCGGCAGTTGCAGTCCGAGTGGCGCGGAAAATACCCGCTGTTCGGGCCGGCGTTGGCGGTCGGCATGCTGAGCTGCGTCGAATGGCCGGGCGGGCGTGACCCCTACCCGACCGGGAAGGCGAACGGCGCACCGCCGATCGTGGTGGTCGGCACCACCGGCGACCCGGCGACGCCGTACGAGCAGACCCCACGGCTCGCGTCGATGCTGGGTGTCGGTCGGGTGCTGACCTGGGAGGGCGAGGGGCACACCGCCTACCCGCAGACCTCCTGCATCACCAACGCTGTCGACGCGTACCTGATCGACCTGACGGTCCCCCGCGAGGGGCTTCGCTGCCCGCCCCGTTGACCGGCTGGGTCGGCGGTAGCGGGGGCAGATTTATGCCCTGCCGGGCGGCCAGTTCCTCCAGCAGCGCCCGCATCCGGCGCACGTCGGCCTTGAGCTGTTCCTGCTCCTCATGCTCGAAGGCGTTGTCGTCGACGATGAGCCGGCTCGCGAAGTGCGCGGTGATCAGCGGGATGACCAGCAGCACCATGGTCGAGATGAGCAGCGCGGCCAGCGTCCGGCCCGCCCAGGTGGTCGGCGAGATGTCGCCGTACCCGACGGTGGAGGCGGTCACCACAGCCCACCAGACGGCGTCGGCCGGGCTGCGCTCCTCGACCTCGCCGTAGATGACACCGGCCACCACGATCATCAGCAGGTACGAGGTGATCAGCGTGCGGGGCGAGTTGGCGAACCACACCAAGGCCCGGTATATCCACCGGAACGGCAGCAGCAGGAGCTCCATGCCGCCCCATGCTGCCCGCCGCCCGCAACTTGCTCCGGCCCATCTGCCGCAAACTACCGGTACCTGACTTTTTCCAACCGCTTCATCATTTACTTTTTGCGATGCCGGCATAGAACGCCGCCGCCATTGCCGAAAATTCGTTCGAATAAGCCGCCATGCGTCGTCGGCCCTCCGTTGACCGCAACCAGGAAAGGATCCTGTCCAGGTATTCCTCGATCGACCCCTCCCAGTCCGTAAAGTAATCATCTCGCAGAAATGCCTCCATGAATGCGAGGAAATCAGCGTCGGACGTCACCGTCTCGCTTAGCCGATCGAACTCGTCAGCAGCTTGACCGGTCGACCCGAGGAAGTGGTCTATATCCGACTTTCGTGAATCAGCGCTCAAGGCCCTGATCATCTCCGTTCGGCTCTACTCGTAGTGCCGTCCGACCCACAGCCAGCCAGCCGTGTCGGCCCAACGATCGGGATCTTCATATTCATCTCCTACCATGTCTTGGAAGGCTCTCGCGATGGATCCGAGATAGTCCCCTACATTGCCGCTCTCCCACTCCTCCCGCCGTTCCACCAGATCGCTGCGCAACGCCACCACGAACTCAATAAGATCGTCGTGCGAGCGCACAGTCTCATCCAAGCCTACGTTCTCGCCCGATGCGTCCAAGAAAAAGCGGTCTACGTCATGCATCCCATCCCAATCTTTTGTGCCATGTTCGCTGCCACTGCGGATTTCTGCTCGAGGATTTGAGCGTGATCCGGTTACCACCATCGATCTCTGTGTTCTTCCTCTTCTTCTTGCTCGGATCGAATCGATCTTTGAAGACCTCACGCCCGGTCGCTTTTTTAGTCCTGATCGGCTTGTTGGCGATCTGATACGCCAGCAGGCGCCGGTTGTCGAGCGTGTACATCTTGCCATTCTCCTCGAACACGCGAATGGCCGGGATGTTGAGTTTTTTGCCGCGCTTGAGATCTTCGGCCATCTCGAGCAGTGTTCCTGGATGATCACTGAACTGGTTTGAGGCCGAGTCCTGGGTGAAATGGATATCCCTCGCGTCCAGCTCACAGATCTCATCCAGACCGCCCTGATTGTGAACGAGGACGTCGGTGTCGCCGACCAGGACGTGATAGGTGTGGATGTCGTCGACAGTGAGGTTGTGCACCGTCGCGACCGCGCCATAGGCGACGACCGCGATGACGCTGACCCGAGCACCGTCCGGGCTCAGTAGCAGGTCACCCTGCTTGAGGTGCTCGGCGCGCAGCCACTCGTGCTGGTTGCTAACCCAGAACGGGTGGCCGTCGGTGGCGGTCACCGTGCCGTCGGCCACGCCGTCACTGTCGGAGTCGATGCTGATGTCGACCAGCGTCTTCTGCCCGCTGCCGGTGATCAGCGCGGTGACCGGTCGGGCACCGTCCTTGCCTGACTCCGGGTCGGCCGCCCACACGACATCGTCGAGCTGGATCTCCTCGATTGCCTTGTAGCTGCCATCGGCCATCAGGACCGGCGTGCCGGGCAGGAAGCTGTTACAACCGCTCGGCCGTTTCCCCTTCACAGCCTTCTTGACCGCGCCGGCGCCACGAGCCGCCGTCTTCGCCTGCCGGACTCCCGGGACCATCGACGCGATACCCATGGCGCAGCCCGCAGTGTCGCCACCCTTGCAGGTCTTCGCGGTGTCAATGGCGCCTGCCACCGCCGACACGGCGGCGGCAGCCGCCGCCACCACCTGGGCTGGTGGTGGCAATACAGCCGCCACCATGGCTATCCCGCCCGCGACCGCGGAGATGGTGCCCGCGTTGTCGACCACGGCCTTGACCGCCGACTTGGCGGTGTTGGCCACCGCGTTGGCGGCCCGGCTGGCCGCATTCTTGATCTTTCCGAAGAAGAGGCCGTCCGGGTCGGCGAAGGTGACCGGGTTGTTGTTCGCGTAGGCGAACGGGTGCATCCGCTGCGGGTCGTACTCGTCAGTCTCCGGGTCGACGGAGATGAACGCGCCGAGCGCCGCGTCGTAGAAGCGGGCACCCAGCAGCGACAGGCCGGTCGGATCGCTGATGCCGCCGACGAAGCCGCGCTGGCCGGAGGGCCAGGTGCCGCCGGTGCCGCCCGAGCGTGCGTTTCCGAACGGGTCGGAGTATCGGACCGTGTCCACCCGGGTGACCGAGTTGACCGCCCAGTGCGCCGAGTCGTGCTGGTCGGCGGCGAGCCAGGTCAGGTCCTTGGGACCCGTCGCGGTGGACGCGGCCCGAGAGGCGACCGTGTCGCCGGCGTGCTGGTAGTACCGGGTCGCCGTGGTGTCCTGACCCTGAACGACCAGTTCCTGCCCGGCGACGAAGACGGTGGCCTGACCGTTCGGGTCGATCCGGGCGATCCGGTTGCCATCGGCGTCGTAGACCATCCGGGTCGCGCCACCCGGTCCGGTGATCTTCTGGAGTTTGCCCTGGGGGTTCCACTCCAGGTTCTCGGTGACCCCGTCGACCTTGCGGTAGGTGAGGTTGCCCGTGGCATCCCAGTCGTAGTGGTCCACCCGGCTGCCGGTGGTCACGGTCCGGACCGCGTGTGGCTGGGCGGCGTTGGCTGCGGCGTACCCGTAGTCGGAGGCGACACCGGTACGACGGTCGGTGACCGACTTGCGGGAACCGTCCGCGTGGTAGGCGTACGCCTTCCAGTACGGCGACTTACCGCTGATGGCGCCCGCGGTCGGCTCCGCGGCACAGGTCGTGGTCGCCTGTGTCCACGCCTGGGTGAGACGCCTCAGCTGGTCGTACTGGAAGCACTGGACGTCACTGTCGCCAGGTCGAGGTTTGTCGTCGTTGTCGAGCGGCGTGTTCGCCATCGACAGGACGTTGCCCTC
Source organism: Micromonospora sp. NPDC047762 (assembly GCF_043204655.1). Lineage (NCBI taxonomy): Bacteria > Bacillati > Actinomycetota > Actinomycetes > Micromonosporales > Micromonosporaceae > Micromonospora > Micromonospora sp. NPDC047762. Next base: position 254,639 of record NZ_JBIDCQ010000008.1, on the reverse strand, counting down.
GTGGTCGTAGTCGTAGGAGAGGGCGGCGACGTTGTTGACCGTCGCGTCCCGGTCGAAATAGAACTCCTTGAGCCGGCGGGTCGGGTCGTCGTAGACGTAGGTCTGGTACGCCTGCGGCTTGTTGTTGACGCCGAGGGTGCGCTTCAGGACCTCGCCGTATGGCGAGTAGGTTGCGGCGTCGACGTAGACGGTGTTCGTTCCCGACGGGTACGACGTGCCCACCAGGCGCGTGACGTTGCCCAGGTCGTCGTAGGTGTGGCCGATCGTCTCCCGCTCCAGGGCACCGGTCTTGGGAACGTTCATCCGGTCCGGCGACCCGTCGGCCTTGAAGGTGTACGTCGAGACGTACGTCCCGGCCGCCGTCCCCAGGCCCGGCATCGCCGGGATGCGCGCCTCCTCGTCGGCGACCTGGTAGGCGTCGCTGTACGCGAAGATCTCCCGGACGAACTGGTGTCCGTCGACGGTCGACACCTGCTTGGACAGGTGCCCCTTCGCCACAGTGTCGTACGCCCACTCGGCGGCGAGCTGACCGTTGACCAGGCGCTTCTTCTGCCGTCCCAGCGCGTCGTACTCGGTGGAGACCACGTCGTCGAGCGCGTTCTTCGACGACGTCACGTCGTCGTCGTTGTCGTAGGTGAGGTTCGTCTCGCCCTTGTCCGGGTCGACCGTGCGCACCTCCCGGCCGCGCAGGTCGTACCCGTACTCCCAGACCTTCCCGGTCGGGCCGGTCACGGTCGCCAGGTCACCGCGCGGGGTGTACGTGTACTTCGTGGCGTCGTACCCGCCGCTCGGGGTGATCCCATGGAACTGCCGGAGTTCGGTGGTCTGAGCCTGAGCGTCGCTGATGGTCGCGGTCGCCGTGCCGCCCCGCGGCGGGGTGACCGATACCTGCCAGCCGTCCGGGTTGCCACCGTAGCTGGTGACCGTCGCCCACAACTGGCTGTGGCCCGACCAGGTGCCCTCGTTGACGACCCGTCCGACGGCGTCATGACTCAGGACCGTGCGGACGCGGTCCTCGCCCGGGTTGAGTTGCAGCAGCTCGATGGCGGGGACGCCGGTGACGTACGCCGGACCTGCCCGGTACGCCTCCAGGCCCCGGTCGTTGTAGCCGGTCGACTCGACCAGGCGCTTCCCACCGAGCGAGTCCTCCTGCGTCTGGACAGGCCGGTACAGCGAATCGAAGAGCCCGATCTCGGATATGTAGGTCTCGTTGGGTCCGAGTCGCTTGGTGGTGACGGCGAGCGGCCCGTCGGCACGTACCCGGTAGCCGAACTCCAGGTTCGGTGTCTTGGTCGCCTTGGCCCGGCCCGGCAGCCACACCTTGGTGAGCCGCCCCAACGGGTCGTGTGCCAGGTCGGTGCGCTTGTCGTTGGCGTCCACCACCGCCGTCGGCTCGGCCCAGGCCGGCTGTTGGGTGGTGGTCGTCTTGTGTTGGAGCGGGTTGAGGGTGACCGTCTGGGTGACCGGCCCCGGGCCTGCGGGTGTGTACGTGGTGGTGGTGACCCCGCCCCGGGCGTCCGTCGCGCTGCCGATCCGCCCGAGCGCGTCGTAGCTGCTCCGGGAGGTGGTGGCGTAGACGGGTCCGCCGTTCCAGGTGTCGAGGGTGTCCTCGCGGGTCACCAGGCCCTTGGTGGGAGCGGAGCCGTGCGTGTCCGATCCGTCGTGGTAGGTCTTCACGTCGGAGATGACGTCCGCCGGGCGGTTCACCGTCGCCCCGCACGACTTGGCGACCGTCTCCACCCGGGACACCGCCGCGCGGATCCACGCGGTGCCGTTCTTGACGTACGTGGTGGTGCTGCAGGTCTCGTCGCCGGTACGGGCGGTGTCCCCCAGCTCGGACACCGTCTCCGGTTGGCCGTCCTCCAGGTCATAGGTCGTGCGGGTCTCGGTCCGCGCCCACTTGTTCGGCGCCAGCAACTTGCGGGTCTTCACCACCGACGGGCCGGTGAAGTAAGCCCGGTCGGTGCCCCCGGTGTGGGTCCGCGCGGCGGTCTGGCGGGTCCAGTACTGCGTGGTGGACGCCTCGACGACGTCTGACCCGTCGAGGGTCGCCTCTTCGAGTGGGGAACCGGCCAGCGCCGGATGGTCCGAGAACGTGGTGGACTCCGAGTCGGACACCAGCACGTTGCGCCGGCCACCGCCCGGCAACGGCTGGTCGTCCAGGCCCCGGTAGAACCGCTTGCGAGTCGTCAGCGGTACGCCCCGACCCGGCTCGCCGACCTTGGTGACCACCTGGGAGTAGCCGCGCCACTGCCCGTACGTGCGGTGCTTCTTCTTGGTGAACTCACCATCGTCGTAGCCCCACAGGACGCTCGTGCCACCCCCGTCGGTGCTGTACTCGTACCGGGTCGTGATCGCCGGCTGATCAGCCGTGCGGTCGATCTCGGAGATCTCGGTGACGACGTACTTGTGGAACCAGTCCCGCTTCGGGTCGGTGTACCCGTCCGGAGTCCAGTACACGGGGTAACACAGCCGCGAGTTGGTCTCCGGTGAGCCCGGCAGGTCGTTCAGGTCACAGTCAGCATCGGAGTAGGTGACGTGAATGTCGGCGCCCGACTCGGTACGGATGTTCTGGATCCGCCACCGAGAGAACAGCGGCGCACCCGCCAGGACATTGGCCCGGTTCACCAACTCCACGCCGGTGAACTGCACCGGCGGGTCCGTGACGAGGCCACCGACGTGCCCGGCGTGCACGATCTCCTTGAGCCACAGCGACGCCGAGCCGGCCACCTTCGGCGCCTTGAACTCGTGGCTCAGGCTCCACGACTCGACGTCGGGGAACGCGCTGCCGTCACGTACCTGGGTGGTGATCTTCGTGAGTCGCTTGGTGCTGAAGAAGACCGGTGCCAGCTTGTCGGTGCAGGGCACCGCGTCGCATTCCTTGTCCCATGGCACGTCCGGCCAGTTCGCCTTGACCGGCTTGCCATCCTTGTGGCACTCGGTCGCCAGGCACCGGTCGGCGACGCTGAACACCACCCGCCCGGTGGCAGCGACGCTCGAATAATTGGCGTGCAGCCCGTAGTCGATCCGCGTCAGGTAACCGCCCCGGGTGAACGACTGCCGGTTGTCCTTGTCGTCAGCCGCGCCGTAGTGACCGGTCTCGCCCTGGTAGTAGTAGCGGACCGTGTTGCCGTGGACGTCCACGGTCTTGTCGAGCATCCAGCGCCAGGCCTGCTTGCAGGACGAGTCCTTGAAGGCGGTCGCGTGGCAGTCCTCGCCGGAGTGGTTGCCGAAGACCGGGATCGTCCAGCGTGAGTCGGTCGCGGCGGCCTCGCCCGCGAAGAAGTAGCGGGTGCCGTCGGGCGTGGTGACCGTCCACCGTTCGGTAGTGGCGCTCCCCGACGTCGCCGGACTGCCGTCCAACTGGATCCGCCAGTTGCTGTCGCTCTGCGCGCGCCAGACACCCGAGACGTCATCCTTGATCAGGGACGCGTTGGTGCCGTTGAGCGAGACCGTGACGTTCGGCGAGTCACCCTTCCAGCACTGGTCGTAGGTCTTCTTGTCCTTGTTGTTCGGATCCTTGCCGGCGACAGCGTCGCGGTCGTCCGTGCAGGTGGCGTACGTACGCTCGATGAAGCCCGGCGCGTAATCCCACCCGTCGCCGACCCACGACGCCTGATTGTTGGCGCCGGCCATCCGCCCGTCGACCACCTGTGACGAGTAGTCCAACGACATCTCCGGCAGCGGACCCTCTGCCGGCGGCAGGCGCAGCGGGTTCGAGTAGGAGAACCCTCCTGAGCTGTCTCCCGCAGTCCAGGATCCCGACGCCTTCAGGTCGGTGGCCTTGTAGTCGCCCTCCTCCGAGGACTCCTCGGCGGTGATGGCGAAGACCATCGGCGCCGCACCGGAGAGGTCGACCCTGGTCGACAACGTGCTGGTGGCCGGGTCGTTGGTCGCGTCAACCCGACCTGTCTCCTGGCACTCCGACCGCTGCGGGGTCGTCGCCGCGCAGGCCGGCAGCCGTTTGAGGGTCAACCGCTCACCCCAGCCCGCGCCGTAGAGCTGCCGGATCTCTGCGTAGTCGAAGGCCGCGTCGACCGTCCCGGCGTCGCCGTTCACCACGACCACCGGGCCGCTGACCCCGAGTCGGCGGGAGTGCTGCTCGTCCAGGAGTTCCACGCGCGCCTGGGTGGGGACACGCTTGCCGGTGACGGCCGAGGCCTTCACCGGCAAGCCACCGGCGAGGCCCCGCACCGCCGACGCCGACTGCCGATCGCCATCGAGTTGCCGCTCGCGCCGCGTCTCGGCGACCGCCAGCGTGGCCGCACCCGCCTTCGGCCAGGTCGCGTGCTTCGGCCCCGCCCACCTGCCGCCGTCGTCCGGAAGCGGGGTCCGATCCACCGGCACCCGGCGGACGGTCTCCGCCTTGGTCGCCTTGACGGGGCGGTCCCCGGAAGGCACCTGGGATGCCTGCGCGGCTTGAGGAACCGTGAGAGTCGACGCCACCAGCACCGCGATGCTGCTCAGGGCGATCAACCGTCGGGGACGGGAAAGGAGGGCGGGAGAATTCGGCATGGCCTCTTCCTGACGGGCGAGGGGTGCAAGGGAGGTCGGCAGGTACGGCGAGGCCCGCGGCGTCCAGCCGCACCCTCACCCCGAGATGGTCAGCCAGCTGCGAGATCAGCGATCCGGTCCGGATCGACTGTGGAGGTCCAGAGCCGGACATCGTCGACGACGCCGCCCAGCCGGGAGAATCGCGTACCGCTCACGTGTCCGTTACATCCGACGAGGGTGGGGCCGCTCGCCATCCAGGGCGAGGAGGGGCCGTCCTGTTCGTCCTGCAGGACGCCGTCGACGTACAGACGGACCTTGCCCTTACCCAGGTCGTAGACGCCGGCCAGGTGGGTCCACTTACCGAGCTCCGGGGCCTGCTGCGATTCGGCGATGTGCCAGGTGGGAGTCCCATCGGACGCGGAGGGCATCCCGAAGTGCCAGCGGTCGGGCCCCGGGTTGTATCCGAAGAAGAAGCCGGGAGCGGCGGTAGCGATCTGCGTGACGACCGAGTGATGGCCGGTCGTCTGGTCCAGCACAACCCATGCCGAAACCGTGAACGAGGCGTCGGTGCGAACCGTCGGTCCGGACGTTTCCGCGCAGGAGCCCTCGGCCAGTTCGAGCCCGAGCGCTCCGTCCCGACCGAAACCGCGATCGCGGGTCCACGCGTACGGGCCGGTGATGCTGAGGTCCCGGCCGTTGCCGGACCAGTCGGTCAGGTAGGTGGGCGTGTCGCTGGCCGGGCCGTCCAGGGGCCACATCCCCTCCAGCTTCACCGCCGGGTTACCACCGTGCACGGCGGCCACGTCGGCAGCGGTCAGGGCTCCACGCCATGCCCGCACATCCGAGACCGCGCCGTTGATCCGGTCGACCACCTTGCTGTCGTAGCGCCCGCAGCCGATCGTCAACGGCCCGTTGGCCTGCCAGCCCGCGGCGTTGCGCGTCACGGATTCGGCCAGCGTCCCGTTGACGTACAGGCTCAGCCGCTTGCTGGTGGCGTCATACGTGCCTGCCAGATGCGTCCACTTACCGGAACTGCCGGCGGCGCTGCCCTTGGCCGTCACCGAACCTGAGGACACACTGCTCGTGTCCTTCATGACCATCGACCAGACCCGCGCGCCGTCGTTGGCCTGTCTGGTACCCAGCAGGAAGCCACTGACCTGTTCGTTGTCCTGACCGAGCGCGGTCTGCGTACCTGCCGATACATCGGTCAGTCTGACCCACGTCGCGACGGTGAAGGACTCGTCGGTTCGTACCACCGGTCCGGCCGTGCCGAGGCACTGGTTGCCGTTCATCTGCGCCGCCGACTCCACCCGGCCGAATGGGTCGTCCACCCAGCTCAGGTCCGCTGGGACGGTCGCGTCCCGGGCGAAGCTGGTCGAGTCGACTCCGTCACCACGCAGCTGCCACCTACCGACCTGACCGGCGGGCAGTTCGGTGGCCGCCCGCGCGATCTGCGCCTCGGAGAGCAGGCCCTGCCAGACTCCGACGTGATCGACCGAGCCGGTCATGTGGTGCCACGACGTGGACGCGCCGCCGGCACAACCGAGCAGGAGCCGCGACTTGGCGTTCCACGGCGTGAAGGGGATGGCGTTCTCCGCCGCGAGCGAGCCGCCGACGTAGAGGCGGACGACCTTCGCCACGGGGTCGACGGTGGCGGCGACGTGCTGCCACACGCCAACGGCGGCAGCCGCCCCATCGGCCGTCGCGTACGTGACGGTGGAGCTGTCGGCGTTGGTCAGCGAGACCCGCCAGCGATCGACGTCAGCGTTGTAGCTGAGGACGAAGGCGGACGCGATGGAACCGGTCTGAGCGACGATGGCCTTGTTGCCATTCTTCGAGGCCAGGTTCACCCAACCGGCGACGGTGTACTCGGCGTCGGTGCGGACCGCCGGCGACGCCTGCGCGCAGCCCGTGCTGTTGAAGGTCAACGCGGCGTTCGCGCTCCCCTTCCGGTCTGGTCCGTAAGCGACCCCGCTGCCGAGCACCAGGTCACGGCCCTCACCAGAGTCGTCGAGGCCGTCCCGTCGAGCCGCCAGGCGCCCTGGTTCTGCGCCTCGGTGATGCGGCCGGTGAAGAAGTTGAAGGCGGCCCTCGCGGAGTAGTTGCCGGCGTTGTCCTGCGCCCACACGTACACGACGGTGCGGCCGGCCTCCGGGGTGAACGTGATGGACGTCGTGCCCGTCGAAGCCGCGAACGTCTGCTTTGCGTCGACGCCGATGCCGTAGGCGAACTGCTTCATCCCGGACCGCGCGTCGGACGAGGTGAAGCTGAGGGTCACCGGTTGCCCGACGGTCGGGGTCCCCGATGTGCGCGTGACGATCGGGGTGGTGGGGCCGGTGCGGTCCACTCGGAAGTAGCACAGGCCGGTCCAGCCGGTGGGGTCGGTTTCGTCCGTCCCGCGTACCCGCCAGTTGTAGTCACCCTCGGCAAGTGTGGGGGTGGCCCAGCCGCGCTCCTCGCCCGACGTGGTCCACGCGGAGAAGTGCTCCGCCGGGCTCGTCGGCCCGTTCAGGTCGAAGACGACCTTCACCGAGCCGTCGCCGTCGCTGGCCTTCCCGTACAGCGTCGGGGTGGCGACGTTGACCCAGGGACCCGGCGAGGTCTTGCTGCAGCTGCCGCCCGGAGCCGTTCGAATCGCAACCGGAGATGTCGGCTTGTGCTGATAGCTCGCGACCATCTTCACGTTGCTCGGGTCGAACTTCGCCCAGCGGCCGCCGCTCTCGGTGCCCATCCGCAGACCGAACGTCATAGCCGACAGTCCGTCGTCGGCGTTGTCCTGGATCTTCTCCCTGATCGCCGCCGCGTTGAACGCCACCCAGTTGGCCGACTGGCCGCTGCATCCGCCGTTGGCCTTGACCGACTTCGTCTGCAGGGCGCCGCCGTGCATCCAACGGCCCGCCATCCCGTCCCAACTGTTGGTGTAGCTGGACAGGTTCCCCGTCTGCCAGAGGCCGACCGACTCGCCGGCGCAGTCACCTGAGTGCACGGCGTACGCGTCGACGCTCGGCGTCCCGGTGATTCGCTTGCCGGCGAGAGCCGTGGTGTCGAACTGGAAGTGCGACCGCCAGATGTCGCCGTAGTCGTCCCAGTTGGACCCGACCCGCACGATCTCCCGGGGCCAGGCCGATCCGGAGGTCCACGCCGTGCCGGGGTTCGAGTCGTTCACCGGTGCCCACCGAGACGGCTTCTTGTCGTAGGCAGGGTCGATGAAGATCGGAAAGTGGTCACTGGCCAGCAGTTCCGGAGCTGCGGCCACCGTCATCGTCGTGTCTTCGACTCGTACCGACACCGGAGTGACAGCAGCGGTCTCGGCCGGGCCGCGGACGCTGGAGCGCGCACCCGGCGCACGCGCATCGCTCGACGAACCGAGCCCCGACCGCCGAGCCCCTGACGCCACGGGCGACGGAGCCGAATCCCAGGCCAGCGCTGGCGGCGCTGCGGCGAGCACTCCGTCGGGACCGGAGATGACGACTCCCCCGCTCCCGGTTGCCACGTCAGCGGAGCCGCCCACGACGTACCGCGTCTCACGAACCGCCGGGTTCTTGGCCGCGGCTGCGGTCTTCACCACGAGCAGGTGGGCGAATCCCGACTTCTCGGCGCGGACGACCAGATCGACGTCGGGCAGGACGTTGGGGTAGGTGATCGTGTCCCGGTCGATGACACCCGCTGGAAGCGGGCTCGGCCAGCCGAGCGAGAAGGTGGTGCCGGCGCCGGTCATGGTGGCGAACGGGCCCACCCCGCCGGTCGAGAACACCACGTCGGCCGTCGACGCGACGGGGCGCACGAGGCCGTCGGCGCCCACCGCCAGCATCGTGTCGATCTGCCGCCAGGACCCGTTTCGCTTGGTCCAACGCGGCTCGGCCCACGCCTCGAAGGTGAAGTCACCGGACGGCTGGGCGAAGACCTTGGTCGTCTCCGTTGCCGCCGCGAGCACCTCGACGGACGTGTCACACGACCCTGCCAAGGCTTGGGCGGCGCGCTCCGACTCGGCTGTCGGCGACACCCTGACCGCACAGGAATCCGGCTGCTCGGCGGCGGCGCGATCAGGCTGCCAGACCACATGAAGCAGGGACGCCAACAGTGCGCCGACCACAGTGGACGTACGCCAAACAGAAAGAGTCGACGGCACTGCCAAACCCCCGTGAGGCAAAGTGATCAACGAATGTTCGGCACACGCTACAGAGGGTTCGACCCCAACACCATGGGTAAGAACGATCAATATGGTCCATCAATTGGCCTCACCGTATGGCCGTCGGCATGCATCGAAAGTCATCCAAGAACGGTGAAAATATGTGCGATGCGATGGATCGAAGGATGGCGAATCCACAGAAATTGAGCGACGCCCCCACAGGCCGGTTCGCATTCCCGGCGCTGTGAGATTCTCGCCGGATGAGTGACGTGATCTTCCGAGTTGCGGTCCGGGCCGACCTGCCCGCCGTCATCGCCCTGCTCGCCGACGACGTGCTGGGCAAGGCCCGAGACTTCACCGAGGTGGACGAGGCGTACGAGCGAGCGTTCGCGGACATCACCGGCGACCCGCGCAACGCGCTGATCGTCGCCGAGCAGGGCGGCGACCTCGTCGGCTGCCTCCAGATCACCTACATCCCCGGCCTCGGTCGACACGGCGCAGAGCGGTCGCTGATCGAGTCGGTCCGGGTCCGTTCCGACCGGCGTGGTCAGGGCCTGGGCCGACAGTTGATGACCTGGGCCGTCGACCAGGCTCGCGAGCGTGGCTGCGCGCTGGTGCAGCTCACCACCGACAAGACCCGCGAGGACGCGCACCGCTTCTACCTGGGCTTCGGCTTCGTCGCCAGCCACGAGGGCATGAAGCTCGCGCTCTGACCCGGCGTCGCGTTCACACAGGGGGCAGTGGGAATCACCCAGGACGGCCGGCCCGGCCACGGCCAGACGCGGTAGGGGCACTTGCTCGTCAGTACAGACGCTGTGGAGCTGATGTCGTAGACGAGTCACCATCGGCGATTCGTTTACGACATCAGCTCCACAGCGAGCCGCGCCGGCCACTGCCCGGCAGGGTCAGCCCTCGACCAGGCGGCCGTCGCGCAGGACCAGCACCCGGTCGGCGAGGTCGATCAGGGCCGGGTCGTGCGTGGCCACCAGGGCCGTCATGCCGCGGGCGTGCACCACCGCACGCAGCAGGTCCATGATGGACCTTCCGGTCTCCGAGTCGAGCTGACCGGTGGGCTCGTCGGCGATGAGCAGGTCCGGCTCGTTGGCCAACGCGCGGGCCACCGCGACCCGCTGCTGCTGCCCACCGGAGAGTTCGTACGGGCGCTGCGCGGCGTGCCCGCCCAGGCCGACCAGCTCCAGCAGCACCGCGACGCGCTCCTCCCGCTCCGCGGCCGGCACCTGGGCCAGCCGCAACGGCACTCCCACGTTCTCGGCGGCGGAGAGGATCGGCACCAGTCCGAAGGTCTGGAACACGAACCCGACGGTGCCCCGGCGCAGCCGCAGCAGCTCCGCCTCCCCGGCGGAGGTCACCTCGTGCCCGGCCACCACGACCTGGCCGCTGTCCGGTCGGTCCAGCCCGCCGATCAGGTTCAGCAACGTGGTCTTGCCGGCCCCGGATCGACCTCGGATGGCGACCAACTCGCCCCGGTTGGCGCTGAACGACACGTCCCGCACGGCGTGCACGGCGTGCTCGCCCCGACCGAAGGTCCGGCTCACCCCACTGACCCGGACCACCTCGTCGGGGTGCGCCCCGGGCGCCCCGCCGAACCCGGCCGCGCCGGTCACCACCATGTTCTGCCGGCTCATGCCCGTGCCCCCCGCTCGTCCGAGGCCCGGTCGCCGGGCCGTACCTGCACATGGTCCGGCTCCAGGTCGAGCCGGACCCGCTCCTTCAGCGAGAGCGCGTCGACGAACGCCGCCGGCAACTGCATCCGACCGTTGCGGTCCAGCACCGCGTACTCCTCGCTGACCAGCTCGGTGTTGCCGTCCGCGTCGATCCGCGCGGTCCGGCGTACCTCGGAGGCGGTCCGGCCGTCGCGGATCGCGACGGTCCGACGGACCTGCGTAGCCACGGCGTGGTCGTGGGTGACGACCACGATGGTCACGCCCAGTTCCGCGTTGATGGTGCGCAGCGCCGCGAAGACCTCCGCGCCGGTCGCCTCGTCCAGCTCACCGGTCGGCTCGTCGGCGAAGAGCACCTCCGGGTCGTTGGCCACCGCCACCGCCACCGCGACCCGCTGCTGCTCGCCACCGCTGAGCTGCCCGGGGCGCCGGTCGGCGCAGTAGCCCACGCCGACCAGGTCGAGCAGTTCCCGGGCCCGCGCCCGGCGGGCCTTGCTGCTGCGCTTGCCGGCCAACTGCATCGGCAGCTCGACGTTCTCCAGCGCGTTGAGGTACGGCAGCAGGTTGCGGCCGGTCTGCTGCCAGACGAACCCGACCAGCTGCCGGCGGTAGCTCAGCCGTCGCTTCGCCGAGAGCGAGAGCAGGTCGTAGTCGGCCACCCGGGCGATGCCGGCGGTCGGGGTGTCCAGGCCGGAGAGGATGTTGAGCAGGGTCGACTTGCCCGAACCGGAGGCACCGACGATCGCCACCAGCTCGCCCCGGTCGATGACCAGGTCGAGCCCCTGCAGGGCGACCACCTCCACCCCCTCGGTCTTGAAGATGCGCACCAGGCCGTCGCAGACGATGTGCCCGCGAAGGCGGTCCTGCCCACCGGCCCGCTCGGCGGCGCGAAGCGCGGCCCGCTGTTGCAGGGCGGCCAGGTCAGGCACCAGTGGAGTCTGGGCGGTAGCGGTCATCTCAGCTCTCCTCTCCGAGCCGAAGCACCTCTCCGAGGCGCAACCGGCGGTTGTTCAGGGCCTCGACGGCGACCGCGAAGCCGAGGGCGACCGCCCCGAGCGCGAGCACCGCGGCGACCAGGCTGGGCTCGAAAGCCACCCGGACCGGCACACCACTGGTGAACGCGGACAGGCCGAGCACCGGGTTGAGCAGCAGGGGCAGTACCGCACCGACCAGCGCGCCGGTCAGCACCGACACCGCGACCAGCGGGGTCAACTCGACAAGCAGCAGCCCTCGCCACTGCCGGCGGGACAGGCCGAGGGTACGAAGTCGGGACAGCACCTGACCCCGGGCGCGCGCTCCGGCCAGCACTGTGAACGCGATGGCCAACAGCCCGAGCACGGTGCCGCCGACGGCCCCGGCCACGAAGCCGAAGGCCAGCACCCCGTTCGCGCCGCCCTCGCCAAGGTCCCGGCGTACGTCAGCCCGGGTGTCGACGGTGACCCCGATCAGCCGTTCCCGGCCGGTGACCGTGCCGTCCCGCTGGTAGCGCTCCTGCCCCTGGTCGCCGGCGACGCGTAGCGCCTCGGCGTCCAGCGAGTTCCCGGCGATCAGCAGGGTGGTCGGCACGGGTGTGGTGGTACGCGTCGGCAGGGCCTGCCAGGGCAGGATCACGAACCGGCCGGTGTTCGCCGCGAGCATCGGGAAACCGTCGGCGGTGCCGGCCACCCGGAACCCGTACCGCTGGCCCTGCACCGAGATGAAGGCCGAGTCGGCCAGCCCGGCCTTGGCCAGGTCGGCGGCGACCGCCGGTGAGACGATCGCCGGCAGCGGTCCCGGGCCGGGCGCGGCGGTGCGCAGCGCGGCCGGAACCGACACGTCCACCTGCGATTCGCGGGCCACCTTGTCCAACCCCGAGCCGTCGACCAGCAGCACGTCCGTCTGCTCGATGAAGGCGTCGGTGCCGGCCTCGTCGGACGCGAACCGCTCATCGTCCTCGTACAGCACCGGGGTGACGGCCCGAACCCCCGGCAGGCGGCCCAGCTCGTCGACGGTGTCGGGTGCGAAGCGCTCCCCGCGGATCACCGCGTCGGCGGGCACGATCTGCGCGGCGGCCCGTTCCCGGCTGGCGTCGACGCCGGCGGCCACCACCGCGCAGAACGCCGCGGTGCCGATCGCCAACACCACCACGACCAGCGGGGCGGCGACCGCCGAGCGTCCGGCGCGGGCCGTGCCGAGGAAGGCCACGCTGCCCCGGGTCCGCGCGGCAAGCCGGCTGACCAGCAACAACGGCCAGGGGTACGCGCGCAGCGCCAGCACCGCCGCCGCGACCGCGAGGAGCACCGGCACCGACACCAGGAGCGGGTCCACCTCTCCGAGGGTCAGGCCACGCCGACGCAGCAGCACCGCCGCGAGCCCGGCCAGGAGCAGCAGGGAGACCTCGGCGGTGAGTCGACGGGCCGACGGGCGCACCCGGATCAGGTCCCGACGCGCCGCTCCGCCGGCCGGTACGGCCAGCGTCGCCACGGGCAGCGCGAGTGTCACCAGCACGGTCGCCGCGACAAGGTACGGCGTGGTCGGGTCGGGGGCACCGGGGAACAGCGTGCCCAGCCACCAGCCCAGCACGGCGGCGATCGGGACCACCAGCACCGATTCGGCGAGGCTGCGCCGGGCGCCGGCGGTGGCCCCGCCGCCACGGGCACGCAGCAACGCGAACTCCGAGCGACGCCGTCTGGTGGCGAGACTGGCCGCGAGGACGATGAGCCCCGCCAGGGTGGCCAGGACGCCGGCCGCGATCACCGCGAGCAGTGTCCGGACGGCGTCGATCTGGGCGGCGAACGCGCGCAACGGGACGTCGACGCCCTGGGTCAGGCTGAGCCCCGGCGGCTTGTTGCGCTGCATCACCTGCAGGCCGTCGATCATCTGGTCCAGCTCGCGTGCGTCGATCCGGTCGACGCCCAGTCGGTAGCGCCAGGTGGACTGGATCGCCCAGCCCTCCGCGGCCCGCTTGTTGAAGGGCGACTGCGCGACGACGCCGACGATGACGAACGGCTGGCCATCACCCTGCGGTTCGATGATCCGCAGTAGCTGTGGGAGCCCGTCCCAGATGCCGTTCGCGCGGTCGACGGGGCGGAACAGCCCGGACACCATCAACGGGACACCGTCGACGAGTCTGCCCTTCTCGTCGGTTCTGCCGATGCGCAGTTGGCTGCCGGCGCGCAGGTTGAGCTTGCCGGCCACGTCGACGTCGAGCGCCACCTCGATCGGCCGGTCGGGAACGTACGTCTCGCTCGGCCAGGTCCCCTCGACGAGGGTGCTCGCTCCCTGAATGTCGGGCATGGCCCGCAAGCCCATGTCGACCAGCAGGTTGCGGGCCGCCAGGTCCGGCCCGACCACGCGGGCCCCTGCGGTCTCGACGCTGTACCACTGTTCGGTCACCGCCGAGCGCACCGGCGGCGGCATCTCCGCGGCCAGGGAGTCGAACCGCTCGGCGGCGTCGCCCATCGCCGTCCGCCGCGACGTCGCGGGCTCCAGGCTGGTGGTGTACGAGATGTCCCGGCGCGCGGCCGGCTCGCTGTTGAGCTGCGCTCGCAGCCCCTGTTCGGCGAGCCGGTTGACCAGCCGGGGCACTCCACTGATCAGCAGCGTGACCACCAGGGTCAGCACCGCCAGCAGCAGGAACTGCCCCCCGTACGCCCGGACCCGCCGGACGGCCGCCCCGACGCTCATCGTTCTCCCCCGATTCGCAGCTGAACCGCCGCCACCCGCTGACGGATGCCTGCGGCGATGAACGCGCTGAAGGCGAGCGCCGCCAGCAGCAGACCGACCGCGGTCAGGCCGATCGGCACCCAGGGCAGCACGAACGCCGCCGGGGGTGTCGGCCGACCGGCGGCCGGGGTGAGGATGACCAGTGGGGCCATCGTCGCGCCGACCGCGGTGCCGAGTAACAGCCCGACGCCCACACCGATGCCGGCGAGGAACGTCTGTTCGGCGAGCAGCGCCCGGGCCATCAGTCGGGGCGTGGCGCCGAGGGTGTGCAGGACCGCGAACTCGCCGAGCCGACGCCGGGCGGTGGCCCACACGTCCACCACCAGGCCGACGAGGGCGAGTAGCACCGCGCCGAGCGCGGCGGCGAGCATGCCGGTACGCGAGCCACGCCAGTACGGGTCGTCGGCGGCCGCCTCGATGGCCGCCTCCCGGTTGAGCACTGTGACGCCCGGGAGCGCGCTGACCGCCTGGGCGGCGGCGTTCGCGTCGGCGGCGCCGACCCACCATTCCGGTACGGGTCGCACCGCGCCGCTGCTCCGGATCATCGCGTCGACGGCGGCCGGCAGGTCCAACAGCACGCCGGCAGCGGTGCTGGTCGTCGGCACGGCGCTCAGCTCGCCGACCAGGTGCACCGGCATCGTCACCCCGGGGAGCGTGAGGTCGACGGTGTCGCCGACGTTCAGGCTCAGGGCTTCGCGTACCTGGGGGGTCATCAGCACCGGTGCGGGCTTGCTCTCCCCGCCCGCCACGACGGAGAACCGGGTGGGCGGCTGGTACGCGAACTGCCCGCCGGGAATCACCTCCACGGGGTGGACCGCGGCGAAGCCGGCAGCGGTGGTCCGGACCCGCGTGGACTCCACGCCGGGGGCCGTCAGCATCCAGTCGCCGCTCAGCTCGGCGGGTCGGGTCGTGCCGTCGGCGTTGACCACCGCCAACCCGTCCACCTGGAGTCGGTAGGCGTTGCCGGCCGCCAGCCCGCCGTCGGCTTCGAACCCGGCCAGCCGCAGCCGCGCCCCGCCCACGTCGGGCAGTTGCACGGAGAACCGGGTGGCCCGGCCGTCACCGTCGGCGTTGGCCGCCGGCAGCCGCAGGGCGAGCCCGTCGGAGCTGGTGACCAGCAGCGTCACCGCGACCTTCACCGACCGGGCGGCGCTGCTCACCGGGGTACGGACCGTGCCGGTGATCGCCCGCGCCCCGGCGGGCAGTTCGACACCGGCGGGCGTCCCGCGCTCATCGATCATGCGCTGGTACTGCTCCGACACCGATCCGTCGCCGAGGCGGTCGGCGAGCCGGACGACGCCCGGGGCGCTGGCCGGGTCGACACCGATCACTGTCGCCGGCAGGTTCTCCCGTCCGACCCGGATCTCGTCCCGCCACGCCGGCAGCACCCGGTCCACGCTCGGTAGCGCGGCGAGTTCACCGGCCCGGGTCGGTGGGGCGCCACCGGTCCGTTCGGTCACCCGGAGGTCGGCGCCGACCGTGTGGCCGGCCTGCTCGACCTGGGACCGCTCGCCGGTGCTGATCAGCGACCAGGCCAGGGTGCTGCCGCCGACGGCGAGCGCGAGCAGCAGCACCGGGCCGGCGTGCGGACGCCGGCCGGCCTGCCACATGCCGAACATGGTGGCGGTCCAGGGGCGTCGGTCGACGAAGCGCTCCGCGAACCGGGTGAGCGGCGGGAGCACCCGCAACGCCAGCACGGCACCGGCCAGCACGCCGAGCGTCGGGGCGGCGACCAGCAGCGGGTCGAGCCCGAGCTGTCCACCCGAGCCGGCCAGCGGGGAGGCGTATCGGCGTAGCTGCACCCAGGCGAGCACAGCGAGCGCCACGAGCACCAGGTCGACGCTGGCGCGTTGGACGCTCGCGGCCCGGTTCGGCCGGGATCGGGCCGCCATGTCGGCGACGTACGTCCCGGCGCCGCGCAGCGTCGGAAGGACCATGGCGACGAGGCAGCCGGCCGCGGTGGCCGCTGCCGCCGCCCACACCAGGGTGGTGTTGCCGCCGGCGGTGTAGAGGTCACCCGACCCGCCGGGTCGGATGTACCGCAACGCCTCACCGGCGATCAGCGGACCGAGCACGGCGGCCGGGGCGACCACCAGGGTCGCCTCGCGGGCGGCCAGGCCGGCCAACTGCTTACGGGCGGCGCCGCGGGCGCGCAGCAGCGCGGTCTGTGGGCGGCGGTCCTCGTGCAGCAGCGCGGCGACCAGCACCAGCGCGTAGCCGGCGAGCACCAGGATGAGCAGCAGCGGGGTGGCCAGCGACGAGCGACCCACCAGGTCGGCGCGGCCGATCCGGTCCAGCAGCTGCGGCATCTTGGTCACCGTCTGCCCGGAGCTGCCCAGTTGGGCGGCCTCGGGCACTGCGGTGGCCGCCTCGGTGAGGGCTTTCCGAACGGCGGGCAGGTCGGCGGTGTCGACGGCGCCGAGGTCCGGTTGGGCCAGCCAGGACGCCGACACCGAGCCCGGGAAGGTGGCCGCGAAGTCGGCCGGGTCGAGCGTGAACGGCCCGTACGAGGTGCCGGAACCGGCGCTGCCCGCCCCCACGCCGGGGGCCAGCAGCCAGTACGCGTCCGCCGGGTCGCGGGGCCGCCAGGTGCCGGCGAGCACCAACTCCCCGCGTCGTTCGGTGGCCCGATCGCGCACCGGGACGCGTTCGCCGACGGTCAGGCCGAGGGCACCGGCGACCCGCTCGGGCAGGCTCACCTGGACGGGGTTCGCTCCGGGGCTGGGCCAGGCTCCGCTGGTCAGCTCCGCGTGGCTGGCGAGGTCGGCGAACGTGGCCAGGTTCGCGAAGACCGGTTCGTCGGCCGTACGCGGGATCTGCCCGAGGTCGCCGGTCAGTTCCCGGCCGGTGCCGTAACGGGCGGCCGTGACACTGACCGGGACGCCGCCGAGCCCGGTGGCGAACTCGGCTCGGACCGCCTTGTCCCGGGTGGCGAACTCGGCCGCGTCCCGCCCACCCGAGCCGCTGACCAGAAGGCCGCGCTCCTCGGCGGGTGAGGCGGCGACCAGTGCCCGCTGCCCGGCGTCCACCGCCCGACGGTTGTAGTCGGACAGCCCAGTGACCAACGCGACGGCGACGAGGGCAGCGATCACCGCCGCGACCAGCAACCCTCGCGCCTCGCGGGCCCGCCTCCACACCAGCTTCATCCGACGCCTCCCCTGGCCCTGGCGGGCCGACGACCATCAAGACAGGCCACCTACCGGGAAAGGTTCGCGCCCGTTACATGATCGTTATTACGGAGAGAGTTGTCGGGCGGGACGGCTAGTTGCGGCCTCGACGGTTGCGGATGCCGAAGACCACCGCGCAGAGCACCAGCATGACGCCGATGAGCTGCAGTCCCGGGGAGTCGTCGGCCCCGCCCAGCACCACGACGGTGATGCCGAGCGCCACCGAGAGGACGACTCCGATGATCAGGACGTACCTCATGGGGTTTCTTCCTCGACCCACTCCAGCAGGTCACCGGGCTGGCAGTCGAGGACGCGGCACATCGCTTCGAGGGTGCTGAACCGGACCGCCTTGGCGCGGCCGTTCTTCAGCACCGCCACGTTGGCGGGGGTGAGCCCGACGCGCTCGGCGAACTCACCGACGCTCATCTTGCGCTTGGCCAACTCCACGTCGATGCGGACGACGATGGGCATCAGATCACCGCTTCCATGTCGGTCCGCAGGGTGGTGGCCTGCCGCAACAGCGCCCGCATGACCACCATGAGGAGCCCCAGCACGGTGACGCCCACCGTCAGCAGGAACAGCAGCAGTGGCACCCCGGGGTCGTCCGCGTTGAACCCGACCCAGAGGAAGACCGCCACCAGCACCACCCAGGCGGCGGCGATGGCCCAGACGATCGCGTCCACCCACTTGAGGGACGCCTCGGTGAAGATGCGGTCGTTCTTGACCAGGCTGAGCAGCTGCCAGGTCGCGACGATGACCACCTGGACGCAGAGCACCCAGAAGACCGTCACGGCGGTGGCCGGCCACCTGAGGTGGGCGTCCTGCGGCGACTGCTCGGCCATGTACCTGAACTGCCCGGGCAGCGAGAGGGTCTGGAACACCACCAGGACCCCGAACAGCACCACGAGGAAGACTCGGAGAGCGGCAACCGCTCGATGCTCAGTAACCATGCATCGATTTTCGCTTGCTAGCTATCGAAAGTCAATCGGTTTCCTCGAGGCCCGCGCCGACTGACGGCAGCGTCGGCCCGGCGGCCGGCCTGGCCTTCTGGGGGTAGAAGGTCTCGTGCCGGGCCAGCATGGCGACGAACTCGCCGATCTTGCGTTCGCGGGTCTCGATGCGCTTGACGGCGTTGAGCCGATGGATGAGAGCGAACCGGTTGGCCTTGGTGAGGACGTCGAGCATCGCCTGGGCGGCGGGCTCGGCGGCGATGGCAGCGAGAAGATCGGCCGGCACCTCGGCCTCCGACGGCGGGGCGTAGGCGGCGGCCCACCGCCCATCCGCCTTCGCGGCGTCCACCGCCGCGCGGCCCGCCGGCAACATCAGCCCCTGCTCCTCCAGCCGGGCCACGTTCGCCACGTTGCGTTGGGACCAGGAACTGCGCGCCCGGCGCGGGGTGAACCGGATCCAGGAGGACTCCTCGTCGCGTTTCCTGGCCTGCCCGTCGATCCAGCCGACACACAGGGCCTCGTCGACCGCCTGCTGCCAGGTCAGCGTCGTGACCGTGCCACCCTTCCTGGTCAGCGCGAGCCAGACGCCGGGCGACGTGGCGTGGTGGGCCGACAACCACACGCGCAGGGCGTCGGCGTCCGCGACGATCAGCTCATCCAGCTCGGCGCTCGTCATGCCGGCAGGCTAAACCCCGGGTCCGACAGCCGGCCCGGCGTTCAACAGCGGTTGACCGCGCGTCAAGGTCAACCACCTCTCAGGCTGCGCCTATGGCGCACAGCGGTTGCAGAGATATTGGACCCGTCCCTCCGCTACAACCCAGGCTGCCAGGCGGATCGGCCTACGTCCGTCGGTGGTAGTGGTTGCGGCGCGGGAGTTGGTCGGGGTCGAGCCAGGCCGGCGGGATGAACTCCGGGTGGCCGTCGTCACCCAGCCGAACCACCCAGTCGGCCTGGTGGACGTGCCGGTGATGGTGGCCGCAGAGCAGCACCGCGTTGTCGAGGCTGGTGAGGCCGCCGTCGGCCCAGTGCCGGATGTGGTGGGCGGCGCACCAGCGCGGTGGGCGGTCGCAGCCGGGGAAGGCGCAGCCGCCGTCGCGCAGCACCAGTGCCCGCCGCAGTGGCCCCGTGATCAGGCGGCGTTGCCGGCCCACGTCGAGGACCTGGCCCGCGCCGCCGAGCACGGCGGGCAGCACGGCCGCGTCGCAGGCGAGCCGGCGCACGGTGTCGGGGGTGAGCTGAAGGCCGATGTCGAGCGTCCCGGCGCCCACCTGAGCAGCCAACGCGTCATAACTGGCGGTAATAACGACCTGGGCGGGGTCGCCGCCGCTGTCAGGTAGCTCGCCGGTGCGCAGCGCGAGGCGGCACACGTCGGCGAAGGCGTCGTGGCGGCGCTGACCGGCTCCGCGAGCGTCGTCGGGGCCGGCGGGTGCGCTCAGCGGGTCGATGGCGGCGCGCAGCAGGCCGGCGGTCTCGGCGTCGAGGATGCCACTGAGTCGCAGGCACCCGCCGGCCTGCTCGGAAATCGTGACGTGCCGGTCGCGGGCCGCGCGGGCGGCCTCGGCGGCCAGGGCCGCCGCGGCGGCGGCGGCCTCGGCGAGGTCGGGCGCCACATGGTCGAGAATCCGGGCACCCAACCGGCGCAGCACTGCCGGGTCGAACTGCCCGGCCCACTCCACCAGCACACCGACGGCCTTGTCGGTCACCTCGGCGTCGGCCGCCGCAGACACCGTGGCGGCCGTGTCGGCGATGACCCGGGCCTGCTCCGCGCTGACCGCCGCGCTCGCCAGGGCGTCGCGCACGGCGGGCGGGGCCACGTCGAGCGCGGCGGCGAGACCGACCAGCCGACGCGCTGCGGCGTCGTCCAGGCGCAGGCGGTGGCGCAACCACACAGCCGTCGAGGAGGCACCCTGCGCGACTGCTGCGCCTCGACCGTCCAACTCGCGGACAGCCGCCAACTGCACCGCCGCCAGCCGCTGCTGCAACCGGTGCGTGGCATCGAGCACCGCGATCAAGTCGTGCTCGGAGAGGGCCCAGGCCGGGGCGTCGGCGCAGGCCGCCACCGCACCCTCCGCCCGCGCCAACTCATCGATCACAGGCAAACTCTAGAACAGGTGTACGACCAAAACGGCCGCGCGAAGCGCCCTGGGCGACCCAATCAGGCCCGGGTCAGCCCTCGGCCAACTCCGGCCGGTGCTCCCGGATCCAGGCCACCACGTCCGACCTCCGCCAGACCTTGCCCTGGACCAGGTCGGCCACGGGTTCCGGGAAGTTCCGATGGCTGGTGATCACATAAACGCGCTGCTTGCTGATGCCACCGAGCATCGCGCGAATCTCCGCAGCGCCCACCAGATCCATATGCCGGACGGTAAGCAGATGACCCGACTCCTTGACCCGGGGCAACTTACCGGTCACCGTAAAGGGCATGTCTACGTCGAGTGGGGAGCCGCCTGGAGACGGGCCGCTGCGCAACCTGCATCCGGTGCACCAGCACCTGCCGCGCCGGCCCACGTGGCTCTGTCGGGTGTGCGCCGCCGCCTGGCCGTGCCCACTCGCTCGGATGTTGCTGCGGGTGCAGTACGGGACGGATCGGGTGGGGTTGTCGATCTACCTGGCGAGCCAGTTGTTCGACGCGACAGCCGACCTCTACCAGCTCAACCCCGAGCCGGGACCCGACCCACGGGAACTGTTAGAGAGGTTCCTGGCGTGGACGGCCCCGCTACCGCTGGAGGCAGCAGGGCGGTCACGGACCGTCGGGGGTGCGCTTGGCGCGGCTGGGCTGGACCCGCTTGGGTTCGCCGGGCATCTTCGGGTGATCCGGCGGGTACGGCAGGTCGCCCTGGCCGGCGGCGGCGTCGCGCTCGGCCCACTCGAGCAGCGGGGTGATGTCCCACGGTGCGTCGTCGATCCCGGCGTGCGGGTCACCTCGCTCAGCGAGCCGGGCCGGCACGGTGCGCAGGTCGAAGTCGTCCGGGTCGACGTCGGGTAGCTCGTCCCAGGTGACCGGGGTGGAGACGGTGGCCCGCGCGTTGGCCCGCAGCGAGTACGCGCAGGCGATCGTGCGGTCGCGCGCCATCTGGTTGAAGTCGACGAAGACCCGGGTGCCGCGCTCCTCCTTCCACCAGGCGGTGGTGACCAGGTCGGGGTTGCGGCGTTCCACCTCCCGGGCCAGCGCGATGGTGGCCCGGCGCACCTCGGTGAAGGTCCAGCGGGGTTGGATGCGCAGGTAGACGTGCACGCCCCGACCGCCGGAGGTCTTCGGCCAGCCGGTCGCGCCCAGCTCGTCGAGGAGCGCGCGGACCTCGCCGGCGGCCCGCGCGGCGTCGGCGAAGTCGGTGCCGGGCTGCGGGTCCAGGTCGATGCGCAGCTCGTCGGGGCGGTCGACGTCGGCGGCCCGCACGGGCCAGGGGTGGAAGACGATGGTGCCCATCTGCGCCGCCCAGGCCACGTGCGCCAGGTCGGCCGGGCAGAGCTCCGCGGCGCTCCGACCGCTCGGGAAGGTGATCTGGGCGGTCGTCACCCAGGGCGGCACCCCCCGGGTGGGCACCCGCTTCTGAAAGAAGGCCTCGCCCTCGACGCCCTCGGGGAAGCGTTGCAGGGTGGTCGGCCGGTCCCGCAGGGCGCGCATGATCCCGTCGCCGACCGCGAGGTAGTAGTGGAAGACGTCCGCCTTGGTGAACCCCCGCTGCGGGAAGATCACCCGATCCGGACTGCTCAACCGGACGGTGTGCCCGGCTACTTCGACCTCGGCGGCCGCAGCCTTGGTGCCACCCATCCCGCGACCTTATGCCACGCCCCCGACGTTCGACGTACCGTTGACGGGTGAGTCTTGACGACAACGAGCTGCCCCGTACCGACGAAGAGTGGCGGGTCCGACTGACCCCCGAGGAGTTCCACGTTCTCCGGGAGGCCGGCACCGAACGCCCGTGGACGGGCGAGTACGTGGACACGAAGACCCAGGGGGTCTACCACTGCCGCGCCTGCGGGCTGGAGCTGTTCTCCAGCGACACGAAGTTCGACTCGCACTGCGGCTGGCCGAGCTTCGACGACGCCATCCCGGGCCGGGTCAAGGAGATCGAGGACCGCAGCCTCGGCATGGCCCGTACGGAGATCCGCTGCGCCCGCTGCGACAGTCACCTCGGGCACGTCTTCCACGGCGAGGGCTTCACCCCGAAGGACACCCGGCACTGCGTCAACTCGGTCTCCATCAAGCTGGAACCCCGCTGAGCGAGGAGCCGCTCAGGGCGTACCCCTGAGCATTTCGACCTCGGCGGTCCGGGACTGCTCGATCCGGCGGGCCAGGTCGCGGACCTGCTCGTTGCGGCCGACACCGACCTGGGATCTGGCCAGGTCGGCGGCCCATCGCTGGTGGTCGGCGAGTACCTCGCGCAGCACGCGGTCGACGTCCGCGTCCGGCGCGGTCCGCAGCCGGTCGAGCGCGGCGTCGTCGCCGTGCCCGTCGTGGTGGTGTGCGGCCGCGCTGGCGCCCGGCCCGGCCGTGGGCAGCCAGCCGCGCATGGCGGCCAGCTCGTCGGCCTCGGTCGCCTCGACGGCGGCGGCCAGGGTGCGCAGCGCGTCGTCGCGTACCCGGTCCCGGGCCAGCCGGACGATCTGCAGGGTGCGTTCGCTGTGGCCGACCATGGTGCTCAGGAACACCACGTCGATCCCGCTCATCGAGTCCGCCCCGATCGGGGACCCGGCACCCACGGACCCGGCCGCCGCCGAGCCGGCCGGGGACGTGGGTGTCGGCTGAGGCAGGGTCGACGGCCTCGACGTGGGCGGTCCGGCGCAGGCTCCGGTGAGCAGCAGGGCCACGGCGAGGAAGGCCAGCGGGGTACGGCGGGGCATGCCGGTTGCCTCCGTTCACGCGAGAGCGGCGACACGGGTGCGACCAGGGGCCGCACCCGTGCGGTCAGACCTGGAGCCAGAGCGCCGGTACGTTCGGCGGCTCCCAGCCCGGGATCGCGGTGTGCGCCTGCCGGCAGCGGTACGTCGCTCCGCCGTAGGTGACCTGGTCGCCGACCTGGTACGCCCGGCCTGTCGCCCACGTGCCGCCCTGGGCGGGCGGATTGGTCGGGGTGGGGGTCGGGGTGGGCCGTGGGGTGGCGGTCGGCGTCGGCGTCGGGGTCGGATTCGACCCGCCGCCACCGATCTGCACGTCGATGCAGGAGTAGAAGGCGTTCGCCGTGTCGGAGATGTTCCACACCGCGAGGATCTTCTGCCGGCCCGAGAAGCCGCCGAGGTTGACGTTGTGCGACACCGTGGCGCCCGGCTGCTGGTTGTTGCCGTTGACCACGCCGACGCGGGTGTTGCCGATCCAGTACTCCCAGTTGCTGGTGGCGTGCCGTGCGGTGTTCACCCAGGTGAAGGTCAGCGAGGTGCCCACCGAGGTGGCCGGCCAGCCCCGGCTGTCGTCGTTGAGGACGGCGAACTGGGAGATTCCGGCGTTGCAGCTGCGCAGGCCCTTGGGTCCTTCGACGCTCTGCGGCTCGTACCTGATCTGCCCGCAGTCGGGCACCCGGCCCTGCGCGCAGAGCGCCTGCCGGCTCGGTGGGGCGGAGACGTAGCCGTGCGCCTGCGCGGGGGCGGCGACGGTGAGGGTGGCGGCGACAGCGCCCGCCGCCACCAGCGGGACGGTGATTCTTCGACGCATCGGGGCAGCTCCTTTTCCAGGTCCGGTGAGGTGCCCCTCAAAGTAATTTAAACATTGTTAACAGTAAAGACTCTCATCGATAAATCCATCGATGATGGCAGTTTTCTTCTCAGAGGCGGAGCAGGCTGCCCCCGCCGTCGACCTCGTCGGCCGACTCATCGTCCAACCAGACGCCGCCGGTGCCGAGGTAGCGGAACCGGTACTCCCCCGGCGGCAGCTTCACCGTCACCGTCCGGGTGCCGTCGCGGCGGGTCACCAACTCGTGTCGACCGGGCTGCCAGCCGTTGAACGAGCCGACGACGCTCACCGGGCCGGGCGGGACATCGCGGGGCAGGCAGAAGGTGACCCGGGTCTGGTTGCCGAAGAGCCTGTTGCGCTTGATCACGGTGATCCTCCGGGGGTTGCGGCGGTTCACCAGGCACAACGGGCAACACGCCGACGCCGACACGCCGTCGTGGCGGTCGGGCGTCGACGTTCCGCCCCTACGTCGGCGCCACTTGGAGGATTCTGTAGGCACTTGTCCATTTAACGGAGGTTTTCGGTGGCAACCTGCGAGGTCTGCGGCAACGACTACTGGATGGCGTTCGAGGTGCACACCGTCAGCGGCGACGTGCACACCTTCGACTCGTTCGAGTGCGCGATCCACCGCATGGCACCGATCTGCGAGCACTGCCAGGTCAAGATCTCCGGGCACGGCGTCGAGGTCAACGGCCGCTTCTTCTGCTGCGCACACTGCGCCCGCGCCGTCGAGGGAGCGGTGGGCGCGGAGATCCGCGACGCCGTGGGCGCCCGCCCGGCCTGACCGCGCCGCCCGGCCGCGGGCCAACCGGACCACCACACTGGGGTACGGTCGTCGCCATGCGGCCGTTCCTGGGCGTCCTGCCCCCGCCGCGCTCCTGAGCGGAGCGCCGCGCCTCACGCCGACCGGGTGACCTGACCCCGCTCGGCCACCATGCCGTACGCGCTCCGTCGACGTCGTCCCCGTCAACGGCTCACCCTTCGGAGCGCTCCCGTGTCCACGACCCGCACCCCGCTGCCGGCCGCCTCGGCCGCCAGCCACGCCGCCCGCAGCGGCCTGATCCAGATCACCGTCACCGGGGTGCTGTGGGGCACCACCGGTGTGGCGGTGCAACTCCTGCGCGAGAGCACCGGGCTCAGCCCGGTGAGCATCGGCTTCCACCGCCTCGCCATCGCCGCGCTCGTGCTGTTGGCGTGTACCGCCGGCCGGCTCCGCACGATCGTGACCACAGTGCGCGCCGCACCCGTACCGCTGCTGCTCACCGGCGTCGGCCTCGGCCTCTACCAGGCGCTCTACTTCGCCGCCGTGGCCTGGGCCGGAGTCAGCGTGGCCACCATCGTCAGCCTGGGCCTGGCACCGGTGCTCGCCGCGGCCTGGGAGTCGGCGCACGCCCGCCGGCTCCCCGGCCCGCTGCGACTCGGCACGCTGGTCGCGGCGGTGGCCGGCCTCGTCCTGATCACCGCCGCCACCGAGCACCCCGGCGCGGCGGCGCCCGCCCCGCTGCTCGGCCTGCTCGCGGCAGCCGGCTCCGGCCTCGGGTACGCGGTGACCACCCTGGTCAGCCGTCAGGTGTCGCAGCGCACCGCGCCCATGACGCTGACCACCATCTCCACCACTGTCGGCGCGCTGACCCTGGCACCGTTCACCCTGGTAGCCGGGGTCAGCGTGCCGGTACGCCTCGACACCCTGGCGCTGCTGCTGCACCTCGGCGTGGTCACCACGGCGGTCGCGTACGCGTTGTTCTACGCCGGGCTGCGCACCACCCCGGGCAGCGTCGCGGCCGTGCTGACCCTGCTCGAACCGCTCACCGCCGCGGCGCTGGCGGTGGCGCTGCTGCGCGAACCGCTCCCCCTGCCGGTGATCGTCGGCGGTGCCCTGCTGCTCACCGCCGTGGCCGCCACCTACCTCGCACCCGACCGCGCGGATCTCAGGTGAACCCACCCGACCTACCATCGGTGGATGCCCCAGCAGACCACCGAACTCCGGACGGCCTCCTTCGCCGACCTGAACGCCCGCACCCTCCACGACCTGCTCAAACTGCGCATCGACGTGTTCGTGGTGGAGCAGAACTGCCCGTACCCCGAGCTGGACGGGCGGGACGTCGAGCCGGGCACCCGGCACGTCTGGCTCACCGACGGCGGCGCGCCGCTGGCGTACCTGCGGATTTTGGCCGACCCGGACGGTGTCGCCCGGATCGGTCGGGTGGTGGTGGCCCCGGCGGCGCGCGGCGGCGGACACGCCGGCCGGCTGATGACGGCGGCGCTGGAGGTGGTGGGCAACCGGACCTGCGTGCTGGAAGCCCAGTCGCACCTTGTCGCGTTCTACGCCCGGCACGGCTTCGCGGTGAGCGGCCCCGACTACGTCGAGGACGGCATCCCGCACACCCCGATGCGGCGCGATGCCATTGACGGCTGACTATCGAGCTGGCATGGTGCCGGGTAAAGCCGTCGCGGGAGCCAGCGACAGGCACGGGAGTGGGCAACTCCCGGCGATCCGGGTGTCGACGTCCCACCTCATCCCCCCGGGGGCTCCATGTCCACACTCACCCGATCACGACGCGTGCTCTGGCTGTTCGCCATCGTGGCGGCCACCGCGCTCCTGTTGACGACCGCACTGACCACCATCCTGACCAAGCCCGCCTCGGCGCACGGTTCGGTGGTCGACCCGGCGTCGCGCAACTACAGCTGTTGGCAACGTTGGGGCGGCGACTTCCAGAACCCTCGGATGGCCACCGAGGACCCGATGTGCTGGCAGGCCTGGCAGTCCGACCCGGCCGCCATGTGGAACTGGAACGGCCTGTTCCGCGAGGGCGTGGGCGGTAACCACCAGGCCGCCGTACCCGACGGCCAACTGTGCAGCGGCGGACGCACCCAGAGCCCTCGCTACAACGCGCTGGACACCGTCGGCGCCTGGAAGACCACAGCGGTGTCGAACAACTTCCGGCTCCGCTTCTTCGACCAGGCCAGCCACGGCGCCGACTACATCCGGGTGTACGTGACGAAGCAGGGCTTCAACTCCGCCACCCAACCGCTCGGCTGGGGCAACCTGGAGTTGGCCGGCCAGATCGGCAACACCCCGGCCTCCCAGTGGAACCCGGACACCGGTGGTGTCTCGATCCAGATCCCGGTGAGCGCGCCGGGACGCACCGGACGGCACATCGTCTACACCGTCTGGCAGGCCAGCCACCTGGACCAGTCGTACTACCTGTGCAGCGACGTCGACTTCGGCGGCGGGTCGACCACACCGCCGCCCACCACGCCCCCGCCGACGACCCCGCCGCCCACCACGCCCCCGCCAACCACGCCGCCGCCGAGCACCCCGCCGCCGGCCGGTGCCTGCACGGCGACGTACCAGGTGACCGGTCAGTGGGCCGGTGGCTTCCAGGCCGACGTGAAGGTGACCGCCGGCGGTTCACCCACCCGGGGCTGGTCGGTGAGCTGGAACTACGGCAACGGTCAGCAGGTCACCTCGTCGTGGAACGCGACGGTCAGCACCAGCGGCACGCTCGTCACCGCACGTAACGCCAACCACAACGGCACACTTGCCGCCGGAGCGAGCACCACGTTCGGATTCCTCGGCTCGTGGAACGGCAGCAACCCGGTTCCGCTGGTCTCCTGTACGACGACCAGTTGATCCCCGTCCGGCGCCGCACCCGGGCGGGGGTGCGGCGCCGGACGGCGGAAAATGCGGTGGTGCCCGGCGATCCGTCCGGGCACCATCGCCGCATGATCGACATCTTGGTGCTCACCTCCGACGACTGGCCCACCTGGCGGGAGCTGCGGCTTGCCGCCCTCGCCGAGGCGCCGGAAGCGTTCGGCTCACGGCTCGCCGACTGGCAGGGCGACGGCGACCGCGAACAGCGCTGGCGCGACCGGCTGAGCATCCCCGGCTCACTCAACCTGGTGGCCGTCCTGGCCGGGCGTCCGGTTGGGATGTCGAGCGGCGTACCCACGATTGACCCGCTCATGGTGGACCTGATCTCGATGTGGGTGCACCCCGACGCTCGCGGCAGCGGTGTCGGCGACCGCCTGGTGGACGAGGTGGCGCGCTGGGCCCAGAAGCGCGGTGCCGAGCGGCTACGGCTCTCCGTCAGGACGGACAACGCGCGCGCGAAGGCCCTCTACCACCGCGCCGGCTTCCGCCTGACCGACGAGCCAGGCGACCTGATGCCCGACGGCGTACGCCCAGAACAGATCATGCTCCGCCCCCTCCAACCACCACACCTCACCCAGTCACGCTGAGCGAGGCGCCCCCGTGCCGCCTCGCCAACCCCCGTGCCGCCCCGTCAACCCCGTGCCGCCTCGCCAACCCCAGCGCCCCTCGTCCAGGCAGCCGGCGCGGCGATCTTGCACTTTCGGTTGCCAGATCGCGGCCTATGCCCCTTTCGTCGGGGCAGAAAGTGCAAGATCGCGGGGGCGGGCGGGCGGGGGCGGGGCGGGGCGGGGCGGGCGCGCGGAAGGCTGGGGGCCGTCAGACCAGGCAGTTGACGATTTCGGCTACTGAGCGGCGGCGGCCGGTGTAGAAAGGGACCTCTTCGCGGACGTGCCGGCGGGCGCCGGAGGCGCGCAGGTCCCGCATGAGGTCGACGATCCGGTGGAGTTCGTCGGCCTCGAAGGCGAGCATCCACTCGTAGTCGCCGAGCGCGAACGAGGCGACGGTGTTGGCCCGCACGTCCGGGTAGCCGCGGGCCATCTTGCCGTGCTCGGCCAGCATCTCGCGCCGCTCGGCGTCGGGCAGCAGGTACCACTCGTAGGAGCGGACGAATGGGTACACGCAGATGTAGGGGCGAGCCTCCTCACCGGCCAGGAACGCCGGAATGTGACTCTTGTTGAACTCCGCCGGCCGGTGCAGCGCCATCTGCGACCACACCGGGGTGAGCGCCCGGCCCAGCGTGGTGCGGCGGAACCGCAGGTAGGCGTCCTGGAGCGCGTCGGGGGACGCGGAGTGCCACCAGATCATCACGTCCGCGTCGGCGCGCAGCCCGGAGACGTCGTACACGCCCCGGACCACCACGTCCTTACCGGCCAGCTCGTCGAAGAGGGACACCACCTCGCCGGTGACGTTGTCCCGCAGCGACGGCAGCGGGGAGCTGGCCCGGAACACCGACCACATGGTGTAGCGGATGCTGTCGTTCAGCTCCCGCAACCGGGCCGCGTTGGTCTGCTCGGTCATCTCGCCGATCCTCCCAGTGCTGTGATGATCTCTTCGGCCGCCGTCTCGCCGGAGCGGACGCAGACCGGGATGCCGACGCCGTCGTAGCCGGCGCCGGCGAGGACCAGTGTGGGGTGCGCGGCCCGCAGCGCCGTCCGCGCGGCGCCGAGCCGGTCGGCGTGCCCCGGCGCGTACTGCGGCAGCGCGCCGCCCCACCGCTGCACGTGCCCGTCGACCGGGGCGGGCAGCGAGGTGCCGAGCACCGCAGACAACTCCCGGTGCACGGTGGCCGCCAGGTCCGCGTCGGGGCGCTGGAGATGCGCCTCCTCGCCGTACCGGCCCACCGAGGCGCGTACCACTGCCAGCCCGTCCGGCTGGCGCAGGTGCCCCCACTTGGTGGTGAAGAAGGTCGCCGCCTTGATCAGCAGGCCCTCGGTGCTCGGCACCAGGAAGCCGGACAGCTCGGGTAGTCGCGGCTGCGGCAACGCCATGGTGACCAGCGCGACGCTCGCGTAGTCCAGCGCGCCGACACCCGCCGCCACCGTCGGCGCGGGGCCGGCGAGCAGCCGCGCCGCCGGACGCGCCGGCACGGCCAGCACCACAGCGTCCACGTCGACCAGTTCACTGTCGCGGGTCGGGCCGACGGTGAGCCGCCAACCCGTGTCGGTCGCTGTCAGCTCGCGCACTGCGGCGTCCCGCCGTACCGTCGCGCCGCTGGCCGTCACGGCGGCCTCGACCAGGGTGCTGAGCCCACCGGCGAGGGTGCCGAAGACCGGGGCGCCGGGCACGCGCGGCGCGGCGGCCTGCGCGGCCCGGACCGCACCGACCAGGGTGTGCTCCACCCGGGCCGTGCGGGCCAGCGCCGGCATCGTCGTGACCAGGGAAAGATCGTCGGCGCGGCCCGCGTACACGCCGCCCAGCATCGGGTCGACCAGCCGCTCGACCACCTCGTCGCCGAAACGGGACCGGACCAGCGCGCCCACCGAGACGTCAGCGTCCGGCCCGACCAGCGGCCGACCGCCGTCGGTGTCGGCGTCCGCGGCCGGGCGGGCGACAGTGGCCACCCGATCCAGATCCCCGGGTACGCCCACCAGGGTGCCGCCCGGGATGGGGCGCAGCCCTCCGTCGATGACCAGCGCGGCCTGCCCCACAGTGGGGTGCACGATCTTCTCGGCCAGCCCGAGCCGGCGGGCGAGGGCCACCGCCGCGCTCTCGGCGCCGGTCGGGTCGCGCATCAGGAAAGACTCCGCGCCGAACTCCACCGGCTGACCGGCCAGCTCCCCGGTGCGCAGCTTGCCGCCCAGCGCGCCGGACTGCTCGTACACAGTGATCTCGGTGCCGGCGGGTGCGCGGTCGCGCAGGCGGACCGCGGCGGCCAGCCCGGCGATCCCGCCGCCGACCACCGCCACCCGCCAGGGCCGCCGCATTCCGGTCAGCCCTGGTCGGCTCGGCGGCTGGACAGCTCGTGCACCAGCGCGACCACCCGGGTCAGCACCTCCGGGTCGGTCTCCGGCATGACCCCGTGGCCGAGGTTGAACACGTGCCCGGGGGCCGCCCGGCCCTGCTCCAGGATGCGGCGCACCTCGGCCTCCACCACCGGCCACGGCGCGAGCAGCACGCACGGGTCCAGGTTGCCCTGCACCGCCTTGTCCGCGCCGATCCGGCCGGTGGCCACGTCCAGCGGCGTACGCCAGTCGACGCCGACCACGTCGGCCCCGGCCTCGCCCATCGCGCCGAGCAGCTCGGCGGTGCCCACCCCGAAGTGGATCCGGGGCACCCCGGCGGGCGACCGCTCCGGCTCGGCGCGTCTGTCGCCGCGCTCCGACCCGGAGCAGTCGTCAGCCAGCCCGCTCAGCACGGTGGTCGAGTGCGGCAGCACGAAACGGCGGTAGTCGGCCTCGGAGAGCGCGCCGGCCCACGAGTCGAACAGCTGCACGGCGGAGACGCCGGCCTCGATCTGCACCCGCAGGAAGGCAAGCGTCACGTCGGCCAGCCGGGCGCACAGCGCGTGCCACAACTCCGGGTCGCCGTACATCAGGGCCTTGGTCTTCGCGTGGGTGCGCGACGGCCCGCCCTCGACCAGGTAGCTGGCCAGCGTGAACGGCGCACCGGCGAAACCGATCAGCGGGGTGTCGCCGAGCTCGACCACCAACTGCCGGACGGCCTCGTCGACGTACGAGACGTCGTCGCGGGTGATCCGGCGGATGCGCTCCACGTCGGCGGCGGTGCGGATCGGCTCGGCGACCACCGGGCCGGTGCCTGGCACGATGTCCAGGTCGATCCCGGCGGCGGCGACGGGCACCACGATGTCGCTGAACAGGATCGCCGCGTCCACGCCGTGGCGGCGCACCGGCTGGAGGGTGATCTCGGTGACCACCTCCGGGCGCCGGCAGGACTCCAGCATCGGCACGCTCGCCCGGATCTCCCGGTACTCCGGGAGGGAGCGGCCGGCCTGGCGCATGAACCAGACCGGGGTGTGCGGGACGGGCCGACGTCGGCAGGCCCGAATGAAGGCCGAGTCGGCCGGTCCGCCGGGGCGGGATTCTCCGTCTCGGGCGACAGTGCCCGTGGTGTCCGTGGTCATCGCCGCAATCGTGCCACGCCCACCACCGGAAACCGGGTGGGGGTGAGAGGAAGGGCACCGTTCCTTACGCCCGGTGCCCTTCACGAGCGTCGGCGCGCCGTCGAAGCGGGCGACGAACGGCGGCATAGGCTGCCGACATGGCCCCCCCGATCGCGCTCCCGGAGACGTTCGCCCGCGCGGTCGCCGGGCTGCGGTCGGCCGCCCCCCGGCCGGAGATCACCCTGGAGGAGGTCGGCGCCCCCCAGCGGTTGGCCCCGTACGCGTTCGCGCTCGCCGCGACAGTGCTGCGCGACGACGACGAGGTGGCGACCGGTCGGCTGATCCTGCTGCACAACCCGGTCGGGCACGAGGCGTGGCAGGGCACCCTGCGGCTGGTCACCTACGTGACAGCCGAGTTGGAGGTCGATCTGGCCGCCGACCCGCTGCTGCCCGGGGTCGGCTGGACGTGGCTGACCGACGCGTTGGACGCCCAGGACGCCGGCCACCGGGCGATCGGCGGAACGGTGACACAGACCATGTCGACCCGGTTCGGCGATCTCGCCGGGCCACCGACCATCGGTGACATCGAGATTCGCGCGTCCTGGACGCCGGTCGACGACGACCTGACCCCGCACCTGCTCGGCTGGTGCGCCCTGCTCGCCTCCACCGCCGGGCTCCCCCCACCGGGCGTCACAGCCCTCGCCGACCGCCGCCCGGCCGGCGCAGCCTGACGTTCGGCCCTCGGGAGGACATCTTGCGGACACCTGATCGACACACGCCGGACCGGCTGCACCCGCCGGATCTCCGCGCGCACTAGGGTTGGCAGGTGACCGACGAACCACCCCTGCGCCGTCGGCCCACCGAAGAACTTCCGGGAAACGCACCCCAGCACCCGCCGTCGGCCCAGCCGCAGCCGGCGGGCGAGGGGGCTGACCCGGCCGACGGTGGGCCCGTTCCGCTGATCGCCCCGCGTGACGGCACCCCCGATCCGGTGGCCGCCCCGGCCGAGCTTGCCGAGGTCGTGGCCCGCTTCGCGGCGGGCACCGGCCCGGTCGCGCTGGACGCCGAACGGGCTTCCGGCTACCGCTACAGCCAACGGGCCTACCTCGTTCAACTTCGCCGGGCCGGTGCGGGCACGGCGCTGATCGACCCGCTGCCACTGCCCGACCTCAGCGCGCTGGACGCGGTGATCGGTGAGGCCGAGTGGGTCCTCCACGCGGCCAGCCAGGACCTGCCCTGCCTGGCCGAGGTGGGGTTGCGTCCACGCCGACTGTTCGACACCGAGCTGGCAGCTCGGCTGGCCGGGTTCGAACGCGTCGGGCTGGCCGCGCTCACCGAGCAGCTGCTCGGGTTCACCCTGGAGAAGCACCACTCGGCGGCCGACTGGTCGAGCCGACCGCTGCCCGAGTCGTGGTTGACGTACGCCGCCCTCGACGTGGAGCTGCTCACCGACCTGCGCGACGCGCTGGACGCCGAGTTGACCCGGCAGGGCAAGTCGGCCTGGGCCGCGGAGGAGTTCGCCGCGCTGGTCCGCACCGGGGCACGCCCACCCCGGGTTCGGGCGGAGCCGTGGCGGCGCACCTCGGGCATCCACCGGCTGCGGGGGGCGCGGGCGCAGGCCCGGGTCCGCTCGATGTGGTACGCCCGGGACCAGATCGCGTCCCGGCGCGACGCCGCTCCCGGTCGGGTGCTGCCCGACTCGGCGATCATCGCCGCGGCCGAGCTGGACCCGAAGGACGAGAAGACCCTGCTGACCCTGCCCGGCTTCGGCGGTCGGTCGGTCCGTCGGCTGGCCCGCACCTGGCTCGCCGCGCTCGACGACGCCCGGCAGCTACCGGAGGATTCCCTGCCGGTCTCGCCGGCCGTGGAGGGCCCGCCCCCACCACACCGATGGGCCGAGCGGGACCCGGTGGCGGCCGGTCGGCTGGCCCGCTGCCGGGAGGTCGTGATCCGCATCGCCGGCGAGCACAACCTGCCGCCGGAAAACCTGATCACTCCGGATTCGGTCCGCCGGCTGGCCTGGACCCCGCCGGAGGAGATCACCGAGGAGTCGGTGGCGGAGACCCTGCGCGGCCTCAACGCCCGCGAGTGGCAGATCGGCCTCCTCATCTCCGACCTGACCGAAGCCCTGACCCCAAAAACCCCAACCCCCTAACCCCGCCCCGCCCCGCCCGTTGATCATGAAGTTATTGCCAGGACACGCCGATGCCGATGGCAACAACTTCATGATCAACAGGGCGTTGGCGCGCGCCGATGTGGGGTGGGCCACAGCGGGGGGTCGGGACGGGGTTGGTTACTGACGAGTAGCATTCGGGGCAACGTGCCCCTCGGCTAGGAGGCTCAAGTGCCCCGTGAAGTTCGCGACGTCGTCTTCGTCGACGGCGTCCGTACCCCGTTCGGCAAGGCGGGTGGCATGTACGCCAACACCCGCGCCGACGACCTGGTGATCCGCTGCATCCGGGAACTGCTGCGTCGTAACCCGCAGCTGCCCCCGGAGCGCGTCGAGGAGGTCGCCATCGCGGCCACCACCCAGATCGGCGACCAGGGCCTCACCATCGGCCGCACCGCCGCCCTGCTGGCCGGGCTGCCCAAGACCGTTCCCGGCTTCGCCATCGACCGGATGTGCGCGGGGGCGATGACAGCGGTCACCACCGTGGCCAGCGGCATCGCCATGGGCGCGTACGACATCGCCATCGCCGGTGGCGTCGAGCACATGGGCCGCCACCCGATGGGTGAGGGCGTCGACCCCAACCCGCGCATCATCGCGGAGAAGCTGGTCGACCCGTCCGCGCTGGTGATGGGCTCCACCGCGGAGAACCTGCACGACCTGGTCCCGCACATCACCAAGGCACGCACCGACGCGTTCGCGCTCGCCTCGCAGCAGAAGACCGCCAAGGCGTACGCCAACGGCAAGCTCCAGGACGACCTGGTGCCGATGTCGATCCGCGACGCCGAGGGCGGCTGGGGCCTGGCCACCGTGGACGAGGCCCCGCGGGACACCTCGCTGGAGAAGCTCGCCACCCTGAAGACCCCGTTCCGCCCGCACGGCAAGGTCACCGCGGGCAACGCGGCCGGCCTGAACGACGGCGCCACCGCGAGCCTGCTGGCCGACGAGGCCACCGCCCGCGAGCTGGGTCTGCCGGTCGCCATGCGGCTGGTGTCGTTCGGCTTCGTCGGAGTCGAGCCGGAGGTGATGGGCGTCGGCCCGATCCCGTCGACGGAGAAGGCGCTGCGCCTCGCCGGGCTCAGCATCGACGACATCGGCCTGTTCGAGCTGAACGAGGCCTTCGCCGTGCAGGTGCTCGCCTTCCTCGACCACTTCGGCATCGCCGACGACGACGCGCGGGTCAACCCGTGGGGCGGTGCGATCGCCATCGGTCACCCTCTCGCGTCCTCCGGCGTACGGCTGATGACGCAGCTGGCCCGCCAGTTCGCCGAGCACCCCGAGGTCCGCTACGGCCTCACGGCGATGTGCATCGGCATCGGCATGGGCGGCACTGTCATCTGGGAGAACCCGCACTGGGAGGGTGGCAACAAGTGAAGGCACCGAACGAGGTCGTCACCCGGGCGCTGCTGCGCCAGGTGAACGTGCCGGGGCTGGACCGGCCCGCCGCCCTGATCACGCTGGACAACGGCTTTGACCACACCAAGCCGAACACCTTCGGCCCGGGTGGGTTGGCCAGCCTGGACGAGGCGATCAGCGCCGCGCTCGCCGCCGACCCGGCGTTCATCGCGGTCACCGGCAAGCCGTACATCTTCTGCGTGGGCGCGGACATCGTCGGCCTGCCGCAGCTCGCCGACCGCGCGCAGGTGCTGGAGATCGGCCGGCTCGGCCACCGGGTCTTCGCCCGGCTCAAGGACAGCACCGTTCCCACCTTCGCGTTCGTCAACGGCGCGGCGATGGGCGGTGGCCTGGAGCTGGCGCTGCACTGCCACTACCGGACGCTCTCCGGGGGCGCGGCGGCCCTCGCGCTGCCCGAGGTGTCCCTCGGTCTGGTGCCGGGCTGGGGCGGCACCCAGCTGCTGCCGAACCTGATCGGCATCCCCGCCGCGACCCAGGTGATCATCCAGAACCCGCTGATGCAGAACAAGATGCTCAAGCCCAAGCAGGCCGCCGAGCTGGGCATCGCGGACGTCCTGTTGGAGCCGGCGGACTTCCTGGAGCGGTCCCTGGAGTGGGCTGCCGGCGTGGTCCGCGGTCAGGTCACAGTGACCCGACCCGAGGTCGACAAGGACATGTGGGCGGGCGTGCTCTACTTCGCCCGGGAGACGCTGAACCAGCGGCTGCACGGCGCGGTCCCGGCCGCGTACAAGGCGCTCGACCTGCTGGAGACGGCGAAGGACGGCGACTTCGCCGCCGGCACCGCCGCCGAGGACGAGGCCCTCGCGGACCTGGTCTTCTCCGAGGAGTTGCGCAGCGGCCTGTACGCGTTCGACCTGGTGCAGCGGCGGGCCAAGCGCCCGGCCGGCGCACCGGACAAGGGCCTGGCTCGCACGATCACCAAGGTCGGCATCGTCGGCGCGGGTCTGATGGCCAGCCAGCTGGCGCTGCTGTTCGCCCGCCGCCTCCAGGTGCCGGTGGTGATGACCGACCTCGACCAGTCCCGGGTGGACAAGGGCGTCGGTTACGTGCACACCCAGATCGAGAAGGCCGTCACCAAGGGCCGGATGGACAAGGGCACCGCCGCCAAGCTGTACGGCCTGGTCAGCGGCACTGTCGACAAGAGCGCGTTCGCCGACGCCGACTTCGTCATCGAGGCCGTCTTCGAGGACCTGGGCGTCAAGAAGCAGGTCTGGGCCGAGTTGGAGAAGGTCGTCTCTCCGGAGGCGGTGCTCGCCACCAACACCAGCTCGCTGTCGATCACCGAGATGGCCGCCGAGTTGGAGCACCCGGAGCGGGTGGTCGGCTTCCACTTCTTCAACCCGGTGGCGGTGCTGCCGCTGTTGGAGATCGTCCGGGGCGAGCGCACCGACGACGTCACCCTGGCCACCGCGTTCGCTGTGGGTAAGCAGCTCAAGAAGTCGAGCGTGCTGGTCAAGGACGCTCCGGCGTTCGTGGTGAACCGGCTGCTCACCCGCTTCCTGGGCACCGTCTTCGCCGCCGTCGACGCCGGCACCCCGCTGGACGTGGCGAACAGCGCACTGGACCCGCTGGGCCTGCCGATGCGTCCGCTCGCTCTGCTCCAGTTGGTCGGGCCGGCCGTCGCGTACCACGTGGGCGGCACCCTGCACGCCGCGTACCCGGACCGGTTCGGGGTCAGCGAGAACCTCAAGCGGATCGCCGACTCCGGTCAGCCGATCGTGGTCGATGACGAGGTCAACGAGGAGGTCGCCAAGCTGCTCGTGGTGGGTGACCAGCCGTTGACCGCCGAGCAGGTGCGCCAGAACGCCCTCGACGCGCTCGCGCAGGAGATCCGGCTGATGCTGGACGAGGGCGTGGTCGCCGAGGCGCAGGACATCGACCTGTGCATGATCCTGGGCGCCGGCTGGCCGTTCCACCTGGGCGGTGTCACGCCGTACCTGGACCGGACCGGCACCTCCGAGCGGGTCACCGGCCAGCGGTTCCTGCCGCCCGGCGCGGCGAGCCTGCCCGCCTGACAGATCGCAGCACCACGGTCGCGGTGGTCGGATCGTCCCTATCGGACGGACCGGCCACCGCGACCGTTTGTGGTCAGACGATCGCGGGATGCGGGTTTCCGCGGGGACGGCGGCGGGCATCGCGGCGGGTTAGGATCACGCGTTTTGCAACCCCATCTTGGAGCTGACTGATGTCTCAGCCGCCGGCCAATCCCTACGGCCCGCCGCACGATTCCCCCGACCCGTCGCAGCAGCCGGGCCAGCAGCCTGGCGGGTGGCCGCCGCCGCAGCAGCAGGGACAGCCGCAGCAGCCCGGTGGTTACCCGCCCGCGCAGCCGGGTCAGCCGTACGCGCAGCAGGGCTTCCCGCCCGCGCAGCCCGGTTTCCCGCCGGCCCAGCCTGGCTTCCCACACGCGCAGCCGGGTCAGCCGTACGGTGACCCGAACCTGGCCGGCGGTCCTCCCCCGGCGAAGAAGTCGAACGTCGGCAAGATCGTGCTGATCGTGTTGGCAGTGGTGCTGGTGCTCTGCGTCGGCGGCGCGGCGATCATCTGGGCCGTCGCCAAGGGGCCGGTGAACGAAGCGCTGGACGCCAGCAAGACCCGGGTGGTCGCGCCGACCACCCTCGCCGGCCGGCCGAAGCTCACCAACCCGGAGCTCCTGACGGCCGCTGAGCAGGCGGTCGCCGGGATGAAGACGGCGGCGGGAAACGAGACGAGCACTGTCGCCGCCTTCTACGGCGACCCGACCAAGCAGGACCTCGTCATGATCGCGGGCGTGTCCGGGCTGCTGTCGGACCCGAAGAAGGAGCTGGACGCCTATGTGGACGGCCTGTCCAAGCAGCTGACGGTGGACACGATGACGGCCGTCGACGCCGGCCCGCTCGGCGGTGAGGCGCGTTGCGGCGACGGCAAGGCCGAGACCGTGCCGCTGGGCATCTGCGTCTGGGCCGACCGGGGCAGCCTGGGCATGGTGGTGATGTACTTCAAGTCCGCCGACCAGGCGAAGGCCGAGTTCACCGCGATCCGGGGCCAGGTCGAGCAGCAGTCCTGATCCGTACGCGACCGGGGCCCCGGCCACCTGAAGGTGGCCGGGGCCCCGATTGCTTCTCCTGAGGCACGCCAACCGACCGGCGGTGGCACGTCAGCGCACTCCCCGCGGCCGCCAATACTTTGCCCTTGCGCTAAGTATCATCTCCCGAAATACTTAGCCGCATGGCACAGTATTCGGCGCAGCTCGACGGCGTGTTCGTCGCCCTCGCCGACCCGACCCGGCGCTGGGTCATCCGACGCCTCGGCCACGGTCCGACAAGCGTCGGCGACCTCGCCCGCGAACTTCCGATGACCCTCCCCTCGTTCATGAAGCACGTGCGGACGCTCGAGTCGAACGGGCTGATCCACACGACCAAGTCCGGCCGGGTGCGCACCTGCGTGCTCAACCGCGAGCGCCTCGCTGTCGTCGACGACTGGCTCGCGGAGCAGCGCAGGGTCTGGGAAGAGCGCACGGATCGCCTGGAACGCCTCGTCACCGATCAGCAGGAGAACCAGCAATGAATCCCGACCTGGACCTGACCATGGCGCGGGTCATCCGCGCCCCCCGCGCCACCGTGTGGGCCGCCTGGACCGACCCGTCCCGCTTCGAGAAGTGGTGGATACCGGCACCGGCACTGTGCCGCGTCGACCGCTTGGACGTCCGGCCCGGTGGCGCACTCGTGACCCGACTGAGCGACGACGGGGTGGAGTTCGTCCCGCACCTCGACGCGTGCTTCCTCGTCGTCGACGACCTCGAACGGATCGTGTTCACCAACGTGATCGACAGCGCCTGGCGGCCCGCGAATCCCACCCCGGTCCCGATGACGGCGGAGATCACCATGAAGGAGCATCCGGACGGCACCGACTACCGGATCATCGTCCGCCACGGTGATCCCGCCGCTCGTGACCTTCACGAGAAGATCGGCTTCGCGGACGGCTGGGGCTCGGTCACCGAACAACTCGCCGGGCTCGCCGAGAGCCAGGAGGCGCTGTGAAGATCGTCCTTACCGAGTTCGTCACTCTCGACGGCGTCAGCCAGGGGCCCGGCTCGCCGACCGAGGACACGAGCGGCGGCTTCACCCTGGGCGGCTGGCTCGTGCCCTACCTGGACGAGGTCTTCGTCCGCCGCACCTCGCAGTGGTTGGGTCTCGCCGACGGTCTGCTGCTCGGACGGCGGACCTACGAGGCGTTCGCTCGCGACTGGCCGCAGATCACCGACCCGAACGATCCGTTCACCGAACGGATGAACTCACTACCGAAGTACGTCGTGACCAACACCCTGGCGGAGGGTGGTTGGCACCCGACGACAGTGCTCCACGGCGACCCGATCCACAGCGTCGGGGAGCTCAGGGCGCAGCCAGGACGGGAGCTCCAGATTCACGGAAGCGCACGACTTGGCAAGGCTCTGTTGTCCGCTGGCCTCGTCGACACACTCCGACTCGTCGTGGCCCCCACCGTGGCCGGCTCCGGGCGGCGGCTGCTCGACCACCCGAACGCGCCCGTCGGCCTCCGACTGGTTCACCACGAAGCGACGGCGAAGGGCCTGCTCCTGCTCGAGTACGAGCATGTCGGCGCCGCCCCGACGGCGCAGTACGAAGGCGCGACAGCCTTCGTCTAGTCACCGCGACACGGCCCGGCCACCGCCTGGATCTCGCGATCAGGCCCCGCCCCGACAGCGGGAAGCCGGGGCACCGGCCACGCGAAGGTGGCTGGTGCCCCGGTGCCGTACGTCGACCATCAGGCCGGTTCGGCAACCTCCGACGTGGCGAGCGCCGCTGCCGCTGCCCGCGCCGCCGCCGCTGCCGCCCGTTCGTCGGCGTTGCCGAGCACGCAGAACTCGTTGCCCTCGGGGTCGGCGAGCACCACCCAACCTCCACCGGTCGGGCTGACATGGTCGGCGACGAGCGTCGCGCCGATGCCGAGTAGTCGCTCGACCTCCTCGGCCCGGGTCCGGTCGGCGGGTTGCAGGTCCAGGTGCAGCCGGTTCTTCACTGTC
This sequence comes from Micromonospora sp. NPDC047762, assembly GCF_043204655.1. NCBI lineage: Bacteria > Bacillati > Actinomycetota > Actinomycetes > Micromonosporales > Micromonosporaceae > Micromonospora > Micromonospora sp. NPDC047762. Next base: position 214,526 of record NZ_JBIDCQ010000008.1, on the reverse strand, counting down.
TTGCCCTCGGGCACCTCGATGAACAGCACCTCCGGGCCACCCGGGGGCAGAAGCATCGCCTCCGGGTCGCCCGGGAAGTCGTCGGGCTGCCGGGGGCAGTCGAAGACCTGCGACCAGAAGCCGGCGAGGGCGTACGTGTCGTGACAGTCGATGCTGATGTTGTGGATCGTCGAACTCACAGTGGTCCTCCACGGTGGTGACGTGGTGCGGCCCGTGTACCCGGCGCACCACGCAGGAACTGGTTCCCCTTCGAGTGGGCGATCAGCGCCCGACCCGTGCGGGGGCGCTCCGCCTCCGGGACGTCAGCCGACGCTGACCCGGGGCGCGGAGCCGAGACTGGTGGACATCGACGCACCCCCTTCCCTGTCGAGCTGACGACGTGATCGTGCCATCGGCCGAGCGAGGTGCGCAACCCCGGTCAGCTGGCGGCGGACACCGTCGCGGACGCCGTCGGGGCGTCCGACGACGGCAGGGTGACAGTGACCTCCAGGCCACCGCCAGGCTGCGCGACCACCCGTACGGTGCCGCCGTGCGCGGTGCAGACCGCCCGGACGATGGACAGCCCCAGGCCGGAGCCACGGGCACCGGTGCGTTCCCGGCCACCACGGCGGAACGGCTCGAACAGCCCCGGCACGTCGGCCTGGTCCACCTCGAAACCGGTGTTCCCCACCACCAGCCAGGACCGGTCACCGTCGGTGCCGGTACGCACCCAGAGCCGACCGTGCAGGTGGTTGTAGCGGACCGCGTTCTCGATCAGGTTTCCGGCCAACCGGTCGAGCAGCCCCGGATCGCCGACGACCGGCGCGGACTCCAGCGACGTCTGCACCCGCAGGCCGATCCGTTCCACCTCGCGGCGCATCGCCGACAGTGCGTTGGCGGTGCCCGCGGCGAGGTCACACTCGGTACGCCGGCCGAGCTGCCGTCCGGCCTGCGCCTCGCTGCGGGCCAGCACCAGCAGCGCGTCCACCAGGCCGTTGGCCCGCTCGGAGGCGTCGCGGACCACTGTCGCCATCCGTCGGTACTCGGCGGTGTCCGCGTCGTCGTCGCTGAGCGTCACGTCGATCTCCGTACGCATCACCGCCAGCGGGGTACGTAGCTCGTGCGAGGCGTTCGCCACGAAACGCTTCTGGGCCTCGAAGGCGGACGCGATCCGATCCAGCATCGCGTCGAACGTCTTGGCCAGCTCGGCCACCTCGTCGTCGGCGCCCGAGTAGCCGATCCGCTGGTCCAGGGTCGCCTCACCCAGCCGCTGGGCGGTCGCCGTGACCTGGTGCAGTGGGCGCAGCGCCCGACCGGCCACCGCGTACGCGCCGGCCACCCCGACCACGCTGATCGCCAGCAGCGCGACCAGGCCCTTGGCCAGCAGTTCCCCGGAGGCGGCATCGACCAACTGCCGCTGCCACTCGGCGGCGTCCATCCGCCGGCCGTCGGAGAGCAGCACGATCGTGCCGGGCACCAACTCGTCGGTGGGTCGCAACGCGTCGCGGACCAGCAGCCAGGCCAGCAACACCAGGATCGCTCCGGCCCCGACCAGCAGCACCCCGTTGAGCAGGGTCAGCCGCAACCGCAGAGTGGGTCGCAGCCGGCGGCTCACGCGCTCACCTCGGCGGTGCGGTAGCCCGCACCGACCACCGTCTCGATCAACGGCGGGTCGCCGAGCTTCTTGCGTAGCGTCATCACGGTGACCCGGACGATGGTGGTGAACGGATCGGTGTTTGCGTCCCAGACCCGTTCCAGCAGCTCCTCGCTGGAGACCACCGCGCCACGCGCCCTGAGAAGTTCGCTGAGCACCCCGAACTCCTTGTTGGTGAGGTCCACCGGCACCCCGCCGCGGGTGGCCACCCGGCGGGCCGGGTCGAGCACCAGGTCGGCCAGTTCGAGCACCGGAGGCGCGGCCGGGGTCGCCCGCCGGCCCAGCGCCTGCACCCGGGCGACCAGCTCGTCGAAGGCGAACGGTTTGGGCAGGTAGTCGTCAGCGCCGAGCTGCAAGCCCTCCACCCGGTCGGCCACCGTGCCGCTGGCGGTGAGCATCAGCACCCGGGTCAACGCGCCGGAGGACGCCAGGTCGGCGCAGATCTGGTCGCCGTGCACACCCGGCAGGTCGCGGTCGAGCACCACCACGTCGTACCGGGTGACGAACGCCGCCTCGTGGCCGGCGTCGCCGTCGTACGCCACGTCGACAGCCATGCCCCGCTTGCGCAACCCCCGCGCGATCGCGTCGGCGAGGTTGCGCTCGTCCTCGACCACCAGTACCCGCATCCCGGCCTCCTCGCTGCTGACCACCGACAACCTAGTGCCGGCGGGCAACCATCGTCCCTCGCCGTCCGCGCCGGCCGGCGTTGCGGGCCACCTCGGCGTACGCGATGCTGGCCGGCGGTATCGAGCGACGAACGGACTGGCATGACCACTGCGGCACCACCCACCCGGCGGGACATCGCCTACCGGGCCTTCCACCTGCCGGCCGACCTGACCAGCGGCAGCGGCGACGGCCTGCTCGCCGGCGGTCGAGGGCTCATCCTCGACGGCGTCGCCGAACGGGGCACCTGGACGTCGCCGCCGGTACCTGTCGGCTTCGCCGTCGCCGAGGTGGTGCCGTCCTGGACGGCGGACACCCCCGACGGCTGCTGGATCGAGGTCGACCTGCGCGGCTGGCACGACGACGCGCCCAGCACCGACTGGTACCGGCTGGCCCGCTGGGCCGCCGGCGACGACACCGTACGGCGCACCTCGCTGCCCGGACAGCGCGACAGTGCCGCCCGGGTCGACACCGACACCCTGATCGTGACCGGAGCGACGGTCACCGGTTGGCAGACGCGGGTGACCTTGTGCCGGCCCGCCGGCAACCCGACCGGGCCGGTGCTGCGCAGCATCGGCGCTGTCGCCACCGGCCCCGCGACGGTCGACCAGGGCTACGCGGGGGAACCCGTCTCGTCCGCCGCCTGGGGCCGGGTGCTGGAGGTGCCCCGCTACTCGCAGCGGCTGCACGCCGGCCAGTACCCGCAGTGGGGTGGTGGCGGTGACTCCTGGTGCAGCCCCACCTGCACCTCGATGGTGCTCGCCTACTGGGGCGCCGAGCCGACGCCGGACCGCTACGCCTGGGTGGAGCCGTCCGGCCCGCGTCCGGTGGTGGTACACGCCGCCCGGCACTGCTACGACCACGCGTACGCCGGGGCCGGCAACTGGCCGTTCAACACCGCGTACGCCGGTCTGCACGGGGTGGACGCGTTCGTCACCCGGCTGCGGTCGCTGGTCGAGGCGGAGGAGTTCGTCGCCGCCGGCATCCCCCTGATCGTCTCCGCCGCGTTCCGGGCCGACGAGGTGCCGGGGCTCGGGTACGACACCGGTGGGCACCTGATGGTCCTGGTCGGCTTCACCGCCGACGGCGACCCGGTGCTCAACGACCCGTACGCCCCGGACGACGACGCGGTCCGTCGCACAGTGCCCCGGCAGGCGTTCGAGGCGGTCTGGCAACGCGGCAGCGGTGGGGTGGCGTACGTGCTGCGACCCGCGTCGGTGCCGCTGCCCCCGCCACCCGCCCAGGCCAACTGGTGATCAGTCGGTCAGTTTCCAGAGCTGGTACCCGCCGGCCGCACTGCACACCAGGTAGCCGGTGATCGCCTGACACTCCCCGGTGGCGTCGGGCAGCACGTCCACGATGCGCACCTCTCCGGCGCCGACGTCCAACTCACCGACGAGCACTCCTGCGTCGGGGTGCCGCCGTATGCCGACCAACCGGCCGCCGGGACCGAGTTGGTACAGCTCCCACCGGCCCAGGTCCGCCACCTGCTGGCCGGTCAGCGCATCGAGCACGATGTACTGCTCCAGCGGACCGATTCCGCTGATGTTGGCCATCAGCCGGCCGCCGGTCGGCCAGGCCCACCCCCACTGGGTGCTGCTCCAGCGCACCTCGCCGGTTGCCGGGTCGAGCGCCTGCAGCTCGTTGTTGCCGGTGCGCACACACAGGACGGGGCCGCAGTCCAGCGCGAAGTCGACATGGAGCCTGGCGCGGGTCCAGCGGGCGTCAAGCTGGTCCAGCCCGTACGCGGTGACGGTGCCCGAGCCTCTGTCGATGGCCAGCAGCAGGTCCTTCGTCAGGTCCAGGCCGATCCGACCACCGTCGGGCGGGCGCAGGTCGGCGCGGGCCAGCACCGCGCCGGTGATCGCGTCGCGTACCTCGACCGGCCCGTCCGCCTCGCTGAGCACCACCCGGTCCACCCCGCGCTCGGTGCCCCGCACAGTCGTCTCGGCGCTGGCGCCGGAGAGCTGCCATCGCACGGTGCCGCAGCACGGATCGACCGCGCGCAGAGTGGACGGTAAGGTCTCGCCGCCGCTACGCAGCAGCACGTTGCCGTCGGTCAGCTTGGAGACGGTGCCCGGCTGCTGCCACCGGTACGCCCCGGTCGCCCGGTCCAGCGCGACGGTGATTGTGTCCCGACCGTCCGGGCCGATCTCGTAGCCGGTGGCCAGCAGCATCCCGGCCAGTGGGGTCATCCCCCAGTACCTGGCCTCCGCCGACAGCGGCGCCTGCCAGACCGGCTCGCCGCCGGGTAACCGATAGGCGGACACCCGCGTCCGTCGGGTCGTGGTGGTGGTCGGCTCCAGGACCAGGAGGAGGTCACCGTCGACCATGACGTCGGACCCGGACCGGACCGGCAGCGTCACCGGGGCCGGCCGGGATGGTGTGACGACAGAGCCGGCGAGCGTGACAAGCGCGAGCACCACGACCAGCGCCAAGCGCAGCGGACGACCATGAGCGCGGGGCGGGCGGGGCACCGGGTCCGGGTCCGGGTCGTGCCGCAGCTCACCGAGGTCGATCACCGGCCCGGTCATCGCGTCAACCGCCACAGCGCGGTGGTGCCGTCGAGGCGCTGGCAGAGCAGGACCGGCAGGGACGCCTGGCAGCTGCCGGCGATACCCGGCAGCACGTCGACGATCCGCGTCCGACCGGCCACCAGGTCCAGTTCGGCGACGACCATCCGACCGTCGTCACTTCGCCGCACACCGACCAGCGGATCGTCCGGCCCCAGCACCGGCATCAGACTCCACACGCCCAGTTCGGTTCGTACCTGCCCGGTGGCCGCGTCCCGCACCGCGTACCCCTGGCCGGGCCTGGCCATCAGCAGCCGACCGTACCGGACGTCGGCCAGGACGTCCTGGCCCGGTTCCGACCATTGCACCGAGCCGGTGGCCGGGTCGAGCACCTGGAGGCCGCCGGTCTGCGGCACCGCGCAGAGCAGACCGGCGCATTCGAGCACATGCGACACCAACGTCACCTCCGCCGTCCACCGTGGCTCCAACTCGGCCAGCCCGAAGCTCACCAGCCGGGTGCTGCCCGGCGGAACGAGCAGCAGCAGGTCGTCGACGATCTGCACCCGCTGGTACGCCGACCGGTCACCGGACAGCGTGTCGATGCTGCGCAGCAGCTGGCCGGTGTCGGCGTCGTGCACCTGCACCTCGCCGGTCGGTTGCAGGAGCACGAACCGGTCGACCTGCCCCTCGGACGTGAGGTGGTAGGTGGGGCTGGCGGCCGGCGGGAGCGGCACCGACCAGAGCACCAGGCCGTTGCCGGGCTCGACCCCGCTCATCGCGCCCGACCCGTCCTCCCGGCCATTGGTCACCAGCAGGCCACCGCCGGGGGTCGGCTGGGGAGCACCGGGATGCTGCCAGCGTTGCCGGCCCGTCGCGCTGTCGAAGGCGGTGGTCTGGAACCGCCGGTTCGGGGCGTTGACCGCCAGCGCCAGCACCAGACCCCGTTCGACCCGGACCTCGAGGTAGTTGGCCGTGCGGGCCAGCGGCGCCTGCCACCGCCGCCGCACCCCGACGCCGGTCGGTGCCGGCTGGGCGTACGCGGTCAGGTACCGCTCCCCGTCGGGTGCCGGCGGATCGACCACGTAGACCCCGTCCCCGGCCAGATACGCGGTGGCCATCCGCGACCCCGGCACCACGCTCACCGTGCGCTGCGTCGGCGGCGCGGCACCGGCCAGCATCACCAGGCTGAGAAGCAACACAGTCGCGCTGCGCAGCGGGCGATCGACGGCGCGCGGGCGGCGAACCGGAGGTGCCGACGTGGGCTCGTCGCTGATCTCGCCCAGCTCGATGATCGACAACGACCGTCCTTCCGTCACCAGGTAAGGCTGGCCGACGAGTCACCGCCCGGCAAACCGACCGTCAGCGCACCGGCCCGGCAAAAGTGACGGAACCCCGCCTGTACGATGGCGCGTCGTGGCTGTGCCGGTGGTAGACCCTTCGCTGATTCCCGTGACCGACGCCGACCCGGTCGAGGCCGAGTCGACACGGCGGCCTCGACGCCGTCCGGCCCGAGCCGACCTGTTGGCCCTCGGAGCCTATGTGCTGCTGGGCGTCTTCGTCTGCCTCAACTACTGGGGTGACGTCAACGGCCGGGTCTCCTCGCACCTGCCCACCGACCACAGTTGGTTCGAGTGGCTGTTCGCGCACGGCGAGTACTCGGTGCGGCACCTGGAGAACCCGCTGTTCACGGCCCGTCAGAACGCCCCGGACGGGGTGAACATGATGGCCAACACCTCGCTGCTCGGGGTGACCCTGCCGCTGGCCCCGCTGACCATGCTGCTCGGCCCCCAGGTGATGTACGCCGTCTACCTGGGCGCGGCGCTGGCCGCCACCGCCGGCACCGGGTACTGGATGCTCTCCCGCCACCTGGTGCGCTCCCGGGCGGCGGCGTTCGTCGGCGGCGCGTTCCTCGGCTTCGCGCCGGGAATCATCCACCACGCCAACGGCCAACCGAACTTCGTCTCCAACTTCCTGCTCCCGCTGATCGTGGTGCGGGTGCTGACCCTGGGTGAGCCGGGCCGGTGGCGACGCAACGGCCTCGTGCTCGGTGCGCTGGTGGCGTACCAGATCTTCATCAACGAGGAGATGCTGCTGCTCACCGCGCTGGCCTGCCTGGTCATCGTGCTGGCGTACGCCGTGCAGCGGCCGCGCGCCACCCGGGCCGCCGCCAGCACCTTCCTGGCTGGACTCGGCGTCGCCGGCGGGCTGGCGCTGGTGCTCACCGCGTACCCGATCTGGTTCCAGTTCAACGGCCCGCAGTCCTACCGGGGGCTGCAGGGTGGCGTGTTCCACAACTGGGGCGAGGACCTGGTCGCCTTCGTCACGTTCGCCAGGGACACCTGGGCCGGTGACCCGGCAGTGGAGAAGACGATCGGTCTGACCGAGCAGAACACCTGGTTCGGTTGGCCGCTGGTGCTGCTCTCGGTGGTGGCTCTGGTGCTGCTCGTACGCCGCTCGCTGGCCGCCCGGATTGCCGCGGTGCTCATCGTGGTGTTCAGCGTGGCCGCGATCGGGCCGTTCGTGCGCTTCAACGGTGTGGAGACCGGCGTGCGCGGCCCGTGGTCGTACGTGTCGGACGACCTGCCGCTGGTCGAGATGATGATGCCGACCCGGTTGACGCTGGTGGTCGCGGCCGCGGTGGGCGTACTGCTCGCGTTGACCTGGGACGCCGCGCACCGCCAGGGGCGCGCGGTGGCCGACCGGCCGCGGGTGCCGGCCCAGCGCGTCGACGACGCGACCCCGGCGACGACCGACGCCGAGCCGGCCGCGCCGGCCGCGCCGGCCGCCTCCCGCCGCCGGTGGCTGCGCCCGGTGGGGTACGCGGCGGTTGCCCTCGCCGTGCTGCCGCTCTTCCCCCGCCCGCTGCCCGCTCAGCAGATCGACCCGCCGCCGCACTTCATCACCGCGGGCGGCTGGCGACCGTACGTGCCGGCGGGTCGCACCCTGGTGCCGGTGCCGATCCCGAGCAACGTGCACGGTCTGCCGACGCTGCGGTGGAGTGCGCTGACCGGGCAGGAGTTCCCCGTTCCGGGCGGCTACTTCATCGGCCCGAACGAGCTGGGTGAGGGGGTCTTCGGCGCGCCGAACCGACCGACCAGCACCCTCGTCTACTCGACAATGGACAGTGGCACCGTTCCGGCGCTGACCGACGAGAACCGCCGGCAGGCCGTCGAGGACCTACGGTTCTGGCGGGCGTCGGTGGTGGTGCTCGGGGCGCACCCCCGCGAGGCTGTGCTCCGTGAGCTGGTCACCGCCCTGATCGGGCCACCGCAGCGGGTCGACGACGTCTGGGTCTGGGACGTGCGCGCCCTGGTGGGTTAGTCAGCCGACCCGGTCCCGGACGTCCCACAACCATCCGCCGTCGACCGGTCGGCCCGGGCCGAGCAGGTCGTCGACGGTTCGGCGGACCGGGTCACCGTGCTCCAGGTGCCCGAGTACGACCACGGCGGCACGCCAGTGCCGCAGGTCCTCGACCACCTGGCGGCGGTCGATCTCGTCGAGCACCGGCACCACGCCGGTCTCGGCCACCTGCCGCAACAGCACCGACGTGGGCCGGTCCGGCGAACCCCAGCGGGCCGCCGGGTCGTCCGGGCCGCTGGGGCCGATGAAGTAACCGCCCGGCGCGGCGAACCCCAGACCGGTACGGGCGGACCAGAGCATCACCGGGCTGCGCCCGGCACCGGTGACCGGGGGCACCGCGACCACCGTCCGACCGGGCGGCACCAGCGGACGCCAGCCACCGGCGGCGAGAAACCCCGGCACCGGCGCGACCGGCACCACGCGGATCGGCGTCGGAAACAGGGGCAGCAACGCGGCGGCGACCGCGCCGGCCCACAGCAGCCGCACCGGTAGGCCCGGTGCCACACCCGGCCCCCGCGCGGCCCGGACCCGGTCCACTGACAGCGCCACCAGCACCCCCAGCACCGGTACGCAGACCAGCGCGAACCGGGCCGGCACCGCGAGATCGAGCAACGGCAACCCGCCGACCAGCCGGTACAGCCCCGGAATGCCGGTGGCCGCACCGTCCACCCGCAACTCGTCGCCGAGCGAGAGCAGGGCGAAGACCACGCCGCAGGCGGCCAGTGCCCGGACCAGCGGTCGTCGCCACTGCCAGATCACGATCACCACGGCGAGCACCAGCAGGCCCGGGCCGAAGAACGAGTTCTCCTCGGTCGGATTCGGCGAGAGCAGCCCCGGCAGCCAGTCGTCACCCAGCACGGTCTGCCGGGCCGACGCGGTGAACGAGGCGACGTCCAGTTGGAAGCCCTGCGTGGCGAACGCCATCCCGGAGTAGTGCTGCGGGCCGTAGAACTGGAACCACAACGGGTACGCCAGCGGCACCCCCGCCACGCCGGCCGCCACCGCGAGCCGACCGAAGAGGGCCGGCGCCAGCCGTCGTGCGGCCACCCGGTCGGCGAGCGCGTAACCCAACGCGAAGACGCCGGCCGCGAGCACCAGGAAGACCAGCACCTCCTCGCCGATGAAGACCTGCCAGACGAGCAGCAGTCCCAGGGCGACGCCGGGCCGCCACACGCCGTCTCGTGTCGTCTCCGAGGCCGGCCGGAACACCAGGGCGAGGATCGCGGGCACCAGGAACTGGGCGGCGATGTGCAGGTGGGCCCCCGCCTGGGCGATCATGCCCGGGGCGAAGCCACAGATCAGCCCACCCACCGCGGCCGGGGCCCGGGTGCCGACCAGCCGGCGGCGCAGCAGCACGTACCAGGCGACGGCCGTCCCGGCGAGGCAGCAGACGACAGCCACGCAGAACGCCACCTGCGAGCCGAAGAGCACTGTGACCGGGGTGAGCGGAACACCCAGACCGAGCACCGACGTGTTCGCCATCAGGTTGACCCCGTCGGGCGCGTTCAACCCGGTGCTGAAGAGCGGGTTCTCCCCCTCGACCACCGCATGCGCCGCGTGAGCCAGCATCCACTCGAAGAGGATCTGGTCACCCGCCTGGTGGAACAGCCGCCACGGGTGACCCCACTGCCCGCTGGTCACCAGCACCGCGAGGCCCAGATAGCCGGCCACCACCAGCGCGTCCCGCAGCCAGGCCGAGCGGGACGCGCCGACCGTCGCCGGGGGCGAGATGTTCGGGGACGTCGTCCCGGTGGTCATCAGACCGAACGGTCGGTGAGCGTCCGGACGTCCCAGACCCACACGTCCAACTCCTGGCGGCCCGGACCGACCAGCTCCTCGACAGTACGACGCAGTGGCTCGACGTTCTGCTGCCGCACCGGCAGCACCAGGATCGCCGCCCGCCAGTGCCGCAACTCGTCGGCGAAGCGCCGACGCTGCCGGTCGTCAAGCTTGGGCGTACGCCCGGTGGTCGCCACCTCCTCCAGCATCTGACCCACCCCGCTGGGACGACCGCCGAACCGGCCCGCGTCACCGGTGTTGCCGTTGCGGGGCGCGAGGAAGTAACCGCCTGGGATCTTGAAGTCGAGGTTGGTGGCCGCCGCCCAGCGCATGCCGTGCGTGTTGCCCATGCTGGGCACCGGGATCGGCACCAGCGTCTGGTCCGGCCCGACGTACGCCCGCCACCGGTCCGCCGTGATGAAGTCCGGCACCGGCGGCCGGGAGACCATCCGCAGCGGCATCGGTGCGATCGGCAGCAGCGCGAAAGCCAGACCCGCGGCGGTCAGCACCCGGACGGTACGGCGGTCGGCCGGGCGTAGCGCCCAGGCCCGCTCGACGGCGAGCGCCAGCAGCAGGCCGATCACCACGCTGGTGATGAGCCCGAACCGGGTCGGCACCACCGCGTCCAGCAGCGGCAGGTGGACCAACCACTGCCACGGTCCGGTGATCAGCTCGCGGTCCCACCAGGAGACCCGCTCGCCGAGGGAGAGCACGGCGAAGAACACGCCGGTCGCCGCGAGCGCCCGAACGATCAACTCCCGGCGCAGCCAGACCACGATGCCGATGGCCAGCATCGACAGGCTCCAGCCGAAGAAGGCGTTCTCCTCGGAATAGTTCGGCGCCAGGTTGATGTTGGCTCGCTGGTTGCCGCCGAGGGTGGGCGAGCCGGGGGCGAAGAAGGCGGCGATGTCGTTGCCGTAGTCCTTCACCGCGTCGCTGAGCCCGTGGTAGGCCATCGGCCCGGCGAACTGCACGTAGAGCGGGTACGCCAGCAGCGCCCCCGCCAGCAGCGCGCAGGTCACCACGCCGACGCCCAGGGGCCGCCAGGCCGCTCGCCACCGGGCCGGCTCCTGGGCCAGCACCGCCAGCAGGAAGACGCCGCAGGCCAGCGCCGTGAAGAGCAGGATCTCCTCGTTGATGAACGCCTGCGCGGTGACCAGCAGGGCGAGCAGGGCCCCGTCCCGAACCGGTTTTCCGGAGCGGGTGAGCACCAGCACCCGCCACACGATGAACGGCAGCAGGAACTGGCTGATGATGTTCGGGTGCCAACTGGCGTGCGAGAGCATCGCGGGCGAGAACCCGCAGAACCAGCCGCCGACCGCAGCCGCGAGCGGGGTACGCACCAGGTGGCGGGAGAGCATCAGGTACCAGGCCATCGCGGTGCCGGCGAGACCGAGCGTGACCAGCACCACGAAGGAGACCGCCGGCCCGAAGAGCAGCGTCACCGGGACCATCGGGATGCCCAGCGCCAACACGGCCGTGTTGGCCATCAGGTTGACACCGTCGGGGTAGTTGAACTGCTCGGTGTAGAACGGGTACTCGCCGTGCAGCACCACGCGTACCGAGTGGGCGAGGAAGAACTGCACCTGCGCCGGGTCACCGGTGTAGAGCGAGGCCACCCGACCGGAGGGGTCCAGCCAGATCCGGCTGGTCACCCAGAGTGCGGCGAGCAGAAACAGCCCGCCCACCGCCAGATGCTGCCGACGCCGAGTCCACCGCCGCCACCGTGCTCGCGTCGGCACCGCGCTCTCGGCCGGCACCGCGCTCTCGGCGGGCGCTTCGGGCTCGGCGGGCGCTTCGGGCTCGGCCGGCGCTCCTGGGGCAGCCGGCGCTGTGGCCGGGTCGGCCGGCGCTTCGGGATCGGCCGGCGCTGTGGTGGGGGCGGCCAGCGCGGGCGGGCCGGCGAAGAGACCGGCCGGTGTGCGGTAGCTCACCAGCTCGGCGGAGTCGGCTACCGCCTCCGGGTGCGGCGCGGGCAGGGCGCGGGACTCGGCAGGCGTCACAGTCGGCGGAGTCTACCGGAGCAACCAAAACGCCCTAAACCCCCGGTGGTGTCCATTGTGGTGCTTCGGATGCCGGCCAACTGAGGCGCCGCATCGGACATCTCGTACTATGGCGCTTTCCGACAGCGACGGTGAGGCGATCGGGGGCGGGCCAGGTGACTCCAGGCCGTCGGTACGGCAGGGCGCTTCCCGTCCTGCTGAGCGCGCTGCTGGCCGGCACGGCGTGCGGTCCGGTAGCCGAGCGGAAGCCGCAGGACCTCCGGGTCGGGTACGACAGCCTGGACGGCACCCTCGCCGTATGGCCGCCCCGGGGCGACCTCTCCAGCGACGCCACGGCGACATCGGCGATCACCGCGGCGGTCCGGAGCTGGCGGTCTCCGGCCGACGACCGCGCACACCTGCCCTCGTCGGGCATCCTCTTCTCCGGTCGGGTCGACGGCGCCCCGGTGGCGCTGGTGGCCGCCGACGTGCCCGGCGAAAGCGCGTCCTGGCTTCTGCAACTGACTCGCGAGGGCGACCGGTACACGGTGACCCGCGCCACCGAGTACACCGATCCGGGTTACCTCGTCTACTCCGACGTGCTGCCGGTGCAGACGGCCGGCGGCCGGCGTTACCTGGTCTCGGCCCGGGTGCAGAGCCTCCTCGGGCCCAAGGACCGGACGTTGACCATCGCGGACGGTCTCAGCGCACCGGTCGACGTGCCGTCCTGCACCGCCGTCGGCGTGACCGCGACCCTGCGAACCACGGAGTCGCTCCCCCGCGGTCGGGCCGCCGACCGGCTGCTCGACCTGGGCACCGGCACCGTCGACCCGCGCTACCCGTTGGTCCGCGACGAGTCCGGCACGGGCCGGCGTGCGCTCAGCGGTCTGGACACCTGCGTGCTGTCCGGCGACCGGGGCCCCTTCGGCAGCATCCCGCGCCGGATCGGGGACCGGGACGCCCCACGCTCGGTGCCGACGTCCTGGCCGATGGCGAAACTCACCGTACGCTCGCTCGGTGAAGTGGCCCTCGGCGGCGGCGAGCCGGCCGAGTTGCAGCAGCTCAGCTGGGACACCGACGCCGGCGCCATGACGGCGGTGATCTATCGACCTGCCGACGGGAGCGCGCCCGTCGTCTCACCCGCCGACCGGGCCACCCCGTTGCAGGCGTACCAACTGCCGGTGCCCGGTCAGCCGCTGGTGGTGCTGAGCTGGCGGGCCACCCGGGACAGCTCCCTGTCCGTTCCCCCGGGCACTCCCCTGCTGGTCGAGCGCCCCGGCCTGGTGGTCGTCCCGACCCCGTCCCGCTCCCAGACCTACAGCCTCGCCAACACCGACAAAACCCACTACCGCTCAATCTCCCCCCGCTAACCCACCCGCCCCGCCTCTCACCCCGCACACCCCGCCGGGCCAGGCCGGAACAGGCCGGGCCGGGCCGGAACAGGCCGGGCCGGGCCGGAACAGGCCGGGCCGGGCCGGAACAGGCCGGGCCGGGCCGGAACAGGCCGGGCCGGGCCGGAACAGGCCGG
>NZ_JBIDCQ010000008.1:105121-200972 GCF_043204655.1 Micromonospora sp. NPDC047762 | reverse complement strand
ACGGGCCGGGCCGGAACAGGCCCTCAGCTGGCCTCGCCCCGCTCACCCCCGCTCACCCCCCTCACCCCCGCGATCTTGCACTTTCTGCGCCGACAAAACGGGGCTCAAGGCGCATTACGTCGACCGAAAGTGCAAGATCGGCGCGGGCAGGGGGCGCGGGCGGCGCGGTGGGGTGGGTGGGTTGGGCGGTGGAGGTGGGGTGGATATGCGAGGTCGGGCGTCCCGCCGCGCCGCGCTCCGCCGCACCGCACCGCGCCACTTGCCGCCGCACCGCACCTCGCCACGCCTTCCTTCGCTCCTTCGCTCCTTCGCTCCTTCGCCCCTTCGCCCCTTCGCCCCTCGGCCCCTCGGCCCCTCGGCCCCTCGGCCCCTCGGCAGAGCCGATCATGGAGTTGTGGTGGGCAACTACTGGCTATACGCACCTTTTGCGGGGCACCACAAGTCCTTGATCGACGCAGCCGAGGCAGGGCGGGGGCGGGGCGGGGGCAGTCGGAGGGCTTGGGGCACTGTGGCCTGAGGGTGCGGACTGCGGACTGCGGACTGCGGACTGCGGACTGCGGGTGGATATGGGACGGCGGGCGTCCCGAGGGACGCCCGCCGTTGTTTGTTCTCGTCAGTTCTGTGCGGCCGCGTCGCTGGGGGTGAGGCGGTCCGGGGTGGCGTCCAGGCCGGAGATCCAACCGGTGACGTTGCGGGCCACGTCCTGAGCGGTCAGGCCCAGGTCGGCGAGGATCTGCGCGCGGGTGCCGTGTGGGTGCCAGTCGGCGGGCACACCCAGGTCCTTGAGCGGCACCCGGACGTCGGCGTCGCGCATCGCCTGGGCGAGCGCGTCGCCCACCCCGCCGACCCGGACGCCGTCCTCGACGCTGACCACGAGCCGGTGGCGGGCGGCCAGGTCGACCAGTTCCGCCGGGACCGGGCGCACCCAGCGGGGGTCGACGACGGTGACGCCGTAGCCCTGCTCGGCGACCCGGGCGGCCACCTCCATGCCCAACTGGCCGAAGGAGCCGACGGCGACGAGCAGCACGTCGGTACGGGCCGACTCGGCCAGCACGTCGACAGTGCCGACCCGGCGCAGCGCCGGCAGGTCTGCGGCGACCGCACCGGTCGGGAACCGCACCACTGTCGGGCCGTTGTCGACGGCCAGCGCCTCGCGCAGTTCCTCGCGCAGGGTGGCGGCGTCGCGGGGAGCGGCGATGCGCAGCCCCGGCACCACTCCGAAGACCGACATGTCCCAGATGCCGTAGTGGCTGGGCCCGTCCGGGCCGGTGATGCCCGCCCGGTCCAGCACGAAGGTCACCGGCAGCTTGTGCATCGCCACGTCCAGCAGGACCTGGTCGAAGGCGCGGTTGAGGAAGGTGGCGTAGACCGCGACCACCGGGTGCAGGCCACCGAGCGCCAACCCGGCCGCCGAGGTGGCCGCGTGCTGCTCGGCGATGCCCACGTCGTACACCCGTTCGGGGTACTTGCGGGCCAGCTTGGCGATGCCGGTCGGCTCGGCCATGGCGGCGGTGATGCCCACCACGTCCGGGCGCTCGTCAGCGATGGCCAGCAGCTCGTCGGCGAAGACGTGCGTCCACTTCACCGACGGGGCGGCCAGCAGGGCACCGGTCTCCACGTCGAAGGCGCTGCCGGGGCCGTGCAGGCAGTCGGCCTCGTCCTCCTCGGCGGGACGGTAGCCGTAGCCCTTGCGGGTGACGGCGTGCACGATGACCGGGCCGCCGAAGTTCTTGGCCGCGCGCAGCGCCGCCTCGACCGCCGTCACGTCGTGCCCGTCCACCGGGCCCACGTACTTGATGCCCAGGTCCTCGAACATGGCCTGCGGGGCGACCGCGTCCTTGATGCCCTTCTTGACCGCGTGCAGCACCTCGTACATCGGCTTGCCGACGAGCGGCGTGGAGCCGAGGGCGTCCTTGACGGTGTCGAGGACCTTCTCGTAGCCGGGGTTGAGCCGCAGCGAGGAGAGGTGGTCGGCCAGCCCGCCGATGGTCGGCGAGTAGGACCGGCCGTTGTCGTTGACCACGATCACGAGGGAGTTGCCGGCGGTGGCGATGTTGTTCAGCGCCTCCCAGCACATGCCGCCGGTCAGCGCGCCATCGCCGACCACGGCCACGACGCTGCGCGCCTCGCCCCGGAGGGCGTACGCCTTGGCGAGGCCGTCGGCGTAGGACAGCGCGGTGGAAGCGTGCGAGTTCTCGATGAGGTCGTGCTCGCTCTCCGCCTGGCTGGGGTAGCCGGAGAGGCCACCGCGCTGGCGGAGCTTGTCGAAGCCGGCCTGACGCCCGGTAAGGATCTTGTGTACGTACGCCTGGTGGCCGGTGTCGAACAGGAGCCGGTCCCGGGGGGAGTCGAAGACGCGATGCATGGCGAGCGTCAGCTCGACCACACCGAGGTTGGGCCCGACGTGCCCGCCGGTGCGGGAGACCTTGGTGATCAGGAAGTCCCGGATCTCGGCGGCGAGGACGTCCAGTTCCTCGCCGGACATCCGCTTGACGTCCTGCGGACCGCGAACCGTCCCCAGCAGCCGGCCGTGGTTGGCCGTGTCCTCTTCAACACTCATGACCGGAGAGTCTATCGGCCCCCCGGTACTCCGCAGCCCGGCCCGAGCCTGAGGCACCCCGGCCGGGCCAGGAGTGGGCAGCTGAGCACCCGGTCAGGTGCCACCCGGCGGGTTCTACCCAGCGTCCGGGGGAAGCAGCAGCCCGACCTGCTCGACGTGCTGCGTCATCGGGAAGAGGTCGAAGCCCCGGAGCGCCGCCAGTCGCCAACCGAGGTCGGCGAAGGTACGCACGTCCCGGGCGAAGGCGGCCGGGTCACA
This sequence comes from Micromonospora sp. NPDC047762, assembly GCF_043204655.1. Classification (NCBI taxonomy): domain Bacteria; kingdom Bacillati; phylum Actinomycetota; class Actinomycetes; order Micromonosporales; family Micromonosporaceae; genus Micromonospora; species Micromonospora sp. NPDC047762. The sequence continues at coordinate 198,154 of NZ_JBIDCQ010000008.1, read as the reverse complement.
GGCCACGTACGCGACCGCCCGCGGGCCCGCGGCGACCAACGCGCGGACCACCTGGGCGCCGGCACCGGAGCGCGGCGGGTCGAGCACCACCACGTCGACCGGGCCCGTGATCCGTCGGCGGGCCAGCGCGGTCTCCACCCGTGCCGACACCACCTCGACGCTGGGCTGGTCGGCGAGGTTCTCCCGGGCGGCGGCGACACCCTGCGCCGCCGCTTCGACAACTGTCACCCGGCCGGTCGCGCCGACCCGTGCGGCCAGCCCGGCGGCGAACAGCCCAGCGCCGCCGTAGAGGTCCCAGGCGACCTCGCCCGGCTGCGGGTCCAGCAACTCCAGCACGGCTGCGGAGAGGGCGTCCGCGGCGGCCGGGTGCACCTGCCAGAACGCGGAAGCGGGCAGCGTCCAGTCCCGTCCGGCGGCTACCTCGTGGACCTCGGTCGGGCCACTGACCGGGGTGGGCGCCCCGTCGCGGATCTCCGTGACGGTCACGTCCCCGCCGGTGCTGGCGACGGTCTCCACCGCCTCGGCGGCCGGCCAGCGCGCACCGGTGGGGGTGAGTACCGGAAGCTGCTGGATGGCCGGGTGGGCGATCCGGCAGCGGTCGATCGGCACCACCTCGTGCGAGCGGTGCTTGAGCAGGCCGGCACGGTCGGCGGCGTCGACCGCGTAACGGACCCGGGAGCGCCAGCCGAGCAGCCCACCGGGCAATGCCTCGACGCGCACGCCGAGCCGGTCCAGCTCGACGTCGGTCAGTCCACCGAGGCGGACGAGCTGCTCGCGGACCACTGCGGTCTTCCAGGCCAGTTGGGCGGCCGGTGCGACGTGCTGGAGGTCGCAGCCCCCGCAGGCACCCGGCTTCGCGTACGGGCAGGGCGGCTCGACCCGGTCCGGTGAGGGCTCGAGCACTGTCACCGCGTCGGCCCGGACGAACCCCCGGTGCACCTCGGTGACCTCGGCGACGACCCGCTCACCCGGCAGCGCGTGCCGGACGAAGACCACCTGCCCGTCCACCCGGGCGACACAGTGCCCGCCGGGCGCGACCGCGTCGACTGTCAGCTCGACCCGGTCCGTCTCGGCCAGGCCCCGCTCGAACGCCGGTGCGGCCGACGCCGACGGCGTCCCGGGTGTCGCGGTCCGCTGACCGCCTGGCTCAGTCACGAGTGTTCCCCATCGTTGCGCTGTTGTCGGGTCCGCCCTCGCCGGGCGGCGCGGCGGCCACCGGCGGTGCGGCGACCGGCGGTGGCACGGCGCTCCGTGGCCCACGCGCCGGTGTCCGGGACAGTGTGGCGTCCAGCCGGTCCAGGTTCTTGCTCGCTGTCGACGCGAGCTGCCACGGCACGCTGACCACCATGACTCCCGGTTCGAAGAGCAGCCGGCCCTTGAGGCGCAGGGCGCTCTGGTTGTGCAGCAGGTTCTCCCACCAACGGCCGACCACGTACTCGGGGATGAACACGGTGACCACGTCCCGGGGCGACTTGCGGCGGGTGGAGGCGACGAAGTCGAGGATCGGGCGGGTGATCTCCCGGTACGGCGAGTCGATCACGGTGAGCGGGATCGCCATCTCCCGTCGCTCCCAGTCGGCCTGCAGGTCCCGGGTGTCCTTCTCGTCCACGTTGACCGTCACCGCGGTGAGCGTGTCCGGCCGGGTGGCGCGGGCGTAGGCGATGGCCCGCAGCGTCGGCTGGTGCAGCTTGCTGACCAGCACGATGGCGTGGTTGCGGGCGGGCAGCACGGCCCGGCCCTCGTCCGGCGGGGTCAGCTCGACGGCGATCCGGTCGTAGTGCCGGCGGATCGCCAGCATCAGCACGTAGATCACCGCCATCGCGGCGATGGCGATCCAGGCGCCGAGCAGGAACTTCGTGATCAGGACGATCACCAGCACCGCGCCGGTCAGGCCCGCGCCGAAGGTGTTGATGGCACGCGAGCGGTGCATCCGGCGGCGCGCCTCCGGGTCCCGCTCGGTGCGCAGGTGCCGGTTCCAGTGCCGGATCATGCCGGCCTGGGAGACGGTGAACGAGACGAAGACCCCGACGATGTAGAGCTGGATGAGTCGGGTCACCTCGGCCTGGAAACCGACGATCAGCACGATCGCGAAGAGAGCCAGGAAGACGATGCCGTTGGAGAAGGCCAGCCGGTCGCCCCGGGTGTGGAACTGGCGGGGCAGGTAGCGGTCCTGGGCGAGGATCGAGCCGAGCACCGGGAAGCCGTTGAACGCGGTGTTCGCGGCCAGGAAGAGGATCAGGGCGGTCATCCCGGCCACCACGTAGAGCAGGATCGACCCGGAGCCGAAGACCGTCTCGCCGAGCTGGGTGGTGACCGTCTTCTGCACGTACCCCTCGGGGCCGGAGACGATCTGGAGGCCCGGGTCCTCCACGAACTGGAGGCGGGTCAGCCGGGACAGCCAGATGATCCCGACCAGCATGCTCACCGAGATGCTGCCGAGCAGCAGCAGGGTGGTGGCGGCGTTGCGGCTCTTCGGCGCCTTGAACGCGGGCACCCCGTTGGAGATCGCCTCGACACCGGTGAGCGCGGCGGCGCCCGAGCTGAACGTCCGCAGCAGCAGGAAGATGAGCGCGAAACCGGTCACACTGTGCTCGGCCTGGATCACCAGGTCGGCGCTCGGCGCGCGCAGCTCGTCACCCAGCACGAAGACCCGGAACAGACCGGTGAGCAGCATGCCGCCCATCACGATCACGAAGCCGTAGGTGGGGATGGCGAACGCCGTGCCCGACTCGCGCAGACCACGCAGGTTGACCGCGCTCAGCAGGACGACCGCGCTCACCGCGATCAGGACCTTGTGGGTGGCCACGAACGGCACCACCGAGCCCAGGTTGGCCACCCCGGAGGAGACCGACACCGCCACCGTGAGCACGTAGTCGACCAGCAACGCGCTGGCCACCCCGACGCCGAACTTCGGCCCCAGGTTGACAGTGGCCACCTCGTAGTCGCCGCCACCGGACGGGTAGGCGTGCACGTTCTGCCGGTAGCTCGCCACCACGGTGAGCATGACCACGACCACGGCCAGCGCGATCCACGGCGAGAAGACGTACGCGGAGGCACCGGCGATGGAGAGGGTCAGCAGGATCTCGTCGGGCGCGTACGCGACGCTGGACAGCGCGTCGGACGCGAACACGGGCAGCGCGATGCGCTTCGGCAGGAGGGTGTGCTGGAGCCGGTCGGACCGGAACGGTCGACCGAGAAGAAGCCGCTTCAGCAGCGAGGTGGGACTGGCCACGAACGCCAAGAGTACGACCACCACGGCGGGGGCGCGGGGGTGGGCGATCACCGCTGCTCGCGACGGCGGGGTACGGTCGGTCCCCGCTCGCCACCGGGACGTGGCAGGCTCGCACTCGAGGGCCACCGGCAGCGGGAGTGGTACGCACCTTGGGAGGGACAGCGTGCACGTCGTGATCATGGGATGTGGTCGGGTCGGGTCGACGCTCGCCCACAGCCTGGAGTCCCGAGGGCACTCGGTGGCGGTCATCGACCAGGACGCCGACGCCTTCCGCCGGCTCGGCCCCGACTTCGCCGGGATCACCGTGACCGGGGCCGGTTTCGACGGCGAGGTGCTCCGGCAGGCCGGCATCGAACGCGCGGACGCCTTCGCAGCGGTGTCGAGCGGCGACAACTCCAACATCATCTCGGCCCGGCTGGCCCGTGAGACGTTCGGCGTGTCCCGGGTCGCCGCCCGCATCTACGACCAGCGCCGGGCGCAGGTCTACGAGCGGCTGGGCATCCCCACCGTGGCGACAGTGCGGTGGACGGCGGACCGGATGCTGCGGCACCTGGTCCCGGAGGGCAACGTGGAGATCTTCCGCGACCCCACGAGCACGGTGTCGATCGTCGAGGTGCCCGTACACAAGGACTGGATCGGCCGACCGGTGCGGACGCTGGAGGACGCGACCGGGGCGCGGGTGGCCTACCTGATCCGCTTCGGCATCGGCACGCTGCCCACCGGCTCCACCGTCATTCAGGAGGGCGACCAGGCGTTCATGCTGGTCAGCGATGACATCGTGGCGACTGTCACGTCGGTGGCGGCGACGCCGCCGGAAGGAGGGCACTGAGCCATGCGGGTCGCCATCGCGGGCGCGGGCAACGTGGGCCGCTCGATCGCCCAGGAGTTGATCGACAACGGCCACCAGGTGATGCTGATCGAGCGTCAACCCAAGATGCTTCGCCCGGACCGGGTGCCGGCCGCCGAGTGGGTGCTGGCCGACGCGTGCGAGGTGAGCAGCCTGGAGGAGGCCGACGTCGCCGGCTGCGACGTGGTGGTCGCGGCGACCGGCGACGACAAGACCAACCTGGTGCTGTCGCTGCTGGCCAAGACCGAGTTCGCGGTGCCCAGGGTGGTCGCCCGGGTCAACCGGGCCGAGAACGAGTGGCTGTTCACCGATCAGTGGGGCGTGGACGTCGCGGTGAGCAAGCCGCGGGTGATGGCCGCGCTCGTCGAGGAGGCGGTCACCGTCGGCGACCTGGTCCGGCTGATGACCTTCCGACAGGGCGAGGCGAACCTCGTCGAGATCACCCTGCCGCCGACCGCCCCGTACGTCGGTGAGCCGATCCACGCCGTGCCGCTGCCCCGAGACGCCGCCCTGGTGGCGATCCTGCGCGGCAAGCGGGTCCTGGTGCCCAGCCCGGACGACCCGATCGAGGCCGGGGACGAGCTGATCTTCGTCTGCACCGCCGAGGTGGAGGACGCGGTCCGCGCGGTGATCCTCGGACCGGACAGCGTCGAACGGACCCGCGGCTCACACTGACCCCCACGGGGCTGAGCGGCCCGGCCGCCCGACGTCGCTCAGGCGCTGGGCAGCGGGGCCGGCGGCGTCTCCCGGGTGACCCGGCGCACCGTCCAGACCGTGATCAGCAACAGCAGCGCGTACGGCGGGTAGCCCAATGCCAGCCGGGCCACGCCCAGCGCGGTGTCCTGGTGGGCCAGGTAGAGCCCGGCCTGCACGCCCACCTTCGCCAGCCAGACCACGCCCCAGAGCACCGTCAGCTGGGTGAACGTGCGCACCAGCTTCGGGTCGGACCGCCACTCCGAACGGCCCTTGGCCACCAACACCGACCAGATCCAGCCCACCAACGGCTGCCGGATCGCGGCCGAGACCAGCAGGGCGATGCCGTAGCCGATGCCGTAGAGGATGCCGGGAAGATAGAAGTCACGCTCGTCGCCGGTGCGCCACGCGATGGCCGCGCCGACACCGACGCCGAAGAGCCCGTTGACGGCGTGCCGGATCGGTCGACGCTGGGCCAGCCGCAGCCCCGCGATCAGCACGGCGACAGCGATCGACGCGATCACCGCCGGCCGCAGCTCGCCGATGATGTTGGCGACGACGAACACCACGACCGGGATGCTGGACTCGACCAGCCCGCGCCAGCCGCCGAGCTGGTCGGCCATCTGCTCGGCGATCGTCGGCAGCGGCTCCTCGTCCTGAGGGTCGGTATCCGGCTGTGCCGCCCGGTCCTGTCCCGTCGTCATCGCCGGCCTTCCGTCCGCAGTGCCGTCACTTGGGCGAGTCCAGCTCGTAGTAGGGGTTGTAGATGACCTTGCGCTCGTCCCGCACGGCCACCCGGCCACGGGCGGTCAGATGCCGTCCCGGCTCGATCCCGGCGATGTGCCGTCGCCCCAGCCAGACCAGGGTGACCACGTCACTGCCGTCGTACAGGTCGGCCTCAAGGGTGGGCAGATTGGTGCGCGGCGTGTAGACCACGGTGCGCAGCCGACCGGCGACCGAGACCAGCTGACCCCGGGAACACTGCTGGGCGGGGATCCCGCCGCACTCGGCGCTCTCCCGACGCAGCTCCTGCGCGTCGATCTCGGCCTCGCTGGCGGTGAACCTCTGCAGGATGCGCCGCAGCGACACCCGGCCCTCGTCGGTCGTCATGACCTCCGCGTCACCCTCTCCACGCTCGCCGTCCCCGGCCGGCCCCGGCGGCGCCGGAACCGTGCCGCCAGCGTACGCCGACGGGGCTGGTTCCGGCGGGCCGGTGCGCGTCGGTCAGACCTGACGCGGTGCGGCGGCGGCGTCGCCCGCCTCGGCCTCGGCCTGGTCGGCGATCTCCCGAGGCAGCCGCAGCGGCAGGGGCTCGCGGACCGGCTTCGCCTCCTGCCCACGGTCGACCACAAGGCCGTCCAGGCACTCGACGAGCGGACCGGCCATGCCCGGGTCGGTGGCCACCGGGCCCTGGAAGACGCCCCGGACCATCCAACGCGGCCCGTCGATTCCGACGAACCGCAGGTTCGTCGCGCCGTCGGGGGTGTTCACCTGTGCGTGCAGCTCCGGGCCGTACTCGCCGGCGACCTCCTGCGCGCTCGCGCCGTCGCGGAGCAGCGACTGCCGGATCTCCTCGCGCACCTCGTTCCAGATGCCCTCGGACCGGGGGGCGGCGAAGACGCCCAACTGGAGCGCGTTGTCACCATGCACCAGCACCACCTGCTGGACCACACCCTGTGGGTCGGCCTGCACCCGCACCTCGACGTCGGCGATCGCCGGGATGTGCAGGCTGCCCAGGTCGAGTCGCTGCACGTCGTCGTAGCTCTCGGAGATGTCGTACGGGCCGCGCTCCAACGTCGGCGTCGCATCGCCCTGGTCCGGGACCTGGGTGGCCCGCTCGTCACGGGTCTGCCGCTCCGCATCGGCCCGCTTTCGGGAGAAGATCACTGCGCCTGCCCTCCGCTGTTCACACTCACCCTGCCACCTCTTCCGTCTGCCCGCGGCCCGGCTCGCTCGGCCGCCGCTCGACCCGGTCCTGGCCCGTCGGCGACGGCACCAGCCCGGCGTGCCCACCGGTGGACCCGTGCCCACCAGCCCCGCGCCGGGACGCGGGCAGCTCGACCACCGGCTCGAACCGCGCCCGCGCGACCTGCTGGACCACGAGCTGAGCGATCCGGTCGCCGCGGGAGATCTTCGCCGGCACATCCCGATCATGATTGATCAGGTTGACCAGGATCTCACCCCGGTAGCCGGCGTCGACCGTACCGGGCGCGTTGAGCACCGTCACGCCGAGCCTGGCCGCCAGACCGGAGCGGGGATGGACCAGGCCCACGTACCCCTCCGGCAGCGCGATGGCCACGCCGGTGGGCACCAGGGCACGGCCGCCAGGTGGCAGCTCCACGTCCGCGGCCGCCACCAGGTCGGCCCCGGCATCGCCGGGATGCGCGTACGTGGGCAACGGCAGCTCCGGGTCGAGCAACTGCACAGGCACGGGTACGACGTCGGTCACGGGTCCCCTCTTCCGTCCGGTTCGCGGGGTGACCCTGCCATCCTGCCGGTTCGTCGAGCCGCCGTGCGCCGTACCCTCGCAGGAGTGAGCATGTCGCCCTCCCCGTCCGCCGATCAGTCGCCGGTCACCGCCCGCTCGGCGTACACCGAGCGGTTGGATCTGCCCTGGTGGCTGTGGCTGGCCGGGCTGGTGGCCGCCGCGTTGCTGGCCGTCGAGATCTGGATGGGCGCCTCCGGCGTCCGCACCTGGCTGCCGTTCGCCGTGCTGGTGCCGCTCACCGCGGTGGGGCTGTGGTGGCTGGGCCGGATCCGGGTCGCAGTTGCCGACGCCGAGCTGCGGGTGGACGACGCCCGCCTGCCGGTCCGTTTCGTGGCCGACGTGGTGCCGCTGGACGTGGCCGGCCGACGTGAGGTGCTCGGCGTCGGCGCGGACCCGCTCGCCTTCGTGGTGCAGCGACCGTGGATCGGCGGCGCCGTGCAGGTGATCCTCGACGATCCCGCGGACCCGACCCCGTTCTGGGTGGTGAGCACCCGCCACCCGGTCGAACTGGCCGAGGCGGTGCTGACCGCACGGGACGCTCTGTCGGCCTCCCACCCGACGGCGGGAGAGCCGGGCTGACCCGACGCCGAAGGGCCGCTCAATTGCCGGTCTGACGCTGAAGGGCCCGCTCAGGTGCCGGTCGGCGGGCCTGGGAGGGCCGCCGGTGGCGCGGGCCGGGCGATGCCCCGTCGGCGCAGGTCCACCTGGAGTTGCTCGGCCATCTGCTGGGTGGCCCGACGGTTGAGGAAGCTGGCCACCGCCGCTCCGGTCAGGAACGGCCCGAGCGTGGTGAGGTTGCGACCGAAGCGCCGCAGCAGCATGTCCCGCAACTCTTTGCGGGCGGCGGTGCCGAGCACCGCTCCGACTCCCACGCCGGGCACCATCGGGTTGACGCCGCGTTGAGTGGCCCAGGAGTGCACCAGCGCGACCGCCCGTTGACTCCCGGCGGCCGGTAGTGCCACGCCGTGGATCTCGTGCAGCTCGCCGACGAGTTTCAGCTCCACCGCCACCACGGCCACGGTCTCGGCGGCCAGCAGCACCGGCGCGGAGAGCAGAGTCGGGGCCACCGTCCACTCGACGGCCGCGACGCCCCCACCGGCCGCACCGATGGCGGCGGTGGTCCTCGACGCGTTACGGATGAGCCGGTCGGCCAGGGCGGTGTCGTCCAGACCGGGGAAGTGCTGGCGCAACGTGTCCAGGTCCCGTACCGGCACGTGCGGGGCGATCTCGGCGATGGCGTCGACCATCCACCGCACGGCAGCGCGGGGCTTGAACAGGTCGGAGATGCCCCGCGCACGGGCCTGCCCGACCATCCGGGTCAGCAGTTGGCGGCGTCGGGCCGGCGCGATGTCGTCCGCGGTCAACGCCGCGACGGTGGCGCCGAGGTCGTCCGAGCCACCGTCGGCGCCGAGGTCGTCCGTGCCACGGGTGGCACCGAGGTCGTCCGTGCCACGGGTGGCACCCAGGCCGTCCGTGCCGCCTTCGGTGGTGCCGCCTCGATCGCTCATCGGACCTCCCGGTGCTGTGGCTACCCGCTACGAGTCAAGCAGGTACCCACCGCAGCCGCATGCCTACACCGGCAGCGGCGACCCCGTTCAGGAGGCCGCCGCCGGTGTTGTCGTGGTTCTCAGACGCACTCGCGGCAGATCAGCTCGCCGTTACGCTCGACCGCCAGCTGGCTACGGTGGTGGACCAGGAAGCAGCGAGCACACCGGAACTCGTCCTGCTGCATCGGAAGCACCTTGACCGTGAGCTCCTCGTCGGCCAGATCGGCACCGGGCAGCTCAAAGCTCTCGGCGACCTCGGCCTCGTCGACGTCCACCGCGCCCGACTGTGAGTCGACGCGCCGTGCCTTGAGCTCTTCCAGGCTGTCCTCGCCGAGGTCGACCTCGTCGCGACGCGGGGCGTCGTAGTCGGTGGCCATCGGTTTCACTCTCCCATATCGATGTTGTCGCTTCCGGTTGTAACGCCGGACGACGCTGTTTCGGTTCCGCTGGCCGGCCATCACTTGTGTCGGGCACCCGACCCGAGGACCGAACGGGTCGAGCTCGCTGGGGCGACTCCCCTGCGAGCGCGGAACCTTACCCCCCCTTGGGCGAGGCATGTATACCGCCCTTGCGGCTGAGATGTACGCCCCCGCACGCGAGATTGTTCCCAATGTGATTCAGGCGACACGAAGATAGGGGTAGTAGTACCCGGTTCGCGGTCGGCGCGCCGGCATGTCGGGCTGTTTCCACGCGACGGCCGGACAACCGTTAACCTCAGCGGCGTATTCGACGGCCGGCGGCCTGAGCGATCGTTCCCGGCCGCCACCACCCACTGAGGTTCCGGGGAGAGCCCTGATGAGTTTTGCGCGCGTGCGAGCACTCGTCGTCGTCGGCCTGCTGGCGATCATCGCCCTGGTCTTCGTCGTCGTGGCCGTGGTCCGCGACAGCCAGGGCAACGTGGGCACCGCGGCGGGTTGCCCCGAGGGCTGGCCGCTGGCGGATCTGACCCTGCGCGAGCGCAAGGACGTCAAGATCAACGTTTTCAACGCCACGGATCAGCCCGGCCTCGCCCACACCGTCGCCGACGAGTTCAGCAATCGACAGTTCCAGGTCAAGAAGACCGGGAACGAGAAGAAGGTCGACAGCGTCGCGGTGCTGCGGTACGGCCCGAAGGGCGTCGGTTCCGCGCACCTGCTCCAGGCGTACTTCCTCAACAACGCCGTGCCGGGCTACGACCCGAAGCGCGCCGACGACACCGTGGACGTGGTGCTGGGCAACCGCTTCCAGCAGCTCGCCACCACGACCGAGGTCAACCAGTCGCTCGGCGACTCGGGCCCCCCGGAGGCACCCAAGGGCGCCTGCCCGTCCCCACCCGCCAAGTGACGGCGTAACCGCTCCCCCGCAGCGCCAGGCCGGCGACCGGTAGCGACCCGGCCCACCGGCCGGAACCTGGCCTACCGGCGGGAACCAGGCCCACCGGCCGAAGCCCGGCCCACCGGCCGGAATGGGGTGCCGGAAGGCCGGAGCCGGCCGCTCAGAGCGGGCCGACCTGATCCGCCGGTCAGGGACCGCCGGAGGCGTCCAGCGCGGCCAAGCGGTCGTGCAGCGGCGCGAAGAGCGCGGGCGGGGCCGCGACCACCAGGTCCGGCCCCGGCGGCCGACCGGCCAGGCCAGCGACCCGGACCCCCGCCTCGGCGGCCACCAGCCCGCCAGCCGCCAGGTCCCAAGCCGCAAGACCCTTCTCGAAGTACGCGTCGAGCCGCCCCTCGGCGACCAGACAGAGGTCCAGCGCCGCCGCGCCGAGTCGCCGGATGTCCCGTACGTGTGCGATCAGCCCGGCCACCACCTGCGCCTGGTGCGCCCGACGGCCGGCGTCGTACCCGAAGCCGGTGCCGACCAGCGCCTGCCCCAGGTCCACCTCGCCGGAGCAGCGCAGGCGTGCACCGTCGCGCCAGGCCCCGCCGCCGGCCGTGGCGGTCCATTCCTCGCCGGTACTCACGTTGCGCACGACGCCGGCAACCACCACCCCGTTCACCTCGGCGGCCAGCGAGACAGCGGAGTACGGCAGCCCGTAGAGGTAGTTCACAGTCCCGTCGATCGGGTCGACGATCCAGCGCACTCCGCTGCGCGCCGCGCCGGCGGCTTCCTCGCCGTACTCCTCGCCCAGCACCGAGTCGTCGGGGCGTAGCGCGGCCAACGCGGCGAGGATCTGCCGCTCGACCGCGCGGTCGGCGGCGGTGACCACGTCGGTGACGGTGCTCTTGGTGGCGGCGACGACGACCCCCTCGGCACGCATCCGGTACGCAGTGTCCGCCGCGTCCCGAGCCACCTTCACCGCGATGGTCAGCAGCTCCGACGGTGTCGTAGCCGAGTTGGTCATGATTCGCCTCTTTCCGCACTCCGAGTGCATGTGGGTGGGTGAACTACCGACCCAGCCTCGGAAGATCATCGTTCCCGACGCCGTACGACGGCACCAGAGCAGGGATCTTCGGCGCCGGGATCCGCTGCGAAGTGGGCGCACGGCACCGCCCTCGCAGCTTGACCGGCCGACCTCCGCCAATATGCCCCTTTCGGTTGGTAATGTCGCTTAAGTGCTTACCACCCCGTCCACGCTCGGCTCACAACCGTTGCCCAACCGCGACCTGGTGCGGACGCCACTGGCCAGGCCGACAACGACCCCGGTGATCCACACGCGCACCCTCGCAACCGCCACGTCGACCACGTACTGCCTGCTCAAACGGCAGTTCGGACACGTTCTGCGCGCCACCCGGCGCGACGACGGAAGCCCTTCGCCGGCCGCGCGGCTATCATTAGCGCGAAGCCCATATCTCCACCCCACCGACGGTCCCCACCGGCGGTACGCGGTGCGGAGCAGGATGATCGCCGCAGACGGCGTTACAATTCACCCCTGCCCACGCGGCACGGACCGCCGACCACCGGCCGGACCGTGACACGAGGGTCCCTCAACCACATCGCCCGGCACGGTAACCCTCGCTGCGCTGGACGAACCCGCCGTGCCCGCTCTTCGCCTCCGGAAGGTCATTCGTGACAGAACCCCGCCAGCCCGGCGCCGACGTTCGCTCGCTCACCGACACCCTGATCGCCCACGCCCAGAGCGCCGGTGGTCAGCTCACGTCGGCTCAGCTCGCGCGTACCGTCGAGTCCGCCGAGGTGACTCCGGCCCAGGCCAAGAAGATCCTGCGGGCGCTCTCCGAGGCGGGAGTGACCGTCGTGGTGGACGGCTCGGCGAGCACCCGCCGCCGCGTCGCCGCGGCCCGCTCGACCACGCCCGCGTCCCGGGCCACCACCGCCAAGACCACCAAGAAGGCCGCCGCGCCGGCTCCGAAGCAGGCACCCGCCGGCGACGACGCCCCGGCGACATCGGCCCCGCGCAAGGTGGCCGCTCGCAAGGCGACCGGCGCCGAGGCCGCAATGGCGACGCCGACGAAGGCCACCAAGTCGACCCGAGCCACCAAGGCGACGGTGGCAGCGGCTGCCGGGGCCAAGCCGACCAAGGCTGGCGGCAAGGCCAAGGGCGAGGGCGCCGAGGGCGAGATCGACCCGGAGGAGCTGGCCGCCGCGATCGAGGACGTGGTGGTCGAGGAGCCGGCCGAGCTGGCCCAGGCAGCCGAGACCGACGCAGCCGCCTCGGCGACCGACAACGACTTCGAGTGGGACGACGAAGAGTCCGAGGCCCTCAAGCAGGCGCGACGCGACGCCGAGCTGACCGCCTCCGCCGACTCCGTCCGGGCGTACCTGAAGCAGATCGGCAAGGTTCCGCTGCTCAACGCCGAGCAGGAGGTGGAGCTGGCCAAGCGGATCGAGGCCGGGCTCTACGCCGCCGAGCGGCTGCGGGCCGCCGACGAGGGCGAGGAGAAGCTCGTCCGGGAGATGGTCCGTGACCTGGGCTGGATCTCCCGCGACGGCGAGCGGGCCAAGAACCACCTCCTGGAGGCGAACCTCCGACTGGTGGTGTCGCTGGCCAAGCGCTACACGGGCCGTGGCATGGCCTTCCTCGACCTGATCCAGGAGGGCAACCTCGGTCTGATCCGGGCCGTGGAGAAGTTCGACTACACCAAGGGCTACAAGTTCTCCACGTACGCCACCTGGTGGATCCGGCAGGCCATCACCCGCGCCATGGCCGACCAGGCCCGCACCATCCGCATCCCCGTGCACATGGTCGAGGTCATCAACAAGCTCGGCCGCATACAGCGTGAGCTGCTCCAGGACCTGGGCCGCGAGCCCACTCCGGAGGAGCTGGCCAAGGAGATGGACATCACACCCGAGAAGGTGCTGGAGATCCAGCAGTACGCTCGGGAGCCCATCTCACTGGACCAGACCATCGGTGACGAGGGCGACAGCCAACTCGGCGACTTCATCGAGGATTCCGAGGCTGTCGTCGCCGTCGACGCCGTCTCGTTCTCGCTCCTGCAGGACCAGCTCCAGCAGGTGCTGCAGACGCTCTCCGAGCGTGAGGCGGGCGTGGTACGTCTGCGTTTCGGCCTGACCGACGGCCAGCCGCGGACGCTCGACGAGATCGGCCAGGTCTACGGGGTGACCCGGGAGCGGATCCGGCAGATCGAGTCCAAGACGATGTCCAAGCTGCGTCACCCGTCCCGGTCGCAGGTCCTCCGGGATTACCTGGACTGAGCGGGTTTCGTCAACCGAACGTGTCGTTTTGGCCACCTGGTGTGCAACACCAGATGGTGATCGTCCGGATGCACGAATGTGATCGTTGACGTGGCACCCTGGGTGCACGGCACACTGTCCCTTCCAGGTGTGACCTCGGTCCCCCGCGGGCACACAGGGAAGGCAGTGCCTAGTAAGGGTGTTGCACGATAGGTGAGCAACGACCGAAGAGATTGTTCATCGGTGACGACCAGAGGAGGAAGGCGATGACCCCGACCCTCACGCCGCCGCCCGTCACGGCGGCTCCCCCAGCCGCCGATGAACGGTGCGACCGCTGCAATGCTGCCGGGAAGCTCCGGATCACTCTGGCGGGTGGGAGCGAGCTGGTGTTCTGCGGGCACCACGCGAACAAGTACGCGGAGGATCTCGTGAAGATCACCGAGCGGTTCGCAACGGAGCCCGATTTCAGCTGGCGTGGCGCCGATCTGATGGCGAACTAAATCCGCAAACCGACATAGCTGACCGGAGGCACCCCGAGGGTGTCTCCGGTCAGCTCTTTCTGTCTGGACGCCCCCGCGCCCCGCGCCCCGCGCCCCGCGCCCCGCGCCCCGCGCCCCGCGCCCCGCGCCCCGCGCCCCGCGCCCCGCGCCCCGCGCCCCGCGCCCAAGATCCGAGCAACATCCCCGATGCTGCTGCCTCCGACGCGCCCGAGACAGCAACATCCCTGATCCTGCGCCGATCTTGACGACGAACGCCGCCCCTGGGAGACCGGAACCCCGGCCGCCACGGCCACGGCCACGGCCACGGCCACGGCCACGGCCACGGCCACGGCCACCAAGATCGCACTCGAACCAGGATGCAGTGGCCACGGAACGCCGGGAAGCCACTAGAACCAGGATGTTGCGCGATCTTGAGATCGGGACGCCCGCACAGGGGCATCCATAGCCGTTCCGGGCAGGCAAGCCGCAGCACCAGCCAGGCCTCCGTTGATCCACTCGGGTTCCTTGAAGTCGCGCTTTCCACCTCGCTCGAACCCCGCGTCTTCAAGGAAGCCGAGTGGATCACGGCCGAAACGGCCGACGCGGCCCGGAGCAGCACGTGTTCGCCGTCGGTCAGCCTCTCCACGCCCTTGCCGTCGAGCAGCACGCCCAGCAGCCGCCGGGCCGGCGCCGGGCCGGGATCTGCGGGGGTACGGGCGCAGCGGACCGAGCAGCACGCCCAGCAGCCGTCGGCCGCCGGGCCCGCGCCGGGCCGGGACCTGCGCCGGGCCGGGACCTGCGCCGGCGCCGGGACCTGCGCCGGCGCCGGGCCGGGATCTGCGGGGGTACGGGCGCAGCTGACCGGCCACCAGCCCGCCGCAGCCGGCCCGCGTCTAGAGGGTCTGCACGGTGGCGATGCGTTCCTCAAGCTGCTCGATGGTGGCCTGGGCGCTCGGCGGCCCGCCGCAGAGTCGGCGCAGCTCGGCATGGATCTTGCCGTGCGGCTGGCCGGTGCGGTGGTGTCGGGCGGCCACCAGAGCGTTCAGTTGACGCCGGAGCGCCACGCGACGCTGGGCGGCGCTCATGGGTGCGGGCGGCGCTGCCGTGGCCGCAGCGGCCGGCTGAGCGGCCCCGTCGGCCGTACGACGGCGTTGGGCGGCGAGCTGTGCGGCCTGGCGCTTGGTGAGCAGCAGCGAAACCTGGTCGGCGGTGAGCAGACCGGGCAGGCCGAGGTATTCCTCCTCCTCGGGGGTGCCGGCCTGGGCCGCGGTGCCGAACGACGCCCCGTCGAAGATCACCTGGTCCAGCTCGGCGGTGGCCGAGAGGGCCGCGAACCGCTTCTCCAGTTCCCCGCTGGCCTGGTCGTCGCGCTGCGCGCGTTCCAACAGGTCGTCGTCGAAACCGTCGGCTTCCTTGGGTTTACCGAGTACGTGGTCGCGCTCGGTCTCCATCTCGCTGGCCAGCCCGAGCAGGTGCGGCACGCTGGGCAGGAACACCGACGCGGTCTCCCCGGGCCGGCGGGCCCGCACGAACCGGCCGATCGCCTGGGCGAAGTACAGCGGCGTGCTGGCGCTGGTGGCGTAGACCCCGACCGCCAGTCGTGGGATGTCGACCCCCTCGGACACCATCCGCACCGCGACCATCCATCGCTGGTCGGACGCCGCGAACGTCGCGATCCGCGCGGAAGCGCCCTGGTCGTCGGAGAGCACCACGGCGGCCTTCTCACCGGTCACCTGCTCGATGAGCTTGGCGTACGAGCGGGCGGTCTGCTGATCGGTGGCGATGATCAGACCACCGGCGTCGGCCATGCCCGCGTTGCGCAGCACCGTGAGTCGGGCGTCGGCGGCCCGCAGCACCTGCGGCATCCAGTCGCCGGCCGGGTCCAGCGCGGTACGCCACGCCTGGGCCACCAGGTCCTGGGTCATCGGCTCGCCCAGCCGGGCGGCCAGCTCCTCCCCCGCGTTGGTACGCCAGCGGGTCTCCCCGGAGTACGCCAGGAAGAGCACCGGCCGGACCACCCCGTCGCGCAGCGCGTCGGAGTAGCCGTACACCGAGTCGGCGCGGGAGCGCAGCAGCCCGTCCCCGCCCCGCTCGTAGCTGACGAACGGGATCGGGTTGTCGTCGGAGCGGAACGGTGTCCCGGTGAGCATCAGCCGGCGTACGGCGGGTTCGAAGGCGTTCTTCACCCCGTCGCCCCAGGAGCGGGAGTCGCCAGCGTGGTGGATCTCGTCGAGGATGACCAGGGTGCGTCGGGTCATGGTGCGCCGTCGGTGCACCTGCGGGGCCATCCCCACCTGCGCGTAGGTGATCACCGCGCCGTGGAAGTCGGCCGAGGAGTGCAGGTCGGCGTTGCGGAAGGCGGCGTCGAGTTGGATGCCCACCCGGGCCGCCGCGTCTGCCCACTGGCTCTTCAGGTGCTCGGTCGGGGCGACCACAGTGACCGCCTCCACGGTGCCGTCACCGAGCAACTCGGCCGCGATCCGCAGGGCGAAGGTGGTCTTGCCGGCGCCGGGAGTGGCGACCGCGGTGAAGTCCTCGGTACGGCGACGCAGGTATTCCACCATCGCCTTGCGCTGCCAGGCGCGTAGCGCCGGGAACGTCTCGAGCACCGGCGTCCGGGCTGCCACGCGAAGCTCCTCTCCGACCGCACGATGGCGGACCCCGGGCGAGGGCCACGAGGATCCGCCGCCCATGAAAACGCCTCCGCGCAGAAGCTGCCGCGAAGGCTGACTCAGCATAACCAGCACGGGCCGTCGGGCCCAGGCGACGCCACGCTGGTCACAATCCCGCACCCGAGCGAACAGCGGCCCGACCGTCTCACCATTCCCGGTCGGTGCGTGGATCCGCCCCGTCGGCGCGCGGCGGGCGCAGCGTCGCCACCGGCGCGGACCAGCGTCGACGCAGCGCGATCAGGCGCAGCCCGAAGACCAGGACGGCGGCGGCGGTGAGCGGGACGGGCCCGGTCTGTCCGGTGACGTACAGCAGCACCACCAGGATCGAACCGGCCAGCGCGGCCAGCGCGTAGATCTCCCGGCGCAGCACGACCGGGATCTCGGCGGTGAGAAGGTCGCGGCCGAGCCCGCCGCCGATGGCGGTGAGCATGCCGATCAGGCAGGCCCCGACCGCCGGCACCCGGGCGTCGAGCGCCTTGAGCGTGCCGGTGACGGTGAACAGCGCCAGGCCGGCCGCGTCCAGCACCAGCACCGTGGTGCGCAGTCGGGCCAGTTGCGGGTGCAGCCAGAAGACGGCGAGCGCGGTGATCGCGGCAGTGGCCGCGTACCGCCAGTCGGCGAAGGCCAGCGGCGGCACCTCGTCGATGACCAGGTCCCGGAGGATCCCACCGCCGAGGGCGGCGACGAAGCCGACGAACGCGACACCGAACAGGTCCAGTCGCTTGGCCACCGCCGCCGAGGCCCCGGACGCGGCGAACACCGCCACCCCGGTCAGGTCGGCGAAGAGCAGGGCGGTGGAGGTGGTCACCGCCGCAGGCTACGTCGCCGGCCGGAGCACCGGCCGAGGTTCACTCACGGTACGAGTCGTAGATCTCCTTGCACTTGGGGCAGACCGGCGAACCCGGCTTGGCCGCCTTGGTGACCGGGAAGGTCTCGCCGCAGAGAGCGACGACGAAAGTGCCCATGACGGCGCTTTCGGCGATCTTCTCCTTGCGGACGTAATGGAACATCTCGGGACCGGTATCGGCGTCCTTCAGCTCCGGACGCTCGAGAACCTCTGTGCTCACGTCTACACCTCCGACGGACAAGTTTGGCAGGTCATCACGGCCGGGTCCACTTGAGCCCGGCGGGGGCCCCACCCCGTACGGTGCCCGTGTGACTGACTTTCGCATCAGCTACGGCACCGAGGTGGCCGAAGCCCAGCGCGACGGCCGACCCGTCGTCGCCCTGGAGAGCACCATCGTCTCGCACGGGCTTCCCCGACCGGAGAACCTGCGCGTGGCCAGGGAGATCGAGCGGACGGTTCGGGAGGCCGGGGCCGTTCCGGCGACGATCGGCATGATCGCCGGTGAGCTGGTGGTCGGCCTGGACGACGCACAGCTGACCCGGCTGGCCACGGTCGACGGCGTGACAAAGCTCTCCGTGCGCGACCTCGCGGTCGCCGCCGCGACCGGCGCGGACGGCGCGACCACCGTGGCCGCCACCAGCGCGGTGGCCGCCGCCGCCGGCATCGGCGTGTTCGCCACCGGCGGTCTGGGTGGGGTGCACCGGGAGGCCGCGCACACCTTCGACGAGTCGGCGGACCTGGTCACCCTGGCGCAGACCCCGATCGCTGTGGTCTGCGCCGGGGTCAAGTCGATCCTCGACGTGGGTGCGACGCTGGAGCGCCTGGAGACCCTCGGGGTCGCTGTCGTCGGTTACCGCACCCGCCGGTTTCCCGGCTTCTACCTGACCGACGCCGGCTTCGACCTGGACTGGTCGGTGGACTCGCCGGAGCAGGTCGCCGCCGTGCTCGCCGCCCGGGACGAACACTCCGTGCACACCGGCGGGCTGCTCATCGCCAACCCGCTGCCGATCGACGAACAGCTCGACCCGGAGCTGCACGACCGGACTCTCACCGAGGGCCTGGCCCTGCTGGAGCGGGACGGCATCACCGGAAAGGCCGTCACGCCGTACCTGCTCGCGCACTTCCACTCGGCAACCGAGGGCGCGAGCCTGGCGGTGAACGTACGGATCATCCTGCGCAACGCCGACCTGGCGGCGCGGATCGCGGTCGCCTCGGTGGCCCGCGGCACCGCCGTCCCGGCATGACCCGACCGGCCCGGATGGTCGTCGTCGGGGACGTGATCACCGACGTGGTCGCCGTGTTGTCCGGACCGCTGGCTGCCGGCTCGGACACCGGGGCCGCCATCAGTCTCGGCGGCGGCGGTCAGGCGGCCAACACCGCCGCCTGGATCGCCGCGCAGCGGGTGGACGTCACGCTCGTGGGGGCCGTCGGTGACGACGACGCCGGGCGGGACCGGGTGGCCGAGCTCGAACGGGCCGGCGTCGACTGCGCCATCGAGCGGATCGACGGCGCCCCGACCGGCACTGTCATCGTGTTGGCCGCCGACGACGAGCGCACCATGGTCAGCCAGCGGGGCGCGAACCTGCGGTTGAGCGCCGCGCACGTCGAGCAGGCCCTCGCGGCGGTGCCCGACGCCGGGCATCTGCACCTGTCCGCGTACACCCTGTTGGACGCGGAGTCGCGCGGCGCGGGGCTGCGGGCGTTGGCCTCCGCCCGCGAGCGCGGGCTCACCATCAGCGTCGACGCGGCCTCCGCGGCGCCGTTGCGGCGGGTCGGCGCGGCGGTGTTCCTGAGTTGGGTACGCGACATCGACCTGCTCCTGGTCAACGCGGACGAGGCCACGGTGCTGGCCGGCGGCCTGGACCCGGCGGCGCAGGGGCGGGCGCTGTCGGCGACGGCTCGACGGGTGGTGGTGAAGCGCGGTGCGGCCGGCGCGGTCTGGGTGGATCGCACCACGCCGGTCTGCGTGGCTCCGGCCAACCGGGTGGCGGTGGTGGACGTCACGGGTGCGGGGGACGCCTTCGCGGCCGGTCTGCTCACCGCGTGGCTCGCCGGTGCCAGTCCGAGCGCGGCACTGGGTCGCGCCACCGACCTGGGCGCGCTGGCCGTCTCCACCGCAGGGGCTCGGCCACAGGCGTAGCGGCCGGCGCACGGTCACCGCCCCGGCTGCTCGAACCCTGGCCCGTTCGCGGGTCAGGGTTCGGCGTCGATGACCTTGTGTGGGCGCTCCTCGGCGGTGAGGCTCATCGGCGGGGTGTCGTCCTGCTGACGGGGGTGGAACCGGTTGGCCAGCCGGTGCTCTTCCTTCGGCGGCCGGTCGTTGGCCAGCAGCACGGCCAGCCAGGGGATGAGCACCATGCCGAGGCCGCACAGTGGCAGCCAGAGCCAGAGCAGTGGGGCGTTCGCACCGACCAGGATCGCGCCGACGATGATGCACAGCACCCGGATGCCCATCATCACGACGTAGCGGCGCTGGCGACTGTTGAGCTGATCGTCCTGGCTGCGCGAGGCGTCGGTGATCAGAATCGGCTGGTACGCCTGACGCTTCACCATGGACCTCCTCGAGGGGGTTACGCCTCATCCTGTCACCGCAGGTCCGTGATCAGCGAACTTCTACTCATCCCGCCACGTGTTACGTGCGTGGTACGCTCCGCGATGTGGGCAGCAGGTTCAGCTTCACCGACGAGGCGTTGGCCAACCTGAGGGTCTACGACGTCACACCCGGGGAAGTCTGGGAGGCGCTGCACAGCGCCCGACGGGTCATCCGTCATCTGGGTGACGACGTGATGGTGGTCTACGCCGCCGCCCGTCGGGGCCGCAGGCTGGCGGTGCTGCTCGCCGAGGCCGATGGCACCGACAACGACTGGGACATTCTCTCCGCCCGCGAGTTGAGCGACGTCGAGTCCAAGCGCTACGACGAGGCCGTGCGGAGATCTCGGTAGATGAGGAGGCCGTGACGATGCACCGTAACGACGCGACCAAGCAGTTCCACGGCGGCGGCGAACGGATCGCCGAGCTGATCGACGAGAGCCCGGCGGCGGAGCTGCCCACCCCCGACAGCGACGTGCCGATGGTGAGCCGCTCGGTGCGGCTGCCACTGGACACCTACGAGCGGGTCCGCGCCGCCGCCGACGCCCGGGGCATCGGGGTCACCACGCTGATGCGCCAGTGGATCGAGGCCGGCCTGGCCGACCTGGACGACTCGGCGACCGTGTCGCTGGCCGACGTCCGGCGCGCGCTGGCCTCGCTGGCGCACCCCACCGCCGCCTGAGCACACCGCCCCTCACCAGGCCGGTTGGTCAGGCGCCGGCGGTCTTCGCCTTGGCCGCCGCCTTCATCTGCTGCTTGAACTCCCGCACCCGACGCAGCGAATCGGCGTCGGTGACGTCGGCGACCGACCGGTAGGCGCCCGGATCGCCGTAGTCCCCGGCCGCCTTCCGCCAGTCCTGCGGGGTCACCCCGAACCGCTTGCCGAGCAGGGCCACGAAGATCTGCGCCTTCTGCTTGCCGAAGCCGGGCAGCGCGGAGACCCGGCGCAGCAACTCCGGCCCGTCGGCGACCTCGGCCCAGAGCAGCGCAGCGTCACCGTCGTACCGCTCGACCAGCACCTGGCAGACCTCCCGCACCCGGGCCGCCATGGCCTTGGGAAACCGGTGCAGCGCAGGCGGCTGGGCGAAGAGCGCGACCAGGGCCTCCGGGTCGTACCCGGCCAGCTCCGCCGCGTCCAGCTCATGGCCGAGCCGCTGCGCCAGCACGTACGGCGAGGAGAACGCCTTCTCCATCGGCACCTGCTGGTCCAGGACCATGCCGAGGAGCAGGGCCAGTGGGCTGCGCTCCAGCAGCTGGTTCGCTTCGGGGTCGATGGGCAGCACGAGCGTCATGCCGACCATCCTGCCCGGCGCACCGGTCCGGGCGGACACCGACGCTCCGACACCTTCCGGCGGGTGACGCTGACCCGGGACTCGACGGGAGGCAGGATGTCGGGGTGGACGAACACGACATGCTGCTCTCCCCCGCCGGTGTCGACGCGCTGCGCAGCGCGCTGACCCGGACCGGTTTCACCAGCCACGGCATCGCCGAGCGGCTGGGCGCGCAGGCGACCGCGGCGGTCGCCCGCAACGACTACCGGGCCGCTCTGCGCGCCACCGAGGACGGCGACCCGCTCGGCACCCTGATCCGGGTGTTCATCTGCGATCAGACCGAGCCGGAGGAAGCGGTGGCCGCCGCGCTGACACCGCTGAGCCTGGCGGAGGCCCTCGCCGGCGGGCTGGTCGAGCGGTACGGGGACGGCCTGCGGGCCGGCGTCGACCTGGAGCCGTACGGCGAGGACTGGTGGGTGCTCGCCGACGTGCCGGCCAGCGCCCGCCCGGGTCGCCCGTTGCACGCCGAGCACGTCCTCGGGATCGGGGGGGCCACCCACACGCTGATCGGCGCGACCGTGCGCCGACCGGTCGGCACCGCGCTGGACCTGGGCACCGGCTCCGGCGTCCAGGCCCTGCACCTGGGCACGCACGCCGACTCGGTGACCGCCACCGACCTCTCCGAGCGGGCGCTGCGCTTCGCCGCGACCACCGCCGCCCTCAACGGTCAGGACTGGGAGCTGCTCCGCGGCGACCTGGTCGCCCCGGTGGCCGGTCGGCGGTTCGACCTGGTGGTGAGCAACCCACCGTTCGTGGTCGGCCCGGGCACCACCACGCACGTGTACCGCGACTCTGGCCGGGTCGGTGACGCGATCGGCGCGGAGCTGGCCGCCGCCGCCCCGGGCCTGCTCACCGACGGCGGCACCATGCAGTACCTGGCCAACTGGGTGCACGTCGCCGGCGAGGAGTGGGACGAGCGGGTGGCCGGCTGGTTCGCCGGGACCGGCCTGGACGCCTGGGTGATCCAACGCGAGGTCGCCGACCCGATGGCGTACGTCGACCTGTGGCTCACCGACGCCGCCGAGACCGCCGACCCGCAGCGGATGGCCGCCTGGCTGGACTGGTTCGACGCGCACAAGGTGGAGGGCATCGGCTTCGGCATCGTGTCGCTGCGTCGTGGCGGGCATGCCGACCCGGTGGTCCGGGTGGAGGATCTGCGCCAGCAGGTGCAGCCGCCGCTGGGCGATCAGGTCGCCGCCTGGTTCGACCGCCAGGACTTCCTCCGGGTACGCGACACCGAAGCGTTGCTCGCCGAGCGCTACCGGGCCGCCGAGGGCCTCCAGCTGCGACAGGAGGCCACCATGGGCGACGAGGGCTGGGGGGTGGACCGACAGGTCCTCGCGATGCCGCACGGCCTGCGCTGGACCGAGGAGATCGACCCGCTGGTACTGGCGCTGGTCGGTGGCGCCGACGGCCGGCTGCCGCTGCGTGACCAGCTCGCCCTGCTCGCCGCCGCGCACGACGTCGAGCCCGACGAGATGGCCGAGGCCGCCGGCCCGATCGTGGCGCACCTGGTGGAGCGCGGCTTCATCGAGCCGGTGAACGCCTGATGCGGGCGGTGGTGCAGACCGTCGGGCGGGCCAGCGTGACGGTCGACGGCGAGGTGGTCGGTGCGATCGAGAACGGCCTGCTGGTGCTGCTCGGCGTGACCCACACCGACACCGCGGAGACGGCTCAGACGATGGCCCGCAAGGTGCACGAGGTACGCATCCTGGACGGGGAGCGGTCCGCCGCCGACACCGGCGCGCCGGTCCTGGTGGTCAGCCAGTTCACCCTCTACGGCGACGCCCGCAGGGGTCGCCGACCGAGCTGGTCCGCCGCCGCCCCCGCCGAGGTCGCCGAGCCACTGGTGACAGCGGTGGTCGACGCCCTACGCGAACGAGGAGCGAAGGTGGAGACCGGCCGCTTCCGCGCCCACATGGTGGTGGAAAGCACCAACATAGGCCCCCAAACCCTCCTCCTAGACCTCTAACCCCACCCACCCACCCACCCCACCCCACCCCACCTCCGTTGATCATGAAGTTATTGCCCTTCGCCTCGGCGTGTCGTGGCAATAACTTCATGATCAACGCGCGCAGAGAGGGGGGTGGGGTTAGGAGAAGAGGCCTCGGCGGGTCAGGGACTGGCGGAGCCAGTTGTCGAGTTCGGCGGTCCAGTCGGTGCGGTCGGCGGTGGCGTGGTCGACTGTGAACCGACCGAAGGCGTCCCGGCCCTCGGTGAAGACGCCGCCGCGCTTGTCGACCTCCAGCACCACCTGCATCTGCTGGGCGTCGGCGATGAAGGTGACCTCCAACTGGTTGATCGATCGGGCGTACTGCGGCGCCGGGCTGAACTCGATCTCCTGGTAGAACGGCAACGTCTGGTGTACGCCGTAGATGTGACCGCGCTCCACATCGGCGCGTGCGAACCGGAATCCCAGCCGCAGCAGCGCGTCCAGCAGTCGCTCCTGCGCCGGCAGCGGGTGCACCGACACGGCGTCCAGGTCACCCTTGTCGACCGCGCGGGCGACCTCCAGCTCGGTACGCAGGCCCATCGTCATCCCGTGCAGGTGCTGCCCGCACAGCTCGGTGACCGGTGTCTCCCACGGCACGTCGAAGCGGAACGGGAGGTCGTAGCGCTGCCCCGGCTCCAGCCGGAACGCGCCGGTGACCTGCTGGCGGTGGAACTCCTGAGTGGTGTCGTAGTCGTTGTCACCGCTCTCCACCTCGACCCGGGTGACCAGGCCGAGGGTGACGTGGTCGATGTCGACCTGGTGGTCGCCGCCCAGCACCTGGATCCGGCCCTCCAACTGGCCGCCCGGGCGGCAGTTCGGGTTGGCCAGCACCGTCTCCACCGACGGACCACCGACGCCCATCGCCTTCATGAGCCGTTTGAAGACCACACCGTCCTCCAACTGTCGTTTCCGGCTGGCCAGAGGTGGCCGGCCGTCCGCAACGTAGCCGGGGCGGGCAACCACACACTTCGACGACACACCGCACCAGCGATCTGACGCGATTCCTGTCGGGTGCCCGATCGCCTCACTCCCGTTTTACGCCCCGCCCGCCAAGCTGTTCTCACACCGGCACCACTGGGCCGGGAACACGGCACCGACGTGGAAACGGGGAGAGACAGAGATGGTTCTGCAGATGACGGAACACCGGACGCGCCCGGCCACCACGACCGACACTGACGGGGCCCCCGAGGCCCTCGTCGACCTGGACGCCACAGACGAGCGCGGCATCTCCACCGACCTGGTCCGGGCCTACCTCAACGGCATCGGCCGGACGAAGCTGCTGACCGCCGCGCAGGAGGTCGACCTGGCCCGGCGCATCGAGGCCGGCCTGTTCGCCGATGAGAAGCTCGCCACCTGCACCCCGGTCTCCGCGGAGCTGCGAGCCGACCTGGAGCTGATCGTCACCGAGGGTCGGGCGGCCAAGGACCACCTGTTGGAGGCGAACCTGCGGCTTGTGGTCAGCATCGCCAAGCGCTACACGGGCCGTGGCATGGCGTTTCTCGACCTGATCCAGGAGGGCAACCTCGGTCTGATCCGGGCCGTGGAGAAGTTCGACTACGCCAAGGGCTACAAGTTCTCCACGTACGCCACCTGGTGGATCCGGCAGGCCATCACCCGCGCGATGGCCGACCAGGCCCGCACCATCCGCATCCCCGTGCACATGGTCGAGCAGGTCAACCGGATGGTCCGGGCCCGCCGCGAACTGGCGGTGACGCTGGGCCGCGAACCGACTGTCGCCGAGGTGGCCCGCGCGCTGGAGGTCCCCGAGATCCAGGTCATCGAGCTGATCTCCTACGACCGGGAGCCGGTCAGCCTGGACCAGGCCGTCGGCGACGACGGTGAGAGCGCGCTCGGCGACTTCGTGGCCTCGGTGGACCCGCGCACCGAGCCGGGCGACGCCGCCGCCCAGGGCGAGCTGCGCAACGAGGTCAGCATCGTGCTCTCCACCCTGTCCCAGCGGGAACAGGCGGTCATCCGCCTCCGGTTCGGCCTGGACGACGGCCGTCAGCGCACCCTGGACGAGGTCGGTCGGGAGTTCGGCCTGTCCCGGGAGCGGATCCGGCAGATCGAGAAGGTGACGCTGCTGAAGCTGCGCGCCCCGGAGCGGGCCCAGCGCCTGGAGGCGTACGCCTGCTGACGCACCCGGTTCCCACGGAAGGCCCCGGCGGTTCGCCGGGGCCTTCCGTGCTGTCGGGGTGCTTGACTGGGGGCACCGTCCGCCGGCCGACGACCGAGGAGAACGACGATGAACTGGACACTCGAAGTGGTGATCGTGCCGGTCTCCGACGTGGACCGCGCGAAGAAGTTCTACGCCGAACAGCTCGGCTTCACTGTGGACCACGACACCGTGATCAATGACGACGCGCGCATCGTCCAGCTGACGCCACCCGGCTCGGGCTGCTCGGTCGTGATCGGCAAGGGTGTCGTCCCGGAGATGCCGCCCGGCTCACTCAAGGGCCTGCAACTGGTGGTGCCCGACCTGAAGCGCGCCCACGAGGAGCTGGTCGAACGGGGTGTGGAGGTCAGCGAGATCCAGGTGGTCGGTCAGAACCCCCGGCCGGTGCCGGATCCACTGGACAATGTGGGCTTCGTCTTCTTCGCCGACCCGGACGGCAACACCTGGGGCGTCCAGCAGATCTCCAGCCGCGCCTGACCGGGCGCGCTCACAGGCGACGGGGGCCGGTGTCCGGGCGGGCGACCACGCCACCCACCCCCACCTGCGCGTGCAGGACCGAGATGCCGTCCGGGCGGGCCAGCACCGGGTTGAGGGTCAGCGAGCGCACCCGGGGTTGTTCGTCGGCGAGCTGACCCACCCGTAGCAGCAGATCGGCCAGGGCCGCCCGATCGACCGGCGCGGCTCCCCGGTGCCCGCGCAGCAGCGGCGCAGCCCGAGGCTCGTCGACCAGCTCGGCCGCGTCGGTGTCGGTCAGCGGCACCGCCCGCCAGGCCCGATCGCCGAGCAGCTCGGTGGCGACCCCTCCCAGGCCGAAGCCGACCACCGGCCCGAACGCGGGGTCTTCCACCACCTCCACCACGCAGGCCACGCCGGGCGGGACCATCGGCTGCACCAGGGCGTCCGCGCCGAAGGTCGCCGCCAGGTCGGTGTACGCCCGGCGGAGGGTCGGCTCGTCGGGCAGGTCCAGCCGGACCGCGCCGAGGTCGAGTCGGTGCCGCAGCCCGGGAGCGGCAGCCTTGAGCGCAACCGGGAAGCCCAGCCGCGCCGCCGCGTCGACAGCAGCGTCGACCGAGTCGACAGACACCGAGGCCACCACGTCGATGCCGTACGCGGCCAGCAGCGCCCCCGGGTCGGTGCCGTCGGCCCGGAGCGCGGCCTGCGCGGCGGCCCGATCGACGTCGGGCAGCTCCGGTGCCACCCCGGGAGGGCGGCGAAGCCATTCGGCGTACCGGTGGGCGCGGGCGAGCGCGTGGACCGCCTCCTCCACGCCGCCGTACGCCGGCACCCCCGGTGGCAACCGCCCGACCAGGAACGTCGCCACTGTCGGCTTGCCCAACGCGAGGGCGGCCGGCAGCGCGGCGGTCACGTCGGCGTCCACCTCGGTCAGCTGGCCGGGAAGCGGCGGGGCGAAGACCACCACCAGGGCGTCCACCCGTTCGTCGGCGGCCGTCTCGGCGAGCGCGGCGGCGAACTCGGCGGCGCCGGCGCTCGGCCCGACGTTGCGGGGGTATCCGTCGGCCACGCTCAGCCCGTGCCCGACGCAGGCGGTCGCGGCGAGCCCGGTGAGGGCCGAGGAGTTGCCGACCACACCGACCCGGCCGCCGGCCGGCAACGGCTGGTTGGCCAGCAGCACACCCACGTCGAGCAGCTCCGGCACGGTGTCCACCCGAATCACCCCGGACTGGGCGAAAAGCGCCGCCACCGCCACCTCGTCCGGCCCGGCGGCGTCACCGACCCCGGGCGGGCGGGCCGGCGAGGCGAGCGCGACCACCGGTTTGGCGCGGCCGATCCGCCGGGCCAGCCGGGCGAACTTGCGCGGGTTCCCGAAGGTCTCCAGGTAGAGCATGATCACGTCGGTGCCGCTGTCGTCCTGCCAGTACTGCAGGAGGTCGTTGCCGGAGACGTCGGCCCGGTTGCCGGCCGAGACGAAGCTGGACAGCCCGAGGCCCCGCCGGTCCGCCTCGGCGAGCAGCGCCACCCCGAACGCACCGGACTGACTGAAGATGCCGACCCGGCCGGCCGGCGGCAACGCCGGGGCGAGGGTGGCGTTGAGGCGTACCGTCGGGTCGGTGTTGGCCACGCCCAGGCAGTTCGGGCCGACGACCCGCATGCCGGCCGCGTGCGCCGCGCGGACCAGCGCCCGCTGGGTGGCCGCGCCCTCGCCGCCGGCCTCGGCGAAGCCGGCCGAGATGACCACCAGGCCGTGCACCCCCGCGGCGGCGGCGTCGGCGACCACAGCGGTCGCCGCCTCCGGTGGGACCGCCACCACCGCCAGGTCCACCGGCGCTCCGGCAGCAACAGCCGACGGGTACGCGGGGAGGCCCGCCACTGTCGACGCGCTCGGGTGCACCGGCACCACCGCACCGGTGAACCCGCCGTCGCGCAGGTGCCCGAGCACCGCCGCGCCGACGCCCTGGCCGGTGGCGCTGGCACCGTAGACGACGATGCCGCGCGGGGCGAGCAGCCGGGCGATCGAGCGGGCCTCGGTGCGGTGCTCCCGGCCGCGCTGCACCTCCAGGCTGGCCTCGGTGGGCGCGATGGGGAAGCTCAGGTGGACCACGCCGTCGGCGTACTCGCGCTGGACCTGGTAGCCGAAGTCGGCGAAGACCCGCAACATCGTCCCGTTGGCCGGCAGCACCTCCGCGACGAAGCTCATGATGTCGTTGCGGCGGGCCGCGTCGGCCAGGTGCTCCATCAGCACCGAGCCGATCCCCCGCCCCTGGTAGGCGTCCTCCACCACGAAGGCCACCTCCGCCTCGGGGGCCTGCGGGCCGAGCCGCTCGTACCGGCCGACCGCGACGATCTGGTCGGCGGCCAGCACCACGAACGCCTCCCGGTCGTGGTGGTCCACAGTGACGAAACGGATCAGATCCCGCTCCGGGATACGTGGGTACGGCGAGAAGTACCGCAGGTAGCGGGTGCGCTCGGAGAACCGGCTGTGCATCGCCACGATGCCCGGCGCGTCGGCCGGGTCGATCGGTCGCAACTGGACCGTGCTGCCATCGCTGAGCAGCACGTCGACCGGCTGGTCCAGACTCGTCACCGAACGGCCCGGCTCAGTCCCGCGGATCGTGCGGGTCGAGCCCGAGCAGCGGGAAGACCGTCTTGCGGGTGGCCGCGATCGCCCGGTCCACCGCGTTCGGCTCGCCGGTCGGCTGCCACGGCTCGTACGACGGGTCGGCGTCGTCGGTCATCCGCAGCGGCACCTCCCGGCCCAGACCTCGGGAGGTGACCAGGTCCCGCCACGCGGGTGGGGTGAGCGTGGCCGGGTCGATCGGGTCACCGGTGGCCACTGCCAGCAGGTGACTCCAGGCCCGGGGCACCACCTCGACGAGCGCGTACCCGCCGCCGCCGGTGGCCACCCACCGGCCGTCGCACAGCTCGTCGGCGAGCGCCCGCAGCGCCAGGTAG
This sequence comes from Micromonospora sp. NPDC047762, assembly GCF_043204655.1. Taxonomy (NCBI): domain Bacteria; kingdom Bacillati; phylum Actinomycetota; class Actinomycetes; order Micromonosporales; family Micromonosporaceae; genus Micromonospora; species Micromonospora sp. NPDC047762. Next base: position 169,280 of record NZ_JBIDCQ010000008.1, on the reverse strand, counting down.
GTGGCCCGCTGCCCGTCCACCGTCAGGTTGAGATCGGCGAGCGGATCCAGCCGGTGGCCGTCGGCGCCACACTGGCTGAACAGCACCTGCGGCTTGAACGCGCGCAGCACCGACGGCACTGTCGCGTGGAACGCGCGCTGCCAGCCGCTGTCGTCGACACCCGGCGGCAACGGCATGTTGACGGCGGTGCCCTGCGCACCCGGCCCACCCGTCTCGTCCGGGAAACCCGTGCCCGGGAAGAGCGCCAGCGGGGTCTCGTGCAGGCTGACCGTCAGCACCCTCGGGTCGTTCCAGAAGATGTCCTGCACGCCGTCGCCGTGGTGCACGTCGACGTCCACGTACGCGACCCGCTCGGCGCCCAGGTCGAGCAGGCGGGCGATGGCCACCGCGGGGTCGTTGTAGACACAGAAGCCGGAGGCTCGGGCGGACATCGCGTGGTGCAGCCCACCCGCCACGTTCACCGCTCGCCGGGCGTCGCCGCGCCAGACCGCCTCGGCGGCGGCAACCGTCGCGCCGGCGATGAGCGCGCTGGACTCGTGCATACCCTCGAAGACCGGGTTGTCGGAGGTGCCCAGCCCGTACCCGGCGAAGAGCGGGTCGCGCGGCGCGTTGCGCACCGCGGCGAGGTAGGCCGGCGCGTGCACCCGGGTGAGCAGGGCATCGTCGGCGGGCTCCGGCTTGACCATCCGCACCCCTGGCCGATCCAGGATGCCCAGCTCGCGGGCGAGCGCGATGGTCAGCTCCACCCGGACCGGGTCGAGTGGATGGTCACCCATGTCGTAGGCGAGCAGCGACTCGTCCCACACCACCACAGTGTCGTCGGACATGAGCCCATCGTCGCACGAGGATCGGCGCGGGCCCACCGCACGCGCTGGTCAGCGGCCGGGTGTCGACCCCGAGGCGACCGGTCGGGCCGGGTCCGCCACCCAGTTGCTCCACGATCCAACGTAGAGCGCGGCGTCCGTCCGGCCGGCCAGGTGCAGCGCCAGCACCGCCTGGGCGGCGGTCACCCCCGAGCCGCAGTACGCCCCGACGGCCCGCCCCTCGGTCACCCCGGCGGCGGCGAACCGCTCACTCAGCACGTCGGCGGCCAGGAAGCGGCCGTCCGGACCGACGTACTCCCCGGCGGGCAGGTTCGCCGCTCCCGGCACGTGCCCGGCCACCGGGTCGATCGGCTCGACCTCGCCCCGGTAGCGGGGCGCCGCCCGTACGTCGAGCAGCACGGCATCGTCCGCGGCGGCCAACGCGGCGGCCTGCCCGGCGTCGAGCACCGGGAGATCCCCGGGGCGCACCACGATGTCACCGGGCGGTGGGGCGGGCGCGTCGGTGGAGACGGGTCGGCCGGCGGCGACCCAGGCCGGGTAGCCACCGTGCAGCAGGCGCACCGGCCGGTGGCCGGCCCAGCGCAGCGTCCACCAGGCCCGCGAGGCGGCCATGCCGTCGCCGGCGTCGTACACCACCACGGGGTGACCCGCGCGGACGCCGGCGGCCCGCAGTGCCGCCTGCAACGCCGCCGGGTCGGGCAACGGGTGCCGGCCGCCGACGCCCGGCACCCCACAGAGCGCGGTGTCCAGGTCGACGAAGACAGCCCCCGGCAGGTGGCCGGCGAGGTAGTCGTCGTGCCCGGGGGGGCCGATGAGCCGCCAGCGGACGTCGAGCAGGGTGGGCGGGTCGACCTGGTCGAGCTCGGCGACGAGCCTGTCGACCTCGACCAACGGCTCCTGGGTACCGGACATGGCGACATCCAACACCATTCGGCTGGACGGCACGCGGTTCGGCGACGGTCGTCGGCCGTTCACCCGAGGTACCATCGTGCACCGGAGGGCCGCTGACGTTATGAAGTCTCACGACCTGGTCGACACGACCGAAATGTACCTGCGCACCATCCTCGAACTCGAAGAGGAGGGGGTGCCACCGCTGCGTGCCAGGATCGCCGAGCGGCTACGACAGAGCGGCCCCACAGTGAGCCAGACCGTCGCCCGCATGGAGCGCGACGGCCTGCTCACCGTCGAGGGTGACCGACACCTCACGCTCACCGCGCTGGGTCGCGGCACTGCCGTTTCCGTGATGCGCAAGCACCGCCTCGCCGAGCTGCTGCTGGTCAACGTCATCGGGATGCCCTACGAGGAGGCCCACGAGGAGGCCTGCCGCTGGGAGCACGTGATGAGCGACGCGGTGGAGAAGCGGGTCTACGACCTGCTCAACCGGCCGACCCGCTCCCCGTACGGCAACCCGATCCCGGGTCTGGAGGAGCTGGGCTCCCCCGAGGCGGAAGCGACCGAGGCCGCCGAGGGTGAGCGCAACCTGGCCTTCCCCGGCCTCTCCGGGCCGGTGGTGGTCCGCCGGATCTGCGAGAGCGTGCAGACCGACGGCGACGTGCTGCGTCAGCTGCACGCCGCCGGTGTCGACCCGGGCGCCACTGTGACAGTGGCCCAGGAGCGCGACGGGGTGTCGATCGACCGCTCCGGTGACCGGGTACGGCTGCCCCGCGAGGTCGCCTCCCGGGTCTTCGTCGCCGCCAACTGATCAAGCGGGCATCCGGGCGTCACAACGCCCGGGTGTCCACCTTCTTCGCCAACGCCGTCAGGTCAGCGGTCAGCTTCTCCGCCGCCGAGCGCTCACTGCCACGGGCAGTGGTCCAACTCACCGTGGCCAGCCTTCCGTCGCCGGCCAGCCAGCCCACCTCGGCGACCGGCCCGTGCCCGCTCGCCGCCGCGGTTGTCCGCTTGTACGCCTGCTGACCCAGCCCGGTGACCTTCGCCGCCTTGTCCGGCACCACGTCCGCGGCGAAGGTGGTCTTGTCGATCGTGGTCTCGGTCACGCTGAGCGCCAACTCCGGCAGGGTGGCACCCGTGGCCCGGACCACACAGGTGTGGGTGTCACCCTGCGCGCTGGCCGCGGCCACGTCGAAGCGGACCTTCACCACCTGCTCGATCACCGCGAAGTCCAGCAGACGGCAGGCGCCGCCCGAGGAGGCCGCCGCCACGTCCACAGCGATCGGCACCGGCGGCGGCACCGCCACCGGTTCCGCCTCGTCGGCGCACCCGCTCACCAGCAGCCCGGCCAGCCCGGCGACCACGATCCGCCCGCGCACGTTCCACCCTCTCGCCGACCGACGGCGGAAGGCGCCCGCCAGATGTCCGTCGGACACCGTACGGGGTGTCGGTGTCGGGGCGAAAGCCCCCGCTGACGCCTATTCCGACGGTGGATCGTCCACGTACGGACAGTGCCGGCAGCCGCGCCCGCAGCACGTGCCACGACGGGCCAGGAAGCCGGCGCTGAGCACGAACAGCCCGCTCGCCGGGTCGAGGTAACCAGCCTCACCGGCGGCCAACGCGGCGGTGTGCGCGGCGAGGATCCGGGCCCGGTCGGGGTGCTCCGGCGACAGCCGGGAGGGGTGCGGCTCGGTGAGCGGCCGGCCGGCCAGGGGTTTCCGCTCTTCGCTCACCGCAACAGTCTAGGGACGGTGCGGTGTCGGCCTCCCGCTGCCTGGAATCCGGCGACATGCCCCCGGCGTGGTCGCGTTTCGTCGTACGGTCCGACGACGATCGAGGTCGACAACCATCGAATCCTACGGAGGAGACGCGATGCGGAAGATCGTTGTGCAGATGAGCCTGTCGTTGGACGGGTTCTTCGAAGGCCCGGGTGGCGACATCAGTTGGCACCAGGTCGACGAGGAGTTGCACCAGCACTTCAACGACGTGATCGCCCCGATGGGCGGGTTCCTCAACGGCCGGGTCAGCTACGAGCTGATGGCCGCCTACTGGCCGACCGCCGATCAGGATCCGACCGCCAGCGGCCCGGAGCGCGAGTTCGCCCGGATCTGGCGGGACATGCCGAAGATCGTCTATTCGCGCACCCTCGACCACGCCGACTGGAACTCCACAGTCGTGCGCGAGGTCGACGTCGAGCAGGTCCGCAAACTCACCGCCGAACCGGGCGGCGACCTGGCGCTCGGTGGGGCCGACCTGGCCGCGACGTTCGCCCGACACGACCTGATCGACGAGTACCGGATCTACGTCCACCCGGTGCTCGTCGGTCGGGGCCGCCGACTCTTCCCCGACGCCGAGACTCCGACCGGTCTGCGGCTGGTGGAGAGCCGCGTCTTCGGCAACGGCGTGGTCCTGCTCCACCACCAGCGGGTCCGCTGAGCGATGATCAGCACCTTCGCCGGGATCGACGGAACCACCCTCGCGTACCGGAGGATCGGGGTTGGAGACCCGCTCGTCTGCCTGCCGGGCGGGCCGATGCGCGACTCCGCGTACCTCGGTGACCTCGGCAATCTGGGCGCACACCGGACGCTTGTCATCCTCGATCCGCGGGGCACCGGCCGCTCGGAGGCCCCAGCGGACGTCTCGACCTACCGCTGCGACCGGATGGTCGACGATGTGGAGGCGCTACGCGGACACCTGGGCCTCGACCGGCTGGATCTGCTCGGGCACTCCGCCGGCGCCAACCTGGCTCTGCGATACCTGACCCGCCACCCCGATCGGGTGGGCCGACTCGCGCGGCCGGTGGGACGAGATGGCACGGGCGCATCAGGCGGCCGAGGATGGTCAGCGCAACGAAGAGGCGGCAAGGGTCTTCAGCTCTGAGGGCGCCTTCGACCCGCCGGCCAGTCGTACGGCGCTCGCCGCGCATCGAGGCCCGGTGCTGCTGCTCGCCGGTGCGGTCGACCTGGCCGCGCCGCCGGGACTGGTGGCCCGGTTCGCCGAGCTGAGTCCGCGCGCCACGCTGGTCGTCCAGCCGGGCGCCGGGCACTACCCGTGGCTCGACGACGCCGAGGCGTTCACCGCGACGGTCGCGGCATTCCTCGCCGGCTCGGATGGTGCTTGAGTCTCCACCGGGGGGAGACGCGAGGGTGGGGGGCATGAGCGGGGAGACGCGTCACACGATCGGCGAGCTGGCCCGACGGACCGGCCTGAGCGTCAAGACCATCCGGTACTACGCTGACAGCGGGATCGTGCCGCCGACCGATCGGAGCCCGGCCGGCTACCGACGGTACGGCCCGGCGGCAGTGGCCCGGTTGGAGCTGGTCCGGACGTTGCGTGACCTGGGCTTGGACCTGGCCACCATCCGACGGGTGGTGAACGACGAGGTGCCCCTGCGCGAGGTGGCCGCCGCGCACGCCGAGGCGTTGGCCGTGCAGATCCGGGTGCTGCGGCTGCGCCAGGCGGTGCTCACCGTCGCGGCGAGGCGCGGGTCGGGCCCGGCCGAGGTGGACGAGCTGCACCGGCTGGCCCAGCTCACCACCCGCGAACGCGGGCAGTTGGTGGCGGACTTCCTGGACGGCGTCTTCGCCGGCCTCGGCGACCAGACCACGTACCAGGGTGCGATCGTCTCGATGACACCGGAGCTTCCCGACGACCCGAGCACTGAGCAGGTCGAGGCGTGGCTGGAGCTGGCCGAGTTGTGCCGGGACCGGGAGTTCCGGGCCCGGATGCGGCGGCTCGCGCGGCAGCACGCCGCCGACCACGACATCCCGGGGCTGCCCCGCCCGGACGCCGTCGCGGTGGTCCGGGACGCGGTGGCCCCCGCCCTCGCGGCCGGTCTCGACCCGACCAGCCCGGACGCCGGTCCGGTGGTCGCGGCCGTCACCAACCGGTACGCGAACCTGCACGGTCACTCCGACGAGGTCGACCTGCGTCAGCGGTTGCTCGACCGGCTGGTGCCTGCCAACGACCCTCGCCGGGACCGCTACCTCGACCTGTTGGCGGTGCTCAACGGCTGGTCGACAGGCGATGCGACGACGCCTGCGGTGGACTGGTTCATCCGGGCCCTGCGCCACCGGATGCCCGAGCTGGCCCGCTGAGCTGACCGGATCGGACCAACGGCCTGGCCGCCGGTCGGCTCGGTGACGTCAGCCGAACCAGGTGAGCGCCTGACCGTGGCCTCTGGTCCAGGCCAGCGGCTTTCCGTCCAGCGCGAGGACGTTGTGCAGCACGTCGCTCGGCGGGGCGGGCAGTCCGTCGTACCGGAGCACCGTTGGCGCCTCGTTCGCCACCCAGTGCCCCGGCAGCTCGCCGACCAACCGGACGAACGCGTCCCGGCGCGGGGACGGCACCTGATAGAGCACGGACGTGTGGAAGACCACCAGCGTCGCATCGGTCGGCGCCCGCGCGGCCAGCGCCGGCAGATCGTCCACCAGGTCACCCCGGACCAACAACGGCGGGTCGGCCGCGGCCACCGCCGCCGCGGCGCGCAGCCGGGCCCGCCGATGGGCCTGTTCCGGCCAGATCAGCGCGTCCAACCAGGACACGTCGTCGCTGTCGGTCACGTCGAGCGGGTTGAGGTCGAGCCCGGCCCGCCACACCACCTGGGGTACGCCTGCCGGCGGCACCAACCCGTTGGCCGCGCAGTCGAGAAGCGGCTCACCGGAGCCGACCTGACGGTCGCCGTAGCGGTACGCGTACCGGTCGGGGTAGAGGCAGAGCCCGGCCGACGCACCGACCTCCAGCAGGGCGAGGGGCTGCGGTAGCGCGGCGAGCACCGGCAGCAGGACCGCGCACCGCCCCGCCTCGTTCGTCTGGGTCGCCCGGGTGAGCATCTGCGTCTCGATCGCCGGCCAGTGCGTCACCACGTAGTCGTGGAACGCGGCCGGGTCGTCGACCGGGCCACCGAGCCAACGGACGACGCCGAACAGCAGATTCGGCTGCCGCTTGGCCGGCGGCAGCCCGTCGAGCAGGGTGAGCAGGTCATCGTCGCGGGCGACCGCCTGCGACAGGCGCTCATACGTAGGCGACACCCCGCGCGCCTCGCGGCTGCCGAACTCGGCGTACGTCTCAGCGGTCGTCATGGCCTCATCGTCGCAGCCCATTCCTCGGTATTTCAGCCCCCGTTCCCGTGCGCCGGCTCACCCCCCTCGTAGAGTGCTGCCGCGGCTGGACCATTGAGCAGCAGCTCAGCGGGGTCGCGCAGGGGCAACGGGGAGGAATGTGTCGTGCGGGGTGACGGCGTCCGGGTACTGATCGTCGGCGGAGGTGTCGCCGGGCTGGCGGCGGTTGCCGCGCTGCGCGGGTGGGGTGCCACCGTCGACGTGGTCGAGCGGGCATCCGGGCCGACCGACTCCGGCACCGGGATCTACCTGACCGGGAACGCCACCCGGATGCTCGACGTACTCGGTCTGCGGGAGCCGGTCGCCGACGTCTCCGTGGAGATCACCCGGCAGCGCAGCGCCAACCAGCGCGGGCGTCGCCTCTTCGACATCGACGTTGCCGCGCTGTGGCGGGGCGTCGGGCCGTGCGTGTCGCTGCCCCGGGCGCAACTGCACCGGGCGCTGCTCGCCGGCGTCGGCGACACCCCGATCCGCTGGGGCCGCCAACCGGTCGCGCTCCTCGCGGAGGGCGACCGGGTCGCCGTCGAGTTCGACGACGGTGCCACCGAACGGTACGACCTGGTACTCGGCGCGGACGGGGTGAACTCGACGGTCCGCCGGCTCGCCTTCGACGGTCAGGCGGCCCGCGACCTCGGCCAGTACGCGTACCGGTGGGTCGCTCCCCGCGTCGACGACGAGCCGGTCTGGTCGGTGCAGTTGGGGCGCGGCAGGCAGTTCCTGACCATCCCGATCAGCGCCGAGCAGACGTACTGCTACTACAACGACGGCCCGGTGGCCGACCGGCCCGGCTGGCGCGACGAGCTGGCCGAGACGTTCACCGAGCCGGTGGCCACCATGCTCAAGGCCCTCGACTACGACGACAGCACCCTGCACGCCGGGCCGAACCAGGAGGTCGTACTCGACTCCTGGTCCGGGGGGCCGGTGCTGCTGATCGGCGACGCCGCCCACGCCACCTCACCGAACATGGCCCAGGGCGCGGCGATGGCCCTGGAGGACGCCGTCGTGCTCGCCTCGTCGTTGGCGACCGCCGGGTCCGTTGCCGAGGCCCTGCGCGGGTACGAGGCGCGGCGCCGCCCGCGTACCGACTGGGTGCTCAGCCAGACCCATCGCCGCGACAAGGCCACCGGGCTCCCGCCCGCGCTGCGCGACCTGGTGATGCGCCGCCTCGGCGAGCAGATGTTCCGCTCGAACTACGGCCCCCTGTTCGCCCGGCCGTGACCGACCGGCCGTGACCGGCTCGCTCACGGCACCTGGCCCGGCCGGTCGACGATGGCGACCCGCAGGAGCGCGGCAGCCGACTCCAGTGACTCCTTGCCGTCGCGCACCACCGAGTGGCGGCGCCCGAGGAAGACATGGGTGTCGCGGTCGAAGAGCAGGTCCACGTTGCCAGCGATCACACCGGGCATCCGGATCGCCACCCCGTGCCGGCCTGCGGCGTCCACCACGTCGGCGGAGATGACTGTCGCGCCGGGTTCCCGGGCCAGCACTTCATACAGCGCCGCCAGCGCTCGGGGTGGCACGTAGCCCTGGAGCATCGACCGCGCGGTGGTGTACGCCATGCTCTCGTCCGCGTAGAGGGCCTCCTCGTCGGCCCCTGCGGGGAGATTCAGGTCGACCGGGTGTTCCCGAAGGTAGCGGAGCAGCTCGTCCGGGTCGGTGGGCAGGTCGCCGTGGTACGCCGGCGGCTGGAACGCGTCGAGCTTCTTCGTGGGATCGGCGGCATCGTCCATCCGGAGCTCCCTCAGCTCGCCCCAGCCGTTCGGGTCGCTCTCCGGTCGGTAGCGTCCCTTCGTGTACGCGACTCCGCCAGCCGACTGCCACAGCTGGTTCCGGATGGTCTGGTAGGGCCCGCTGTCCGGCAGGTCCCGGATCGTCGCCAGGGTTTCGGTGAAGACGTACTGGTCGGGTCGGGCGGTGAGCTCCGGCTGTTGCCGGGCCGCGTCGGCCGCCAGGTGGAAGATCTCCGACGCGCTGGCAGTCGGCGGCGGCTGATCGCCCAGCCTCATGGTCTGGACCGCCAACGCACCGGCGGTCAACGTCACCGCCAGTCCGAGCGCTCCGACGAGACGCCAACCGCGCAGTAACTGGGTACGGCGTCCGGCGGGACGGGCCGCCGACGCCTCCTCGGCCCGTTGGGCGACGTGTGCGCTCAGATCCCTGAGAAGCTGCTCCTCGAACCCCTGCGGCGACCGTTCGGTCTCGTTCATCGTCATCTCCGTCTCTCAGGCGAGGGTGGTGACCGGGCGGGCGAGCACGGCGCGGACGATGCGGCGGGCACGATGCAGGCGGACCCGAGCGGCCACCGGTGACATCCCGAGCACTGCCGCCGCCTCCGCGACGCTGAGGCCGTCCACGGCGACGAGTTCGACAAGCGTCCGGGTGCCCTCGGGCAGCTCGCTCAGCGCCCGATGGGTGCGGCGGGCCGCCGACTCGGCGTCGATCCGCTCCTCGATGCGCGCGATGTCATCGGGGCCGAGGTCCCGTCGTCCGGCCAGTCGGCCGGTCACCCGCAGCCGTTGGGCCGCCCGACGCCGCTCGTCGCCGATGACGTTGCGGGCCACCCCGTACAGCCAGCCGATCTGGCTGCCCCGCTCCGGCCGGTAGCCGGCCGCCGACTCGATCACCGCCAGGAACACGTCGGCGGTGAGGTCGGCGGCGAGATGCGGGTCGTCGACCCGCCGCGCCACGAACCGGCCCACCGCCTCCAGGTGCCGGCGGTAGAAGACCTCGAAGGCCACCGGATCGGCTCCGATGCCGGAAATGTCATCATCGACTCGGCTCGGCTCAGTCACAGGCCGTCCTCCCTCGTAGCCTTCACACCCCTTCTTCGTCAGGCGGAGCACGAGTGTTACCGAACACCCGGCCCGTAAGGTGACCGCGTGATCACCTGCGTCGTGCACTACACCATCGATCCCGCGCAGATCGAAGCGTTCGAGGACTTCGCCCGGGCATGGATGCGGCTGGTGGCCAAGCACGGTGGCGTGCACCACGGCTACTTCCTGCCCGCCGAGGGTGCCAGCGACAAGGCCGAGGCGCTGTTCAGCTTCGAGAGCCTGGCGGCCTACGAGCGTTACCGCGCGCGGTTCGGCAACGATCCGGAGTTCCTCGCTGCCGACAGCATCCGGGACAACTCCGGTTGTGTCGTGCGGTACGAGCGAACGTTCATGCGCCCGCTTCTGCCGACCGACTAACTCCGTCGACGGCTTCGCTTCGGGCGGCGCTGCTGCTCCAACTGGGCAGTTGCCCTGGTGATGGGGCATGATCGAGGCACCGGCGACTGGCGGCACGGGGATGGTCGAAACCATCGGGGAGCCTCTCGCGGGCGTCGACCGCCTGGGCGCCTGCGTCGAGGAACCGTCATGACCACGACCAGCCCATCCGCCGAGCACCACACCCCATCGGGCGCGGCCCGGCTCCTGCCGGGTGCGCCCGTCGCCGAAGCCGTCCTGGCCGAGACCGCCGCCGCAGCCGCCCGGCTGCGCAGCCGTGGGATCACACCGAGCCTCGCCACCATCCTCGTCGGCGACGACGACGCCAGCGCCGGTTACATCGCCATCAAGCAGCGTCAGGCCGCCGCGCTCGGGTTCGCCTCCCCGCACGTGCATCTACCGGCCACCGCCACCCAGGCCGAGCTGCACCAGGCCATTGCCCGATTCAACACCGATCCGGACGTACACGGACTGCTCGTGCAGTACCCCGTGCCGGGGCATCTGGACTACGACGCGGCGTTGCAGACCATCGACCCGGACAAGGACGTCGACGGCATGCACCCACTGAACATGGGGCGTCTCGCCGTCGGCCTGCCCGGCCCGCTGCCGTGCACCCCCGCGGGCATCGAAGCCCTCCTGGCGTACTACGAGATTCCCGTCGCCGGCCGTGAGGTCGTCATCCTCGGTCGCGGCGCCACCCTGGGCCGCCCCCTCGCCATGCTGCTCGCCCAGAAGCGCCCGACCGCCAACGCCGCCGTCACCGTCGTCCACACCGGCGTGCCCGACTGGGACCGCTACACCCGCCGCGCCGACATCCTCGTGGCCGCCGCCGGCGTACCCGGGATCGTGAAGCCTGAGCACGTCAAGCCCGGCGCGGTCGTCATCGGCGCCGGTGTCCGCTACGACGGGCGGCGCCTCCTACCGGACGTGGACGAAGCGTGCGCCGAGGTGGCCGGCGCGATCACCCCCCGGGTCGGCGGAGTCGGCCCGACCACCGTCGCGATGCTGTTCCGCAACGCCGTACGCGCCGCCGAACGAGCGAGCGAGTAGTTCGGCTCCGCGTCCGCGGGCACCCAGGTCAGGTTGAGCTCAGCACCGACGATTCCCGTGATCAAGTGATGAAAAGTAGGTCCCAGAGCCATCTTTCGACCTATTTCTCATCACTTGATCACGGGAACACGTCTTGCGCAGGTGACGCAGACCGCCATCCGTCAGACTCCACGCGTGGAGAAGCGCGGCAAGCGCCTCTTCGCCTATGACGGTTGCAGCGCGCACCTAAAGCAGATGCCTCCCGCCCGCATTCGGGTGGGAGGCATCTGTTCTAGACCTCGACCAGGATAGATGTCAACCAGTGATTCCTCTTAGGAGTTACTCACAGGGGACGTGCACAACTTCCCGGTTTCAGCTGCAGCCGCTGGTGGAGCCGCAGCCCTCGCAGACATAGCAGCTACCGGCGGGGCGCATCTTCGTACCGCAGGTGAAGCAGAGCGGCGCGTCGGCGGCCTTGCCGATCACGGCCTCCAGCAGTTCGGTGCTGGAACCCACGCTCGGAGCCGGCTTGGCGGCGGCCACGTCGGCCATCTCCTGGGCCGGCTGGGCGACAGCCTCCGGCTTGGCCGGCGTCTCCACCGGCGCGGACGACGCCATCGCGGTGAGGTCGGCACCGGTGACGGCGGCGGCCTCCGCGTCGGCCTCGGCCCGCAGCTGCGCGGCCCGCTCCGACGCGGTGAAGATGCCCAGCTCGGCGCGACGCTCGTAGGGCAGGAAGTCCAGTGCCAGGCGACGGAAGATGTAGTCCATCACCGAGGCTGCCATCCGCACGTCCGGGTCGTCGGTCATGCCGGCCGGCTCGAAGCGCATGTTGGTGAACTTGCTGACGAACGTCTCCAGCGGCACGCCGTACTGGAGGCCGATGCTGATGGCCACCGAGAAGGCGTCCATCACGCCGGCCAGGGTCGAGCCCTGCTTGGACATTTTCAGGAAGACCTCACCGAGGCCGTCGTCCGGGTAGGACGACGCGGTCAGGTAGCCCTCGGCGCCACCGACGGAGAAGCTGACCGTCTCGGACGGGCGCTTCTTCGGCAGGCGCTTCCGCACCGGCCGGTACTCGATGACCTTCTCGACCGCGGCCGGCGCGGCCGTTGCGGTCTCGACGGCGGCGGGCTCGGTGGCCTTGTTGGACTTCGCCACCGAGAGCGGCTGGCCGACCTTGCAGTTGTCCCGGTAGATCGCCAGCGCCTTGAGGCCGAGCTTCCAGCCCTCGAAGTAGATCTTCTCGACGTCCTCGACGGTGGCCGCCTCCGGCATGTTGACCGTCTTGGAGATCGCGCCGGAGACGAACGGCTGGATGGCCGCCATCATCCGCACGTGACCCATCGGGGCGATCGTCCGCTCCCCCATGGCGCAGTCGAAGACCGGGTAGTGCTCCGGCTTGAGGCCGGGGGCGTCCACCACGTGGCCGTGGTCGGCGATGTGCTCGACGATCGCCTCGACCTGCTCCTCGGGGTAGCCGAGGCTGCGCAGGGCGCGCGGCACCGTCTGGTTGACGATCTGCATCGAGCCGCCGCCGACGAGCTTCTTGAACTTGACCAGCGCCAGGTCCGGCTCCACGCCGGTCGTGTCGCAGTCCATCATGAAGCCGATGGTGCCGGTCGGGGCGAGCACGCTGGCCTGCGCGTTACGCCACCCGAACTTGTCGCCGATCTTGTTGCCCTGGGTCCACTGCTTGGTCGCCTCGCGGACGATCGCGGTGGCCACCGGGCTGGTCGGCTTGATCTCGTCGTTGGCCGCGGCGTGCTTGCGCATGACCCGCTTGTGCGGCTCAGCGTTGCGGGCGTAGCCGTCGTACGGGCCGACGACGCCGGCCAGCTCGGCGGAACGGCGGTAGGCGGTGCCGGTCATCAGCGACGTGATCGACGCGGCGACCGAGCGGCCCTGCTCCGAGTCGTACGGCAGGCCGGAGGCCATCAGCAGGGCACCCAGGTTGGCGTAGCCGATGCCGAGCTGCCGGTAGGCGCGGGACGTCTCACCGATCTTCTCGGTCGGGAAGTCCGCGAAGCAGATCGAGATGTCCATCGCGGTGATGACGAACTCGACGGACTTGACGAACTTCTCCACCTCGAAGCCACCGTCGGCGCGGAGGAACTTCATCAGGTTGAGCGACGCCAGGTTGCACGAGGAGTTGTCCAGGTGCAGGTACTCCGAGCACGGGTTCGACGCGGTGATCCGCCCGGTCTCCGGGCAGGTGTGCCAGTCGTTGATCGTGTCGTCGTACTGCAGACCGGGGTCGGCGCACTCCCAGGCCGCCTGGGAGATGGAACGGAACAGATTCTTGGCGTCGACGGTCTCGATCACCGAGCCGTCCAGCCGGCCGCGCAGGTCGAAGCCCTTGCCGTTCTCGACCGCCGACATGAACTCGTCGGAGACCCGGACCGAGTTGTTGGCGTTCTGGTACTGCACGCTGACGATGTCGGAGCCACCGAGGTCCATGTCGAACCCGGCGTCACGCAGCGCGCGGATCTTGTCCTCCTCGCGCGCCTTCGTGACCACGAACTCCTGGATGTCCGGGTGGTCCACGTCGATGATGACCATCTTGGCCGCCCGGCGGGTCGCGCCGCCGGACTTGATGGTGCCGGCGGAGGCGTCCGCGCCGCGCATGAAGCTGACCGGGCCGGAGGCGTTGCCGCCGGAGGAGAGCAGCTCGCGGGACGAACGGATACGCGACAGGTTGACCCCGGAGCCGGAGCCGCCCTTGAAGATCAGCCCCTCCTCCTTGTACCAGTCGAGGATCGAGTCCATCGAGTCGTCGACGGCCAGGATGAAGCAGGCGCTGACCTGCTGCGGCGACGGCGTGCCGACGTTGAACCAGACCGGCGAGTTGAAGCTGAACACCTGGTTCAGCAGCATCCAGGTCAGCTCGTGCGCGAAGACCTCGGCGTCGGCCGGGCTCGCGAAGTAGCCGTACTCCTCACCAGCGGTGCGGTAGGTGGTGACCACCCGGTCGATCAGCTGCCTGAGCGACCACTCGCGCTCCGGGGTCCCCACCGCTCCCCGGAAGTACTTGGTGGTGACGATGTTCGCGGCGTTGACGCTCCACGACTCCGGGAACTCCACCCCACGCTGCTCGAAGTTGATCGAGCCGTCCCGCCAGTTCGTCATCACGACGTCACGGCGCTCCCAGGAGAGCTCGTCGTACGGGTGGACCCCCTCGGTCGTCCACACCCGCTCGATCTTCAGCCCCGCGCCTGCCTTGTTTCGTGAACGGCTAGTTGTCACGCCGTCGCCCCCCTCGTCTGCGCGGTGCCCCACCGCGCGTCCCAATCTCTTTGAAAAACCGTGAAGACTCAGCTGGTACGGCCGGCGGTTTCCACCGCATCGGCCCGGCCCTGCTCCCGGGCTCGCGCCGCGGCCCGCAACGTCTCGATCTCGCGCTCGAAGTCGGCGAGCGAGTCGAACGAGCGGTAGACGCTGGCGAACCGCAGGTAGGCGATCTCGTCCAGGTCGCGTAGCGGACCCAGGATCGCCAGGCCCACGTCGTGGCTGGGGATCTCGGCGGCCCCCTTGGCCCGGACCGACTCCTCCACCCGCTGCGCGAGCAGCGCAAGGGAGTCGTCGTCCACCGGCCGGCCCTGGCACGCCTTACGCACCCCGCCGATGATCTTCGTGCGACTGAACGGCTCGGTCACCCCGCTGCGCTTGACGACAGCGAGGACCGCCTCCTCGACGGTGGTGAACCGCTTGCCGCACTCCGGGCAGGATCGCCGCCGTCGGATGAGCTGGCCGTCGTCGGCCTCCCGCGAGTCGACCACCCGGGAGTCAGCGTGCCGGCAGTACGGACACCGCATCGCCTACCTCCTAATCGTGATCAACCGCGTCGTACCGGGCACACCCGGGCATGACTCACCACGGCGGTGTGATGCGCTCACAGCGCTCGCCGTGGTGAACCTTACGGGAGTGCGGTCGGTAGTCAGACCCAACCTGTAGGCAACTTACGCCCGTGTCACTACTACATCTAGGGGTCGACGGTATGTCGCTGCGGAAGCCGGGTCAAGTTGGTCGGCGTGTCCGGCGCGTCACGGACCATCCGGTCATCAACACACCGCACAACGCCCGAAGACCCAACGTCACGATGCCGCCCGGGTTACCGGCCAGCCGGCCGGACCCAGCCGGAAAATGATGCAGGATCGAACACCAGTGCTACCTGACGTACCATTTATCAGAACATCCGTACGAGCGGAGCGCTTTTTCACCCCGACACGCCGGTGAGAGGTCGTACAGATGTTTGAAAATGACTGATCTCACCTATACGGTCATGAACAACGTGGCACCACCGCACGCACCACGAGCCGACGAGGCACCCAGCGCCGACCAGGGAGGACGGACGTGACCGAGGACCGGGCCAGCCGGCCGAAGAGCCCGCAGCAGATCACCGAGGCGGGCCCCCCGGCCACCCGACGCCGCAGCGCCGCGCGCAGCCGGACGGGTCAGCCCGCCGTGCGTCCGGTCACCCCGGTGGTCAGTGCCTTCCCCGACCCGGCGACGGTCGACCTGACCGCCCGCCAACGGCGCATCCTGGAGTTCATCCGCACCTGGGTGGAACGCCACGGCTACCCGCCAAGCGTCCGCGAGATCGGCGAGGCGGTCGGCCTGGTGTCGCCGTCCAGCGTCGCCTACCAGCTCAAGGAGCTGGAGAAGAAGGGCTTCCTGCGCCGCGACCCGAACCGGCCGCGCGCGGTGGACGTACGCGCCCCCAGCGAGGCGATCGACGACGAGCTGTCGAGGGCACAGCGGCCCACCCCGGCGTACGTGCCGATGCTCGGTCGGATCGCCGCCGGTGGGCCGATCCTCGCCGAACAGGCCGTGGAGGACATCTTCCCGCTCCCCCGCGAGCTGGTGGGTGAGGGCGAGGTCTTCATGCTCCAGGTCAAGGGCGACTCGATGCTCGACGCGGCGATCTGCGACGGCGACTGGGTGGTCGTCCGGCAGCAGCCGACCGCCGACTCCGGCGAGATCGTGGCCGCCATGCTCGACGGCGAGGCGACAGTGAAGACCTACCGGCGGCGCGACGGGCACGTCTGGCTGATGCCGCAGAACCCGGCCTTCGACCCGATCCCCGGCGACGACGCCACCATCATGGGCCGGGTCGTGGCGGTGCTACGCCGGATCTGACCGATCGGCGGGTGGGTGCCACCAGCGCTCACCCGCACCGCTCGTCAGACCGGTTGAGCGCTACAGCGTCCGATCAGTAACGGTCGCCCCGTGGGCCGCGACCGCCCCCGGGATACTGTCCGTACGGGTCGACGGGCGCGTCCTCGTCACGTCGCCGGCTGGGCCGCTGACCCCGGTAATCGGGCTCCTGCCCACCGCGCCGGGGCGGCTCCGCACGACCGGGTTGACCGCCGTCACCGCCGCCGTACACGCCACCGCCAGGACGGCCACCGCCGCCCTGCGGACGACCACCACCGCCGGCCGGGGGACGACCACCACCAGCCGGGGGACGACCACCCCCGCCAGCGGGGGGACGACCACCGCCGCCGTAAACGCCAGCACCGCCGCCGTCCGGTCGCGGCGCACCGTAGCCGCCGTCAGCCGAGGCCGGCCGGCCGCCACCGCCGTACACCCCACCACCCGCCGGGGCTGGGCCACCACGACCCGCGCCACCCGCCGGGGCCGGGCCGCCGCGACCCGCACCACCGCCGTAGACCGCGCCGCTGGCCGGCGCGCCGCCCCCGTACACACCACCTCTGCGGTCATCGTCGGCCGGGAATCCGTCGACGGCACGGCCGGCACGCGGGCCGAACGGCTCATCGTCCGGCTCCGACGGGTCGGACGCGTCAGCGGTCGGCGGCCGGCGGCGGGCGCGAACGATGCCGAAGATTCCGGCGGCGACCAACAGCAGGCCGATCAGCCCGACCGCCCCCACCAGGTACGTGATGTCGTCGAGGCTCAGCCCGTCGGTCCAGGACTTCGAGGCGGCCGGTTTGGCACCGTCCTCGGCGGCCAGTGGCGCGGCCGTCGACGTGGACGGGGTGTAGCCGAGGATGTCGATCGGCTCGTCCTCGGTGAACCGGCCCGCGTCGGAGACGGTGAGGAACGACTTTCCGTCCGGGGTGTAGCTGATGGCCTCGCCGAACGGGTCGGCCAACGGCGTCACCCGCGGCTTGCCGGTGGTGAGCGCACCCACGATGTCGCCACCGGTCACGTCGAACTCGAAGGCGTCCGCGTACGTGCGCAGAACCACCCGGGAGCCGTCCGGTGCACGGGACGCGCCGGTGATGGCGATCCGGCCGAACGTGTTGAGGGTGTTCTCCGTCTGCGTCTTCGGCAGCGTGAGCTCGCCGGCCTTACGCATCGGCACCGGCTCGGTGTCGCCGCTCCTGAGGGCCGCCGACGGCGTGTAGATCTCGGCCTTGCCGCTGGTCACCTTGGTGATGATCAGCGGTTTTCCGTCGTCGCCGATGAGCAACGCCTCAGCGTCGTGCGGTTTGGCCTCGGGGTAGGAGAGCCGGTGCAGCGTCGGCTGCTTGGCGCCGGTGACCGGCATCGACCAGAGCGCGACGCGGCTGCGGCGCTCCTTCGAGTCGGGGTTGTCACCGGTGTCGGCGATCCAGAGGGTGCGGCCGTCCTTGGACAGGGCGAGATCCTCGGTGTCGAACGGACCCTGCCCCGAGTAGCGGACCGGCTCCTTCGAGATCTTGCACTTGCTGTCGAGGAAGAACACCCGCTTGCGCGCCGCGACGTCGGTGCCGTCGTTGATGACGATGTAGCCGCTCTTGGTGGCGACCAGCCCGGACAGCTCCCGTAGGCGCTCGTCGGTGATCGTGCATCGCTTCTGGCCAGGGTTCGCGGCGGGCGGCCCGGACGCCCCAGGGGCGGGAGCCGCTGCGGCGGCTCCGGCGAGCGCCACGGTTGCCCCGAGCAGGCCGAGGGCAACCGTGACCGAGGAAACAACGCGGCGCATTCGGCCAGTGTCGCATGCCGCGCGTTTCCGGGGGATGACGCCGTGGCCGCTCAGGATCGGCTGCCGGCCGCCTGCCCCTGACGCTCAACGTCGAAGGCCGTCAGCTCCGCCGCCAGCTCCGCGCCGACCCGGACGTGCAGCAGAGTGCCCTCCGGCAGGTGCGACGTGCTGAGCACCTCACCCGTGCGGTGCGCCCGAGCCACCAGGTCGCCCCGGTCGTACGGCAACACGGCCCGGACCTCGACGGCCGGACTCGGCAGCCGCTCCTCGATCGCCGCGCGCAGCTCGTCCATGCCCCGCCCGGAGTGCGCGGACACGAAGATCGCGTCCGGCCAGAGCCGCTTGAGCCGCAGCAGAGTGTCCTCGTCAGCGGCGTCGGTCTTGTTGACCACCAGCAGCTCGGGGAGCCGGTCCGCGCTGACCTCGGCAAGCACCGTGTGGACCGCCCGGACCTGCTCCTCCGGATCCGGGTGGGTGCCGTCCACGACGTGCACCACCAGATCCGCCTGCGCGACCTCCTCCAGCGTCGAGCGGAACGCCTCGACGATCTGGTGCGGGAGGTGTCGGACGAAGCCGACGGTGTCGGAGAGGGTGTAGAGCCGCCCGTCCGAGGTGGTGGCCTTGCGGGTCGTCGGGTCCAGCGTGGCGAACAGCGCGTTCTCCACCAGCACGCCCGCGCCGGTCAGGCGGTTGAGCAGGCTGGACTTGCCGGCGTTGGTGTAACCGGCGATGGCGACCGCGGGAACGGAGTTACGGGAACGGCGGGAACGCTTGGTCACGCGTACCGTCTTCATGCTCTTGATCTCGCGACGCAGCCGGGAGATGCGGTGGCGGATGCGCCGCCGGTCGGTCTCCAGCTTGGTCTCACCGGGGCCACGGACACCCACACCGCCGCCAGCGCCGCCGCCCCGGCCGGAACCACCGGTCTGCCGGGAGAGCGTCTCACCCCAACCGCGCAGTCGGGGCAGCAGGTATTCGAGCTGGGCCAGCTCGACCTGCGCCTTACCTTCCTTGCTCTTGGCGTGCTGCGCGAAGATGTCGAGGATCAGCGCCGTACGGTCGACGACCTTGACCTTGGTGCGCTGCTCCAGGTTGCGCAGCTGCGACGGGGACAACTCACCGTCACAGATGACCGTGTCGGCGCCGGTGGAGAGCACCACCGCGCCAAGATCGTCGACCTTGCCACGGCCGATGTACGTGGCCGGGTCAGGTCGGGTACGACGTTGGATGAGCCCTTCGAGCACCTGCGAACCGGCGGTTTCGGCCAGCGCGGCGAGCTCGGTCAGCGAGTTTTCCGCGTCGGTGACAGTGCCTTCGGTCCAGACGCCCACCAGGACGACCCGCTCCAGCCGCAGCTGGCGGTATTCCACCTCGGTGACGTCGGTGAGCTCGGTTGACAGGCCCGGGACGCGTCGGAGGGACTGCCGCTCCGACAGCTCCATCTCGCCGGTGGTGACGTCGTCGAGCTCGTCCTCGACGGGGACAAAGCTCTCCTGGTCTCGCAAGCGGTTCTCCTGTCCGTTTTGATAAGTAGAACGTAATCCTGACATGACACAACGCCGAACGCACCTGCTATATGCCCATGGTGAAGGTCGCCAAAAGTGGGGGCGAATGCTGGTCGGCCGCGACAACCCGGTAGAAATGCGGGCGGCGGCCGAACGGCCGCACAGCCGTTACGGAGGGATCCCGTGGCCATCACCCGACTGCCCAGCGCCGGATTTTCGATCACCATCCGGATCGCCGTGACCGCGGACGCCTCCTCGATCGGCCGGCTCACCACCTCCGTCGGCGAGGCCGGGGCGATCGTCACGGCGCTGGACGTGGTGGACTCGGACCCGACCAACGTGATCGTCGACCTGACCTGCGACACCGCCGACGCCGGTCACGCCGACCAGGTGGTCGACGCGCTGACTGCGCTGGACGGCGTGGACGTGCGCAAGGTGTCGGACCGGACGTTCCTGCTGCACCTGGGCGGCAAGATCGAGGTGACCTCGAAGGTCGCGCTGCGCAACCGCGACGAGCTGTCCCGCGCGTACACCCCCGGGGTTGCCCGGGTCTGCATGGCGATCGCCGAGAACCCGGCCGACGCCCGGCGACTGACCATCAAGCGCAACACCGTCGCCGTGGTCAGCGACGGCTCGGCGGTGCTCGGGCTGGGCAACCTCGGCCCGGCCGCGTCGCTGCCGGTGATGGAGGGCAAGGCCGCGCTGTTCAAGCGCTTCGGCGGGGTGGACGCGTGGCCGGTGGTGCTGGACACCCAGGACACCGACGAGATCGTGCAGATCGTCAAGGCGATCGCGCCGGCCTACGGCGGCATCAACCTGGAGGACATCGCCGCACCGCGCTGCTTCGAGATCGAGGCCCGGCTGCGCGAGGCGCTGGACATCCCGGTCTTCCACGACGATCAGCACGGCACCGCGATCTGCGTGCTGGCCGCGCTGACCAACGCGCTGCGGGTGGTGGGCAAGCAGCTCGCGGACGTCCGGGTGGTCGTCTCCGGAGCCGGCGCGGCCGGCACCGCGATCATGAAGCTGCTGCTGCGCCAGGGCGTCGGCGACATCATCGCGTACGACCGGGAGGGCGCCCTGCACCGCGGGTTGACCGGGCTCAACTCGGCGTGGCAGTGGCTGGCGGAGAACACCAACAAGGAGAACTACTCCGGCGACCTGCCCGGAGCGATCCGGGGCGCCGACGTGTTCATCGGGGTCAGCGCGCCGAACCTGCTCACCGGCGACGACATCGCGCAGATGGCGAAGGACTCGATCGTCTTCGCGCTGGCCAACCCCGACCCGGAGGTCGACCCGCGGGAGGCGCGCAAGCACGCCGCAGTGGTCGCCACCGGCCGTTCGGACCAGCCGAACCAGATCAACAATGTGCTCGCCTTCCCCGGTGTGTTCCGCGGCATGCTCGACGCGCACGCCGAGGAGTTCACCGAGGAGATGGCCCTCGCGGCCGCCCGGGCCATCGCCGACGTGGTCGGCGAGGACAAGATCAACCCGACGGTGATCGTGCCGAGCGTGTTCGACTCCCGGGTCGCCCCGGCGGTCGCCGCCGCCGTCCGGGCCGCCGCGCACAACCCCAGCCCGCTCCCGGCCGCCGACCCCGGCCCCGCCGACCTCCCCGAGATCGCCGCCACCGCCAGCGCCACCCCGTAACCCCAACCCCGCCCGGCCCTGCCCGCGCCCGGCCCCGCCCGCGCCCGGCCCCGAACCGTCCGTTGATCATGAAGTTATTGCCCCGACACGCCGAGCAGGGTGGCAATAACTTCATGATCGACGGGGCGACCCGGGGGCGGGGGGTGGTCAGGCGGGGAGGGTTACCTCGCCGGTGGCCACCAGGACGGCCGGGCCGGAGAGCCAGCAAGAGGTTTCGGTGACGGTCACTGTCAGGCGACCGCCGGGCACGTCGACGGCGACCACGCCGGTGTCCAGGCCGGCGTCGCGCAGTGCCACCGCTCCCACCGCGCAGGCGCCGGTCCCGCAGGACAGGGTTTCGGCGCTGCCGCGCTCGTACACCCGCATCAGGCTGTGCTCGTCGGTGCCGTCGACCGGGTCGCCCGCCACGATGAACTCGACGTTCACCCCGCTCGGGAAGACCGCCGGGTCGAACCCGGGCGCGACGGTCAGGTCCAGCGCCGACAGCTCCACGCCGGCCGGCAGGACGCAGACCAGGTGCGGGTTGCCGACGTCCACCACCGCACCGGTCACTGTCAGCCCGCCGAGGGTGGCGGCAGAACTGTCGTACACCTGGGGTCGACGCATCTCGACGGACACGGCGTCGCCCTCGACCAGCGCGCGCACGACGCCGGCCCGGGTTGCCACCGGCAACGCCGCGCCGGCGGGCGTGGCCAACCCGCTGTCGAGCAGGTAGCGCACGAAGACCCGAGCGCCGTTGCCGCACATCTCGGCGAACGAGCCGTCGGCGTTCCAGTAGTCCATGAACCACTCGGCCTCGCCGGCCAGACCCGCGCCGTCCGGATGCTTGGCCGCCCGGACCACCCGCAGGACGCCGTCCGCGCCGATGCCCCGACGCCTGTCGCAGAGCGCCGCGACCAGCTCCGGGGTCAGGTCGAGCTGACCGTCCGGGTCGGGAAGGAGGACGAAGTCGTTGCCGGTGCCGTGGCCCTTGGTGAACTCCACAGCACCATCATCGCGCAGCAGCCGGCACCAGACGCAGGGCGGCCCCGATCAGGTCCGGGGTCGTCGAGTCCAGCCAGTGGATCCGCGGGTCGCGGCGGAACCAGGACCGCTGCCGACGGACGAACCGCCGGGTCGCCCGGACCGTCTCGTCGTGCGCCTGCGCCTCGGTCAGCTCACCGGCGAGCAGGCGCAGCACCTGCTGGTAGCCGAGCGCCCGACTCGCCGTCCGCCCCTCGGGCAGCCCGCGCCCGACCAGCTCACGGGTCTCCGGCACAAGGCCGTCGGCCCACATCCGGTCCACCCGCAGCGCAATCCGCTCGTCCAGCAGACCGGTGTCCAGGTCGACGCCGAGCTGCACCGCCGGGTAGTACGGCGTGGGCTGCGGCAACGAGGCGGCGAACGGCGCACCGGTCAGCTCGATCACCTCCAGGGCCCGCACGATCCGCCGGCCGTTGGCCGGCAGGATGCTCTCGGCGGCCACCGGGTCGGCGGCGCGCAGCCGCGCGTACAGAGGGGCCGGGCCGACCTCGGCCAACTCCCGTTCCAGCCGCTCCCGCAGCGCCGCATCCGTGCCGGGGAACTCGAAGCGCTCCAGCACCGCCCGCACGTACAGCCCGGAGCCACCGACCAGCAGCGGCACCCGCCCCCGCGACAGGATGTCGTCCACCGCCGCGCGGGCCAGCCGCTGGTACTCCGCGACGCTCGCCGGCTCGGTGACCTCCCAGACATCCAGCAGGTGATGCGGCACCCCGTCCCGCTCGGCGAGGGTCAGCTTCGCCGTGCCGATGTCCATGCCCCGGTAGAGCTGCATCGAGTCGGCGTTGACCACCTCCCCGTCCAGGGCATGCGCCAACGCGATGCTCAGCGCGGACTTGCCGGCCGCGGTCGGGCCGACCACGGCGACGACCAGGCCTGTCACGCCCGCTCCCAGGACGCCACGAAGTACGCCACCCCGTAGGGAGCGGAGTCGTGCAGCAACTCGCCGCGCCACCCACCACCGGCAGCGCGGGCCGCGCCCGCGAGCACCTGCCAGGGAGCGCGACCGGCGGCCTTCAGCTCCGTCGACACCACCGGGTCGAGGTCGAGCAGGGCGTCCAGGTCCGCGTCGGCCAGCGCTTCGGCAACCCTCTGGTCGTACGGGAGGGCACGCGCGTCGTCGTACCCGGGTGCTTTCTCCCCGCGGCAGGCCGACCCGTCCCCGAGCACCAGCGACGCCACCCGGTCACCGGCGGCACCGACCTCGTCGGCGAGTGCGGCCAGCTCGGCCGGGCCGGCGTCGGCGGCCACCTGCACGGCCGTCACCGGCGGTCGGGTTTCGTGCCGGGCCAGCAACCACGCGCCGATGGTCAGGCTCAACGGCAGCACCGCGCCCCGGTCCGGTTGGCCCGGCACCAACGGCACGTCCAGGTCGACACCCCACGGCTGGAGGGAACCGGTCCCCGGGGTGCGGATCGGGCCGGTCACCGGGCCGGTGCCCACCAGGACCACCATGTCCGGATCGGTGGTCAACAGCCGGCGTACGGCGGTGTCACAGGCCGCCCGCAGAACGTCCAACTCCGGGGCTGCGGAGCCGGCCACCTCGGGCACGAGCAGGGGCGGATGCGGGCAGACGGCGGCGGCGACCAGTGGCACCCGTCCACCGTAGCGGGAATCCCCGGTGCGTCTCCGCGCCGATCCGGTCATTCGGCCCCTAGGACACCGTATGGTCACGGTCGGCGATAGGCGCTCGACGCGGACCGGGTCGGACCTGTGACAATGCCGGAAGCAACTTGGCTGCGCCGTGGCGGCGACGGGGGATCGATCCCTCGACGCCGGGAGAACGAGGATGGGCACATGAGCGACTGGACTGCCTTCGGACGGGTGGACGCGGACGGCACCGTGTACGTCAAGACCACCGAGGGAGAGCGGGTGGTCGGATCCTGGCAGGCGGGAGCACCGGAGGAGGGCCTGGCACACTTCGCACGACGCTTCGCCGACCTGGTGACCGAGGTGGACCTGACCGAGGCGCGACTCAAGTCGGGTGCGGCGGACGCCGGGCACTCGTTGAGCACGATCCGGCGGATCCGGACCACGCTGCCCGAGGCCAACGTGGTCGGCGACATCGACGCGCTGGCCACCCGCCTGGACAAGCTGGCGACCCTCGCCGAGGAGAAGGCCGGCGAAGCGCGCGCCGCCCGGGACGCCGCTCGAGGTGAGGCCCTGGCCCGCAAGACCGCGCTGGTCGAGGAAGCCGAGAAGCTGGCCGCCGAATCCACCGGGTGGAAGACCGCCGGCGACCGGCTCAAGGAGATCCTCGACGAGTGGAAGACCATCCGCGGGGTCGACAAGAAGGCCGACGGTGAGCTGTGGAAGCGGTTCGCCGCCGCCCGGGACGGCTTCACCCGCCGCCGCGGCGCCCACTTCGCCTCCCTCGACTCGCAGCGCAAGCAGGCCCAGACCGCCAAGGAGGAGTTGGTCGCCGAAGCGGAGAAGCTCGCGGACTCCACCGACTGGGCCGCTACCGCCAACCAGCTCAAGGACCTGATGACCCAGTGGAAGGCCGCCCCGCGCGCCTCCAAGGAGGCCGAGCAGAAGCTCTGGGAACGGTTCCGGGGTGCGCAGGACGCCTTTTTCAGCCGGCGTAGCGAGGTCTTCTCCGCACGGGACAACGAGCAGCGCGGCAACCTGGAGCGCAAGCAGGCCCTGCTCGCCGAGGCCGAGGCGTTGGACATCGACGCCGACCCGAAGGGCGCCCAGGCCAAGCTGCGGGAGATCCAGGCCCAGTGGCACGAGGCCGGCCGGGTGCCCCGCGAGGCGGCCGCCGGGCTGGAGCGTCGACTGCGCGTCATCGACGACAAGGTCCGTGACGTGATGGACTCGGCGTGGCGCCGCACCACCAAGGAAGACAACCCGCTGCTCGCCCAGATGCGGGCGCAGGTTGCGGAGGCCGAGGACCGGCTGGCCCGGGCGCAGAGCGCCGGGGACGCACGCCGGATCAAGGAGGCCGAGCAGGCCCTCGCCTCCAAGCGGCAGTTCCTCCAACTCGCCGAGCAGGCCGGCTGAGCTGACGACGTCCGGAGCCCCCGGCCCTTAACGGGACCGGGGGCTCCTGCGTGTCCGGCCTCCGGCATCCGCGCCCACACAGGCCCGAATCCCCCGCGCGCCGCGCTCCGAACACCCGCGCCCCGTCGTCCGAACGCCCGCTCACCCGAGCCCGCGCCGCCGCTTCCGCGCCCCTTGGGTCCGCACCCTCGGGTCCGCCACCCTCGGGTCCGCCACCCCCGGGGTCCGGCACCCCCGGGTCCGGCACCCCCGGGTCCGGCACCCCCGGGTCCGGCACCCCCGGGTCCGGCACCCCCGGGTCCGGCACCCCCGGGTCCGGCACCCCTGGGTCCGCTCCCCCGCCACCGCGTCCGGGTCAAGATCTGCGCAATTTCCCGGATGTTGCTGCCTCGGACAGGCCGGAGACAGCAACATCCCTGATGTTGCGCGGATCTTGACGACCAACAGGGTGCTGGGAGACCGGGAGCCGGCCGCCGCGCGTCGGCGGGTGGGCGCTATTCAAGGGGCGCGCGGTACAAAGCGGGCAATACGGGCGGGGCCCGGCGCGCGCCGCGGAAGCGCGGAGAGAACCGGCTGACGGGGCACGGGCGGCGCGGCCTCGGCAGCGCAGCGCGGGGCGGGGCGGGGCAGCGCGGGGCGGGGCGGGGCAGCGCGGGGCAGCGCGGGCCAGCGCGGTGCGGGGCGGGGCAGCGCGGGGCAGCGCAGGGCGGTGCGGGGCAGCGCAGGGCGGGGCCGATGGCAGGTTGACGCATTGACGTGGGCTGATCAGAATGAGCGACGGAGCCAGGTAGGGCCACCGGTGCGAGGGCGACGAAGGCGGAGCATCCGCCGTCGAGGGTCGCCGGTGAGCTTCCGCGAGTGACCACGTCCGCGTGACATGGTCCGTCGCGTGCTGTCCGCGTACCCCTGAGGGACCGTGACGTGCGGACGGCCGCCCGCCGGCGTCGTTTCTGGACGGCGCCGGATCTCCGAAGTGGAGCTTGAATTGTTCCGTCCGAAGGCTCTCGGCGGCGCGCTCACCGCGCTCGTCACCGTCGCGGCTGGCGTGTTCCTCGCCACCGCTGTCAGCACCAGCCCGGCCGTCGCCGCCGGCACCGGTACGGGTTATCTGCATACCAGTGGCAATCAGATCGTGGACAGCACAGGTGCGACGGTCCGGTTGACCGGCATCAACTGGTTCGGCATGGAGACCGACAACAAGACCTTCCACGGGTTGTGGTCGAACAACCCGTGGCGGGGGCAGCTCGACACGATGGCCCGGCTGGGTTACAACACGTTGCGGGTGCCGTACTCGAACGACGCGCTGAAGCCGGGTGCGACCGCCAGTGGGATCAACGACTTCGTCAACCCGGACCTGATCGGGCTGTCGCCGTTGCAGATCCTGGACAAGGTGATCGACTACGCCGGCAGCAAGGGCATGCGCATCATCCTGGACCGGCACCGGCCGACGGCGGCCGGGCAGTCACCACTCTGGTACACGTCGACTGTTTCCGAGGCGACCTGGATCAACGACTGGAAGATGCTCGCTCAGCGGTACGCGGGCAACCCGACGGTGATCGGCGCCGACCTGCACAACGAGCCGCACGCGGAGGGCACCAACCCGGCGGCCACCGGCGCGTGCTGGGGCTGTGGCGACACGACCCGGGACTGGCGGCTCGCCGCCGAGCGGGCCGGGAACGCCGTCCTCGGTGTCCAGCCCAACTGGTTGATCTTCGTGGAGGGGGTGAGCTGCCCGAGTGGTGGCCTCTCCAACGTCTGGGACGGCGACACCAGCAACGACGAGGACTGCGGTTGGTGGGGTGGCAACCTGTCGAAGGCGGGTCAGTTCCCGGTCCGGCTGAGTGTGGCGAACCGGTTGGTCTACTCGCCGCACGAGTACGCCACCTCGGTGTACCGGCAGACCTGGTTCGACGCCCCGGACTACCCGGCGAACATGCCGGCCATCTGGGACAAGTACTTCGGTTACCTCTACAAGCAGAACATCGCCCCGATCATGATGGGCGAGTTCGGCAGCACCCTGGTCGACCCGAAGGACAAGGTGTGGCTGGAGAAGTTGATGGCGTACACCGGGACCGGGGTGACCGGGATGTCCTTCACCTACTGGTCGTGGAACCCCAACTCGGGTGACACCGGCGGCATCGCGTTGGACGACTGGACCAATGTCAACACCGCCAAGCAGGCGATCCTCCAGCCGTACCTGATCGCGCCGTCCGGTGGCGGCACCAGCGGGCCGCCGACCGGCGGGCCGACGGACCCGCCGACCGGCGCCTGCACGGCCACCTACCGGCAGGTCAACGCCTGGCAGGGCGGCTTCCAGGGCGAGTTGATGGTGAAGAACACCGGCTCGGGCGCGGTGAACCCGTGGTCGGTCACCTGGAGTTGGCCGTCCGGGGTGACGTTGGGCAGTGGTTGGAACGCCACTGTCACGCAGTCCGGTACGACGGTGACCGCGGCGGCTCCGAGCCACGCTCCGTCCCTGCCGGCGGGCGGGTCGGTCACGGTGGGCTTCACCGCCAACGGCACGGCGAGCGCACCGGGCACTGTGAAACTCAACGGCACCGCCTGCTGATCCACCAGGACGGCCGATGTACTGCTTGCCGGTACGGCCGGTGCATTACTGCCGGGACGGCTGGTGCGCAGCGCATCGGCCGTCCCGGCCATTTACATTCAGATCCTTCTATGTTCTTATCGGGAAAGCGCTTGCCTCTTCGTTGGCGGGTGCGAGCGCGGGAGCCGCTCTCCTTCACGAACCTGCACCGGCGGGCCCGAGGACCACTGGTCCCGGCCGAGATTCGCCGCCCACGGGCATGGGCGTCGCGACACCTCCGTCCGCCTCATCGAAAGGAAGCAGCATGCGCACAGGACGGCGTCGAATGACGCTGATCGCCACCACTGCCGCAGCCACCGCCGCCTTGGTCACCGCCGGGCTCCTGACCTCCGTGTCGGCCCAGGCGGCCGCCGGCTGCCAGGTGGCCTACTCGGTCGCCAGCCAGTGGCCGGGGGGATTCACCGGCAACGTCACAGTCACCAACCTCGGCGACCCGGTCTCCGGGTGGACGCTGCGCTGGTCGTACGGGGCCGGTCAGCAGACCAGCCAGGCGTGGGGCGCCACAGTCACGCAGAGCGGCAGCCAGGTCTCCGCGACGAACGTCGACTACAACGGCAACCTGGCGACGAACGCCAGCGCCTCGTTCGGCTTCAACGCGAGTTGGAACAACTCCAGCAACCCGGCTCCGAGCAGCTTCAGCCTGAACAACGTCGCCTGCACCGGCAGCACCACACCGACCACCCCGACGCCGACCACCCCGCCACCGTCGAGCACTCCCCCGCCCGGCCAGCAGCCGTCGGCGCTGGTCGGCTGGGCCACCCAGAACGGCGGCACCACGGGTGGCGGCAACGCCGCCACGACCACCGTCAGCAACGCCTCGGGCCTGACCAGCGCGCTGAACGCCACCGGCGCCGCAGTCATCCGGGTGACCGGGACGATCACCTGCTCGGGGATGCTGCGGGTCCGGTCCAACAAGACCATCATCGGCAACTACGGGGCGACGATCGTCGGCTGCGGGTTCAACATCAGCGGTGACCGCAACGTGATCATTCGCAACCTGACCTTCCGCAACTGGAACGACGACGCGATAAACGTGCAGGAGTCGGCCACCAATATCTGGATCGACCACAACAGCTTCAGCAACGG
The DNA here is from genome assembly GCF_043204655.1 of Micromonospora sp. NPDC047762. Lineage (NCBI taxonomy): Bacteria > Bacillati > Actinomycetota > Actinomycetes > Micromonosporales > Micromonosporaceae > Micromonospora > Micromonospora sp. NPDC047762. The sequence continues at coordinate 140,401 of NZ_JBIDCQ010000008.1, read as the reverse complement.
GTACGACGGCGCCGTCGACATCAAGCGCGGCTCGGACTTCGTCACCGTCTCCTGGAACCGGGTCTTCAGCCACGACAAGACGATGCTGCTCGGTCACAGCGACGACAACGCCAGCCAGGACGTCGGTCACCTGCGGGTGAGCTACCACCACAACTGGTTCGACGGCAGCAACCAGCGCAACCCCCGGGTCCGCTTCGGCAACCCGGTGCACGTCTACAACAACTACTACCGCGCCAACGGCGGCTACGGCGTGGCGTCCACCGAGAACGCCGGCGTGCTCGTCGAGGGCAACTACTTCGAGAACGTCGACGACCCCTACCACCTCGGCGAGGGGGACTCGGGGCCCGGCAGCCTTGTCGCCCGCAACAACCACTTCGTCAACTCGCCCACCGGCCAGACCGGCGGCAGCGTGGCCAGCATCCCGTACTCGTACCAGCTGGACACCGCGAGCAACGTCAAGTCCATCGTGACGGCGGGCGCCGGCGCCGGCAAGATTACCGTCTGACCACGGAGGGGACCCCTCGTCGAGGGGCCCCCTCCGCGCGGTCAGTGGGTGGCGCAGCCAGCGGCGGGGGCAGCCACGACCGGCGGTGCGCCGATCGTCGGCAGACCGAGCAACACCCCAGGGGTACGCGGGGAGCGCCCCGCCTCGGCCGCGTCACCGGCCCGGGTCCGACGGTGCGCCACCGGCGCGCCGTCGGCGTTCAGGTGGTGCGGGGCGGCGTACGTGACAGTGGTGTGCACGATGTCGCCCGGCCGGATCTGACCGGCCAGGGACTCCCCGTCGGCGGTCTCGGTCGCGAAGTGCACAAGTCGACCGTCGCGGGCCCGACCGGACATCCGACCGGTCCGCTCGTCCTTACGGCCCTCGCCGACCGCGACCAGCACCTCGACGGTCTCACCGACGAGGCGCTTGTTCTCCGCCCAGGTGATCTCCTCGACGCAGGCGATCAACCGCTCGTAGCGCTCCTGCACCACCTGCTTGGGTAGCTGGTCGTCCATCGTCGCGGCGGGCGTGCCGGGCCGCTTCGAGTACTGGAAGGTGAAGGCCGAGGAGAACCGGGCCTCCCGGACCACGTCAAGGGTTCGCTGGAAGTCGGCCTCGGTCTCACCGGGGAAGCCGACGATGATGTCGGTGGTGATCGCCGCATCCGGCATCGCCGTGCGGACCTTCTCGATGATCCCCAGGTAGCGCTCGGAGCGGTAGGAGCGGCGCATCGCCCGAAGCACGTCGTCGGAGCCGGACTGCAACGGCATGTGCAGCGAGTGACAGACGTTCGGCGTCTCGGCCATCGCGGCGATCACGTCGTCGGTGAAGTCCTTCGGGTGCGGGCTGGTGAACCGCACCCGCTCCAACCCGTCGATGTCGCCGCAGGCCCGCAGCAGCTTGCCGAACGCGTACCGGTCGCCGAACTCCACGCCGTACGAGTTGACGTTCTGCCCGAGCAGGGTCACCTCCAGCACGCCCTCGTCGACAAGGGCGCGCACCTCGGAGAGGATGTCGCCGGGGCGCCGGTCCTTCTCCTTGCCGCGCAGCGCCGGAACGATGCAGAACGTGCAGGTGTTGTTGCAGCCCACCGAGATCGACACCCAGCCGGCGTACGTGGACTCGCGGCGGGTGGGCAGCGTGGACGGGAAGACGTCGAGGGACTCCAGGATCTCCACCTCGGCGGCGGCGTTGTGCCGGGCCCGCTCCAACAGCACCGGCAGCGCGCCGATGTTGTGGGTGCCGAAGACGACGTCAACCCAGGGGGCCTTGCGGACGATGTCGCCCCGATCCTTCTGGGCGAGGCAGCCGCCGACAGCGATCTGCATCCCGGGGTGCTTGTCCTTCACCGGGCGCAGGCGACCGAGGTTGCCGTAGAGCCGGTTGTCCGCGTTCTCCCGCACCGCGCAGGTATTGAAGACCACGATGTCCGGGGTGTCGTCGCCAGCGGGTGCACGCTCGTATCCCGCCTGCTCGAGCAGGCCGGAGATGCGTTCGGAGTCGTGCACGTTCATCTGGCAGCCGTACGTGACGACGTTGTAGGTCCTAGCCACCCTGTTGGTGCCCCTTCCCCTCGGGCTACCAGGGTAGCGGCCCGGGCCGGGGGGACCTCCGACCGGCTTTGTCCGGTCCTGCGGCGTTGACCCGGCGGCCCGTGGCGAGGGTTTACGGCGGACAGTACGCTGCGGCACAGAACGTGACCCCGAGCGATTCCGGGTCTTCGTACTCAGGGCCGCTGCGCGGCTCCGCTCAGCTGGGCAGCGCAGAACGACCCGCGGGAGGCCACACGTGACGCGACAAGATGCGGCACAACACACCGTCATAGCCCCGGACGGACGGCACCTCGCCGTGGAGACCTCCGGCGCAGCGGACGGCCTCCCGGTCTTCCTGCTGCACGGCACCCCCGGCAGCCGCAGCGGGCCCCGACCCCGCGGCATCGTCGTCAACCGGCTCGGCGTGCAACTCGTCTGCTACGACCGGCCCGGGTACGGCGACTCCGACCGGCACGAAGGTCGTTTGGTGGCCGACGCGGCGGCCGATGTGGCGGCGATCGCCGACGACCTCGGCATCGAGCGGTTCGCGGTGGTGGGCCGCTCCGGTGGTGGGCCGCACGCCCTGGCCTGTGCCGCGCTGCTGCCGGAGCGGGTCACCCGGGCCGCCGTACTGGTGGGGCTCGCCCCGGCGGGCGCGCCCGACCTGGACTGGTACGCCGGGATGGCGGAATCGAACGTGACGGACTACGGGCAGGCCGACGACGACCTGGCCGCGCTCACGCTCAACCTGAAGGTCCGCGCGGACGAGGGCCGGCGGGACCCGATGACGCTGCTGGACTTCCTCCGCCCCCATCTGCCCGACGAGGACATCCGGGTCGTCGACGACGTCGCGATCCGCCGATTGCTGACCGACATGTACTCCGAGGCGCTGCGCCACGGCCCCGAGGGTTGGATCGACGACGTGCTGGCGATCCGGCGTGGCTGGGGGTTCGACCTGGGCGCCATCCGCGCGGAGGTCCGGCTCTGGCACGGCGAGCAGGACCGCTTCTCCCCGGTGGAGCACTCGCACTGGCTCGCCTCGCGGATCGCACGCGCCGAGGTGCAGGTGCAGCCCGGCACCGCGCACTTCGGGGCGGTGGAGATCCTCCCGCAGACCCTGAACTGGCTGACCACATCGGACCTCGCGACCAGCCCAGGGCTCTGACCGTCCGGCCGCGACCGGTGGGCCGCCCCGGCCGGCCGCCCGCCGAACACCCCGCTCAGATGGTGTGTGGGTCGATCACCCGGACCACGAACCTCCGTTCGCGCAGGGTCTGCACCGTCGGGTGCTCCACGCCGATCACCTCGGCCAGCCGGTCCACCACGACGTCGACGTCCTCGGCGCCGTCGTCGCCGGCCCGCCTCGCCGCCAGGGCGAGATCGCCGAGGCAGCGCAGCGTGTCGGGGTGGTCCGCACCGATCACCGTGGCCAGCCGACCGGCGGTCTCCCGCAGGCGGTCCCGCGCCAGCTCCCAGTCACCCTCCTCGGCGAGGCACACCGCCTGGTTGACCTCCGCCGCGAGGGTGTGCGGGTGGTCCGGCCCGAGCACCTTGCGCAACTCGCCGACCGCCCAGGCCGCCGACGCGAGGGCGTCCGACCTGCGGCCGAGCGCGCGCTCCGCGGCCGAGATGTTGCTCAGCGTCGCCAGGACGTGCGGGTGCTCCGGGCCGAGCCGGAGCTGCTCCTCGAACGCCGCCCGCACGGCGTTCATCTCGGTGAGCGCACGGGCCGCATCGCCGACAGCCAACAGGTTTGCTGCGCGGCTCGATCGGCACGCCACCGTGTCCGGGTTGTCCGGACCAAACTGTTCGTCGAGCCCGCGGTACGCCGTTTCGAACATTGGCGCGGCCTCGCTGCCCCGGCCGCAACTGCGCAGGGACACCGCCAGGTTGACCTGGGCAGCGAGACTCCGGCCGTCATCCGGCCCGAGCACCTCGCAGTACGTCTCGTACACGGTGCGCAGCAGGGTCGCCGACCTGCCGTACTCGCCAGCTTCCCGCAGGTCGCTGCCCAGCCGCACGGCGGAGACGAGGGTGTGGGGATGGGTGGGGCCGAGCACCAGCCGCCGCCGCTGGTGCACCTCGTCGTCCCAGCGACGGGCCGACCGGTAGTCACCGACCAGTCGGTACGAGACAGCGAGGTTGTTGGCGGCGCTCAACGTGCGGGGATGGTCCTCGCCGAACACCTGGAGCCAGGAGGCGTAGGTGGACCGGTCCCGTTCCAGGGCCTCGGCGTAGCGGCCGAGCGCCCGCAGGTCACCGCCGAGGCTGCCGGCGGTCATCAGACTGTGCGGGTGCAGCGGGCCCAGCAGCCGACGTTGCTCGGCCAGCACCGCCTCGTCCAGGTCCCGGGCCTCGTCGAACCGGCCCAGGCAGCGCCAGATGTTCGCCCGGTTGAAGCGCAGATGCAGCAGTTGGCGGCTGAGCGCCGATGCCTCGACCTCGTCGTGCGTGTCCCCGAGCCGGGCGCTCCAGGTGTCGTCCACCTCCTGGCTGAACACGTCGGCCTGGTCCAGACCGCCGCGCTGCCACAGATAGCGGACCCGGTCGATCAGCAGCTGACACACCGACTCGTCCGGGCAGGTCAACGCCTCGGAGACCTCCAGGTGCGGCCAGAGCATGCGCAGCCGGGCCCAGGTGCTCGGGTCGTCCACGTCGCCTCGGGGCCGGGACGCGGCCAGCACCAGGTGCACCTGGTGTCGAGCGGCGTCGATCTCGTCTTCGGTCATCCGGTCGCGGACCACCGCCTGCAACAGCCGGTGCACCTGGACCCGACCGCCCTGAACGTCGAGTTTGAGCAGCGCCAGGCGGTTGATCTGCTGGACCAGGGCACCGCGCACCAGCCGCTCGGAAACGGACGGGTCGAACGGCACGAGGGCAGCCGCCATCTCGTCGCTGTAGATGAGTTCGAGGGCGATCTCCGGGGCCAGCACCGAGCAGAGCTGCAACAGCCGGTACGCCGCCGGAGCCTGCTCCAGCAGCCGGTTCAGCGACAGGTCCCAGGTCGCCTCCACGGAGAGCGCGCTGGGGCCGTGTCGCTCGATCTGCCGCAGGTAGTCGGCGACCGACGTGCCGGTGTCGGCGAGCCAGGCCCCCGCCGCGGCCACCGCGATCGGCAGGTCGCCGAGCGCCTCGGCCACCCGGTCGGCCTCCTCGACGCTGATGGTGGGCACCCGCTGGGCGAGGTGCGCCACGCTCTCGGTGCGGTCGAAGACGTCCACCTGGATCGGGTTCGCCCGGTCACCCCAGGCACGGTTGCGGGAGGTCAGCAGAACGTGCCCGGGGCCCTGCGGCAGGAACGGCTCGATCTGGTCGAGTTCTTCGGCGTTGTCCAGCACCACGAGCCACCGCTCGTACGGCTCGCCACGGCCGAGCACCTGCAGCACCGAGCGGACCGTGTCGGGCAGGGTGGGCCCGGCGAGGATGCCGAGACGGACGGCGAGGTCGGCGAGGGCGGTGTCGACGAACTGCGGCGGGTCCGCCACGATCCACCAGACCACGTCGTACGCGGCCTTGAACCGGTGGACGTATTCCAGAGCCACCTGCGTCTTGCCGACGCCGCCCATGCCCTGCAGAGCGACCGGCAGCACCACTGCGCTACCCCCGCTCTGCAACTGCGCGCGCAGCCGCGCCAGGTCGTCCTCCCGGCCGGTGAACCAGGCGTTCCGGTTGGGGGCGTTGAAGACCAGCGGCTCGGTGCCGGGGAAGCGGGCACTCCCGCCCGCCGGGCCGTCCTGCGACGACGGCACCGGCCGTCCGACCAGCCGCAACACTCGTTCCACGGCGGTCGCGGCGCTCACGTTGACGAGGTTGGTCGAACTCTTCGACGGGAACTCCGCAAGCGGGCGCAGGTCGGCGACGTACACGGCGAGGGCAGTGGAGCCGGTGCTCAGGTCCCGGTAGGGCAGACCGCCGGACGGCGTCGCCACGTACGCCGGCGAGACCACTGTCAGCGTGCGCGGGGCCGGCGTGCCGGCGGACCCGACGGCGGCCGTAGGCTCCACCACCCGCAGCCCGGCCGAGCTGAGCACCCGCTCCAGCCACTCGGCCCAGATGGCGTCCTCCGGTGCGCACCGGAGCATGATCTGGTCGTCGACCGCCTCGGTGCGGCGGCGGAAACGGGCTATGCCCCGCTTCCGCACCGACTCGTCCATCACCGGCAGCGCGGTCACCGCGCCGTCGGTGAGGATCCCGGTCAACGTCTCGTACGCGGCCAGCAGTGACGTCGGAGAGCCCGGCGGGTCACCGAATGTCGCAAGTGTCTCCTCGTACGCGTAGAACGGTCGGTACGGCACCTCCACCGCGGCCCAGTAACGCCGCCGTTCCGCTTCGGTCATGCCGGCCGGCAACCCGGCGAACCGCCGCATGGCCAGCAGGCGACCCGCCTCGGCCCGCTCCTTTTCGGCCTGGTCGACCCGCATCGGCACCGGAAGGACCCGGATGTCGCGCCGCCGGTACCGGTCCCGGACCGAGTGCGCCACCCGGGCCGCGCCGTCGATGCCCTGGTCGCTGAGGCTGAAGCAGTCGACAAGGGTGTCCGGTAGGTGCAGGGTGCAGATGTCGGCGACGTCGCTGAGCCCCGTCCGGCTGTCGATCAGGGTGAAGTCGTACTGGCGCTTCATGTCCGCCCGCAGCGCCTCGAAGAACTGCGCCCCACCCAGCCGGTTGTAGAAGTTGTCCCAGTCCAGCCCGCTCACCGAGACGGCGTAGTCGCTGTTCTGCCGGCCGGCGGAGAGGAAGTCGAGACCACCGCCGCCGGGGAAGTTCCAGCGCAGCGAAAACGCGTGCCGCCCGACCCGGGCGTACTGCTCCATCCAGCGGTCCGGTCGGTCGTCGACCCGGGTGGTCTCCCACTCGTAGTCACGGATCATGTCGATCACACCGCTGGTGCCCTGGATCGCCTCGGCGTCGAGGAACGGATGGAAGAAGCGGTGCAGACCGGGTGACTCGAGGTCCCAGTCGGCGACGAGCACTCGACGGCCGCTGGCGGCCAGGATCCAGGCCACGTTGGCGAGCGCCATCGTCCGACCCGTTCCCCCCTTGAACGAGTAGAAGGTGACGACCTGGCCTTCGCGATCGTTGTTCATCGGTCTTCCCCGGAGGGACGCGGTGGGCCCGGATCATCAGGCGGGGACGCGGGGTCGGTCGAGCCGGCGGCGGGCAGGCCGTCACGCAGGCTCGGCACCGGCTCCGGCTGTGGCTCGAAGGAGACGACCGGGCCGTACTTGAGGAACTGCCGGCGCGCCTCGGTGACCAGCGCGGGCATCAGGTCGACGAACTCCGGCATGCTGCACGCGCGCTTCACCTGGGGCAGCCCGGCGTCGTGCAGCAACTCGGTCACCTCGGTGGCCCAGCGGGTGGCGTTCTGGCTGTCCTCGTCGTCGGTGACCACCAACGGCACGACCCACTGCCGCAGGCCGTGCAGCATGCGGGCGAGCACCGCGGCCGCGGCTGGCGCCGCCGCGATCCACGGGTCGACAAGCAGCACGGCCGGCCGCCGGTCGAGCAGCGGGGAGGCCTGCGCGAAGTCCTCGGTACGGGCCGAGAGCCCGAGCCGCTCGGCGGTGCTGGCCGCGTACTCGGCGGCGGGTAGCTGCTGGCGGCGCCCGTACGGCCGCCAGAGCCGGCCGCTGGAGGCGTAGCCGGAGGGGTCGCGATCGTTTGGCAGTCGGTCCCGGGTCGGAGCCAGGACGGCCACGACGAAGTCCGGGTCGGTCGGCGCCGGGCGGACGACCTCGTCCAGGCCGGGTGCCCTGGACGGGCCGATCGGTTGTCGCTCGGCGGTGTGCACGATCCGGCTCGCCAGGCGGCTCAGCAGCAGCTCGTACTGCGCTCGGTAGGGGGCCAGCATGCAGAACGCGCGCAGGCCGTCGGCAGCGTATTCCGGGACGTCCCGGCCCAGGTCCAGGGCGCCATCCAACTCCGGATGGGCCTCCCACGGCGGGAACGGGATCCACAGCACCGGAGTGAGGTGGCCGGCGGTGACCCGGGCCGGCCCGGTGGCGGCCAACCGGGCGCGGAAGGACTCCTGCTCCCCCAGCGCCCAGGGGCGACTGAAGTAGCCGGGTGAGTAGAGCGGGACGAAGACCTCGGCGTCACCGAGCGCCTCGGCGAGGGCCGCCTTCCAGTCGGCGCCCAACGGGATGTGCTGGTCGAAGAAGCCGATCCGCATGCCGGCGACGGGTCGAGCCTGACGCCGCACCTCGTCGGTCAGGTCGGCGAAGAACTGGCCGACCCAGACGTCGGCGCCGGCACGGGCGCCCGGCGGCGGCGCCGAGTGGGCGTAGCTCAGGAAGAAGTACGTCCCTCGCGCTCCCGGTCGACGCCGGTCCGTCGGCGGGCTCACTCCTGCTCCTCGGCGAACCTGTTGCGCAGCTCGTCCACGCTCTCCGGCACCCACGGCTCGACCAGGTACGAGCGGTGGATGGCCACGATCCGCTGCGCGAGCCGCCAGACGACCGCCCGGTACACGTTCTCCCACCGCATGGTCAGCAAGCCATGGACCCCCTCCCGCTGGTGGTGCACCGCGATGTCGGGATCCGGCAACGCGGTCGCGGAGAAGCGCTGGACGTCGCGGAGCACCCGAGGCAGTACCACGCCGTTCGTCGGCAACCAGGTGACGGGCACGATCGCCGTCTCGTGGGGCGAGGCCGAGCTGCGCCGCGGGGTGATTCGTCGGCGGGAGAACGCGTCCCACTCCCGGCCGCACGAGGCACTGCCGAGCAGCGCCCTGGACACCAGCGGAACGAAGACCTGGCAGGTGCCGGCGGCGTGGAGCAGCTCTGGGCTCCAGCGATCCCCGTCCTCGATGGAGGTGTCCAGGAAGCCGGCGTTCATTCCGGTCACCGGGCCAACCAGTTCGCTGACGTGGACGGAGAGGTCTTCGAAGAAGCGGGAGACGTGCTCGGCGGTTTCGCCGGTCGCGCGGGCGACCAGCGCTCGTGAGCAGCTGATGAAAAAGAGTGGGGCGCGTGCGCTGGAGGGTGCGTCCACAGTGATCACCGTCGCCCCTCCGCCTTCCACCGCGGTCGGAACATCAGCGTAGTCCCCGCCTCACCGTTGAGCTGCCAGCCGGTTCGTGGCGAACCAGGCAGTCGCGAAGTCGACAGTGGCTCGTGCCGGCAGCAGGCGCGCACCGGCCCGCCCCACCCGACTGTGGCGCACCAACGGCGTTCCGTCGAGCTCGGCACCGACCTGTGGGAAGTCCCGGTCGTCCAGGTCGAGGGCCCGGAAGTCGAGGCGGACCCGCCGCCCGTCGACAAGCCGGAAGCAGTGGTAGTCACGCTCCGGCGGCGGCACCGGCAGGCGGTACTCGGCCAGGTGCAGTGCGCTGCACGCCTCGTAGCCGAGGCCGAGCAGCAGGATCTGCCCGTCCGCCGCGTAGAGCTCGCCCATCGGTGAGCGCTCCCCGAGGTGGCAGGTGAGGTCGTGGCCGTCGGTGAGCTGCCGGGCCCGCGGGCCGAGCGCGGCGAACGAGGTCTGCGGATGGTCGCTGCGCACGGCACCGGGGGCACACCGGACGTACTCGGCGAGCGCCCCCATCCGCTGCGAAGGGGTGGTCCGGCGGTCCCAGCCCGGCAGCGCTGCCTCGTACCGCTCGCGCTGCGCCGGGCCCATCCCGGCGACGGCCGCCAGGTGGGCCCGGGATGTGGTCGAGTTGCCGTCGGTCTGGGTGGGCACCAGCAGCGTGCCGGCCGGGCCGAGGACGTCGCGCAACGCGCCGGCGAGGGTCGCCGGGCCGTGCTCCAGCGGACCCACCTGACGAAGGGCGCAGTGCACCAGCAGGCAGGTCCCTGGGTCGACGCCCAACGTCCGCAGGTCGTCGGCGAGGCGACGGCGACCCAGTGTGGACGGCGGACGCTCAGCCGGCCCCGACACGGGTCTCCTCCAAGGCGTGGCGCAGCCGGCTGACGAACCGCTCACCCGCCGCGCTGAGTGACCGGCTGGCCAGCAGCGCGTCCGCACCGTCCCGGGTCCACGCCAGGAAGTGGGCAGCGTGCGCCGACGCGTCGCCGCCGTCGGTGACCGCCCGGGACTGCCAGACCTGGGTGATGGCGAGGTGGGCGTAGACGCCCTGCAGGACGCCCTCCGGTGGCCTCGGGTCCGGACGCCAGGGCACCCTGATCCGGGTGCCCTCACCGGGTTCCACAAGGTCGTACAGGTCGAGCACCGCACCCAGCTTCGCGTGCTGCCACTCGTGCACGAGCAACACCGCCATCGTCTCCGGGTCGGGATGGGGGGTGACGGCGACCGCACCGAACGCATGTCGGGCGGTGGCGCTCCGCAGGGGTCGCGCCGGGTCGGGCGCCAACGGCACGACGGCACGCAGGCCGCCGTCGAGCGCCGCCGCGTGCGCCGGCACGTCCCGGTGCACGACCCGCCAGGCTTCGGCCAGGGTACGGCCCAACGCCCGCGCGGCCGGCAACTCCAGGCGGGGTTGGACCGGCTGGCCGTAGCAGTCGCGGTACGGGTCGCCGTCCTCGATGAGCAGCCGGCCACCGGGCACCGACACGTCGCGCGTCGGTTGCCAGCCGGGCGATGGTGGTGCCGTCGGGTCGAGCAGCACCATCTGCTCGACCGACCCACTGCGGACCCGGAACTCGCCGGGCCGCGCGGTCACCTCGGCGCTCCCACTGAGGCCGGGTAGCACCAGGCTGCCGAGCGTGGGCACCATGATCGTGTCGGCCCGCACCGGGACCCGCACCGCAGCCGCGACGCCCGCCCGCAGGGCCGCGGCGAGGGCGAGGGCCGGCAGGGGGTCGCCCGGCGCGCTGGCGCCGGTCAGGGCCGACGTGTCGAGGCGATGCACCAGCGCGGGCCGGGCGAAGGGGTGCGCCAGGACTGCCCGGACCGCCTCCGGCGCCGCCTGGTCGAGGTGAACGAGCAACTCCCAGGCGGCGGTGGCGCCGGACCGGCCGCGGCAGGCCGCCAGCAGCGCCCGGGTGAGAGAGAGCTGGGTGGCGGCGAGCAGCCCGAGCGTCTCCGCCGACCCGTACCCGGTGGCCAGGTCGTCGAGCACCTCGTCAACGGGCGAGGTGATGGACTGCGCGCCCGGCAGCGATGGGCTGGCCTGCCTCTGCCGCGGCACGGGTGCGGTGGGCGGCGGGTGGGCCCCCACGGTGTCGACCAGTCGGAGCAGGTCGGCGCAGTACACCGAGGGGTTGTCGAAGCCGGAGCCGGTCCGCCACCGGTGCGCGTACAGGCCGCCGCCGCACCTGTCGACCACCGGGCAGGCCCGGCAGGTCGCGCAGAGCCCGGCGACGCCGTCCTGCCGCACGGCGACCCCGGGGTGCCGCGTGACCTCGTCCACCGAGTGGTCGAACACGTCGAATCCGGTGCCGGCCGCGCCGTGGTACGCGGTCTTCAGTGAGTCGGCCTGTTCCCAGGTCCCGTCCGCCTCGACGACCAGCACGTCGGCCGGGGCCACGCCGAACGCCTCGGTGCCGCCACCACCCGGGAGCAGCGCCTCGAACATCCGGATCGACACCGGACGCCCGTCGTCCACCCACCGCCGGTGAATCCGCCCCAGCCAGTCCGCGTACGGGGTCGGCTCGGGGCCAGGGCGCTCCGGCGGATGGTCCCAGGTGGCGTGGGGCAGCAACAGGTCGACGCGGGGCGGGCTCTCGGCCAGCAGCGCCTCGTACACCCGGTCGGGATCGTTGCGGACGTCGATCGTGCAGAGGATGCCGGCGTAGCTGGCGCGGTGCTCCGGCCGACGGAGCAGGGCCAGCGCCCGGCGGACGTGCTCGTGGCTGCTGCCGCCGTGGGCGAAGACCCGGTGGCGGTCGTTGGCGGCCCGGTCGCCGTCGAAGGACACACCGACCCGCACGTCGTACTCGACGAACAGCCGGCACAGCTCCTCGTCGAGCAGCACGCCGTTGGTCTGCAGGCGCAGGTCGAGTCGCGTCCAGGGGGTGATCGCCGCGCGCAGTTCGGCGAGAACCTCCCGTAGCCCCGCGGCCCCCAGCAGCAACGGCTCACCGCCGTGCAGCACCACGTGCACGACCGGCAACCCGTGCTCGCGGGCATGCTCGGCGATCCGCTGCGCGACGGCCCGAACCGTGGCCGGCGGCATCCGCACCGGTTGACCACGCCAGGTCTGGTCGGCGTGCTGGTAGACGTAGCAGTGGTCGCAGCTGAGGTCGCAGCGGCTGTGCACCTTCAGCACGAACTGGCTGATCCGCCGGCAGGGGCCGCCCACTCCGGGTGGACCGCACCGGCAGACCATCGGTCAGATGGACGAGTTGAAGGCGGCAACGGCCACTGTGCCGGACGGCACGGAGTCGTTGGTGACGACCCGCCTGCGTACCGCCTCGACCAGATCGGCGTGCTCGACGGCGATCCGATCCAGTGGGGTGTGCAGGCTACGGGTGAGATCGTCCAGGTCGGGACGGGATGGGCGGGTGGGGGCATGGTCCACAATGAGTCTCCGGGGGCCCGGGGCGCTGGAAGCGCGAGCGGCGGATGTGGCTCGAACGGCTCTGGTCCGTGATCAGGATAGACAAATATCGACCAAGTGTCACCGTCGGTGCCATCGCCTGTACGGCGAGTGGCAGCCCTCGACGGACGAAGGAGGAACTCACATGTGCCGGAGCATCAAGACGCTGCGTGAACCGTTCACCCCGCAGGTGACCGACGCGGACGTCGAGGCGGCAGCGTTGCAGTACGTCCGGAAGATCTCTGGCTTCCGGGCGCCCGCCGCGCACAACGCCGCCGCGTTCGACGCCGCGGTGGCCGCCGTGGCCGAAGCGACGCGCGTCCTGCTCGACCAACTGGTGGTGCGGGGCACCACCGACCGGTCGGCCACCGCCGCCAGCTGATCGCCGCCGACCGGCACGGCACCCGGCCGGGCCTGACCCTGGAGAGGGTCAGGCCGCGGCGAGCGCCGGTGCGACAGTGTCGGGTGCCCAGCGCGAGCGGTGACACTGCGACCAGCCCCGACAACCCGGGTCACCCAGCGAGCAGAGCCGCAGCCTGCTGAGCACCTCACCGTCCTCGGTGTCCCGCACGTCGAAGTGCACCGGACGGACCGTGCCGTCCGGAGCGACGAGCAGGTGCCGGCCCGCGTCGAGCGTGTCGTCGCGCAACAGGCAGTTGCGGCCCAGCAATCGGGCCAGTGCGGCGATGCTCGCGTGCTCGGAGAGCTGCTCGGGCACTCCGTAGCAGTCGACCACCGTCGCGAATTCGCCCGGCGCCTGCCAGACGTCACACACCACCGCGTACGCCGGCAGCCGCGCCGGGTCGGCCACCGCCAGCGGCATCACCACCCGACCAAGCGCCTCCGCCAGCGCCGGGTAGACCTCCACGGGTTGAGCCCCGTCGATTCTCCAGTTCCACAGCTCGGTCATTCCGCCTCCTCGCTGCGTTCGTCCCCACCGGCCTCCGGATCGGGCCTTACACACGATGGTGGGGGGCATTTGACCCCAGCCGGGGGCAAGTTACCGGTCTGTGACCATTCCGGGCAAAATTTCCCTGAGCGGCATTGCTCGGAGTAGCGGGAAGGTGACAGTTTATCGGGTATCGTGCGGCATTCGCACCACCGCCACCGCGTGTCCCGCAGCGGGTCGACCGCCCCCGGTCAGCGCAGGACGACCAGGTGTTCCCCGCGAGGCAGCAACTCGCCCACCACCGCAGCGCCGGGCACCTCGCCGGCGACCAGCAGGCCACCGGAGGTCTGCGCGTCGGCCAGCAGCAGCCGCTCCGCCTCGTCCGCCGCGCCGAAGTCGGTCCACTGGGTCACCCACTCCAGGTTGCGCCGGCTGCCGCCGCTGACGAACCCGTCGCGCAGCGCCTCCCGCGCGCCGGCCAGATAGGGCACCCGGGCGGTGTCGATGGCCACCGTGACCTGACTGGCCCGGGCCAGCTTCGAGGCGTGCCCGAGCAGCCCGAACCCGGTCACGTCGGTGCCGCACCGAATGCCGGCGGCGACCGCCGCGCGGGCGGCCTCCCGATTGAGCGCGCTCATCGTGGCCACCGCCTCCGGGAAGCTCTCCCCCGTCGCCTTGTGCCGGGTGTTCAGCACACCCACACCGAGCGGCTTGGTCAGCGACAACGGCACTCCGTCCCGACCGGCGTCGAGAGTGATCAGCTCCTCGGGGCGAACAGTGCCGGTGACCGCGAGACCGTACTTCGGACCGTCGTCGTCCACGCTGTGCCCACCGGCCAGGTGACAGCCGGCCTCCCGCGCCACGTCCTGGCCGCCGCGCAGCACCTCACGAGCCAACTCCAGCGGCAGCACGTCGCGCGGCCAGCAGAGCAGGTTGAGCGCCACCAGCGGGGTGCCGCCCATCGCGTACACGTCGGAGAGCGCGTTGGCCGCGGCGATCCGGCCCCAGTCGTACGCGTCGTCGACCACCGGGGTGAAGAAGTCGGCGGTGCTGACGAGGCCGGTCCGCTCATCCAGGCGCACCACCGCCGCGTCGTCGCCGTGGTCCAACCCGACCAGCAACTCGGCGGTGCCGGTCGCCGGGCCGAGACCGGCCACCATGATCTCCAGCTCGCCGGGCGGGATCTTGCAGGCGCAGCCACCGCCGCGGGCGTACTTGGTCAACCGTACCGGTTCCATCACGCTCCTCAGGAAACGTCAGGTGGCCCGTCGGATGGGAGCAGCCGAACGGCGCCACCTGACGTCACCAACGGTGATCAATCTACGTGCCGCTGATCCAACCCGGGCGCCCTGGACGGCGAGGCGGCCGTTGTCGTGTCGCCATCAGGCGGGCCACCCGGAACGCGAGCCGAAGCGCCGGGAACCACCGTGCGGGATGGACCAGCCGGGCAGCATGCCACCAGAGGAGAAGGCCGGCAACCTCGACGAGGTCACCGTCCTCCATCTCCAGCACGAGCAGTGGACGGTGGCAGTTGGGCCTCTCGACGGCCACCGGCTGCGTCCGCCAGTCGGGGTTCGGATCATGGCACGACCGCAACGCAACCGGCCGTGCCATGACGTGCTCCGCCTGGGCCGCGACACCGCGGCAGTCCCCGCACCGGCTGTCGTACACCAGGTAGATGCGCCGTGGATCCATGCGTCGCCACCCGGCTGGGAACGCTGCCAATCTCACATCAATCCAATCACGCCCATGATCACGACAACGACGGCCATAGCGGCAACCAGCAGACGTGCGTACCGGGCCCACAGCAGGCTCCACGTACCGTCTTCGTCGTATCCGACGCTGCCCGCCGCCATGATCCAGCGTCCGACAGCAAATCCGAACGCCAGGCACAGCGCACCAATGAACGGAACCACGAGCAAGATCGCGATGAGCAGAAGGTGCGGCAGTGCGGACGGTGAGTAGGTCCGCATTCCCGTGCCCATCTCGAACCCAAACTGGAATCCACCCACCTCGGGCCCCCGACTGGTCACCGACTCGGGCACCAGGCGTCGATTCTCCGGGATCCGGAAGGACACCAGTCCGAACTCACGGGCAAGTATCACCGCTGCGATCGCGCCCAGCAGAATCCATCGAAGGATCCCCGGCATGACAGACTGCGCAATACCACCGACGACTGCGGCGATTACCGCTACAACAACAGCTCCGGTGAACAGGCCGATTCCGAAATACAACAACGGACTCTTTCCGCGCCAGACCGACGCGGTCAGCAAGAATGCTGAATTGTGGCTTCAAGTGGAGCCGGAGTTGGCGTAGCCAGCCGCCGCGCCGGCGACAGCCAGCGCGGCCAGCGCGGGGAGGCGGGAAGGGTCGGGCAGCATCTGACTCAATGCCAGCGGCGCGGCTGCCGCCAGCAGGATCAAGGCTGCCAAGGTCCGAGGGTCCAGAAGGTGTCGGCGGAGCGCTGGACGCTCCGCCGAATCCCCGTACTTGTTACGTGTCACGTTGTTACACCGCGCACTGCGCAATGGTCAGGTCGTAGTGACGCTCTCCGCTGTTCCACACGGTGGTGGTCATCGCGTCCGAGCACCGGTAACCGTTCCACCGCCACGCGTTTCTGCTGCTGCAGTAGGTGGTGACGCGGTTGGAGGTGTAGCCCTCGTCGCTGTACGAGCGGAAGCCTTCGAAGTGGTATTTGCTGGCGCACGGCCACGAACCCCGACGCCAGCCACCCGTGCACTGCCCCGTACCGCTCCACCAGTTGGCCGACGAGGGCGTGTAGTCCCAGGGACAGGACGTGTGCTCGCTCGTGGGGCCGGCGAAGGCGGCTCGTTTGTTGATGGCCCAGTCCAACGGCACGAGGGTGCTTGCCATCGCGGAGACCATGAGGCCCTTGAACACCGTCCGTCGCGACGGCTTGATCTGTCGAAGACGCGCGACCAGGACGCTCGAGACGGCGTCGGCAGGCATGTCATCGGCGGACGGAATGACGCTGAGATTCATACTGCCTCCCGGGAGGGTGCACGCTTGCCCTGCGCGAGGCCCACGGCGCTCGCCTCGGCAAGAAGTTCGGTCAGGTTCGTGTCGGCGTAGACAAAACGCCGGAAGATCACTTCGCCAGCGGCATTGACGACGGAGAGCGTGGGGTTGTATCCCTCGTAGACCGCCGCCCAGACGTCCGGATCCGCCACGGTCTCCATGGCGACCACATCCGGATGCCGGTCCCTGGCGTCGATGCTGCTGAAGACCCGCACCACACGCAGCCCGGCCCAAGCGGCAGTCGCCAACTCCTCCTCCACCGCCTTGGCGAGTCGGTGGCAGATGGGGCACTCCCCGTCGAGGGTCAACAGGACCGTGGCGGACTCCCCGGGCTGCGGCCGCAGCGGTGCGGGCAGGGTGTCCCGCCGGCCTCCGCCGACCGTCAGATCGGCGATCACTTGTTCGACCTGCCTGAGCCGGGAGTAGACCCCGGCGACCGCGACAAGGGCGAACACTGCGACGAGTATCGCGAGCAGGGCCAGCGCGGCTGGCAGCGAGAGAGCCACTACCCGGCCCAGGTGGCACGGAGTCCGTCGAGCACAGCCGACGCCCGACGATCGGGATCGTCGGAGAGCGCCTGGGGGCGAAGCGGGCTCCCCGGCGGGTGGAAGGTCAACTCGGTCACCGTCTGCGGGCCGGCGACGACATACCGCCACTGATAAGCCGTGCCGGCCAAGCGCTCGCCCTCGGCACCCTCAAGGCCACGGTCGCTCCGCCAGATCTCCTGATCGTCGCGCACCAGCCCTCGCCACTCCGGCAGGACCGCGGCGGCCTCCTCGGCGGGACGGATGCAGAGGAACGCCCACTCGCTCCAGGCCGCGACGAGCGTCCCATGCTGCTGACTCATCTGCGGGACGCTGGGCCTGACCTGGGCGCCGTTCTCCGAGTCCTCGAAATGGATCGAGTTGATGAGGGAGGCGAGCAGTTCGGACCGCGGAGCGGCGGCTCCGAACCAGGTGGTCGCCTCGTGGTAGGGGCCAACCCAGACCAGGCAGCTGTCGGAGCGGTCGGCCGCCTCGTACAGGTGGACGTCGTATCCCTTACGGGCGAAGACGCGCTTGGATGCGCCTGGCATCATCTTCTTCTGAATCACCTGGTACTGGCCGACTGCCGTCACGTGGAAATCCCGCTGGACGCGCACACCGGAAATACGCGTCACACACACCCAGTCCGGTTTGCCGAATTCTTGAGGAAGATCGATGTCAAGCCGCGCCCCATCGGGCGCAATGCGAATCATCCCGACAACCTCCAAAAACAATAAATAGGTGGATGTCGATATAAAATACTTGACTATCGGATCTACCGCAAGACGCTATCACCACGTAAAGCCGCCCGTGATCCGGCCGAGACAACACGGCGCGGTTCGGGGCGAAGCCCGCAAAAGGGAACTCCGTTCCTGCATTGCCAGAACCTCCAGCCGTGATATCTCATTGTCGTCGAGCGATAGGTGTCGCCATTGTGAACTAAATGCGTCACGACAGCTTGCGCTCAGACCACGCGTGGTGTTACCGCTCCGTGACCAACCGAGTTGCACTTCGCCACTTCAGGCCGCCTACAGTGGCCGCACCGGGGGTCAACCGACCCCGATCCGGGAGACGACAGGGGACGGTGGACGACGTGACGACGGGCGAACCGCTCATCGTGCTGGACGCGGTCAACAAGTGGTTCGGGCCGCTGCACGTGCTGGACGACGTCTCACTGTCGGTGGGGCGGGGCGAGGTGGTCGTGGTGATCGGCCCGTCCGGCTCCGGCAAGTCGACGCTGTGCCGCACGATCAACCGACTGGAACCGATCAACTCGGGCACCATCACCTTCGACGGCCAGCCGCTGCCAGCCGAGGGCAAACCCCTCGCCAAGCTACGCAGCGAGGTCGGCATGGTCTTCCAGTCCTTCAACCTCTTCGCACACAAGACCATCCTGGAGAACGTCACCCTCGGCCCGATCAAGGTCCGCAAGGAGAAGCCGGCCGCCGCCCGCGAGCGCGGCCTGGCTCTGCTCGACCGGGTTGGCATCGCCAACCAGGCGGACAAGTTCCCAGCCCAACTCTCCGGCGGCCAGCAGCAGCGGGCGGCAATCGCCCGAGCGCTGGCCATGCAGCCCAAGGCGATGCTCTTCGACGAGCCGACCAGCGCCTTGGACCCGGAGATGGTCGGCGAGGTGCTCGACGTGATGACCTCGCTGGCGAGCGACGGCATGACGATGGTCGTGGTGACCCACGAGATGGGCTTCGCCCGGCACGCGGCGAACCGGGTCATCTTCATGGCCGACGGGCAGCTGGTCGAGGACGCCCCACCGACGGAGTTCTTCGCGAATCCGCGCAGTGAGCGGGCCCGAGACTTCCTCTCCAAGATCCTCACGCACTAGGCGTCCGTAGTGGAGCGCGCCGTACTCGGTGGGCTCCGTTGAAGAAGGAGAAGAGTATGCGTATCAAGCGCGTTGCGGCAGTCGCCGCGGTCGCCGCTCTGGCGCTCGGCCTCACCGCCTGTGGTGGCGACGACGGCGGGGAGGGCACCGGCGCCGGCAGCAAGTCCTTCGCCGCCGGCAGCACCATGGAGAAGCTGAACAAGGCCCAGAAGATCAAGGTCGGCACCAAGTTCGACCAGCCGGGCTTCGGTCAGAAGGGCCTGTCGGGCAAGCCGGAGGGCTTCGACGTCGAGATCGCCAAGATCGTCGTCAAGGAACTCGGCATCCCCGAGGACAAGATCGAGTGGGTGGAGACGCCCTCCAAGGTGCGCGAAGACGTGATCGTAAACGGCACGGTCGACCTGGTCGCCGCCACTTACACGATCAAGGACGAGCGCAAGGAGAAAATCTCCTTCGCCGGTCCGTACTACGAGGCTGGCCAGAACATCATGGTCCGCAAGGACGACGCGGCGATCACCGGGCCGGACTCGTTCAAGGACGGCAGCAAGAAGGTCTGCTCGGTCACTGGCTCCACGCCGGCCGAGGAGATCAAGAAGTACGTCAAGGACGTCGGCAGCCAGCTGGTGCTCTTCGACACGTACGACAAGTGCCGGGACGCGCTCAAGGGCAAGCAGGTAGACGCGGTCACCACTGACAACGTGATCCTGCTCGGCTACATCGCCAAGGACGAGGCGTCGTTCAAGATGGCCACCGACAACTTCACCAAGGAGCCGTACGGCATCGGTGTCAAGAAGGACGACACCGCCTTCCGTACCTTCATCAACGACCTGCTCGAGAAGATCTTCACGGACGGTCGCTGGAAGAGCGCCTGGGACGAGACCGCCGGCAAGTTCGGCGCCACGCTGGGCACGCCGCCGACCATCAACCGCTACTGATCTGATCCTTCGATCTGGAGGGTGGGGAGGAACGCCGACCCGTGAACGTGCTCATCGACAAGTTCGACGTCTTTGCGGGTGGTTTCTGGCTCACCCTCCAGATCTGCGTCCTCGCCGCGATCGGCGCCCTCGTCCTGGGCGCCATCGTGGCGGTGCTGCGCATCTCACCGGTGCCGCCTCTCCGCGCGCTCGGCACCGGCTACGTGAACGTCTTCCGCAACATGCCGCTGACCGTGGTGATGTTCTTCGCGGCGTTCGGCCTGCCGGCGCTCGGCTCCAACGCGGACTTCCTCCGCGTCCCGGTGCTCGACTCGCTGTTCACCCGCCTCGGCACCGATCTTCCGTATTTT
Source organism: Micromonospora sp. NPDC047762 (assembly GCF_043204655.1). NCBI lineage: Bacteria > Bacillati > Actinomycetota > Actinomycetes > Micromonosporales > Micromonosporaceae > Micromonospora > Micromonospora sp. NPDC047762. The sequence goes on along the minus strand of NZ_JBIDCQ010000008.1, from coordinate 120,367 downwards.
CGGTTCGCGCTGATCGCCCTCGTGCTGTATACCGCCGCGTTCGTCTGCGAGGCGCTGCGCTCGGGGGTGAACGCGGTCCCACCCGGACAGGCGGAGGCCGCCCGCTCAATCGGGTTGACCTTCGGCCAGAACCTGCGGCACGTGGTTCTGCCCCAGTCCTGGAAGGCCTCCGTGGTGCCGCTCGGCTCCGTGATCATTGCGATGATCAAGAACTCGGCGCTGGTCGGCTTCTTCGGGGTGGTCGGTGATTTGTCGCAGAGCGCCGATCAGCTCACCTCGGCCGAGGGCTACGCCTTCATCCCCGTCGCCATCGGCATCTCGATCGGATATCTGATCATGACAGTGCCGCTCGGCGCCCTGCTGGACCGGCTGGAGAAGCGACAGGCGGTGGCACGATGACCCGGCAGACCAGCGTCCTGTACGACGTTCCCGGCCCCCGCCAGCGGCGGATCACCCTCATCAGCAGCCTGGTCGCCAGCGTGGTCCTGCTGATCGGGGCGTACTTCCTGATCTACCGGCCACTGGAGGACAAGGGCCAGTTCTCGCTGGAGTTGTGGGGGCCGCTGGTCGATCCCTCCAACGAGAACTTCTCCCAGGTCTGGGATCGGATCGGCCTCGGCTTCAAGAACACCCTGTTCGCGGCGGCGCTGGCCATCGTGGCTTCGCTGGTGGTCGGAACGCTGCTCGCCGTCCTGCGGATCCAGCTCAAGAGCCTGACCCGACGGCGGTTCGTCGGCGCGGCGACGCCGCTGGCGTACCTGCTGCGCGGGCTGAGCGCGGTGCTGTCGGCGATCACCCGCGTCTGCGTCGAGGTGTTCCGCGGCCTGCCCGTCGTGCTCACCATCTTCTTCGTGGCCCGCGGCTTCCCCGAGTTCGGCCTGTACTTCGACAACCTCTGGTACCTGGTCATCGGCCTCACCATCTACAACTCGGTGGTGATCGGCGAGATCCTCCGCTCCGGCATGGAGGGGCTGCCGGGCGGCCAGGCGGAGGCCGCTGCCGCCATCGGGCTCTCCCCGACCCAGACCACCCGGATGATCCTGCTGCCGCAGGCCTTCCGGATCATGCTGCCGGCACTGATCAGCCAGCTTGTCGTGGTGCTCAAGGACACCTCGCTGGGGTTCATCATCAGCTACGAGGAGACGCTGAACATCGGCAAACAGATCATCGGCGTGCTGGGCAACCCGATCCAGGTCTACGTCGTGATCGCCGCGCTCTTCATCGTGGTGAACTACTCGCTGTCGAAGCTCGCTCAGTACGTCCAAAGGCGGCTCGCCCGGGGCCGCAAGACCGCCGGCACCCCGGCGCAGAACCCGCCGCCGGCGGCCCTGATGTCCCAGGCCGAGGGCGCGGGCGGAGGCGGCGGGGGCGTCTGAGCCACGTCACACCGATCAGAAGGCCCGAAGGCCGCCCCGAGCAGTTCGGGGCGGCCTTCGGTCATCTGTCGGTATCCGCTCGGCGAGCGCTGCCGGCCCGACTCAGCGGGCGATCTCGGTGACCCGGGACTCGCGGACCACTGTGACCCGGATCTGACCCGGGTAGGTCAGCTCCTCCTCGATCTGCTTGGCCACGTCGCGGGCCAGCACGGCCGCCCCGATGTCGTCCACGTCGTCCGGCTTGACCATCACCCGGATCTCGCGGCCGGCCTGCATGGCGAAGACCCTGTCCACGCCGAGCTTGCCGGCCGCGATCTCCTCGATCCGCTCCAGCCGCTTGACGTACGCCTCCAGGCTTTCCCGGCGCGCGCCCGGCCGACCACCCGAGCAGGCGTCGGAAGCCTGGGTGAGCACGGCCTCGATGGTCTGCGGGGGCACCTCGTTGTGGTGCGCCTCGATGGCGTGCACCACGTCCTCGTGCTCGCCGTACTTGCGGGCCAGGTCCGCGCCGATGATGGCGTGGCTGCCCTCCACCTCGTGGGTGAGCGCCTTGCCGATGTCGTGCAGGAACGCCGACCGTTTGATGATCGGCACGTCCAACCGCAGCTCGGCGGCCATGATGCCGGCGATGTGGGCGGTCTCGACCAGGTGCTTGAGCACGTTCTGCCCGTATGAGGTGCGGTAACGCAGCCGACCGAGCAGGGTCACCAGCTCCGGGTGGATCTCGGTGATGCCGACTTCGACAAGGGCGTCCTCGGCGGCCCGGAGGCAGAGCTGCTCCACCTCCTGCCGGGCCAGGTCGTAGACCTCCTCGATCCGGTGCGGGTGGATACGCCCGTCCAGGACCAGCTTCTCCAGAGTCACCCGACCCACCTCGCGACGAACCGGGTCGAAGCAGGAGAGCAGCACCGCCTCGGGGGTGTCGTCGATGATCAGGTTGACGCCGGTCACCGACTCGAAGGCGCGGATGTTGCGCCCTTCCCGGCCGATGATCCGCCCCTTCATCTCGTCACCGGGGAGGTGCAGGACGCTGACCACGCTCTCCGCGGTCTGCTCGCTGGCGACCCGCTGGATCGCGTCCACCACGATGTGCCTGGCGCGCTGCTCGGCCGTGTTGCGCGCGTCGGACTCGATGTCCCGCACGAGCAGCGCCGCTTCCCGCTTGGCAGACGTCTCGATGGCGTCGACCAGTTCCAGACGCGCGGAGTCGGCGGTGAGCCCGGCGATCCGCTCCAGCTCCCGGCGGCGCAGCTCCTCCGACTCGGCCAGCTCGGCCTCGCGCTGGGCGAGCGCGGCCTCCCGGGCGGCGAGGGCGGCCTTCGCGGCGGTGAGCTGCCGCTCCCGCTCGGCGAACCGCTCCACCTCCTCGGTGTGCATCCGCTCCCGCTCGTCCATCCGAGCTGCCCGACGTTCCACCTCGGCGGCCTGTTCCCGGGTGGTGGCGGCGAGTACGGCGACCTCCCGCTCGCCGCTGCGCCGGGCCGCCGTCCGCAACTGTTCGGCGTCCGCCTCGGCCTGCTTGTGGGCGCGCTCCAGAACGGTGTCCGCCTCGGCTCGGGCGTCGTCGAGGACCCGCCGTGCCTCGGCGCGGGCCGCCTTCGCCTCGGCCTTCGCAGCCGCCGCCTCGGTACGGGCCGCCGCGGCCGCTGACTTCGCCACGTCGATCGTGCTGTTCGCCTCATCGGCCGCGGTCCGTAGGGCGGCCAGCGACTGCTCCTGGCGGTCCTTCTCGGCGATGAAGGCGGGATCCTCCGGAGCCGGCGCGGCGCCCATCCGGCGCAGTGTCCGGATGCCGACCAGCACGGCCCCGATCACCACCACCGCGAGGACGAGGACGGCCGCGAGGAGCACGACATCGAACGCGTTCATGCCGGGACCCCGTCGGGTCTACCGCTGAACCTGTGCCGCCGCCCCGCCATGGCCGCCTCCCCTAACGTCGAGACCGCAGCGACCGTGCCGGGGGCACACTCCTGCGGCTGTGGACGCCCGACCGGAGCGGCTGGCCGTGGGTAGCTTTCTCCGCCGGCGGTGCCCGTGGGGCAGCGTCGGCGACCGGGTGCAGTTGTCGCAGCGTTCCGGACCGGCCTGTCCGGAACTGCCGCCAAAGGCCGCGGAGTCGGCCAAAGTGATGCTGTTCTGTTACGCGATCTATGTTGTGCGCTTAGCCTGCGCTGGTCGGGCAATGTGAGCCTGTATGGCGAGGCTAGGTCTCCGGGGGTGTTCTGGTCAAGGACTCATGATCAAACCCCCCGAACGGAGAGAAGTTGAACCGTCACCGCGCGCTGATATCTCGGCGGACAGGAAGGGACAAACTCCGCGAGGCGTGCCCAGGCCTTGACGTGTCGGGCCTGCTCAGCGCCGTCCAGCCGGCTGTCGGACGCGGCCGACGACAAGCGAGGTGTGACGGAACCGTCTCACCAGACGTCAGCCGGCTCCGCCCGCCACCGCCGCGACGACCAGTGCCGCGTTGCCCCCTGCGGGTGAGCCGTCCGGCAGGCACAGGGTGTCCTCGAGCCCGATTCGGGTGTCCAGACCCCGGCGCACCGCCTCGGCGAGGACCGGCCAGGTCGCCGGACCCTCGCCGTGCAGCAACACCGACGGCGCGCCCGCCGGCAGCGCTGCGAGAATCCGGGAGGCGTCGGCCAACGCGACAGCCACGTCCTCGGCCATGCACTCGACCAGAACCCGCCCGGCCGGCACCCGCCACCGCCGGTACGCCGCGACCGCGTCGAGCGTCCACAGCCCTGCCTCGACGAGCACACCACGCTCGTGCAGGGCAGCCGCGACCGCCTCGGCGCCGGGCTCGTGCGCGTTGACCGAGGCGAAGTCGGGCAGCACCGGCCAGGCCCGGACGGCGGCCACGCGGGCAGCCGGATCCGGCGAGATCCAGGCCCCGGTGCTCACCCCGACCGGCAGCCCCGGCCGAGCGGCCCGGATCGCGGTCAGCGCGCCGGCGATCACCGCCGGCCGCAGCGACTCGGCACCGGCCTCGTCCCGGGGATGGACATGGACGGCCGCCACGCCGAGCGCCGCGCAACGGGCCGCGTCGGCGGCCAGCTCCGCCGCCGTCAGCGGCACGGCCGGATGTGCCTCCCGGCCGTGCCCGCCGTTCAGACATGCCTTCAACATCGGGCCCGCACCTCCATCGGGAAGTCGCAGCGGACCGCTCACTCGACCAGACGGTTGTCGCGCTCCAACTCACCCTCGGCGTCGGCGAGCGCGTCGGCGTCGATCTGCTCGGCGAACTCGGCCGCCTCGGCGCTCTGCGCGGCGAGCGCGTCCTTCACCGCCCGGATGGCCACACCGGGCGGGTAACCCTTGCGGGCCAGCATGCCCACCAGCCGGCGGAAGACCGCGTCCGGCTCGCCTCGGGCGGTGCGCAGCTTGCGCTCCACCAGGCCACGGGCGGTGTCCGCCTCGGTCTCCTCGTCCAGCTCACCCAGCGCCTCGGTGGCCACCTCGCCATCCACGCCCTTGCGGCGCAGCTCGTTGGCGAGTGCCCGGCGAGCGAGGCCGCGCCCGGTGTGCCGGCTGGACACCCAGGCCCGGGCGAACGCGGCGTCGTCGATGATGCCGACCTCGTCGTACCGGTCGAGCACCTCGGCCGAGACCTCCTCGGAGATGCCCCGCTTCGCCAACGCCCCGGCCAGCTCGGCCCGGGTGCGGGGCCGGACGGCAAGCTGGCGCAGACAGATCTCGCGGGCCACCTCGGACTCGTCGCGGGGAGGGGCCGGAGACTCGACGGAGTCGGCCTCCTCGGACCGACCCCGGCGGCCTCGGCGAGGGCGGGGTGCATCGGTGGCGTCGCCCGTACGAGGCGGACTGGCATCCCAGCCCCGCCCCGTACGAGCGCGTCGTCCTGCCATGGGTCAGCGACCGGTCAGAAGTCGACCGGCGGCAGCTCCGGGCCACCGGCGGCGTCACCCGCACCGACCCCGACGCCGAGCTTCTCCAGGATCTTCTTCTCGATCTCGGCGGCCACGTCCGGGTTTTCCTTCAGGAACTCCCGGGCCTTCTCCTTGCCCTGGCCGAGCTGGTCGCCGTCGTACGTGTACCACGCTCCGGACTTGCGGATGATCGCCTGCTCCACGCCGACGTCGATCAGCGAGCCCTCACGCGAGATGCCCTTGCCGTACATGATGTCGAACTCGGCCTGCTTGAACGGCGCGGCGACCTTGTTCTTCACGACCTTGACCCGGGTGCGGTTACCGACCACGTCGGTGCCGTCCTTGAGGCTCTCGATGCGTCGCACGTCGAGCCGGACCGAGGCGTAGAACTTCAGCGCCCGACCACCAGTGGTGGTCTCCGGGCTGCCGAACATGACACCGATCTTTTCCCGCAGCTGGTTGATGAAGATCGCCGTGGTGCCGGTGTTGCTGAGCACACCGGTGATCTTCCGGAGCGCCTGGCTCATCAGCCGGGCCTGGAGGCCCACGTGGCTGTCGCCCATCTCGCCCTCGATCTCGGCGCGTGGCACCAGGGCCGCCACCGAGTCGATCACGATGATGTCCAGAGCGCCGGAGCGGATCAGCATGTCCGCGATCTCCAGCGCCTGCTCGCCGGTGTCCGGCTGGGAGACCAGCATCGCGTCGGTGTCGACGCCGAGGGCCTTCGCGTACTCCGGGTCGAGCGCGTGCTCGGCGTCGATGAAGGCGGCGATGCCGCCGTTGCGCTGGGCGTTGGCCACCGCGTGCAGTGCCACAGTGGTCTTACCGCTGGACTCGGGACCGTAGATCTCGACCACCCGGCCACGGGGCAGGCCGCCAATGCCGAGGGCCACGTCGAGCGCGATGGAGCCGGTCGGAATGATCGCGGTCTGGATGACCGGCCGATCACCCAGCCGCATCACCGAGCCCTTGCCAAATTGCTTGTCAATCTGAGCGAGAGCAAGGTCGAGTGCCTTCTCCCGGTCAGGCCCTGCTGCCATGGTTGCCACCCCTGCCTTCGCCGGCGTCTTTGCTGAGCTTCGCGTCACGCGGACACGCTAGGCGCTAGGTCCGACAGAAAACCAGCCGACGGGCCGCGAGCTGTGGACGAGCACCCCGCTGTGGACAATAGCCGAACAGGTGTACGACTCGACAAGCGACACGCGGAACCGGCAAAAAGGCTGCTCAGCGTAGTCGCGCGGGCACCCGGTCGGGGTATGCGGCACAAACCGCCCGCCACACCACGTGCGTCTGCTCCCCCGATGCGAGGGCCTGCTCGATGGTCCGCCCGCCGAGCTGGGACAGCACCTGATCGCGGGCGATGCTGGCCGCGTAGCCGGGCCCGAACGCCTCGTCCAGCCGCGTCCAGAAGTCGGTCAGCCGCACAGTGATCAGCCCTCCTCGTCCGGCGCCCCGGTCGGCACCGGGCGCAACGCTAGCGCCACCAGGGGCGCCGCCGCGACCGCCGCGAGCAGGGTGAGCACGGGATAACCGGCGAACTGCATGACAAACCCGCTGACCACGGCAGCCCCGGCCCCGGCCAACCCCATGATCAGGTCGGACAGCCCCTGGACGCTCGGCCGCACGGCGGCCGCCACCGACTCGGACAGCAGGGTCGAGCCGGCCACCATCGTCCCCGACCAGCCCAACCCGAGCAGAACCAGGCCGACCGAGAGCCGAGGCGTGTGGTGCCCGGCGGTGCCGGCGACCGCGCAGGCGGCCAGCAGCAGCCCCACCCCACCGAGGATCACCGCCCGTCGACCGAGCCGGTCGGTGAGCCAACCCACCACCGGGGAGAACGCGTACATGCCGGCGATGTGCAGGCTCAGCACGATGCCGACCAGCCGCAACACGTCGGCGTCGGCGTGCGACTCACCGAGCCGGACCGGAGTCATCGCCATCACCGCCACCATCACCAGGTGACCCACCGCCACGGCGGCGATGCCGAGTCGGGCGGCGGGCTGTCCGCGTACCACCGACCAGGCCGCACGCATTCCGGCGCCGCGCGGCACGCGCACCTTGACCGGCGCGGCGGCCGGCGTCGCGCCGCCACCCGCCGCCGGCGCCTCGGCCGCCACAGCGGTCGCCGTCGCGTCGGCGGCCGGCGGCAGATCGGCGGCCGGTGCGTCGGCCGCCGCGAGCCGCCGCGCCGTGAGCAGCGGGTCGGGCCGGAGCAACCCGAGGAGTACGACGGCAGCCAGCACGAACGCGGCCGCGCTGAACGCGAACGGGCCGGCCAACGGGGGCAACCCCCAGCCGGTGGTGACGCGGTCGGCCAGCGCGGCGAAGTTCGGCGCGGCCACCGCACCGATGGTGGTGGCCCAGACGATCAGGGAGAGCTGCCGCCCCCGGCGGACCGGCTCGGCGAGGTCCACGGCCGTGTAGCGGGCCTGGAGGTTCGCCGCGGTGCCCCCGCCGAAGAGCAGCATGCCGAGGAAGAGCAGCGGCACCCAGCGGGTGGCCGCGGCCAGCACCACCAGCAGGCCACCGACGGCGCCGATCGCGTACGCCAGCACCAGGCCCGGCCGGCGGCCGTGCCGCGCCATGATCCGGGTGACCGGGACGGCGAGCAGCGCGGCACCGACCACCCCGGCGCTCTGCGCGACACCGGCCACCGCGGTCCCGGCGATCCGTGCCGCGAGCAGCGCGCCCACGGCGATGCCGATGGTCACGCCGATCCCGCCGATGATCTGGGTGGTGAAGAGCAGCCGCAGCGTACGCCGCTGGATCGACGCGACGTCGGGTCGGGCGACGGTACGCGGCGCGGTCAGGTCGGTCGCCATCGGCGCTCCTGTCGGAAGGGGTGGCTCATCCTCGCGCACCCACACCTACCAGCGGCAGTGGGTTTTGCCGACAGCCGAACCGACAGCCGGTTCCCGGCGGGCGGCGGGCGGCGGGCGGCGGGCGGCGGGCGGCGGGCGGCGGGCGGGTCCTACCCGCGCGGTTGTGGTGGGCTGGGCGCGGCCAGCAGGGATGCCAGCCGACGGATCCGGGTCAGGGTGCGCGCGGCGACGACCACACTGACGGCGGCGACCACACCGAAGATCACCGCGAAGCCCTCGTTGTCGGCGGCGAGCAGAGCGAGCAGGACCAGCCCGAGGCAGATGCCCAGGATGGCCAGCAGCGCCGCCCAGGTGGCTCGCCGCTGCTCGACCAGATAGCGGGGCAGTGCGGCCCGCGTGGCCTCGTCCGCGGGCACGGCGCTGGTGTGCACTGCCTGGCGCAGCGCGTACCCCTCCGGATCGCGCCGGGCGACCTGCTCGCCCGCGCTCCACCGACTGAAGTACACGGCGGGGCCGACCCAGACGAGGTTCAGCGCACCGTTCAGCACGGCCTCGACCAGCGGCTCCTGCCGGTCGAGGAGCCAGCGCACCGGCAGCCCGATGAGCACCGTCATCGGCACCCAGTAGACGGCCATGAGCTGCAAGCCGGGCGCCCGCTCGAAGAACCGCTTCCATCTCCCGCGGCGCCCGGCGGCCACACCCACCCGACGCTCCCCGTTGTCAACGTCCATCGACACCGGTTACCCAGCCACTCGATCCGCGAAGCACCGTCAATCTTGGACAGTTTCCGTCATCCGCTGACGGAAACTGTCCAAGATCTGGACAGCTCAGGGTCAGCCCGCCATCACCCGCTGGTGCAGTGCGGAGACCGCCGAACGCGCCGCGACGAACGCGCCGTGCTGCCAGGCCACCTCGTGGCTGAGCCAGTCCCCGGCGAAGTAGACCCGCCCGGCCGGCTGGAGCAGCAGGTTGTAGCCGGCCGTGCCGTACCGGGGCGACGTCCAGGCGCCCTCGATGTAGCGGGTCCGGTCCCAGGCGTGGGAGTACGAGGTGACCAGCTCACTGCGGTACTTGTCACCGTGGATCTTCACACCCTGGCTGATCGCGCGCTCGCTGCGCTGCTCCGGCGTGAGCCCGCTGTACGCCCTGGCGTTCGCCCCGGTGTTGTAGTACCCGACCACCAGGCCGCGCTTGCCGTGGAAGCCGTAGGACGGGTACCAGATGTGCGACAGGTCCAGGTCGGTCTCGGTGATGCCGCCGTAGATCCGCTGATCGGTCTCCCACCAGCGGCTGCGGTATTCCAGGCCGATCTTCCCGGAGGCGGTGACCGGAAAATCGGCCAGGGCCGCGGTCACCGCCGTGCCGAGATTGTGCGGCACCCGGGCCATCAGGTGCGGCGGTAGGGCCGCCACGCAGTAGTCGGCGGTGACCTGCGACTGCCGGCCGCCCTGCCGATAGGTCACCTCGACCCGGCTGCCCCGGTCGGTCACCCCGGTGACCTCGGCGTTGAGTCGGATCCGGTGCGGGCCCACCGCGCGGGCCAGGGCTCGGGGGATCTGGTCCATCCCGCCGACCGGCTGGAACATCAGCATGGCCTGGTCGTAGCCGAACTCGAAGGAGAAGTACCGGCCGATGTTGCTGGCGAACACGTCGGCGAGCGCCGGCGGCGCACCGAGCGGACTCCCCACGTCGTTACCCGCACCGGGATACGCGGAGAAGCCGCGACGGTTGGTCCCGGTGTACGCCCAGTCGCTGGTCCGTCCGCCGATCGCGCCGAAGCTCTGCAGGAACGACAGCAGCCGGTCACGGTCCTCGGTGGTGAGCCGGGCATCCAGCGCGCCCTGGTCGGTGGCCTTGGCGAGCAGCTCCGAGACGTAGCCGTACACGTCGGCCTTGGCGGTGCGGTACCGGACCGGCTCGGTCATCCCGGCGGACTCGTTGTAGATCCAGGCGTCGGCGTTCTGGTTGGTGAAGACCTCGATGGGTACGCCGAGTTCCCGGCAGTAGTCCATCGTGACCATCCACTGTGCAATGCGGCCCGGCCCGGCGTTGAAGTAGACCCCGTCGGAGAAGCCGGCCCGCTGGGTGCGTCCGTCGAGGTCGGTCTCGACGTCGCCGCCCCGAATGGTCAGGTTCCGCCCACCGGCTCGGTGCCGCGCCTCCAGGACGGTGCAGTGATAGCCGGCCTTGCCCAACTCGTACGCCGTGGTGAGCCCGGCGATGCCGCCGCCGAGCACGACCACGCTGGCGCCCGACCGCCCGCTGAGAGTGAAGTCGGAGGGTTCCGGCGGCCGGAATGCCGGGGTGACCGAGGCCGCTGCGCTGGGGGCCAGCCCCATGGCGCCCATCGTGGCGAGCATCGCTCCGGCACCACCGCTGATTCCGACCGTACGCAGGAACCCACGCCGGCTGACCATCGACTGCGTCTGATCGCTCATAACGGCCTCCCCTACAAGATCGACTCGCATGAGTCTGCAGAGGATCTGTTACGCGGTTCACGCATCGCCGTTTCCGGCGGGTATCGCCTCGGCACGCGACCCGGGCGGCAATTTCCGCCGGTTCGGGCCGGGGCGGCTGCGGTCGCCGGCGTTAGCCGTGGTGGGCCGTCCGTGGGCCGTGGTGAGCCCTGGTCGCCAGCTCGGGCCGCGGTGGGCCCTGGTCGCCGGCTAGGCAGGCAGGGCGCGGGTGACGACGGTGAGGTCGGCGACCAGCCCCTCGTACGCCTTGTCCTGGTCGTCGGCCCGCAGGACGGCGGACGGGTGGATGGTGGCCAACAGCCGAGCCTGCGGCGCGTCGGCCCGCTTTCCGGCGTTGTCCACCGGCACCTGCTCGAAGTCCGCGGGGTGCTGGGCCGACTCCGGCCAGGGCAGCAGCTCGCCCCGCTGGCGGGTGACCCGGAAGGACGGGCCGAGCAGCGCCTTGGCGGCGGTCGCGCCGAGCACCACCACGACCTCCGGACGCAGTCGGGCGAACTCGGCGACCAGCCAGGGGCGGCAGGCGGTGATGTGCGCCTGGTCCGGGGTCTGGTGGATCCGCCGCTTGCCGCGCAGCTCAAAACGAAAATGCTTTACGGCATTTGTCAGGTAAAGGTGGCCCGGGTCCAGCCCGGCGTCGTCGACCGCGCGGCGCAGCAGGCGTCCGGCCGGGCCGACGAAGGGCAGCCCCTTCTGGTCCTCCATGTCGCCGGGCTGCTCGCCGACGAGCACCACGCGGGCGCTCTCGTCACCCCGGCCGAAGACCGTCTGCGAGGCGTCCCGGTGCAGCTCGCAGCCCCGGCAGCCGCCCGCGGCGGTGCGCAGGTCGTCGATGGTGTCGGCGTCGGGCGGGATGAACCGCTGGGCGCCCGGAGCACTCCCGGTCTGCTCGGCCATGCCGACTGTTATATACCCGTTCGATGCTCACCGCCGGATACGCCCCGGCCGCGATGCGTCAGTACCCGTTTCCGCCGCCGTCGCCGCCGGACGCGATCGCGATCAGCACGATGACGATGATGATGATCGCCACCGCGATGGCGATCCAGATCCCCTTACGAGCCCCACCAGAAGCCATGTCCCCCACCTCCGGGCGCCCGCATACCCGTCCCCGCCGTCCCGAATCCCCGCGATCTTGCACTTTCTGCGCAGGCCAACCCCCACAGGCCCGACATTTCGCCAACCGAAACTGCAAGATCGCGGTCGCGGGGTGCGGGCGGGGCGGGGGCGCGGGCTCGGGGGTGGGGGTCAGGTGGGGAAGCCTTGGGTGGGGGGTGGGTTTTCGGCGTGGGTCAGGGCGGCGGCCAGCGGGGCCAGGTCGGCGGTGTCCAGGGAACTGACGGTGATACGCAGGGCCGGCGGGGCGGCGATGCGGTAGAGCGCGCCGGGGGCCACCGCCCAGCCGGCGTCGCGGAGCGCTGTCACAGTGCTGGTCTCGTCCGCGACCGGCAGCCAGACGTTGATGCCGCTGCGACCGTGTGCGGTCAGGCCGCGTTCGGCCAGAGCGGCGAGCAGCCCCTCGCGGCGCTGCTCGTAGCTCTGCGCCGCCCGCTGCACCAACTCGGTGACCGTCGGGTCCCGCCAGAGGGCGAGCACCAGACGTTGCAGCACTGTGGAGACCCAGCCTGCACCGACCCGGGTACGACCGCTCACCCGGGCCACAGTTGTCTCGTCGCCGACCAGCACCGCCAGCCGCAGGTCCGGGCCGAAGGGCTTGCTCACCGAGCGGAGGAAGGCCCAACTCGCTGTCGCACCGGCGAGCGGGTGCAGGGGTACGAGGGCCAGTTCGGCAGCGTGGTCGTCCTCGATCAACAGCAGGTCCCGTCGGCCGGCGAGTAGCGTCCGCAGCGCCTCCGCGCGGTCCGCGGAGACGGCGGCACCGGTCGGATTCTGCGCCCGACTGGTGACGATCAGCGCCCGCGCTCCGGCGGCGAGCGCCGCTGCCACGCCGGCGACCACCGGCCCCTCGTCGTCCACTGGTACGCCGATCGGGCGCAGGCCCAGCGCGGCGACGAGGTCGAGCAGGTTGGCCCAGCCCGGGTCCTCGACCGCCACCGCGTCGCCGGGGCGCAGGTGGGCGCCGAGCAACCGCTCGATGCCGTCCAGCGCACCGCCGGTCAGGGTCAACTCCCCGGCCGGTACGCCGTCGGCACGCAGCCGGGCGCGGGCCGTCTCGGCCAGTTCGGGCAGGACCCCGGCGTCGGAGTAGCCGACAGACGGGCCGTTCTCGCTGGCGAGCGCCGCCAGGTGCGGGCCCAGCGGGGGCAGCAGACGGGGGTCGGGTTCACCGCGGGACAGGTCCCGGGCGCCGGGCAACGGTGGGGGACGCAGCGCGGAGCGACGGGCGGCCACCGGCGGGCGGGGGCGCACCCGGGTGCCGTGCCGACCAGCGGTGGCGAGCAGGCCGCGCTGGCGTAGCTCCTGGTAGGCGCGGGCGACGGTGGCGGGGCTGACACCCAACTCGGTGGCGAGAGCCCGAACGGGGGGCAGGGCGGCTCCCGGTGACAGGGCGCCGGTACGGATGCCCGACTCGATGCTGGCCGAAATCTCGACGGCTGTCGTACCGGTGAGCTGATACTGTGCTGACACAAATAAGAGATTGTACTAGAACAAAGGGGCGAGCGCATGTATCCACCCACCGCCCGGACCACACCCCACCGCTCCCGCGACAAGATGAGCTACGACCAGGCCGCCGCCCACGCCGTGCTCGACGAGGCGTACGACTGCGCGCTCAGCTTCACCGTCGACGGCCAGCCACGGGTGCTGCCCACCCTGCACGTCCGCATCGGCGACACGCTCTACCTGCACGGCTCCACCGGCAGTCGGCCGCTGCTCGCCGCCCGGGGCGACGACGGGTTGCCGGTCTGCGTCGCGGTGACGATTCTCGACGGGCTGGTCTACGCCCGCTCCCAGTTCCACCACAGCGCCAACTACCGCTCGGTCGTCGCGCACGGCACCGCCCGACTGGTCACCGACGAGCGGGAGAAGCTCGCCATGCTCACCGCGCTGGTCGAGAAGGTCGGCCCGGGACGCAGCACCGCCACTCGTCCGCCCAGCCGTCGCGAAGTGGCCGAGACCGCCGTACTGGCGCTGCCACTGCGCGAGGTGTCCGTACGGGCCCGCACCGGCGGGGTCCGCGAGGACGAGGCCGACCTGGACCTGCCGCACTGGGCCGGCGTGCTGCCGCTGCGACTGACCGCCGGGGCACCCGAGCCGGACTCCGGAGTCACCGCGCCGCTGCCGGCGTACCTGCGGACGCCCCGCACGCCCTGGCACGACCCGGTGCCGCTGCGCGGCGAGCACGTTCGGCTGGAGCCGCTGGAACTGGCCCACACCGACGAGTTGCACGCCGCCACTGCGGACCCTGTCGTGTGGCGGCACCTCAGCGTCGCGCCGCCCACCGTCCCCGCCGAAACCGCCGAGGTGATCGGCACCGCCCTGGCCGCCCAGCACCAGGGCGAGCGGGTGGCCTGGGTGCAGCGGTGCGCGGCGACCGGGGCGGTGGTGGGCAGCACCTCCTACTACGACATCGACCCCCAGCGGCGGGCGGTGGCCATCGGGCACACCTTCCTCGGCCGGCCCTGGTGGCGTACCGGGATCAACACCGAGGCGAAGCTGCTGCTGCTCGGCCGGGCCTTCGACGACCTGGGCGCGGTACGGGTCGCCTGGCACACCGACATCCGCAACGTTCGCTCCCAGGCGGCCATCGAACGGCTCGGAGCAACCCGGGAGGGGGTGCTGCGGATGCACCGGCAACGCCCCGACGGCTCCTGGCGGGACACCGTGCAGTACGCGATGACCGTCGACGAGTGGCCGAACGCACAGGCCAGGCTGCGAGAAAGACTTCTGCGGACGGCACCGGTGGCGTGATGATGGCGGGCGTGCTGGGAATCACCGACATCTGGACGTACGTGCTGGGCACCGTGGCCATCATCCTGCTGCCCGGGCCGAACTCACTCTTCGTGCTCTCCACCGCGGCCAAACGGGGCGTCGCGGTCGGCTACCGGGCCGCCGGTGGAGTGTTCGTCGGCGACGGGGTGCTGATGTTCCTCTCCGCCGCCGGGGTGGCGTCGCTGCTCAAGGCGTATCCGCCGCTGTTCATGGTGATCAAGTACGCCGGTGCCGCGTACCTCGGTTATGTCGGGGTGACCATGCTGCTCGGCGCCGTGCGGCGCTGGCGCGACCGCAACGACCCCAGCACGCCGCGGCTCATCGACGCCGCGGAGCCGGCGGCGATGCGCAGCCCGTTCCGCAAGGCGCTGGTGATCAGCCTGCTGAACCCGAAGGCGATCCTGTTCTTCATCTCGTTCTTCATCCAGTTCGTCGACCCCGGTTACGCGTGGCCGGCGCTGTCGTTCCTGCTGCTCGGGCTGATCGCGCAGGTGACCAGCGTGCTCTACCTGACCGCGTTGATCTTCGCGGGCACCTTCCTGGCCGCCCAGTTCCGCCAACGCCGCCGCCTGGCGGCCGGCGGCACCACCGCCGTGGCAGCCCTGTTCCTGGCCTTCAGCCTCAAGCTGGCCACCGCCACCGCCGGCTGACCCGCGCCTCGCCGCGCCCGCGCCCGCCCACTCGCGCTGCCCGGCTGCCCCGCAGCCCCGCAGCCCCGCAGCCCCGCAGCCCCGCAGCCCCGCAGCCCCGCAGCCCCGCAGCCCCGCAGCCCCGCAGCCCCGCAGCCCCGCAGCCCCGC
>NZ_JBIDCQ010000008.1:0-105022 GCF_043204655.1 Micromonospora sp. NPDC047762 | reverse complement strand
GAGCCTGCGATCTTGCACTTTCGGTTGACGAAACGCGCGCTTTCGACTGATTTGTCGCCGCAGAAAGTGCAAGATCGCGGAGGTCAGCGACGTCGAGCCCTCCGCACGCGTCGATCTTGGAGTTGTGGTGCCTCACGAAAGGCGCGAAACGGGATGTTCATCCCACCACAACTCCATGATCGACCGACCGTAGGGCAGCGCGGGTCGGCGGCTCCGGGGGCGGCGCGGGGGGGCGAGGCAGAGGGCGGGGGGAGTTCACGTGCCGTCGCCGCCGCCGGAGCCGCCGCCTCCTATGCCGGCGCCGCCGGCTGTGCCACCGAGGCCGTAACCCGGTCGGATCGGCTCGTCTGGGTGGCGGCTGACGTGGGCCGATCCCGCGATCTGCGCGGACCAGTCGGCCTGTGCGGCAGCGGCGGCGTGCCGGTTGATCGCCTGGCGGATCCAGCCGTCCACCGTGGCGACCCAGTCCCGCCGGTCGGCGCCCTCGTGCCAGATCCGGAACCGGCTGATGCTCTGGTGGGTGATGCCGGCCAGCGCCAGCCGGCGGTCCATCCAGAGGATCGCCTCCAGACCCGCCGAGTTGGTCACGAAGATCAATTCCAGCTCGGTGATCGGGCCGGCGTAGAGCGGCCCCACCCAGTAGCCCCAGCGCTGGTGCAACGGCAGGGTGTGTTCCACCCCCGGCAACCCGCCCTCCTGCAACCCGGACTGGCGGATCATGAAGCCGAGGGTGTCCAGCGCCGCCAGCACGTGCTGCTGGGTGGGGATCGGGTGCACGAAGACCGGCACCATGGCCCCCTGGTCGAGATCGGGGTCGAGGGACACCTCGGTCCGCAAACCCATCCGCAGGCTCAGCAGCGGCACTCCACCGAAGGTGGTCACCGGGGTCTCCCACGGCAGCGGGAACGCGAAGTCGACAGCCCGTCGCCGACCGGCCGGTACGACGAACCGGCCGGCGATCGGCAGGTCGAAGAACTGCATGAGACGCCGGGGCGCGGACGGGTCGTCCGGCTCGACGGTGGTGACCAGGCCGAGACGGATGTGCCGCACCAGCACGTTGTCCGGGCCGGCCGCGAGGGTCACCCGCCCGGGCAGGCGCAGGCCCGGTCGGGTACTCGGGTTGGGCAGCGTGGTCTGCACGGAAAGCCCGGTCCCACCGGACGCCGGGGACACTCCCGTCAGCCGCACCGCACGCCCCCTCCCCGGAAGGGGCCGTGCCGGCCCCACTCGGCGCGCCTACCCGGTCGGGGTGTACCTCAAGCTTGCCGCGCCGGCCCGGCCGCGCCTCCTCGGCGCGGCCGGGTCGTAGGGGTCAGCGCAACCGCCGCCCGCGGGGCACCGTGTCGGTCTCGTCGTCGAACTCCCCGATGACCTCCTCCAGGAGGTCCTCCAGGGCCACGAAACCGATCGGCCGGGCCGGGCCACCGCCGTTGCGGACCAGCGCGAGTTGTGACTGCCGGGCCCGCATCGCCGCCACCGCCTCGGTGACCGAGGACGTCGCGGGCAGGGTGAACGCGGGGGTCATCAGCTCCCCGGCGCTGGCGACCCGTCCGGTGGTGACCACCCGTACCGCCTCCCGGACGTGCACGAGCCCGCACACGTCACCCGCCTCGTCGAGCACCGCGAGCCGGGATCGGCCGCTGTCCCGGCTGACCTCCTCGATCCGCTCGGCCGGGTCGTCGCGGCGAACGGTGACCATGGTCGCGAACGGTTCCATCACCTGCGCCACCGACGTGCCCTGCAACTCCAGCATGCTGGTCAGCAGTTGGTGCTGCTCGGCACCGAGCAGCCCGTGCTCCCGGGACTGCTCCAGCAGCATCCGCAGCTCGTCCGGGCCGTGCACCTGGGCGAGCTGGTCCTGCTGATTGACGCCGAACAGCCGCAGGATCGCGTTGGCCAGGGCGTTCAGCGCGGAGAGCACCGGCCGGGAAACCCGGGCGAAGGCGCGGAACGGCAACGCGAGCAGCGTCGCCGAGCGCTCCGCGTCGGTGATCGCCCACGACTTCGGCGCCATCTCCCCCACCACCAGGTGCAGGAAGGTCACCACCCCGAGGGCGAAGACCAGGGCGATCAGGTGACTGGCAGCGTCCGGCAGACCCACCGCGTGCAGCAGGGGGCTGAGCAGGTGCTCGATCGCCGGCTCGGCCAGCGCGCCGAGACCCAGGGTGCACAGCGTGATGCCGAGCTGCGCGCCGGCCAGCATCAGCGACAGCTCGCGGACGCCATCCAACGCGGCCCGTGCCGCCCGGCCACCGTTCGCCGCCGCCTGCTCCAGGCGGTAGCGCTTGCTGGCCACCAGGGCGAACTCGGCGGCCACGAAGAACCCGTTCAGCGCCAGCAGGATCACCGAACTGAACAGTGCGATCCCGGGGCTCATGCGGTCACCTCGGGTTTGGTCAGCTGCAACCGCACCGAGTCGGCCACGTGCCGGTCCACGGCCAGCACCTCGACCAGCGCCCGGGGCTCCGCCTCGTTGACCTCGCCGTCCGCGCCCTCGGGTTGCAGGCTGATCTCCAATCGGTCACCGACCTCGGGCACCCGGCCCAGCTCCCGCATCACCAACCCGGACAGGGTGTCGTACTCGGGGGCCTCGGGCAGGGCGATGCCGGTGCTGTCGGCGACCTCGTCGATCCGCCAGCGGGCCGGCACCACCCAGGACCCGTCGTCCTGCCGGGCCGGTGCCCGGTCCGGTGGGTCGTCCTCGTCGCGGATCGGGCCGACCAGTTCCTCGGCGATGTCCTCGAGCGTGATGACGCCGGCGAAGCCGCCGTACTCGTCGACCACGCACGCCATCTGCCGGTGCCCGGCCCGCAGGCGGTCGAGCACTGTGGGCAGGGGCAACGTCTCCGGTACGAGCAGCGGCGGCCCGGCCACCGCGCTCACCGGTGTGGTGGCCCGCTCCCCCGGGGGTACGCCGAGCACGTCGGCGATACCGACGATGCCGAGCACGTCGTCGACGCCCTCCGCACCGCGTACCGGGAAGCGGGAGTGGCCGGTGTCCAGCAGCTCGACCACCCGGCTCACCGGCTCGTGCGCCCGGACGGTGTGCACGTCGACGCGGGGCACCATGGCCTCGCCGGCGGTCAGCTCGCGGAAGTCCAGACCTCGGTCGAGCAGCGTGGACATCTCGGCGTCGAGGCTGCCCTCCTCGCGGGACTCGGCGATGATCTGCTCCAGGTCCGCCGGGGTGGCGCCGCTGGGCAGTTCCTCGATCGGTTCGATGCCGACCCGGCGCAGCAGCCGGATCGACGCCCGGTCGAAGAGCCGGATCAGCGGTCCGGCGACGGCCAGGTAGATGAGGGTGGACCGGCTCAGCGCCCGAGCCAGTTGCTCGGCGCGCGCGATGGCCAGGTTCTTCGGGGCCAGCTCACCGAGGACCATCTGCACGATGGTGGCGATGACCAGGGCCAACGCCACCGACAGCGGCAGACTGACCGCCTCGCTGACGCCGGCCACGCCGAGGAGGTCGGCGAGTCCGCCGCCCAGGTACGGCTCGGCGACGTAACCGACCAGCAGGGCGGTGACGGTGATGCCGAGTTGTGCGCCGGAGAGCATGAAGGAGAGCCGGCTGGTGACGGTCAGGGCCCGGGCGGCGGCCGGATCGCCGTCGTCGGCGAGCTGGCGCAGCTTGCCCCGGTCCACGGCGACATAGCCGAACTCCTGCGCCACGAAGTAGCCGGTGGCGGCAGTGAGAACAATGATCAGAAGGAGACCAACGACGATCAACACGGGTTGCTCAGGGCTCCCGGGGTCGTCGGTACGGGGATATGCCGGGCACGACCCGGCTGGCTACTGCTGCCCTCCTGGGCAGAAGAGTCGATCATGCCGCTATTTTATCGGCGCTGGCTGGGACTCCGCTGGGGGTGGGCCGAAGGAGCGGATCGTCCGGTTCACCGGAACCGCGCGGGGCCGTTCACGCCGGGCCCGCCGATCCACCACCTGATCCGCGTTCGGCCAGCTCATCGGCGTCGAGCAGGCTCCGGTCAAGGCGCCCCGACCGGTACGCGGCCCGCCCGATCATCTGCGCCGCGACCGGCGCGGTGGCCAACTGGAAGATCGCCACCAGCAGGATCATGCCCAGGTCCGCCGGGGACCGCAGCCGCAACGCGATGCCCAGCAGCAACAGGAGCACCCCGAGCACCTGCGGCTTGGTGGCCGCGTGCATCCGGGACAGCGCGTCCGGGAACCGCAGTACGCCGATCCCGGCGGCCAGGGCGAGCAGCGCACCGGCCACCAGACAACCGGCGCCGAGCCAGTCCGCGATCGTCGCGATCACTGCTGCTCCCGGACGGCGAAGCGGACCAGCGACACCGAACCCACGAAGCCGAGCAGGGAGAGCGCCACCAGCACGGGCAGCGTGGTGGCGTGCCGGTTGACCGCCGCCTCGGCGCCCACCCCGGCGACCATCGTGGCGAGCAGCATGTCCGCGGCGATCACCCGGTCGATCAGCGATGGGCCACGGTAGAGGCGGGCCAACGCGAGGAGCGCGGTGACCGACAGCAGTGCGGTGAGGACGACGGCCAGGAAGGTGGTCACGGGCGGGTTCCCCTCTCGGGTGAGGTGACGTCGAGTCGGCGCAGTTCGCTGGTGGAGCCGATCGCGCGGACGATTCGCCGCTCGACGGTGAGCGTGCGGGCCCGGGCCACGTCCAGGTCCCTGGGGCTGTGGGTGTCAAGGACGTGCAGGTAGAGAGTTCCGGAGTCCCGGTCCACTTCGAGGATCAACGTGCCCGGCACCAACGAGACCGCCTCGGCGGTGAGCGCCAGGTTCAGGTCGGTGGCCACCCGCAACCGGACCGCGATGATCGCCCCGTGCGGACGGTAGCCGGGCTGCACGGCGATCCGGGCGATGTGCAGGCTCGCGCTGACCAGCTCGACGGCGAACCGGCCCGCGAACACCAGCAGCGCCCACGGTCGCAACCGGCCACCGAAGCTGACCGCCGGCAGCGGGTAGAACACCAGCACGGCCGCACCCACCAACAGGCCACCGATCAGGTTGGCCCAGTTGACGTCACCCCAGAGCAGGATCCAGACCACCACCAGCCACCCGAGCGCCACCGCCTGGTCCCGCCAGCGCCCGAGCCGGCCCCGCCCCACCATGGCGGGCCCGGGGGTGTCGGGAGCCGGCTCCGGGGGGCCGGTCACGGCACACCGCCCGGCAGCACGGCACGGACGTACGGGGTGCGCAGCCGCAGGTCCGAAGCCGCGTCGGTGGTGACGTCGAAGAGCGGACCGGCCAGCACTGTCAACGCCAGCCCGAGGGCGACCAGGGCCACTGTGGCGCCCACCATCAGCCTCGGCAGCTGGATCACCGGCTCGCTGGTGGCCAGCCGGGGCGCGCGCCAGAAGGCGATGTTCCACACCCGGGACGCCACGTACAGGGTGAGCAGGCTGGTCAGCGTGCCGGCCGCGACCAGCACCCCGGGCAGCGGCCCGCCGGCGGCCACCCCGGCCTGGAGCAGGCCGAGCTTGCCGAGGAAACCGGAGAACGGTGGTACTCCGGCGAGATTCATGGCCGGGATGAAGAAGAGCACACCCAGCAGCGGCGCCACCCGGGCCAACCCGCCGATACGACGCAGGTCGGTGCTGCCGGCACGCTCCTCGACCAGGCCGGCGACGAGGAACAGCGTGGTCTGGATGGTGATGTGGTGCACCACGTAGAAGATCGCGCCGGAGAGGCCGGCGACGGTGCTCAACGCCACCCCGAAGATCATGTAGCCGATGTGACTGACCAGGGTGAACGAGAAGAGGCGCTTCAGGTCGGACTGGGCCACCGCGCCGAGGATGCCGATCACCATGGTCAGCCCGGCGACGACCATGAGCAGGATGTGGGCACGCCCACCCGGAAACAGCAACGTCTCGGTACGGATGATCGCGTAGACGCCCACCTTGGTGAGCAGACCCGCGAAGACGGCCGTGACCGGAGCCGGTGCGGTGGGGTAGCTGTCCGGCAGCCAGGCCGACAGCGGGAAGACCGCCGCCTTGATCGCGAAGGCCAGTAGCAACATCAGCTCCAGGGCCAGTCGGACACCGCCGGGCAGGTCGTCGAGACGCTGGGCGAGCTGGGCGAGATTGAGTGTGCCGGTGGCCGCGTACACCAGACCCACCGACGCCAGGAAGATCATCGAGGAGAGGATGCTGACCACCACGTACGTCGACCCGGTCCGGATCCGGGTTTCCGTTCCCCCCAGGGTGATCAGCACGAAGCTGGCGGCCAGCAGGATCTCGAACCCGACGAAGAGGTTGAACAGGTCACCGGCCAGGAACGCGTTCGTGACACCCGCCGTGAGCACCAGGTACGTCGGGTGGAAGATCGACACCGGGGTCGTCTCGCTCGTCTCGCTGCGCCCCTGGCCCACCGAGTACAGCAACACGCACAGCGTCACCGCCGACGAGACCACAACCATCAGCGCGGCCAGTTGATCGGCCACCAGGACGATGCCGACCGGCGGCGGCCACCCCCCGACCGCCACCACCACCGGCCCGTACCGGTACGCCTGCACCAGCAGCACCACCGCCACCGTGAGCGTGCCGCTCAGACACAGCACGCTGATCGCGCGCTGGATTCGGGGCTTCCCGGCCAGCAGCAGGGTCAGCGCCGCACCGAGCAGCGGCACCACCACCGGCAGCGGCACCAGGGCGCGCATCACGACTCGTCCCCGCGTCGTAGCCGTCGCCGGGCCGGCTCGGGATCGACCTGTTCCGGGTCTCCGTTCGGGCCCTCGCCACCGTGATCGACCGTACCCACCTCGTTGCGTCCGGCCCGGCGGATGATCTGCCTGTCCTCCAGGTCGTCGGGCACCTCGTCGTCCCCGGACAGATACCAACTGCGGTACGCCACAGCGAGCAGGAACGCGGTGAACCCGAAGGTGATCACGATGGAGGTCAACACCATCGCCTGCGGCAGCGGGTCGCTCATCCGCTCCACCGGACCCGTACCGACGATCGGCGCCCCACCCGACCGCCCGCCCAACAGGATCAACAGGTTCACCCCGTTGCCGAGCATGATCACCCCGAGCAGGATCCGGGTCAGGCTGCGCTCCAACAGCAGGATCACCCCGCACCCGACCAGTACCGCGACGGCGAGCACCAGCACCAACGTCGGCCCCGCACCGCTCGCCGTCATGCCCGGTCCCCCTTGTCGACGGCCAACCCGCCGCTGGCCGTTCCAGTGGCCTCGATGTGCCGGTCCACCTCGGCACCGAGGCTGCGCAGGATGTCCAGGACCAACCCGATCACCACCAGGTACACGCCGATGTCGAAGAAGAGCGACGTGACCAGATGGGCGTCGCCGATCAGTGGCAGGGTTCGGTCGACCTTCGCGCTCTCCAGCACCGACCCGCCGAGCAGCAGCGCCACCACGCCACTGCCCACCGCCATTGCCAGCCCGGCGCCGAGAATCGCGCCAGCGCCGATCGGGGCCGCCTCGGTCAGCTCGTACCGGCCTCCGGCCAGGTAGCGCACCACCAGGGCGAGACCCGCCACCAGCCCGCCGGCGAACCCGCCGCCCGGCGCGTTGTGCCCGGAGAAAAGCAGGAACAGCGAGAACAGCACCACGGTGTGGAAGATCAGCCGGATGACCACCTCCAACACGATGGAGCGGCGCTCCTCGTAGAGGGTGGGGCCACCGCGCAGCCACACCGGCCGGCCGCGTCCGCCCTCCTCCTGCTCGGCGCCGGGCCGGCGCGGCCGCGGCCCGGTGCGGGAGCGCTCGAAGATCAGGCTGGCCACCCCGGTCGCGGCCACCACCAGCACCGCCAGCTCGCCCATCGTGTCCCAGGCCCGGATGTCGACAAGGGTCACGTTGACCACGTTGCGGCCGTACCCGTGCACCACCGCCAGATCCGGAAAGGCGGCGGAGATGTCCGGTGCCCGGCGGGCACCGACGGCGGTGAGGGCCAACCCGGCGGCCACCACACCCGCCGCCACCCCGATCACCCGACGGACCCAACGGGTACGGCGCAGCGGGCGGGCCGAGAACCGCTCCGGCAGGCGACGCAGCACCAGCACGAAGACCGCGATCGTCGCGGTTTCCACCAGGAACTGGGTGAGCGCCAGGTCGGGCGCTCCGTGCAGCACGAACAACATCGCCGTGCCGTAGCCGGTCATGCCCACCAGCAGCATCGCGGTCAGCCGGCGACGGGCGCCGACCGCCAGCACCGCCGCCACCGTGATCACCACGACGACCACCGGTTGCAGCGCGCTGTCCCAGAGTGGAATCCGCGCACGCCAAGGGCTGGCGGAAAGCATCGCCGCACCCGGCACCAGAACCAGTGTCACCAGGATGATGCCCAGATACTGCGGCAGTGAGCCACGCTGGGTCGCGCCCGTGACCTCGATGGCCAGCCGGTCGAACCGGCCGACCACCCACTCGTACCCCTGGTTGCCTCCCACCGGTGACCGGAGCCGGGCCAACACCGGGGCGAGCGGCCCGCGCGCGGCGAAGAGCAGACCGCCACCGACGAGCGCCAGCACGGACAGGCCGAGCGCCGGGGTCGGTCCGGCCCAGAGCGCCAGGTGCGCGTCGACACCGCCGAGCAGATCGGCGTACGGGCGCAGCAGGTCGTCCAGCACGCTCGCGGCCGGACCGGCGAGCAGACCGACACCGGCGAGCACCGCGGGCGGGACCAGCAGCGACGCGGCGATCGAACCCTGCGGGACCGGCGCCACACCCGGCCGGTCGGCGAACGCGCCCCAGAGGAAGCGGGCGCTGTACGCGACGGTGAGCACCGTCCCGGCGACCAGGCCGGTGAGGAGCACCGGCTGGTCGGTGAACGCCGCGAACACCGCCTCCTTGGCCACGAAGCCGACCAGCGGCGGCACACCGGCCATCGACGCCGCGGCCAGCACTGCGACCACTAACAGCGGCCGGGACCAGTGCCGCACCCCGGACAGCTCGCGCAGGTCACGGGTGCCGGCACCGTGGTCGATGATGCCGACGACCAGGAACAGCGCCGCCTTGAACAGGGCGTGCGACAGCAGCATCGCGGTGCCGGCCAACGCGGCGTCGGGCGTGCCCGAGCCGGTCACCGCCACCAGCAGGCCGAGCTGGCTGACCGTCCCGTACGCCAGCAGCAGCTTGAGGTCGGTCTGACGCAGCGCGGCCCACCCGCCGAGCAGCATGGTCGCCACGCCGGCGACCTGCACCAGCGGCCGCCACGGGCCGACCGTGGCGAGGACCGGCGCGAGCAGCCCGACCAGATAGACACCGGCCTTGACCATGGCGGCGGCGTGCAGGTAGGCGCTGACCGGAGTGGGTGCCGCCATCGCGACCGGCAGCCACGAGCTGAACGGCAGCACCGCCGACTTGGACAGCGCGCCGGCCAGGATCAGCAGCACGGCGCCCACCAGGTACCCGCCGCCGGGCAGAGGCTGCTCGCTGATCTCCGACCAGCGGTAGGTGCCGGCGTGTTCGCCCAGCATGATGAAGCCGACCAGCATGGCGAGTCCGCCCAGCGTGGTGACTGTCAACGCCTGCGCCGCCGCCCAACGGCTGGACCGCCGTTCGGTGCTGTGCCCGATCAGCAGGTACGAGAAGATCGTGGTCAGCTCCCAGCCGACGTAGAGCAGCAGCAGGTCGTCGGAGAAGACCAGCGCGAGCATCGCGCCCGCGAAGGCGACCAGGACCGCGACGAACCGCGCCAGCCCGCTGGAACCGGCGCCGAAATACCGGGCGCTGTAGACCAGCACCAGCGCGCCGACGCCGCCGATCAGCAGCGTCATCAGCCAGGACAGCGTGGTGAGCCGGAAGGCGATGTCGAGGCCCAACTGCCGGATCCACGGGTAGGTCTCGACCACCGCCCCGCCGTCGGCGACGGCCGGGGTGCGAGCCACCGCCCAGCAGAACGCGGCAGCCGGCGCGAGCGCCAGCGGGTAGCACGCACGCGGACCCCACCGGCGGACGAGCAGGGGCGCGGCGAGAGCCGCCACGAGATGGAGGATGAGCAGTACCAGCACCTGCGCTCCCGATCGACATGGCCGACGCCCGTGGCAGCGGTGGCGCCTAGCAGCGATCAGACGCCAGTTCCTCCCCCGCCGGGCGGTTTTGCCAGAATTCGCCCCCCAAGCCCCAACCCCACCCCACCCCGACCCCACCCCCGACCCCCAGCCCCAACCCCTCAGCCCCAGCCCCAACCCCAGCCCCAGCCCCAGCCCCAGCCCGGCAACCTCCCCCGCTCTCTCCCCGCCCTCCCCCGCTCGCGCCGATCTTGCAGTTTCGGCTGTCGACTCGCGTGGAATGTCCGCTATGCCACGACAGCAAGTGCAAGATCGCGGGGAACGAGCAGCGCACCCCGGTCGATCATGGAGTTGTGGTGCCCGGTTTGGTCTTTCACGGGGCACTTGTCACCCACCACAACTCCTTGATCGACGGGGGTGGGGCGGGGCGCGGGCAGGACGGGGGCACGCCGTGGGGCGCGGACCGCAGCCAGGGGTAGGGGGCGCGGGGCGCAGGCGGGGTGCGGCGCGGGGAGCGAGCGGGGCACGGGGGTGCGGCGGTGGGGCCGTGGGGCGCGAGCGGGGCACGGGGCGCAGGCGGGGTGCGGCGCTGGGGGCGCGGGGCAGGGCACGGGCGCAGGTGGGGCGCAGGGCGCAGGGCGCAGGGCGCAGGTGGGGCGCAGGGCGCAGGGCGCAGGGCGCAGGTGGGGCGCAGGGCGCAGGTGGGGCGCAGGGCGCGGGTGGGGCGCAGGGCGCGGGTGGGGCGCAGGGCGCGGGCGGGGCGCGAGGCGCAGGGCGGGCGCGGGGCGCGAGGCGCAGGGCGCGCGCAGGGCGCGAGGCGCAGGGCGCGCGCAGGGCGCGAGGCGCAGGGCGCGCGCAGGGCGCGAGGCGCAGGGCGCGCGCGAGGCGCGAGGCGCAGGGCGGGCGCGAGGCGCGGGGGTGGGGGTGGGCCGGTGACGCGAACTTTCTGATTGACGGGGGTGGGGTGGGGTTGTCAGGTCAGGAGGGCGTCGTTGAGGGGTTGCGCGTCGTCGGGTGCGGGGCGGTCGCGGCGCAGCTCCGCCAGCAGGTCGGGGCGGCCGAGCTGGCGGGCGACCCGGTCGACCACCCGCTCGGCGGCGGTCAGCGACCGCACCGACAGCAGGCGGCCACGGCTCTCGCGGCGCAGCACGAAGTAGTGCACTGCCACGCGGACCTGACCACGGTCGGCGGCGCTGGCCTGGGCGGTGCAGAGGACCATCTGGCGTAGACAGTGGGCGAGGCGTTCGGCGAGCTCGAGCTCGGGGCCGTGCAGGCCGGCGCGGAGCGCGGCGAGGTGGCTGTCGACCTTGCGAATCAGCACGTCGGTGCCCGGTTCGACGGTGCGCTGCTCGCCGGCCATCACATCCCCTCACCCCGGTTCGCGTTGCGAGTGAAGTTACTTTATGTTGCTCCTTGGAAGCAAGCAGTTAAGTGAGACTTAACGTATTAAGCGCACCTTCCACGCTTTTTGCCTTTTGCTGGTTCATTCCGTCGTGAGGTCGCTCGTGCATGTCGGACCCGCGGGGCACGATGGACCGGTGACCGGGGCAGACGCAGACGCCGGCGCGGTGCTGGCCGGGTTCGGCCCGGCCACCCGCGCCTGGTTCGACAACGCCTTCGCCGCCCCGACCGCCGCGCAGACCGGCGCCTGGCGGTCGGTCGCCGCCGGCCGCAACGCGCTCGTCGTGGCGCCCACCGGCTCGGGCAAGACGCTCGCGGCCTTCCTCTGGTCACTGGACCGACTCGCCAGCGAGCCAGCACCGGCCGAGGCCCGCCAACGGTGCCGCGTGCTCTACGTCAGCCCGCTCAAGGCTCTCGCCGTCGACGTGGAGCGCAACCTGCGCGCTCCGCTGGCCGGCATCCGGCAGGCGGCCACCCGGTTGGGCGTCGCACCGCCCGACATCACCGTCGGCATGCGCACCGGCGACACGCCCGCCGACGAGCGACGCGCCTTCGCCCGCACCCCACCGGACATCCTCATCACCACGCCCGAGTCGCTGTTCCTGCTGCTCACCTCCGCGGCTCGCGACTCGCTGCGCGGCATCCAGACAGTGATCGTGGACGAGGTGCACGCGGTGGCCGGCAGCAAACGCGGCGCCCACCTCGCCCTCTCTCTCGAACGCCTCGACGAGCTGCTGCCCACCCCGGCGCAGCGCATCGGCCTCTCGGCCACCGTCCGGCCGATCGACGCCTGTGCGCAGTTCCTCGGCGGCGCCCGCCCGGTCGACGTGGTGCAGCCGGCCACCCCGAAGACCATCGAGGTCAGCGTCGAGGTCCCGGTGGAGGACATGACCCGCCTGGACGAGCAGGAGCAGCCACCGGAGGACGACCTCGGCGGCCCCGGGCCACGTCGAGCGTCGATCTGGCCGGCCGTGGAGGAACGGGTCTTCACCCTGATCGGGCAGCACCGCTCGACCATCGTCTTCACCAACTCCCGGCGCAGCGCCGAGCGCCTCTGCGCCCGGCTCAACGAGCTGGCCGCCGAGGCGGTGGCCGCGTCCGCGTCGGGCGAGGGCGCGATCGGCGTACCGGAGGGGTTGCCGACCGGCGACGACCCGGCGGGCGACGGTGACCCGACATCCGGCGCGCAGCGCTGGGGCGGTCCCGCCGGTCCGGTGCGCAACCGGCCGCCGGCCGAGGTGATGGCCCAGTCCGGCGCGGCCAGCGGCGCAGCGCCCGTGATCGCCCGCGCCCACCACGGCAGCGTCTCCCGGGAGGAGCGCAAGCACATCGAGGAAGCGCTCAAGTCCGGCCAGCTCCCGGCGGTGGTGGCCACCTCCAGCCTGGAGCTCGGCATCGACATGGGCGCCGTCGACCTGGTGGTGCAGATCGAGGCGCCGCCCAGCGTGGCTGCCGGTCTGCAACGGGTCGGCCGGGCCGGGCACCAGGTGGGCGCGGTCTCGCGGGGGGTGGTCTTCCCCAAGCACCGCGGCGACCTGCTCTCCTGCGCGGTGGTCGCCGAGCGGATGACCGCCGGCGCGATCGAGGAGCTGCACTACCCGCGCAACCCGTTGGACGTGCTGGCCCAGCAGATCGTGGCGATGGTGGCGCTGGAGCCGTGGGCGCTGGGCGACCTGGCCGTGCTGGTCCGCCGGGCCGCGCCCTTCGCCGAGCTGCCCGACTCGGCGCTGCACGCCGTGCTCGACATGCTCTCCGGCCGCTACCCGTCCACGGCGTTCGCCGAGCTGCGCCCCCGGCTCGTCTGGGACCGGGCCACCGATGTGCTCACCGGCCGCCAGGGGGCGCAACGCCTGGCGGTGACCAGCGGCGGAACCATCCCCGACCGGGGTCTGTTCGGGGTCTTCCTGGCCGGCGCCGAACGGGCCGCCCGCGTCGGCGAGCTGGACGAGGAGATGGTCTACGAGTCCCGGGTCGGCGACGTCTTCCTGCTTGGCTCGTCCTCCTGGCGGATCGAGGAGATCACTCCGGATCGGGTGCTGGTCTCGCCCGCCCCGGGGCAGGCCGCCCGCATGCCGTTCTGGAAGGGCGACCAGCTGGGCAGGCCGGTGGAGCTGGGTCGGGCGATCGGCGCCCGGGTCCGCACCCTGCTGCGCCAGACCGACGAGGCGGCAGTGGCCGCGCTGCGCGACGGTGGGCTGGACGACTGGGCCGCCGGCAACCTGATGGCCTACCTGCGCGAGCAGCGGGAGGCCACCCGCTCGCTGCCCGACGACCGCACGGTGGTGGTCGAGCGGTTCCGCGACGAGCTGGGTGACTGGCGGCTGGCCGTGCACAGCGTGCTCGGTGCCCGGGTCAACGGACCCTGGGCCCTCGCGGTGGGCCGCCGGCTGGCCGAGCGGTACGGGGTCGACGCCCAGGTGATGCCCTCCGACGACGGCATCGTGGTGCGTCTTCCGGACACCGCCGACGAGCCGCCCGGCGCCGACGTGGTGGTCTTCGAGCCCGACGAGATCGCCCAGCTCGTGGAGGAGTCGGTAGGCACCTCCGCCCTGTTCGCCGCCCGTTTCCGGGAGTGCGCCGCCCGGTCCCTGCTGCTGCCGCGCCGCGACCCGCGGCGCCGCCAACCGCTCTGGCAGCAACGGCAGCGGGCCGCGCAACTGCTCGACGTCGCTCGCGAGTACGCGGATTTCCCGGTCACCCTGGAGGCTGCCCGGGAGTGCCTCCAGGACGTCTTCGACCAGCCGGCGCTGGCCGGGTTGATGCGCGACCTGGCCACCCGCAAGGTGCGGCTGGTCGAGGTGGAGACCAGCGCGCCGTCGCCGTTCGCGCGGTCGCTGCTGTTCGGCTACGTCGGCGCGTTCCTCTACGAGGGTGACGCCCCGCTGGCCGAGCGCCGCGCCGCCGCACTCGCCCTCGACTCCACGCTCCTCGGCGAGCTGCTCGGCCGTGTCGACCTGCGGGAGTTGCTCGACCCGGCGGTGCTCACCGAGACCGACCGGCAACTGCGGTGGCTGACCGAGCAGCGCCGCCCCCGCGACGCCGAGGACGTCGTCGAGCTGCTGCGGGTGCTCGGTGACCTGAGCGACGCCGAGTTGACCGACCGGGGTGTGCCGGAGACGTGGCTGAGTGAGCTGGAGGCCACCCGCCGGGTGCTGCGGGTCCGGATCGCGGGCGAGCAGCGCTGGGTGGGTGTCGAGGACGCCGCCCGCCTGCGCGACGCCCTCGGCGTGGCGCTGCCGATGGGGGTGGCCGAGGCGTACCTCGCCCCGGTGGCCGATCCGCTTGGTGACCTGGTGGCCCGCTACGCCCGCACCCACGGGCCGTTCGCCGCGGCGAGCTGCGCGGCCCGGTTCGGGCTCGGGGTGTTCGTCGTCGAGCAGGCGCTGCGCCGGCTCGGCGCCACCGGGCGGGTGGTCTCCGGGGAGTTCACACCGGATTCGGCCGGCGCCCAGTGGTGCGACGCCGAGGTGCTGCGGATGCTGCGTCGCCGCTCGCTGGCGGCGCTGCGCCGGGAGATCGAGCCGGTGCCGCCCCGGGCCCTCGCCACGTTCCTGCCGCGCTGGCAGCAGGTCGGCTCGTCCGCACGAGGTGTGGAGGCGCTCGCCGCCACCGTGGAGCAGTTGCAGGGCACTGCGGTTCCGGCGTCAGCGCTGGAGCGGTTGGTACTGCCCGCCCGGGTGGCTGACTACTCCCCCGCCCAGTTGGACGAGTTGTGCGCCAGCGGGGAGGTGCTCTGGGCGGGGTCGGGCGCGATCTCCGGGGGCGACGGCTGGGTCACCCTGGCGTACGCGGACGCCGCACCGCTGCTGCTCCCGCCGCCCGACGAGGCGTTGACCCGTACCCCGCTGCACGACGCGGTGCTCGACGCGCTCGGCGACGGGCAGGCGCTCTTCTTCCGCCCGCTGGCCGACCGGGTCGGGTCGACCGACGATGCCGCGTTGACCGCTGTGATCTGGGACCTGGTCTGGGCGGGATACCTCAGCAACGACACCCTCGCCCCGCTGCGCGCGGTGCTCGGCGCCGGCGGCGCGCACCGCTCCCGGCCGTCCGCGCCCCGCACCCGTTACCGGCGGCCCGGTCGGGTGGCGCTGCCGACCCGGGGCGGCCCGCCGACGGTCGCCGGCCGCTGGTCGCGTCTTCCGGAGCGGGACCTCGACCCGACCCGACGGGCCGCCGCGCTCGCCGATCTGCTGCTGGAGCGGCACGGGGTGGTCACCCGGGGCGCGGTGATGGCCGAGCAGGTGGTCGGTGGGTTCTCGGCGGTCTACCCGGTGCTGTCGGCGCTGGAGGAGCGCGGCGCGGCCCGCCGGGGTTACTTCGTCGAAGGGCTCGGGGCGGCGCAGTTCGCCGTACCCGGTGCTGTGGACCGGCTGCGCGCGCTGGCCGAGCCGACCGACGGCGCCCGGGGTCGGGGCGCGGTGGCGACGGTGCTTGCCGCGACCGACCCGGCCAACCCGTACGGTGCGGCGCTGCCCTGGCCGGAACGGGTGATCGACTCCGGCGACGGCGCCACCCCGGCGACCGGGCACCGGGCCGGTCGCAAGGCGGGCGCCCTGGTGGTGCAGGTCGGCGGTGACCTCGTCCTCTACGTCGAACGCGGCGGCCGAACGCTGCTCTCCTTCACCGACGACACCGACGCGCTCGCCGCGGCCGGCAAGGCGCTCGCCGACGCCGTCCACTCGGGGGCGTTGGGCGCGATGTCGGTGGAGCGGGCCGACGGCGAGGCGGTGCACTCGTCGCCGCTGCGGGACGCGTTGACCGCCGCCGGCTTCCGGGCCACCCCCCGGGGCCTACGCCTGCGCGGCTGACCCGCCGAGGACCCGCCGAGGGCAATTCCGCAGAGAGCTTGATGTCTGTGAGTCATCACGATGACTCACAGACATCACTGTCAAAAGAACAACATGCTCCGGCCACGCTGGCGGCTCAACCCAGCCTGTCGAGGGCCTTCTCGTAGCCGGGGCGGTCGGCGGCCGGGGTCTTCGCCTCCAGGTAGTTCAACACCACCGCGCCGCGCCGGTACGACTGGCCACCCCACGTCTCAGCGATGTCACTGGCGCTGGTCTCGTCCGGAAAGACGTACACCGTTACGGCGTCGGTGGCGATCAGCTCGGAACAGCCAAGGCCGAGGCCGTCCGGCCCGCAGTCGACCGAACGGTCCTTCGGGTGCGGCACCTTCAGACCGGCGGCCCGGAAAGCGTCGACGACCTGCTTCGCGCCGGGCGCGCTGGCCGGGCGCTTGGGCAGCACCACCGGCGGCGGGCTGGCCGGCCGTCGCTGCGTCGTGCCCTGGGCGGCGGGGGGCGGGGTCGCGCCGTCGGCACTGGGTGCGGCCTGGGGCGTCGGCAGGCCGGTCGGGGCCGCCTCGGACGAGACGGACGGGGTCGCGGTCGGGTTGCCGTCGTCGTCACTGCCACAACCGGCGCTGAGGGCGACGGCGACCAGCAGGATTCCGACTGCGGGGAGGTTCCGAGTTGTCACCAGGGCAGTCTGCACAACGTCTTCCCGCGGCGGGAGGGGCCGGTCGGCCACTGCGCTGTCCCGTATCCGCCAGCGCAGCGCGGGTTCCACTAACCTGCGGGCATGTCCGCCGTGCCCTGGATCTCGCTGACCACCGACTACGGCCTCACCGACGGCTTCGTGGCCGCCTGCCACGGGGTCATCGCCCGGATCGCGCCGGCCGCACGGGTGATCGACGTGACCCACCTGGTGCCGCCGGCTGATGTCCGGCGCGGTGCTGCCGTACTGGCGCAGACCGTGTCGCACCTGCCGGTGGGAGTGCACGTGGCGGTGGTCGATCCGGGTGTGGGCACCGCACGGCGGGGGGTCGCGCTGGCCACCCCGGGCGGACTGCTGGTCGGACCGGACAACGGGTTGCTGCTGGACGCGGCCACCGCGCTCGGTGGGGTGACCGACGCGGTCGAGCTGACCGAGCCGCGCTGGCTGGCCGCCCAGGTGTCCGCCACGTTCCACGGCCGGGACGTCTTCGCACCGGCGGCGGCACGGCTGGCGCTCGGCGCACCGCTGGCCGAGGCGGGCCCACCTGTCGACCCCGCCGGGCTGGTGCGACTTCCGGCGCCGACGGTGTCCCGGGACGCCGAGGGCTTCACCGCCGAGGTGCTGACAGTGGACCACTTCGGCAACGTCCAACTTGCCGCGCCGGCCGAGTTGCTCGATCGGCTGCCGGCCACGCTGCGGGTGGGTCCGCCGGGCCCGACGCCGGCCCTCGCTGCGGTGCACGGGCGCACCTTCGGCGACGCCCCGGCCGGAGGCCTGGTGGCTTACGTCGACTCGGCCGGTCTGGTGGCGGTCGCGGTCAACGGCGGGCGGGCCGCGGACCTCCTCGCCGCCTTCCCGGGGGACCTCCTGCGGGTATCGGGCTGATGTTCGACTGTGGAATGCTTCTCCGGTGGGTGAGCATGTGGTTCCTGTGGGCTGTCCCTGCTGTGCATCCCGAACCGGCGGGGGGACCTGCCCCGTCTGTTTCTGGACCGACGACGGCCAGACCGACGCCGACGCCGATGCCGTCCGGGGCGGCCCCAACGGCGACCTGAGCCTGACGCACGCCCGCCTCAACTACGCCGTCTACGGTGCCAGCCACCCGCGCTACCAGGACATGGTGCGCACGGCTCGCCCCGACGAGCGCCCCTGACGTCGACGGAACGCCCGGCGGGGTGAGCGTGGCTCAGCAGACCGGCACGCTGCCGCCGTACACGCTGGAGATGTACGCGTGGCTGACGTACTGGCCACTGGCCAGACGGTTCCAGCGGGTGGTGGTCCGGTAGGGGCCGGCGACCGACTGACCGGTGACGTAGCACTGGATCGGCACGTGGGCCAGCCGGGCGGCGAGGCCTCGCGTCGCGTACGACGTGCTGGCCCCGGTGCGGATGTTGAGCGGCCCGTCACCGACCACACCGCGCGGACCCCCTCCGGTCCACAGGTACGCGACGTCCACCCAGGAGTTGGTGGTCAGTCGCAACCCGTCCCAGAACGTCCCGTCGGCCAGGTCGATGCCGGCCGGGTTGAGCACGGTCCGCCCGAACTGGTCCCGTCCGCCGTTGTAGCCGGACTGGTACGCGGCCTGCGCCTCGGGCCGGCCCTGCGGCAGGTTCTTCCAGTTCTCCCGGACCGACGAGGGATTCCAGTAGTCGTCGCGGGTGTTCCACGGCCCGACGTCCCAGACCGGGGCGTACTCGCATCGGGAGCCGCTGGTGGTGCAGACCCGCACTGTGTAGTCGCCGGTGTTCAACGGTGAGAGCCCTCGCCGCGACGGCAGCGCCGCGAAGTGGTCCCGGGGTTGCACGGTACGGCCGTTGGCGGTCAGCTCACCGACCAGCCCGATGCGGGTGGCGTACACCCGGTAGGTGCGGCCGGGCGTGGCGGCGGAGACTGCGGCGTTCGCGTCGGCGGTGAGCCGCACGCCCCGTACCGTCGCCGTGGCGCCGCCGTCGGGGGCGGTGAGCACCACCCGGGTCTGCACCCTGGTGACCGGCCGGTCGAAGACCGCGCCGGTGGTGGCCGCCCGCCACTCCGTCCAGCCGGCAGCCCGCCAGCCGCGAACCTGCGCCTCCACTGTCGCCCCTGCCGGAACTGCGGCGTTGATCTCAGCGCGGACCCGGGTGGCCGGCCGGGCGAGGGTGCGGGGAGCGGTCACCAGCATCCCCTCGGCGACCGCGCTGTGCGGGCTGCGGGCGCCGCGCCCGTTGGACCGGGCCTCCCGCAGGCGGAGGCCGGCGGCGCTACGCCGGACGTTGACATCGTCGCGGTCGACGATGGTGAGGTCGACGCTCCACCGTTCGTCGCCGGGCGCGGCGGCGACGAGAGTGATCGGAGCGCCGCCGGGTGCGGCCGGGGCAGGGCCGCCGGGCAGCAGCGCTGCGGCGAGCAGGAGTGCGAGGGTGGCGATGAGGGCGACGGATGGGATACGACAAGAGGGTCGCGTCATGGGCATTCTCCTCAGAACCCCCTGACCTTCGCATGTCGGTAGATCATGAGGAACCTGAGTACAAATAGCGACACATGCGAATCTTGCTCGAAAGAGGGAGGATGGCAGGGTGCCCGAAGGCGACACCGTCTGGAACACCGCGCGCGTGCTGCAGCGTGCGCTGGCCGGCGCGCGGATCACCGGCAGTGACTTCCGGGTGCCGCAGCTGGCGACCACGGACCTGACCGACTGGACCGTCCGCGAGTCGGCCAGCCGGGGCAAACTCCTGCTGCTGCGGCTCGACGCCCCGACCGGGGAGCACTGGACCCTGCACTCCCACCTGCGGATGGACGGCGCCTGGCGGGCGTACGCCCCGGGGGAACGCTGGAGCGGACGGCCCGCGCACCTGATCCGGGTGGTGCTGCGTAGCCCTGGCGCTGTCGCGGTCGGCTACCACCTGCACGACCTGACCCTGGTGCCGACCGCCGACGAGGGCCACCTGGTCGGCCACCTCGGCCCCGACCTGCTCGGCGCCGACTGGGACCCGGCCGAGGCGGTCCGTCGGCTCGCCGACCACCCGGAGCAGACCATCGGCGAGGCGCTGCTCGACCAGCGCAACCTGGCCGGTGTGGGAAACCTCTACAAGTGCGAGGTGCTGTTCCTGCGGGGCGTGTCACCGTGGACCCCGGTCGAGAAAGTGCCCGACCTGCCGGGCCTGGTGGCCCTCTCCCAGCGGCTGCTCGCCGCCAACCGGGGCCGATGGACGCAGAGCAGCACCGGCTCACTGCACCGGGGGCAGACCAGCTACGTGTACGGCCGCCGCGCCCAGCCCTGCCGCCGCTGCGGCACCGCCATCCGCAAGGAGGAGCTCGGCGAACGGGTCACCTACTGGTGCCCGGTCTGTCAGCCCGAACTCCCGCGCCCCTCGTCATCCGGCTGACCAGGCTCTCGCCAGACGGGATCCACGGCAGAAACGGACGATTGGGTAATTCCTAACCGGCCGCCAGAGTCGCATGCTGCGTTTGAGCGCTCACCGACCGTCAGCAGAGTGCCGAGGTCCCCCACGCCGGGGTGGCGGACCTCGCGCCCCGAACCGGGGAGAGTCATGGCGATGTTCCGCAGACTCCGCTCCACCTTCTTCGAGCGGACCACCCGCGACACCGACACCGACAGCCGGGCCGCGTCCGTGCCGACTCCGCGTACCGCCGACGAGGCCGTCGTCACGCCGAGCCTGGACCCGGCCGTCGTGCCCCGCTACTTCGGCCCGGTGCCGAACTTCGCCCACAGCCCCCGCCCGACCCGGGGCCCCGACGAGCAGGTGGTGGCCGGGACCGGGCTGCGCAAGTTCGTCGACCCACTGCCCGTCCCGGGCCAGCCCGGCCGCGGCGAGCTCGGCAGCCACCTGCCGGTGGCGGTGCCGGACACCATCAGCTATCCGGGCTGCGACTACTACGAAATCGGCCTGCAGGAGTACGCCCAGCGGCTGCACCGGGACCTGCCGGTCACCCGGCTGCGCGGCTACCGGCAACTCAACCTTGGCACCGACCCGGCCGGACACAACACGGTGGCGCCTCCGGAGCGGCCCTGGCACCTCGGGCCGATGATCCGCGCCCGTCGGGGTCGACCGGTCCGGGTGAAGTTCATCAACCAGCTCCCCACCGGCCGGTCCGGCGAGCTGTTCCTGCCGGTCGACGACACCGTCGAGGGAGCCGGCCTGGGCCCACTGGACGGCCCGGCGCCGTACCCACAGAACCGGGCCGTGCTGCACCTGGCCGGGGCGCAGACCGGCTGGACCAGCGCGGGCAACCCGGGGCAGTGGATCACCCCGGCCGGGGAGATCACCCCGTACCCGACCGGGCCCGGCCTGGCCCACGTGCCGGACATGCCGGCGCCCGGCACCGGGGCCACCACGCTCTACTTCCCGAACGAGCAGAGCGGCCGGCTGCTGTGGTTCCACGACAACACCCTCGGCCTGGCCCGACTCACCGTCTACGGCGGACAGCTCGCGCTCTACCTGATCACCGACCCGGCCGAGGACCAGCTCGTCGCCGACGCGGTACTGCCGGCCGACCAGGTGCCGCTGGTGATCGAGGACAAGACGTTCGTTCCGGACGACACCCAACTCGCCGCCGAGGACCCGACCTGGGACCGGGAACGCTGGGGCGCCCGGGGAAGCCTCTGGCACCCGCACGTCTACCAACCCCGGCAGAACCCGTACCGGTCCGGCGGACGCAACGCCACCGGCCGATGGGACTACGGACCCTGGTCCCGCAATCCCGCCTCCGGCGAGGCCCCCGCCGACGGTTGGGTGCCGAACCCGCACCACGACCCGGTCGGCGCGCCGGACGAGCCGCCGTCGAGCCCCGGCGTACCGCACCCGTCGGCGGTGCCCGAGGCGTACGGCGACACCCCGCTCGTCAACGGCGTCGCCTACCCGTACCTGGAGGTGCGGCCACGCGCGTACCGGTTCCGGATCCTCAATGCCTGCCTGGACCGCAGCCTCAACCTTCAGCTCTACCGCGCCTGCTCCGACGCGGCGATGTGGACGGCCGACGGGGCGCTCGCCGACCCCGACGCCGGTGAGGTGCCGATGGTGCCAGCCGCGCGGGCGGCGGACCGTCCGGCGGGGTGGCCCACCGACGGACGCGACGGCGGTGTGCCGGATCCGCGCGCCGCCGGCCCGGAGTTCATCCAGATCGGCAACGAGGCCGGCCTCCTGCCGGCGCCGGTGGTGCTGCCGAACCAACCGATCGGCTACCGCTACGACCGGCTCGACCCGACCGTGCTGAACGTCGACGGACACACCCTGCTGCTCGCCCCGGGCGAACGGGCCGACGTGCTCGTCGATTTCACCGCCGTGCCACCGGGTAGCACGCTGATCCTCTACAACGACGCTCCGGCCCCACTGCCCGGCTTCGACAGCCGCTACGACCAGCACACCGATGCCCCGGACCGCAGCGCCGAGGGCGGCCCGCCCTCGACCGAACCGGGGTACGGCCCGAACACCCGCACCCTGCTCCAGTTCCGGGTCACCGGGACGCCCGAGCCGCCGTACGACCTGAGCCGGCTGCGCGAACGGCTGCCCCTGGCGTACGCGGCCAGCCAACGCCCGCCGATCGTCCCGCAGCCGGCGTACGACCCGGCGTTCGGCACCCGGACACCGGCGCAGACGACGGTGCCGGTGCACGCCTCCACTGTGACGTTCACGCCGACGGCCGGCACCGGCCCGGTGACCCTGCCGATCGCGGTGAAAGCCGCGCAGCAGATCTTCGAGCCGGACCACGGCCGGTCGGCGGGCCGGCTCGGCGTCGGGCACCCCCACGCCGGGCCGCTCAACCCGACGACGCTGCCGCTCGGTACGACCGACCCGGCCACCGAGGTGCTTTTCGCCACCGACCCCGCCGTGCCGGTGGGCTCCCCCACCGACGGCACGCAGCTCTGGCGGATCAGCGGCAACGTCCGGCAGACCGAGCCGTTGCACGTCGCTGGCTGCGACGTGCAGGTGATCAACCGGGTTGGCTGGGACGGCACGCTGCGACTCCCGCACGGCACGGAGCTGGGCTGGAAGGGGGTCATCCGGGTCAACCCCCGGGAGGACGTGGTGGTGGCGCTGCGCCCGGTCGCGCCGGTGCTGCCGTTCAAACTGGGAGACAGCGTCCGGCTGCTCGACCCCTGTCGTCCGGCCGGAGCGCGGACCGGGTCGACGCCGATCAGTCCGATCGACGGGCGACCGGCCACCGTGGTCAACCAACTGGTCAACCTGGGCTGGGAGTACCGCTGGCACAGTCAACTCGCCGGCCACCGCGACGGCGGGATGAGCCGGCCGCTGGTGCTGCGGGTGGCGCCGAAGGCGCCGACCGGGCTGACCGCCACACCGGTGTCCGGCTCGGCCACCGCGCTACCCGCGATCGCGCTGGCCTGGACCAGCAACGGCGGGCGTCCGCCCGCCACCAGCCACCTGCTGCAACGGGCCACCGACGCGACCTTCGGCGGCGAGGTCACCACGATCACCGTCGCGGCCGCCGCCACCCGCTACACGGACGCGACAGTCACCCCCGGGGTGACCTACCACTACCGGATCCGGGCGGAGAACGCGGTCAGCTACTCGTCCTGGTCGAACGGGGTACCCGCCTCGGTGCACCTGGCCGCGCCGAGCGGTCTGGCCGCGGCGCTCCCGCCGGCCGCCCCGCTGCGGGTGGCGCTGCGCTGGACGAACCGCTCGTTCGCCACCGGCATCGACGTGCAGCGGGCCACCAACCCGACGTTCACCAGCGGCCCGGGCACCACGGCGATCGGGGTCGGCGACAACCACCTGGACGCGACAGTGGCACCGGACACCACGTACTACTACCGGGTGCGCACCACCTACCTGGGCTCCGCCTCCGCGTGGTCGACGGTCGCAACGGTGACCTCGCCGCCCGCGCCGGGAACCCCCACCGGGGTGAGCGCCACCGCCAGCGCACCGGGGCCGGACACCGCGACGGTGATCCTGGCCTGGGAGGCGAGCACACCCGGCGGCCCCGGGTCCGGGTTCATCGTGCAGCGGGCACTCGACCCGGCCTTCGAGCAGGAGACGGCCACCTTCACGGTGACCGGCCGCGGTTTCACCAACACGGGGTTGGCCCGGGGCGTCGCGTACCACTACCGGATCCGGTCGTTCAACGTCGTTGGCACCTCGCCGTACACCGGACCGGTCCTGGTGACGACACCACAGTGACCGGCCCGGGGTCCGCCCGCCGTCTCGGGCGTGCGCCGTCAGCGCGCTGCCTCGCGGAGCGCGTGCGCCGTCAGCGCGCTGTCTCGCGGAGCGCGTGCGCCGTCAGCGCGTCGGCGCGCGCAGCGGGGTGCCGACGGCCCGCAGCTCGGCGAGCGCCCCGGCGACCCCGTGCAGCAGGTCGGTCGCCTCGGTGAGCCGGTCGGCGGCCGGATGGGCGGTCTCCGGTCGGGAGTCCTCGGCCAGGTAGCCGGCGGCGGCGACCACCAGCCGTTCGTACGCCGCCACCCCGCCCTCCAGTTGAGCGGTCAGCGCGGCGTGCGCCTCGGCCAGCGGTGGTCGGGCGTCGGCCGGGGCCAGCCGTAGCGCGCGTTCGACGCTGGCCACCCGAGCGGCCAGGTCGCGCAGCGAGCGGTCGGCGGTGGCAGCCTCCAGCACCGCCGGCTCGGCCAGCCCGGTGAGTCGGGGGGCCATTCCGGCCAGGGTGAGCGCCGCCCGGTCCAGTCGGGCCCACTGCTCTCCGGCGCTGGTGCCGCGCAGCGCGATCCGGGAGCGGACCCGGCGCACCTCGGCCAGTACGCCCGGGCCGACCGGCAGCCGCTCGACGGCGGCGATCAGTCGGGCCCGCGACCGTGCCGCCGCCTCGGCCGGGTCGAGCGCTGGGGGCGCCGGCTGGGCGGCCAGGGCGCGCACGTCGATCCAGCGCCAGGCGGCGAGCGCCACAGCGCTGCCCGCGGCGCCGGCCCAGGCCGCGTCGGGCAGACCAAGGCCGGCGTACGGAGTCAGCACCACCGCCGCGCCGCCGAGCCCACCGGCCAGCACGCTCCACCGTCGGGCCGACCGGCGAAGCCGACCCAGCCTCCGGAAGTACCGGGTCCGCTCGTCTGCCACAGTGCCCCCTCGATCCGGTCGTTCAGCCGGCGGCGGTCGGGTCGCCGGTGCCCCGCTCGCGAGCCATGCTGGCGCGCAGCTCGTCCAGCCGGGCGGCGGCCGTCGGGTCGTTGGCCGGGCCGGTCTTCTCGGCCTGCGGGACGGCCGGTCGCTGGGCCGTGCCGCCGAGCTGCTCCCCCGCCATGCTGGACCGGATCTGCTCCAGCCGGGCGGAGCCGGCCGAGTCGATCGTGGCCTTCTGAATTTCCAACATACGGCCCTCGACGGAGTTGCCGGCCAGTTCGGCGCGACCCATCGCGTTGGCGTACCGCCGCTCGATGCGGTCGCGCACCTCGTCCAGCGACGGGGTGGTGCCCGGCGCGGTCAGCGACGACATCGACTCCAACGAGCGGGCCACCGTCTCCTGCATCTTGGCCTGCTCCAGCTGGCTGAGCAGCTTGGTGCGCTCGGCGAGCTTCTGCTGGAGGATCATCGAGTTGTTCTCGACCGCTCGGCGGGCCTGGGCGGCGGCGCCCAGCGCCTGGTCGTGCAGCGTCTTCAGGTCCTCGGTGGCCTGCTCGGCGGAGACGAGCTGGCTGGCCAGCGTCTGCGCGGACTGCTCGAACCGCACCGCCTCGGCCTCGTCGCCCTTGGCCCGGGCCTGGTCGGAGAGCACCAGGGCCTGGCGGGCGTTGCCCTGCAACCGCTCGACCTCGGTCATCTGCCGAGACAGCTTCATCTCCAGCTGACGCTGGTTGCCGATCACCGCTGCAGCCTGCTGAACCAGCGCCTGGTGCTGCCGCTGGGCATCCTCGATGGCCTGCTGGATCTGCACCTTGGGATCGGCGTGCTCGTCGATCTTCGCACCGAAGAGTGCCATCAGGTAGTTCCAACCCTTGACGAACGGGTTCGCCATCTCCGCGGTATCCCCTCAGTAGCGTCGCTCCACCACCGCCGGCCGGCTGAACCGACCGACCGTTACCGGCCGGTCTCCATCGTCCCAGCCGAACGCCAATGAGGCATCCGTACCGGGCGGTCGACAGCACCGGCGGCTCCTGCGAGCAACCCTACGCGGCCGGGGCCAGCCCGCCCATGGTCAACAAATTCGCGGCTCAGGCCGCGCAGACCACGTCCCGGTCGCGCTCGGTCGGGCGGACCCGGGTGCTGCGCAGGGTGGCCTTGAGCGGCGAGTCCTGGCGGACCGAGACGGCGACCTTGCCGTCGGAGGTGACCTGACGGACACCCCGACTGGTGCTCTTGGCCGCGGCTTCGGCCGGCTCGTCCGGCATCGAGACGAGCACCCCGGGCATCTGCTCGGCGAGCGCCACGGTGTCGCTCACCTCACGCAGCAGTTCGGAGAGGCGGGCACCGAGGGCGTCGCAGATCGCGGCGAGCAGCTCGCTCGACGGCTCCTTGTGCCCGCGCTCGATCTCGGAGAGGTAGCCGAGGCTGACGTTGGCGGCGGTGGAGACCTCACGCAGCGTGCGCTGCTGGCCCTGCCGGCGCGCTCGCAGTGCGTCACCGATCACCCGGCGTAGCAGGATCATCGCACCTCCCCCTGAGGGATACCTCGCGCCCGCCGCTGGGCGGCCGGCTGCGGCGGACCGCGCCGACCCCGAACGTCGGAGCCTTCCCGCAACCGTACCCGTTGCGGGCCCGGGCGACATCCCGCCCCGCCCGTCGGTTCGTCGGGACGGGCCCGCCGCCGCCCGTGTGACGTCGGCTCGGGTGGCTCTGACCGTTTCGGCCCTGGCGGTCACGAGGTTGCGGCGGCCAGCCGCTCGGAGAGCAACCGCAGCGCCTCGACCACCGCCTCCGCTCGGACGTGGTCCCGCCCGCCGCCCAGGTCGAGCTGGCGGACCTGGCTGCCGTCCGGTCCGGCGACCGCGACGTAGACCAGGCCCACGGGTTTCCCGTCCTGCGGCTCCGGGCCGGCGACCCCGGTCGTGGCCAGCCCCCAGTCCGCGCCGCACCGCTGCCGGCCGCCCTCGGCGAGCGCGACCGCCACGTCCGGGTCCACCGGCCCCCGGTCGGACAACAGATCAGCCGGTACGCCAGCCAGCGTCGCCTTCAACTCGGTGGCGTAGACCACGAGACCGCCCCGGTAGACCCCGCTGACCCCGGCGATGTTCACGATCGAAGCGGCGAGCGACCCACCGGTGAGCGATTCGACGGTGGCCAGGGTTTCGTGCCGCTCGGCCAGCCGGTGCACGACCCCCGCCGCCGCACTGCCCACCTCAGCCGAACCCACCTCAGCACCGGTCACGTCAGCACCAGTCACCCCGGAACCACCCGCCCCAGCGCTGTCCTCCGACACTCAAACCCCCGCCCCGGTCGCAGAAAACCAGCCCTTCCCCACCCACAGGCCCCCAACCATCGCCCCCACTTCGCGTTGATCATGAAGTTAGCGTCACGACACGCCGTGCCGACTGACAACAACTTCATGATCAACGGCGGGAGAGCCCGGCCGGGGCTGTCAGCGGGGGCGGCGGAGGCGGAGGGCCTGCGCTACGTAGTCGAAGCCGGTGGCGACCGTGACCAGGACGGCGGCGGCCATGATCCAGGGGCCGACGGCGGCGAGCGCGGCCGGCATCGGCCAGAGGTACCAGGCGATGGCGAGGATCTGGAGCGCGGTCTTGACCTTGCCACCTCGGCTGGCGGCGATGACGCCGTGCCGGATCACCCAGAACCGCAGGCCGGTGATGCCGAGCTCGCGAACGAGAATCAGCGCCGTCACCCACCAGGGCAGTTGGTCGTACCAGGAGAGCAGCACCAGCGCCGCGCCGGTCAGCGCCTTGTCGGCGATCGGGTCGGCCACCTTGCCCACCGAGGTGACCAGCCCGAAGCGGCGGGCGATCCAGCCGTCCACCAGGTCGGTCGCCGAGGCCACCGCGAAGATCAGGCAGGCCGCCATCCGCCAACCGGCGTGGGTCATCCCGGACACGATCACCGAGGCGGCGAAGACCGGCACCAGCAGCAGCCGCAGGGCGGTCAACGCGTTCGCCGCGTTGACGACGGGCACCACGGCCACCACCCGGCCCGGCGTCGACTCCGTCGCCCCGGTCACCGCCGCACTCCGCTCGGGCCGCCGTGGCGTTCCCGGCACCGCACCACCTGGGTCCCCCGCTCCGCTCGGGCCCGCCGTCACCGTGCCGCGCCGGGCGCCGCCGAGATCATCTCATCCGGCACAGCGAGCAGGTCCACCCCTTCGGTGCCGGTCACCGTTGCGCGTACCAGATCGCCCGGGCGCAGCGCGGCCAGGTCGACCCCGCCCTCGACCGGGGCGACGAGGGTGGTGGAACCGTCCACCTCCGGCGCCTGGTGGGCCGCCCGGCCCTCCACCACGCCGTCCTCGATCGAGTCGACAAGCACCTCGACGGTCGAGCCGAGCCGGTCCTCGGCCCGCTGCGAGCAGAGCTCGTCGGCGAGGGCGCTGAGCCGGTCGTAGCGCCGCTTGATCGTCGCGGCGGAGACCTTGCCGGGCAGGCCGGCCGCCTCGGTGCCGTCCTCGTCGCTGTAGTCGAACATGCCGATCGCGTCGAGCCGGGCCTCGGTCAGGAACCGGACCAGCTCGTCGACGTCGCCGCGGGTCTCGCCGGGGAAACCGACGATGAAGTTGCTCCGGGCGCCAGCGTCCGGAGCCAGGGCGCGGGCACTCGCCAGCAGCTCCAGGAACCGGTCGGTGGAGCCGAAACGCCGCATCCGGCGCAGCACCGGCTCGCTGGAGTGCTGGAACGACAGGTCGAAGTACGGTGCCACGCCCGGGGTGGTGGCGATCGCCTCGACCAGCCCGGGCCGGGTCTCGGCCGGCTGAAGGTAGCTGGCCCGCACCCGGACGATGCCGGTCACCGCGGCGAGCTGGGGCAGCAGCTTCTCCAGGGCGCGCGGGTCACCCAGGTCCTTGCCGTACGAGGTGGAGTTCTCGCTGACCAGCACCAGCTCCCGTACGCCGGTCTTGGCCAGCCACTCCGCCTCGGCGAGCAGCTCGTCGGGCGTACGCGAGACGAAGGCCCCCCGGAAGGCCGGGATGGCACAGAACGCGCAGCGGCGGTCGCAGCCGCTGGCCAGCTTCAGCGAGGCCACCGGACCGGTGTCGAGACGTCGACGCAGCACCTGACGCAGGTGTGCCGGGGTGTGCTCGTCGGTGTCGACGACGGTGCGGGTCACCGTGCCGTGGCCGGGAAGCGACACCCCGCTGTCGCGGCGCTGCACCGGGGTCAGCGGCAGCAGCTCGCGCCGGTCCCGTGGGGTGTGCGCGCTGATCTGCTCGCCGGCGACGACGGCGTTCAGCCGGGCGGCGATGTCGGGGTAGTCGTCGAAGCTCAGCACCGCCTGGGCCTCGGGCAGGCTGTCGGCCAACTCACGGCCGTACCGCTCGGCCATGCAGCCTGCGGCGACCACCTTGGCGCCCGTTCCGGCGGCGGCGAGCAGGGTCTGGATCGAGTCCTGCTTGGCCTTCTCCACGAAGCCGCAGGTGTTGACGACCACCACGTCGGCGCCCTCGCCGTCGGTGGTCACCTGCCAGCCGTCGGCGTGCAGGCGGGCGGCCAGCTCCTCGGAGTCGACCTCGTTGCGGGCACAGCCCAGGGTCAGCAGGGCGACGCGACGGCCGTCGGCGTGGTCAGCGGGAGAAGGAGAGGTGGCAGACACCATCCGAGGGTACCGGGCCGGCCGGGTGAGCCCACGCACGCGGGCTGCGGAGACGGTCGACACGGAGGAGAACGTCATTCCGTCAGCGCGCCTCGGCGCCAACCCGGGTCAGCGCGTCGAGCAGGAAC
Source organism: Micromonospora sp. NPDC047762 (assembly GCF_043204655.1). Classification (NCBI taxonomy): domain Bacteria; kingdom Bacillati; phylum Actinomycetota; class Actinomycetes; order Micromonosporales; family Micromonosporaceae; genus Micromonospora; species Micromonospora sp. NPDC047762. Next base: position 75,382 of record NZ_JBIDCQ010000008.1, on the reverse strand, counting down.
ACCTCGGTGCCGGCGAGGCCGGTGCAACAGAAGACGGAGATCTGGTCCGCTGTGGTTCGGCCGGGGACCGCGCCGGCCAGGATGCCGCCCAGGTCGCGCAACCTCCCGGAGTACGGGGGTGTGGCCGCGAGCATCGGCGGCTGGTAGTCCGCCGCCTGGGCCGGTGAATCGGTGACCAGCAGCTCGGCGGTGTCCAGCAGGTCGGTGCCGAACTCGCTGCGGTCACGCTGCTTGAAACCGACAGCGTTGACGTGCGTGCCGGGGCTGAGGTCGGCGGCGCAGAGCACCGGGGTCGGGCTGGTGGTCGCCAGCACCACCAGGTCCCGCCCGGTGACGGCCGAGCCCGGATCTGCCACCGCACGGGCCGGCACGCCCAGTTCGACACGGACCCGGGCGGCGAAGGCCTCCCGGCGAGCTGCGGAGCGGCTGTGCACCACCACCTCGCGCAACGGGCGGACCGCGGCGGCGGCCCAGACCTGGGTCCACGCCTGCCGACCGGAGCCGATCACCCCGAGGGTGGCGGCGTCGGGACGGGCCAGCGCGTCGACCGCGAGACCCCCCAACCCTCCGGTACGACGGGAGCCCAACTCCTCGCCCACCGCTACCGCCCGGATCGCCCCGGTCCGGGCGTCGTGCAGCACCACCAACTGCTCGCCCTGCGGGTGACCGAAGGTGTCGTAGGAGCGGAAGCCGTACCACTCGCCGACCAGGTGCCCGGCGGTGAGCACCATCCGCCCGCCGCTCAGCGGTACGGCGGCCCGCGGCGGCGCGATCAGGCGTCCCTCGTACGCGGCCAGGAGGGCGGAGCGCATGGCGGCGACCGTTGTGGCGGCGTCCAGCGCGGCGGCGACCTCGGGGTCGGCGTAGAGCATGGTCATGGTGGCGATACTGCAAGTTGAAGTCAGGTAGAGGTCAACGGATCGTGGTGGCGATCACCGCCCCGCCACCGGGGTCGGTGCTAGCGTCGGCACCGGCGGCCGGAGCTCGTGGCCGCTCCGGACGAGTGGTGGGCGTACCCGGTCAGGCCAAGACGCCCCGCGTGACGTGCAGACTCGACTCGTCCCGGCGCGGCAGCACCGGGCGCTTCCGGTGAGGTGAACGATGGCCTGGCTCGTACTGGTGATCTCGGGACTGTTGGAGACGGCCTGGGCGATCGCCCTGGACCGCAGCGCCGGCTTCAGCCGGCTGGTCCCGTCGGTGGTGTTCGTGGTGACCCTGCTGCTGAGCATGGCCGGGCTGTCGTACGCGCTCCGGGACATCCCCGTCGGCACCGGCTACGCGGTCTGGGTCGGCATCGGCGCGGTCGGCACCGCGCTGGTCGGGATGCTGGCGCTCGGCGAGTCGGCGAGCCTGCCCCGGATCCTCTGTCTCCTCCTGGTGGTCGCCGGCGTGATCGGTCTCAAGATCTTCCACTGAGGTGCCTCGCAGGCAGGCGTGATGGGCGCCCACAGTGGGTAATGATCGATTCGTCACGACAGGCTCTCACCCGGAGGAAGACATGGCCGACATGCCGAGCACCGCCCGTCCCCGCAGCAACGCCGCCCGCATCCTCACCATCGTGGGCTTCGTCTTCGCGGTCCTGGCCCTGCTGCTCAACCCGATCATCTTCGGCGTGCTCGGCGTCATCGCGGGCGTCGTCGGCGCGGTTCTCGGCGACAAGCCGCTGGGTTGGTACGCCGCCGCGGCGAGCGTCGTCGCCGCGATCATCAGCCTGGTGATCATCGGCGCTCTGATCAACAACTGACCACTCTCCTGTCGCGGGCCCGCCGGAATCCGGCGGGCCCGTCGTGCGTCCACCGTCGACAGTCGGTCAGTCCACGTCGCCGCGCAGGCCGGTCAGGACCTCGTCCAGCTCGTCCGGCTTGACCAGCACGTCGCGCGCCTTCGACCCCTCGGACGGCCCGACCACCCCCCGGGTCTCCATCAGGTCCATCAGGCGGCCCGCCTTGGCGAAACCGACCCTCAGCTTGCGTTGCAGCATCGAGGTCGAGCCGAACTGCGAGGTGACCACCAGCTCCACCGCCTGCACCAACAGGTCCAGGTCGTCGCCGATGTCCTCGTCGATCTTCTTCTTGCTCTCCTGCGCCGGGGCCAGCACGTCCTTGCGGAACTCCGGCTCACGCTGGTCCTTGCAGAACTTCACCACGTCGGCGATCTCGCGCTCGGTGACCCAGGCGCCCTGGATCCGGACCGGCTTGGAGGCCCCCATCGGCAGGAAGAGCCCGTCACCTCGGCCGAGCAACTTCTCCGCGCCCGGCTGGTCGAGGATGACCCGAGAGTCCGCGAGGGAGGAGGTGGCGAACGCCAGCCGGGACGGCACGTTCGCCTTGATCAGACCGGTCACCACGTCGACCGAGGGGCGCTGGGTGGCCAGCACCAGGTGAATGCCGGCGGCCCGGGCCAGCTGGGTGATCCGGACGACGGAGTCCTCCACGTCGCGCGGCGCGACCATCATCAGGTCCGCCAGCTCGTCCACGATCACCAACAGGTACGGATACGGACGCATCTCGCGTTCGCTGCCCGGCGGGGCCTTGATCTCGCCGTTGCGGACCTTACGGTTGAAGTCGTCGATGTGCCGGACCCCGTTGGCGGCGAGGTCGTCGTAGCGCATGTCCATCTCGCGGACCACCCAGTCCAGCGAGTCGGCCGCCTTCTTCGCGTTGGTCACGATCGGAGTGACCAGGTGCGGGATGCCCTCGTAACCGGTCATCTCAACCCGCTTCGGGTCGATCAGCAGCAGCCGCACCTCATCCGGGGTGGCCCGGGTGAGGATGGACACCAGCAGGGTGTTGAGACAGCTCGACTTGCCCGCGCCAGTGGCTCCGGCGATCAGGATGTGCGGCATCTTGGCGAGGTTGGCCACCACGTAGCCGCCCTCGATGTCCTTGCCGAGCGCCACGACCATCGGGTGGTGATCGCTGGTCGCCGCGCGCGAACGCAGCACGTCGCCGAGGGCCACGTTCTCCGGGTCGGTGTTCGGGATCTCCACGCCGACGGCGCTCTTGCCCGGGATCGGACTGAGGATCCGTACGTCAGGCGACTTCACCGCGTACGCGATGTTGCGGGACAGCTGGGTGATCCGCTCGACCTTGACGCCGTGCCCCAGCTCCACCTCGTATCGCGTGACGGTCGGGCCACGGGTGAAGCCGGTGACGGCGGCGTCCACGTCGAACTGGTCGAACACGCCGGTCAACGCGGCGATCACCTCGTCGTTGGCCTTGCTGCGGGTCTTCGCTGCGGCCCCGGCACTGAGCATGTTGGCCGGCGGCAGGGTGTAGTCCCCGGAGAGCCCGGTCAACGCCAACTGCTCGGCCCGGGTCGGGGCGGGCGAGTGCTCCGGCGGCTCGACCGACGGCTTGCGGCTCGCCGGCACCTTCGCCGGAGACTTGCGCGGCAGCACCATGGTTTCCTGGAGGTCCGCGCCGTCCAGGTCCTCGAAGTCGTCCGGGTCCAGTGGTGCGGGCATCCGCTTCGCCGGTCGCTTACGCGCCGGCTTGGCGGCCACCTCGTCCGCCTCCTCATCCGCCTCCGGTGCGCCGACCAGCCCACCGGCGAGCAGGCCCAGCCGCTCCGGGATCTTGTTGATCGGCGTCGCGGTCACCACCAGCAGGCCGAAGAGCAGCAGCAGGACGAGCAGCGGCACCGCCACCCAGGCGGTGACCGCCCGCTCCAGCAGCCCACCGACGCCCGCGCCGACCAGACCGCCGGCGAAGTCACGCTCCAGCGGGTCGACCGGATCCTGACCGATCTGGAGCAACGCGGCGGTCGACACCAGCAGCGAACCCCAGCCGATCAACCCACGGCCGCGGTGCTCCGGATCGGCCGGCTGACGCATCAGCCGCCACGCACCGATCATCAGCAGCACCGGTACGACAACCGAGATCGCGCCCAGGAACAGCCGGATCGTGTCGGCCAGTCGCGCGCCGACCGGCCCCGCTCCGGACAACCAGAGCGCAACGGCACTGAGCAGGGCGAGCCCGAACAGGAGCAGCCCGGCACCGTCCCGGCGGTGCTCCGGGTCGAGGTCGCGGGCCGACGCAGCCTGCCGGCCAGCGGCACGCACCGCCCAGCCCATCCCGTGCGCCAGCCCCATCCACAGTGCACCCACCGCACGGCCGACGTAGACCGCCGGGCCGGGCCGGGGCGGCGTGGTGCGACGTCGGACCGGTGCCCGGGTGGTCTTCTTCGCCGGTTGACGGGCACGACTGTTGGTGCCACCGCGCGGCGACGCGCCGCGCCGCCGGCTCGCCTGAGAGGTACGGCCCGCCATAGAGTCACGGTAACGGTGGGGGCGGGCAGATCCCCGCTTTTCCGGGTCGTGTCCGCGCGTCGCAACACGAACCCCACCGCCGGTCGTGATATCCGCCTCAGAAGGGATGCCCCATGGCGTCGCCGGAAATCGAAGGCGATCCGGACGATCCACTGGCCGGGCACCCCGACTTGCTGCGTCCGCTGACCAGTGAACTGGTCGCCGCGGTGCTCGCTGCCCGGGGCCGGTCCGTCGGTCCGACCCCGGACGGCGACCTCGTCGGCCATTTCGACGACAACCTGATCTGGTTCCTCCGCGTCGGCGGGGACGGTGAGCTGCTCCAGATCCGCACCATGGTCGATCCGACCTTCGGCATCGAACGGGTGCCCGACCTGTACGCGTTCTGCAACTCCTGGAACCACGACCGGCTCTGGCCGAAAGCGTTCGTCCACGTCGCCGACGACGGTCGGGCCCGGGTGTACGGCGAGGTGATCACCGATCTGGAACGCGGCGTGACCCCGCACCAGCTCGACCAGCTGCTCGACTGTGGCATCTCCACCGGCTGCCAGCTCGCCGTGGCGGTTCGTCGACTGCCCGGAGCGGTGCCGTCGTGACCGGCCGGGACGAGTTCACCGGCAGCCGCGCCGGCACGCCACCCACCGGTGCCGGTGAGCGGCTCGCGCGGGGCCGCGTACCGGCGCTGGAGGCCGCGCTCGCCGAGGCTCGGGACCTTCCCGACAGCCCGGCCCGGCAGGTGGCCCTGGAACGGCTCGCCGAGCGCGCCGACGCGGCCGGCGACGTCCGGTCCGGGATGGACGCGCGGTTCGCGTTGATCGAGGCGTACCTGCTGCACGGGGAGCGGTGGCGTCTGGTCGAGCCGGTCCGGCGCTGCCGGGCCGCCGCCGACCACCGGCCCGACGTGCTCACCGAGACGGAGACCGGGCTGCTGCTGCGTTACCAGCGGTACGCGGTGGAGGCGCTGCTCGGCACTCCCCGGGTCGGGCTGGACCAGACCCGGTCCCTGCTGCACGACCTGGCCCACCGCGTCGGCACGGATGGTCCGGACACACCAACCGTCGCGGAGCTGCACTGCCGGATCGCCGATCATCTGGGCGACGAGCCCACCGCCCGGCACTGGTACGAGCGATGGTCCGGTAAACGGCCGGGCCCGGCCGGCGGCTGCCCGGGCTGCGCCTCGGCCAGGCGTGCCGAGCTGCTGGCCGGCTGGGGCGAGTGGAATGCCGCGGTCACCGAGCTCGGGAAAACCGACGGCGACCCGCAGGCCTGCACCGACCAGCCCGAGCGGGATCTGGTCGCCGGTCTGCTGCCGGCACTGCGCACCGGTGGGCCGGAACGGGCGGCGGCAGCGCACGTGCGGGCGTACCGCCGGCACCGGCGGGAGCGCGCGGCGTTCCCGCACCTCGCCGCACACCTCCGATTCTGCGCGCTGGCCGGGCACCTGGAGCGCGGGCTGGCCATCCTGGCCGAGCAGCTGCCCCGGTTGGACCGGCCGACCGACGATCTCGCCGCCATGGAGTTCGCCGCCGCCGGGGCACTGCTCTGCGGGCTGGCGGCCGACGCAGGGCTGGGCGGGCGGACGATGCCCCGGCCCGCGTACGGCGAGCGGACGGCCACCGAGTTGGACGTCGCCACGCTCGGGGCGCTGCTGCTCGGGGTGGCGAACGAGTTGGCCGGCAGCTTCGACGCGCGCAACGGCACGGGGCACCACTCCGGACGGATGGCCGCCTGGCTGGCCGAGCGCCCGCTCGCGGCGCCGGTCCCGCTGCCCACCGACGACGAAGCTGACGAGCCCGACGACGACCGGTCCGACGTCGAGGCCGAGCTGGGCGAACGCGAATTGTCGGCACTCTCCCTCGGCATGATCACCGGGATCCTGGACGGGCGCGGCGACCGGTACCTGGTGGACGAGGGCGAGACGGTGGTCGGCCACTGGGAGGGGACGGTGATCCAGTTCCGGCGGGCCGGTGAACGCGGCGAGGTGCTGCACGCCCGAGCCATGGCCAACCGCCGGTTGCCGGCCGCCCGCCGCGCCGAGGCGTACGCCTTCTGCAACGCGTGGAACCACGACCGGCTGCTGCCCAAGGCGTACGCGCACGATCTCGGCGACGAATTGGTGCTGGCCGGCGACGTGGCCACCGACCTGGCGCACGGGGTAGCCCCGGCGCAGCTACGGGTCCTCATGGACGCCGCCATCGCCACCGGCATCGCGTACGCCGAGGCCGTCGCCGCGCTGCCCTGATCTCCCGGGAACGGCTGACGCCGGCCCACCCCGTTCAGGTGGACCGGCGTCAGCGGGAGTCGCTCAGACCTCGACGACGGTGGGCACGATCATCGGCCGACGACGGTACTTGTCGTTGACCCACCGCCCCACGGTCCGCCGGACGATCTGCTGAAGCTGGTGCGGGTCGGTGATGCCGTCCGCCGCGGCCCGGTTGAGCGCCTCGGTGACCAGCGGCACCACCGGGTTGAACGCCTCCGGGTCCTCGGAGAAGCCCTTCGCGGAGAGCGTCGGGCCGGCGACCACCTTGCCGGTGACCGAGTCGACGACCACCGTGGTGGCGATGAACCCGCCGTCACCGAGGATCCGCCGTTCGGTGAGCAGCGACTCGCTGACGTCACCGACGGCGAGGCCGTCCACGTAGACGTACCGGCTCTTCACGTGCCCGACCAGGCTGGCGCGGCCCTCGACCAGGTCGACCACGTCGCCGTCCTCGCAGAGCACCACCCGGTCGGCGGCAACCCCGGACTCGATGCCGAGCCGGGCGTGGGCGCGCAGGTGACGCCACTCGCCGTGCACGGGCATCAGGTTGCTGGGCCGGACCACGTTGAGCAGATAGAGCAGTTCCCCGGCGGGGGCGTGCCCGGAGACGTGCACCTTGGCCACGTCCTTGTGCACGACCACCGCGCCGGCCCGCGCGAGCCGGTTGATCACCCGGTAGACCGAGGTCTCGTTGCCGGGCACCAGTGAGGAGGCCAGCACGACCGTGTCACCGGGTGCGATGGTGATGTGCCGGTGGTCGCCGCTGGCCATCCGGCCCAGCGCGCTCATCGGCTCACCCTGGGAACCTGTCGACATCAGCACGATCTCGTCCGGCGGCAGCGTGGTCGCCTCGTCGATGCTGATGACCAGGCCGGCCGGGATGTTGAGCAGGCCGAGGTCCCGGGCGATGCCCATGTTGCGGACCATGGACCGGCCGATCAGCGCGACCTTGCGGCCGTGCTCGGCGGCGGAGTCGAAGACCTGCTGCACGCGGTGCACGTGCGAGGCGAACGACGCCACGATGATCCGGCCCTTGGCCTTCGCGAAGATCGAGTCGAGCACCGGGCCGATCTCCCGCTCCGGCGTCACGAAACCGGGGATCTCCGCGTTGGTGGAGTCGGACAGCAGCAGGTCGACGCCTTCGGCGCCGAGCCGGGCGAAACCGGCCAGGTCGGTGATCCGGCCGTCCAGCGGCAACTGGTCCATCTTGAAGTCGCCGGTGTGCAGCACCAGACCGGCGGGGGTGCGGATGGCCACCGCGAGGGCGTCCGGGATCGAGTGGTTGACAGCGAAGAACTCACACTCGAACGGGCCGAGCCGCTCGCGGCCGCCCTCCCGCACGGTCAGCGTGTACGGCTGGATCCGCCGCTCGGCCAACTTCGCCTCGACCAGGGCGAGGGTGAACTGTGAGCCGACCAGCGGGATGTCGGGCTTGTGGGCGAGCAGGTACGGCACCGCGCCGATGTGGTCTTCGTGACCGTGCGTCAGCACGATCGCCTGGACGTCGGCCAGCCGGTCCAGGATCGGACCGAAGTCGGGCAGGATCAGATCCACACCCGGCTGCTCGACGTCGGGGAACAGCACGCCGCAGTCGACGATCAGCAACTTGCCGTCGTACTCGAAGACGGTCATGTTCCGACCGATGGCGCCGAGCCCGCCGAGCGGGATGATCCGCAGGCCACCTTCCGGCAGCGGCGGGGGTAGCTCCGCCTCGATGTGCGCCTCGGTCACGCGTCCACCTCATTCTGCGACGCCGTTACTCGACGTCCATCGTGTCGTTCGTTCATTCGGGCAGCTCCAGGCCCGCTGCCGCGAAGTCCGCGCGCAGCTGGGCAATCTCGTCGTCGGTGGCGTCCACCAGCGGGGGTCGCACCGGGCCGGCCGGCAGGCCCTGCGCTGCCAGGCCTGCCTTCACCAGGATCGCGCCCTGGGTGCGGAAGATGCCGGTGAACAGCGGCAGCAGCCGCCGGTGCAGCGCCAGCGCGGTCGGCATGTCCCCCGCGTCGTACGCATCGATCAGTTGTGCGGTCAGCGCCCCGGTGAAGTGCGTGGAGGTGCCGACCACGCCCACCGAACCGACGGCCAGCGCCGGCAGGGTGAGAGCGTCCTCGCCGCTGTAGAAGGCGAGGGCGGTCCGGCTGGTCACCCAGCTGGTTTCGGTCAGGTCGCCCTTGGCGTCCTTGACCGCGACGATCCGGCCGTGCTCGCCGAGCCGCACCAGCGTCTCGGTCTCGATCGGCACACCGGAACGGTGCGGGATGTCGTACAGCATCACCGGCAGGCCGGTGGCGTCGGCGACGGCCGTGAAGTGCCGGACCAACCCCGCCTGCGGCGGCTTGTTGTAGTACGGGGTGACCACCAGCAGGCCATGCGCACCCGCCTTCTCGGCGGCTGCGGCCAGCTCGATGGTGTGCCGCGTGTCGTTGGTGCCAACGCCCGCGACCACCTTGGCCCGGTCACCGACAGCCTCCACCACGGCCCGGATCAGCTGCTCCTTCTCCGCTTCCGTGGTGGTCGGCGACTCGCCGGTGGTGCCGTTGACCACCAGCGCGTCGTTGCCCTGCTCGTCGACCAGGTGGCTCGCAAGCCGGGCGACGCCGTCGAGATCGAGGGAACCGTCGGGGGTGAACGGGGTCACCATGGCTGTGATCAGCCGGCCGAAGGGGCGGGACGCCGGTCGGGCCGCGGCATCGAGGTGGTCGTGCGTCATACCCTCCAACCTAGCGGACGACCAGCCGGGGCCCGCCGGGGAAGGGCTCAGGACGCCTCGTGCGGGCTGGCCGCCACCTCGGTGCCGTCCGGCAGCGTGGAGATCACGAAGTCGGCGAACACGTTGGGGGCGACACCCTGCAGCTGGCGCAGGCACTCGACGGCCAGCTCACGGATCTCCACGTCGGCGTGCTCGGTGGCCCGCATCGCGATGAAGTGCCGCCAGGCCCGGTAGTTGCCGGAGACCACGATCCGGGTCTCGGTGGCGTTGGGCAGCACCGCGCGGGCCGCCTGCCGGGCCTGCTTGCGGCGCAGCGTCGGGTTAGGTTCGTCGGAGAAGCGCTGCTCCAGGCCCTCCAACAACTCGGTGTACGCCCGAACACTCGCCTCGGCGGCCTCCACGAACTTCTTGTGCAGCTCCGGGTCGTCGGCGATGACGGCCGGCTCAACCATTGCCGCGTCCCGCTCCGGGACGTAGCGCTGCGACAACTGGGAGTACGAGAAGTGCCGGTGCCGAATCAACTCGTGGGTGAAGGAGCGGGACACCCCGGTGAAGTAGAAGGTGACCGACCCGTGCTCCAGCACACTCAGGTGCCCAACCTCGAGGATGTGCGCCAGGTAGCCGGCATTGGTGGCGGTCGCCGGGTTCGGCTTCTTCCACGACTGGTAGCAGGCCCGACCGGCGAACTCGGCGAGCGCCTGGCCGCCCTCCGCGTCGGTCGACCACGGCACGTCGTCCGGGGCCGCGAATTGGGTCCACGCGATCAACTTGACCTGGGGCTGCACCATGTCCGGCATTCCTGGGACTTTAGTGGTGGGGTGCCGCCCGACCCAACTCAGGCGCGCCCCGTGCAATGTCGATCACTCAGAGAGCGGCGCACCACCGACGTCCCCGACTCTTGGGCCGGGCCGGGCCGGGACCACGGGGCCGGGCCGGGCCGGGACCACGGGGCCGGGCCGGGCCGGGACCACGGGGCCGGGGGCGGGCCGGGACCACGGGGCCGGGGGCGGGGGCGGGAGCCAGGGCCGAGCCGGGAGCCAGGGCCGAGCCGGGAGCCAGGGCCGGGAGCCGGGAGCCAGGGCCGGGAGCCGGGAGCCAGGGCCGGGAGCCGGGAGCGGGGGCGGGAGCCGGGGGCGGGAGCCGGGAGCGGGGGGCGGGAGCCGGGGGCGGGGGCGGGGGGCGGGAGCCGGGGGCGGGGCAGGGGCAGGGGCAGGCGCAGGGGCAGGGCATCGTCGTCGAGGCCCTGGCGAACAGTTTCGTCGGCGTCCTTTGGAGCTGAATCGTTGGCGACATCAGCCCCGGCGGATGGATGGGCCGCCCAAGCCGACAACCGAGACCGGGCGCCGCGCTCAGACGCACAAGCGACCCGAACAAGTTGAGCAGTTCGGCAGCGGCTTCCGCTCGCAAGATCGCGCAACATCCTGGATGTAGTGGCATCTGTCACGCCCGACCCCACTACATCCAGGATCGAGCGCGATCTTGGGGCGAGGCGCATCGGCTGCCGTGCGCCGCAACGCGGGTATGCGGGTGCCGACTAGGGTGATCGACTCGGGTTCCCGGAAGTCGGGGCATCCGGGTCAGGTGGATGGCCCGATTTCCTGAATGCCGAGTCGATCATGGGTGTTCGGCGCAGGAGGAGACCCGTGATGTCGTAAACGAGTCAACTCCAAAGGACGTCCGGACAATGCATGCCGGCCGAGCCCGCATCCGCCCGCCGGCCGCATCCGGGCACCGGCCCGTCGGGCGACGGCCCATCGGGCGGCGGCAGGTCGGGCGGCGGCAGGTCGGGCGGCGGCAGGTCGGGCGGCGGCAGGTCGGGCGGCGGCAGGTCGGGCGACGGCAGGTCGGGCCCCGGCGCGTCAGACGGCAGCCCCGCAGGCAGCAACGCGGCCGGTAGCAGCCCGGCCGGCAGCAGCGCGGCGAGCAGTACGGCCGGCAGCAACGCGGTCCGTAGCAGTACGGCCGGCAGCAACGCGGTTGGTAGCGGTGCGGCCGGTGGCAGCCCGCCGGGCAGCGGCAGCGGCAGCCGCAGCGGACGCCCGTGCAGGGAGGCCAGCCGCAGCCCGGCCGGTAGCAGCGCGGTCAGACGTAGAGCGAGGTGAACGGCGCCCAGGGCAGGTTGCGGAGCACCGAGAAGGCCAGCCACGCGGCCAGGAAGCCGCCGATGACCTTCGAGCTGATCCGCAGCTCGGGTAGGCGCCAACCGAACGCCTGGTTTCCCGCCCAGGCCACGAAGAGGTACGCGAGGAACGGCAGCGCGAAGACGAACAGGAAGTGGTGCCGGGCGGCGGCCGGCAGGTCGCCGTGCAGCACGTACCAGAGTGCTCGGGTGCCACCACAGCCCGGGCAGTCCAGCCCGGTGGTCAACTTGAGCAGGCAGGTGGGCGCGGCATCCGGGTCGGCGTAGGTCGGGTTGCTGAGCAGCGCGTAGCTCATGCCGATCGCGACGCAGCCGACCGCGGCCAGCGGCACTGCCCAGCGCGGGGAGCGTTCGTAGAGCCGCAACACGAATCGGGTGAGCCGGTCCGGCTCAGGCGCCGGGTAGCCACCTGGCGGGGTGGTCGGCCAACCCTCCGGACCCGAGCCGCCGGGACCAAAGCCGACGGGACCAAAGCCGACGGGACCGAAGCCGCCGGGACCAGAGCCGCCGGGACCAGAGCCAGCGGGACCAGAGCCAGCGGAATCGAAGCCGCCGGGACCCGTGCCACCGTCGGTCGGCGCCGTGTGGACCGCGCCGGGGGCTGGGTGCGGCTGGTCGACCGGTCCGGGAGCGCTCGTCACGCGCTCACGGTACACCGGACACGCCGGCCAACGCGGCGCTGAGCGGACCAGCCAGATCACCGGCCGCTGGCGGGGCCACGGCATCCAGGCCGAGCCAGCCAGCCAGGCGGTACAGCTCTGCGGCGAGCGCGACGGCGGTCTCCCCTGGGTCGGCGCCGGGTTCGAGCCAGGCGGCCGGCACGAGCAGCACCCCGGCCTTCCGATCGGCCTTCAGGTCGACCCGGGCGGTGAACCGGTCGCCCTGCAGGAACGGCAACACGTAGTAGCCGTAGACCCGCTGTGGCGCCGGAACGTAGATCTCGATCCGGTAGGTGAAGTCGAACAGCCGCTCGGTGCGGGCGCGTTCCCAGATCAGCGGATCGAAGGGGCTGACGAGTGTGTTGCCCCGCACCCAGCGCGGCAACCGGGCGGACGCGTGCAGCCAAGCTGGCTGTCGCCAGCCCGCCACGGTGACCGGCACCAGCTCACCGGCCTCGGCCAGTTCGGCGACGGCCTGCCGGGCGCCGGCCAGCGGCAACCGGAAGTAGTCGCGCAGCTCCGGCTCGGCGGCGACCCCGAGGGACCGCGCGGCCAGCGAAACCAGCGTCCGGTACGCCTCGGCGTCGGTCGGGGTGGGCGCGGCCAGCACCGCCGCTGGCAGCACCCGCTCGGGCAGGTCGTAGCGGCGGGCGAAGGAGGTGCTGCGCTCGGCGGCGGTCACCTCGCCGGCCCAGAACAGGAACTCCAACGCGCGCTTGACCGCCGACCAGTTCCACCCCCAGTTGCCGGTCTCGCGGGGGGCGTCGTGCTCGATCTCCGCGGCGGTCAGCGGCCCTCGGGCGGCCACCTCGTCCCGGACCCAGGCGACCAGCTCCGGCTGCTCCTGGGCGATCCGCCGCATGCCGCCCCAGGATTCGCTGTGCGCCCGGGCCATTCGCCAGCGCAGCATCGGGTGCAGCTCCACCGGGACCAGCGACGCCTCATGCCCCCAGTATTCGAACAGGTCACGCGGGCGTCGGTAGGCGGCCTGGTCGAGCAACGTGGTCGGATAGGGCCCGAGCCGGCTGTAGAGCGGCAGGTAGTGCGCGCGTTGCAGCACGTTGACCGAGTCCATCTGGATCAGCCCGACCCGGCCCAGCACGCGACGCAGGTGCCGGCGGGTGGGCGTGCCCGTCGGCGCCGGGTCGGCGAAGCCCTGGGCGGCGAGCGCCACACGGCGGGCCTGGGCGAGAGAGAGTGATTCCGGCGCGGTCATCGTCGGCGACCTTAATTCATCGGTACGACGTCGGTGCGGGAAGCTGGACGTGACGACCAACGGGGCATAGAACGGTGCAATGCTGACCATCCGTCGGGAGGAGCCGGACGACGCCGAGGCGGTCGCCCGGGTACACGTGCACGGCTGGCAGGCGGGCTACGCCGGATTCATGCCGGACGAGGTGCTCGGGCGGCTCAACGTGGTGGCCTGGGCGCAGCGTCGTCGCGACGTCGGCACCGCCGACCCGGAACACCCGTTCATCACCCTGCTCGGCGAGGTGGACGGGTCGGTGGTGGGCTTCACCACCTTCGGTCCGTACCGCCGCAACCAGGACCGGGACGACCTGGACCCGACGGTCGGCGAGGTGGTGGCGCTCTACGTGGAGCCGGCCCACTGGGGTGACGGGACCGCGGCGGCGTTGCTGGACGCCGCCCGGTTCGGGCTCACCGAGCGGGGCTGGGCCGACTACCGGGCGTGGGTGTTGGCGGACAACCGGCGGGCCCGGCGGTTCTGCGAACGCGCCGGCCTGTCACCGGACGGTGAGCGGTCGACCTACCAGGTGCCGCTGGCCGGTGGGGGCCCGCCGGTCGGGTTGGTCGAGCTGCGGTACGCCGGACGCCTCGACGGTTGACCCGTTCGGGGTCAGCCACCGGCGGATCGGCAGGAAGGCCAACAGCGCCAGACTGATCCACACGTAGGCGTTGCTGCCCAGGAAGCCGTCGACGCCGGTGAAGTCCTTTTCCCAAACCCAGACGGTCCGGCTGATCAGCAGCGCGTACCCGATGGTCGTGGCGACCAGCAGGACCCGCCGTCGGCGGCCGGCCGGCGCGGCCATCGCGTTGTCGACGAGCAGGATCAACGCGGGCAGCAGCCAGACCAGGTGGTGCACCCAGGTGACCGGGCTGACCAGGCACATCACCGCGCCGGTGAGCGCCAGGCCGGTCGCCTCGTCGCCGGCCGCGACGGCGGCCCGGGACCGCCAGGCCCAGAGCGCCAGGGTGCCGAGCACCAGCAGCAGCCACAGCAGTGTGCTCGGGTGTTCCGGGTCGAGCCGGGCGACCACCCCGCGCAGCGACTGGTTGGAGACGAAGGCCAACTCGCCCACCCGTCCGGTGTTCCACAGGGCCTCGGTCCAGAACTCCCGGGACGCGTCCGGGAAGAGCGCGGCAGCCAGCAACGACACCCCGGCGGCGGTGCCGCTGGCGGTGAGCGCCGCCCGCCACCGCCCGGTCACCAGCAGGTAGACGATGAACACGCCGGGGGTCAGTTTGATCGCCGTGGCGAGGCCGATGCCCACCCCGGTCCACCGGTTGCCGGCCGGCATCAGCCGCAGCAGGTCCATCGCCACCAGGAAGAGCAGCAGCGTGTTGACCTGGCCGAAGTTGACGGTCTCCCGCATCGGTTCGAACGCGGCGGCCAGGCACAGCGCCACGGCGAGGGCGAACCACCGGGTCCACCCGGCGCGGCGGGCGATCGGGTCGACGAGCCACCAGATCAGCACAGTGGTGGTGGCCACGCTGGCGAGGACGCTCACCACGATCGCGGCCGTCCACGGCAGGTACGCCATCGGCAGCATGACCAGGGCGGCGAACGGCGGGTAGGTGAAGCCGTACTGGGTGTTCGGCTTGAGGTAGTCGTAGATCTCCCCGCCGTCGTGCACCCACCACGTCAACGCGCCGTAGTAGACCTTCAGGTCGAAGAAGCCGTGCCGCACGGCAGCGACGGCGAGGAACCCGGTGACCGCCGCGGCGAGCACCACCACCCCGACGACCTGCGCGGTCGTCCTGTTGGCACCCTGCGCCACCGTCGTCTCCCCCGCCCTGCGTAGGCTTCCGTCCCATGGCTCTCGGGTACGTCCGCCCGGCGCGTCCCGAGGACGCCGGCGAGATCGCACGCATCCAGCTCGCGACCTGGCGGGTCGCGTACCGCCGGATCCTCCCTCGGCATGTGCTCGACAACCTGGACGAGGCGTTCCTCGCCCGGCGGTGGAGCGCCGCCGTGCTGGAGCCGCCCTCGGGCGCGCACCGGGTGCTGGTCGCCGTCGAACAGGCCGAGCAATCGTATCTGGTGGGGTTCGCCGCCTCCGGCCCGGCCGACGGCGAGGCTCTCGCCCCCGGTGAGCCGGCCGACGCGCTCGGCCCGGATGTGGCCGCGGTGACCGACCTGCTGGTGGAGCCGCGGTGGGGTCGGCGTGGGCACGGTAGTCGGCTGCTCGCCGCCGCCGTCGACCTGTGGCGGGAGGACGGCATGAGTCGGGCGGTGGCCTGGGCGTTCGACGGTGACGAGGCGACCCGGAAGTTCCTCACCAGCACCGGCTGGGAGCCCGACGGCGCGGCCCGGGCGCTTGACGTCGACGACATGCTGGTGCCTCAGGTGCGCCTGCACGTGGCCGTTCCGGCCGACAAGGTCGAGTGACCGAAGCGGCGGCCCCACGGTCGGGGCCGCCGCACCGAACCGGGTCAGCCCTTGTCGGAGCCGTCGTTGGCGTCGCGGACGAAGTACCGCTGGAACACCACGAAGATGATCGCCACCGGGATGGTGGCCAGTAACGCGGCGCCGAGCTTGAGCGGGTACTGGGTGCCCTTGCCGAGGGACCCGCTGACCAGGTCGGCCAGTCCGCGCGGCAGGGTGAACAGGTCCGGGTCCTGCACCGACACCAGGCTGTGTGGGAACTCGTTCCAGGATCCCTGGAACGACAGGATGGTCAGGGTGATCAGCGCCGGTTTCGCCATCGGCAGCACCACCGACCAGAAGGTACGGAAGATGCTCGCCCCGTCGATCCGGGCGGCCTCCTCGACACTCACCGGGATCGACTCGAAGAACTGTTTCATAATGAACACGCCCGCCGCGTCGGCCAGCAGCGGCACCACCAGACCGGCGTAGCTGTTGTAGAGGCCGAGCTGGTTGAGCACCAGGAACTTCGGGATGAGCAGCACCACCCCGGGCACCGCCATCACCGCGATGACTGCGGCGAACAGCCCGCCGCGGCCCCGGAACCGCAGCCGGGCCAGCGCGTACCCGGCGAGCGAGTCGAAGAACACCCGGCCGAGGGTGACCAGCACCGTCACCAGCAGCGAGTTGCCCAGCCACAGCGGGAAGTTGGTGCCGGCGAAGATCCGTTCGAAGCCGGCCAGTGTGAGCGGGTCCGGGAACGGTGACAGCGGGTTCGCCGCCGCGTCGGGCTCGGTCTTGAGCGAGTTGCCGAGCTGGATGACGAACGGGTAGAGGAACACCAGCCCGAAGAAGACGAGTGTGGCGTACCCCAGGAAGCGGGTGGCGAGGGTGCGGGCCGCGCGCTGCTGACGCCGCGCGGGCGCCGCCGCCGGGCGGTCGGTGAGCACTGCCATCTCAGGACCTCTCCGGTACGCGTCGACGCCGCCAGCCGCGTCGCGGCCGGTCGGTGTCCCGCTCGGCCAGCGCCCGGCGCTGGATCAGGGTGAGCACGATGATGATCAGGAACAGGACGAACGAGATCGCCGCGCCGGAGCCGTAGTCGAAGTCCCGGAAGGCGGTCCGGTACGACAGGTACGCCGGGGTGAGCGTGGTCTTGGCCGGGTCGCCCTGGCTCATCACGTACACCTGGTCGAAGACCTGCCAGGAGCCGATCATGCCCAGGGTGAGCACCAGGAAGGTGGTGGGTCTGATCATCGGCAGGGTGACGTACCGGAAGCGCTGCCACCGGGACGCGCCGTCGAGGGTGCTGGCCTCGTCAAGCGTCACCGGCACGTTCTGCAGCCCGGCGAGGAACATCAGCATGAAGGTGCCGGAGGTGGTCCAGATGACCAACGTGATGATCGACATCATCGCCACGCTCGGGCCGGCCAACCAGTCCCACCAGCTCAGCCCGAACGGGCCGCCGTCGGTCAGTGCCGCCGGTGGCGAGTCCACGCCGACCGCGCCGAACAGCAGGTGCAGCACGCCCCGGGAGTCGGCGAACCACTCCGGGCCGTCGATGCCGAAGAAGCCGAGCAGCGCGTTCACCGCGCCGGAGTTGGCGAAGAGGAACAGGAACACCACGCTGATCGCGACCGAGCTGGTGACCGAGGGGAAGTAGAAGGCGCTGCGGAAGAAGCTCTTGCCCTTGAGCATCCGGTTGTTGACGACCAACGCCAGTCCGAGCGCGAGCACCGTCTGCGCCGGCACCACGATCGCCACGTAGTAGATGTTGTTGCGGATGCTCGTCATGAAGTCGCGGCGGGCCAGCCCGTCCTCGGTGAACAACTGGGTGTAGTTGTGGCCGCCGACGAACGGGACGTCGCCGGTGAACGGGCTGCCCTGGCCGTTCCAGTCGGTGAGGCTGACCCAGAGCGCCATCAGGATCGGCAGCAGCAGGAACAGCCCCAGGATGACGATCACCGGCGCGACGAAGAGCCAGCCGGCGAGGTTCTCGTTGCTGCGGATGCCGCCCCTGCGCCGGCGGGGGCTCGACCCGGGCGCGGTCGCCGCGGCGGTCAGTGTCTCGGTTGCCATCTTCCCTCCCTCCCTTCCTCTCTCCGGCCGACGTGCGGCGGGGGCCCCGGTGTTCACCCGGGGCCCCCGCCGTCACCTCAGCTGCCGCCGAGTGCCGCCTTGGCGTTCTTGTCGAAGTTCTGCAGGATGGTCTTCGGGTCGCCGTTGGCCAGCCCCTGCAGACCGGTGTCGAGGTCCTTGAGGACGCTGTCCATCTTCGGGGCGTTCACCGGGCCCTGGGCGTACGCGGCGCCGTCGATGAACACCTTGTCGGCCGGGAACGCCGCGGTGTACTGGTCGCCCGCCGACTGGCGGGACGGCATGACACCGAACGCCTTGGCGAAGGTCATCTGCTGCTCGCCGCTCGTCATCGCCTCGACGAACTTGATCGCCTGGTCCTTGTACTTGCTCTTCGCGGCGATGCCCCAGCACTGGGTGAAGGAGAGCGTGCCCTGCCCCTTGGGGCCGGCCGGCAGCGCCACGACCTTGTACTTCACGTTCGGGAAGTCGTTCTGCAGAGCACCCTTGATCCAGTTGCCCTCGATGGTCATCACGGCCTTGCCCTTGCCGAACGCCTCACCGGACCAGCCGGCGTCGAGCTGCTTCGGGTACTTGGCCAGCCCGGTGCTGAGCATGGTCTTGACGTACTGGAGGGCGGCCAGGTTTTCCGGGGTGTCGGCGGTGGGCTGCTTGCCGTCCTTGCTGGTCAGCCAGCCACCGTTCTGCACCATGAAGGCGCCGATCCGGTCCCGGGTGTCACCGATGGCGAGCGGGACCTGCCCCTTCGCCTTGATCTTCTGGGCGACCGCGGTGAGCTGGTCCCAGGTCGTCGGCACGTCGGCGTCGGCCAGCCCGGCCCGGGTCCACAGGTCGGTGTTGATCTGGAGGGCCAGGGTCGAGAAGTCCTTGGGCGCGCAGTAGAGCTTGCCGTCGTACGTGAAGGCGGTGCGCAGGCTCTCGTAGAAGTCGCCCGGGTTGCTGACCTTGTCGCCGTACGGCTCGAGGGCGCCGACGCTCGCGTAGTTGGCGAACTGGGCCGCGTCCACGTAGAAGACGTCCGGCGGGGTGCCGCCGGCGAGAGCCTGACCGAGCTGCTGGGTGAGGTCCTGCGCCGGGGTGACAGTCGCGGTGTTGCCGGAGCTGCCGGCCCACTTCGCGGCGGCGTCCTGCACCGCCTTGGTCTCGGCCTCGCCGGACGAGCCGATCAGGATCTGCAGGCTGGCCGGCCCGCTGGACTGGGCGGTGTCGCCGGAGGAGTCGTCGAAGCCGCTGCCGCAGGCGGCGGAGCCGAGGAGGGCGACGGCGGCGAGGCCGGCCACCGCTGCCCGGGTGATTGTTCGGGGTGCCATGGTTTCTCCTGATGGGGGGTGTGGGACTACGCGGTGTGCCGCAGCGCCAGCGAGGGCTGGAGCAGCACGGGGGTAGGGGTCTCGTGGTCGCCGTCGAGGACCCCGGTGAGCAGGTCCACGCAGCGGGCGGCGGCGTCGCCGAGCGGTTGGCTGACGCTCGTCAGCCCGACCGCGGCGGCCACCGGCGTGTCGTCGAAGCCGATCACCGACACCTGCGGGTCGACGCCGCGGATCGCCTGGAGGACACCGAGGGCGAGTGAGTCGCTGGCGCAGACCACGGCGCTCGGCGCCACGGCGACGAGCAGGTCACGCATCAGCCGCTCCCCCTCGGCGATGCCGTCCTCGGTCTCCCGGTGCAGCCCGGTCGGGTCGACGCCGGCTGCGCGCAGCGCGTCGCTCCAGCCGGCCCTCCGGTCGTCGCCGACGCCGGAGCCGTCGGGCCAGCCGATGAAGGCGATCCGCCGGTGGCCGGCGTCCAGCAGGCGCCGGGTGGCCTGGGCGGTGCCGGCGGCGCCGTCCACGTCCACCCAGGGGTGCGCGTCGAGCGCGTCCCACGGGCGGCCGAAGGTCACGAACGGTACGTCCCGGTCGGCGAGCCATTCGGTACGCGGGTCGCCGTACTTGGTGCCCACCAGCACGAACGCGTCCAACTCGTAGGTGCCGAGCAGGTCACCGTAGGTGGCGATCTCCCGTTCGTCGTCGGTGGCGGTGTAGAGCAGCACCCGGTAGCCGGCGGCGTCGGCGGTCTCGGTGAGGCCGTGCAGGAAGCGGTCGAGCACGGAGCCGTTGATGCCGTCGCGGGTCGGGTCGATGCGGGCGGCGATGAGGCGGGACCGGCCGGTGCGCATCTGTCGGGCGGCCTGGTTGGCCCGGTAGCCGAGCGCGTTGATCGCGTCCTGGACCCGCTGACGGGTCTCCTGCCGCACGATGTGCGGGCTGTTGAGGACGTTGGACACGGTCTGCCGGCTGACTCGGGCGTGCCGGGCCACCGTCGCGATGGTCACCTTTTCGGCCACTTAATCCCTCTCGCCAACTTGAACGATCCAATTTGGATAAGGCAGGATTGGATCGTTCAAGTTTCTGGAATGTTTCGCACTTTGCACCGCCAGGGGCGCGTTGTCAAGATGGCCGCCCCGCACCCCGAGGATCTGGAGCCACACCGTGATCGAACGCCAGCTGCAACCCCTCCTGCACGAGTTGGTAGGGGTGGTCTTCGCCCCGACCAGCGCGCTGGGGGACGCGACCGGGCAGATCCGCCCGACCGGCGTCCAGGGCGTCTTCCACGCCGACGCCCGGGTGCTCTCCCGCGCCGAGTTGCGGGTCGACGAACGGGAACTCGAGGGGCTGACCCGCGGCGACGACGGCCCACACGGTGCACGCTTCGTCGGCCTGGCCCGCTGGCTCGGCGACCCCACCCCCGACCCGACGGTCCGCGTCGACCGCCTGCGCCGGGCCACCCGCAACGGCCTCACCGAGGAGCTGCGGATCGTCTCCACCGCCACTGTCGACGTCAACGCCACCGTCACCGTCGACCTCGGCTGCGACCTGGCACCCATCGAGGCCGTCAAGTCCGGTGGCGCCGCCGCCGCGCTGGAGGCCAAGACCGGCCAGCCGGGCGTGCTCACCTGGTCGGGAGCGGGAATCACAGTCACCGTCACCGCTTCCGACGCGGACGTGCTGGCCGACGCCGATCGTGCGACCGCGCCACGGCTGGCGTGGCCGGTTCACCTGGCTCCCGGCGGCGAGACCGTGCTGCGCTGGCAGTTGACCGTCGAGGACCCGCGCGCCGTCGTCGTCGGCCCAGCCGGCGAGCCGGAGTGGTCCCGACCCGAGGTGACCGCCGACGACCGACGCCTCGTCCGACTGCTGGACCGCAGCCTCGACGATCTGCGTGGCCTCCGACTGGCCGAGACCGGCGCCCCCGGGGACGTGTTCCTCGCCGCCGGCGTGCCCTGGTTCCTCACCCTGTTCGGCCGGGACAGCCTCTGGGCCGCCCGGATGATGCTGCCGCTCGGCACCGACCTGGCCGCCGGCACCCTGCGCGTACTGGCCCGCCGGCAGGGCACCCGGTTCGACCCGGCAACCGGCGAGGCCCCCGGCAAGATCCTGCACGAGCTGCGCCGACACGAGTTCACGGTGCCCGGCAACGGCCTGCGCCTTCCGCCGGCGTACTACGGCACCGTCGACGCCACGATGCTCTGGGTCAACCTGCTGCACGACGCGTGGCGCTGGGGCATGCCCGCCGAGCAGGTCGAGCCCCTGCTGCCGCACCTGGAGGCGGCTCTGCGCTGGCTCGGCGAGCACGCCGACCCGGACGGCGACGGCCTGGTCGAGTACGTCGACACCACCGGGCACGGGCTGTCCAACCAGGGTTGGAAGGACTCCGGTGACGCCGTCCGATTCCGCGACGGCACCCTGGCCACCGCGCCGATCGTGCTGGCCGAGGTGCAGGGTTACGCGCACGAGGCGGCCGTGAACGGAGCCGCCCTCCTGGACGCCTTCGGCCGACCGGACGCCGACCGCTGGCGCGAGCACGCCGCCGCGCTTGTCGGCCGGTTCCGCAGGAGCTTCTGGGTCGACGGCCGCCACGGCCCGCAGCCCGCGCTCGCCCTCGACCGCGACAAGCGCCCGGTCGACTCGCTGACCAGCAACATCGGCCACCTGCTCGGCACCGGCCTGCTCGACCGGGACGAGGAAGCCCAGGTCGCGCACCTGCTCACCACGGACACCATGGCCGCCGGGTTCGGGCTGCGGACCATGTCCAGCGACGACGCCGGCTTCAGCCCACTGTCGTACCACTGTGGCTCGATCTGGACCCACGACACAGCGATCGTGCTCGGTGGGCTGGCCCGCGCCGGGCACCGGGAGGCTGCGCTCGGCCTGACCGAGGGGCTGCTCAGCGCGGCCGAGGCGTTCGACTACCGGATGCCGGAGCTGTACGGCGGTGACGACCGCTCACTGGTTAACCGGCCGGTGCCGTACCCGGCCGCGTGCCGACCGCAGGCGTGGGCCGCTACGGGTGCGGTGCTGCTGCTCCAGGCCGCCGCGGGGCTCTACCCGGACGTGCCGGGCGGCACGGTCCGACTGGCACCCCTGGCGGGAGCAGAGTTGGGCGCCGTAGCGGTCGACGGCCTCCGCGTGGCCAACACCCCGGTGCACGTGTCTGTCGACCGCACCGGCGAAGCCACTGTCACCAACCTCCCCACCCCACTAACCCCAACCCCAACCCTCCCCACCCAACGCCGCCCAAATTCCCCAACCCACACCGCCTAACCCGTCCCTGCCCAGGCCGGCGCCCCGACCCCACCCCGCCCGGCCCCGCCCCACCCCTCGCCGGTCGATCATGAGTTGTGGTGAGCGACAGTTCCCTGTACGCCCCATGTTGTGAGGCACCACAACTCCATGATCGACGCCGGCCTAGGCCCGCCGCCCCGGCGATCTTGCAGTTTCGGTTGCCGTTAGGGGTGGGATGTTCTCTATGTCGCGACAGGAAGTGCTAGATCGCGGAGGGCAGGGGGGTCTCGGCATCGCCGGGGGGTCAGGGGGTTCGTTCGGCGATCAGCTCTTCGTCGTCGACAGCGCCTGTCGGGTGGAAGCCCAGGGACTCGTAGAGGGCGGCAGCCTGGGTGTTGTCGGGGTGGTACGACAGGCGGACCGGGGGGTTGCCCTCTCGGGCCGCCAGCCAGGGAGCCAGCGTCTGCACGGTGGCCCTGCCGACGCCCTGGCCCTGCTCGGCGGCGTCGATCAGCATCCCGCCGATCCAGTGTGAGCCGTCGTCGTCCACGCCCCACATGACGTGACCGACGACGGTCTCGTCGGCGTACACCGCGAGCGAGTTCCACACCTCGGAGCGGGTGCTCAGCAGCAGATAGCGCGCGCCCAGCGCGGCCACGAAGCGGCGCTGGTCGTCACGTGGGGCGACGTCGGCCACCGCACGCCAGTTGTCGTCGTCTACCGGCCGCAGCGTCACTCGCCGCCCGCGCCGGTCCAGGTGTCCACCATCAATCATCGGCGGATGCTACCCGGTCCGCGTGCGCAGATCTTGGACAGTTTCCGTCAGCGCGCGACGGTAACTGTCCAGGATCTGCGCCAGCAACGAGGGAGCGGGAAAGTCTGAGCTCAGTCGAGCAGGGCGTCCAGGCCGACGGTGAGGCCGGGGCGGTTGCGCACCGCGCGGACGGCCAGCAGCACGCCCGGCATGAACGACACCCGGTCGTACGAGTCGTGCCGGATGGTCAGCGTCTCGCCGGTACCGCCGAACAGCACCTCCTGGTGGGCCACCAGGCCGGTGGCGCGCACCGCGTGGACGCGTACCCCGTCGATCTCGGCGCCGCGCGCACCCGGCACCTCGTCCTTTGTGGCGTCCGGGACCGGGCCGAGGCCGGCCTCGGCGCGGGCCTGGGCGATCTGCCGGGCGGTGTGGGTGGCGGTGCCACTCGGGGCGTCCAGCTTGCGCGGGTGATGCTGCTCGATGATCTCGACGGACTCGAAGTGTCGGGCTGCCCGCGCGGCGAACTGCATCATCAGCACCGCGCCGATACCGAAGTTCGGGGCGATGACCACGCCCACCTCGGGCCTGTCGGCCAGCCAGCCGCGCACCTGCTCCAGCCGCTGCTCGGTGAAGCCGGTCGTGCCGACCACCGCGCTGATGCCCTGCTCGATGCACCACTGGAGGTTGTCCATGACGACGTCCGGCGTGGTGAAGTCGACGACCACCTCGGCGGTGGAGACGGCGGAACGGTCGTCACCCTGGTCGATCGACGCCACCAGGGCGAGGTCGTCGGCGGCGTCGACCGCCTTACAGACCTCGATGCCCATCCGGCCACGGGCTCCGAACACGCCGACCCGCACCAGCCCGGCGGGGGCCTTCTCCTGCTCGTCAGTCACGGGGCACAACCTATCCCAATCGGGACGGACCCTTCCGGCCGGATCCGGGGCATCCACCCGCCGGGATGCCACGCCCGAAAGGGCCGCACCGCGCTGCCGCAGAAGGACTCGGGCCACGCTGGGGACGAAAGAATTCGGCCCGCCCTGAGGACGGGAGGACTCAGACCGCGCAACGGCGGAAGGACTCAGACCGCGAAGTCGCCCGCACCGAAGGGGCCCACCACGGCCAACGACATCGGCCGGTTGAGCAACTCGGCGGCGAGCACGTTCACGTCCTCCACGGTGACCTCGTCGACCCGGCGGAGCAGCTCGTCGACAGGCATCAGGTCGCCGTAGAGCAGCTCACCCTTGGCCAGACGGCTCATCCGGGAACCGGTGTCCTCCAGGCCGAGCACGAACGAGCCCTTGCTCATCCCCTTGCCCCGGGCCACCTCGGCCTCGGTCAAGCCGTCGGCGGCCACCCGGGCCAACTCGGCGCGGGTCAGGGCCAGCACCTCGTCCACCTTGCCCGGCGCGCATCCGGCGTAGACGGCGAACAGGCCGGTGTCGGCGTACTGGCTGGCGTAGGAGTACACCGAGTACGCGAGGCCACGCTGCTCGCGGATCTCCTGGAACAGGCGGCTGGACATGCCGCCGCCGAGCACGTTGTTGAGCACCCCGAGGGCGAACCGCCGATCGTCGAGCCGGTCGATGCCGGGGCAGCCGAGGATGACGTGTGCCTGCTCGGTCTCCTTCGGCTCCACCAGTGTGGTCGCCGGCTTGGTGCGTACCGCCGGGGTCGCCGCGCGGTGCGGCGCCGGGCTGGCCGGGTCGCTGTCCAGCGGGGTTCCGCGCACGGCCTGACGGACCAGCTTGACCACGGCGGCGTGGTCGAGGTTGCCGGCGGCGGCGATGACGATCTCCGGCGCGGTGTAGCGACCCCGGTAGAAGGTCTGGATCTGCCGCCGGGTCATCGGGGTGACGGTCTCCGCGGTGCCGGAGATCAGCCGGCCCAGCGGATGATCGCCGTAGACGGCCTGGACGAAGAGGTCGTGCACCTCGTCACCCGGCTCGTCGTCGTGCATGGCGATCTCCTCCAGGATCACGCCACGCTCGGTCTCGACGTCGGCCGGCTCCAACAGCGAGTCCGCGACCAGGTCGCACATCACGTCGATCGCCAGCGGCAGGTCCTCGTCCAGCACCCGGGCGTAGTAGCAGGTGTATTCCTTCGTGGTGAAGGCGTTGGTCTCGCCACCCACCGCCTCGATCTGCGAGGAGATCTCCAGTGCGGTCCGCTTGTGGGTGCCCTTGAAGAGCAGGTGCTCGAGGAAGTGCGCGGCACCGGCCTGCGGGCCGGTCTCGTCACGCGAGCCGACCGCCACCCAGACGCCGAACGAGACGCTGCGCATCGCCGGAATCGCCTCGGTGAGGACGCGCAGGCCGCTGGGCAGCACGGTACGTCGTACCGTGCCGCCCAGCGGGTCGTCGCTGAGCGTCCGGGTCACCGCGCGGGCGGTGCCGCCGGAGCGGCCCGCCCCGGTGTCCCGAACTCGACTCGCTTGGCTGGCCCGCCAGCCGGGGGCCACCCCCCGTCGATCCGGTGGAAACGGCGCGCTGATGGCCCGACTCACGACTTGCTCCCGGTTCGACGAGGGGTGGGTGATGCGTTGTGCGACGGTCAGCTGTGCCGGGTCCGACGGCGCGGACGCTCGCCGCCCTCGCCACCCTCGCCGCCGCCACCCTCGCCGCCGCGCTCCGGGCCACGCCCGCCACGGTCGCCGCCACGCTCGCGGTCGCCACGGTCACGCGGAGCCCGGTCGCCCCGGTCCCGACCAGCCGGCCGGTCGCCAGCGGCGGCCTCACCGGCGGCCGGAGCCTCGGTGCCCTCCGGGCGGACCTTGTCGAGGTAGATCTTGCCGCGGGCGTCGATGTCCGCGATCTCGACCTCGACCCGGTCACCGACGTTGAGGAAGTCCTCGACGCGCTCGACCCGCTTGCCGTCGCCCACCTTGGAGATGTGCAGCAGGCCGTCACGGCCCGGCAGGAGCGAGATGAACGCGCCGAACGCGGCGGTCTTGACCACAGTGCCGAGGAACCGCTCGCCCTGCTTCGGCAGCGTCGGGTTGGCGATGCCGTTGATCCGGTCGACGGCCGCCTGGGCCGACGGGCCGTTGGTGGCGCCGACGTAGATCGTGCCGTCGTCCTCGATGGAGATCTCGGCGCCGGTCTCGTCCTGGATCGCGTTGATGGTCTGCCCCTTCGGGCCGATCACCATGCCGATCTTGTCCACCGGGATCTTGACGGTGGTGACCCGCGGCGCGTAGTCGGACATCTCGGCCGGAGCCTCGATCGCCGCCTTCATGACGCCGAGGATGACCTGCCGGGCCTCGTTCGCCTGCTGCAACGCGGCGGCCAGCACGTCCGACGGGATGCCGTTGAGCTTGGTGTCGAGCTGGAGCGCGGTGACGAACTCCGGCGTGCCGGCGACCTTGAAGTCCATGTCACCGAACGCGTCCTCGGCTCCGAGGATGTCGGTCAGCGTCACGTACTGGGTCTTGCCGTCCACCTCGTCGGAGATGAGCCCCATCGCGATGCCGGCGACCGGCGCCTTCAGCGGAACACCAGCGGAGAGCAGGCCCAGCGTCGACGCGCAGACCGAACCCATCGAGGTGGAGCCGTTGGAGCCGAGCGCCTCCGACACCTGCCGGATGGCGTACGGGAACTCCTCGCGCGACGGCAGCACCGGGATCAGCGCGCGCTCGGCGAGGGCGCCGTGACCGATCTCGCGACGCTTCGGCGAGCCGACCCGGCCGGTCTCACCGGTCGAGTACGGCGGGAAGTTGTAGTTGTGCATGTAGCGCTTGCGGTTCTCGGGGGACAGCGTGTCCACCATCTGCTCCATGCGGAGCATGTTCAGCGTGGTGACGCCCAGGATCTGGGTCTCGCCCCGCTCGAACAGCGCCGAACCGTGCACCCGGGGCAGCACGCCGACCTCGGCGGTCAGCGCCCGGATGTCGCGCGGGCCGCGCCCGTCCATGCGGACCTGCTCGCGCAGCACGCGGTTGCGCACCTCGGACTTGGTCAGCGACCGGAAGGCAGCGCTGAGCTCCTTCTCCCGACCCTCGAACCGAGCGCCCAGCTCCTCGGCGACCCGGGCCTTGACCCGGTCCAGGGCCTCCTCGCGGTCGGCCTTGCCGGCGATGGTGATCGCCTCGGCCACGTCACCGCGAGCGAACTCGGCGACGGCGTCGTAGATGTCGTCCTGGTAGTCCAGGAAGACCGGGAACTCGGTGACCGGCTTGGCGGCGACCTCGGCCAGCTCGCTCTGCGCACGGCACAGCTCGCGGATCGCCGGCTTGGCGGCCTCCAGGCCGCTGGCGACGACCTCCTCGGTCGGGGCGGTGGCACCGGCCGAGATGAGAGCGACGGCGTTCGGGGTGGCCTCGGCCTCGACCATCATGATCGCGACGTCGCCGTCCTCGAGCGTGCGGCCGGCCACGACCATGTCGAAGGTGGCGCGAGCCAGCTCCTCCAGGGTCGGGAAGGCGACCCACTGGCCGTCGATGTGGGCGACGCGGGTCGCCCCGATCGGGCCGGAGAACGGCAGGCCGGAGAGCTTGGTCGACATCGAGGCGGCGTTGATCGCCACGACGTCGTACGGGTGCTGCGGGTCGAGCGCGAGGATGGTCTCGACGACCTGGACCTCGTTGCGCAGGCCCTTGACGAAGGACGGGCGCAGCGGCCGGTCGATCAGCCGGCAGGTGAGGATCGCGTCCTCGCTGGGCCGACCCTCACGGCGGAAGAACGAGCCGGGGATGCGGCCCGCGGCGTACATCCGTTCCTCGACGTCGACGGTCAGCGGGAAGAAGTCGAACTGCTCCTTCGGGTGCTTACCGGCGGTCGTGGCGGAGAGAACAACCGTCTCGCCCAGCTGGGCGATGACGGAACCGGCGGCCTGGCGAGCCAGCCGACCGGTGGAGAAGGTGATCTCGCGGGTGCCGAAGGACCCGTTGTCGATCACGGCGGTGCGGGATTCGGTGCCGAGTTTGGTCTCGGTCATGTGCTGTCGTGCTCCTTCGCGTCGTGGGCCCACGACATCGGGGAGCTGCTCAGCCGGCCGGTCTTCGATCGAAGCGCCCGGGTGGCCGGCATGATGCCGGGTTCCCGGGGGCCACTACCGGAGACCGGTACGCTGACCGGCTCCCTCTCGGGTGGTCGCGCGGCCCGTGTTTCTTCAGGTGGGACGCGGCACGGGGGAGTAGCCGAGCGGCCACTCCCCCGTCACGTCACCGGCGCAGACCGAGCCGCTCGATGAGCGACCGGTAGCGGGCAATGTCCTTCTTCTGGACGTAGTTGAGCAACCGACGGCGACGGCCGACCAGCAGCAGCAGCCCACGGCGGCTGTGGTGGTCGTGCTTGTGCACCTTCAGGTGCTCGGTCAGCTCGGCGATCCGCTTGGTGAGGACCGCTACCTGGACCTCCGGCGAACCGGTGTCGCCCTCGGCGGTCGCGTACTCCGCGCGGATGCTGGCCTTGGCTTCCTGATCGAGCGCCATGTTCTCCCTGTTTCGATGGGTTGATCAAGTGGGTGTCCGTCGTCCCGATGGACCGGGAACGGACCGGTACCTCGCACCCGCGGCGTCGAGCAGGCACGCGAGGCCCCACGCCGGTCACCCGACGTCCCGGCAAGACTACCAGCACTCGCCGGTAACACCCGGCGAAGGGCCTCGGTGGCGGCCCGGCGCCCCGGCACGATCAGGCCAGTACGCGCCGGGTGCGCTCGACGTCCTGATTCATCTGGGCGATCAGCGGCTCGATCGAGTCGTACCGGATCTGCCCCCGCAGGTGCGCCACGAAGTCCAGGGCCAGCCGCTCGCCGTACAGGTCGCCGGAGAAGTCCAGCGCGTACGCCTCCACCCGTCGCTCCCGGCCGGAGAAGGTCGGGTTGGTGCCCACGGACACCGCCGCCAGCAGCGGCTCGTGCTGACCGCGGCGGATCAGCCGGGCCGCGTACACGCCGTCGGCGGGCACCGCCGCGTACCGGTGGCAGAGCAGGTTGGCGGTGGGGAAGCCCAGCTCCCGGCCCCGCTGGTCGCCGCGGACCACGACGCCCTCCACCCGGTGTGGGCGGCCCAGCGCGCCGGCCGCCGCGCCCACGTCACCCGCGTCGACGCAGGACCGGATGTACGTGGAGGAGAAGACGGTGCCGGCCTCGGCGACCAGCGGGGCCCCCTCCACGCCGAAGCCGAACGTCTGACCCAGCCGTTCCAACAACGCCACGTCGCCGGCGGCCCGGTGCCCGAAGCGGAAGTTGCCGCCGACCACCACCAACGCGGCGTGCAGGTGCTCGACCAGGACGTCGTGCACGAACTGCTCGGCCGGCACCCGGGAGAATTCCGGGGTGAACGGCACCACGCAGAGCACGTCCACGCCGAGCGCCTCGATCAGCTCGGCCTTACGGGCCGGCTCGGTGAGCACCGCCGGGTGCGAACCGGGGCGGACCACCTCGGCCGGGTGCGGGTCGAAGGTGACCACCACCGACTGCACGCCCAACTCGCGGGCCCGGGTCACGGCGTGCCCGATGGTCGCCTGGTGCCCCTTGTGCACACCGTCGAAGACGCCGATGGTGACCACCGAGCGTCCCCATCCGCCAGGCGCCGCGTCGTAGCCCCGCCACCGCTGCATGCCGTTCCTCTCTGCTGTCCCGCCGGCCGGCGGGTCGACACCGCCGGCTGCGGGCCGACGGACCTGCGCTGCGCTGTCAGGCCGGTGCGAGCACGATCTCCGCGCGGGCCCGCCCGTCCCGCTCGCTGACGATAGCGATCAGGCCGCCGGCCGGCCCGAAGACGGCGTACGGCCCGGAGAGGCCGGCCGGGTCCAACGGCCCACCGTGGGCGAGCACCCGGGCCTCGTCCGGCGTGGCCTCCCGGCGCGCGAAGAACCGGTCGGCCGCCGCGTCCAGTGGCAGGTTCACCACGTCCGGGGCGCGCTGTTCCAGCTCGTCGAGGGTCGCCGCCTCGGCGAGGGTGAAGCCGCCCACCGCGGTGCGCCGCAGGGCCGTGAGGTGCCCGCCGACGCCGAGCGCCAGGCCGGCGTCCCGGGCGATCGCGCGGATGTACGTGCCGGAGGAGCAGGTCACGTCCACGTCCACGTCCACCACGTCCGCCTCGGTGCGACGGATCGCCAGCACCTCCAACCGGGAGATGGTGACCCGCCGCGCGGGCAGCTCGACGCTCTCCCCGTCGCGGACCCGCTTGTACGCCCGCTGCCCGTCGATCTTGATGGCGCTGACCGCGCTCGGCACCTGGTCGACCTCGCCGCTCAGTCCGGCCAGCGCCGAGGAGATCGCGTCGTCGGTGACCTGCCCGGCCGGCACGGTGGCGGTCACGTCGCCCTCGGCGTCGTCGGTGACCGTGGTCTGGCCGAGCCGGATCGTGCCGGTGTAGCTCTTGCCCGCGCCGATCACGTAGGTCAGCAGCCGGGTGGCCCGGCCGACACCGATCACCAGCACGCCGGTCGCCATCGGGTCGAGGGTGCCGCCGTGCCCGACCCTCCGGGTCTTCGCCAGTCGGCGGATGCGCGCCACCACGTCGTGCGACGTCATGCCGCCGGGCTTGTCGACCACGATCAGACCATCGGTGCTCACGTCGGCCAAGCCTGCCAGATGGCCCGTACTCCGCGGGGCGTGGGCACGCCCCGCGTGACCCGAGCCTCCGCTCACGAGGTCTGAGCCGCTTCGTCGGGACGAGGCGTCCATCCGGCGGGAGGTAGAGCCGGGCAGCCGTGCCCGGTTCCGCGCTGGTGCCCGGGCCCTACCATCTGCTCGCACGCCATCAGCGGCGGCGACATTGACGGGGGAAGCATGGACAACACGTCGTCGAGCGAGCCCACACCGCAGGACCCGGTCGATCCGCCGCCGCCGCCCGCCGCGGTAGCGCAGGTCAACCCGGTGCAGCTACCGGACTGGCTCCGCACATCGCCGACCGAGCACCAGCCGACCGGGTGGGACCGGGTCCGTTTCTTCTCGGCCCGGCACAACGGGGCCATGCTGCTCGGCCTCGGGCTGGTGCTGGCGCTGCTGATGGTCGTCGGCGGGGTGGTGTTGGTCGGTCGGGTCGCCGATGGTGTCCGCACGTCCGCCTCGGCGAGCCCCACACCGACCCTCACCCCGCCGGTGAGCAGGGTCGGCGAACCACGCGACCTGTTCGCCGGATCGCCGGCGGCCTCCTTCGCGCCTGCCGAGGAGGCCGTGCGGATGCCGGCGGCCAAGGGCGCCGGGCCGTTCACCGCGACCCAGGTGCGGACAGCGCTGGAGTCGGTGCGCAAGGCACTGATCGAGGGTCGGGTCGACATCTCGATGTTCTCCGGGGATCCGGATCCGTTCCTCGCGCTGCTCGCCCCGGACGCTCGCGAACGGCTCCGGGGCGACTTCACCAATGGCAGCTTCCTGCGGTACGCCACCAGGATGGCGTCACCGTCGGAGTGGGAGTTCGGCGTCCGCGCCGACGGCCGGGTCAGTTACCGGGCCACCAGGCAGAACGGCATCCGACTGCTGGAGGTCTCCACGGAGTTCGTCTGGGCGTACCCCTTCGACGTGGACCTGCGGGCCCCCGCCGGCGCCACAGTGGTGGCGCTACGCGACCGGGTGGTGTGGCAGGTGCCGCACCCGGACGACGTGCCGGCTTCCTCCCGCGGCCTCTGGATCACCTCGGCGGAGGCCGTGACCTGGAACGCGGATTGCGCTCAGCTCCGTGAGGGCTGGGTGCGGGAGCAGTTCTGGATCGCCGATGTGCACCGGGACCGGATACCCGCGGGCGACCCGGGCACCATCTTCGACCTCGACGCGCCCGCGCCGACCACCACGCGCTGCTGACCGGCGGGCCCGGCGACCGGTCAGCGGACCGCGCCGGTCACCGCCCACCTGCCGTTGCGCAGTCGCAGCAGCAGGGCGACCAGCCGGATCACCACGAACACTGTGAGCCCGGCCCAGATGCCGCCCAGCCCGAGATTGAGCGCGTACGCCAGCCAGATGGCCGGCAGGAAGCCGCCGAGCGCCGCCACGATGGTGAGGTTGCGCAGGTAACGCACGTCGCCGGCGCCGATCAGCACGCCGTCGAGGGCGAACACCACCCCGGCCAGCGGCAGCATGACGACGAACCACGGCCAGGCCACCATGGCCTGCTCGCGTACCCCGGCATCGGAGCTGAACCACGACGGCACCACGCCCGCGCCGGCGGCGACGAGCAGCGCGAAGCCCACGCCGCAGACGCCGCCGAGCAGCCCGACCCGGCGGGCGAGCGCCCGCGCACCCGCGTCGTCGCCGGCGCCGAGCGCGGCACCGACCAGGGACTGCGCGGCGATGGCGAGGGCGTCGAGGACCAGCGCGGTGAAGAACCAGAGTTGCAGGGCGATCTGGTGGGCGCCGACGGCGGCGGCGCCGAAACGGGCGGCGACGGCGGTCGCGGACAGGAAGCTGGCCTGGAACGCCAGCCCTCGGATCAGCAGGTCCCTGCTGAGCACCAGTTGCTGGCGGATCACGCGAGGTTGAGGGCGCAGCGACACCCGTTCACCGACCAGGGCGGCGGCGAAGAGCACTCCGCAGAGCGTCTGCGCGACGACGTTCGCCACGGCCGAGCCGACCAGACCCAGCCCGCCGGGATAGACCAGCAGCGGGCAGAGCAGCGCGGAGAGCAGGTTGGGGCCGAGCACGAAGTACAGGGGGCGGCGAGTGTCCTGCACGCCGCGCAGCCAGCCGTTGCCGGCGGCGGCGAGGAGCAGGCCGGGAGCGCCGAGGGCCGCGATCCGCAACCACTGGGCGGCGGCGTCGGCGACCTCGCCACCACCACCGGCGAGGGTACGGGCGAGCGCGCCCCCGCCAAGCTGCATGCCGATCGCGATCAGCAGACCGACACCGAGCGCCAACCAGGACGACTGGACGCCCTCGGCGACGGCGGCGGCCCGGTCACCCGCGCCGAAGCGGCGGGCCGTGCGTCCGGTGGTGCCGTAGGCGACCACGGTGCCCACCCAGGCGGTGAGCGTCATGACCGTGCCGCCGACGGCGAGCGCGGCGAGCGGCACCCGGCCGAGGTGACCGACCACTGCGGTGTCGACCAGCACGTAGAGCGGCTCGGCGGCGAGCACCACGAGAGCCGGCAGGGCGAGCGCGGCGATCCGCCGAGGCGAGGCGGTTCGGTGGGCGGTGGTGACGGTCTGGCTCATCGCGGCCGATCCTGGCACGGCTGCGGTAAGGATCGCAATCCCGCCGACTACTTACCTTCGCCGGCGCGCCCGGATCTGGCCGAATCTCCCGCCCGCACCGATCTGAGGATCACCGTCGGCGGGGTCGGATCACTGGCGGGTGTCCATCGACGTCTGCAGCGCGCGGCGGGCCTGCTCGCGGGCGTCGTCGGTGGTGGTCTCGGGCTTGGGCTTGTTCGGCATGGTGGCGCTCCTCTTCCCAGGGCGTGAGCCGCCGACACGCGGCGGCCCTCACGGGCGGTCCTGCTGAGCGCCCCACGGCGGTCCGGGGTTACCGGAGCAGCCGACTGGGCAGCGTGAGCCCGGGTCGATCCGACCCTGGAGGGAGGCAGCGCGGGGTGTGGCACCACCGCCCATGACCTGCACCGCCAGGCGGTACCGGCCTTCTCCCAAGTTATCGTTCAGGTCCACATACTGCTTACGGTTCCCGCCATTTGGACGGTCGGCAACCCGGCTCAGCGAGCCAGGAAGTGCCAGCCCAGCCACCACCAGAACCCGAACAGACCGATCCGGCCCACCGGCACCGAACCGACCTCATAGCGCATCACGTAGGCACAGACCTCGCCAAGGGTGGGGATCCGCGACCCCTCCCGCCGGGCCATCCACTCGACCACCGCGAAGAGGATCAGCGCGGCGAGGAAGCCGCCGATCGCGAGCGCGCGCATCATCGCCGCACCAGCCCCCAGAAGGCGGCCAACCAGGCGAACCAGGCTGCCGACCTGGTCAGTTGATCCTCCAGGAGAGGATCGGCCAGCCGGGAGAAGGTGGGGAAGTCATCGCCGGCGGCCAGCACGAAGGTCACGCCCTCGAAGACCCCGAAGACCACCACCGGCACCGCCCACCAGGCCGCTCCCGCGCCCAGTCGGCGCGGCGCCGGCCGGCGGGGCACCCGGTTGCTCAGACCGAGCCAGATCAGCACCCCGCCCGTCCCGAGGGTGAACAGATTCGCCTCGGTCGAGAAGGACGCGAACCGGCCACCGACGAGCGAGAGGCAGACGAGGACGGGAACGGAGACGGCGGGCCGGTCCCAGGCGCGGGGGGCCTCCACGGTGAGGTCGTGCGGCTGCTCCATCCCGCAATTCTTCCCGGTATCACGGAACGCGGGAAGACCAACACTCCCCGGAGCTGACCCTGATCTTCCAGACCGACAGATCGATGGCGGCCGAAGGCGCGTCAGCCGATCAGCGCCGCGTCCAGCTGACCGCGGATCGACTCGACCACCTGTTCGACGGTGCCCCGACCGGTGAACCCGGCCGCGAACGTGTGCCCACCACCACCCAGCGCCACCGCGACCCGACTGACGTCCACAGCGCCCTTGCTGCGCATCGACACCGCCCACTCGGCCGGCCTGGTCTGCTTCACCACACAGCTCACATCCGCCTCGGCGGTGCAGCGCACGGAGTCGATCAGCGCCTCCAGCACGTACGGCCGCTGGTCGTGCCGGGACAGGTCATCGAGGGTGGCGAAGGTCCAGACCAGACCCCGACCTCCGGCGGCGGCCGGCTCCAGTCGAGCCCGGCCGAGCACCTCACCGAAGAGGCGGACCGCGCCGAAGGGCCGGGTGTCGAAGACCTGCCGGGAGATGTCACCCGGTGAGATCCCGGTCGCCAGCAGTCGGGCGGCCATCTGGTGCACCGCCGGAGTGGTAGCCGCGAACCGGAAGGAACCGGTGTCAGTGGTCAGCGCCACGTAGAGGCACTCGGCGATGGCCGGATCCACCACCACCCCGAGCCGGGCCAGCAGTTGCTCGACCACGACCGACGTGGCCGCCGCCCCCGGGTCGACCAGGTTGACGGTGCCGAAACCGGGGTTGGAGGCGTGGTGGTCGAGCACCAACGCCGCACCCGCCGACGACAGCCGCCCGGCCAACTCGCCGAGACGCGACTCGCTCGCCGCGTCGAAGCAGATCACCAGATCGGGCGCCGGGTCGGCGGCGTCCGCCGGGACCAGCAGATCCAGACCCGGCAGCCCCCGGAACGGCTCCGGCACCTCCGGCGGCCCGGGAAAGGTCGCCTGCACGTCGCGTACGCCGAGCTGCCGCAGGCCCAGACCGAAGCCGAGCATGCTGCCCAGCGCGTCGCCGTCCGGATTGATGTGGCAGATCAGCAGCACCCGGGCGGTCGGCGGGAGAGCCCGCACCAACGCCTCGGCCTCGGCCCACGCCGCCTCGGTCGGGCCGAGCCCGGTCGAGGCGACGAACGCTGCGCTGGCGGTGCTGGTCACCGCGCTTCCCCACCCCGCGGGGTCTCCTTGACGTCGGCCTCGTCGGCCTCGTCCGTCTCGTCGTCCTCGTCATCCACCCGGTACGGCTGGGCCTCACCCGCGTACTTCGCCTGGGCGGCGAGCCGCTGCACCTCGGCGTCGGCGTTGCGGGCGGCGGCGAGCAGGTCGTCGATGTGCTTGACCTGGTCCTGCACGTCGTCGAGGACGAACGCGAGCGTCGGCGAGTGGCGCAGCCCGAGCGCCTTGCCGACAGTGCTGCGCAGCATCCCCTTGGCGCTCTCCAACGCCGCGGCGGTGTCCGCCTGGGCCACCGAGTCCCCGAGCACCGTGTAGAACACCGTCGCGTCACGCAGGTCAGCGGTAATCCGGGCATCGGTGATGGTGATCATCCCGAGCCGCGGGTCCTTGATCTGGCTCCGCACCACCGACGCGACCAGCTCACGCACCCGTTCCGCGTGCCGGCGTACCTTGGCCGGATCAGACATCTCGCCACCTCCACGGCGTCCTGCTTCCGGTCGACCCGGCGACCCGGAGGCCGCCGGCCGACCGGCCAACATCTCGAACATTACCTTCGGGGCCGCTCCGGTCGCCCGGCACAGCCGGCACCATGGTCAGTCGTCGTCCGCACCGTAGAGCCGGCGTCGAACCGACAGCAACTCGACCTCGGGGCGATTGGCCACCAGGCGCTCACAGGAGTCGAGCACCTCGCGGACGTGCGCCGTCTCGGCGGCCACCACGGCCACCGCCAGTTGCGCTCGACCATGCAGGTCGAGCGCACCCACCTCGGCGGCCGACACCTCGAAGCGGCGCAGGGCCGCCACGATCGGCCGTACATATGATCTCTTGGCTTTGAGCGACCTGGAGTCGCCCGGCAGCAGCAGGTCGAAGACCGCGGTTCCGGTGAACATCGCCCCGGACGATACCGCCAACCCGCCCCGCATGATCAAGGGGTTTACGCCGAGTGGCGTAAACCCCTTGATCAGCGTGTCACTGCCGGATCAGGCGCGAACCTTCTCCCGCATCTCGAAGGTCTCGATGACGTCGCCGACCTGGACGTTGTTGTAACCACCCAGGGTCAGACCGCACTCGAAGCCCTCGCGGACCTCGGTGGCGTCGTCCTTGAACCGCTTGAGCGAGGTGATCGTGAGGTTGTCCGCCACGACCGTCCCGTCCCGAAGCAGTCGAGCCTTCGCGTTGCGTCGGATGATGCCCGACCGGACGATGCAACCGGAGATGTTGCCGATCTTGGACGAGCGGAAGACATCGCGGATCTCCGCGCTGCCCAGCTCGGCCTCCTCGTACTCCGGCTTGAGCAGGCCCTTGAGCGCTGCCTCGATCTCCTCGATGGCCTGGTAGATGACGGTGTAGTACCGGATCTCCACGCCCTCGCGGTCGGCCATCTCACGGACCTTGTTCGAGGCCCGCACGTTGAAGCCGATGATCGTGACCGGCTCGGACGAGGCGCTCGCGAGCATGACGTTGCTCTCGGTGATCGCGCCGACGCCCCGGTCGAGGACCTTGAGCTGGACCTCCTCGGGGATGTCGAGGTTGAACAGCGCGTCCTCCAGGGCCTCCACCGAACCGGAGACATCGCCCTTGAGGATGAGGTTGAGCGAGGTCTTCTCGCCCTCCTTGAGCTGCTCCATGAGCGTCTCAAGAGTGGCCCGGCCACGAGAGTTGGCGAAGGACGCCGCCCGCCGCCGTGCCTGCCGCTGCTCGGCGATCTGCCGCACCGTGCGGTCGTCCGCCGCGGCGAGGAACGTGTCACCCGCACCGGGCGGCGCGGTCAGACCCAGAACCATCACCGGACGCGCCGGACCAGCCTCGGAGAGCTGGTTGCCGTTCTCGTCGAGCATGGCCCGGACCCGGCCGTGCGCCCCACCGGCGACGATCGAGTCGCCCGCCCGCAGGGTGCCCTTCTGCACCAGCACCGTCGCCACCGCACCGCGGCCCTTGTCCAGGTGGGCCTCGATGGCCACACCCTGCGCCGGCCCGTCGATCGGAGCGGTCAGCTCCAGCGACGCGTCGGCGGTCAGCAGGACGGCCTCGAGCAGTTCCTCGATGCCGATGCCCGGCTTGGCTGCCACGTTGACGAACATGGTCTCGCCGCCGTACTCCTCAGCGACCAGGCCGTACTCGGTCAGCTGCTGGCGGACCTTGTCCGGGTTGGCGTCCGGCTTGTCGACCTTGTTGACCGCGACCACGATCGGCACGTCGGCCGCCTTGGCGTGGTTCAACGCCTCGATGGTCTGCGGCATCACGCCGTCGTCGGCCGCGACGACCAGGATCACGATGTCCGTGACCTGGGCACCACGGGCACGCATGGCGGTGAACGCCTCGTGACCCGGGGTGTCGATGAACGTGACCGCCCGGTCCTCGCCCTCGTGCGGGACGTGGACCTGGTACGCACCGATGTGCTGGGTGATGCCACCCGCCTCACCGGCCACGACGTTCGCCTTACGGATGGCGTCGAGCAGCTTGGTCTTACCGTGGTCGACGTGACCCATGACGGTCACCACCGGCGCACGGCTGACCAGACGCTCCTCGGCCACCTCCGCGTCGAGGTCGATGTTGAACTGCGCGAGCAGCTCGCGGTCCTCGTCCTCCGGACTGACGATCTGGATGTCGAAGCCCAGGTGCTCACCCAGCAGGTGCAGGGTGTCGTCAGAACAGGACTGGGTCGCGGTCACCATCTCGCCCAGGTTGAACATCTCCTGGACCAGCGAACCCGGGTTGGCGTTGATCTTGTCGGCGAAGTCCGACAGCGAGGCGCCACGGGAGAGCCGGACGACCTGACCCTGACCCCGGGGAGCACCCGAGCTCATGGTCGGAGCCGACAGGTTGTCGAACTCCTGTCTGCGCTGCTTCTTGGACTTGCGACCGCGCGTCGGCCGACCACCCGGACGCCCGAAGGCACCCGCGGCGCCGCCGCCACGGCCACGACCGCCCGCACCCGGACGACCGCCGCCACCGGCCGGACCACCCGGACGGAAACCGCCACCGGGAGCACCGCCACCGCCGCCGGGACCGCCACGGTAGCCACCGCCACCGCCGGCACCCGCGCCGCCACCAGGGCCGCCACGGTAACCGCCACCGCCACCGGCGCCACCGCCGGGACCGCCACGGAAACCACCGCCACCGCCACCGGGACGACCGGCGCCACCGCCACCGGGGCGACCAGCGCCACCGGGGCCGGGACGACCAGCAGCCGGGCGCTGGCTCGGCATGGACGCCGGGCTGGGCCGCGGCGGCATGGAGTTCGGGCTCGGCCGCGGCGGCATGCCCGCCGGGGTGTTGGGCCGAGGGCCACCCGCACCGGCGGCCGGGGGCCGCTGCTGCTGGCCACCCTGGATGCCGAACGGGTTGTTACCGGCGCCACGCGCCGGCGGACGACCGCCGGGGCGGGCACCCGGACCCGGAGCCGGCGTGCTCGGACGAGCTGCCGGGGAACCGGGACGGGGCGGCATCGCCGCGGGACCGGGCCGAGGGCCGGGACGGTTACCGCCGTCGGCCGGAGGCTCCCGGCGAACGGGGTTGTCCCGCTGCTGCTGGCGGGCGGCCTGCGCGGCCTTGACCGCGGCCTCCTGCTCAGCCTTCAGCGCGGCGGCACGCGCCTCCGCGGCCGCCACCTCGATGTCGTGGGCACTCGCCGGCTTGGCGACCGGGGTCGCCGACTGCGGGGCACCGGGAACCGGACCCTTGGGCTTGGGACCGGGTGCCGGCGCGGCCGGCCGCCGAGGCGGCATCGGCTTGGCCGAGACCCGGGGCGCGCCCGGGGCCGGGGTTGGCGTCGGGGTCGGGTTTGAAGCCGGCGTCGACGCGGGCGCCGACGGGGCGGCCGGAGCCGGGGCTCCGGCGGACGCGACGAATGCGTTACGCAGCCGCCGGGCGACGGGCGCCTCGACGGTGCTGGACGCGGACTTCACGAACTCGCCCATTTCCTTCAACTTGGCGAGAACGGTCTTACTCTCGACCCCGAGCTCTTTTGCAAGCTCGTGAACGCGGGCCTTGCCTGCCACTGCACTCCTCACTCCGAGGTCGTGCGGGCAGCACCCGCAGCGACCTCACTCGTGCACTTGAAGCCTGGTCATTTCAGGGACTTCATCGTGTGCTCATGTCGGTCGTCCTACCCTGCTAGCGACCCTCGCCCGGTCGGGCTGACCGGACGTAGTGGTTGGCGCATCGACGTGCTCCGCCAGCGCACCGTGGTCGAGGACCTCGGTGCTGCGCAGCGCACGCCCGAAGGCGCGGCGCCGCACCGCCAGCGCGAAGCAGGCCGGATCCGGGTGCATGTTCGCTCCCCGACCCGGCAGCCTGCGGCGCGGATCAGGCCGGAGGCTGTGACCAGCCTCGTCCCTGACCGCGACGACCCGCAGCAATTCGCTGGCCGGCGCGCGTTTCCGGCAACCCACACAGGTGCGCTCCGGTTGCACGCGTCGTACCACTGGAGGAAGTCTACCCCTAGCTGCCCGAGATCGCGCCGCCCGGCTCCCGCACGTGATCAGTTACCCCACGCGCTGCCGGTGCGGTCTGCTCCGCGTCGGAACGAATGTCGATCCGCCAACCGGTCAATCGGGCCGCGAGTCGGGCATTCTGCCCCTCCCGACCGATGGCGAGCGAGAGCTGGAAGTCGGGAACTGTCACCCGGGCGGCCCGGTTGGCCAGGTCGACCACCTCGACCCGCAACGCCTTGGCCGGCGACAACGCGTTGCCGACGAAGGTGCCCGGGTCGTCCGACCAGTCGATGATGTCGATCTTCTCACCGTGCAGCTCGCTCATCACGGCACGCACCCGCTGACCCATCGGGCCGATGCAGGCGCCCTTGGCGTTCACCCCCGGGGTGGTGGAGCGAACGGCGATCTTCGTGCGATGGCCCGCCTCACGGGCGATCGCACCGATCTCGACGGTGCCGTCGGCGATCTCCGGCACCTCCAGCGCGAAGAGCTTCTTGACCAGAGCCGGGTGCGACCGGGACAGGGTGATCTGCGGCCCGCGCATGCCCTTTGCCACGTGCACCACGACGCAGCGGACCCGCTCGCCGTGCGCGTACCGCTCGCCGGGCACCTGCTCGGACTGCGGCAGCACGCCCTCCAGCTTGCCCAGGTCGACGCTGACGATGCCCTTCTCGGTACGCGTCTCGTGCGCCTGCACCACGCCGGTGACCAGGTCGCCCTCACGGCCGACGTACTCACCGAAGTGCACCTCGTCGGTGGCCTCCCGCAACCGCTGGAGGATCACCTGCTTGGCGGTCATGGCGGCGATCCGGCCGAAGTCGTGCGGGGTGTCGTCCCACTCCCGCACCAGGCTGCCGTCGGCATCCATCTCCTGGGCGTACACCAGGGCGGCGCCCGACCTGCGGTCGATCTCCACCCGGGCGTACGGTTCGGCCC
This sequence comes from Micromonospora sp. NPDC047762, assembly GCF_043204655.1. Classification (NCBI taxonomy): domain Bacteria; kingdom Bacillati; phylum Actinomycetota; class Actinomycetes; order Micromonosporales; family Micromonosporaceae; genus Micromonospora; species Micromonospora sp. NPDC047762. The sequence continues at coordinate 34,592 of NZ_JBIDCQ010000008.1, read as the reverse complement.
CGTCGGTGTGCCGGTAGGCGGTCAGCAACGCGGTCTCGATCGCCGCGAGAATCGTGTCGAACGGGATCTCCCGCTCGCGCTCGAGTGCGCGCAGCGCCGCGAGGTCGATGTTCACCTCTCCTCGTCCTCCACATCATCTTCGTCGTCGATGTCGTCTGAATCGTCGAACTCGTCGGAATCGTCCGCGTCGTCGAACTCGTCCTCCGGCTCACCGAGCTCGGCGAGCCGGGTGAACTCGACCTGCACACGACCGGGGCCCAGCTGGGCGTACGCCCAGGCGGCGCGGCCATCGTCGGTCTCCAGGTGCACGCCCTCGTCGTCGGCCGCGACCACCCGGCCGGTCAGTTGACGGTCACCAGCGGGCTGTTCGCCGCGTTGGCCGGGCAGCGTGGCCGCGCCCCGGGCGGTGACCTTCACCAGTCGGCCCACGTTGCGCCGCCAGTGACGGGGCAGGGTGAGCGGCCGGTCGACGCCGGGCGAGCTGACTTCCAGTTGGTACTCGCCGGCGACGATGTCGCCGCCGGTCTCCTCGGCGGCGTCCAGCGCGGCCGAGACCTTGCGGGAGACGTCCGCGACGGCGTCCAGGTCGATCCCGCCGTCGGTGTCCACCATCACGCGCACCACGTGCCGGCGGCCGGCCCGGGAGACCGACAGGTCCTCCAGGTCGTAGCCGGCGTCGTTGACCACTGGCTCGATCACGGCCCGCAGTCGGTCCCGCCGCGCGGCGAGGTCACCGCCGCGGGGGCCCGCAGCACCGCGGGGCTGACCCGTCGGCCTGGTGGCACGGCCACGCTGCGTCATCTCCGCACCCTCTCCCTGGTCGACGGGGACCGGTGTTCCCGCCATGCCGGCACGCCACCGGAGTGGACACGCCGGTGGTTGCGCAGAGCGTAACGCGCCTGCCGGGCGGCGGACCGGGCGGCGCACCGACGCCGGTGACCCCCGGAGCGGCACGGATGGTGTTGACTTGTCCGGTGGGGATCGGCAGAACGACACAGCGCGACCAAGCATCCGGACATTCCCGGCGAAAGCTCCTGAGCACCGGGACGCTGCTGGTGCTCGGCGGTGCCGTGACGCCGCTGACCGGCTGTGATCTTTTCGACCGCGACGACCAACCGGCCCCACCGCCCGACCCGCTGCGGCCGATGGTGGACGAGTCACTCGCGCTGGCCGCCGCGTACCGGGCGACCGCGACCGCCCACCCCGAGCTCGCCGACCGGCTCAACCCGATCGCCGAGACGCACACCGCGCACGCCACCGAGCTGGCCCGGGTGATCGGCGTGACAGTGCCGTCGGCGGCCCCCGCCACGCCGAGCACCGACCCGGCCGCCGATCCGAACGGCGCGCGCGCCGCCCTGCGGGCACTGGAGAAGACCGCCCAGCAGTCCGCCGCCGCCGCCTGCGCCGCTGCGCCCGCGGAGCGGGCGGCGCTGCTCGGGTCGATAGTCGCCGCCCGGGCAACCCACCAGGAAGCACTCAAGTGAGGCAGCCGTCCGCCGGGGAGGCACTCGCCTCCGCCCTGTCCGCCGAGTACGCGGCCATCTACGCCTACGGACGGATCGGTGTCCGGCTCAGCGGAGCTGCGCGGGACGCGGCACGCCAGGCGGAGGCCGCGCATCGACGGCGGCGCGACGCGCTGGTCGTGCAGCTCACCACGGCCGGCGGCGTCGTCCCACCGGACCGCGCCGGGTACGCCCTGCCGTTCCCGGTCACCGACCGGGCCAGCGCCCTGCGGCTCGCCGCCGAGGTGGAGGAGCGCACGGCCGCGCACTGGCGGGCTGCCCTGGCATCCACCACCGGCGCCGACCGGGACCAGGCGTTGGCCGCCCTGGTCGAGTACGCCGTGCGGGCCACCCGGTGGCGGAAGACGGCCGGGCTGACCCCGCTGACTGTCCCGTTTCCCGGCCGACCGACCTGAACCCGTCCACTCCGGTTGCGGTACGCATACCAGGTATGCATACTCCGTTGCCATGTCCATCCGTCACGGGTTGCTCGCCCTGCTCGAACGCGGCCAGATGTACGGGTACCAGCTGCGCGCCGCGTTCGAGGAGTCGACCGGCTCGACCTGGCCGCTGAACATCGGGCAGGTCTACACCACGTTGTCCCGGCTGGAACGGGACGGTCTGGTGCGCCCGCTGCCGGAGAGCGAGGGCGGGCAGCGCCCGTACGAGATCACCGACGCTGGCCGGGCGGACCTGGCGCTGTGGTTCGCCACCCCGATCAGTCGTAACGACCGCCCCCGTGACGAACTGGCGATCAAACTGGCGCTGGCGCTGACCACCCCGGGGGTCGACGTCCGGTCGGTGGTGCAGGCCCAACGCAGCGCGACGATGCGGGCCCTTCAGGAGTTGACCCGGTTGAAGTACGGCAGCAACCGGCCGGAGGACCTTCCCTGGCGCCTCGTGCTGGACTCGATGGTGTTCCAGGCCGAGGCCGAGGTTCGCTGGCTGGACCACTGCGAGACCAGTCTGGTCCGGCACCAACCCAGCGGCCCGGCGCCTCCCGCTACCCGACCCGATGACGTCGACGCGCGGGACGCGGCTCGATGGGCCGGCGAGGAGGCAAGACGGTGAGCGGATCGGACGACGCGGTGCTGGAGCTACGCGCCGTCCACCGCACCCACGGTGCCGGGCCGGCGGCGGTGCACGCGCTGCGCGGCGTCAGCCTGGTCGTCCGGCCCGGCGAGCTGGTCGCCGTGATGGGACCGTCCGGCTCCGGCAAATCGACACTGCTGGCTCTCGCCGGTGGGTTGGACCGTCCGACCGGCGGCGAGGTCCGGGTCGAGGGGCAACCGCTGGGGGCCCTGGACCGCCGCGGGCTGGCCCAGCTGCGCCGCCGTCGGATCGGCTACATCTTCCAGCAGCTCAACCTGCTGGGCAGTCTGAGCGCGCTGGAGAACGTGGCGCTCCCGTTGGAACTCGACGGGACCAGCGGACGTCGGGCCCGCGCACTGGCCATGGCCGCGCTCACCGAGGTGGGGCTGCCCGCGTTGGGGGACCGTTTCCCGGACCAGCTCTCCGGCGGGCAGCAGCAGCGGGTGGCCATCGCCCGCGCGCTGGTGGGCGACCGTCGGCTGGTCCTCGCCGACGAGCCCACCGGGGCGTTGGACTCCCAGACCGGTGAGGCGGTGCTGCACCTGCTGCGCCGTCGGATCGACGCGGGCGCCGCCGGGGTGCTGGTCACCCACGAGGCGCGGCACGCTGGCTGGGCGGACCGGGTGGTGTTCCTCCGCGACGGCGTGCTGGTCGACACGACGGCACCGCTGGGCAGTGTCGAGCAACTGCTGTCCGGCAGCGACCGGTGACCGTTCGCCGTCCGATGCGGGCCCTCGGTCGGGCCGGCACCGCGACGCCGCGGCCGGTCGCGCCGCCCGCCCCGGTCGGCCGGAGGCGGTTCGCCGAGCTGACCGGCTCCTGGCGGGCCGCGCTGCGAATCGCCCGGCGGGAGTCACGCCGGTCCCGGCGGCGGACGGCCCTGGTGCTCGCGATGATCGCCCTGCCGGTGGCGGCGCTCGCCTTCCTGGCGGCGAGCTACGACATGGCCGAGCTGACCCCACAGGAACGCGTCGACCGCCGGCTCGGCGTGGCCGACGCGGAGTTGCAGTGGATCGCCAGCAGCCCGGTGCGGCAGGACGACTGGGGTGAGGCATGGTCCACCCAGGACGGCGAGCCCCCCGCGCGGGTCACCGCCGCCCAGATGACCACCCTGCTGGGGCCGGGCAGCCGGGTCACCGAGCTTCGTCCCCGCGTCCCGCTGACACTGCGCGGCCCGCGCCGCGACGAGGCCGTGGCCGGGCGGGCGCTGGACCTCACCGACCCGTTGGCCCGAGGGCTGGTGCGGTTCCGGGCCGGCCGGGCACCACAGCAGGCCGGTGAGGTAGCCGTCAGTCCGGTGGCGCTGCGCCGCCTGGGCCTGCGCCTCGGCCACGCCGTGGCCACCGCCGACGGAAGCAGGGCGTACACAGTCGTGGGGGTGGTCGAATTTCCCGACGACCTCGGGCCGGTCGTGGCGCTGCACCCGGGGGCCGTGCAGGCGACCGGCCCGGAGCCGGACAGCGTCTGGCTGGCGGACCTGCCCGGAGCAGTGGACGCCGCGCTGGTGTCCCGGCTCAACGAGCGGGGGGTGGTGGTCACCGCCCGAAGCCCGGTCGGCTCGGGGACCACAGCGGACCGGACGTGGTTCGGTGCGATCAGGCAGAGCGGCGCCAACGACCTGAGCACCGGCGTCCTCATCGCGGGCCTCGGGCTTCTGGAGGTCGTCCTGCTGGTCGGGCCGGCCTTCGCCGTCGGCGTCCGTCGTCGACGGCGGGATCTGGCGCTGGTCGCGGTGGCGGGCGGGGACGCCGCCCAGCTTCGCCGGGTCGTGCTGGCCGACGGTGTGGTGTTGGGCGTGCTGGGGGCCGCCGCCGGCCTGCTGGTCGGCGTCAGCGCGGCGTTCGCCGGTCGCCCGCTGATGGAGCAGTACGTCTTCAGCGCCCGTTTCGGCGGCTACCGCTGCTGGCCGAGCGCGCTGGCCCTGCTCGGTGGCGTCGCGGTGCTGGCCGGGGTGCTCGCCGCGCTGGCACCGGCCTGGACCGCCGCCCGGCAGGACGTCAGCGCCGGGCTCGCCGGACGACGCACCCCGGCGAAATCCCCGGGCCGGTGGTTGGTTCTCGGACTGGCACTGGTGGTCGGCGGGGCGGGGCTGGCGGCGTTCGGAGCCACCCAGACTTCCCCGGCGGTGGTTCTCACCGGGCTGATCCTCGGCGAGTTGGGCCTGGTCTGCTGCACGCCCACGCTGCTCGGGGCGCTCGCCCGCCTCGGCCGGGTGCTGCCGCTGGCGCCACGGATCGCACTGCGCGATGCCAGCCGCAACCGGGCCGCCGCGGCACCCGCCATCTGCGCCGTGATGGCCGCCGTCGCCAGCAGTGTCGCCCTCGGCGGCTACCTGGCCAGCGACGGCACCCGCGACGCGCGCGCCTACCGGCCGGCGCTGCCGACCGGTCACATGCTGGTGCACGCCAACCGGCCGGACGGCCAGCCCACCCTGGCGCAGGTCGCCGACGCGGCCCGGGACCAGTTGGGGGTCGACGCGGTCGCCACGGTGTACGAGCCCAACTGCGACCCGACGGGTGCCCGTTACTGCGACGTGGCACCCGTCCTCCCGCCGAGCCGAGCCTGTCCGTTTCAGCCCGGCGACAGTCTTCCCGCCGCACACCGCCAGCAGGCGCGGGCCGACCCACGCTGCCAGATCCGCGAGGCCGACTCCTACGGCGGCTACGTCCTGCCCGGGGTGGACGACGGCTTCGCGCTGCCACTTCTCACCGGCGCGGACCCGGCGACGACCGCCGCCGCCACGGCGGTGCTGCATGCCGGTGGCGTGGTGGTGACCGACCCGCGCTACCTGCACGACGGCCTGGTGACCGTCCGCGTCTTCAGCACGGACGGGAAAACGGACACTCCGGCCACCGTCGTCCGCGACCTGCCGGGGTACGCGCTGCCCCAGGCGTCGGGCTCCTCCCGCCTGCTGTTGTCCACCCACGCGGCCCGACAACTCGACATGAGCTGGTTCCCGGCTGGCTGGGTGGTCGGCACCCCGACCCCGCCGGACGAGGAGCAACAGGCGCGGTTCTCCGCCGCGCTGCGTTCCTTCGGGACGTTCTCGCTGAACGTCGAGTACGGCGGCGCCCCACGCGACGTCTCACCGGTGCTCCTGCTGCTCGCGGCGGCGGCCGGGCTGATCACCGTGGGGGCGGCGGGGATCGCCACCGCGCTCGCCGCCGCCGAGGGACGCGCCGAACTGACCACCCTCGCGGCCGTCGGCGCGGCCCCAGCGGTACGCCGGCTGCTGGCGATCTGCCAGGCCGGGGTCATCGCCGGTATCGGTTCGGTGCTCGGCATCGTGGCCGGGCTCGGCACCGCCGCGATCGTGCTGGTCTCGGTGAACCGGCAGTACGCCAGTGACTGGCCGATATCCGATCCGTACCCCTTTCTGGTGCCGTGGCCCGCGCTCGGGGTCCTGGTGCTGGTGCCGGTGGTGGCGATGCTCGGGGCGGGCCTGTTCACCCGGGCCCGACTGCCCATCGAACGGCGGCTGGACTGACCGGTCCGCCGGGCAGCCGAAAGTGGACCGCGTGGGGGTGCCGCCGGGGCCGGGCAGCCGGCAGACTGACCGGCGTGTCAGTGCTCAGGAATGTCGTCCGTCGAGTCGGTCATCATCGCTGGTTCGGCGCCACCGCGCGCCTGCTGGTTCCGGCCGACCGGATGGTTGGTCGACTCACCCGGGGTAGGGTGGTCGCGCTCGGCCTGCTTCCCTCCCTGCTCATCACCACAACGGGTCGCCGCTCCGGCAAGCCCCGCAGCAATCCGCTGCTCTACGTGCCCGACGGCGACGCGTACGTGGTGATCGGCTCCAACTGGGGGCAGACCCACCACCCCGGCTGGGCGATGAACCTGCTCGCCGATCCTGCCGCCGAGGTGGACGTGAAGGGCCGGCGGGTCGCGGTGCGGGCCCAGCGGGCCTCCGGCGCCGAACGGGACCGGTTGTGGCAGCTGTTGGTCAGCGCGTGGCCCGCGTACCACACGTACGTGCAGCGGGCCGGTGGCCGGGAGATCCACATCTTCCGGCTGGCCCCGATCGGGCGCGGCGCGCCCGAAGCGCCGCCGCCGGCTGGCTAGGCTGACGCTCGGTAGTTGAGGCGAGGTGGTTCCGTGAGCGCGAGGAGTGAGCCGGGGTTGCGAGCTCCGCAGCCGCGAACAGAGCTGAGCCCGTGAGCGCGAGGAGTGAGCCGGGGTTGCGAGCCCCGCAGCCGCGAACAGAGCTGGTCCGGTGAGTGAGCGGGCCGGTGTCGACCGGGGCCTCGACGATCGACGGTGGACGGTCGCGGAGCGGGTCGCCGAGGCGATCCGGCGGCGGTTCCCGGCCGACGCGCTCGCGATCGCGGTACACGGGCCGCTGGCGCACGGGGACGACGACGGCGGCGGGGACCGCGAGGCCGGATTGCTGGTGGTCACCTATCGGCCCGGGACCGGCCCGTCGCCGGCCACCCGGCGGGTCGACGGGGTGCTCGTCGACCTGACCGTGGCCGCCGCCGAGGACTACCTGGCCCAGGCGCGGGTGCTCTCACCGCTCTGGCCGCTGACCGCCGACCGGTACGTCACCACGCAGGCGTTGCACGATCCGACGGGCTGGTTGCGCACGCTGCGCGACGAGCACCTCGGCCGGCTGGCCCGGGCCCGACCGGCGGAGTTCAGCACCGCGGCCCGCCAGGCGTGGTACAGGGGCAGCGCGGCGCACTCCCGCGCGGCCCGGCTGGCCGAGTGGTACGAGACCGATCAGGCTCTGCTGATGCTCGCCGAGGCCCGGCTGGCGGCGGCGACGGTGACCGGTCTGCTGAGTCGCACCTACTTCCGGGACCCGGGGGACGCGGTGCGGCGCACCGGGTTGGCCGGGGCGGACATGACCGAGGTGGGTGTGGTGCTGGCCCGGCAGGCCGAGGAGCTGGCCGCTCGTGGTCGTGCGGTCGACGGCACGATAGACGAGCTGCTCAGCACCTGAGGCGCGTCACAGCCCGCCCGGTACGCCGATCAGCGAGCCGATCAGGTAGGTGGCGCCGGCCGCCGCGGCGCCCAGCAGCAGCTGGCGCAGCCCGCTGGTCCACCAGGGACGGTGGGTGAAGCGGGCCACCACGGCACCGGCGGCGAACAGCCCGAGCCCGCCGACGGCGAGCGCCAGCCACAGTTCGGTCGCGCCGAGCAGGTACGGCAGCAGCGGGACCAGCGCGCCGATCGAGAAGAACAGGAACGACGAGATCGCCGCGGCCCACGGGCTGGGCTGGTCGTCGGGGTCGACGCCCAGCTCCTCGCGGACGTGCACCCGCAGCGCCTCCTCCGGGTCGCGCCGCACCGCCTCGGCGACCTGGGTGGCGAGGTCCCGGGGCAGGCCCCGGGCCACCCACGCGTCGGCCAGTTCCCGGGCCTCCGCCTCGGGGTGCCGTTCCAGTTCCCGTCGTTCCTTGGCCACCTCGGCGGCGACCTGCTCGTTGGCGGAGCGCACGCTGGTGTACTCGCCGAGGCCCATCGAGATCGCACCGGCGACGAGGCCGGCGCTGCCGGTGAGCACGATGCTGCGAGGCGACACCCCACCGCCGCCGACCCCGGCGATCAGGGCGATGTTGGTGACGAGGCCGTCCATCGCGCCGAACACGGCCGGGCGCAGCCAGCCGCCGGAGACGTCCGCGTGGTGCGCCTCGCGCAGCGCCGCTGGGGTGTCGGTCACGGCAGGGTCAGGATCTCGTGGCCGTCGTCGGTCACCACGATGGTGTGCTCGAACTGCGCCGTCCACTTCCGGTCCTTGGTGACCACTGTCCACCCGTCGTCCCACATGTCGTACTGGTAGGTGCCGAGGGTGATCATCGGCTCGATGGTGAACGTCATGCCGGGTTCCATGATGTCGGTGGGGCGCGGGCTGTCGTAGTGCGGCACGTACAGGCCGCTGTGGAAGGCCTCACCGATGCCGTGGCCGGTGAAGTCGCGCACCACGCCGTAACCGAACCGCTTGGCGTACGACTCGATGACGCGTCCCACCACGTTGATCTGGCGTCCCGGGGCGACGGCGCGGATGCCGCGCATCATCGCCTCGTGGGTCCGCTCGACCAGCAGCCGGGCCTCTTCGCTGACCTCGCCGACGCAGAAGGTGGCGTCGGTGTCACCGTGCACCCCACCGATGTACGCGGTCACGTCGACGTTGATGATGTCGCCGTCGTGCAGGACCGTGGTGTCCGGGATGCCATGGCAGATGACCTCGTTGAGGCTGGTGCAGCAGGACTTAGGGAAGCCCTTGTAGCCCAGCGTCGACGGGTACGCGCCATGGTCGCAGAGGAACTCGTGCACCACCTTGTCGATCTCGTCGGTGGTCACGCCGGGTTTGCAGTGCTCGCCGGCGAGCTTGGTCGCCTGGGCGGCGAGCCGGCTGGCGATCCGCATCTTCTCGATGGTCTCCGGCGTCTGCACGTGCGAGCCACGCCACTCCCGCGGACGCGTCTTGCCCACGTACTCCGGTCGGGCGATCTGGGACGGCACCGGTCGCATCGGGGAGAGCGTGCCTGGTGTCAGCGGCGGGCGGACGGTCATGCCGCAAGCCTATCGCCGGGGCCGCTGGTGACCCGCGCCACGGCCGCCCGGTGGAGGTTGTTGCCCTGCCAGGGTGGCTGTGCCATGGTGTCAGCGTGGATCAAGGGGGAGCACCACCCGTCTTCTCCGCCAGCGCAGAGATCGACGGTGACCACCTCCACGTCGTGGTGGCCGGCGAGGTCGACATGGCGACCGCGGACACGATGCTCCAGACCGCGCTGCGCGAGCCCGCCGCCGGGAAGATCACTCTCGACCTGAGTGCGGTGACCTTCTTCGACTCGGCCGCCATCCATGCCCTGGTCCGGCTCGCCCAGGAGTTTTCGGGGCGGCTCAGCGTCCGCCCGTCCCGGCAGGTCCGTCGGGTGCTGGAGATCTCCGGCCTCGGCGAACAGGGCTGGCTCGACCCGGCCTAGGCAACCGGCCGCCGCCGAGCGCGCGGTCAGTCCTGCAACTGCCGGCGCAGCGTCACCTCGGTGCCCTCGGCGGTACGCCGTACCGACAGTTCACCCAGCGCTCTGATCAGGTCCAGGCCGCGGCCCCGGAAGCCGGAGCCGGTCGACTCCCGCCACTGCCCGCTGTCGCGCACGGTGGCCGTCACCGTCCGACCGTCGATGGCCACCTCCACACTGATCATGGCCTCGGCGGGGTGGACCGGGTGCTCGATGGCGTTGGCGGCGGCCTCGGAGACGGCAACCGTCAGGTCGAACCTGTCGGTCTCGCCGACGGAGTGCGCGACGAGGAAATCCTCCAGCCGCTTGCGGAGCACGCTGAGCCGGGTCGGGTCCGCCGGTAGCCGCAGCGCGAAGCGGTTCAGCTCCGCCGCCTCCAGGGCGAGAACCGCCACGTCGTCGCGGCGCGGCCGCCCGGTGACCCGTTCGACCACCGCGTCGATCAGGTCCACCACGTGCTCGCTCGGGGTGGCCGCGTCGATGCGCAACTGGGCCAGTGCGGCATCGATGCCGAGCTGACGGTCCTCGACCAGCCCGTCGGTGTAGAGCAGCAGTCGAGTGCCGGCCGGCAACTCGCCCTCCACCGACTCGTACGTCGCGTCGGGGAGCGCGCCGACAGGTGGGCCGAGCGCCCGGTCGTGCAGGAACGCCACGTCGCCTCCGGTGATCAACAGTGGGGACGGGTGACCGGCGCTCGCGTAACGCAGCCGCCCGGTGCCGGGGTTGAACAGCAGGCAGACCACCGTCGCGAAGGAGCGGGCCTCGGTGGAGCCGACCAGCCGGTTGAGCCGGGTCAGCGACTCACCCGGGTCGAAGCCCTCCAGGACGTACGCCCGCAGCGCGTTGCGCAGCTGCCCCATCGCCGCGGCGGCCCGGACGCCCTTACCGACCACATCGCCGATGACCAGCACCAGCTCGTCGCCGTTGAGCGCGATCGCGTCGTACCAGTCGCCACCGACCTCGACGTCGGCGCTGCCGGGCAGGTAGCGGCTGGCGATCACCGCGCCGGGCAGTTGGGGCAGCGACCGGGGCAGCAGGCTGTGCTGCAGGGTGGTGGCGATGCGGTGTTCGGCTTCGTAGAGCTGGGCGTTCTCCAGTCGCACCCCGACGAGCCGGGCCAGCTCGGTCAACGCGGCGTCGTCGGCCTGCGCCTCGTCGCCGGCTGCCCGCCAGACCCGCAGCTCACCGAGCTGCTTGCCGGCGGTGCCGGTCAGCTCGGCCACGAACGACGGGTCGGCGGCGGTGGTGCCTCCGCCGTCCGCCTCGAAGCGCGCCTCGGCCGCGGAGACGACCACCCGGGCCGCTTCGGCGAGGCTCAACGCGTGCCGGGCGGCGACCTGGAGCACGTCGGCTGTGGATCGGGCGGAGTTCACCGCCACCGCCGCGTCGGCCAGCGCGCGGAGCCGGCGGATGATCTGCCCGCGCAGCTGGCCCAGCTCGACGTTGGCCCGGACCCGGGCGACCAGTTCCTGCGCGGAGAACGGCTTGGTGAGGTAGTCGTCAGCGCCGACGGCGAGACCGGCGACCTCCTCCGCGGAGCCGGCGCGGGCGGAGAGCAGCACGATCGGGACATGCCGGGTGCGCGGGTCCGCGCGCAGCGCGCTCACCAGCCCGAACCCGTCCAGCCGGGGCATCATCACGTCGGTGAGCACCAGGTCGAACCCGCCCTCGCGGGCCAGCGGCAGGGCTTCGAGCCCGTCGTTCGCGGTGACCACGTCCCAGGTCGGGGAGAGCAGTCGGCTGACGTGCTCCTGCAGGTCGGCGTTGTCGTCGACGACCAGGATCCGGCCGGCCGAGACGCCCTCCGACGGCCAATGGTCGAGTTCCGGTGTCGACGCGACGCCGGCCCACAGCGCGGTCTCCGCCACGAAGAGCCGGGCCTGCTGGGGCTCACCCACCGGCAGCGGGTCGAACGCCGCCACCTGGTCCGCCGGCAGGTGCGCCGAGCCGAACGGAACGGTCACCGTGAAGGTGCTGCCCACGTCGATCTGGCTCGTCAACCCGACCTCGCCGCCGTGCATCTCGACCAGTTCCCGGACCAGCGCGAGGCCGATGCCGGTGCCTTCGTGGGTACGTGCCCGCGCCCCGGGAACCCGGTGGAACCGTTCGAAGACGTGCGGCAGCTCGTCCGTCACGATCCCGATGCCGGTGTCCGTCACCTCCAGCCGGGCCGCGCCCTCCACGGCCCGGACCCGCACCCGGATCTCGCCGTCGAAGGTGAACTTGACAGCGTTCGACACCAGGTTGAGGACGACCTTCTCCCACATGTCCCGGTCGACGTGGACCGGCATCGGCAGCGGCGGACAGTCCACCACCAGTCGCAACCCGGCCCGGTCGGTGGCCGAGCGGAAGGTGCTGGCCAGCCGGGCGGTGTAATCGGCGAGGTCGGTGGGCTGGTAGCGGGCGGCGAGCCGACCGGACTCCAGCCGGGAGAAGTCCAGCACCGTGTTGACCAGCTTGAGCAGGCGCAGCGCGTTGCGGTGCATCATGGTGAGCCGGTCGGTGTCGGTGGGGGGCAGCGCCGGATCGGCCAGCATGTCCTCCAGCGGGCCGAGCACCAGGGTCAGTGGCGTGCGGAACTCGTGGCTGACGTTGGCGAAGAAGTTGGTCTTCGCCCGGTCCAGCGCTGCCAGCTCGGCGGCGCGGGCCCGTTCCTGCTCGTACGCCCGCTGGGTGCCGACCGCCCGGGAGATCTGGGCGGCGACCAGGCCGAGGAAGTCGCGGTAGTCGTCGCCGAGCGGCAACTGGCGGGCCACGCCGACGACCAGCGCGCCGACCGTCTGGTTGGTCGCCGTGAGCGGCAACACGAGAGCCTGGTCTGCGGCGTCGACCGGCAGCGCGTCGAGCAGCGCGGTGACCTCGATCGTGGCAGGCGCGTCATCGGCGCTGAGCCGGGCCAACACCTGCGCCGTGACATCGGCGGCGGGCGGGGTGGTGCCGGTACAACCGGCCAGGGTGAGCTGGTCGCTGTCGTCTGCCAGATAGATCAGGGCGAACGGCACGTCGGCCTCGTGCCGGCCGAGCACCTCGGCGGCGGTCCGGCCCAGCTCCGTGGCGTTGCCGATGTCGCTCAGCTCGGCACCCAGTTCGGCCAGCGCGCGCAGGCGACGCTCGCCGAGCACCCGCCCGGTGGTCTCGCTGACGATGCAGTAGACGCCACTGACCGAGCCGTCGTCACCGCGGATCGGGTCGTACGAGACGTTGAAGTAGGTCTGCTCGACGAAGCCGTACCGGTCCAGCAGAAAAGGGTGGTCCTCGCCCCGGTAGGAGCGGCCGGTGCTCCGGACGTTGTCGAGCAGGGGGCCGAGCACCGCCCAGGTCTCCGCCCAGTTCGCGCGGGCCGGTCGGCCGATCACGTCCGGGTGTTTGCCGCCGATGGTCGGCCGGTAGGCGTCGTTGTAGAAGGCCAACTGCTCGTCGCCCCAGAACATGACGATCGCCGCGCTGGAGGCGAGCATCATCCCGACCGCGTTGGAGAGCTCCGGGGGCCACTGACCGGGCCCGCCCAGGGGGCCGGAGGACCAGTCGAAGGAGGCCAACCGCTCGCCCATCTCGCCGCCGGCCGCGAACGCGGCCGCCAGCATCGGCGGGGTCTCGCGACCGGACAGGGCCGGATGCCCGATGTCCGCGCCCCCCTGGGCCGAGCTCATGCAGCCTCCCCGCCCCGGCCGTACCCCTCGACCGTTGATCTTCACCCGCTGTGCCTCGACTTGTACCCCAGCGGACCAGCAACGTAACGCATTACGGGCGATGGACGCTGGTTACGTACGCCTGGGCCGTCGGGCACCGGACAGTGCGGGTGGTTGACGGTGTCGAACGGCGGCGGCAGAAGCGCTCTGACGAGTCAGAAGACCGGCAGTCCGTCGATGCTTGCCGCATTTTTGGTGGCCCGGTAGACGACCAGATCATCGGCGCTGCGGCGGGAGTGTGAGGTGAGCAACAGATCGCGTTCCGCCCGGAAGTCCATGAGAGGCACCGCGTATCCGCAGGAGTCACTGACCCGCTCCACCTCGACGGTGATGACCGCCCGGACGGCGTGCACATCCGGCGGTGCGGGAAACTCGGCGAGCCGATCGGCGAAGGCGTCTTCGGTGACCGCGACGCTGCTGCCCCGACCATGCAACCGGACGATCTTCGGCGGGCCGTCGAAGGCACAGAACATCAGCGTGATCCGGCCGTTGTCCCGCAGGTGGGCGATGGTCTCCGCCCCACTGCCGTGATAGTCGAGGTAGGCCACCCGGTGCGGGCCGAGGATCACGAAGGTGCCCCGCATGCCCTTCGGTGACACGTTGACGTGCCCCTCGACCCCGGACGGAGCGGTCGCCACGAAGAAGAGCGGTTGGGCCACGATGAAGTCACGCAGTCGAGAGTCGATCTCCGGATAAACCTTGCCCATGCGTCGATCCTCCCACCGGCGCCATCGACGGGCGGGGGCGATCTCAGTCACACCCGCCGGCCGGCGGCCCGCACCAACGCCGGGATCGGGGCGGGATCCGACTCGTTCTCCGGATGCCACTGCACCCCGAGCACGAACGGCAGTGCCGGGTCCTCCACCGCCTCGACCACACCGTCCCCCGCCCAACCGGTCACCGTGAGCCGGCCCGGATCGGCTACCGCCTGGTGGTGGTACGAGTTGACCTGGTCGACCCCGGCCAGCACCGACGCGGCCAGGCTCCCCGGCGCGAACCGCACCGCGTGCGCGCCGTACACCCCCGGTGTCGGGCGGTGCGCCTCGTGACCCACCACGTCGGGCAGGTGCTGGTGCAGGGTGCCGCCGTACGCCACCGCCAGCAACTGCATCCCCCGACACACGCCCAGCACCGGCACCTCGGCGGCGAGCGCGGCGGCCAGCAGTGTCAACTCGCCGGCGTCCCGGTCCGGCCGGTCCTCGGTACGGGGGTCGGGCGGGTGGCCGTACCGCCCCGGGCCGACGTCCGCACCACCGGCCAACAGCAGCCCGTCGAGGACAGCCACCACGTCGGCGTCCACGTCGTCCGGCGGCAGCACCACCGCCCGGCCACCCGCGGCCGCCACCGCCCGCGTGTACGCCTCCGGCACCAGCACCGCCCGCACACCCCGCCAGACGGCCCAGTCGGCGGGTTCGACGTACGCGCTGACCCCGATCAGCGGGCGTCGGGCTGGCCGGGTTCGCGACTGCGGGGCTCGCAGAGCCGGCTCACTCTCCGCGCTCACAGCGGCGTGACGTAGGCGCCCGTGATGCCGCCGTCGACCACGAACTGCGCGGCGGTCATGAACGAGGCGTCGTCGCTGGCCAGGAACGCCACCGCGGCGGCGATCTCCTCCGGTTGCCCGAAGCGTCCCATCGGCACGTGCACCAGCCGGCGGGCCGCGCGCTCCGGATCGGCGGCGAAGAGCTCCAGCAGCAACGGGGTGGCCACCGGGCCGGGACAGAGGGCGTTGACCCGGATGCCCTCACGGGCGAACTGCACACCCAACTCCCGGGTCATCGCCAGCACCCCGCCCTTGCTCGCGGTGTACGCGATCTGCGACGTGGCCGCACCCATCAACGCCACGAACGAGGCCGTGTTGATGATCGAGCCCTTGCCCTGCCGCCGCATGTGCGGGATGGCGTACTTGCAGCACAGGTAGACGCTCGTGGTGTTGACCCGCAGCACCCGCTCCCACGCGTCCAGGCCGGTGTCCAGGATGGAGTCGTCGTCGGGCGGCGAGATGCCGGCGTTGTTGAACGCGATGTCCACCCGGCCGTGCCGGTCGGCCACCCCGTCGAACAGGTCGCGCACCGCCGACTCGTCGGCCACGTCGGTGGCCACGAACTCGCCGCCGCACTCCTCGGCGGCCTTCGTACCGGCGGCCACGTCGATGTCCACGCAGACCACCCTGGCCCCCTCGGCGGCGAACCGCCGTACGGTGGCCAACCCGATCCCGCTGCCCGCTCCGGTGACCACGGCCACCCGGTCCTGCAACCGACCCTGCACTGGCGTCACTCCTCCGTCGCGATGAACACGTTCTTGACGTCCGTGAAGGAGAGCAGCGCGTCCGGGCCCAGCTCACGGCCGAGCCCGGAGCGCTTCATCCCGCCGAACGGGGTCCAGTAGCGCACCGAGGAGTGCGAGTTGACGCTGAGGTTGCCCGCGTCGACGGCGCGGGCCAGGCGCAGGGCCCGACCCACGTCCCGGGTCCAGACCGAGCCGGAGAGCCCGTACTCGGTGTCGTTGGCGAGCCGGATCGCGTCCGCCTCGTCGTCGAACGGCAGCACCGAGACCACCGGGCCGAAGATCTCCTCCCGCCAGTGCCGGTCGGCCGGCGAGTCGGCCAGCAGCACGGTTGGCGCGTGCCAGAACCCGGGGCCGTCCGGGCAGGAGCCCGTGAAGGCGATCTTCGCCCCGTCGAGGTAGCCGGCGACCCGGTCCCGTTGGGCGGCGGAGATCAGCGGGCCCATCTCGGCGGTGTCGCGGGACGGATCCTCGACGCGGACCGCGCGGACCGCCGGTTCGAGCAGTTCCAGGAACCTGTCGTACACCGAACGCTGGACCAGGATCCGCGACCGTGCGCAGCAGTCCTGGCCGGCGTTGTCGAAGACCGCGCCCGGCGCGGTCGCAGCGGCGCGCTCCAGGTCGGCGTCGGCGAACACGATGTTCGCGCTCTTGCCGCCCAGCTCCAGGGTGAGTCGCTTCACCTGGGCGGCGCAGCCGGCCATGATCCGGGTGCCGACCTCGGTGGAGCCGGTGAAGCAGATCTTGCGGACCGCCGGGTGGGTGACGAACCGCTCCCCCACCACCGAGCCCTCGCCAGGGACGACGGTGAAGACGCCGTCGGGCAGGCCGGCCTCGCGGGCCAGCTCGGCCAGACGCAGCGCGGTGAGCGGGGTCAACTCGGCGGGCTTGAGCACCACTGTGTTGCCGGCGGCGAGCGCCGGGGCGAACCCCCAGGCGGCGATCGGCATCGGGAAGTTCCAGGGCACGATCACGCCGACCACACCGAGTGGCTCGTGGAAGGTGACGTCCAACCCGCCGGGTACCGGGATCTGCCGCCCGCTCAACCGCTCGGGCGCGCCGGCGTAGTAGTCCAGGACGTCACGGACGTTGCCCGCCTCCCACCGGGCGTTGCCGACGGTGTGCCCGGAGTTGCGTACCTCCAGCACTGCCAACTCGTCCAGATGCGCGTCGACCACGGCGGCGAACCGCCGCAGCAACCGCGCCCGGTCCCCCGCCCCCACCTGCCGCCAGCCAGCACATGCGGCGCTCGCCCGCGCAATAGCCAGGTCCACGTCCTCCACAGAGGCCGCCGCAACTTCCCGAAACCCGACCCCACGCGCCGGATCCACCAGAACCGTCACGCCGCTACCCCCTGCTCCTGCGCGATCTTGCAGTTGCTGCACCGACAAAAGCCGCGAATCTTCACGAACCACCAACACAAAGTGCAAGATCGCGGGAGGTTGGGCGGGTTGGCGCGGGGTCAGAGGCGTTCGAAGCCACGCTTGAGCTCCCAGTCCGTCACAGCGGCGTCGAAGGCGGCCAACTCGACCCGCGCCTGGTTGGCGTAGTGGGCCACGACCTCGGCGCCGAACGCCTCGCGGGCCACCGTCGACTCCTCCCACAGGGCGAGAGCGTCGCGCAACGTGCCGGGCACGCGCTCGGCCTCCGGGTCGTCGTACGCGTTGCCGGTGCACTCCGCGCCCAGCTCCAGCCCCTGCTCGATGCCGTGCAGCGCGCCCGCGACCAGCCCGGCGATCGCCAGGTACGGGTTGACGTCAGCGCCGGGCACCCGGTTCTCCACGCGCATGCCCTGCCCGTGCCCGACCACCCGCAGCGCGCAGGTGCGGTTGTCGACACCCCAGCGCAGCGCGGTCGGGGCGAACGATCCCGGCTGGTAGCGCTTGTAGGAGTTGATGTTCGGGGCGAAGAGCAGGCTGAACTCGCGCATGGTGGCCAGCAGCCCGGCGAGCACCCGCTGCCCGGTCTGCGACAGGTGCGCCGGTCCGTCGCCGAGCATCGCCGACGAGCCGGAGGAGTCCCGGAGCGAGAAGTGGATGTGGCAGGAGTTGCCCTCCCGCTCGTTCGGCTTGGCCATGAAGGTGATCGCCATCCCCTCCTGGGCGGCGATCTCCTTGGCGCCGTTCTTGTAGATGACGTGGTGGTCAGCGCAGGCCACCGCCTCGTCGTACCGGAAGGCGATCTCGTGTTGCCCGAGGTTGCACTCGCCCTTGGCGCTCTCCGGGGTGAGCCCCGCGCCGGCCATCTCGACCCGGATGCGACGCAGCAGCGGCTCCACCCGGGCGGTGCCGAGCAGCGAGTAGTCGACGTTGTACTGGTTGGCCGGGGTGAGGTCGCGGTAGCCGCGCTGCCAGGCGTCCTCGTACGAGTCGCGGAACAGCACGAACTCCAACTCGGTGCCGGCGTACGCGGTCAGCCCGTGCTCGGCCAGCCGGTCCAGCTGCCGGCGCAGGATCTGCCGGGGCGAGGCGACCACGTCACCCGAGCCGTCGAGCCAGGTCAGGTCGGCCAGCAGCAGTGCGGAGCCGGGCTGCCAGGGCACCCGGCGCAGCGTGGCGAAGTCCGGAACCATCGCGAAGTCGCCGTAGCCGCGTTCCCAGCTCGACATGGCGTACCCGTCGACGGTGTTCATGTCGACGTCCACGGCGAGCAGGTAGTTGCAGCCCTCGCTGCCGCCCTCCACCACCTGGTCGAGGAAGAAGGGCGCGTGGAACCGCTTGCCCTGCAACCGGCCCTGCATGTCCACGAGGGCCAGCACCACGGTGTCGATCTCGCCCTCGGCGACGGCGACCCGCAGTTGTTCCAGCGTGAGCGGTGCTTTCCTCATTCGCGGGCCTCCATCACCAAGGTCTACTGGCAAACCGGATCACCGTCAATGCCCCCGGTGGCAAGGGCCGCAAACCCGGCGGGACGGCAGCACCGTCCGTCCCGCCGGGGGCCGATCAGACCGGGCCGTCGGCCGGCGCCGGGCCGGCCGCACCCGCGGATTCCTCGACGGTACGAACCGGGCCGGTGAACCACTTGCGGGCCGAGGCGTACCACCACACGGCGACCACGAGCAGCACCCCGCCGACGGCGAGCGGCGCGTAGTTCACCGCCGACCAGGTGAACCCGTCGTTGCCGGGCACCCCGGCGGGCACGATCGGCAGCACGAAGTAGACGGCGATGATCGCGATCTCGATCACCGCGATCCAGCCGAACAGCTTGTACTTACGGCCCAGCGTCCACGGCCCGGGGACGAACCGGTCGCCCATCCGCAGGCGGAGCGCGATCGGGATGAGGAACGACAGGTAGAGCCCGAGCACCGCGACGGAGACGACGGCGTAGAAGGCGATCGGGATACCGGCGGAGCTCTCGTACAGCGCCGGCAGGGTCAGCACCAGGCCGGCCAGGGTGGCACCGATGATCGCTTTTACCGGGGTGCCGTTGCGGTCGACGGTCGACCACAGCCGCCATCCGGGTACGGCACGGTCCCGGCTGAACGCGTACGCCATCCGGCTCATCGAGGTCACGCAGCTCATGCCGCAGAAGAACTGCCCGATGGTCGAGATGATGATGACGATCTTGAAGAAGACCGGGGTCAGCGCCGACTCGAAGATGGCGCCGGAGAAGCCGCCCGCGGCGTTGACCGCCTCGACGTCGGTGGCCGCGAAGAGGAACGCCAGCAGCAGGATCCAGCCGCCGACCGCCGAGTAGAAGATCGACTGCCAAAGCCCACGGGCCGCTGCCTGCGAGGCGCCCCGGGTCTCCTCGGAGACGTGCGCGCAGGCGTCGAAGCCGGTGATCGTGTACTGGGTCAGCAGGAAGCCCAGCGGCAGCACGTAGAACCAGAACGTCAGCCCGCCGATGTCCCCGTCGCCGAAACCGGAGTTGTTGAACCGCTCGGTGAACACGAACTGGAAGCTCTGGTGGTTGTCGGGCACGAAGACCAGGATGGCCACCACGACGGCCGCGCCGGCCACGTGCCACCAGACCGAGACGTTCTGGAGTACGTCGATGATCCGGTGCCCGAAGATGTTGATCAGCCCGTGCAGCACCAGGATGACCACGAAGAGGACGAACGCCTGACGCAGCGTCCCGGCCCAACCGTCGAAGAGCGCCGACAGGGTGAGGTTGAGGAACGTCGCGCAGCCGTAGTCCACCGAGGCGGTGACAGCCACCAGGCCGATCAGGTTCAGCCAGCCGGTGAACCAGCCGTGCACCGGGCGACCCATGGTGGCAGCCCACCAGTAGATCCCACCCGCTGTCGGGTACGCCGACACCAGCTCCGCCATGCAGAAGCCGATGATCAGGATGAACAGCGAGATCAGCGGCCAGCCCCAGGAGATGGCGACCGGCCCGCCGTTGTTCCACGCCTGCCCGAAGGTGGTGAAACAGCCGGCCAGGATCGAGATGATCGAGAAGGAGATGGCGAAGTTGGAGAAGCCGCTCCACTTTCGGCGCAACTCCTGTTTGTAGCCGAGTTCAGCGAGCCGTCGGGCGTCGTCGTCCATCGGTTGCTCGGCGGTCGGCACGGGCGTCGTGGCCACTGCACACCTCCCTGAGGTGGTTCCGCGTGCGAGTGGGCAAAGTGTCGTCCCGGCCGATCAAGGCGGTCAATACGTAGTCGGTGGGAATCTCACCGCCGTCGGGCTAATTGCGTTGCCGACCGGCCACCGCGGCCGGCATCCTGAACCGGTGACCAGGCCCGACAGGGGCCTACCCCGGGCGCTCGGACCGCCCGACCCGGTGGCGCGGGGCACGCCTCTCTCTCACGTACGGCCATTCCGCCGTACCCGAAAAGTGCCCCGCGCCCCCTCCCCTCCCCGCGCCGATCTTGCAGTTTCAGTTGCCGATATCAGCGGGATGCGCCGTATGTCAGCGCAGTAAGTGCAAGATCGCGGGGCTGAGGCGAGGGCTGAGGACGGGTCAGGTCAGGAGGAGGCCGGCTACCCAGAGGGCCGCGACCAGGAGGCCGGCCAGGAACTCCACCAGCATCGACAGGCCGGCGGCCTTCAGGGCCTGCACTGTGGAGGGCCAGGCGAGCTGATTACTGCCCAGCCGGAGCCGTTCGGCCGCCCACACCCCGGCGACGAAGCCGAGCACCAGGCCGACGACCGGCACCACGAAAAACCCGATGATGCCGAGCACCCCACCGGCGAGCAGCGTGGACGTCGGCACACCGGTGCGCTTCAGGTTCCGGCCCGGCCACGCGTACTTGATCACCGCGCCACCCCCGGCGACCAGCGTGGCGGCGGCGAACACCGCCCAGCCAACCAGGCCCGCGCCGCCGAAGATCGCCCAGAGCAGCACGCCACCCCAGCACAGCGGCAGCGCCGGCAGGCCCGGCACCACCACGCCGGCCAACCCGGCCAGGATGGCCAGCCCGGCCACCACCGTCACCGCCGTCTGCGAGTCCGTCAGGTCCACGCCGCCATCCTCCGTCGCCACCCTCCGGACCGGAACGGTCCCCCGCTCTGCCGCGTGCCGTCGCTTCGCGCCACGCTGCTGAGCCTGCTGGTTCGCTCGCTGCGCTCGCTCACGACAGCACTCCGCTTCGCTGCGTGCCGTCGCTTCGCGCCACGCTGCTGGGCCACCCGGTTCGCTCGCTGCGCTCGCTCACGCCGACGCTCCGCCGCGCAGCCGGGCCGTGATCACATCGGCCGGGGCTGGCGCACCGAAGAATCGGCCCTGCCCGGTGTCGCAGCGCAGCGCCCGCAGCCGTTCCGCCTGCACACCGGTCTCCACCGCCTCGGCCGTGACCCACAACTCCAGGGCGTGCGCCAACCGGACCAACGCGTCGACGATCCGTTCGTCGCGGTGGTCGGCCGCCACGTCGGTCCCGTCCGCGCGGATGCCCTCCACGAACGGACCGGCGAGCTTGAGGCAGTGGATCGGCAACCGGCGCAGGTACGCCAGGTTGGAGTACCCGGTGCCGAAGTCGTCCACGGCCAGCCGGACGCCGAGCGCGGCGAGCCGGTGCAGGCTGCGCAGGGGCTCACCGGCACTGCCCATCACGGCGCTCTCGGTCAGCTCCAGTTGGAGCAGCTCCGCGGGCAACCCGCTGGTCTGCAGGGCGTCGGCGACGGTGTCCACGATGGCCGGTTCGTCGGCCTGCCGGGCGGCCAGGTTGACGCTGACCACCAGCCTGGCGTCGGGGAACTCCCGCCACCACCGTTCGGCGTCCTCGCAGGCCCGCCGCAGCACCCACTCGCCGAGCCGGACGATCAGGCCGGTCTCCTCGGCCAGGCCGATGAACCGGTCCGGCCCGATCAGGCCCAACTCCGGATGCTCCCAACGGACCAGCGCCTCCACCGCGAGCATGGTGCCCTCCAGCAGCGACACGATCGGCTGGTAGTGCAGTACGAACTCGCCCCGCTCCAGCGCGGCGGGCAGCCCGGCGACCAACGCCGCACGGGCGATGTCCCGGGCGCCGCGCTCGGGGTCGTAGACCGCCCACCGGCCCCGGCCCGCCGCCTTGGCCCAGTAGAGCGTGGTGTCCGCGGCCTTCATCAGCTCGGACGCGCTGGTCTCCGAGGCCGGGCACTGGACGATGCCCACACTGGCCGAGACCGCCAACTGGTGCTCACCGACGTGGACCGGGGCCGCGACGGCGGCCAGCGCCGCTTCCGCCACGGAGACCGGGTCGTCGGTGTCGTCCCCTCCCTCGACGAGGATCACGAACTCGTCGCCGCCCATCCGGGCGACCAGGTGGCCGTGGTCGGCCACGCACGCGGCCAGCCGCCGGCCGATCATCACGAGCAGCCGGTCACCGAGGTCGTGGCCGAGACTGTCGTTGATCGCCTTGAAGCCGTCCAGGTCGAGGAAGCACACCCCGACGCGCTGCCCGGCGTCCGCGGTGTCGAGCACCCGTCCCAACGTCTCGAAGAACAGCGTCCGGTTGGGCAGCCCGGTCAGCGGGTCGTGCAGCGCCTGGAAGCGCAGCCGCTGCTGGAGTTCGTACCGCTCGGTGATGTCCTCGATCATCGCGACGGTGAATCGGGGCCGACCCTCGTGTCGGATCAGCGAGACGGCCAGATCCGTCCAGACCGTCGTGCCGTCCTTGCGGTAGTACCGCTTCTCCACCCGGGCCGCGTCGTGCTTCCCCTCGATCATCTCCTTGTAGAGCTCCCACATTCCGGCCGCGTCGTCGGCGTGGACCAGCCCTGTCACGTTGGTCTCGCGCAGCTCCTCGATCGAGTAGCCGAGCATGTCGGCGAACGCCTGGTTGACGTCGATGATCTGACCGTCCACGCCGGCGATCCCGATCCCGATCGCGGCGCCGGTGAACACCGCCCGGAACCGTGCCTCGCTCTCGCGTAGCGCCTGCTCGACCTCGTCGCGTGCCTGCCAGGCCGACCTGGCGATCCGCTCCTGCTGGCTGAAGGTGCGGTCGCGCAGCGCACGGGCGAACCCGGCGGCCAGTCCGCCCTGCACCGCAGCGATCCGGTCGACGAGGTCGGCCGGCGGGTCACCGTCGCACAACACCCGGTGCCCGAAGGTCGCGCCGAACGCGTGCAGCGTCCACTCCAGGGCCTGCGGCTCGGTGAGGTGCGCCTCCACCAGGGCCCGCCCGACCTCCTCGGCCGCTGCCGCGCTGAACGGCTCCGACCGTACCGCCTGGGCCAGCCGGATCGTGTACGCCAGCAGCAGCCGCTCGGTCTCGGCCACGCTGAGCGGCACGAAACCGAGCCGACGCACCGCGCGGGCCCAGTCGGCGGCGAACGCCTGGGCGTCCGCCCGGCCGGCATCGGCCCCGGCGTGGCCCCGGCCGGCATCGGCCCCGGCGTGGCCCCGGCCGGCATCGGCCCCGGCGTGGCCCCGGCCGGCATCGGCCCCGGCGTGGTCCGGGACGGCAGCCACGAGATCAGCCGGCGGGCTGGTCGTACCGGGCGACGCCCCCGAAGGCGCCGAACCGCTCCGGGTGCTCGTCCACGTCGGACGGTGAGTCCGGGCGCCAGAGCGGCATGTGCACCACACCCGGTTCCAGGACGGTCCAGTCGCCGAAGAAGCCGGTGACCTGAGCACGGGAGCGCAGGGTGATCTCGGTGGCGGTGCGGGCGGAGAGGCGCTGGGCGTCCAGCATCTCCTGCGGCTGGTCCTCGAACGTGGAGTGGGAGACGACAAGGAAACTGCCCGGCGCGGCGGCGGCCCGCAGGGTGGCGAGGATCGCCTCGGGCCGGTCGGCGTCCGGGACGAAGTGCACCACCCCGGCCAGCAGGATGCCCACCGGGCGACTGAAGTCGATCAGCCCGAGCTGTCGGGTCTCGGCGAGGATCCGCTCCGGCTCACGCAGGTCGGCGTGGATGACCCCGGTCAGGTCGTTGCCAGCCAGCAACTCCCGGCTGTGCGCGACCGCCACCGGGTCGATGTCGACGTACACCACGCGGGCCTTAGGGTTCACCCCCTGCGCCACCTCGTGCACGTTGCCAACGGTGGGAATTCCGGAGCCGATGTCGAGGAACTGGTCGATGCCGGCGTCGAGCAGCACCCGGACGGCCCGCCGCAGGAACTCCCGACCGGAGCGCATGGTGGCGGCGAGATTCGGGGTCATGCTGGCGATCTGCTCCGCCAACTGCCTGTCGATCTCGAAGTTGTGCGCTCCACCCAGAAAGTAGTCGTACACCCGGGCCGCGCTCGGCCTGGTCAGATCGATCTCGGTCGGCAGTCCGTCCGGCATCAGCGTGCTCCCCAGTTCATCGCCGCGGCGCGGGACGGCACCGGCATCGGGGCGCGCAGCGGGCACGCGTGGGCACCGGTCGACCCGCGGGTCGTGTGGTGTGGACCACTCTAGGCCGCTGACTCCAACAACAGCGAGATGCCTTGACCAACGCCGATGCACATGGTGGCCAGAGCCCGGCGGCCGCCGCGACGGCGCAGCTCCAGGGCGGCGGTCAGCGCCAGCCGCGCGCCGCTGGCGCCGAGCGGGTGCCCCAGCGCGATGGCACCACCGTTCGGGTTGACGTGCTCGGCGTCCACGGGCAGCCCCAGCTCACGCAACACCGCCACGGACTGCGCGGCGAACGCCTCGTTCAACTCCACCACGTCCACCGCGCCCACCTCGACGCCGACGCGTTCGAGCAGCTTGCGGGTGGCCGGCACCGGGCCGATTCCCATGATCCGGGGCGGCACACCAGCCGCCGCCGCGCCGACGATCCGGGCCAGCGGGGTCAGGCCGTACCGGGCAACCGCCGCCTCGCTGGCCACCAGCAGGGCGACAGCGCCGTCGTTGACGCCCGAGGAGTTCCCGGCGGTCACCGTGCCGCCGTCGCGGAACGGGGTGGGCAGCGCGGCCAGCTTGTCCAGCGAGGTCTCCCGAGGGTGCTCGTCGACCTCGACCAGCCGGGTCTCCCGACGACCCGCCGGCACCGACACCGACACGATCTCCTCGGCGAACCGGCCGTCCGCCTGCGCCCTGGCCGCACGCTGCTGCGAGCGGTACGCGAAGGCGTCCTGCTCGGCCCGGCTGACGCCGTACTCGGCGGCCACGTTCTCCGCCGTCTCCGGCATCGAGTCGACCCCCCACCCGTCACGCATCAGCGGGTTCACCAACCGCCAGCCGAGGGTGGTGTCGTACACCTCGGCCGAGCGGGAGTACGCCGAGGACGCCTTCGGCATGACGAACGGCGCCCGGCTCATGCTCTCCACCCCGCCGGCGATCACCAGCTCGGCGTCCCCGGCGACGATGGACCGGGCGGCGGTGGCGAGCGCGTCCAGGCCCGAACCGCAGAGCCGGTTGACGGTGCTGCCCGGCACCTCCTCGGGCAGGCCGGCCAGCAGCGCCGCCATCCGGGCCACGTTGCGGTTGTCCTCGCCGGCCTGGTTGGCGCAGCCGAGCACGACGTCATCGACCCGCGCCCAGTCCACCGACGGGTGGCGGGCAACCAGTTCCCGGATCACGTGCGCGGCCAGGTCGTCGGGGCGGACGCCGGCCAGCGCGCCCGCGTACCGGCCGATCGGGGTGCGGACACCGGCCACCAGGTATGCCACGGTCATCGCGAGTCCTTAGGGGGTGCAGACGGCGGGGGTGGGGCACGCCCACCGGGTCACGAGGGCTGCCGGCCGCCAGGATATCCACGCCGGCAGCGGATAGGTTGACGGCATGGCCCGGGCCCAGTTCAGCGCAGAGACCAGTGGCGGCGGCGCGTTCGTCCGCCAGCCGAACCGGTTCACCGGTCGGGTCACCGCCGACTCCACCTCGCCACCCGGCGGCGGCCCGGACGAGCAGGACCGCTGGCCGTTGGAGGCCGGCCGTTACCGGCTGATCTGGTGCCGGGCCTGCCCGTGGGCGCACCGGGCGAGGATCGTGCGTGGCCTGCTCGGGCTGGACGACGCGATCTCGCTGGGCACCGTCGACCCGATCCGGGACGAGCGGGGCTGGGCGTTCGCCCTCGACCCGGACGGCTTCGACCCGGTGCTCGGCGTGAGCTTCCTCTCCGAGGCGTACCTGGCCACCGACCCGGACTACACCGGCCGGGTGACAGTGCCGGCACTCGTCGACACAGTGACCGGCCGGGTGGTCACCAACGACTACCCACAGCTCACCCTCGACTTCTCCACCGAGTGGCGGCGGCTGCACGCGCCCGACGCCCCGGATCTCTACCCGGTCGCGCTGCGCCCCGAGATGGACGCGCTGATGGCCGAGATCCACACCGATGTGAACAACGGGGTCTACCGGTGCGGGTTCGCCACCTCCCAGCAGGCGTACGACGAGGCGTTCCGGGCGCTCTTCGCCCGACTGGACGCGCTCTCCGAGCGGCTGGCCGGGCAGCGCTACCTGATGGGCGACGCGATCACCGAGGCGGACGTGCGGCTGTTCACCACACTGGTGCGCTTCGACGCCGCGTACCACGGGCACTTCAAGTGCAACCGCGACAAGCTGACCGAGATGCCGGTGCTCTGGGCGTACGCCCGGGACCTGTTCCAGACGCCGGGTTTCGGCGAGACTGTGGACTTCGACCACATCAAGCGGCACTACTACGGCACGCATCGGGAGATCAATCCCAGCGGCATCGTGCCACTCGGGCCGGACGAGTCCGGCTGGAGCACGCCGCACGGGCGTGGCTGAGCCGGGTCGGCCGACCGCCCCGACCCTGCCGAGCGCCCGCGGCGAGGTCGCCCGCCGGGTAGCCGGGTCCGCGGCGGCCGGCTGCACCCTGGCCGGTGCGGTGGCGGTGACGCTCGCCGTGGTCGCCGGTCCCGGTCCAGGGCTCACCGGGTACGTCAGCGAGGCGGGCATTGCCGGCAGCGCCCACGCCGCGACGTACCGGATCGGGATCCTGGCCCTTGCCGGCGCGTTGCTGCTGATCGGTGCGGCGCTGCCTCCCGGGGTGTGGGCGGCGGCCCCGGCGCTGCTCGCCACCGGAGCGGTGTTCACCGCTGTGTCGGGGGCGGTGACCTGCTCCGGCGGCTGCCCGTTGCCGCCGTTCGAGCGCGCGACGACGGCGGACCTGGTGCACGGCGGCGCGAGCATCGCGGCGACCGCCGCTGTGGTCTTCGCCATGATCGCGCTGGCCGTCTCCGTGCCGGCGGGCCGGACGGTGCGTCGGCTGGCCGGGGTCGCCGCCGTGCTGGCCCTGCCGCTCTGTGCCGCGGTGGGGCTGGCGATGCTCGTGATCGGTCGAGGCCCGGTGGTGGGGGTGCTGGAACGGCTGATCCTCGCCCTGGCGGTGCTGTGGGGCCTGGGCACCGCCACCGCGCTGGCCCTCTGTAAGGAGCCTCACGCCGTCCGGTCCTTCCGATGAGCGGGAATCGGCGTATCGTCGGCCAGCGATGACCAATCTCTGGGGCCTCACTGTCCGCCTGTATGTCGATCTCCGACTGCAGGCCAGTGGCATCTGTCCGGGCTAGCCGCGTTCCCACGCCTGCCCCGATCGGACCGGACAATTGGATACATCCTCATGCCTTTCAGCCTGCGCAAAATTCCCTTCTCCGTGCAGATCCTGCTCGGCCTCGTGCTCGGCGTCGCGCTGGGCTTCCTGGCCCGCAGCAACGACCTGAGCTGGCTGACCAGCACCCTGCACACCGTCGGTAGCCTCTTCGTCCAACTGCTCAAGCTGGCCGTGCCGCCGCTGGTCTTCACCGCCATCGTGGTCAGCGTGGTCAGCCTGCGTGGCGTCGCCAACGCCGCCCGGCTCGCCGTCAAGACCCTGATGTGGTTCGGCATCACCGCGCTGATCGCGGTGAGCATCGGCATCGGCCTCGGCCTGCTCACCAACCCGGGCAGGGGCGTGACCCTCGACCTGGGTGGTGCGGCCCCGCCGAAGAACACCGGCTCGTGGACCGACTTCCTCACCGGCATCGTGCCCACCAACCCGGTCGGCGCGTTCGTCGAGGGCAACGTCCTCCAGATCGTCTTCCTCGCCGTCGTCGTCGGCGCCGCGGCCCTGCTGGTCGGCGAGCCCGCCGAACCGTTCGTGGCGCTGAACCGATCCCTCCTGGAGATCGTCCAGAAGGCGCTCTGGTGGGTCATCCGGCTAGCCCCGATCGGCACCCTCGGCCTGATCGGCAATGCCGTCGCCTCGTACGGCTGGGACCTGCTGGCTCCCCTCGCGAAGTTCACCACGGCCGTCTACGTCGGCTGCGCCATCGTGCTGTTCGTGGTCTACCCGCTGGTGCTGATCCTCGCCGGCCGCCTCAACCCGCTGCGCTTCTTCGCCGGTGCCTGGCCGGCCATCGAGCTGGCCTTCGTCTCCCGCTCCTCGGTCGGCACCATGCCGGTGACCCAGCGTTCCGTCGAGCGCCTCGGCGTCCCCCGCGAGTACGCCTCGTTCGCGGTGCCCTTCGGCGCCACCACGAAGATGGACGGTTGCGCCGCCATCTACCCGGCCCTCGCCGCGATCTTCGTGGCGCAGGTGTTCGGCGTTGACCTCGGCATCGGCGACTACCTGCTGATCGCCTTCGTCTCGGTGGTCGGCTCGGCGGCCACCGCCGGCCTGACCGGCGCGATCGTGATGCTCACCCTGACCCTCAGCACGCTGGGCCTGCCGCTGGCCGGCGCCGGTCTGCTGCTGGCCATCGACCCGATCCTGGACATGATCCGCACCGCCACCAACGTCGCGGGGCAGGCGCTGGTGCCGACAGTGGTCGCCGCCCGCGAGGGCACTCTCGACCGCGCCGCGTACGAGTCCGCCGGCCGGCGTGACCTGACCGACCCGGAGCCGGTCGCCGACACCCGGCCCGAGCTGACCCCCGTTCCTGCCTGACCGATTCACCAGTACGGCGACGGGCCCCTCTCCCCGGGGGCCCGTCGCCGTGTCGGAGAGGATGAGCCCATGAGTTCCCTGTTCACTCCCCTGGCCCTGCGCGGGGTCACACTGCCCAACCGGATCGCCATGGCACCGATGTGCCAGTACTCCGCCGGCCCCGACGGTCTGCCCACCGACTGGCACCTGATCCACCTCGGCAGCCGCGCGGTCGGCGGGGCCGGCCTGGTGCTGACCGAGGCGACCGCCGTCCTCCCCGAGGGCCGGATCAGCCCACAGGACACCGGCCTCTGGTCCGATGCGCACGTCGACGCCTGGCGACCGGTGACCGCGTTCGTCGCCGCTCACGGCGCGGTGCCGGCCGTGCAGCTCGCGCACGCCGGCTTCAAGGCCTCCACCTACCGGCCCTGGGCACCCGAGCGCGGTGGCGTGCCGGACGCCGAGGGCGGCTGGACGCCCGTCGCCCCCGGCTCGGAGCCGTTCACCGCCGACTACCGGACGCCGACCAGCCTCGACGAGGCCGGCATCGCCGGTGTGGTCGACGCGTTCGCGGCCGGAGCCGTACGCGCTCTGGACGCCGGCTTCGCCGCCGTGGAGATCCACGCCGCTCACGGCTACCTGCTCAACGAGTTCCTCTCGCCGCTGACCAACCGCCGCACCGACTCGTACGGCGGCAACCGCGCGGCCCGGATGCGGCTCACCCTGGAGGTCGCCCGCGCGGTGCGCGCCGCTGTCGGCGAGGACGTGCCGGTGCTGACCCGGATCTCCGCCACCGACTGGGTCGAGGGCGGCTGGACGATCGAGGACAGCGTGGTGCTCGCCGGTGAGCTGGCCGGCGTCGGCGTCGACCTGGTCGACGCGTCCTCCGGTGGGGTGAGCACGGACCAGCGCATCCCGCTCGGCCCGGGTTACCAGGTGCCGCTGGCCGCCCAGATCCGCCGCGAGGCCGGCGTGCCGACCGGCGCGGTGGGCCTGATCGTGGAGCCCGAGCACGCCGAGCAGATCGTCGCCAACGGCGAGGCCGACCTGGTGCTGCTGGGTCGGGAGTTGCTGCGCGACCCGTACTGGCCGCGCCGGGCGGCCGCGAAGCTCGGCGTCGCGTACTCCGGCCCCGCCCAGTACGCCCGCGCCTGATCCTTCCGGTCGGGCGGCTGCTCACCCAGCAGCCGCCCGACCGTCGGCACTCAACCCGCCAGGTGTGACCAGTCGCCCTCCAGGTCCTGCCAGGTGCCCTGGGCGGCCACCGTGCCGCCGAGCAGCACCACCACGTGGTCGGCCCGGACCAACGCGGCGCGCTTCGCCGTCGAACCGACGACCGTCACCCCGTGGCCGCGCAACGCCTGCCACAACGCCAGCTCGGTGGTGACGTCCAGCGCCGACGACACGTCGTCGGCGACAAGCAGTTCGGTACGCGGGGCCAGCGCACGGGCCAGCGCCAACCGCTGCAACTGCCCGCCGGACAGCCGGGTGCCCTTGTGCCCGATGAGCAGGCCCAACCCACCACCGGCGGCGGCCAGGTCATGGTCGAGCTGGGCGGTGCTGACCGCCCCCGCCGCGTCCACCTGGTGCCCGAGGGCGATGTTGTCGGCCACCGTGCCGGAGAGCACCCGGGGCAACTGACCGACGTAGCCGACCTGGTTGGGGCGCAGGAACAGCTCCGGCTCGGTGACCGGGTCACCGTTCCAGGCCAGCTCGCCGGTGTGGTGCACGATCCCGGCCAGCCCGCGCAGCAACGAGGACTTGCCCGACCCCACCGGCCCGACGACCAGCACCAACTGCCCCCGCTGCACGGTCAGGTCCACGTCCCGGACGGCCACCGTGCCGTCGGAGTGCACCACCCCGAAGCCACGCAGCTCCAGCCGGCGCAGCGGATGCCGGGGTGGCATGGTCGGCGCAGGCGCCGTCCCAGCGGTCAGGTCGACCTCCGGCACCCCCGCGGAGTACGTGCTCACCCCGGTCATCGCCACGGTGCGTCGGGTCCAGACCCGCGCCGAGGGCAGCTGCGAGATCAACGACGCCGTCGTCCAGGCGAACCAGCGGGCCGCGCCCAGGGTGGAGACGGCCACCAGCACCGCCCCGGCGGAGAGCGAACCGTTCAGGTAGAGCGCCCAGGCTCCGATCGGCAACAACCCACTGGCCATCGACGGTGTGGAGCGCGCCCACACCTGCACCGAGATCTCCCGCCGCTGCCGGTCGCTGCGCAGCACATCCAGGCTGGCCAGGTGACGCAGCACCGCAGTGGTCGCGCCGGCGAGCTTCACCGTCCGCGCCGCGGAGAGCGCGGAGACCAGCGCCGTGGCGAAGGAGGCCCGCGCCGCCACCGTCGCCCGGGCCGCACGCTCCAGCTTCGGCCCGAACAACGTCGCGGCCAGCCCGGAGACGACCATCGTCCCGAGGAAGAACAGCCCGGGTACGACGCTGCCGGTGACCGCCGTCATGGCGACCACGAGCACCAGCGCGACGGTCTGGTCCAACACGTTGTCGGCGAGTTGGACCACCCGCTCGGTGTCCCCACCCTGCGCCACCACCTCGGCGGGGGTGTGTGAGCTGACCCGGCGCGGGCCGGTCTGGCCGTGCACCAGCCGAAGGCCGATCCGCAGCATCTGCCGCACCCACCACTGCGGGAACCAGACGTGGGTGTAGAACGGCAGCGGCAGGGTGACCAGCAACCCGGCGACGATCCCCACCGCCGGCAAATACGGGTTGCCGGTCCCGTCGACCAGGTCCGCCCAGAGCCAGGGCAGCACCGGGCCGTCCAGCCCGAGCAGGCTGAGCCCGAGGAACAGCACGATCGCCGCCGCCCCGTACCGGGGATCGTTCGTGCAGAGTCGGAAGATCTCCCGCAGCGTCCGGGCCGGCGGCACCGGCGGCAGCGGCGGAGGATCGGCCCGGGTCGGCCCGACCGCGTCCCGCGTGCTGTCGGAGGGTGTCTCCCGTGTGGCCTGCTCATTCGGCTCGGCCCGCGTCGACGCCGGCTCGGTCGGCCAGGCGACGCCCTGCTCGTTCGCCGCGACCGGCTCGCCCCGCGCGGGCGCCGGCTCGCTCGGCCACGCGTCCGGGCCGGGGCCGACCAGCAGGTCGGTGCCGACGCCGGTACGACCGGCCGGCGCCACCGCCGCGTACGCGGCGGCGTGGCTGGTCGCCAGCAGTTCCGCGAAGCGCGTCGACGTCTCCAACGGACCGGCCTCGACCACCTCGCCGTCGGCCAGGACGACCACCTCGTCACAGCGGCGCACCGAGGAGAGTCGGTGCGCGATGACGATGCCGATCCGGTCGCGCAGCAGTCGTTCGGTGGCGCGCTGCACCCGCGCCTCGGTGACCGGGTCCAGCCGCGCAGTGGCCTCGTCGAGGATCACCACGTGCGGCTCCCGGACCAGAATCCGGGCGAACGCCACCAACTGCTCCTGACCGGCGGAGAGCACGTGGCCGCCCTCCCCCAGCCGGGTCGCCAACCCGTCCGGAAGCTCGGCGATCCAGCTCGCCAGGCCCAGCTCGTCCAGCGCACGAGCCGCCGCGTCGAGCAACTCAGTGTCGAAGAGCGCCACGTTCTCGGCGAGCGTGCCGGCGAGGATCTCGGTGCGCTGCGGCACCAACGCCACCCAGCGGCGCAGTTGCTCGACGTCGAGGTCGCACAGGTCGGTGCCGCCGAGGAAGACGGTGCCCGGCGGCACGTCGACCGCCCGGGTGAGCACCTTCGCCAGCGTCGACTTGCCCGAGCCGGTCCGCCCGATCAGCGCGTACGAGCGACCACGCGCGAAGGTGAGGCTGAGCCCGCGCAGCGCGGCACCCCGACCACCCTCGCCGTACCCGAATGTCAGGTCCCGAATGCGCAGGTCACCCTCGCTCGGGCTGGCCCCGCCGACCGGTTCCTGCCGGGCCTTGGAGAGCAACTGCACCCGCGCCCACGCGCCGAGCGCCTCCTGGATCTCCGGCACCATCCGGCTGACGTGTTCCGCTGTCGCCCCGAAGGCCAGGGCGAGCAGCCAGATGGCGGTGAGCCGGGCGGCGTCGATCCGGCCGGTGGCCAACGCCCAGGCACCGCCGAGCACCACCGCGCCGATGCCCGCCCGGATCGTCGCGGTGGCCACCGTCGCCACCCGGGCGGACAGCACCCAGACCACCAGGCCACGGGAGAGCACGGCGGAGGCCCGCCGGGCGTACAACCGCAGCACGTACGGCCGCGCCAGGCTGGTGCGTACGTCGTCCTGGCCGTGCACCGCCTCCTCCATCACGGCCGCCAGGTCGGACCACGCCTCCTCCTCGGCCATCCGGGCCGGGCCGATCCGCGCCGTGGGCCGGCGCAGGCCGACCGCGAGCACCACGGTGAGCAGCAGCATCGCGATCCCCGCCGGCCACCAGACGAACAGCGCCACGACCATCGACAACAGACCGACGCAGAGGCCCTGGGCGAGACGGGTGCCCTGGTTACGAATTGCCGACGCGACCTGATAGACGTCCCCGTCGATGCGGTCCAGCAACTCGCCGACCGGGGTGGTCTCCAGGGTGGGAAGGTCCTGCCCGAGAGCGACGCGGCAGAGCCGGCGACGCACGTCGGCGGACCAGTCGGCGGTCAGGCCGGCCATCAGCAGACTCACCGCGAGGTCGCTGAGGACCACAGCGACAAGGGCCACGGCCAGCACGGCGAAGAAACCAGCCGAACGGTGCACCAGCACTGCGCCGGCCAGGGCCGATGCGCCCGCCTGCCCCGCGGCACCCAGCACGATCAGAACGGCCACGATCGTCACACGACGGGTCGACGTACCCCACAGATCACGGAGCAGGCGCATGGAAAGTCCTCCGGGACGTGGGTGGCGGAGACCTCAGCCTGCCGGCAGCACCCCGTCATCTCAACCGATTTACCCGCCTCTGAGCTGGGCTTCCGTCAGTTGCGCCAGCGACCATGGCAGGGCCGCTTACGCCCTCGGAGCAGGGCCGCTTACGCCCTCGGAGCACGGCGCCCACGCCCCGGAGCACGGCCGCGCACGCCCCGGAGCACGGCCGCGCACGCCCCGGAGCACGCCCGCTTACGCCCCGGAACAGAGGCCGACTCCCGGGCCAGCGGCGGCAACGCCCGGAGCGGTGACGGCAGGAGCCAGTGGCGGCACGCACCCCGTGGGTGTTTTGGCCGATTCGAGGCCTTCTGGGCGGTCGGCGATGGCCTCAGAGGTCTAGATCGACTCGGGTTCTGTGATGTCGCGGTGTCCGGACGTCCGGGACAGCGCGACTTTCATGTACGCGAGTGGATCACGCCCAGTATCAGAGGGTTTGCTGCCGTGAGCCACGCGTTCAATGGAGTCTTTGTCGGTTTCTGGGCCGTTCGGGGTGTGGCCGGGCGCACGCGTGGGCCGGAATCATGGCCGGGCCGGGGTCGTTACATACCCTGACGATCGCAGTACCACCGGCCGGCCGCCCGATCTTTGCGGGCTGGTCGCGCAGGTGGGAATGGCAGTCTCCCCCCGGTCGTTGCAGTCCCACGGACGACCGACGGGCACTCGCTTCGACGAGGGTGCCGGCAGGTGGGCCAACCCCGGAATGCCAGCCACCCCCCGGTCGTTGCAACCCCCACGCCGCTGGCACCGCCGCGATGAGGGTGCCCATGGATGGGCCAACCCCGGAATGACCCCGGCCCGGCGGTCGTTACACATGGACCCGGCGCCACGAGCCCCCCGCTCGGTAGGTCGCCGACTCCGACGCCCAACCCAGGCGTCACCCCCCCCCAAACTTTTTCCCCTTTGAGACGTGCAGCGCCGGACGAGGTGCTCACACCCTCACCGCCGTCCCCCCCGGGTGGTGTGGGTGTTCTACCCCCGAAGGAGCTACCCCCATGAACACGATCATTCGTAAGAGCATGCTGTCTGTTGCTGGTCTCGCGTT